>CAVQMO010000015.1:0-159678 GCA_963713605.1 uncultured Nitrososphaerales archaeon | reverse complement strand
TGCTGGTGGATACGAATGTTTCATCTCTACTTCCTTTTGTTCGACAGTTGTCTGATAATGGGTTTTCACCAGCTGCCTTGGTGATCACACATAGACACGTTGTAGGTTTAGGAGATACTTTAAGTGACGTAGGGACCGAATTCAATATTCCATTATTGCTTCATCCGATTGATGCCAGACATCAGCAGGCAATGGCCTCAGGCTTACATTTCGAGAACCCTATAGGTCATCGAGTCCTAAATGAATTCAGTGTTGAGGCATTGCTATTTCCCGGTCAAACAGCCGGCTCTACCATGTTGTATTCAACTAATAACGGGGGACTTATTCTTACCGGCGATTCAGCAACTGGCACCTCGGTCGACCAGGCAAAAGCCGGTATGGAACGTCTGATCAGGCCGGCCGATAGATACTAGTGTAGATGATGCTGAATTACGGAGACAATGGCTAGCTTTTGATCGACCGGTCGCAACTGTCCTGCCGTTTCACGGAACTGGTTACGTAGATAGATCGGCAGCGGATCTTGCTTCAATCATGTGACCATTAGTGCGCTCAGAACCTACATACTGGAATGACTTTCAGGATTAATATTGTTACTATGAGTAGAATCATGACTGGCATATACTAGTTAGTTCCACAACTGCAGAGACATCCTAGGCTTTTTGTTATTTTAAGATTGGGTGGCTAGTTCCCAGCGGGATCTGTTAGAGGGGAACTTCAACGGCTACATCAGTTTTTGGATAATACCTTTTCACATCCCCTTCGCCATATTTAGACCTGAATTTCCCCACGATATCGTCGACACTATTACCGTCCGTTATTGGTTTACCACTTTCAGATATTTCTACACCATTTATAGAAATCTTTAGTGTGGGATAGATTAGTAGGTTCTTATACCAGTTTGTGTCAGAGCCCTGAACTGGAAGCAGATATAAAGTGTTACGTTCATGCACAAACCAGACTGGCCTACGAATGTCTCTACCTGACTTTCTACCTTTAACACTAAGTGTTATCTCGTATGCTCTCTTAAGTCTCTGGTGAAGATCGGCTTTGGACATGACATTCTATGACGCACATGTCAGATATGGGTTTCGCGCGGTGCTCTATTTATAACTGAGAACCGTTCGTTATTCTGCTCTCAGAGGCTGATAATCTTGACACATTTGTTCTATGATAAGCTATGGTGCAAGCGATCTTATACTCATGATTAGTTTTGCCGAGTATGTGCTCGCCTGTTACAAATAAAAAACGGCACCCGCAGTGAACCATATCCTTAGTGTCTATACTTGCGTCTAATCCAGATATTAATTGGGATAATACTTAACCAGGAATATTGGGCAACGTCTAGATTAATAAACGAGATAATTATGGAAACCCCAAAAATTATGGGTACAGATACAAGACCAAAGAAGGTACCCTTTATGAATAATGGATGCATGTGTTTGTCTACTAATCGATGCCCTTTTGTGGCATACCACCAAATTAACACAAGTAATGTACTTGTCATAATTACAACTATCCAGTAAATGATATACGGTATCTGGTACGATGAGTAGTTTATTATAAAACAAGTTGTTAATGATAATAGTGTAATGAAGAGCAAAAATATAAGATTAAGATAAACCATTGAGATGTGCGAACCCTTAATATGCATCACTAAATGATATTACATGTTCTACTTTTACACTCGGAGTAAATGTGTGGCCACTCATGATTAATTAGACTTTTTAGTTTTATCTATCAACTATTACCGATACTGTCATCATTTCTTAGAAAAAGGTCAGAAAGAGTTGTCTACTCCTTTCCGATTACTGGAACATAAGTTAGACTATTTCTAAAGTTTTGTTTGTAAGACTATTCTACCGGTATATCGACTGTCCAACTTTGCAAAAAGTGAAAGGAAAAATCGATTGAATAACTACCTACTTATGTACATCAACAGTTTGTACTAGTTGCGCCTCTAGTGCCAAGGCCATATCCTTGCTGTTGTTGTTCTTGTTGTCGCTGCGAGTTCGTTGTTGTTGTTGCTCTGCACAAGATCCATACGTTTGGCTTACTAGTCCTACACGTTACCTCATTACATTTAGTTATAGCGAGTCGAGATTCATGAACTAAAGGGTATCAGGGGTGTATGAATTTAAAGTTTCTTGGAAATTAGTGAATTCCTATAACAAAAAATGTGTCAATCGCAATCTATTACATGATAGGTTGGTTATTTCTCGTCCTCTGCCAAATATCACTGATAACCTCGAAAATTGTCTGCCTAATAGAACCATTAAACTTTTCATCCCATAGTTTAGCAACATAATCACCAGGAGTACTTTTATTCTGTAACCGTCTATCTAAAATATTGAAAAATTCTGCACTAATACCTAAATCAGACAGACCTTTACGTGCATAATCAAATTGGCATTTTATTGTCTCAATGATGTCAAAATGGGTTTCAGCTTGATATCCTGAGCGCACCACGGCTAATCTTTCTTCTCTTAATGAAGACAGTGGTCTCAGCTGTCTTTCTTCGTATATTGCTCTGCTCAGATAGCCAATAAAGAACTCTATCATCGCCATTAGTTCTTTAATAGTTGGCTGTACCGATACTACCCTAGTTTCAACTCGATAAAAATCTGAGTTCAAACGAATACGTGCATCCTCATGCCTTTCCTTTTCGAGTTCAAAATAGTCTTTTGCGATATTTGGTTTTCTGGAACTAATATAGTCAACATAATCTTCAATGCTGCCAAGGTATTTTGAAATAGCTGGAAAACCTGAATTCTGTTGTTCTGACTGATCATACAAGTAAATTCTTGGTTCATGAAATGAATATACTCTACCGGCAAAAAGTCTGCTATTAGCCCCAAGTGTTATTGCTGATGGAATCACATTTAGTATGTGATTGAACATCATGGCGGTATAATTTGGGTTCTTTCCCTGTAAGTGGAAATGGAAAGCTTGAATCGCAGCCGGAATATGCATCGCTTTAAATATTTGCCCTTCTATTTCCACGTCTGGCATCTTGTTGTGCCATTTTGATAATTTATTGTATCGTGGTTTATTTGTGATTAGATCCACACTTTTTATTATCTCAGGTGATGGATTACCTCCAAGGAAGACTGGAATCACGTCATTATTCCTGTATACTTTCTCGATGGATTTTCCAAGATGTTCTATAAAATCCTCAAAAATACAATTAAGATATAGAAGGTCACTCATTGCTACTGGAGACGTCATGTATTCAAATTGACATACGCCATACTCATAATCAAGAGGATGACTAGACCCTTGATGTTCTTTGATCAATGGTTCTGCATTAACTGGCATTCCATTCTTGTCAATCAGGCAGGCTTCAATCTCTACTCCAACTCTGAAAACTTCATCGATCCTTTCCGCATCATGATGTATTCTGTTCTTTAGCCCTTTTGTTTGTATGGCATCGGAATGACCCAATTCAACTCTATATTCTGCATTCTTGTACTTCTAGTTATTCTTCTGCCTTTAAATTCTAAGTTAGTATAGGGTATTTGTGCAAGATACGTTACCACCTCTGTGGTAATAGAGGTACCTATAAACTCCTATATAAGAGTAAATCTTCCATCAGTAATTTCATTTGTATTATTCCAGACGTTAGAAATGCATGACATTCGTCTAAAAGTATTCCTTTGTTTATCTTCCAACTCATAACTTCTGACCAATTACCATTTGATTTGGTTGCGCAATCGCTGTCATTTTTATTTCAATACTGATAGGTACGCCAGCCCCCCATGACTTACGTTTAATACCTCTGAATATTAGTCCGATAATTTAGGGATAAGTTTGTAAGTATCAAGCCAATAATTAATATGAATCGATATGGATACTACTTTCCATTACATTGAAAACAACGACATTAATGTTGCAAAAAACGATCTAAAAGTCATAGTAATCTTTCCTGCTAAGAACGAAGAGGGTACCATCGAAAATACAGTTTCGACAGCATCAAGAAGTAGTTTTAATCCAGAGATAATAGTTGTTGATGCTCATTCCAATGATAAGACAGCGGAATTAGCGACCAGAGCAGGTGCAACTGTAATCCAACAACCAGAGCAGATTTTCCCTGGAAAAGGAATAGCTATGAAAGCCGGCATAAGAGGCAATAGCCCGATCGGCTGACATCATTCTATTCCTTGATGCAGACATAAAGAATCTATCTCCGCAATGGATTAACAACTTGGTAAGTACGTTGATAGTAGACAATTGTGATATGGCGAGAGGTTTTTATGAAAGACATGCAAGAGACGCGGCAGTAACAAAACTTATTGCAAGGCCCATGTTAAATATATTCTTTCCAGAGCTGTCTCATTTTGAGCAACCTTTAAGTGGTGAGGTTTGTGCAACGAGACAGCTGTGGCGGAGAATGCTAGAAATACCTGATTCTCCTAACGGTTGGGGCATAGATGTATGGTTTCTAATAGAGACTACTATGCTAGGATGTAATATCAGAGAGGTTTTCATGGGTACCAAGGATCACACGTCTTTTGAAGACTATAAAGAAGATATTTCAAAATTGAGCAAGATGGCCGAACAAGTAGAATTTACGATCATTAGAGAAGCCATTAAGTATGAAAGATTACACTTGCAAAATACTGTCAATGTATAATTCTAGTAGCAGCAAAATGATTCTGTTAACTGGAAACAGACCCTCGTACTGGTCCTTCTCATTCAGAATCAAAATTTTCACGTGACATTAGCGAACCAATAGTATGAATGTGGACAACGTTTTATTTCGGGAGCATCTTTGCAATTTGCGTTCAAAACACATGAACGTACCATTATATTCCACATCCTTCGGTTGTCTCAGATACTGCAGATGCCCTACCACTTTCTCAGCAACTAGATCTGATGTTTCATACCCGTGACCATGTATGGAGCGTAATTATAAAAGCATCTGCAAGGTTGGTATAGGAATCACGCTTCTCAGGGTATTCTTGAATATATTCTCTCACATATTTGACATTTCTATCGTTCCCCTTCATAATATCAGCAGCTGGCAATTTTTATATTGCTTCACCTTAATTGATAATTATAAAATCATTAGATTGAACTAGTTACTTAATAATATTCAAGGGGATATTTGCACTCATTACGTCATCGCCTTGCACACTCTGTCCTCTTAGATCTAGTGTCTGTTTGCAGTAACCACAGGTTGGTGAGTATGTAGTGCTTGTCCCTTCTATTGTGTACTGTTTATCGCTGATTGTAAGGATTCCATTTATCGCAGACCCATGTATGTTCAATGTTCCTAAAACTAAAACGGGTATAATTATTGAAACACTGTCTCCCACTACTTCTCCACGCATATTGTATTGAGATGCGGTTGATTTCTCAACTATACCTCTAAATTCGCATTCAAGACAGTCGATAGATGGCAGACTAAAAATTCCTCCCACCGCCTCAAATCTTGTCCCAATTTCTGGCAGACTCGGTTGGGTTGATGATTGATTGCTATTACTACCCTCTGCTTCATAAAATTGTGATGATAGAAATGGTTGACATAAAATACAAGATAAGACTATTGTAAGTATGGCGACACTCGACAACAATTCTGTAGTATGAGTGGGATTATTTAAGATATTCACTAAGATTGAAGATATATATGTTCCACGCTTAATATGCGCTTGAGTTTCTTGACGTGTTCTAAATTTCAACTTGCAAACTCGACAAATAAGTCGACTGACTCTTAGCCTCTTAGTATAATCACTTTTTGGAGTTCCCGCTATATCCAGGTATTCATCAGCATAAATCAGGTCGTCATCTCCTTGTCACTTGTCATCGACAGTAACAGGTATTACCATAACAATAACAATGCATAGCTTCAAGATATGTCAACATGTCCGCAATCAATAGAATGTTTCAACTCAAGTTCAAACACCAACTGTTTTGTCCACCCGCGGAAGCGCAATCGATTATGCACAGGGCAATAAAAGGAAAAGAAATTGATCTGACGAATCTGATCGCAGGTATTCGTCTTGGATGGAATATGTGAGAAGGAATTTGAAAGCTGCTTGGAAAGCCTAAAGGGTTGATAGGATCTATCAACAAGATCGGAGCTTTACCAAAAAAGGAACTATTTCCATACATATATCATACCTAATCTATATTGGGTCACCTCTTGCTATACGATTGCATTGATTCTATGGTCTAGTTAGTATCTTCTTCTTTTCATCTAGCTAGACCTTAGAAATTGAGCTTGGTAAAGTCAAATTGTGTTAAGTGGGATTAGAAGCACTTGGGCTTAAATTCGTTCAATCCTACATATGTAACATTTTTCTTACAAGAGATTTAGTGCCGTTTGGTGGTCTTAGCTTCTCTAATACGTGAGCTACTTAATTGGTTAATCCAGACTTAGAACGCATACAACACAATGAGCGCATACAGCGAATCATGATCCGCTGCTGGAGTCTTCTGCATCATCTCCACCTCCATTATTACCTTCGTCTCCTACTTCCGGTGCTACCGCAGTTTCATATAAGGGATCATCCGGAGTTTGACTACTATCTACTTGTGGTGTTAGTTCTCTTGGCCCTTCTGGTGATTGCGATGGTTCTTGTGGAGTTTGAGTAAGTGGAGTACAGTTACCTTTAGAGTCTCTTGCTGTATTCTCAGGCGACGATGAAGCAGGAGATAAATTTGATGCGTCCCATCATAGTACTCAGAGGACAAAGTAAAGGAGAAGAACTTGAAAAAAGTGGTAGCCAAATTTACACCTCGCCAGTTTCAAGACGCAGTTGAGAACGGTAAGTACTTTTTTGTATGGTAGTTTGATGCGTTCAGAATGTCTTGCAGTTTTGGCACTAGCTTGAAGCTCAACGCATCGTTAACTCTTAGGCGAGGTCGACGGTAAGGGATAAGTTATAGAACTATTTCCGAAATCTGTAAACCCTGATCTGGGTCCAAGCCATGAGAAAATATCTGCCAAGACATATTCTGGAATAGGTCCATTCTGGGTAAACCATTGAGATGAAGGATGGAATTCATGTCCTAAGTTCGGAAAACTAATGATGAAATGGTCAGGATGATTTAGTTTTGTTAAGTTATTTCCATATCCATCATATCGAAGTCACTTTTTTGATCCTTAATGAGCACGAATACCCTAAGAGCTGTAATCTTTTCCTTGACTGAAAGATGAACCCCTTGACCCCAGTCACCATACTTATGTACATTTCAGGCTTCTCTTCTAATTTCATCCACTCCATCAATACATTGGTTATAGTAGTATGTTAGATCGCCCTTGGCTAAATCAAATACAAATTTTTGAGACAGCTTCTTCAATACCTTGATGTCTCTGCAAATGGTACTTACATGTACATGCAGCAATTGAGATACCTCTGTTTCACTATGTCCTTGTGCTAACATTTGTGCAACTTTTCTGCTACGTTCCTCTATATAGTAAACCACTTCTTTTCCGTGTCCATGTGTGATTTTTTGCGTTTCATTACTCCTGTTTTCCAAGAGGTTTGCATGAGGGTTTACTAATGGTTGTTCCTGTTTACCGTTATCACTATCCATACTATTTATAGAAAGGGGTAACTAATAGCATTTACTGCGTATTGGTAACTTGCACATGATTAGGCAAAAGTGGGAAATGTAATTGCTTTTTGGAATCAACATATAGAATTTCATTATTACGAAAGAGCATCTTATATAATCTTCCTATTCATGCTATAACTGTACCTCTTCTATACCTATTCGCTCGGTGTGCCAAGATCTTTTCGAAAAGAAATGTGACCAAATACGCTCTTATTTTATTCGTCTGTATTTCTCAGATAACTTCTCGATCGTCTCTTAATTTTAGGCTGGGGGCTAAGAACATTCTCTCCTAATTTCCAATATCTTCCATTATGGTAAACTAATGGTTTTATATTCTCATTCGCTGATATCTCTATGATTTCCCCAACAGACATTAAATGATCACCTAGCTGTTCTTGCTTCATTAATCTGCACTCTGCATTCATGGCTACATCTTGAATCATAGGTACATTGATACTCTTAGATTCATGGAAATTAGCTATGTGAGCTTCCTTAAGTAGACATATCTTGTCTACAAGTCTACCACTATATCCGCCGGCCACACTACAGATGACATTCTGATCTTCTCCCGCTATACTTATGCCAAACTCCTTTGAAGATTGGATATTCTCTGCGGTTGCATCATGTCCACGGACGTTAATTGCGATCAGACTTGGAGAATAAGATATATGATGAGTCCATTCTGCTGCCATTATATCTGGACCAATGGAGCTGCCTATGGATCAGATTCTCCATGATATAAGCAGATCTATATCGTAGGCAAGAAAAGTACTTTTTTACCTCATTTTCAATTGTCTGATTTCAGAATAGATCAACAACAAGATGCTGTTTGGTGTCAACGGAAGAGTTTTCCATTGGAGAAAAAACTATTCATTGGAATAGACCAGAATAACAATACCCGTAATTTTTCACTGAAAGTCCTAACTCTCCTTGCCCCTCTAATGCTATTTAAATATAGGAGTCTGTTTTAACTTGGAATCTATGAAGTTACATATATCACATCAACCATAGGAGATATAGACAGGATTCGAATGGATTTCCCTGCATGAACTATATGAAGTTGTCATTTTCGTCAACTTTTACAAGATTAGGTGAAAACGTACTAAACAATCCAATTTTAGTAACAATGAAACTAATACAGTCCAAGATAGGGACTAATTCCGGGTCTTACATACATGTTAACCTATAGGTTGCCCTTTTCATCTCTTCACTTTAAATGCATGTCGAGTATGATATGTTGGAGAAGGGTGCCTACGGTTCTCTGCATTGACAACTAACTGTAGGCTATCCTTCTCTATCTATTTTTATAATATGTTGTACAAACAGCCGCAAGCAGTTGGGGCCTTTAAATCACTCTTAAAGAACCTTACCGTCAAGCATAAAGAACAGGTAGGCTACCAGGTATTTGTTCATCACTCTTCCCTGGTTGTTCTACCTCTAGTATCATCGATAATGGGGCAGCCATTCTTATTTTCTATTGATAGATCCGTTTACCACATCAGTAATTTTTGAAATAACTATTACAGGAATAATTATTGGTACTGCGTGGGTTGCATACAAAGTTATTGAGGTATATATAATAGAATCCGAGCCTAGACATAAGTCATACAGTTCTGAGTTAGCCGGTTATCTGTCGAAATTTTAAAGTGCACTATTAACACAGCATATTTTGGTCCAAACAACGGTCATAGAGGTATGTTCTTAATCATGAGTGCGGACATGATTCCTAGTGTAGTGGGAAACAATATTCCAACAGTTTGGTGCTATATAAGAAGGTAACTTATACCGCACTTCTGATTAGTACGGTATTCTCGGTCATATTGCAGTGAAATGGTTTGTGAAATCTTTTCCCACAACGTTAAATCGTGATGCAATTCTGATTTATTACTTCTAATAGTGGATAATATCTAACCATTGGTACTCTCTTTTGTTGCATTTATGATTTGTTCAGCAATTGCTTCTGGTTGTGATACAAGCGACATATGGCTAGAGTTAAGTGAGAGAGTGGTTGCATTCATCCGATCTGCATAGCGTCGCTGGATATCAGGAGGTATAAGACGGTCGTTCTCAGATATTTGATACCATGTAGGAAGTTGTTTCCATGCTGCAGGACCAGATATTTCAGTACTAATTAATTGATTGAACGGCTTTTGAACAGCGAGCCATGATGTCTGCTTCCCTTGGGTCAATATCTTGAACAAATGACTGATGGAATTTTTCTGGGTTAAAATATAAGAATCCTGCGCTATCAACTGCAATATTCTCAAAGAAAGTTTTCGAGGTTTCTTTGGGAAGCTGTTCGAAGAAATCATTGCCGGGCAGTAAGGTAAACAAGACCTATGACATTGGGGTTATTGTAACCAGCATTTGTTATTACTTCTCCTCCATATGAGTGGCCTACAAGATGGTAGGCCCACCAATTCGCTCAATTGCACGCTCTACTGTAGCGATATCTTCTCCCCGAGAATGTAGAGGGAGCTGTACTGCTAAGACTCCGTGTCCAGCATCAGTCAAAATAGGAATTACTTTGCTCCAAATAGACCCATCGCTCCAAGACCCATGAACTAGAACTATATTCGTATTATTCACTGGCAACGAATCTCCTAATGAGTTCGGAATGATCAATGTCTCATTTTCTAGAGTAGCAAAAGCCATGAAAAGTAGAATGCCTAAGCAGATTAAGATTAAAGAATTTGCCTTTTGAAAAGACTCTTTCATATAAGACGTATCTAAATCGTGTTTATAAAGATAGTGCATTTGCAGGAGAATTCAGAATTAAATTATGTAATGATACTTGGATGACAATTGGCCTTATACTTCACGATAAGAAGACTATTTGCATCTTTTTGTAACAGCATAATGGATTACACAAACTTTAGAGTTCATAAACCAGAGCGACAATGACAAGAATAGCAATCAAGAAGCAAAAATAGAGCACCACAATTGGCGTCTACAACCCGCGGCGACAGTAGACTAATGCCAGAACTGCAGTGACATACTAAAGGCATCAAAAATGTCGCTGTGTTGAGATGCTTCAACGCGTAAGGTGCTTATCCTGATTTGTTAAATACTACCTACCTGAAATACACCAATGGCTGGAAATTTGAGAAAAAGATCTAACCGCTCCTGTGATATTCTAATTATAGGTGGTGGCTCTGCAGGTCTTCGAGCTGCCATTGAAGCTCATGATGCTGGTGCTTACGTTCTCATAATTAGTAAAAGTAAAAAAGGCGATCCTCACACAGTACTTGCGAGAGGAGGTATCAATGCGGCTCTTGGTACTATGGATCCAGAAGATAACTGGATGGTACACGGAGCTGATACTCTAAAAGAAGGAGAGTTTCTTGCAGACTACGAAAGAGTCGAGGCACTCTGTAAGAATGCACCCGATGCTGTGAATGAATTAGTAAGTTGGGGTGCTCGATTCCATAGAGAAGTAGATGGCAAATTAACACAGCGCTTCTTTGGCGCTCATACTTATAGAAGGACTGTATTTTACGAGGATTGGACTGGTAAAGAAATAATTCGTGTTTTAATGGACCAAGTTAGTCAGCGGAAAATTGAGATTATAGACAATATTTACATCACAAGATTATTAAAATCCGAAGATGTAACTGGAGATAGTTCTTCAGAAGTAGAAACAAAACGAGATGAAGTCAAAGGTGCACTTGGCATAAATATCGAAAAAAGAGAAATTACGATATTAGAATGCAAGGCTCTGATACTTGCTGCTGGTGGATATACGCGAGTCTATTCGGTCAGTAGTTCTAGAATTTTTGAGAACTATGGGGAAGGCGTGGCTCTAGCATATGAAGCAGGCGCAGACCTGGTAGATATGGAGATGGTCCAGTTTCATCCTACCGGGATGGTCTGGCCAGAGAAAGCATTGGGCACTCTAGCGACTGAAGCGATACGTGGAGAAGGAGGCATATTACTAAATTCAAGAGGCGAGAGGTTTATGAAAAATTACTATCCTGAAAGGATGGAGCTAGGTCCACGAGACATAGTGGCACGTGCAAACTATAATGAAATAGTCAATGGCAGAGGCACTGAACATGGAGGAGTTTGGCTAGACGTAACCCATCTACCAAAGAAAAGAATCTTAGATAGACTGCCTACCATGTTTGAACAGTTTAAAAGGATTAATGGAATCGACATTTCCAAAGAGAAAATGGAGGTTGGGCCGACTGCACATTATTCCATGGGCGGAGTGGTGGTAGATGAAAAGTGTAGAACTAAAATTGGAGGTCTATTTGCTGTTGGGGAAGTAATAAGTCAGATTCATGGTGCTAACCGTTTAGGTGGAAATAGCCTACTGGATACAGTAGTTTTCGGGAAAATTGTTGGCGGTGAAGCAGCTAAATTAATAAAGGAAGTACAAGAAAAAAGGAAAACTGGAGTACCATCACCGCTACGATTGACTGTTAATAGGCAAAAAGAATTTGAAGATGTAATCTTTGTAGTTAAGGAACCAGTTAAGTTTCGTGATGAAATACAAGAATTAATGAATCATAATGCAGGAATAATAAGAGAGGAATCAAAGCTAAAAAATGGATTGAAAAGAATTTTGAAACTAAAAAAGGAGTTTTATTCCAAAGATAATATTCTGAAAGAATTCAAAATTGATGATGACGGTGAAAATGTTGTTTTAACTTGGCATGTAAAGTCATCGCTAGTCGTTTGCGAGGCAATATTAAGAAGTGCTTTGATGCGACAAGAGAGTAGAGGGGCTCATTACCGGTCTGATTTTCCAAAGATAGATGAAGAAAAATGGGTCGTAAACATCTATTGTAGGAAGGAGGGCAGAGAAATGGTATTGTTTAAGCAGAATGTTAAAGAAATCAAAGGACCATTAGCAGATTTGCTTGAAGTACATGTCAAACCAGAACACCAGCGTGAGTTTGAATAATTATGTAAGTGATTAGTGAATTTGGAGACATCAAGAAGAAAATAAAAAGTCGTATAGAATGCGAGGAATCCTTTTATGCAGTATGATTTATTTTGATGGTGTTATCCGCCGAACATAATCTGTATCTTAGTTACGATAAATTGCCAGTATGTAATGGTTTTTGTATAAAATTAGAGTCCTTCTTGCTGTTTTTCTACATCTGTTTCCATTAGAATTCCTATCACTGTATCATATTTAAATGTTTAAACGTTTAAATAATGTATTTACTATTAAATCAGGTATAATGGGCTCACCTTGGAAAGCATTATCAGATGATAATAGAAGAGAAATCCTTCTGCTACTCAAGAGGAATGATATGATACCCACTGAAATAGCTGAACACTTTAATTTTACATTGCCTGCGGTTTCATCGCATCTCCGTGTATTAAAGGAAGCAGATCTAGTCACAGAAGAAAAACGGGGGAAAAATAGATTTTATTCATTGAATAGAAGCAAGTCGTTAGAAGTAGTTAAATTCCTTGAAGAAATGTATGACTATAAATTAAATTCGTTGAAAGAATATGTAGAAAATAAGGAAAAGAAGAGGAAGAAGAAGTATGGTTAATTCATTAACTCTGCAAAACGAAATATTTTCTGCGTTAATATCAGCTCATTACAACATGAGATTCACACATTTCCTTAAACAATTCCAAGCTTAATCTCATATTAGTTACACAAAATGAGTACCATTTTCAGTGATCGATGGAAGAAAACATTTTTTTCAAATATCATATTTTTCATCTTTTCTTGATCTGTTCCCACTACGGTCCTTATTTCAACTATGTAGAAAGGAGGCAATGTTGATATTTCATCTGATTTTTTATTTTTTATTTAGCTCACAAATAAGTAAATCATTTATTAGACGAGAATCTACCTTCGGAAGATATAATAGCACTAACTAATTCAGAAAATATTTAGTAATAAAATCAAGTTCAATAAGGTCTTCTATTCACCAATTACCTTTACTAATACTCTCTTGTTTCTCCGGCCGTCAAATTCTCCGTAGAATATTTGCTCCCATGGACCAAAATCTAATTTTCCATTTGTGATGGCAACTACAACCTCGCGACCCATTATTTGTCGTTTTAGATGCGCATCTGCATTATCTTCTCCTGTTTCATTATGTTTATACTGATCCGTAGGAGCGTGAGGTGCCAACCTTTCTAGCCATTTATCAAAATCCTGATGCAGTCCACTTTCGTTATCATTTATAAAAACACTAGCTGTAATATGCATTGCATTTACCAAATATAATGCGCAGCGATGCAACGTTTTATTAATACATTATGTTAATGATCCCTGTATTCATAAATGCAGAAACACCAACAATATGCACTCCAATAAAAACAAAAACCAATGATATGATAATTAGCGACTATTTTGATGCAATGCAGACTGAAATTAACCCAAGTGTTAATTACAGAGATATCATCCGAAATTCGTTAAACAAATTATCGCGTTTCCATAACAATAAACCCTTTATGTACTTTCTGTTGTTGACAATAACTTGAATTTGCTCTGTCTTATCATCCAAGCTAGTATTACTTAATACGTACTTTGGTAGTAACATATATAATAGTTTCTGAACAATATTTTGAAGTAATTAGCGGATTTTGATTGGATTTCGGATGACTTGATTAAAATATTGAAGTAATTGATATAAAATATGACACAATGGTATAATTTTTAATAGGATAGTCTTAATATGAATTTTTGGTAGAAAATCAGTTAACCATTATTTACTTTGTTATCTAGTAGTCGTAAACGATAAAGCAACTAGGGGTGATGAACTAAATGCGTAAAAACTCGTACATTCGCGGCCTAACTGAGAGCCAAACATTAGGTTACGTACTTAGATCTCTCTCTGAGGGGAAGAATGAAGAACAGATCGCGGAAAGATTTGATGGAGATACGGTACTAGTAGAAACTTGGATTGATGCTTTGAAGCAAATACATTATATAGTTACAAATAATTTCAACGAGCTAGTTATAACACCAGATGGTAAAAATTATCTTCAAAAGTTTGATTCAGATCGTTAAGTTACAGACTTACTAGATGATCAGCTATTTCGTTCTAATAGCGTTCTAATGTGGAATGGAGGCAACCATTTTAACACAGTTAAATATTCGCAAAAGTGAAGTCAAAGTTATGACTCTATCTTTTTTATTGGGCAAGTAACGAGCAGCTGCATCAAATGTATTCAATGTAATCATTCTATTTTATTAAGTAACCCCCGTAATGGGTATTAGTGGATATTAATGTCAATGATTACGAATACACTTCTAAACAGTTGGTAGCGGACAAGAAATGAGTATAATTAAACTTACGACGGTTAGCTTGGCACTGGCATTAATAATAATGATAACATCAAATCAACCATCAATATACGCGTCGCCAACAACAGAAGATGATGGTTGGACAGAGGGTGATTATGAGGGAAGCCCAGAAGAGCAAGAAGAACAAGCACAAGAAGATTGGGAAAACGCTGGCAGACCGGGAGAAATAGAAGATGATGATGACAATGAGAATGATGATGATAATAACGACAATGATGATGGACTAGTTGAATGTGAAGATGGATCACTTGTGGGGACAGAAGAATTATGTGAGCAGAGTGAAGCGCTTGTTACATGCTCAGACGGGTCATCTGCTGCAACACAAGCAGAATGTCCACCAGAACCAGTATCAACTTTTGTTACATGCTCAGACGGGTCATCTGCTGCAACACAAGCAGAATGTCCATCAGTACCAGACAGCAACACAAGAACACTCCAAACATGTCAAGATGGATCTGTTGTATCAGTTAACGAAGCATGTCCGGAACCAGAGACCCTTACATGTCCAGATGGAGCAACTGTATCGGTAGATGAAGATTGTCCCCCAACAGATAAACTACTTCCGACATGTGACGGAAGCTTTCAAGATTGTATAACACCGTATGAAGATGTCTGTCCAGCTGGAAGTACTGCACATGAATGTGAACTACCAGAACCAGTATCAAGAGAACCACCAGATAATGATTGTCTATTTAATACGGAACTACCAAAATGTGCAACAATAGATGGCAAATGTCAGGATGGATATGGTATGAATGAAGATGGCAGATGTTTCCCCGAGCACTCAGAATGTCCGGATGGCTATCATGGACATGAAGATGACGAAAGCGGTGAATGTATTCGAAATAATATACCATGTAGTCAGGGCTATGTCATGACAGTAATGGCAAATGGGGGTGATAACTGTGAACAGAAACAAAAATGTGATGTTGATGTGCCATTCTATATGACTTGTGAGAAGAAAGATGATGACAATGATAAGACCAGAGTTATTCACAAAACAACAGTAATTCAGAGCGCAACTGCAACTGCAAATGCAAATGCAAATGCAAATACCAATGCAGCCGATGTATCAAACTGTAAGCTTAATGGCAGTGCAGATGGAATACAACAAAAGTTTAATCCAGTAAGATATCAAGCATGTGGACTTTATACGTCTGCAGACAAAGCATACTATGATGGCTTTGTTTCTGGTTGTATGCAAGTTGGAAATACGAAGCTGATTTGCGAAACGGTAGCAAATAGCAATATAGTAGCGCCACCGGCACAGACGCAGACAGCAACACAGCACACACAAGCAATCCAACCAGCAGCTGTAAGTTGAACACGGAAAAGCCGGGGTGAGTAAACGAGATGGATAATATTCAGAATAATAATAAATTTGTAACAGAAAAGAAAACAGTAATGATTTGTGAAGATGAACCAGATGTGCTTTTATCATTTGAGCTAATGCTCAAGTCGAAATATAACATAATAATGGTAGAATCTGGTGAAGAGTGTATTGCGAGGTACATCGAAGAAATAAACCGGGGTAATAAGATACATCTTATACTATTAGATTATAGATTGTGTGACATAATGGGTGATTCTGTTGCTCGCAAGATAAAAAAATGCGGCGAAACCAAAATAATTCTCATCTCAGCATTCAATATAGATGGTGTACTGGTAAAAGAATTAGAAAGTGGTAATTACATATCAAAATACATACTAAAACCAATCGAGACAGATAGCTTAACTAATCTAATAGATGAAATCGTAAGAGAATAATTACTTGCAAGTTTTCCACGTATTCATTCCGGTAGCAACAAAAACCTGAAAGTGAAGATGAGGGCATCTGCTGTGGGTGTCGTGCCCTCTTGATGAAGTCTAATCACTGACTTCTCTTTCTCTGGTTTGTTTAATACCGCTTGCAATATATTTTATTGGCAATTAGCACTAGATAGCTTTTACTGTCTGTTATCAGCTGTTATCGTCTTAACATTCACTGTTACATACTGAATCCACCTGTTATTTTGTAATGTATTTTATGTAGTTCCACCTACACGTACACTCTTATCATCTCCCTTAGCGCTGGATTTGGTTGAGGAACAAAATTGAGCGCTAGTCCGGAGACAGCTGCATCAAATGAAGCAGACTCAAATGGAAGTACTTGCGCATCTCCAAGGCGAAATGTTACACGAGGGTCATTGATCTGCTTGCGAGCAAATTCAATATATTCTTCTGAAGAGTCAATTCCAAGCACCGTGTGCGGATCTGCCATATCAAGGATCGTTTGGCTCAGGTTTCCCGTTCCACATCCAACGTCCAACCAATGGGAGCCAGCTGAAATATTAAGCCAGGGTACAAACTGGTGTGCAACAAGCCTACTCCACCTGCCTATATAGGATTCATAGCTTGATCCACTGTTCCACATGTCTTCTCTTCCTTGTAAAGAATAGCAGCACTTCATACTAAAGAAGTTGCCACTTTAAAAATCACTTCGTGTTTGAATAGTCATCCAAGGTACAATCAACAAGTATTGATTGTATGATTCTTGTACTCCATTGGAGAAATTGTATTTCATCCCGCCGGTCATCTATGTATAACATATTCAGTTTCACATTTGTTCCGATTTCTACTTCTTCTTTGAGCGTTCCGATTTTTTCATCTACAATCTTTTGAAGCTCAATGAGTTTATGCATGACCAATGACTGGCCAATTTGCGATATAATCGGTAAAGTACGCGAAGCAGAGGGAGAGTGTATAGCGCGATTTTGTTGGTTATCTATAGCATAGTAATTGGAATTCTAATCTATCTATATGCTAGTCTATCCATATAGCATACTTAAGAACATACTACTATATGCTATTGATAAATATGTTTTCTAACCCGAAAGAAAGGCGTGTGGTTGAATGCCGCAAATTCGGGATGAGTCACAAGCAGATTTCTAAATTCATGCATACGTGCTACACGCATAGTTATATTTTATTTATTGATTGTGATCGAATGCACCTCCGTGTATATAGCTCTTATCAGAATACCCTTCTGTCATAGGGTAAGGATACGAAGAATATATCACATTTCTATGCAGTTTCTATAAATGATATCTAGATACCATACTAGTAGATATGGCCCGTGCTATTGGATTATTACACTATAGCCACCATCAGCCATCAAAATAGAGCCAACAATGAAGCTTGCCCTGTCTGATGCGAGGAAAGCGTATGACTTCAGCAATTTCTTCTGGCTGGGCTGCACGCCCAATAGGAGCGCGTTTGCCATGTTCACTCAGGAATTTGCGTCCATCTGGATTAATCTTGTTGAGGAGATCTGTTACGACATCACCGGATCCAACCGCATTGACACGAATGCCATGGGAGATATTCTCAACTGCTAAAGTTCTGGTCAGCTGTGCAATGGCCCCTTTGGAGGCCGCATAGGCTGCGATTTGCGGAAATGTATAGAAGCAGGCGTAACGAACCAACATTTACAATTGACCCACTATGGTTAGGGATCATAGCACGGAGCGCTTCCCGGGAGTGGAGGAACCATCCTCGTACATTGACTGCCATGATAGAGTCCCAGTCTTCTATCGTCATATCGACCACGGGTTTGTAGATGATAGTTGCGGCATTATTTACTAGAATGTCGACCTTGCCAAAGCGCTCGATTGCCAGAGCGACTGCGCGTTTTGCTGTCTCCTCGCTAGACACATCACCAATAATTGGTGCAATTCGTTCGTTGCCGCGTGTAAGTTCATCGACTTCTGGCTTGATATCTTCGGCGACAACCGAAGCACCACGGGAGTTGAGAAGGGTCACTGTAGCACGTCCGATACCGCTAGCGGCGCCAGTGACAATGGCGACTTTACCTTCAAACTCTGCCTGATTTACATTAGCCATAGTTTGATTTAATAAAGATACTATATCTTTGTTTAGTCGATTTGCTTGTCGCTATGCTCATATAATGCGATGTCACAATATAAACATGACAAAGGTGGCTGTCGTGACAGGCAGTTCGAGTGGAATAGGTTATGAAACATCTCTACTGTTAGCGAGAAATCAATTTATAACATATGCAACTATGCGAAATATAGACAAGAGTGATAGACTACGAGAAATTGCATTAAAGGAAAATATCTCCCTTAATGTTACTCAATTAGATGTAAACAGTGATTCGTCGGTAGATGATGCTATCGAAAATATTGTAAAAGAAAATGATAGGATAGACGTTCTAGTCAACAATGCGGGCTATGACCTATTTGGCTCTCTTGAAGAATCAAGCCTTGAGGAGATAAAGCAGCAGTTTGAAACAAATGTTTTCGGTGTAATGAGAACCACTAAAGCAGTAATACCAACAATGAGAAAACAGGGTAATGGCACAATAGTAAACATAAGTTCTGTTGGTGGCACAGTAGGATTGTTCCCATTTACCACCGCATACCATGCGAGCAAGTTTGCCATAGAAGGGTTCACAGAATCCCTAAGACAAGAAATAGCTGACTTTGGTATAAATGTCATATTAATTGAACCAGGATTTATCGGTAGTAACTTTATGGATAATATGAAGACTGCCAAAGGCTTTGATCCAAACAAATCTCCGTATGCCAATATGGTGCAACGAGTCTTTCAAGGATTTGAGTCAATTAGTGCTTACTCTTCTCATCCTTCCAAAGTGGCTCACACAATCCTAAATGCGACGATTTCACCTAACCCAGAGTTAAGGAATCCCGTAGGAAAAGATGCAGAATCTATCTTCAAAGCGAGGAACGAACTATCTGACAGGGAACTAGAACGGTGGGCACGAGAGAGTTACATGGAAAAGAAAGGGTTTATACGTCAATAAAATTATAAGATTGCCAGCTTGTCAATTAGTTACTATATAGTCGAAACGATACAAATTGGGCCAATCGTAGGTAGGCCGGGTTAAACCTTTCCTATTATTAGTACTATTTCTGACTTGATTTCTGTTGTTTGATTGCTTGATATAATTTAGTGAATTCAGGATAGCGCTTAAAATCCTTTTCATCTTTTGACACATACTTCAGAAACGTATTTTCGTAGTAGTCAATTAAAGTTGGTTCGAATTGCTTTAGGATTTTCCTATCGCTAATGAACTTTTCATTGATTAAGAAGCAAAGCCATTCAATATCATTGAAGATACGATAAACCCATTGCTTTCGAGAGATGTCATATTCAGAACCAGGGGGTATTTTATCTAACTCAACCTCTGCATCTCTCCAAGAAGACGTGATTATGTTCGTCTGTGTGATTTGATCTAGTTTCTTCGAACGCCTAAACGTTATGACAGTGTAGAATAATGCTGCTGCATATATCCCGGCTGCAATAATTTGAATGTAATCTGAGGTTGTTATGACAACCATGCCCTACCTACCGAAAGAGTCTGAGTCATTGAAAGGAATGGCAGATTGGGAATTCGTAATAAATTGTTCTGTATAGTAATGTACTAGATGTTAAGTGCAACCACCTATGTATGTAGAACCTGTCGATCAAGATTTCAATTGATAAAGGTGTTCCCGACGCAAGATGATGCAAAGTTCTGTCCATATTGTGGACATACAACTGTCGAACCTCATCAATTCATCTTTTGTTAGAAAATTTGTTAACTTTCAGAAGAGACATAGACGGATGTTGCAATGGACTTATACATTGATGTCTAAGAGGTTAATTAAGATCCATCCAACATTGCAGAAGCTAGTAGTGTCTCTACGTACTGCAGTGGTATCAGACGAATGGAAGCTGGACAAACAACAAACATCGCATGATGATATACTTGATGCATTTAGGCTTGCTCTATGCAACTATGAGCCTCCAAAGAATCTCTGATTATACTATATCACTACTATGGTTTTTCTTGTTGTCAAGCTCTAATCGTTTGGCGATGGTTATGTACATAAAATATGCGTGACAAAGATAAAGAAATATGGATCATTTACCTGACTTTGCAAAACCGCCTATGGACTGGGCTGCCCACTCTCGAAAGCTGCCAGTCTAATATAGTTTAAAATGATTTGCGACTCGCAAAAGTGAGGAAAATCCAGATGTCGCTGGCTGTTTGTGTGTGAACTAACGATTATCTGTTGTACAATTCAAGATTTAATCATAATATACAATTAGAGATAGATAGGTTGCATTAGTGGTCGTGTTTATTCCAACAGTGCGATGCACAGTCAATTCCCTATTGAGGTATTCAGCGTGTAGACTTTGTAAGGACTATCAGTCCCATAGTTAATATACTTCCATCTGTTATCGGACATGGATAACTCATGAAATTCTCCCTGTGTTTTATGGTCTAATGACTTGTATACATTCTCTCCGATAGCTATTTTGTTCGCGCCAGTTAGAGAAGTTATCTTTGATGCTATATTCATACTATATCCCAGTATATCAATAGGCGACTCTTGGTCGTAGCCGTACTGAACAATTGTATTTTCTCCTACGTCTATACCTATCTTGGTAAATAGTTCTGGATAGCCAAATTTTTTATTGAATATCCCATTAGTCTCACTGATTACATCAATCATCGATTTGCCACATTCTACCGACGTGTCTGAAGCAAGATATTTGTCTTTGTTGTCGACACCACCCGGAAAAAATGAGATTACTGCGTCGCCTGCATATTTTAAGACATATCCACCATAACTATCCACTACATGCGATATTTCGTGTGCAAATACTCTAATTATATCCACAAGTTTATCTATGGATAAAGTCATACTCATAGTAGTAGAGCCGACCAGATCTGCGTATATAATTATGAGCGGAATCTTGGAACTAACGTGGTTAAGAAGAAACTTTTGGCCACGTCTTATTGAAGCATGGATCATCTTTGGCCATAATTTGTCAATCACCAAGGGTTAATGTATTTTGTACCAATATGCCATTGATTCTTCTTCTTGCACACTCTGTTCTAATAAGAGTGTAATCTCATGTTTTTGCGGCATATCCATCGTTTGCACTGTCTGTATTAGAGATTCATAACCTTCCAGTTCATTAAATTCTATTAGGCGGTCTTGCTTGATTCGTACTAATTCTTCTTCTTCTTCTTCTAGCATAGAATTGTCTCGGACGTTATCCTCTTTTTTTGACTCAGCGGTCGTTATAGATCTCTTTTTCATAATAATCGTAGCAGGCGGGGCTAACCTTGATAAATCTGCTTTTGCGTAAGTTGGCTTTCCTCCTAATTCTGTAATTATTTTCTGAAGCCTATTTTTTTGTAGGTACGTTTCTTCTAAATGTTGCTTTAGTCTATGATTTAGTTCTTGTAGTGATGTCTGATCTATTCTTGATATTATTCTATCTATTGATGCATTTTCAACAGATAGTATTTCGTTTAGATTTTCAACTAGATTTGAATCATTGTTTTTATTATTATCGTAATTCTTACTATGAGACAAGAGTATTACTTAATTATTTTCGCTTATATCCCACATAAGATTATTTCTCTCTATTGATAGTTGACCTAATAGCGCCCAGGACGGGCATCTTTCTAATATCAATTTAATTTATTGGATAAAATAATTTAATAAATTCATCGATTAGTGTGTGTCTGCCATTCTTAGATGAAAAACAAGTCAAAGAGCTTGGAGCAACAATCCGTAAAAATAGTGAGGTAAAGCTGTTTCCGATAGATGCCCGTTCTTCGCTCTTAATTACTGGAGAGATACCACGAAATACTAGCTTTGAAAGAGGATTCCGTAATTACGTTTTAGAATCACTATATTGATTTCATAGTCAGATGGATGGCAGCAGAGTTTTCGAAGAAGCAGTAAACAGGATTTTGTTGAAACTACATTAGTATGCACAAAGATCTGTCTACCAAGTTTGCAAATATGGCATCAAGGTTGGTAGCGTGTTAAATGGTGATCAGTGCATCACTTACCTGAACTATTGCCATGCCAGATATGCACCAGGCTTGAAATAATGATCATAGAAATCTAGGTCTATATGTTGTGCTTGTAAATAAGTTAGCGAAAAGATACTAGGAATAGTCGCTGGAAATTTGCCATAAGTATCATGGATATATTGTGCCTGCAATGCAGCGCATTCTTTGATCTCTTCGGTGATAGGGTTTGCGCTGCCTCTTACCTTTGCACTATCCTTCCACGCGCCAGGCGTTTCAACGTTATACATACCGCCTTCTCCAAACTTTCTGTTAATTAGAGCATCAATTGCTTCTCTCATATTCTTGTAATGCGGAGGACAGTATGCTTCAAAAATTCCTGGCAATCCTGTTGGATTGGGAATAGACCAGCGATCATCGGTATCATATCTAAACCCTAAACCTGGTACTTTTGGATCTCCAGTAGCGCCTAATACTGTATGTCTATCTATACCATGATATAGCCATCCTCCAAGGCCCATTGCTTGAAGTAACAACATACCTGCATAACAGTATGTCGAAAGTTCTGTAGTTAGTTCAGAGATATTATACTGCTCAAGGTAGGTCAGTGGGATCGGGTTTTTGGTATCGACTATTTTATCATACTTGTCTATCCCAGGAATCTGTTTCTTGGCTATGTCATCAAAAAGAGGTAAGTGATTCACAGTATAGTAAAGAATAGCGGAAAGTGTGTGTTGTGCTAAATCCCCGACTGGAATAACTAGTGTAGATCCTTCATGATTTGCTATCCAGGTGTTATGTCCTTCCATATATGGCTCCTCCTTTGGAGTGTATAATCTCTTATCAGATATTTTTCGTATTCTTGATTTGTGAGCCGCTAGGAATTCCTGTAAATCAACCTTTCCATCCGTTATGTCCTGTGGTGGATGAAAATCTCTTGTGGGAAAGAAATATGTTCCATTGTCATCGGTATAAAAGATCTCTGAAGTAGAGAATCCTGCTGCAGAGGGAAAAGTGTGACCAGACGGACTATTACAGTAATTAGAGAGGTATGGGGCATATTTCTTTTGACGCATTATGGTAAATGCGTTTAGACTGCAAAGATAGTCTAAACGCATTCATTGTGATTAGTTGTTTCTAGGTACATACTGGCCATACACAGTAAGTTTTATTTGGTATGTATAAAGATCTGCTTGAATTGTGCCCAAAAGAAAATGAATAAAGTTTCAAGCGTTCACTCGCAGAGAAAAGATGACTCCGCGTTAAGCCAAGCTTCCTCACTTCTTGTTAAACACCGGACTCATATTCATTAACTAGCAGTCTTCCATTAACAACTACGCCAATCAATTTTATCTTGACAATTAGGTATATGCCTATAAACTAAATTCCAAGAGGAATGAGAGGCAGCTTTAGTAAGGGTGTTCCTAAAGGTGGTCCTGGCACCGGTACCGGTAGTACAAATGGCATTCATTCATTGTTCAACTAAATAACCTCTTGTTTGATTTCTAGGTCGAGATTGTCTTGGTCTGCACTATTACCCTATAGTGCTTACCCTGTCAATGTTAGACTTTTCATGATTGGAGTATCCCCTATCGAGACATTTCATGTTGTGTACGGTAAGGTACTTCGTATAGAGACGATGATTCATGCAAAGTCTGTGTATAATAAAATAAAGGAAGCTTTATAAAAACAGAAGTCAATGGGAAATCATATTCCCATTAACTCTGTCTTGATATGTCCAGTGTTTAATTTAACTCTACAACATTAGATTAAACTGTTGTGGCTAGAGACTTTCTTCTAGCCAAATTCTAGCCAAAATTGTTATATATGATAAAGCCTGATTTGCAATTCGATGATAAGTCAAATATTGGTAGCCATCGGCGTAGCAATCGTTGCGTCGGTATTGGTGACTGGACTTGCATCCACTATTTATGCACAGTCAAATATGACTGGTGGAAACATGACTGGTGGAAACATGACTGGTGGAAACATGACTATGCCGGCGGCTGGAACCACAGGTGACGATGGAAGCGACGACGGTGATGGAAGCGACGACGGTGATGGAGAAGGCGGGGACGGAGAAAATAACTAGAAAACATTTGCATTAATCCCCTGAGACAAATCCTGTCTTTATTTTTTTGTTTGAAGTTTGTTGAAGTCGGAGATCTATTATAAAGGAAAGAAAGATTTTCGATCAAAGCTGGAATGGCATATATTGAATTAGTCTACAAAGAAAGTCAAATTATTAAGATGAATCCGTAGATCCATTGATTGATTGTTCAAGAAGTGGGTTAAAAGTCTTCCAAAAATCTTCATCGCTAATACTAATCGCTGGAGTGTCGCTCGTCTTTGTATCATTTGTTTCCAGTCACGTCACAACTATTTTTTGTTTGTCCGAGTTTGTAGAATTGGTTTGAGCTGTCACAACTATATTTTCATTGACAGCAAAACCTATTATAGCTACGGCGATGAATATAATAATGTGTTTGCTCATGCTACAATTATTTAATATATAACTCTACATTTTATTTATTTACTTATCATAAAATTCACTACTCTTTCTATAGTAGTAGAATATTATCTTCAAAAGTTCGATTCGTATTGATGATCTGCTGTTTTCCAAATGATCTGCTATCTCGTCGAAAGTCTTACCCAAATCATTAATTCTATCACTGTACCAGTGTGAATCCCGACTTTTTTAATGCATATAATGCGAACTGTAATGTATTTGTTGTATCAAAACGGTGCTTACCATCCCAACCAAAATACTCATTAATACACCGATAGCGCATCTTCCATTATTCCCATCCGAATATTGCTCCCGAACCTGAGTGAACTTCTTTCCGTATTCGTGTCCGGTGCATGTCGGACTCTTAAACTTGCCAAGAGATTAACCAGTCTAATTGTGAAAACTTTCTCAAGATGGACATATATACTATTAGGAAACATATCATAATCATGACAATTTGCGGCCAATGTGGGGCCGAGCTTCCGGAAATGGCTAGATTTTGTCCTAACTGCGGGGCTGAAACAAGGATAAGAAAAGATATTTTTGACATTCCCTCTGAGGGATTGATATCGAAAGTAAAAGAGCTGATGCACGATGTAAGTGTTAAACGAATTGTAGTCAAGGATGATAAAGGTAAAGTTTTGATATCCATTCCAGTTACTTGGGGGACAGCGGGGGTTATAGCAACAGTAGCATTAGCGCCGTGGCTTGCAGCTCTAGGGGTAATCGCGGCATTAGTAGCAAAATGCAGAGTCGAAGTAGAACGGGAGTTCGACGACAAAAACAGTATCGAAGGGAAAGGAGTATAGATAGATGAAGATAATCGGTTGGCAATGAGCAATATGGGAGTATTGATTTGAAGTATCGAGTCTAGCCCAAGTAATATTCATTATGTGAAGCTTCTATGCTCGACAGCTCTGTTATGAGTATTTGCGGAATATAAAGATAAACTGGTCATAATAGACGGCGAAGTCAAAAAGTATCTAATTCCAAAGTCAAAAGTAGACCGCTATAAACTATGCATAGACAAATATAACTATAAGTCTGTCTACCGACATAAGTGAAATTTTTGACTGGAGCTCGTTTTCTTTATATCTATTAATGACGATGAGGGTAACAGCTATGAAAATAGTAATAGCAACTGCTGTTATGGTCTTTTCAATTTTTGTATCGATCTCACCATTATTTGCGTCCACCGACACTTACGACTCTGGACGCGATCATGGATGTGACGATGTTGGAATTTCTGATCCGTCTGACAGATATATCAATCAACCAGGAAAAGGGCCGTCATTTCATACCAATGAATTTATGGACGGATACAATGACGGTTTCTATGTGTGTTCTTCTGGTACAAATAATCCTGATAGTGATTACCCAGACTACTTCCTCGATGAAAATTTATCTAGCAGTGATATCAGCAGAGATGGAAATGTCACTTTAGGCGTCGAATGTCAGATGTGCTTACTAAATGACGATCAGTTATTTCAGCAATTGTCTGAGCATCAGTGTTTTCACTTCAATAGCTGTATTGATGGTTCCTGCTAGAATTGAATTTGGGGGGATCAATTCTAGGTTGTTATGAATCAGCCCGAAACATTAATTGTGATATATAAAATGGTAAAAGATATTATTGTCCAGGGGTAGCTACCCACCTGGATCACTACAATATCAATAAGGAAATTAGAAATCGCTTTATGAAATATTTCCGCCTTCGTTTCGCCATCAATTCAGTTATATAAAATACTTTGTATGATCAATATGAAAATTGAACAAGAAATTGTAACGCGGTAGTTGATCGAAAGGGGTTACTCAAAAAAGAAAAGGAGTTGACTCACGCTCGAGATGCATTGAACGCCGCACGGCGCCGGCTTCCTATGGTTGCGATTGATAAGGAGTATTTCTTCCTCGTAAGGTTCTCCTGGAGCCGTTTGATTCTATGCTCCCCATCTTCTTACGGTTCTACGTGAAGTTCTACGTGAAACTCTTCTAGCGGTTCCAAAAAATGACATCAATATAGAAGGGGCAAGACATTCTTATAAAGTTATTTGAGTAAACCGAGATCCATGGCTGCTGAGATTTTACCTTAGTTCTATTAAGGTATTCAATCCTATCTTCTCTTGGAATGAATAATTCTACTACGACAAACCCTTCTCTCTGAGTACCTCTACTTGACGAGCCTTTAATATATGCTCCAGTCCGTCCAAAACGAGTATTCCTGTATAAGTTTCCTTAAGGTTCATTTGACGTATCCTATCGAGGATATTTGCAAGAAGAGGATGCTTTGCTCTTATTTCATTAGCCTTGCTTTGCATCATCTCGTCAGTAACTGTCTTATCTTCCATGTTCAAAAGGCGAAGGGCATGCATTTTCCCTAGCCACCTGACGCCATCAACCAGTAACACAAGAGTTCCAGCTTCTTCCAATTCCATTTCGGGTACTTTGTCCAAAATAGCAGAGACCAGAGGATAATTCGTTCTTAATTCATCTATTAGCTCTGGAATGTCATATTCATCATATTCGTCATCAGTTGGATTCGTATTCATTAACAAAGACGATAGATATCCAATTACATAAACTTATGCTCCAATAAATTAGATGCATCACTTTCTTATTTAATCTGAGAATTTTAGACGGGGTCGCCTAAATTCGATACCAAGATCTACATCCAGATCAAGGATAACCCCTGGCCATATGTGAACCTTGTCCAATTGACTCAGAATGCGAGAATGGGTGACGGCGAAGTAGTAGAGCTGCTCAAGATTGCAAACGGATATCTTCCCAGGGTTAGATTAGAATACGATAGACTCAAAGAGGAAAAAAGCTCTCTGCAAGCTGAAATAAATTCATGGAGAACTGAATTGAACAATATAGCTTTAACATATCAGCAATTCGTCGATCGAAATATCGAATTAAAAAAGAGAGAAGATGAGCTCCAACTGTCTATTAATCAATTGGAAGCCGAAGGGGCGGAATTAAATGAGTCATCATCTCAGACATTACAAGTACCTCATATTGAAGATAGTATATCTTGAAACAAGGTTTAGACTACTGTCGGAGGGCCCTGCCGTTTTAAATATGAAGACTTTGGAGGATAGACTGAAGATTCTAGAAGGGATGGGGGAAAATCAAATCCACAGATAAATTATCTGACCGGCTACACAGGTTAGAAGTAAAAAGAAAAGTAAATCCTGTCAATGATGACGATGTTAACTCAAAATATTTATACGCATTATAGTAGTGTTCCTATTATTCTACATGAGCGTCGTTAGACCATAGGAGTAGTGATTAGAGATATAAAACTTACTCGAAAGAGCCTCTTCCTTGGGTTAATTTTAGCCATTGTTATTTCAAACTCGTTCATTTATTTCGCTGAAATACAAACAAAAGCTTTCTATTCAAGTTGGATAATAAGCATTAATGCCTCTACGGCAGCAGCACTCGCTATATTTGTAGTATACAGACATATGCAGCAACGCAGCCATCATCCACAAGATCATCATCATAGCAAAAGCCATGTGGCCCTTGCAATAGGATTGTCATTATGGCTGTGTGCGGATCTTATATGGGCAATGTATGAGATAGTCCTAGAAATAGTCCCGCCTGTTCCATCGGCGGCGGATTTTGTTTGGCTATCTGCCTATGGCTTTCTAGCATATTATCTGTATGCAACATATATTGAATTCCGTAAGAAATTCAAATTTAGGCAGCAGAATTCTAGTCGCAAGCATAATTGGTTGTGGAATATTTCTAGCGTATATAATTGCTCTTACCTCAAGTCTATCTGTTTTATCTACTCCAAGAGGTGTTGCTATGTTTGCAGTCATAATAGCCTACCCAATCATGGACGCAGTATTAATGGTTCCTGCAATCGTAATTTTGTTAAGCTTTAGAGAAGAGCCATTATGGTTTACGCCTTGGATATGTGAATCACTAGGTTTATTTTTAATGGCCATATCAGATAGTTGGTTTGCAGTCGTTGTTCTCGTATCCATTACCGAGCAGTTTTGGTTATCTGCTACATTTTTTGCGGCTCATTATTTGGTCATAGCTGCAGGATTATTATGGTATATGAAATTTCTGCTTACACAGAATCAACCAATTGATGAGCATAGAAGGTCAGAGCATATGGAGACATATATTATTGCCCCAAGTGGTGGCTATACTAACAAGCCTAAATCAGAAGAAGAAAAAAACCGCAAAAAAATTAGTTCCATTGCACTTACCGCTGTAGCAGCTACTGTAGTTATTGCTGTATCAATTGGAATTTATTTCTCTTTATACTCATTGCCATCGTTATCCTCATTTTTCGGGTTCTCTAATCCGAGTTCTGAGGTAATATCACCAGCTCCAGCCACTGCATTTAAGCAGCAAACGGTGAAAATAGGCGCTCTCCTTCCTATAACAGGTGTATCTTCATCTTTGGGTGAATCAGAGGGGGCAGCGCTAAAAATTGCAACTAAAGATATCAATGAATATCTTTTCAAGACCCATTCAAGCAATGGTATTGAGCTGATTATAGAAGACACACAATCAGATCCATCAGTTAGTTTAGAAAAGATTAAGCAATTAGCAGCAAAAGGTATAAAGATAGTTATCGGCCCTGCAACAAGTGGCAGCAGTCCAAGGAATAAAAGACTATGCTGATAAAAATGGGATTATATTAATTAGTCCATCAAGCACTGCCCCATCTTTAGCGACAGCCGGCGATAACCTTTTTAGATTTGTGCCTGATGATAGCCACCAGGCACAAGCGATATCAAGGCTGATGTGGAATGATGGAATAAGGGTAGTAGGTACCATTTTGGCGAACTGATATTTATGGAAATGATTTAGTTAAAGCAACAAAACAAAGTGTACATGATCTTGGGGGTAGAGTTGCAAATGGCGTTGGATACACACCTAATACAGGGGATTTTCGCAGCTAGCCTTAATAGAATAAACTTTATCGTCTGGGACCAAGATCTGAAAGTTTTGGACTCAAAGGTAAACCAAGCAGTATCTCAGTATGGTATAGATAAGGTTGGGGTATACTTTGTAGCATTTGATGAAATCGCACCAATTTTTATCCAGGCACAAAACCATCCTACCCTCTCAAAAGTAAAATGGTATGGTAGTGATGGTTCTACGCTAAATAACAAACTTATAAAAAATACTGAAGCCGCCGTGTTTGCTGTAAAAACGAATTTCACAACTCCAATATTTGGAGTTGAAAACGATAATGATGAACGGCTTAAACATGTGGAAGCTCAAATCCATGAACAGATAGAAAGAACACCCAGATCTTATGCTAGTGTTGCATATGATACATTGTGGGTAGCAGCGCTAGCCGAGAATTATACTAATGCTACGCATGACATTAATTACTTGAAAAATACTATAGTGAAGATAGCTGATTCCTATAATGGAATCACAGGCAACATAACTTTAAACCAGTTTGGAGATAGGAAGTATGGAGATTATGATTTTTGGACTGTACAAGATAGCGAGACTACTCATGATTCCTTTATTTGGAAGAATATTGGCAAATAAGTACCTAAGAACTCAATAATCGCTTGGCAACCGGATCATGCAAATAAGCATGGTGGAAGACGTTGTGTCTGTTGTATCTGTGGATTACAGAAGACTATTAGTCGACTCGAACAACACCCTTCAGTGCTTGAAAATAATATCAATACCACAATCCTAAATCCAGAATTTAATCAAGAGGATATTATCTCAACTAATGATCTGGATTTATCTCGGCGAAGTTGCATAGAGGGATTGTAAGCAGTGGTACATTCATTAACTATACAGTTTGGGAGTCAGACACTGCATTTGTTTCTTTTTTGATTCTTCGCGCAGCTGATTTATAGAACTGTGATACTTTGTGTAGTTTGTTTCCGCGATAAAACTTCGTTACCTATACAGCTCTATATGGAAATTCGAAAGCTAATTAAGCAGTCATAACGTATAATCAAAGCTTGATCGGCTTCCTATACTTTTATTCATTGATTCCGTTTTACTAGTTTAGAAAAACTACTTGCTGCAATAACTTTAGATCATTGAGTCGACTATCTTTTTTGAAGACATACATTTTCAGAACGATTGAATCCAAATACTGCTAATACGGCAGCGCTTTTGAGTTCATATCTCACTCAGAAAGCTTGTCTTTACTGCTTCGAACTCTTTATCTGATATCATGCCTTTCTCTTTCACATTCTTGGATTTCTAAAGATAATTCGCTTGTTTGTCACATAGATTGAGTTTGGTGTGGCTATGTTACCTCCTGGCATCATTCTGCTCTGTTCTGCGTTAATTAATACTTGTTCGCCTTCAGTTAACATTTTGTCAAACCCTTTCTTTACATCTGCGTGGGGTATCTCGATAGCTTTAGTCGTCTTGTGCCAAAGTCCTAGTAATTTGTCAACTGTAGTCTTATATTCCATTTGTTCTTTTTTCTCATCAATCAAGTTTCAATTTCTCACCCAGTACTAATCACCGCTGAATTCATTTCTTTGGTTAACTCGTTCAGAAGAAATACTTGTACTAATACTATATGGAAGAATATGCAAGCTCTATCCCTAAGTCTAATCTACTACACCAAATTTCGTTATGTTTATCGCCCGTATTTCAATATCCAACATATTAGAGTGCAAATAACAAAGGCGTAAATCCGTATTCCTTAGATAAGACTAACTCAGCATTTCATGATACTGGATGTTCTAAGGCTAGCTATATGTTGTCTTAAATCTAATTGAAACCAAGCGATGTTTCTATGCTGGCGATTAGGAATAGCTTACGTGGGCATAAAGGGTTACTAGTTTAGTTAGGTATGTTGAAAACAACTAATCGGGAGAGCGAGTTTTTGCAGTCAAGCTAGACTTCGGCTGTGCCCGAGAACTTGGTAGACTTGAATGCTCAATATGTTTTAGCGAATATTTAAGGGACTATTGGTGAGCAAAAATTAAACTGGCATTGGATATGCCGTTGCTACCATAATATAAGGATGAAACAAGTTACTATTGTTAGTCTAACCTTTTTATGAACCGAAGGTATTAATATCTGTAATAGATGGGTTGAAATCTAATACTAAATCTAATGCTAACAAGAAAGATAAGAAGGAAGATTTCATGGACTTAAAACCTCAGAAAAGGTCTAAGGGTGTTGCTTCTGGTCTAGGTAGTAATAACCATTCAGACGTTTTTAGGACGTATGTTTCTGAGTATAGTGGGCTGGAGCGGACATACGACGAATATGACAGATATGAAGATGTCTTTGATTCTAACGCAAATGAATATTTGGTAAGTCCGGATGCGGACATCATACGTTCAGAAATAACTATAACTGATAGTCAAGGTAGAAACAAGACTCTAGTTAGAGCACAACAGAGATAAGGGAAGCCATAAGTGAACAAAGATTAAACTGGGGTAGAGTTATCTATTAAAGGTTATTCGCAGAGGAAAAAGTTGGAGAAATATCAAGGGAAGGCAGATCTGACTACGGTCCTTTGAAATCCAATACTGAATAAAAAGCACTCTCCTGAATGGTCATAGTTTAGGTTTGGAGTTGTGATACGCATTATCTCTGACTTTGCCGTTCTGCAAGTTTCCATGTAACTACAAAATCAAGGGAATGCAATTAAAAATATACGATGACGGCCTAGGAAAGTCATTTAAGTGACATCTACTTTACTAATATTAGTTAGTTGAGAAAACCAATTCATCTTAGTATCCCTGCTGAACTCCACGATATTATTGACAAAACTGTAATAAAAGATGGTTTATATCGAAGTGTCCCAGAATTTATATTTGAATCCACAAGAAACAGATTATTTGAGCTGAGGAAACAGAAAATAGATAGGCAGAGATTGAATATCTATTTTAAAAAGCTGAAACAAAGAAGGGAAAAAGTGCCTTTATAAGTCAACTATCTTAGGGGATATGATATCTCATATCATCTCATCCATCCCCCCTTCCTATAAATTTGTAACGCCAATAAACAAAAGTCTATAATTAGGGTAGGATAGAATTACGTATTAATAATTGAAAGGATTGCATAGTGAACATCAACAAATACGGATTTACAGATACCTTGCAAATTCTACAAGGGCATAATACTATATAATGATTCAGGTCGGTATGTTTAGAAACTATGTTATCTTTGTCTTCTGTTATACTTTCTAAATAGCTTGTTGCACAGCAGCAACTATTGAAAAGTGAATTGACTGCTTCTCAGATTCTGCGTACATATGGTAAGCAGTATATACAGATCAGAGAGCAATACACTGATGGAATTAACGGAAGATGCGCGATGGGTGTCATCTTGTCTTATTTCGGCTGGGATGGTAACCCTAATTCTGATATAACTATGAGTGTACAAGCCGCCTTAGCAAAAACTGGCCTTCATGATGATTTTTTCATGATTGATCTGAATGATTCTGGTATGACGTTTGATGAGATCGCCGATTACCTAGACAAATTCGATAATAGTAGATTATGATTGTTAAATCATTCATATATTTTTAGGTGACACTTTGAAAAATAACCTTATAATGGTAGTATCAGTTATGATTCTATTTGTTTTCAATGAAACTACATTTGCTGTAGCTCAGCAAAGTCCACTAAATGATAACATTAGTCGAAACAATTCAACACAATCATCATTAAATTCTACCAATATTAAGTTAGAATCAGATGATAAACACATAGTTATAATATGGTTAGAAGCAAATAAAACAGAAACAGACAGCCCTATCATTAATATTAGCAGTCAAGAATTTTGGAAGGCCTTTAGCCCACTTCTTGAAATATCAGCTAATAGAACAATTGATATTAGCGAATAATTGCGGATAAAATTACACTACTGTGACAGTGAAAGTTCTACTCAATATCACTCAGATAGAGTAAGTGATTAGACACTTGTTAGACTTGTCATTACCCGATAGATTACCCGTAGAATTCTATCTGCATGCCTCTTGTTGAATTATATTCTATTCTGAATGATTCATCGGTCGATATAGGCATCAACTCAGTATTATGTAAACCACAAGCATGACAAGCTAGTGGCAATGATAATGATACATTAATCCCAAAGTAAGTTGCACACCAATAACATGAATTACAAATCACAAAATAAATTTGATCGGTATGTTTCTCTCGTTTTGTATCTACAGTGCTAGAAGAGATCTTTGCTGTTTGCAATAAGTCATATACTAAATTAAGCCTAGCCATTCCAAAGTTTTTGATCGTAATCTTAGTTTTTATTAGTTATCATATGTATCTATAGAGTGTAAATATAGGTATGTATTTCATTGCCCTCGGAATATGATTAATTCTAATATTTGCTGACCCGGGATAATTGTTATGACTATTATACTGATAAAATATTACCAGTGCTAGAAGAACCTAATATTTTTAGGCATTTATTTAAATGCTCATGAAAAGCTTACTAATATTCTAATGTAGCAATCTCTTTGATATAGTTTCTAAATAGCTTGTAGGTCATAATAATGGTACAATGGGTAAGCAGCAGCAACTATTAAAACAACAACTGACTGTCTCTCAGATTCTACGTACATACGGAAAGCAGTTTAAACAGATTACTGAGCGGTATTCTGATGGCCATAACGGTCGATGCACAATTGGTGTTTTAATGTCGTACTATGGATGGGATGGTAAAGATGATTCGCATGCCACTACAAAGTTATTGGGCGTACTAATTGCATTGAGATATGCTGGCATTGATAGAAACTTACTAATAGAAATGAATGACTCGGGTCTGTCATTTGATGAAATCGCCGATTACCTCGATAAATACAGCAACAGGCATTGGTGAAGTCAGCTACGTTCTATTTTTTATATATATTTAGAATATTTCTAAAGAGCTTGTCGCCCGTTGAGAATCAGGGGTTGATTGATAAGATTAACCAGTTAATTTCAAAGTGATGTAATAGTGTGCCCTAGGAACCTGATCATTGCTTAGTTTTCTTGCTGCTGCTCTTACGAGTATTAGCAGCGGTAGTAGTATTGGTAAGTCCCAGTTTTTAGGAATAAGGAAGAAACTAGTCATGGGACTTATTCGACAGTTTTAGGCTGTCTCTGCAGTTCTGACATTAGACAATGTTTTAGATTTCCTACTCAGTATTGAACAAAGTATACTTAATAATAATAATGATAGAATTATGAAACATTCAAATGTTAAAACTTTGGCATTAAATATTTCTTGAAGATAAAAACTCAACCTGTATTAACCAAATGTGAAAGCCGCATTGCGATGTGCTAAATAATAGAGCAAACAAGTACACACCAACTAACGCAATATTTGCAGGAATGCTAGTGTATTTATGAAAAGTACCCGCTTCAAGACATTTCTACAAGAAAAGAACACAATCCTTAGTGCGCTAATCCTAACTTTATCAGTCATAATTCTCGGTGCTATTGCTGAGTATCTGGCCGAATATAACAACCCAGGAGCGAATATAACTAACCTAGGTGACGCCCTTTGGTGGTCGGCAACTACGATGACAACTGTTGGATATGGCGATTATACTCCAATAACGCCGCTCGGTAGAATAGTAGCGGTAATAGTGATGTTTGCAGGAATTGGTATCGTCGTAACCTTAGTAGGCATAATCTCGCAGGATAGAGTTCAGCGTATGCAGGAAAGATTAAAGCCAAAGGCCGAAGGTAAGGCTAGAGTATTAGCAAATGAGACGAAGGCAACAATAAAAGACAAAGTCGAGGGAATCGAAAAACTGACCGAAGAAGATTTTAACGGGCTCGTTATCATGATGAAGAGTCTACGCCAGACTCTACTTGAAGAGTCTAAGAGTATATACAAATGCCCCAGATGTGGTAACAATTACTATAGTAAGCCCAAATATTGCAGCAACTGTGGTCTTGCTTTATTTAGTCCATCTGGATGACACTTAGTACTATTACTAAAGATGCAACGAGTCATGATGATCTGTTGGATGCATTCAGGTTGTCTTTGATGTTCTGGCATTAATCTGTCTATCGATTTATTCGCCTTGCTTTACTTTTAATCTGATAGAAATCATTGTCTCATCATATTCTATCTCGTATTCTATGGAGTTTCGTAGACGTGTAAAAAATTGAGTGAACATTTTATTCCAAACATAAGAGCAATTTTCTCCCAAGTTATGTCTAATTAGAACCTGAAAAGTGTCCGACATAGTAGTATTAACACCGCCTACACTACCATTACCATAATAAGGGATTGTACTCAATCCCTCCTTGCTTTCTTTAAAACCAGCATCTTTTGTAAAGTTACTAGTTGCCATAACCATGTAATGTTGATTTATTGTCTGGGCCAGTCTGAGAAGCGGAAGCTCGAAAATCTTCAAACGCGAATGAAGTAAGCTTGACATCACATTGGACCATGCAACTTTAGTTGTTATTGCATAGACAAGCAATCTTAGCTTATCGTATCAGATACTAGATCTATAAGTCGATTAGCATAAATCGGTTTTTCCACGTATTTTGCTATGTAATCTCCATCTTCTAATTCTTTCAACAATGCATGATCTAGATCAAATGCTGAGATTAGAATAATTCTAGTTTCGTTATACTGTTTTATTGTACGAGCAACAGAGTCGCCAAACATATCACCCAATCTGTAATCTAATAGTATGAGATTTATTTTATTTCCCCGGTTATTTTCTTCTTTGTACTTAATTATACAATCTTTACCAGAACTAACTGGAATAATGTTATACATTGACTTGAGTACCAGCTCAAATGATAATAGCACGTCTGGTTCATCTTCACATATCATTATTGTTTTCTTTTCTGTTGCAAATTTATTATTACTATGATTATATGTTAATTCTTGAATATTATCCATCTCATCTACCCCAGCTTTTCCGCGTTTGACTTACAGCTGCTGGTTGGTCTTAATAAATTAGAATGAAACTAAAACATAAAAATGATTACATTGAATACATTTGATGCAGCTGTCTGCTACTTGCCCAATAAAAAAGATGGTTATAATTTTGACTTCACTTTTGCGAATATTAGGCTAGTCAAGTTATCTCCATTCTATGTCAGCTTTGATTTCTCTTTCCCAGTGACATATCTTGTCTTTCTAAACCATAAAATTTGATATCCGCTGGTCCGGGGTCTCGTTGGATGTTCTCTTACATGCATAATATGAATGATTAAAGAAGAGATAATGAATGTGAACACTACCAGAGTTAACGACTCACTAGTAACTCATGATTAAGAATGCTTTAAGAGAAGAAGAAATATACACCAAAATACAGTTCACTTAATAGGGCATGCTAAAGTCTTAGTCTTAATTCTTGGTTTATACTACTATACGATGTCTATTCCTACATAATAATCATGTTTTCCATCTTTGCCCATTACGATAGACTCGAAAAGTTGAATCAATTTGTAAGAATGATAGTTTTAGATCTCTAATGGCCCAAGGGTATGTGAACCATTTTTGACTTAAATTTTGGGCTCATCCACAATTTCTAAAGACCGGGACTGTTCTTATTTTTGATCTAGATTTACTATTTGTCCTGACTAATTCACGTAAGTAATCTGGAATATAGAGAAGCCTATAGTCAATATTTTAAACATAAATCCTCAAATACAAGCATCAGTTCCTTTTATTATAATTGTGCTATTGTACAACATGTGTGAACCTAACTTTGGGATTATTTTTGATAGGTACGCTTGGATTATCTTGTTTGTCTACTACTTTTTTTAAACAACAAGACCATGCGCTAGCTCAACAATACATTCCAACAATAAAATATAGAGATCTCATAATAGATTTAGGAAATGGAGTAAAGACCAATGCTCAATTAACACTTCCCGCAGAGGGAAATGGACCATTTCCTGCTGTGCTGCTCATTCATGGTTCTGGTGCTCTTAATAAGAATGAAACTACGGGATCAGATGTTCACAATGATGTTCCTAAACCGTATTGGCAAATCACTCAATATCTATCAGAAAGAGGTTTTGCAGTACTCAGATATGATAAGAGAGGCGTAGGTGCAAACCACATAACTGATCAGAATGTATGGGGAAATGCTACAGTCGATGATCTAATTCATGATGCAGGGAATGCTTTGAATATTCTAGCAGTACAACCTGAAGTAGATCCTCAAAGGATAAGTGTAATTGGTCATAGTGAAGGTACAATTATTGCTCCGAGGTTAGCAATAGATAATTCAACCAAGGTGAAGAATTTAATACTTATGGGCGCTCCAGCCCAGAACCTTGTCGGAGATATCCTGCGCTACCAAGTGGTAGATCACCCATTAGAGTACGCTACGCAAGTTCTGGATAAAAATCACACCGGAATGATATCGATACAGCAAATAGCAAAGGATCCTTTGTTAGGGTTTTATTTGGTATCATCTTCCCTTTTGGATTCTAATAATACCAAGGCTATAACTGACAGCCTAGTCGAGAAATTTGGTACTACTGATGATGTAAGTATTCAGAAACAAATCAGACCTGAATTGATAAAGTATTATGAAAATCAGACGGCTTTTAATCTGTCCAAATGCAACAATATTAGAGGCTGTCCTGTATGGTTAAGATGGGAGCTTAATCTGATACCCACTTTAAGCATCATTGGCAATATCTCTAACTTTACAGACATCCTAATACTCAATGGAGAAAATGATAGTCAAACTACAGTTCAGCAAGCATTTCTCCTACAACAAAGGCTAACTGACGTAAATCACCCTGACCACATGTTGATAACTTATCCTAATTTGGGACACCTCTTCTATCCCTCACCTCAGTGGTTCACTGAAATTGGACCAATTGAACCTTATGTTTTAGCAGATCTTTATGCATGGCTTGAATCACATTCAGGTCTTTCACATTCCTTTGTTTCTCCCACTATTGGTAATATGACTTCAAGAAGTTACAAATACGGGTTCTAACTCTTCTTCCAGCGAAAGCCGATAATTTGATGGCCAGAATAATAACTAGTCTAAGTGTTATGTGCTCAATCTGGTTTCTCTTTCCTTCTGGTTAGAGAATCCTATTTGAGAAGCAATATTACATTGGGCCCAAGGGTATGTGAACCACTTTTGACATAAATTTTGGGCTCTAAATCTTAAACAGATATCTCTTGATATAGCGTTCAAATCATGCTCTATTCTTCATGAGAGATGTCGTTCAAAATACTCATTTCCGGTGGAAATACCTTGTGACACCTGTGTTTGAGTTTTAATTAGATTTACATCTACTTCCATCTAAATGAGGTAGACAGTCATCTTCGTCTGAGAAACAATAATCTCTGTTAGTTTTACGACTTAGATCACAGACTAATGCTACAGAAGGTTCCTTCTTTACACAAAAACGTGGAGGAGGCGAATCTTCACATCTTATGAAATTGTCACAGCCTTCATGTTTAGCCGTTATCTCTTTATAGTTATTACAGACAGATTCACAGAACCAACCCAAACCCTTTTTTGCTTCCTCTATTGCATAGTCATCACAATAACTACGTGGATTATCATTTCTATCATAACAACCCCCCATATGCTATCCTACTTCCAGCACTGGCTTGCTCACATGAAGTCATAGAGTTGCATAACTTTGGGTCATCCAGAGACAAATGAAGAGGAAGCTGACAACCGAATCCTGTAGACTTGTTGATACATTTCCCAGCATGCCAATGACCAAATCGATTCCGTTGTGTATTAGGCAATTAAATCGGAAGAATTGTTATTCCTTGAGTTCTTTTACTCCTATCCACTTTGCAAAAGCGAAACCTGCAAAGCAGAAACCCGCAATCATCTTTGACACCAGATTATTCTCATACAGGTTTGAAGATATGTCTTCTCCTCTAGTTTTAAGAGATCTTACATAAGTAAGCTTGCCAAATTCGTCGATCATTTTAGCAAGATTACCACTTATTACATGCTTACCAAATATGCCGACATAATCATCAGCTCCTAATGAAATAATTTGTACTTTGATATCGTATTCGAAGACATCTTGATCCTCCAGTATTATGAGATTCTTGATATTAGTACTTTCATGATCGAGTTTGCTAAAACATTTAGGTATAATATCTGCTAAATACTTGGCCTCTCGTACCGCTATCTGTGCAATAGGTGGATATATTTTTCCGAGGTTATCCTTTACAGCGGCAATATCGCCAATTACAAAAATGTTGGGATAATTGTCGATCTGGCAAAATCTATTCACAATAATTCTACCGTCCTTAGTTTTGTCTATTTGTGGTGTCACTTTGATTTCATAGCCTTTTACGCCCGCTGTCCAAATGATAAGAGATGAGGTGATTATTGAACCATCTTTGAGAATAAGATTATCTTGTTCTATCTTGGATACTACTGAACTAGTCAAAATCCTTACGCCTTTTGACCCTAAAATTGTTCTTGAATTGCTAACTAATTCTGAATTCCAACCTGTAAGAATATCTGATAACGCTTCGACTATAGTAACGTTCAAACTAATTTTGAAAGGCGGAAGACTGTCAGGTCGCTCTTTTGGTTTTGTTTGATCTATTAACAAATCGGCAATCGCTCCGCCTAGACTTACTCCAGTTGCTCCCCCACCGACTATAATGATATTATTACCGTCATTGCTCCTCTTCTTATCGTCGTCACTTATCTTCATTTTATCCTCGATATAAGATCTCTGAGATAACAGGAAGGATTGAATCTTGTTGTGAACTAATGTCGCATCATCGATTGACCGGAAAGGGAGAGTATTGGCCATAGCTCCTTCAATACCAAAATACTTTGTAGTGGATCCTAAACAAATTACGACTAGGTCATAATCAATTACAGATCCATCTAGAATAACTTTGTTTTCGCCTGCATGTATCTCTTTCACATTTGACTGGATGAATCTGATTTCTGTCCTATTTATCAAAGAGGTTATTGGAATGCTTATTTGTTCTGCGGTCCTATAACCTGCAGCAACTAGATGGATTTCTTGTAACAACTGATGAAATGAATTTCTATCAATAAGAATAATTTCGGCAACGGCTGAACTGTTCTGTCCTTTTCTATCACCTTTACTCATTTCTTTTAATGATTGATATAGATTGATAGCTAAAAACATTCCAGCGTAGCCAGCGCCGAGTATCACAATTCTAAAAGGTTTATTGATTACCATAATGAAGCCATGACGTTCTATAATGAATTGTGCGGCGTTGCCTTTGTAATATTATTATGGTTCCAAAGAGGACGATCTAAAGATAAAACGACAATCTTGTTAATAGTTCTAACCTCCATACAGGCTTACGAACCAATTCTTACTCCTGACCTGATTGGATCGATTGAGTCCATTTTTTATAATGTAAGAAACATTCAACATCATTTCTTTCAAGGTTCTAGTATTTAAACTCCAGACTAAGAGCTAAAAGTGTATGAAGACAGTATTTTTAGGATAGGCTCTAAGTAAACACATTCCAAGATATTCTCAAACATGAATTCAGATTTCCTTCTCTTTCAATACTTAATCTAAACTGGTTCTAAATCTACCTGTCAAATTCATAAGTTTAGTAGATTGATTTGTTTTCAAGCCATCGATGATTTCTTTATTCTTTTTAATTTGGTTAATAAATTTTGTTAGTTCACGATGTGTATGAGAATTATTTACTTCGTAGTCATTATCTCCCAAGTTCTTGATGATGACTTGCAATTTTTTTATTAGACTATCTCTTATATGGACAGCGTCAGCACTTACTTCTATATCTTGAATATATTGCTGAATAAGTGAGAGCCATGCATCACATTCTCCCTCTTTTATTAGTTTATGTATTGTTTCAAATGTTAGATCACCTGTTTTACCATAGATGCTATTAATATAATTTGCACGCTCGATCCGTATCACCTTGTTCAACTTAATTTGTCCCGTTATAAGATCCTCGTAATCTCTTGCTCCACATTTTCTATCAATATTAGAAGTATTTGTTACTAAAATATCGTTAAGTTTTCTCTTCAAAACACCTTTATCTTTTTCATCATTAACTTTGCAGATAGCATCTTCAAGAAGATCTTTTATTTCGGTAACAAAATTAGCATAATCACCAATTAGGCGTGTCATGTTCTCGTCATAAAGCGAATTTCTGTCTGCATATATTATATCATTTTGTCTATCCTTAACTCCATTATGATCCATGGGAATCTTACCAATGTCGATCTTGGAGGGATGCACATTAACTATATACACATCCAACTCTGGAATTTCATCTAGATTTTCTACGTTTTTCCAATATTCTTGATGGGCATGCAAGAGTTCTCTTAATGGGGTACTGCTAAGTAAACCTCCATCCCAAAAGTAACGAATATTATTATTTCTTTTATTAATTATAGGCAGAGATGCTGGATCTTTAGTCTTTTGTTTATTTGTTGTATGAATAGACACTTCTGCATAGTTATAGAATTCTGGTAATGTACCGCTCGCCATAACATGATCTATAGTGACCCCATCACTGTAGTCAATCACATTTTCATATCCACTTTCATTATTATAATTACCATATTCTGACTTTCTAGAGCCATCTTCCTTAGGATAGCTATCAAAAGTTACTGTTACACCTTCGGCGGCATCCACACTACACACAAGTAGACGAGGTTGCTTATTCTTGAAATCAGTTAATATTGGAAATCTAGCATATTTCTCTATACTTTCTCGTAGTGGCTTGTTGCTATGCAAGAGCCAGTCGTTATTGAAGCAAGATGCTGGAAGTTGAGTGTGAAGCTGTAGTGTATCAAAGAACCTATCGTCTTTGACATACCCTAGAAAGTAATACATATTATTATGCACTTGATTCAGAAGCAATTTTTTAACTGAATAGTATCTCCTGGCAGCCTCTTCAGAGGCAGCTTTTGGATTTTTCTTCACCCATTCGTCATACCAAGGTTTACTCAATTCACCAATATCAAGAGATTTTAAAGATACTTGGTCCGTCCAAAAGTTTTCAAGCTCTTCCGTTGCTTTTTCCCAGCTTTTAGTTTCCAAATATTGACTTACCAATATTGCACCATTCATCGCACCTATAGATGTCCCTGCGATAACATCAAAGAGCAACCTGTTTTCTTCTCCATTTTCTTTGTCTTCTATTCTGAGATTCCTAGATAGTATGTTAAGCACACCAGCTTCATATGCTCCAAGCGCACCACCACCCTGTAAAACAAGAGCCCTCTGAATTTTGGGTGCAGTCTTATCTACAGACATATATATAGTACATCATTGAAAGTGGTTTACAAACTATTTATAGATAAAAGAATATCAGTAGCCTTACCCAATTTGCCTTAGACGTTCTTCCAACAAAAAAAACACAATTCATTGCCATGCCATATTATTTATTTCTTTGAATGGAATTAAATGTAGTAGAGGAAGGATACTATTCCATTATGGAACCCTTTATCTTGAACTTTATATATTCAAAATCAGTAATATCGCAATCAAAGATACATTCCTTATTCCGGCGCATCTATTCTGTTGTTAAGTAAGATATTACTAGGTTTCATATGGCTATCTAAAAAATATTGAGATTATTACTCTCCGAATTACAGAACCCGAACAAGTTCGTACAAATCCAGAAGAAGCAGCCGAAAGAGCAAGGAGAAGCGGTATGACAAAGGGAACTGCCGGTGCAGGAGAGACGGGTGATGAATATGAACAGGGTGCAGTTGGAACTAAGTAATCTTTCGTTTTTTTTAAGAATGGGAACTTATCTATACTACGGTATGGAGATGGAACTTTACCGTACTAATAATGTTATCGATAGATTGCAATCAACTGATGAATTACATTAAGCACCAATATATTTTTAGATTTTTCTTTATATTTGCCCCGCCTGAATTGTATCATCGTCGTCCTCCATCTTTTTTACTCTTATCCGAACGGTCTTCTCATCTAATCCAAGCTTCCTTGGGATAGCTAATGGGCTAACTCGTCTATCCGTGAAAGAATCGTAATCCAGACCCTTGAATGCTATTTCACAGAATATTCTTACATCTTTGGCATCCAAGTAATTACTCTACCAACTTTGCCATAGTTGGGAGCTTCAATTAAGGTTAGCTACAAATGATCTAACCATAGCAATGTTGGATGTAACATCTGCTACTAAATTTGTGTAGAATACGGGTGTTGCAGTCCCGTCCATAATTTATCACCATATATTCTATACCGTATGTAATGATACATGAAAAAATATCATCCGAAGTGATTGAAATGGAAAGACAAGAACAAAAAGAGATGTTAACATTGAAGATATGCCCCTGAAAGATATTGAAAGCGCAGAAATTACATGCTTAGTTGATAATAGTGTGGACATACTATTACCGAATACCAAAGTTGCATTTCGTCCTTCTCTAAATGAAAATTGGTTTGTACATCCATTTATCGCAGAGCATGGCTTCTGTGCAGCTAAGTAACTAGAAGTAAATGGAACTGAACATAGCCCATTGTTTGATTCAGGTTTAGATACATTTGCAGCTAGTCACAATGCAGGAGTATTGGGTTTCGACTTGTCTAACTGTGAACTATTAATTCCAAGTCATGGTCACATTGCAGCAAGCGCAATTAGATTCATTGATAATTCATGGATGGGAAAATGTATCTTTAGCAAAGAAAGAGGCTCCTACTCCTGTTGTAATAGTCAAAAAAAATGAATTGATGCCTAGTCCTCTTTCTTTTTATCTGTACTGTCAAATAATTAATGACTTCGAGTTAAACAAATATTGAAAATAAACCCCAATGTTACTAATAGAGGATACCTTGAATAATTATGATTACAATAGATGCAATTACCGCGCTAGCAGGAATAGTGACAAGCCATGCGAATACAATTCGCTTTCCGATACCCCATCTAACTGCTGAAAGCCTTCTTGTTGACCCAACTCCGATAATAGCACCTGAGATTGCTTGAGTAGTACTTACGGGAATTCCTAAACCGGCCATTACCGAGAGGATCACTCCTCCACCAGTCTCAGCGCAAAACCCTTGATAGGGCTTAAGTTCGGTAATACGGAACGCCATGGTTTTTACTATTCGCCATCCCCCCAAGAGTGTTCCAGCTGATATTGCTGCTCCGGCACTGATTATAACCCATGTGGGAACTACAAAATCCTCTGAGCCCATAAACCCTCCGGCAATAAGTAACGCTGTTATGACCCCCATAGTCTTTTGTCCGTCATTCGCTCCATGGGTTAACGAAAAGAAACGTACTTGAAACGATCTGAAGCTTCCCAAAGACTCGATTGATGAGTAGTGGTTTTGAGTCTTTAAAGAAATATATGATAATCATAGCCAGAACAAATGCTATCGCAAAGCCTGCTACTGGTGATAGAATCATAAATATCAGAACTTTCTCAACGCCTGGAACTATTATTGCTCCCCCACCTCCGGCGATCAACGCGGATCCAACTAGACCTCCAATAAGCGCATGACTGCTCGAAGAAGGGAGACCAAAATACCAAGTGACTAAATCCCAGATTATTGCACCTATCAGACCAGCAAGGATAACATCTACAGTAGAGTATTGTGGTTCTATTATCCCACTACCCACTGTTGTAGCTATTGCTGTTCCAAAAATGAACGGCCCAACAAAGTTTGCAAATGCGGCTATAATGACTGCGTGAAGCGGTTTGAGGACACGGGTTCCTACAACAGTGGCTATTGCATTAGCAGAGTCATGGAATCCATTCACAAAGTCAAAAAACAAAGCGGTACCTATTGCTGCAAATGTCAATATTGCGTATTCATTGGCTCCCTCGAGCATGTAGAAAATCTTCGATATTTGTAGTGTCTGATTAACTTAACAATTTCGGTTGATAGTGAGCTTTCTACACACTCACATGCTTTCTATTCTTTCGTCGTCTTTCATCCGTACTTGAGTGCAATATCCTCCACTACATCTGCTACATCTTGGCACTTGTCAACCGATTCTTCTAGGTTTTCATAGATTTCCTTAAGTTTGATCACCTCGATTGGATTACTATTTACCTCAAACAATTCAGCGATTGCATTTCGGTAAGTGCTATCTGCTTCGTGTTCATACTTCTTTATGTTATTACAATATTCCATCAGCTTATGTGAATTCTTTATTTTGCTTAGGATGCAGAGAGCATGATAGATCTCCTGTGATGCCAAAAAGAGCGTCTTCGAGAGATCTGTCATATAGGCAGAAGGCCTATTGATTTTGAATAGCAAAAACCTGTCCGCCACTCCGTCAGTAAAATCTAAAACCTCGTCTATGGAACTAGCAAGTCCAGAGATATCTTCACGATCCAATGGCGTTACAAATGTAGCTGAAATCAAAGTAAAAAGTTCATGAGTAAGTCTATCTCCTTCATGCTCTAATTCCTTAATAGCCGATGCTCTTTGAGTTAGTTCGTTCTTGTCATAATTAGAAATTAGTGTAACCAGAGCCGAAGTTGCTTTAACAAGTATTTCACCCTGTTTTTCCAAGTTACCGATTATTATTTTGTCACTACCACGAAGCCATGAGAACCAGGTTTTAAAAACCAATAATTACAGTCGAAATTGGTACTGTATTAAATTTTCCTTGGCTCAGACATTGAATCATATGAGGTAAAGTACTGGATATCCCCAGTAAATAATTAAGAACAAACCAAGTTCTCCCTTGCTACCATATCACTAAGAATGTGTATCAACAAGCCCGGCGAAATAGGGGGTATAGACAAACAACAAATTTCACACTAGGATATTTTTGATGAAATTATGTATGTATGTTAGCATGGCCTAAAGAGATGCCAAAGTCGCCGAGAAATTTAATAGTAATAAATTTGGATAGTGTCCTTCAGGAAGACGGGATACATAAATATAATGGAAATTGGAGTTGCTGTGCAGATCAACCTAATAATGAGGAGTTTACTAGTGCCCCCTCCTCCCACATTAATTTGAGCCACATAAAGAAGTTAAAAAAAGAGATTTTTATCAATCTATTTTACCAGGTCTTTATTCAAACACATGCTCGTCACATTATGTGGAAGCAAATCGCAGTAGATAGTACCATTAATACCTCTTTGTCCATTACACAGATAATGTTTCTGGTTATCTTCGCAATTTATCTTGAATTCTGGACTGCAAGAAAAACGTTGCAGAGACTCAGAATTGCATTCGTAATTCATTTCAGCACATCGGTCGCCTTTGTCAGGCCTACCTGTTAGCAAAATGTAATCATTCAGACATCCCTCTTCGTTAGGATAGCATTGACCAGTTTCATCATCATCTGTACTATGATAGCCGTCAGAACATCCACCAATAATGACCTCATATGGGAAGCAAGTTGAATCATCATTATTGCCAAAACCTGCTTCATGACAATCTTGTTCTGCACCTGGAATACATTTTAGCTGATATGCATCAAACATGCAGCTTCTATCAGGATGAAAATCTTCGTTTATAGCTGGTCTATCAGGTTTGTATGCTTTGAAATTCTCTCCTGTAAAGTCAGAATCAGAACTAGCTAGGACATTTCCTATTGGTAGAAGCAGCAATGTTGCTATTACTAATATATACATAGTGTATAGTCGTGTATATGTTATATATTATGTAAGTTAATGCTACAGGAATATAACGACACCTAATATACAGCGTTCCACAAGAGAGCAGATCTGAATTCAGGTTTTAGACTGGGGCATCAAAATTAGGATGCCATGCTTGTCCTTTGTATGGATAAAATACCATTCCATGACCAGTGCTAGTACGTCAGGACGTTCTACGAACGAATTTCTTTCTATCTCTCTGTCTTCAGGATCTAACAAAGTACGCTCTTCTTTGACAAATGAGTAAGCTGACGACGTTCGCTTATCATCCGAATTCTGTTCTTCCGATTCTTTTTGCACAACTGATGACGTGGACAATATATTATCACTAACTACGTTATTTGTGATGTTTTCAAGCACCCTTTCATAAAGCTTCTCAGCTTCGACCAATAGCTGGTTCTTCATCATTTTCTGGTTGTATTGTCGACCGGTTGTAATAGAAAGAATGAAATTTCTGAGGGTCTAATCGCAATAATTCGATAACGGATTGAATACTAATGCCGCGCCATTATTAACTGAAGTCGTCCATATTCAATCTTTATCGTTAATAATTAAGTTGAGTATGCAAATATTGAAATCAACGCATATTCGGTTGGGTTAGTGTGGTGTGTGGTTTCCATAATATCTCAGACCCTACAACACACCAACCTACCTCTTCTTTAATTATCTATTCTTATTTGCTGTGGCAGATCTCAGAAGCATTCCACACTAAAGATATTGTCATATCGACATTATTGTGCTGTTACGATAACATTTCTCATGACGTGGCATATCACAACTTGGAACAACTAAAATGCGATTACAGTTGTCAGATAATATCGAATTTGAAGGGATCCAATGTTTTTAAAAGGTCCAAGGAATATGGAAAGATCAGACAAATTGGTGATAAAACCAAGATATGTTTTATGACTGCCTATGAAGAATACTACAACGAGTTCAAAAGAATATTTCCAGATTTACAGGAAGGAGAATGCTTTATTAGAAAACCAATAGGTATGGATGACCTGATTAAAACTGTGAAATCACATTTGAATTACAACTGAATTACCGCAGGACTAGATGACACATACTAAAATAGCGAATCAACAGTTTTATCATATGCTTCCATATTTGAGAATCTCGATTCAATCAAAAATGATTAATGGTAATAATACTGTCATAATACGTACTGACAAAACATTACCAAGGTATTTACGATCAAGGTTGGAAAGGAGTTAATCTTCCACAATTGATTTGATAATAGATTTATGTCTTAATATAGTATGAATGTATACAAATAGTAACAGTCAGTGTTCCTCGCATCCTACTAATTATTTACTAATTAAGCGTTCAATCTCCCTTCATCATCAGCTCTTTATTCCCAATAGGTTTACGAATGAATAACTCTATCGTTATGATTTATCATCTTGTGACCTTACTTTCTGCAATAATGTTAGAGATATTCTTTAATTCTTCAGTTATTTGTGGCTGTGTACTGATTGAATACGCAAGATAGAGAGATTATATCTCTGAGAGATAAGAGAACTACCCAAGGAGGCGTACGGGGGTTAGGTGTAAAACAGAAAGAGGAAAAAAAGGTTACGGAAGGTGTAGTGTTACCGCTTTACCGTTCCAGAATTCTACTATCTTAAACTTTTTCCTCTTCCTTCTTGCCAATATCTTTTCATACCCTCTGTCAATTTCTTTCGCAATCAGTATTAGTAAGAAGGTACGGCGACCAGAGAATTTGTCTAATCTCATGAGCGTTTTAGCCGCCGCTGCCCTAACCTTGTGCAGGTTGTTTGGTTCTGTCAGAACTAAGTTGCCGTGCTATTCCTTTACATTTTATTTTAAGAGACATTCCGGAACTTGGTTATTCTACTAAAAATAGGTAGGCGATCATTTGACATTAGGACACAATCATAGAATTCGCAGATGGTAACGGATTTTAGAATTGCTTATGTAAGAAGTCTGTCCCATACATGGAGAAGTTTAGGGTTTCTGAAATGCGGCTATATCAAGGTAGGAGGGCTAGAGAAGAAACCTAACCATTAATGCTAGCCGCCCGTCGTTGGCTCACGGACAGCTCGTGACCCGTCGATGGAACCAGCGCACAAAAAGGTCACACGATAGGGATTAACGGCATCTCAAAATACTCACAATCGGTACTTAATACTTGGCAGAGATTAGGAAAAATGCAACTAGGTTACTCCTAATAATGAAAAGGTAGGACGGCCTGGAAGGAAGATGGACATTAAATCTGCAGGTCGTCGCCGCAGACCATGCGAATGTCTGTAATTCAGCGGCCACTTACACAATAAATTATAAAAAAAGATCTGTGGGCTTGGAATAGTAATAATAGAGGTCCTGGTTGATAGACATGAGTTTATTTTCACAGGTCACAAGTCACCTCTTACCCTTCGCCGAGTTAGGAAGGGATCAGACTTAGAGGAATGAGTAGTATAATGAATACAAGCTGATACTAAAATTCAGGGCAGACGACGAACAAAATAGTGCTTCATATGTTTACCATTGTCGTCTGCCTTCCCTTTTTTAATACAAGTTAACATTGTTTCGGAATATCTATTACTTGCATGAATGAAACAAGCTGACATGTTATTACCAACCCTTAAAAATAAAAGGGCTCTAGTGCAGTCAGGGTGTAGTGCGATATTCATAGCAGCGATTGTATCACTCGTTTTCATAGGTCCATCTCATGCTTTTGCACAAGGCTCCAATGCTACAAATGCTACAAATGCAACCGGGGCTAGCGGAGGCCAAGTTACCGTGGCAATGCCAGCAGGCTCAGTAGCAAAGACTAGTGGAGGGGGTTATGAACCAGATACTGTAACTGTATCACCTGGTAGCACAATAATTTGGGATAATAAAGACAATGCACTTCATACTGCTACTTCTGGAAACCCCGATACAGCAACTCCAGACGGTAAATTCGATTCAGGTTATGTTGCTGCAAATCAACAAAGTAAACCCATAACAATGCCCACTGAACCAGGAAAATATACCTACTTCTGCACACTTCATCCATTCTTAGTAGGTACAGTCGTAGTACAGTAGCGAATAATCATTATCTTTTTTTTCGGGAAAATAACTGCCACGTTAAAATTAAAGAAAGACAGACCAATCGAAATGATGTAAAGAGATGGAATGACAGCTAGTCTAATGTACATTCTTTTCTTAGTACCATTGTCGAGTTCTTTAATTTGTAGATTTTTACTTTTTCCCAAAAGCCACCATAATAACATCAACATCATCGAATTAAAAACTTGTAATAATGACAAGACCGCTACCGCTTCCCACCTTCTATATTGTAATTCTCCAACGGTAGTAATTGGAGTTATCAGTATCAATACAAAAAAGGTTACAAAGATCAGTGTAATGATTTCAGTTGGATACTTTAGATAGTCAAAAAAATACATGGAAAAAATCCAGAAAACAGAAATCACTATGAAGCTACTTATGAGCCCGTATAAGTTATAAAAAAAATCCTTCATTTCATCTGGATTAACTTCACCATTCATAATTGATGGAGGGACGAGATTATATGCCAGTATTGTAATGGCGACAAGAAGAACAGAGTCACTAAAGCTCTTTAGTCGTTCTGTGGTTAAGAGACCTGACAATAATGACTACAGGTGGATGAAATAGTCCTTGATAATAAGCTTATCGAATAACAGCATATACCTTCAAGCCCCTGAATAAAATCCGCAAAAATAACTCTTGATTATTCTAGTAATTTGATAATATCATGTACTTCACTAGCCAGCCTTTCATGCCACATCGCATTTGAGGAATCACCTCTTTCGTGTGCTGCTTTAGCGTCATCAATCGCTTAAATTGCTGCTGATAATGATCTTTCATCCTAGCCTTCACCTGCTCGTCGTCTGGATTAAGTCTGCCACCAATCTCCTTTCTCAGATCGTCTAGCTGTCTTTCTCTTTCTTCCGGTCCCATCGCATATAGTATATCAAATTAAAGTGAAAGATTTAAAGTTTTGATCGAGTCTTATGACAGTATTGTTCTAAATTTTTAGAACATGTTTATCATGAAAAATGGATCAAATTTTAGAATGAGTATTTTATTTCGGTGATTTTATATCGTTTTAATTATCATATGATATCTTAGAAGCATTAACTTTTAGTCTGATAACATCCGTCATTTGATATGAGCCATTAATAAATTTGTATTAGAAGTTCTTTTATTAAATTAATTCCAATATTCATGGTATAATGGCAAAATATACAAGGGAAGACCAAGATGATGAAGACTCTACTAGCACCTCAAATTCAGATAATGATGATGATAGTGCAGTACAATTGATGGCGACTCAGAAGGTCAACTGCCAGTTAGCGACGGAGAAACTGCAACTGAAGAACAAGATGATAATGCCATAGACGAAGACGATGCTGAGACATCAAATGATGATGAAGTCGGACAAGACACACCATCCAGCAAAGTATAAGACACAGATTCAACTGACGGACATGAAGAAAATGATGGACAAAGCACAAACGACGAGCAAAAGGTTGACACCATTGAAGACTTGGTTGGAACGTCAGAATCTAATGATGAAGATGGAGTACAGAGTTCGAGTAACGAGCAAGATGATGAGACAACAACTACTGGAGATACGCTTGAGACATCAGATTCAAATGATAATAATGAAGACTGACAAGAGTCTATCGATACATTGGGTTCGAATGATGGTAACGATGGGAAGAGCACAATTGATGAAGAAGATGACGAAGCAATAGTAGAAATAATAGTGAAGAAAGTTGTCGAAACACTATCTGCTTCTGGAATATTGGGTTCGGAACACTGATACTCAAACCACCCTATTTTTCTTTTTTTAAGATCTAAATGATCATAATTATAATCAAACATATGCTTGCTTCGACCAATAAGAACTGAGCAAATAGATTGTCAGTGTTTAAATATTATGTTTGAAAAAGTGGAATATGGGTTCGAGTGAGCCTTTGACATGCGAAGAATGTGGCGCCATTTTCAGTACTATTGAAGCTCTTGATGAACATCGAAGTGCCGAAAGAGAAGACAAAAAATTGCGTAATGCTGGTTTTGCCGATGGTTAGCTTTGAGCAAGACATTATTATCATAAATAAATATTATCTAGTTCATCGACAATAGAATCTCTTTAACGTACATTACCTCGATAAAGTTGGCGGCAGCAAGTATTAGTCTGCTGCCATTTTTTACAACAAATTTTTTAAAAACAATTTTATCGTCTAACCCAGGTCTGGCGACACTTATAATACTTTTATTCAATATTTCTTATTATTAAATGGCAATGTCCAATCTCAACCCATGAGCGATCAAGTTGGTAGCCCCGCCCATCAACCACTGTCTTTTGACAGTAAAAAGTTAAGATTATGACCATTTACATGTTATCATGAACCATGGGAGTCAATATGCTATAATTAATGTCGTAAATTGGATATTAGTTGAAATCTTACACCAGCAGTCTTAAGTGTTACTAATAATCATATAATTAAATCCGATGGAATTGTATACCATAACAATGGTGGGCAAGATGATAGGCAATAGATGAATATAATACTCGGATCAATACTTCAATTGCTTTAGAATTAGCAAAGCATGTTTTAGTGAAACTTGTTGACGGTCGAAGTGTTGAAGGTTTAGTAGAAGAGTTCGATAATGACAACCGGTTTATCAATGGTATTGTGGAATTTCTCATAGACATGGACTGGATTGAATATAATCATACTCGTGGATTATATCAAATGACTGAGGTTGGAGAAATGAATTTCAATGCTTCAACCCCCCATTCGGTCTTGTCACTGTGTGCTTCGTAGGATTAGCATCATACTTGCTTTATCTGGGTATCTATTCCTCTGCATTATCTGTGTCTGAAGACGCCCGATTGCGTCGAACTATCAGACAAGTAGCATTCAAAGAATCACAACAATTTCTGGATGCTATCGGAACCGCTGAAATGGAACAAGAAATACAGAGGAGGGTATTAAGATTCTCCAAAAAGACGAAGGACTACATGGAGGACAAAACGGGGATAAGGACGTCGATCGATGATGATGACATCAAACGATATCTTGATGAAGTGTTGGTAGAACTAAAAAGGAAGAGAAACAATAATCATTAGTAGTAGCATAGAAGTACCTGTTGGGACTCTCTCCTCTTGTTCTTTGTTGAATCAGCTCGTCTATCAACATAGGCCCAATAACTCCTACCCTTCTTCGTCAATGTCTGACTGGCTTTAGATCATCTTCTCTCTCGCCAAATAACTGCAAACATCGACAATATTTCTTGATGATTTAGTAGAAAGGCTAGGCTTGAAGTCAGTCAAGACAAGCAAACCTAGGTTTACTCAGTACTCTTAGATATCTGAAGGTCTGTCCTAGGTTTTCTACTCACCAATTACCTTCACTATCACTCTTTTATTTCTCCTGCCGTCAAATTCTCCGTAAAATATTTGTTCCCACGGGCCAAAATCTAGTTTTCCATTTGTAATCGCAACTACAACTTCTCGACCCATTATCTGTCGTTTTAAGTGTGCATCAGCGTTATCTTCCCCTGTTTCATTGTGTTCATACTGATCTGTCGGATCATGGGGTGCCAATTTTTCTAACCATTTATCAAAATCTTGATGCAGTCCGCTTTCGTTATCATTAATAAAAACACTAGCTGTAATATGCATAGCAGCTACCAAACAAAAACCTTCCTTTGTTCCACTTTCTTCAACTATTCTCCTTACATTCGGAGTGATGTTGACAAATGCGCGTCTTGTAGGAGTATTAAAGGTTAGATATTCTGTTTTGGATTTCATTATGTCTAAGTCAATGATAAGGTCTGTTATAATCTTAGCCTAATTTTATTCAAATCAATTTATCTCTTATTTAATCACAAATTTGCTTTTAACATGATGAATGCTGTGTCTCCGTTTGAGCACATAATTTATTACAAGAGATAAATCTTAATTTTTAACGCCTCGCAGTTAGAGGATTGAACTCCTGCCCTTGAGCTATTGTTTTTAACTGGTGTCATGATAACTTGCTTGTGCTGGAAAACAAGTAAAGCGATGCATAACTAGCCATTTACCAAACAAGGTCCTTCCTTTATTCCGCTTTCTTCGACTATTTTTCTCAAATTGGAAGTAATATTAACATACGCACGTCTTGTTGGAGTATTAAAGGTTAGATATTCTGTTTTAGATTTCATCTCAAGAATACGAATGAAATATGCTTGTTATAATCTTAGCTAAATGCTACGTAAGTCATGAGCCTGTTTATGATATATTGAACTTGAGGATCCAAATAGTTATCCGGTTGGTATATGATTCAAATTTTGAAATAAAGTGACTGCTTTAATTCCGACCTAAAACAATTTTAATCTGAACTAACTCAAAAATAAGGACACGAATTGAAGAATATTTCCAGGTTGACTAGATGAATCAAAGTGATCGTGATCGCTCATATCTACAACTCCTAAGGATTTATTCTAGTATATGCTGAATATTACACGAAATATGTTCTTAAACATAGTTAGTATCAATACGACGAATACAAGTAAGAATAGGTCTGATGACCAAGTGGACTCAGTAAGCAGGTCGCCATACCTAAGTCAAGCAGTTGTCCCATTAAGTTATCGGTTGTTACAACTCAGAGAGAGTCTAAGCAATTGCATAAAAGGTATTCCGGAACTTAGTTATCTTACAGGCAAAATAAATCATGGCACAAAAGAACAAAACGGCTCCTGTCTCTCCACACCATATTATATTCCAAAATCACACATTATATATATGTGCTTAATTATCATAAGAGATCTTATACCCTGTCAAAGGGTTAGAGAATAGCCCTATCCCTACTCTGAAGATATTCCAAAACATTCTTTCTTAAATGCTTTACTAATTTGAAGGAGATATTCGTAATATTACGAATTTTAGTAATTAGTATTGACTGCCAGTAAAAGAAGATCCCTAGGTTTTCTCTTGTATCTTTTTTTCTGTTTTCTTCTCCGTGGTAAACCGTTCTAATCCATATGTAGTAAGATCCACAAATTTTATTCCTTCTGCAAGAATAGGATTTTTTTCTTCTATGTATTTAAAGAGCCGTTGGCATACACTTCGATAGTCTGCGTGTCCTTGGGGCAAGGTTCTAAGTTCGATCATGTGACATGCTTCACGTAGGTTGATTTTCAGAAAATATGGGTATCTAAATGCAAAATTTACTACATATTGCGCTTGTTCTGGCATCTGATTAGATAGTATCTCATAAACGTCGTTACATTCATACATACAATCTTTAAATTCCTTAGGGATCCCTAAATCTACAATCTCCTGTGGTATATCATAACCGTGTTTAGTAGAAAGCAATTGTCTTTCAATCGTAAGAAGTCTATGCCTATGCAAGTCACGAAACATACCAAAATTAGTAAGCAGTTCAAATGTATAATCAACCATCTCGAATGCTCTACCTGGTCTATGCCTTCTATTGGACCGAAATTTTGTATACATTCGTATTATACTTATGCGCTCGTTATTTTTGAGAGATCGTACATATTTGATGATGCTCTCCAATGACTGCCCTTTAGCAAATTCATATAATATGGCTGCTGCGACTTTGACTTCACCTTCAAAATTATCGGGAAATTCGAGTAAATTAATAGTCTCAGGATTCCTATTTACTTGGATATTCTTTAAATGGAGTTCGGAGAGTTTGGTTATAGCGTTTCTCGTACTTATGAAGTATTCTTGTAATAGTTTGCCATATTTTTCATCATTTGCTCGTCTTACGAATGAAGGAATAATCTTGTCAAGCTCGTCATGTAGTTGACTTGCTAAATTCCTTAATTCGCTCAAGTCTGATGCGAACATCATAGATAATAGGTATTCAAATGCCCTGCCATTACCAGTGATACCAATATTAGTGAGTGTTGACGCTGGCAAAATGCCTCGTAATATGTCCAAGGACTTGGCTTTAATGGTTAATCGATAGATTCTATTGGCCGACTCTATATCTTTAGACTCTCTCAGATTGCTGTACGATATATCGCGTTTTGTATTGGAATCAAAGAAGTAGAATTTTTCAATAGGTTCAATCTCTTCAAGATATTTCTGCATTGAACTGATATTCTTAGAATATAGATCAAAGGCATGGTCGCATGCCTGAATATATTTGTCAGAGAATTTGGAAGACATAATAAGCTCCTCACGATAATATTTGTACTTACCCCTAATCTTTTGATCCAATGCTACATATCGAGACGATTTCTCTAGGTAAGATAACCCAATCCTGCGGTCCTCAAGTTTCTTGGCCGCAATATTTGAAATCCACTCTATTGCAATTTGAGCTTCCCCTAATTCTGCTACTGAATCATCTCCATATTCTAACAATACTCTATCATAAAATTCTTTACCTCGATTAGGATTACAAATGAATTCGTCCAAAAATACTCGTCTCATAGTCTTATCTGTTCTAGAGTATCTAGACATTAATGCTCCTCTATCAACTTGTTTAGGTGTAATAATGGCGAAAATGTTCTTGTCAGTGTTTGAAAAATGCGATTGAAGTACAGTTCTTTCTTCCTCTGTGAAGATATCATAGAATGGCTTTTTATTTTTACTATGGTCAGTCAATTTTTTCAACTGTTATCAAGAACCATTCTAGTTATCTTTTTCTGGTGAATCAAAATCTCTGTACGTATGTCTCTTATTTTGATCTATTACCATTACCGATAAGGGATTGAAGCTCATTTCTTCTAGATCGCTTGCTTTTCCCCTGAAAATAGTTTCTTTACTGTATTTGGTAAGGTATTCAAAAACCCATACTTTCAGAGTGGAAGTATCTACTCCATTAAGTTTAAGGAATTTGACAATGTCTGATTGCATGAAATTCTTTGAAAGATCATTAGGCCAAGGACGAGGAAGCAAAATCACACTTTTCTTATCCGTTATTGCATTGATCAATTCTTTCTTCTTTTCTTCTATATCGCCAGAAACATGAAACGAAAGTACATATGATTTATCTAACGGTATCTTGGATTTAGAAGAAGCAACTTGGATAGAGCTTATTCCAGGAATGATCTCAACAGTTTTATCTCCAAAAATCTCCAGTAATCGATCAACAACTTCTGATTCAGAAAAGTTGGCATCTCCAGTAAAAGGTACAGCACAATATTCTCCATCTTTCATTTTATTGTAAACATCTTGATATATCGATTCTTGATTCTGCATCGTTATATGATAAACCTCCTGTCTAGTCTTATCGATTAAACTCTCTACGGTGTCCAATGTGTATTTGTATCCGATTATATACTTGGACTTCTTGATAGCGTCAATAGCAACGCAAGTTAAATATTGTCTGGAACCAGGTCCAACTCCCACAATTAACAAATTTTTCTGCAAGGTATATCTTCTAACAACCCCTGTAGTTTATTCCTATATAAGAATCTGGGGCAGTCTTGTTTACTTCTAGTGTCTATTTGTATTTTTAGAATGTAAATATCAATTCTACCTATTAAGTAAAGGAATATTTTTGAATATTATTATGTCCTTTCTTCAGATTCGCTGGCGCGCTAGATTAATTATCGTGTTTGTGTATTAAAGACTCAGTAATTCAAGTGCAATGATTATTGCATTTTAGCGAAATCCCAAGTAGAAAAGAATTTGGGATCAATTTCAATTACCAATGGCAAACCGCGCAATAGATCAGTTAGATCAGTACAGACAGGTACAGACAGATGGTCGTCACGTTCTTTTCATTCAATTCAGCACACATTATATGACCGTTAAATTTCATTATATCTTGTATCTTTGTGACATAACACAACAATTATGTGCCTTTTTATCTGTGTTAGATACTGCTAACATTTATTAAGGCATCTAATAAATATATTAATGTGTCCAGGCATTTACAATTAATTGGACTTCTATCCGTTATTGGGAGCTCAATTGTCGTTATAGGTGTAATTTCAAGCGTGTATAAAGATTTCATATTGAATAGTTCGAGTGGCAGCAGCGATACAGTCATCACTAGAACGAACAGTTCAGCCTCCTCAATAGGTGGCCACGTACCTGGCTATCCTATCGGGGACACTTCAGGGACAATCATAGATCCAATTGAACAAGTGGTTGATTCTCGGAATTCAGTAGTTGATCCAGATAAATACCTCCGTGAGTTCAATTATGGTAGAGTATCAACGCTTCCTAACGGCACAACGTTGAGAGAATTCACACTAGTAGCATCAGACCAATTAGTCAAAGAAGTGTCTCCTGGCGTATTTTACAACGTATGGACATTTAACGGGACAGTTCCAGGTCCCACGATTAGGGCTACTGAAGGAGATATTGTAAGAATAAACTTTGTTAACAACGGATCAATGCCCCACTCTCTTCATACTCATGGTATTCATCCTGCTGAAATGGATGGAGTTTTCGAAATGATCTCGCCAGGGGGAAAATTCATGTACGAATTTGTTGCAGAACCTTTCGGTGTTTTTCCGTATCATTGTCATATGACACCATTAGAAGAACATATTGCTCATGGCCTTTATGGGGTCTATATAGTTGATCCCAAAACACCTCGACCCCCTGCAGACGAAATGGTCATGGTTATGAATGGATACGATACTGATTTTGATACTGAGAATAATTTCTACACTGTGAATGGAATACCATATTATTACATGCACCATCCAATACAGATTGAAAAGGATAAGCCAGTAAGAATATATCTGGTAAATATGCTGGAATTTGACCCACTTAACAATCTTCACCTACATGCAAACATGTTCAATTACTATCCAAGCGGAACAAATCTTCAACCTGACGAATTGACCGATATCGTTAGTTTGAATCAAGGTGAAAGAGGAATAATGGAGTTCGAATACAAATATCCAGGAAAGTATATGTTTCATGCACATAAAACAGAGTTTGCAGAGAAGGGTTGGATGGGTACATTCTTTGTAAATGACAAGAGCGCAACTCAGAACTCAAGTCGGATAGACAATAGTCCCTTCTATGATACCCTCAATAACTCTTTTGTCACTAGAGCGCCAGAAATTGATGGGGGTCGATTGTAATTGTCAAGTTACGCAACTAGTATGATTGGGAGTGGTTGCCGAAATTGTTAAGTGAGGATAAAAATGCCAAGGCTGGCAAACGCATTTCCCAGAAAGCCCCTATGATTCTAGCATTTATCCCGATCGTAGTACCTGGGAGGGATGATTATATTCTTACTTAGTCCGTACGGGCAGTCCCTAATAAATACAGGAATCCCACTACCACAGGTTACTATTGAGAAGATCGAATTTCATGATAATCAGATATTAGCATCTATACGTAACACCGGTCCTTTGGAAGTAGTTGTATCACAGGCCGATGTCAATGACCGAATCCAGCCTGCTGCAATAGAACCAAGTAGTAAGATCCCGAGGCTTGGTGAAGCCACAGCGATGATTCCATTTCCTTGGATCCCTGGTACACCATATGAAATTGGCATAACCACCTCTGATGGAACCAGGTTTAGCAAAAGCGTAGAAGCAGCTGCCCTGGCACCGAGTCCCGATGCAAATCAGGCACTACTATTTACATCCTTGGGTGTATATGTTGGCGTGATTCCAGTAATGATCGGTCTTATGTGGTATCCATATATACGTAGAATAAGTGTGGGTAAGTACAGCTTTTTCCTCAGTCTTACTGCAGGATTACTTGTGTTTCTGGGTATTGATGCTCTGCTAGAAGTCAACGAAATTGTCAATCAGAATTTGGCCGCTGTATTCAATGGTCAGGCGTTAAGTGTACTGGTAACAATCTCCTCATTTGTTATCTTACTTTATACTTCTGAGCGACTAACGCAAAGAGCCATAGAAAGGGCTGTATTGAATAAGAATAGTCATTCTTTGGCTTCGTCTTCTTCTGTCAAAGAACTAGTAAAGAAACCGGAGAAATCCATTATAGAAAAACAGGAGGGCGAAATTTACAGTAAATCTGCGAAGGTATCTTCTTCCTCAACCCAGGAAGTACAGATACAAATGCAGAGGTATCAGCAACTACTCAAACCCCTGACTATATCGATGATGATAGCAATTGGAATAGGGCTGCACAATTTTGGTGAAGGGTTGGCAATAGGGGCTGCCATGCTTCTTGGCGAAGTCGCACTAAGTACGTTTCTAATAGTTGGTTTTACTCTGCACAACACTACTGAAGGATTGGCCATAGTTGCCCCCATTGCAAAAATAGAAAGAAGTAGGCGCATGATGATTAGAAGATTAGTTATGATGGGATTGATTGCAGGAGTACCAACAATAGCCGGAACCTGGATAGGTGGTTTTCTTTATTCTCCAATAGCAGCAGTTATATTTTTGTCAGTGGGAGCTGGAGCAATATTCCAGGTAGTATATTCATTAATTTCTTGGATTTCCCATCACCAAAAATCCGGAACATCATCATCTTTCTTATCAGGACATGTCATAGCTGGATTTATTACAGGCCTTTTGATAATGTATCTTACAGGCCTACTTGTATGATAGTGATGGGGGCAATGTTTTGATGGATAATGATCAAAACGGTGATGGAAATTTCTCAAAGACCGAATCAATAGACAATCATGAGAGTCAGTTACTGCAGAGAACCCAAGCTTCAGGCAAAAGGCTTGCATCCATTCGTGACGCCAATAGAATAGTAAGAGGGAGCCGCACAGACAGAATGGAAGACTATCTCGAAGTAGTCTACGAACTTGTCCGTCAGAAGGGTTATGCAACAACCGTTGATATTTCTGATTATCTCAATGTTTCTTCGCCTAGTGTCACAAGTATGATGAAGAAGCTTGATGAGAAAGGATTCCTCAGATACGAAAAATACAGAGGAATGAGCCTCACAGAAAAGGGAATAGAAGTGGCCAAAGCCATGCACAAGAGACATGGAATCCTCTCAGACTTTTTTAAAATGATTGGCGTTCAAAACGATATCGCTAATGAAGACGCTGAGGGAATAGAGCATCATCTACATCTTGAGACATTAAAGAAACTAGAAGAATTCGTAAACAGCCACAAGTTAGCAGAGAAGATATGAAAATCATGTCAGCATAAATACGCTTTTGATTGAGTAATGACTTCTTTAACTGTTGGAGTATGACGATATATACTAGAAATCAATAGTAATACAGAGGTAGCTGTCTTATGAAGGACAAACCATTCACAACCATTTTTAGGAATTAGATTACAAAGCGAGGAATTTAAAATGAACAAAAATAATCATACCATTGGTTAGCTTTAAGTAAATGGATAGGCGGTCGAAATGAAGAATTGGTCGTCAAGCAAGGAATTGACCGCCATACCCTAGGTTCAAGCCCAATAAGAAATGCACAATACTAACAAAAACGGTTCAAAGTGAAAGGAATGTTGGATCAGGGAGTGATCCTTTGCCCATTCCCAATCTCCACTTAGTTGACATACTAGATTTGCTCCACAATCAAAATCTCTTATCATTATTTCCTTCGTCTTAATCAATTTCATCTTCTCCTCTGTCGAAGTCCTCTAATATCTGACTACCAAGTACGTCTTTCATACTTTCTTCAAAATCTAGATCTCGCTACTTGAGAGTAAAAGTAACCCAATAATATCCATGAAATTCTATTGTATAAATCTAAAGAAAAGAAGTTTATTTGAAAAAGTCAAGTATCAGGTTTATTACAATGTTTGGTCTTTCTTCTGGGATAAAATGTCCTGTATTTGGTAATGTTATTCCCGTAACATTGTTTGCAACCATTTGAAAGGAAGTTGTAGTAAAATTACCTACACCTGCTTCTCCACCTATAGTCATTATAGGCATATCTAGTTTTTGTTGAGCATATTCCTTATTCTGGTGAGCATCTTCAAAAGCCGCTCTGTAGTATTCAAAACCTGCACGTAATGCACCAGGCTTTGAGTATTGTTTGATGTATTCTTCTCTTGCCTCAGTTGTTAGTGCAGATTGATTATAAGTCCAATCATAAAACCAGTTAAGATAGACATCTTCTTTTCCCTCAATTAATTTTTCTGGAAGATCTCTTACTGCATGAAATGCAAGGTGCCATATTCCATTTGGTGAAAAGTTTCCTGCTTCTTCATATCCAAATCCTGGTAAAAAGATATCAAGTATAATCATTTTAATAACATCTTCAGGATGTTCAGCTGCCATATGAATATGCAACAGCTCCTCCCCAATCATGACCCACTAGATATATTTTATCGTAGCCTAACTTCTTTACTAACTGATAGATATCCTCTGCAATAGTTTTTTTGTCGTATCCGGTTTGTGGTTTTTCCGAATTCCCTAAGCCTCTCAGAATCTGGGGCAATTACAGTATAATTATTCAGCTACTAATTCTGGAATTATGTGTCTCCATTCATACCAAGTTTGGGGCCATCCATGTAGCAATACTACTGGATATCCTTTTTCTTCACCAGCTATCACATAGTGAAGCTCAATTCCATTTACAACAGTTTTATGATGGGATAAATTAGGAACATCATTAATACTAAAGGATAAATCTTTGATGGGATTTTCCGTATTAAATGCAGTTCGATTATATGGGGGCTGTTGCTGCTCCTGCGCTATACTTTGTTGCTCCATATGCGGAACAATTAGAGCAACAGTAAATAATACCACAGATAAGGTAGCAATATGTGAAATAGTTATATCCAAAGATGACATACTAGAGTGAGTAGTACTCACTATCAATCACCCCCATAAATTCCCAGCTTCCTTGTCACGATTATTCTGACCCAAATAATATGACAGTGATGCAACGTATAACGCAAGATCTATTTAGGTCGGAAATTACGAAAAACATTATTTTCTACAAAGCACGAAAGCTATACTCTACGTCCCACCTAGACACTCAGACGTTCAAAGTCACCGACGATGAACTCGGCACCCGGAGGCAGCAGATCCATTGATTGTTTCATCATTTGGCCAGCTCTTTCGTCCTTTTCCATCTTTGCCATTACTTCATTCATGTGTTGGCGATCTCTGTAATAAATTGACTCAATCCAAACTTCCTCATCTTGATTAGCAGAAATGACACTTGCAATATTGGCAAATCCTTCCATTGGTACATCTGTATTACTAAGCTTGAAGGCGTCATAGTGGAGAATACCGTATTGCTTGAACATATCATAGGCCTCTTTGCAGATTCGCAACATTGCCTCATGATTCTTTTTGGGTACTCTATAGACAAGGTGTGAAACAACACCTGCGTCAGTTGAATTAGATTTGTTCATAACCAGTAGAATATTTCTTGAAGTATAAAAATTGGTAAGGGATCAAAAGTATATCTATCAAAAAACCTACTAAAGTTCTTTTAAAATTAAATAGTCAAACAGCGACATCTTAGGTTTGACTTCCTTCTAGAATTTATTGCATTAATCAGGTCGAGAATGGCCTATCCATCTCAAATCATATTTTAACTTACCATCATTAGCTAATTGGAAGTTAGCCAAAAAGAAAAGATAGGGCAGTTTGCTCCTTAGTCGTCGTCATCGTCGTCACAGTCATCATCATCTTCGTCGTAGTCACAGTATCGATGATGATCGTCATCGTCATCATCAGATGATGCTGCTGCCGCTGCTGCCGCTGATCCGCCACTTGCTGCCGCTGCTGCCGAACTATCGCCTGCCGCTGCTGCTGCTGCTGCCGCTGATCCGCCACTTGCTGCCGCTGCCTGCTGCTGCCGCTGATCCGCCACTTGCTGATGCCGATGCAGCAGAAGATGCAAAAGCTTGTTCAAGGGATACACTAACTCCTATCGTTGCTGTAATTATGACTACAGCTAAAATTACCGGTACAGTTTTATTCATTTAAGGTATAGAAGTGATTCGAGATATATCAAATAGACGAAGATAGGCATCATAATTATCTTCCACAATATTCGTATAGATTTATCTTTATTAATGTTAGCTAATACTTAGAATAAAATATCCGATGGAATATTCAGCTCATTGTGATATATCCACATAACTAACTAATTTTAGCCATATTATTTGTCATGTTCTTCTTAACTTCTATTTATATTACTCTTCTACCTGCTGAACTGTCAAAGCACCTCTAACAATGCAGACTTCCAGAATATCTATTTTCCTCTTTTCCAGATCACTGCTAAAAATTTAGGCTGAACTTTATTGTGTACAAATCATGAATGGGAAAACATTTGATCAAATAGTTGGGGGGTCTCCTTGAGCCTATAGGGATTGTCATTCCACATTTAGATGGGACGCTAATTAGTATTGTAGGTATATATTGTAATTTTTTAGCATTGGCTAGATCTTAGTACAAATGGTAATTGTCCAAGCATCTCCCCTGTCCCTCACTCTAGGGGCAGCTGCGCTATATTAGCCACTTTTAATAAAATATGGTTATGGCTAAACAAGCTCAGATGAAACTCCCGCCTCCAAGTACGAGCACAAAAAATCAGGTTCTTATACTTGAAGGGTTTAATCAACTGAATCAAACAGAAGAACCGACGATAATGGAATTGGATAACGAAATAGCACTATTTGATAGATATTTTGCATAATGAACAAGATAAGTACTTTGACATCAAATAGCGGTTATAATGTTAAATTTCAAAAGATTCCTAATATTCGAAATGATGATTCAACTCTGACAAAACAAGAAAATATTGAAATAGAAATCAGTAAGAAACTAAATATAATTGAAGGCATTAAGGACCCTATTATAACACGACAGTTATGCCTGAATAGCATATCCTCAGCTAATGAGGAAATCTTACTTTTTTTTCCTACTGCTAATTCATTTCTTAGGCATGAAAAGATTGGAGCTATTAAGGCATTAACTGACGTAACGAGGCACCGAAATGTGAGAGTAAAGGTTTTGGTACCTCGTCATCCACTAATCGAGAAGTTTGTAGAACAGAAACCATTTTTTCTAGAGACAACTCACAAAATGAAAACCAATAAAGAGAATAATAGTAGCGATGAATCGATCAGATTCATTCAAGAGATCTCAGGAACTAGAGCAACGATCCTAGTAATTGATAAAAATATTTCACTCGTAACAGAACTAAAAGATGACATCGAAGAGTCATGTGAAACAGCGGCTGGTTTATCGACATATTGTACTGATTCCTCTAGGATTTTTCCTTACATTTCTATTTTTGAGAATTTATGGACCCAAGTTGGGCTACATCAACAAGTAAAAAAAGTAAATGAGAAACTGATAATGCAAGACAAGAAGTACAAGGAGTTTATCAGTGTAGCTGCTCATGAATTGCGTACTCCAATCCAACCCATAATGGGTTTATCATATCTCTTAAAAAATGAAAAAGAATCGCTCAGAGGAAAGGAAGAAGAATCATTGGACACGATAATGAGAAATGCTGAAAAGCTCAACAAGCTCGCAGAAAACATACTCGATTTAACTAATATAGAGAATGATAATTTAAAGCTAAAAAAAGAGATTTTTGATCTTAACAAATTAATACATGATACAGTTTCTGATTTTGAAAAACAACTTGCACATCATTATCATTACCAAAAACATGCCAGGTCTAAGATAGAGTTAAGATATCACATTCACCAAACCGGTGCTGCAAATGCTGAGGAAGATGAGATGGAAATAGATGCTTTACAATTAAAACTTGGATCTGAGAATAAAGTTGAAATCGAGGCTGACAAGGTAAGAATTTATCAGGTTATTTCAAATTTAATTAATAATGCGATCAAATCAATTGATGATGTAACAGAAATAGATAGTGGAAAAATAGGTGGGATAATAATATCGATGAGATGTTTACACAGCTATCAACATCCTACATATTTTGATTATCAAATTGAAAATAATAACGGCTCTAATGATATCAACTATAGTGATGAGTGCTACAAGACTGGTCGTCGTCCTATATCACCTGATGCAGTAGCGATTGTTTCGATCACAGATACTGGAAGAGGAATAGATCTGGAAATAATGCCAAGATTGTTTACAAGATTTGCCACTAGTTTCAAGACGGGTACAGGATTAGGATTGTTTATCTCAAAGAGTATCATAGAAGCACACAAAGGCAAGATATGGGCATATAATAACAAAGGCAGACAAGGTGCTACTTTTCAATTTTCTCTTCCTTTAAAAACTCAATAGTATTGCTAAAATCTGTGGAACTGTCTTCTAACAGTGTTTTTGGTGAATTTCATGAACCTCAATACAACATAGAATTTCAGCTTCTTTGGTATTGAGAATCAAGAGAACGTCCATAACGAACATTATTCGTGTCTACATATTCATAGTTGAACTAGTTTCATCAGTCTTGTTATGAAATGACGTATTATCTGGCGGCGAGGAAGACATATCCATATTCATTGAATTGTCCATTGACATCATGCCACTATCACGAGTACCTACTCATAGGATCAGAAGGAAGCAGTATCATCCCAGTCAAAGATAGAATTCCAATAGTTATGAGGCAGATACCAGTGATTCTAGCGATCCAGAGCCCGCCTTTAGCCCAAATCTTTTCAGCAAAGATGATGGCCGCAAACAGACCCATCCAGATAATATTCATCCATCCTAATGCTACCATAAGTAAAAAGTAGGGCCAGCAACAACCGAGACAATATAGGCCATGATATGTTCCCATCTTCACCGCTCCCACTGCTCCCTTCCGCCATCTCCTCATAAAGAAACTAAGAGGAGATTCACAATATCCAAGACATTTGGCTTTTAGCGAGCTAAATTGATAGATCCCAGATATGATCAGCAGGACTCCATATATAGTATTTATCGATAGTTGCTCCTTTTGCTGTTGTACCTGCTGATGTTGAATATCATTTATTCCCAATTGTGCTAATAATATGTCTAAGGCATAAGACCATCCAATGAGCAGTACTATCCCAGTTATTGCCCAGATTGCGAGATATGATAATATGAAAATCATCATATAATAAATCTTGGGTCTGAACACATAGCTTAGATTGTAGATCTTTCTATGTTTATTTTGATCTTGATTTACCGAACTTGGTATCCTATTATAATTTTTATTGTTGTTATCCGTATCACTGTGGGTATCATTCTGTCCATGATATAACACCTGACTACTATTATAAGAATGGAAATTACCTTTGTTGCCTTTACTACTATCAATGAGTCTATTGTAGAAAAGAATCATTGGTATTATAGCTGGGAACATCATAGCAGCCATACCCGCAGTCCATATTATTGCAAACAATGATAATGCTACTGGACTATAGTAATATGTCATTATAGAAGACATCATAGTATCATACTGCCATATCGATACGAACCAAGTAAATATAGAGATTGATATAACTACAATAATAATTTTTATGGATGAAGAAGTTTTCATAATGCTAATATTGGGTAGTAAGTTGATTACTCAAGTTCATTTATATAGTTAGTAGATTTCATGGTCCGCTCCAATCAAATGGAATATGCTTACTTGATCTACCTTTTCTTTTCCATTTGAAGCCTATTGTATCGACTTCGTCAGCAAGAGATATCCCCCAAGTTGCAACTCCTCCAGGTCCTACCTCACTACCAGGCGGGTTAATAGTTTGAACGCGTTTACCAGGCGGCGTCGTAGGGCCTGTTAATGCCTCAGCTTTTGCAAAAACTTTTCCGGGTATCTCTGCACTCCAATAGAATAAATCATCTGCCAACTCAAACTTGATAGGAGCGTATTCAATTCCCCGAACTTCTCCAATAAGCTTTACAAACTCCGCCATAAAACCACCGGCCTTTCCACTAAAAATCATATTCAGTGCTTCTCTTTGCTGTTCATTTGCTTTCTCGTCAAAAAAATAGTGCAAGATCCACTTTTGTTTTGCCATCGCCTGCCCAGATATTACCTTCGAAGCTACCCACGGCTATTACACTCAAGCCATCAAGGTGAATTTCACCATAATTGCCTTTTTTGATATTATAAGCTAAAATACCGTCGCCATACGTTGGAGTTTGGGCAAACTCACAAGGACATGGTATGTTGCACTTACAAACGTCAAACCAATCACCTGTAACTCTCCAGTTTGGAATTTCACCTTTAATAGAGGCTGTAGTGGTTTCAGTTGTAGTTGTTGCCGTTGTTGTCGCCGCTGCCATATCCTATTAGTTCAATAATACAAGGCCTATTTTAGCGTTAAATCTGTAGTAAGTCCCTATCTATTGAGAAATCATTTGTATTTGATGAGCTTTATTGTCGCTATGCGTGTTATATATGACCGTTAACACGAAGGACAAGCTCGACTTGTTAAGTGTTCGATTCCGAGATTAATACTTGTGCAAAGGAAATGCTGCTTATCAAACCATCTTATTTTATCCTTTATGTATTGAACTGTCCGATCATTTTTCCTTCATAAAAAATAATAACAATAATAACCCATCACAATCATAATCCATAGTTTGATTTTGTACATACACATCATCTTCTCTTGGTTATGTGTCTATGAAATTGAAATGTAACAGAACGATGATCTCACTCAGGAAGAATATAGTTGCAAAACTTCCGGCTTTGAAAAGCAAAATTAGATCAGATTATGATTTTTGATTGCATTGAGGAACCAGCCGGGTAAGATTTCTCTGTTCTTTCTTAGAAAATATTCGAACGCTGAATCTAAAATGTATGTTCTTGCCCAATCGTCTTTAGACCTAACAGATCTACCATAGGCCTGAACAAGTTTTAAACCAGTCTGCCAATAGTACCAATCGGGAACTTTATTTCTTTTCGCGTTTATCCATCTATCACTTTTATTAGGATAGGGAACTTTGGTTATTATTTGGAATCTCGATAAATCCTCTTTTAAGTCTAAACCAGTGTGTAATGAAGGAGAAATTAGAACTGTAGGCTTTTTTGCGTAAAAGTGTTCCTGAACGACTTCATCTCTCTGTATTTCTGGATCGGTGACAATGAGTCTTCTAGCATTCTCCTTAGAAATATTATCTTTGATAAAATTGAGTTGCTCATAAGACGTAGTGTGGATTATTCCTTTATGTTTATTGTGTATTGTCATTAAATTATCAACTGCATTTGTAATAGCTGATTTAGTTTCTTGTAATTGCAGATTATTGTAATTGAGATAAGCTACGTTCATAGGATATATAGGTCTATTTTCTACTGGAAAGTCTGATGGAACCTGTATGAATTTTACTTCATCACTATCAGGAGAGATCCCGATGTTTCTGCAAAAGGTTTCATAATTTAGAATTGTAGCACTCATAATGATAGTCTTTGAGCATTTGTCAAATACAGCCTTACAGTACTTTGATATATCTAATGGTTTGAATTCAACTTTTACCACTTCATAGTTCTCTTTTATTATGTCCGATACTATCCAATTTTCCGGATCTGATATGATATTATTTATTGTGCGTGTTAGTCTTTCGGTATCTCTAATGGCGTCAGCAGCAACCTCATCTGTTAATGTATTATTTATACTAACAGAAAGGTCTTCATATTGTCTAGAAATTTGTTCATCACTTTCAAATAAGTCCGATGAAGATACTATTCTAGTATTTTTGTTCAATTTCTTTTTCTTTTCAGTAGACCACCCATACTTGACTTTACGTTCAATGGCCAGGGATTCGGCCACTGGGCTATTACCAAGTAGATTGAGCATTTTTGTTTCAAGTTCTATCAAAAAATTTATCCATCTTTTGATATCATCAAAACCGAAGTCAATGATTTTTAGATCAGAAGTATATCTCTTCCATCCCCTCTTTGAAATTGTTAATCCTCTAAACTTTACAAGTTCAGTCTCTAACAAGTGTCCTTCATCTAGTACAAGTAATTCTCTTGAAAGGAGATTTTTCTTGCTTGGAAGTAGTGCCAAAAAATTAGAATAGTTGAATATGGAATGACTGGCACTTAAAGCGATGTTTAATTGATCAAAATATGGGCATGCTTGCCAGTCTGTAATTGAAGGATCTCCTTGGAAGTTTTTTAGGTGAAGCCAATGTGAATAGTCTTTTTGATAATTCTTAATATTTACTAGAGGAATGAATACCGATTCGTTTCTTGTGCCTTTCTTGACCACAGTATAATCCTTTGAAAAAGTTCTGTATTTGCAACCATTGTCTCTAAATGTTTCATCAGTCATGCAAGGTCCGTATTCGACAGTGGTGTGTTTGCACTCACTAATAACTAGATCTTCTTTTTCTAGTGATCTACTTTGACGTGATACTATAGGTGAGAGGCAGATTTTGCATCTATATTTACCATCTCTTATGAAATCTTCCTTTACCAAACAGGGGAAGTTACGTTTGCCCTTGACTACCTTTAAGTATGAAAAATCGTTAGCATACTGGCTTTGCAAATCCTTCGTTGAAGTACATATATAGCTTGATCCCAAAGTAAGTGCGAAAGAGACGGCTAGAGGACTTTTCCCAAATCCAGTAGGTGCTTCAAGAATAATCCGTTTATAACCAGAATTAAAAGCATCACAAATTTCCTTGAGAATATGTTCTTGTCTTTGTCTTTTCTGTGAGAAGGGGAAATTCCTTGTCACTTGGAATGTACTTATTGATTGTGCTTTATCCATGTTAGAACGCCGATGACTGTATCATCGTCGTATCAATACGTTACGTTAATTTATCTATTTATGATGCATCAAGCATGATATATCCCTGCACTTTGCCACGTTATTCCCAATAACGCGAAGTCGATAGTGAATACTGATTTACCTCTAGTTTAGACGACTGATAGAAAGATCGTATATCTCCAAATTCAGGCTTGAGGAGGCTAAACATCGCTAGTGATATAACTCCCATCAGGGGCGCATTCATTCGACGAATGTACCACAATGCTTAATTAAAGTTGAATAGATCAAAATTCTATGCGAGAATTAAATGCAAAGTTTCTCTGTCTTGGATTTATAATTGCTGGACTAATGGGATTTAGTACAAATGGACTGAATAACATTATCCAACCGACGCTTGCCCAGGGGGCCCGCTACCGTAGTACGTGATTCAGTAGCAGAGCTTCTTGAGGGAACAAGCATTCCCGCTGGGAAGTTTATTCATCTGTATGATGCCACACCATATATGATAATGAATGGACATGTTGCAGTGAATGTTCCATGTGAAGACAACTCAACTGCTAGCATTCAAGTTCTACTAGGGCAAGCGCCTAATTTCACGGCTCGCCGAATTAGAAAATCTACCGGAATTATCAGCTCCAGGAGAAATGTGTCTTTACCATGTTGATATTGCCCCACAAGAAGAAGTAATTACAGATATAGCTATTGCAAATCCTGGTACAGATAGTTTAGAATTTCCGCCTGGGAGTACAGTAGTCATAGGCATTAATAAAATTGCTCCTGGAGCAGAGGAAGGAGAACATGGAGATGGTGCGGAGGCAACAAATAGTACAGGGTCATAAAATTATAGATAGTGAAGACGAGGTCAGACTATCTGCTTCAACTTACTTTTTTGTTGTCATTTGTTTTAGGTTATGATATGATCGGATAGTATAGATCTAGACTTAAAATTATAAGAGCGAAAATGGAAAGGAAACATGTATACTCTGTCAGAAAATCACGCATGATTATTAATAACATTCTTTCTGAAAAACCAACACTCTTCATTCTTGTTTCAGTAATTGTAATTTCGATCCTGGCTATTCCACTAATTATTCCACACATTAATCACCCACAACACATTTATCATATCATTCTTCACATTGCAAGTCTAATACTATCGATCTTCTTGTGTATTGTTTCATTATCATCATACTTTAGAAATGGCGGTTCGAGATTGTTGTTTATGTCGTTAGGGTTTGTTTCGCTTGTCGTAGTGGAGATTCTATTTCTTTTCTATGCCGCCAGGGGTATTCAGGATATACTGATTCCAGGGGTTAACATTGAATTACCACATATTATCCTATTTGCCATGTTGGCCCTATTTGGTATAGGCATTGTAAAGGTGAACTCTAGATAATGTCTAGTTTAGATAATAAAAGTATCCATTCAACTTCAGGACAATATCTTGTGCCCAGCTCAGGTGATTTGCTAAAAGATATCTATAGTTACATATGTGAAAATCCTGGAATAAGATACAGGGAGTTGATAAGGTTATCTGGAACGACTAATGGTGTTTTATCTTATCATTTAGGTAAACTGGAGAAAAGCGGAGAGATTAGAGTAGAAAGACAGAGCAATAATAGGGTAACAAGGTACTTTGTTGTCAATATAACAAAAAGAGATTCTGATATTATAGGCTGCTTTAGAAGTAATGTTGTTAGAAGCATTGTGTTTTTTATGCTTAAGAACGAATTTTGTACATTTAATGAAATTGTAGATCACATTGGCAAGGCTCCATCTACCGTTTCTTGGCATATCAAAAGGCTGAAAGAAGCTGGAATACTCAACACGAACTATGGAAATGACCATTTTCTTTATAGCGTTGCAGATAAGATAACGATCAATCGGGTATTGCTAGAGTACAAAGAAAGCTTCACAGATCGCATTATAGAGAATTATACGGGTATTATTGACAAGCTATAGGTGTTATTTTGGATATACCACTACTTGGCACTCACACATGATTCTGTTGACTAGTTCAATAGAACGTTCAGATTGCTAAAGAAATTCTAATTATTTTTCAAAATGCAATAATTGAAAGTTTACCTGGGCATGTATTAAAGAATGTGGTACATCCGACGAATGTTCTAGATAGATTGTATAACAGATAGCATGTATTAAAGATTCCATATACAATAACGAAGAATTTGGACCTATTACGAATTCTTAAGCTATCTCAACGAGCTTTACCTACCATTAGATTTTGTGGTACATTTAACGAATGTACTCTCTTGCATAGTAACTATTTATATATCAATGAAACAAGAATACCTTGCTCATACCATAAGCCTAAAATAGCTAAACACACAATATTTACTAACAAGGAATACGGGTATTGATTGCTAGACGAGCTGCTTCGTTTGTATCTTGTATCATAATTTGCAGTATCTTCTCTTTAATAGCTTTAATTCTGCTATTTGCTATTAACAGAACATCTATAACTAACCTTGCTTATGCAGATGGCTTGACACAGGAACAGACATCAGCATCGTTAGGTAATAGACAATCAGATTTGCTGATAAAGATGAACCCTTCAGTTGTGACTACGGAAACCCTCCAAACAAAACATGAAAAACCAATAATTGAATTCAGATTATTTGATCCACTGACGAATAAATCATTTAATCATGTGAATTATGATATTTCTATACTAGATAAAGATAATAAACAACTGTTTTCAAATTGGTTCCATTCTCATAATGGCATATTGGGAATTGAAATAGCACCAAATAACAGTACAGGCATAGTAAAAATTGATGGCGAACAGGAGCCACTTATAGGATCATATGTTGGAACACCAGATAATCCTGTGGAGGCGGCTGGACCAATATTTCTAAAAGGTGGATTGTACCATTTTAAAGTTAGAATAGGAACAATCGATTGTGATACTTGTGTGCTTCCGGCTGATCAGCAACATGTCTATGACAGTTGGCTCAGCATAGGATCTACATTAAATAGACAGATAAATGTAGATAGCAAACATGTTCCAATTAATATTATTTCATATTATGATAAATTGAATGGGTTTAACTTTAATGAAAAAAATAAGCAGATGCAATTCAGTATGCCTTTTGATTGGAATATTGACAGATTGAAGAAAGCCAATATTTTTGTGCATGAAGAAATAAATGTTCCTAAATCAAATGCCTTCACTAATACGAGTTCTTATTCGGGCACGGTAAATGGATTAGATGTCACAAAAGATATTGTGTTGGATAATACTGATCCTAAAACTGATGTAATCCATATTATGTTGACAAAGGATACTCTGCTTAACTTGGCAAAACGAGTTAATAATAATACTAATACTAATAAGGAACAAGAGCAATCCTCGCAGCCGCAGGCAGCAACTGGCTTCACAACAACAAGCATTTAATGGGCTGATGAAGTTTGAATTACAGCCTTCAGAGGTAAAAGTAGGAACGAATTCGTCTATGGCTGCTGGTTCGATGGGTTCAATGTAATATAACTTTAGTTTCGGCTAGTTTAGTTTAGTCTTTACCTCATATAATAAGTTAGTTACAACAAGAATTTCTAATTTAGAAACTCTTTCTTTTCCATTTGTACAAAGCCATAAAAGGATCCGATACATAGTATTTTAATTCCTAAGATTGTGATACTCCTTCTACCTACTCCTTCTTTTACGCATTACCCATATTCCTATACCTGCAATAATGCCAGCAACTACTACAATAGTAATAACCATAGGATAAAAAGCTGAGCTTGACGGATTAAGTGCATTAGATGGCTGAACTGGAACATCTACATTGAATGATGCCAGAGAAGAGAAATCCTTTAAATCTACTCTAGTTAGTATTTGATATATCCCTGAATCGGGAAAAATATAACTTATGGCAAAACTACCATTAATAGATGATATGTTAGTATACTTGAATGTTCTTAGCTGACCACTGCTATTAGTTGCTATTGTGACTCTTGCCGCTTAGATCTTTAATATTTTCGTTTGTTGTCAGATTTTGTACATCAAATTTTAACTGAGTCCTTGAATCGATTATTGGGCTAACAGGAGAGCTGAATAGAATTCTTATGTTATTCACCTTGTCTACCCATTGTTGCTGTTGTGTTTGGTTATTATTCTCATTATTAGTTAATGAAACTGTTTGTGCAAATGCTAGCATGGATCCATTTGATACAAACTTAAAGATATTATTACTGCTACTTGAATTAACGATACCAATACTAAGGATAATAAATGTTAGAATTAGAAAAAATGATCGGCTTCGCAACATCTTGATGAATAATCCATGTTATTCTTCAATACATTCACTAAATTTAAAACGATGATCTTCAATTGTATTTTAATTGCTACCTGCACTGAAAAAAGTAGAGATCATTTATTCTATTTAGTTGCATTCTCCAATGCTGAAACTCTGTTTTCTAATTCAGAAAGCTTCTTGCCTATATCAGCGTTTGATAGAATTGGCTCAGGAAACGCTCCATCAGATCTGGGTGCCGGGCACTCATAACCTCCTATTACTCCATTTCTCGTTACTGTGTCAGAAATCTTTTCTGTAGAATTGCTTATTATGGTATCCTCAGAAACTGCCCCTGGGCTACATGAAAAATCAATGCCAATCGGACTTCCACTTAAATTTCCAAAGATCCGGAATTTGTAGGTCGTTTCGACATCTGGAATAAAGGATGCTGTATAATGTCCTGGCTGCTCTTCATCAGGTTCCAAGTCAAGAACTTTTGTTTTTGGACCGGCAGATATCTCTGCCTTGAGAGAATCTTGTAACTCCTCTACAGGCTTTGTTGAATTTGAGTCTGTACTCATAGGATCCTTTGGATCAGGTGTATACACGTACAAGTCAACTCCAGATTTGTCGTCCAAATAGACAGGTTCATTCAGGAATCCTGCAGCAAACAGATACTTATTATTTCCAATTGTGTAAAGTTGTTTCTGATGAGCATATACTAGACCTTTGTTGGACATTGAAAAAAGTAACAGTGCAGCAATAGTCATTACTCCTAGCAGAACGGAAATGGAAGTAAATTTACTTCTCAATGCCCATAAGATGTTTAGGATAGAGATATGTTTTACGGAACCAAATTACTGGGTTCCTAAACTTGGAGAGTCACATTATAGTATAGTTAGCTCTTATTTACATAATAATTTGGACTATTCATAGTGCATTCGACGAATGTACTAATTCCTGTGGTCAAATTAATATACTTGCGAACTGTTATAACTTACTTTAATATCAATAGATGTGAATTTAATCAAAAATGATATCACGAATGATGTCTTTGCATTCATAATTGAAAAATACTTTTAGTTAGATTGCACTCGGATTTCAATGATATCTCCATAAAAAGCGTATTAGCTATTGATAAAGGCAACAAATGACGACCTTGTCTTCTGTTCATGAGAATGGCATGCGCGAGGTCATCTCACTTATAGGTAGATCAAACGCAAAGGAAATCTTCTCCAGTACTACTCTAATCAGTTTAGCCTCATGTAGGCCTATTAGAACTACATCGGAGTCATATTGTAGGAGGATTTTTTACATTGATAGTAAATCTATGATTAAGATCGTAGTTATTGGTTCTTTGAGCCACAAACGTCACTTCCCAGTTACCTGGTTGACTAAGATATCCACCCGATCCGCTATACTCACCTTCGCCCACCTTAGTTAAATTAGCAGTTATTGGTCCTAATCCTGCCTGTTTGTTATTGAATATTAGAAAAACGGCCTTAATATTGGCATGGGCGTTACCTTCTAGGTCAGATAACGAAACAGTAAAATTATTATTTATTCCGGAATAGAATGGAGATATTTTATACGTAGTATTTACGTTGTCTATGATAGGTACTGTTGACAAAAGCATTACTCGATATATTACCTGTTTTTGGTGGATTAGCTGCACTAGCAATACTAAATACATATGAACCCTTTGTAATATGACCATCGTCCTTTGACAACGCAAGCCAAGTAACTGTGTACACTCCTTGTTTTAATTTTGAGGTATCCATAAAAACTGAAGCCTCTCTAGGATTATCTGCATTAATCTTGTAATCGTTTTTGTCTATTCGTTCATTATGGGAATCAGTTACGTGAATATAGCTAGCTTTTGGTTCTGGTCTTTCAGAGTAAATGATTACTACTTTCTGAGGTAGGTTCTTAGTTTCTGAGATAATCGAATTGGACTTAGGCAAAAATGAAATAGGGTTGGCATGTGCATAGGCATATTGAACAATCATATTGCCAATTAAAAGGGTGAGAATGGTAAATGAAATCAAAAGTGTCAATAGCATAATTGATCTATTCCTATTACAATAGTGAAGTTTTTCCATGTAGTATATCAGCTTCTGCATGAATTTATTCCCTTTCCACATTCATAAACATTATAGTACTTCTCTCGATACATTATAGAATCAGGATGAGGCTATTAATTGGATTTAATAATATGATGAAGAAAATGACAGAAGTTAGTATCTACTAACGGGATAAATAAAAAATCACTATGCATTCAGATTTTAAGAGGCCTTGAATTAGACCTAAGATAATGATCCGTTTTTCTTCAATAGATCTGCCGTTATCTTTGATTCCAGCCTGCTCCTTCGGTAGTAATACAGACTCATAATCAACACAACGAGAGCTAAAATTAATGCCATAATGGTAAATCCATCAAAAGTCCGAGGATTATGTTGCTCCTCGCCACCACCCACATCATTATTAGGACTGGTGCCAACTAGTCCTTGCATTTGCATCTGAGAGCCCGACATTGGCATTGATGGAGGAGATGTAATTGTTAGAAATGCTGATACCACAAGAACTAAAATTCCAATGATTGATTCGATCTTTATTGTTTTAGAAAATCGATTAAAAGGGTCGAAATGCCCTTTGTCACCTTGTACTTCTCTAGAATTTTTTTGATCAACGGTTGGTAAAATCTCAAATTGCTTTTGTGTCCTGTTTCCTCGTTGTGCAATTTGTACCATGACAAAATGTAATTTAATCTGGTGGTAGCCTCCTAACAAGATCATTGGCACGATAACGCATAGCTTCAGTATTAGGATATTTCCATATAATGAATCAAATATGGATCCTATTGATGGAAGTTGAAGCCAAGCCATGTACAATCCACTTATACCGATCACCCCTAAACATATGATTGCAATAATTGAGAAATATGGAAGCATTACTGCCAATGAGTAGCAATTTCTTACTACTTGCTCTTCTTTTGTACTGGTTTCATATTCTCTTTTACTCGAAGTTCTTATTGCATAAAGAAGTATTGCTGATATATAGAATAATCCTCCAAGCCAAATGGAAACCGCCATCACATGTAACCAATCAGTAGATATTGCTACCTCAGGAAAGAATGACGCAGCAGCATTATGGCTTACTATACTATTCGAAAGGATATTTATTGAACCTAGGATCAAAATAGATAACAAGATAATGTTACTTGCCTTGTTCCGGCTATCTCTATCTATCTTCTCCCTCCTACTCATCATATTTCTCTTTACTAACACATAGTATATTATTAACAGAATGAAAATCAAGATTGAAGTGATAATCCTCAGAAGCCAGACCGTGCCAACAGAAGTATCCAATACAATTGAAAAGGTATCGGAGAAAGATAGCCCCAATTCTGCTGATAAATTATATACCTCCAGGATGAACAACCCACTGCTGGAAGCTAACAGAACTATAACTGACAGAATCAATATCAAGAACACTCTTCTAGCTGCCCCAATATCTTTTTGCATTATTTGACTGGGTCTATTTGGCTCTATTAGAATGCGGTTATGAAGCACTTTTGAAAATACAATGTGATTAAAAACTATCCCAACTATTGCAATCTGTGACACTAATAACGGAGCTTTTATCAAAGCATCTTTATATGAGGTGATGGTTTCTTGTGAATTTGAATTAGTCATCACCATAGACATATCTTCACCCTGCGAGAAAGTTTGTAGAATAAATGTTGTAAAAGGCATGATCGATATAATGAAAATGGATAGTATTGATAGGGTAATAATTAGATGTTTACGTTCTAGCCACATAGATGTTCAATAACCTTCTTATCAAATAACAGAATGATAAGAAAATAGAAAGGGAAAGAAATTTAGTTCTGACTTCCTCATACGAATCTATCAGTATTCAAGGCAGAGATGTTGCGTTAGAGGTTCCCCGCAGTTCGCTTAACATCTGTTGTAGCTCGTAATTTGATACATACTGTTCTGGGAATGACACATCAGCTCTTGATTCGAAACAACCAAATCCTCCAGATTGACCTATTCTAGTAACACCATCTGATACAGTTATCGTTGAATTGTCTTGGGCGGGTTCTGATTCACCAGCAGGTCTGCATGTGAACGTATCACGGAATGCAGTACCATTAATATCTCCATATACTGTATAGTTGTATGTAGTTGGTACTGTTGGATAGAATACTGCCTCGTAATGTCCTGGATCTCTGAATGCCGGTTCCAGATCTAGGGTCATGTTCTTTCCTCCTGCAGATACATCTGCCTTGAGAGTCAATCCTTCAATAGGCTTTGTACCATTTGCTTGGGAATTCATAGGATCGGTCGGATCAGGCGAGCCATGTGAAGACTTCAACCCCTGATTTGTCGTCCACAAACGCTGGCTCATTCATTGAACCTACTACAAAGAGATAGTTTTGATCGCCGATAGTATACAGTCTTCTTTCGTGTCCAGATACAGGATGCAGTCCAATAGATGCAAGAATCAATACCATGCTAATACTTATTATAGAAGTAACAGCAAGAATTTTGCTTTTCATGATTCAATTCTGGCGGAATGAAGTATTTAAGATCATTGGTACATCTTTCGAACATTGTTTGGGCAAATTTGAAATTATTGATTAGAAAATGAGTTTAGAAACAAGCAACCATAGTACATTTGTCGAAATGTACCTAGAGAACGTTACACCATATTGTAACTGAGGTGGCAAGTATAAATTGGACGTAGATGTATACTACCAGAAGTAGAGGAAAATGCGTATACTATTGTGTTATGCCGCTTGATAGGCAGCCACAGTCATATGTTATGTAACTATGAACCGCCTAAGAATAATGTATAATATAAATATAAATGGTTCGAAAGTTTACTGCGCGCGAAGGACTGAAAAGAATACTTTTAACAAGAATCATTGATACATTCAACTGCGATGACAACAACAATGGAATAGGAAGGTGGAGAGTAAATCTGAGTGAAATTACAAGAAAGAATACGTTAACGCATCAAGGCATAACCTATCTTTGGCATTTTCTGCCTATATCCACAAATCTCTAACTTGTCATGATGATTCCACATGATACCTCCTTATACTATGTTCTTAAATCAGTTCGTTGACGAAGATAGTCTTCTTACTATTAATATTGGCATTCGTTATGACTATGATCATAATTCTTGCAGCACAATCTTCATCGGCTTTAACGGCCAGTACATTAGAGAAAGAAGATTCATCATCATCCTCCAACTGTATTACATACGATCCTAAAGAAAAGATGATAACAGTTAGTTGTAAATCTGCGAATTTGACTGATATCAACAATCAAGTGAAGGATCCAAAAATTCTACTTAAAGAAGATAACAATAATAGTATATGGGTCTTGAACGCTGGCATCGTAATCTCTAAAAATGCTACTCTTTATTTAAACTCGACTGATACCTCATGGCTTAAGATAATTGCAGATGGAGGAGGAGATACGGCACATCCTGTACTTGTATCCGGTAGTCTTAAGATCGATTCTATCAAGTTAACTTCGTGGAACCCAAGTTCAAATAACTATACTGCAAGTCAGGATTCAGATAGAGATGGACAAGATTTAAGCGTTGGTACTCCTAGGCCCTATATCATAGTAGAAGAGGACGCTACAGGTACAACTGACGTCACGAATTCAGAGATAGCGTATCTTGGATACGAATCAGGATATGGGGGAGGCCGTACCGGACTGAGGTATGAAGGGGGTGATGGCAGTCTTGTAAAAGGAAATAATATACATAATCTATACTTCGCTCTCTATTCAATAGGTGTCGGCGATATGATAATTGAAAATAATCACATCCATCACAATATCTATTATGGAATAGACCCACATTCAGGAACACACGATATGGTAATTAGAAACAACACAGTGCACGATAATGGTTCCATAGGTATCATCTGTTCTTTGAATTGTTATAGCGTAGTGATTGAGGGCAATAAAGTGTACAATAATACAAAGATGGGTATAATGTTTAGCAGAAACATGTACGATTCTATTGCCAGAAATAATTTTGTTAGTAATGAAGACATTGGAATAGTGATTAGTGAATCGCATGACAATGAGATCTATAATAATACAGTTTCAAAGAGTGACAGAGGGATAGAGATAGATAAGGATTCCTTTGAGAATAATATACATAACAACACTATAATAAATATTGCAAGGCCCTCTGACGCGATAGCTGTACAAGATAACGGGGTGTACAATAATACGGTAATAAGTATGCCATGACCCCCTGACGGAATAGCTTTGCAATGATGATAATCTCATCTAAAGACAGATATTTGACCATATTTTAACGGGATTTTCTATTAAGGGGGTTCAAAAGAACATAGGACAAATGAATTACATATCCTGTGAAAACATACCTATGATTAGTGATCTTGATGATTAGTGAAAGCAGGTCTGTCATAGGATCATTATTACATTATTCTTTCAATAAATGATCTGCGTGTTCCTTTAATTCTCTCATTGTTGTTGGCTTTGAAATATAGCATTCTTGAGCAATCTATATCTGAATCTAATTCAAAGCCATCTATATCTGGCATTGAATTATACAATGAAATAAAAAGGATAGATCCTAACGTTAGAGCTTGTTTTCTCATAGCGAGTGAACTTTACTATAAGGAATTTTAGAAGTCAAGAGTATAGCACATTGAACAAGCAATTATTCATTCGTAAACCTATTGAGAATGAAGAGCTGGTTAAAGAGATCAAACGCTTAATCAGAAATTAGCGATGATGCTACGGTTCGTATTAATTAGCCGCTCTTATGTACTACCCCAGAATTAAGCCATAACCATTCTAACTTCAACCAACAAACAAATTGGAATACGAAACTTGCACACTAAAAGTCAATTTTCGATCATGAAGTTAACCAACAGATCCACCCGGTAATACTGTATATCGAGTAACCTCATCCTCCGAAGGAATATTTGTGGTCATAGTAAATGCAGATTGCTGTCCTGGTTGAAGGTTAGCCAGACCTCCTGTGCCGGTAGCCGCAGTTATTAACGTGTTCTCGGCATCATAGAGTTCTCCGACTATTATTATATTATTAAGAGATTGATCTGAGGATATATTAGATACATTTCCTGATATGGTAACTTGATCGTCTACTTCATTAAATGAAACACCCGATAATGTAAGGTACTTGCTATTCACAATTGTAGCAGTGGGTGACGGTGTGGTTTCCCCTCCTCCTTCACCATCTTCACCATCATTTTCCTCCTCCTCTTGTGATTGTACCATTGATGAAAGCAGATGAAGACTTGTTGCAAAAATCAAAAGTACTGCTATTCCTGATATAAAACATGTAAGAGTTCTAGTATTCATCTGCCTGTATATGGATAGAATATATGTAAATCGCGTTTTTGACATATTCATTTAACATGACTAACTATAAGGTTCTGACATACTATGAAGTGGGAAGTAAATAATATCTTAAGAATAGACCTTAAAATATTTTCCACAAAACAAAATGCTCTACTGTTATTCAAGAATAATAGATAATAGATATACACGTACGTTGATGGAAAGTATTTTTGCCAGTATGTTAGAAGATCCTTTAGTCTATGAATAATAAATCAGTGACAATTGCTGCTGGAATTGTATTTTTTGATGATGAAAAAGGGCTACAAAGATGTCTGACTTCAATACAAAAATCAGTTGACCTCATAATCGCGATAGATGGAAAGTTCATAAATGATTCAGGAAATGATTATTTCTTAGCATAAAAAGTGCATACATATCTAATGTAGTTTTTATATATATAACATTAATAAAATGTGTAAATAATACCCATTATTATTGCTCTTCAATGATAAATAAGAATCTACACGTACTATCATTAGGAATTTTGGGAGTATTGATTGTAAGTAGTAGTGTGACTACAATGTGGATACAAACTGCGTTCGCAGGTGTATGTGGTGATGCAAGTATATGTATCGCAACTGGTGGTGATGGTGGCAGAGGTGGTGATGGTGGCAGAGGTGGAGATACCGGTGACGCTTTTGGTGGCGTAATTGGTCGTTCAGGCGATTGTTATGCGGTAATAACAGATTCGAGCGGAATAGAAGGCGAACCAACATTCGATCAATCAGGTAAGAACATTGGGCGAGACTGTAGCCGGCATACAGGTAGTAATGAACATCGTACAGGTAATGGTGATCATAGTGGCAACGGTGGTAGGGGCGGAGATGGTGGCGATGGAGGTGACGCCATCATCGGCAGTGACCGTCATTGGGATGGAAATGACAAGTGCCTAGGTCATTTCTGTCAAGCTAGAAATCAGCGAGAATAACCATAAATAGAATTTCAACAAACTTCTTTTTTTTTACGATAGGTATATTCAGAGCTTTTTCTTGGTTGACCTCAGATGACCAGATACACCTTCAGATGGCGCTTATAACTATGGTCCTATACAGCTTTTTCTTACTCTCTGCTTCTTACTATTCTCCTCCTGTATCCGATTCAGATTGCTACCAATTCTATTGATATTTTCGCGCTTACAAAATTAAGATTAAACTAAATCAACCCAAATATATTATTATTATATATTCAATTACCGAATTATGAAATTGAGATTACTGCTAATTAGGCTCTAGTATTATGGTGTCATTAGTTACTACTTTAGGTCTTTTAGAAATTTCTATATTAGATACAACAAATGCTGCTACTTTCCCAGACCAAAATTGTATTAGTAACGGTGGTAAAGGAGGAAGTGCGGGTAACGGAGGAAGTGCGGGTAACGGAGGAAGTGCGGGTAAGGATGGCATTCAAATCACGGATAAAGACGAGCCATATGACACAACTGATAATACAAGTAAAAAAACCAATGATAGAGAAATTCAAAGCGCAAGATCCATTCATAGTGATGATAGCGAAGATGTTGGACGCGAACTTACAAAAGATGATTTACCCGAAGGCGTTCAGGGTGGCGGCGATGGTGGAGATGGTGGAGATGGTGGTAGGGCAATGACAATGTGTATATTGATAGCGCCTGTAATCAATATAGATTCAAATATTCCGTTTGAACCAAATGCAATATTGGAGCGTCCGAATCTATCCTATGCTCCTTATTAACGAATGGAGTAAGTTGGTAGCTACCTTATCAAGGCCCCTTTCGATTCTGTAGCATAAAAGTAAAGTAAGATCATGCCTTTTAGACGTTCGTGGTATGACGAAGAGAGTTCTTCAATGCGTTAGCTTCTTGTTCGTTCTAATAGAAAACATATCAGATTTATGAGAGCGTCTGAATTTACCTAATGTAAATAAGCAAAACTCGCGTGCTGGTACCAAGTATGAATACCAAATATTTGGTTATCGTGGAGCAATAACGGCTATTCTGGTCGGAGCAACAGCGCTTGCAACAACAGACAGTGCATATGCAATCTGATAAGAACCAAGCAACTTCACAAGCGAATTCTTGTGGCAATGGTGAACTACCGTTGAATGTTGGATGTCAGAATGTTGGTTCACAGATTCAAGGTGACGAGAACGGAGTAGCATTAACAGCACAACAAACATTCCCAGCAATCGGCAACGATAATGGGAAGTAAGCATTAATAACACATAGAATTCTTTGACCGTACTTGAAACTGACTTCTTCCTTTTTTATTTTTTCTGTACATTAAGTTGAGATTGTAGATTCTTCTAATAAGGACGATATTTTGAACCAGATTAAAGACGGAACAAAGGTAATCATTAGAGAGTCTTCTACTTTACTATAGCATAGTTATATGACCGGTAGAGTTATGTAGATTCCTTAATACGATATTTCATTATGCAATTGACTTTGCAATCCAGTATTACCTTGAATACTGGAGTAGAGATTCCGCGTCTAGGCTTAGGAGTTTATCAAACACCTTCTGGAGAACCTACATTGCGTGCAGTAAGATATGCACTGAATATTGGTTATAGACATATAGATACCGCTTGGCTATACGACAATGAAAGGGATGTCGGCAAAGCTGTCATAGAAAGTGGGATAGACAGAGAAGAGGTCTTTATTTCTACAAAGGTGTGGAATAGTGATCAAGGTTATCATTCTACTCTTAAAGCATGTGAAAAAAGTTTAAGGCGTTTAGGACTAACTTACGTTGACTTATACTTGATCCACTGGCCAGTTGAAGGCCAGAGCAAAGAAACTTGGAAGGCTATGATTCAATTGTTAAGGGAAGGCAAAACTAGAGCTATTGGAGTAAGCAATTATGAGATTTCCCACTTGCAAGAAATATTCCAAAACTTTGATGTTATACCGTCGGTAAATCAGGTTGAATTTCATCCGTTTCTGTACCAAGAGAAGTTGTTAGAATTCTGCAAAAATAGCAACATTCAGCTAGAGGCATATAGTCCATTGACTAGAGGTCAAAGGCTTAATCATCCTGCTCTAAAAGGTCTGGCAAAAAAATATGATAAAAACCCAGCACAGATCCTAATTAGATGGAGTTTACAACATGGTCTAGTTGTAATTCCAAAATCTAAACAAGAGAATCGAATCAGAGAGAATAGTCAAGTATTTGACTTTCAGCTTGAAGAAGAAGATATGAAGCTGCTCAACTCCCTCAATGAGAACCTGCGTACAGTGTTTCTGTAATTACTATTGTTGTAATTTACTTCACCCTGACTACATTTACCTGACCGCTACGCAGCCAATCTTTGAGTTCTTCGTGAGATGGTTTTGCATCGTGTCTGCCAGCCAAATCTAGATGCAACAGAGTATGATTAAGTTGGTTAAGTGATTGTTTATTTCCTTCACCGCCTTCATGAGTTTTCTCTTTTAAGTCAGACGGGATAGCATTCCACCAATCGTTGAAACTTCTCGTCATCAGTATATACGAGCACAACAAACATTTTAAAGGTTCAATTTATTCGACCCACTATGAAACATGCATCTACGTTAATTAGCCTAAATAATCTGAAAGTATTCCTTTCAGTTCTGTAGTAGTTCGGAAATATCTCAAATTCAGAATCACCCATTTTAATCCTTGCTTCAAACAATTTCTCGGCATCATCACCTCCACTCAGATCTGCCGTGCTGAAACGACATCGAAGCATGGATCGTATTGCGGTAATGTATTGATATTGCTTAAGTGAAATTCCTTTAAATATTGAATTGTCTTACTTATTCCATACACGATGGTAAATATGATTTTTGGATGTTCTACTGTGATACCAATAGCTCTAATTATACAGATAATAATGATAGTAGAAACTGGTGCTATAACCAATTTCTTAACTCCTGTGTTTGCTACTGCAGGAGTAACTGAACAGCAATTTACTGCCAAGCTCTTCGGCAATATGGAAATACCCCCAATAGAAACGAATGCTACTGGATTAGCTGAATTTAGACCAATATTAAATGAGAATACAGTAACTTATACTTTGAATGTAACAGATATAGATAATGTCACAGCAGCTCACATTCACAGTGGTAAACAAGGCCAAAACGGACCTATTGTAATAACATTGTTTAAACCTGATATTCCCACACCGAAAATGGTTTCTGGCCTCCTCTCTGAAGGGGATATAACTGCTGATAATCTTCAAGGACCACTTGCTGGCAAACAACTTTCTGAGCTCCTAAGTTCTATGCATTCTATGGGATTATATGTAAATGTTCATACAACTCAATATCCAGATGGAGAAATCCGTGGACAAATATCAAATTCAACAAGTGGTATGATGATGAAGTGATTCGATAGCTAAAACTTATTCATGCATACCATCTTGAATTACCATCTTAAATTATGATAAGTAATCAAAGAAACGAACTTAAAGCGTGTTAAAACTAGGACCATTAAATGTCTAATCACACACCTGAAGAGGCACTACATTCCATTGTAGAGAATATGAATACAGGAAACATAGAATCTTTAATGATGCTATATGAACCTGAGGCATGTTTCGCTTCTCAACCAGGTCAAATTGTCAAAGGTCAACGAGGCATACACCAGAATCTACAAGGTTTTGTCAACATGAAAGGCAAGTTAGAATCAAAAGTAAAGAGGGTATTTCAGACAAGTAACCTTGCTCTAGCAATCAGTGAATGGTCATTCAATGGAACAGGAACTGACGGGAATCCTGTTAATCTTACTGGAACTGCTACAGACGTCCTTCGTCAACAGTCCGACGGTACATGGCGCATTATCATTGATAATCCTTGGGGAATAGTCTAGTAAATCCAGACTTAAAGGTTCTAGTAAATTCGTATACCTTTTCTAATTATCTTGGGAGGCCCAGCGGGATCATATCTTTCAGACGCTCATGGTGTGACGAAGACAGTTCTGAAATATGTTAGAGCCTGACGTTCAAACGGGAAACAGTAGACTTGATATGGAGAATCGACAAGATAATAAAGATTGCAAAGATGAAACACAATGCAGTAATGAAGCTGAAAACATAGGATTTGTATTCGGTGCGTTCGATAGTTTCTCGGAAAAGACTAATGAGCAGAAAAATGAAGAATGTGCAGACGGAACGCAATGCAACAACCAAGCATCTAATGACGGTTCTGACAACAGTGATGCAAGCCAAGATATTGAACAAGAAACTAATGGCTGTGAGGGTGGGAGTAGTTGTAGGACGATGCAAGTAATATTGCAACATTTGATGATGAATAAAACATTTACACAACTCAGAGATAGCCTGCAACAAACACAATCAAAACAATACTAGCAGTTGCAGTCTACTCTTTCGCCAACCCTAATTCATATTTTTTTGAATATTCTAATTGACGGGATTAAGAATGATGGCATTAAAAAGTTTCAAACAAAATTTCCTTTATGTGTGCATGAAAGGCGATTCTTGTCAATAATATCTAATATCCTTTCCCAAGCTTTTGAACAGCACCAATTATATAGATTACGGATAATCATTGAGCAATGAATAAGAAAAAAACTCTAGGTACAAGTGTAATAGCAACAATCGTATTAGTACTGATGGTACCAGCAAGTATGAATTATGTTCTTCCATCACTAGCTCAGTCTGATGAAACAGGCGAAGACACTAGTTCAGCAGGCGAAGACACTAGTTCAGCAGGCGAAGACACTAGTTCAGCAAGTCAGGATTATCAGGATTTTCAATCCTGTCTTTCTGCTCCTGAAGTGGATGGAACCGTTTCCGAACAACAAATAAGAGATTGCTTTGCTCCAATATATAATACGGGAACAGCTACTGGAACGGGTCCTGCACCTACTTCATCTGATAGTCCTCCCAGCGATGAAGATACCACCAGTACAGATGATACAGGCAGTGAAGGTGGTGGAGGAGGAGAAGCCAGTGAGTAATAGAAAAGCTCAACTTCTGTCTGAATAGACGTATAACAAGAACTCAAATCTTTTTCTCTTCTTATTTCTAATCATTAGATTGACAGAGCGTAAAATACATGGAAGCTCTTGTATTTTAATACTAGGAGCAACATGATAAGAGAAATTAAATAATGTCAAAAGTTTTGTGATTCCCCTCGTCTACTACTTCAGCGCAGATGAAATTACTTTTGGTTTGATCTCTCCTAGGCCAATGCTCGCCTTTCAATTGGATCTGATAATGGCAGATTCTTTTGACCATCAGTAAGCAATGCTCTCATTGTTACATTCTGAAGTGTCGGATCGTCAAATGTAGTAGCCAGCTGAATATTCCTTTAAGTCAAAACAAGTCAACTTCCCTTTAAGTCAAAACAAGTCAACTTCCCTTTAAGTTGTAGCCGAGCTGAATACTTCACTTTAAGTCAAAAAGCAGACAGAATATAGAAATTTATAGAAGGAAGCTTAATTACGGATAGGTTCTCTATACGCTCGCGTCTTAACGAACATTACGGGATTGCAGTATCTAAACTTAATCAAGGAAATCTCCAAATATCGAGTTCATTCTTCTAGTAAAATGGATACTTCTAAGATCACATAGTTATACTTGAAGCGATAACTAGATACATTAATTTAATAGATACTAACATAACTAATAGTAATAATAGATGGTTCAACAAACTAACGTATTTAGCAGCTATCGTATGCGTCTTGTTCTATATACCATCTAACTTTGTCCTTAAATCTTGACCACCAATCAAGAAATGCATCACTAGATTCTGACTCAAACAGCAGAAACCCATTATACTCAGTTCCCCATGCATGATCAGTATTCGCCAATCAGTTCTATTCCTGACGGCAAATTATTCCTCAGGTCACTCCACTCAGATTTGACCTTTACTTGCTTCTTCACTGTTCATACTCTTGAATCTGTAGAACACCAAAAAAGTTGTTGCGCCATCTGACACATACTGCCCAGATATTATTATGGCTTCTGTAAGCTTTAATAACTTCTCATGGATTTACAACTTTTATGTCCTCTCATGAATTTACAACTTTTACACTATTTCGACATCTTTTCTTTAAGTCATGACCCAATCGGCATGATAATGTGGTGAATGTGACGATTAACAGTTCGATAGAATTTTGATGATTACTTGTAATTATATTGCTCCATGTTTCTCTACCCGCCATCCTCGAATTCACTCTAATCCTCTTATGTAATCATTTGAGAATTCATGATTATCCTATGTGTCATTATAGTTAACTAGCATTCTCCCATTAGTATTAAGCCAACCGATTTTATCCTGGTAATCAGGCATATTTCGATAAACTAAATCCCAGTAGTGATGTGAATGACCTTTGATTTTTAAATGACATATTTCATGAAGTACAATGTAGTCAATCACATCTTGAGGAAGCTTTTTATCAAATTCATATTGAAATTGATTGCTCCCTTCCTTGTTAGGCTAGCCCATCTACCCTTCAAATTATTCTTTACTAAAATTCTTTGTATGTGCACTCCTAGTCTATTTGAGTAATTTGTATCATGCCTTAAAGATAGACATTTCATATTACGCGCAAGTCAGATAGATACTCTTGAACTAATATTTCCTGCCCTATCCACCTCTATCAGCCCCAAATTATTCCTTATCCATCTGAACCAGCTCACTATTGTTCTGACTCTTCTTCCCAAAGTGGTTCCCTTGAGATACGATCTTTTTTTGATTAGTTGAATAATATTTTCAATAGAAATAAACTTATTATGTTTCATGATAACATTTAAGAATATCTCGTTCATTATTGGAAAATCAAGCAATAATTGACCTATAAAGCGGGATTTCTCTTCTGCCGAAAGTTTCAAATATTCTTCTCCTCTGTTTGTAAGATAAAATATGCCATTATAACTCCATATCAGACCAAGTATTTCACATGCTTGACGGTAATAGTTACTTTCTCTTCTTACAAATCCAAAAAGCTCCCCTATTTTTGCCGAAGTGTCATAACCCTCTGAAACTTTAAGGGGAAAAAATAAAATCTTGTTAATATCGTCAGCCTGGGGAATATCTAACTTCGAGTTTACCGGTTTCACATCGAGATATGGCTTGATTGACATCTTTTTCTCTTGAATCTAATCTTGTATTTACTAGCATTCACTAAAGTAATAGCCTCAAACCTATCATATGGATTGAACACATATTCCCAGAAAAGATACTCTTTTTCTTTTTTATCAAAAGAAAAGAGAAAAAGTCTTGTAGATTTGAAATTAATAAACGTCCTGTATGGATAATAAAGCTGACGTATATTAAATAACATAGGAATTCCCTTCTTGGCTTCAAATATTATTATTTCCGTTTCTGTTTCATTACTTTCATCGACTTCTATTTGAGCATTAAAAACTGTAACTGGAAGACTATCAATATAGAATTTGAAAGTTGTAGTTCTTCGTTTCCCATGAAACCCCCTATCAAGCTTAGTTGTACCCATCACTCTTTCAAGAAGACCGCTAGAATATGAGTAGTCTAAATAAGCTGCTTCTCCTTTACTATTTTCTGCAGAAACGGGGAATGGTTTATCCGTGTAATGGCTTATTGGCTTCTTGTCTATTGGTTCTAGCTTGTGATATCCGTTCCCTTTTACAATAGCATACTCTTTAACGCTTAGGGGTATCAGAAACAGATTATTATCTCTAAATATTTTTGGCAAACTCTCAATAGTGTCCATCTTGGCCATTAATCGTGCGTCTATTCCTGATATTTGGCGGATAAGAGAAGGTGAAATACTTGTCATAGGTTGTTTTATATCTATGGATAGGCGGGCAATGATATCATCCCATTTTTCTATATTTCTACTTCTGTTTAAATTGCTATTGGCCGTACGCTTCCAACACACTCCGGCTTAGCTGAAAGTTACGTATCAACAATTCTCTATGACCAACACGTCTTGAGGCATTTGAATTGATACTTCTTAAGACCTCGACTCTCTCTATCGTATAGTCGGAATCACTATACAATTTTCTAATTTTAGGAGTATCTGAATTGCTGAGTAGGACCTTACATTTCCTATTGGTAAGTATTCTGAAAATTTCTGCTAGTCTTTGTTGGTCTTCAGATTTAAATCCCGAGTTAGTATAACTCGTGAAATTTGCTGTGCTGCTTCGTTGGATTGTATGGAGGGTCAAGATACACAAAATCGCCTCGCTCTGCATTTTCAAGCACATCTCTATAATCGCAAGCCTTGACTGCACTCTTGATCTCTGCAATGCTAAACTCACGTTCCGCAGATTTTGGCTGTCACAAATAAGAGGATTGTTATAACGTCCTATTGGAACATTAAATTTGCCTTGAGAATTGACCCTATAAAGTCCATTATAGCATGTTTTATTAAGAAAAATGAACCTTGCGGCTTGCTCTGTCCTATTCGTAACATACTTTTCAGCGTTATTTCGTATACCATAATAAAAAGCCGAACGTGTCTTCTTGAACTCTTTCTGATAAGAGGAGAGGACTTGAATCAGAAGCTCAATATCCGTCTTAACAACTAGATAGGCATTGATTAATTCTGTATTTATATCTGTTAAAAATGCTTCAAACTGATGATTTCTATTCGAATTCAGGTAAAAGAATAACGCGGCCCCTCCGAGGAAGGGTTCAAAGTAACGTTTGAAATCTGTTGGGATAAACTGGTGAATCTTACTTAATAACTGTGTTTTACCACCTGCCCATTTAACAAACGGAAAAGGGCGAATATAGCTGCTTCGCGGTAAATCCATACCCTGTTTATAGGAAAGGAATTCACTATGGGGCAGTACCACTATGGTGAACTACCTCTACTAATTTATTAACCCTCTTCTTAAAAGATGAAGGCGCAACTGATATTAAACTTATAACCCTTATTTGTCAAATTTGTCCATCAGTTAACTAATGAATAATGATATTCTAACAAATATCCCAACAAACAAATCAGAATGGAATATTGCCGTATTAAATCAGTTAATTAAACTAAGGAATATAGAAACTGATGCTTTCGACTTCAAAAGTGATTATAAAAAATTATCCCCACAGCTTTCTGCATTCGCCAATAACTCCTTTGGCCAGATGGTACTGGGAATAGAAGAAATCAAGAATCATGGAGTCCTCATTGGTTTCAAGAAGAAAGGATTTCCGGATGACGAGCTAGAGTCTATTAATATTGAAATAAGTAATGCTATGGTTAACGTGGATCCCGCACCAAGGGTAACTGTAAATACATTATATGAGGATAACAAGGTATCCAATAATTAAGATTGAGGCCGAGAATAGCAAGAAACCTTATTTTGAAAAGGAAATCGGTAGATGTTTTATCCATATTGGATCAGCTACCGTTCCTGCGAGCAAAACTGTAGTTCTAAACTTGTTCAGTGGTATTATGAGAAAGATTGAGAATGTGGAAAAACTTAAGGTTTCAGCAGAATTTTTAAAGGAAATGATAATGTATACCTGTGAAAAATTGGAAGTTGAAAATCATACTGATCCATTGAGCCGAATTACCCCTTTAGACCTAAGTTTGATTAAGGTTTTCTATGTCATAATGTCTTGACCAATTAGGGCCGTTTAAATTTCTCATAATCTATATTATTTTTTTCTTCTATGGCATACCGATCTTTGACGCTATATATATAGCGATTTATTTACAATAGTGGCTAAAGATTCTACTCTGGTAGTCTTTTCAGCTTAACACTTAAATGAAATCATAACACTTAAATGAAATCATATAGGTAGCAATATTGTTTGAGAAACGGCTTCTCTGAATATGGTTATTTTCGTTACGTCCATTGCCCACTCTGCCGTGATGGAGCTGGTGTGAAATGGACAAAAACAGACAAGTTGATGATTCGATGCGAATTCTGTAAGACAATATTATTCGCAAATGCATATTCCTCTCAACAAAGACTGATGAATTTGCCAGAGTTTAATAACAATATGAAGGGATTTCACAACACATATCGTTATTATTAATTTGTCATCCAATTGATGTTGTGATAATATACCTAGATTATTACCACTACGCCTGTACATACAGAGATGATTTGGACCAGACGTGGATGTGTAAAACTTGCTATCAATCACTATAATTAAATTGATAGAATTTAGAAAAGCTATTGGTCTATAATAGCAATTAATATTCTACATCAAGAATTATCATGTCGTAGTAATCTGGTTTGTGAACTATACATATATAGTTGAGCCATGATTTCGTTACTCGTTACTTGCAAAACTATTTTTTCTTATTGTAATACGACCATAAATCTTCCATGACAATCTTAAACCTATTCTGTAGACTGTCGAGTCTTGGCCCCATTCTTTTATCATCTTGGTGAGTATCGATAAGATATCTATATCCACTGTCAATCGCTTTTAGGTAAGCGTATACATATGACTCTACCGGTATATCCCTTGCTGTACTTTCATGCCCTTCCCGTTCCTCTAGCTCCTTGTACACCATTTCACCTTTGCTAATTATGATCTCTTCCAACTCTTTATCATTGGACATGTATGTCCAGCGTATTGGACACAAATATAAAATATGGGTTTTCTGCAGAATCCCTTGGTCAGACAACGCTAAATTCTTATTTTTTAGAACGTTTGGTCGATGAAGGTTTAAATAAACTTGCCTTCTGGCGTTGAATGTGTTGAATTCATCAAATAAATATTCATTAGTATCATGAATATATGTTACCTTAATTTGTCGAAGATGAATCTATTTGAACTGATTCATAATGGTTCCTATTTCGCTTTCACTATTGTTATGTGAAGGTTATTTATCCTGCTTATCAAACACGTTATTATTACATTGTTTTCAGGCGGGTATGTCTGTGCTAACACCTCGATATTAACTGTAAAATTGTTAACGAACATTGCAGTATTTGAATGTAATCAAGATAATCTCTGAATATTGATGTATCCTTCTAGTAAAATGGATACTTCTAAGATCACATAGTTATACTTGATGTGATATATGAATACTTTAATTAAACACATACTAATGGAACTAATAGTAGTAACAGAAGGTTCACATAAATATCTAGTTCACATTTTCTGTTTGATTCTATTATGAAATACAGAAGTAGAACTGAAATTGTTGGCCTCATCCTAGAGGCCGCAAATGGAGGAGGAGCAACTAAGACAAAAAAAATGTACAAAGCATTTCTATCATTTGCTCAGCTCCGAGAATACCTTACAATGTTGCAAGACAACGAACTTATCGAATACGAGGAAGGAAAACACGCCTATAGAACTACAGAGAAAGGCATGAAATTGCTGGAACTCTACGAAAATATGTCTGAATTAGTGCCACCACTTGCCCCGACCGTAGAAGCAAGTTCGCCAGCATCGGAGGTCACTATAAATCAATCAAAGAAATACAACAAAACGATACTAGCAGTAATAATCGTGGCAGCATTAGTAGTATCGGTAAGTAGTTTGACTGCACCAGCGGATGCAACAAAACCGAAACACAATGATGATGATGATAATCTGGTAGTGGTAACAGTAATGTTGTTAATACGCTCCCACAGCAACCACAATTAGCACCACTAGGCATGGGCATCAGTCCTAATGCTGGAGATAGTGTTGGTGGCGATGACACTGCTTCGCAGCAAGCACAACCTCAAGCTCAACCACAACAACAAGCACAACAACCTCAAGCACAACAAGCACAACCACAACAAGCAGCATCAACAAACGCAGCATGTGGACAAGTGGTAAGCGGAGTAGTAAATCTAACTGCAAATCTTAACTGCATGTGGAGATGGTATCATTGTAGGTGGTCCAAACACAGTAATTAACATGAATGGATTCTCAATCACAGGACCTGGACAGGACAGCTCTAAAGTTGGGATTATGGTAACCAATGTTGATAATGTAGTAGTAAATGGACCTGGTTCACTCAGCAACTTCCAAGCAGGAGTACTTCTTACTGGAGCAAATGGATTTACGATTAATTCTGTCATACTATCTAACAACCAGATAGGTACATTTATGACAGGAGCTGAAAATGCACAAGTAAAACAAAACATCATACAGGGTAATAGTATAGGTGTAGCATCTCACTCAAGTACAGGTGGTGCTATAGACTCAAACCTTATGAATGGCAACTTGCTAGCAGGTATAACATTTGTCAACACACAACAGTCCAGTGTAGGAATGAACAATGTAGTTGGAAGTCAGAATGGAGTATTTCTAGATGGACAGAGCAAACAGAATACAATATCAGCAAATAACTTAATTGAGAATGTAATTGACCTTAACAATGCAAACGGACTACCAACAAACATCAACGCAAATCAATATGTGGACAACAGTTGTCAGACAAGTAATCCAAGTGGTCTGTGTATAGGAAGGTAATAAGGAATCACAGGCAACAGCAAGTAACATCCGACTCACTTTTTTTCTTTTATGTAACTCGACTTACGTTCGTGTTCATATTTATAAAATAGAATGAAACTAAAACTTAAGAATGAATACAATGTATACAAGCGATGTAAGCTGCTCCTATTTGCCTAAGAAAAAAGATAGAGTCATAACTTTAAGGGTTAACGAGAATGATTTTAGGATAGTTGACAATTTTGCAAAGGCCAGAGGATTGAGCGTTAGTGCATACATTAACTCTATCATCAACTCGCAAACAGAGTTTTTTATACCCTGAGCATCTTCCGAAAAGGTTTCTATACCGAAGAAGGCTCTGTATTCATTATTCTCATATGCTAGCAAGGATAATTTAGACGACCTAGTAGATAATTGGAAACTCTCCAGTCCATGAATGTTTACTCAGTTTCTTGAAAACCTCCAGGACTCTATATTCTATTTCATCAAAATAAATAGTCTTCTAGCTTGAAAGAAAAGACTTGTTCTCTTCATTTGCTTTGAGTTTGCCTAGTTCCTTGTAATGATGAAATAAAATAGCCATAATTATAGGTTGTATTCGTACAGGATTGGCACAGCATACACATGCAGAATTGTATAAAACAGATAAAGAAAACATATCATCAAATATCTTTCTATCAGTTTTCGGGAGTGCTCTTCGGAAGTTCTTCCATTCTACATATTCTATTTTGCTAGCTATACGAAATGAGGGTATGGTTCTTCCCATATCTATTTATTATCGTAATTAATTCTCGTTTAGTACCTAATAACTATGAATGTCATGATTAGACTTCAAGCCTGAGCTAAGCCCAGCATTTGATTGATCGGTATCTCAGACCAGTACCATACCTTGACCAGCACTAAAAACTAGCCTGCGGCCACCGCAGGAGCACTTGAAGATCCTTCGTTATTACTCAGGTTCTCGGCATTATCGAAGATAACTCCGGCATCATTGCTCTTCTTGAAAGATTATCGAAATTTCCTGACGTATTATCATACTATGTTACATACACATTTGCTTGCGTCGGGGAAGAAGCGAGGAGCTAGGGATGGATTTGATGAAGAGCCAAGGTTAACGCTTATGTTCCTTACACCTTCAAAAGTATTTCCCCCATCAATACTTCTTGTAAAGAAGATTCTCAGAAGTGTATTTAGAGGCCTACCATTCCAAGTTACATAGATATTATCTTGAATAGCACGTATTTCTGGAGAACTCGGAGCATTTCCTGTAGTTATTACCTTACCCTCTTCAAAAATATTTCCTCCGTCAGTACTCCGTCAACCCAAGTTACAAAAATATTATTTCTATTTGCTGCCTATGGCAGGGGTAGCTCTAGGTGTATTAGCACCTAAAGTCATTATCTCGTTATCAAATGTAATTCCTCCATCAATGCTTCGTGTAAATACTACATAAGTACTTGTAATTTACTTCACTCTGACAACATTTACCTGACCACTAAGGTCATGCCAACATCAATTGGGCGGATCTGTGCGGGATTATATATTCAGTTCAGATCATTATAGTTTAATTCGGTAGCTCGCTCCGCAGAACAAGGCGGCTAATAGTCATCATTTTCATTTCTTCAAGTTCATTTGGGGTGAGAATCACATCTTGTCCAATGAAATTCATTAATATTGATTCAAACCCTTCCCAGAGTTTTATCTGCTGATTATTTGGATCTAACGCAAGCCTATTGAGGGTTTCATTCATTGCATTATAAAATTCGGCCGTAAATTCTAATTTATTCAAATCGTACTTTTCCTCCTCGTATTGTGGTTGCTTAAAGATATCAAGTTTCCTCATTTTGTTAACTAATGTAATAGGACTAATATACTCCTTTTTTGACGACATTGAAACATTTGCAATATACTCAAATATAATACTTTAATTTGAAGCACAACAATAATAAAACCTATTTAGTCTATAATCCAATGTTAATTAAATAATTACTAATCACTATTATGTAAAAATTAACGCTTTAATGATTAAATACACTAAAAAGATTGAATATATTATCTCTTTGTACGATTATAGATTTCATTTATTACCCTTCTAAAATTCTTTTGGAGTTGAAGAATAGGCAAGAATACAGAAAATATCACAATTCCCCGCTTTGTTCGGTCATTGTGGAAGTCTGAAGATTATTTACATCCACCGAGTTCATCTCTCCTAGAGTCTGAGGATTGATATTTGCACAATTGAGGCTGTTCATAGATTCTTTATCTTCTATTGTGCAAGTATTACCGTCTGAGCATTTTTAAAAAAAATGAAACATCTAGAAGATAAATATATCAATTATTTTTCATTGTTTCATCATTTGAAGGTAAAATCGATATATTCAAAGAATCCAAGTTTATCAAAGTATTGAATTGGGAGTGTTATGAGAAATTACTTTTCTTGATGAAAAATCTGCTCCCCTGTAATGAGTAGTCAATCTCATTTTAGTTCTACTTCTAGAAGACATAGGAGTATTTATTTAAGGGACCTAATAATACAACCTCTAATGACTATTGAAAGTGTAAATGAATCTGATTATGTGGTTGTCATTCGAAGGGCTTGGAATAATGCAGGCCAAACTGCAAAAATTCCTCTTTCGAAGATTCAAGGGCTTCACTGGGATCGACGATCTGGTGGAATAAGATCCTTTGCACCACGCGCATTCATTCATGGTTATGTGATATGTAATGAATATGAAGGAAATTTGGCGCACACGGGGGTTCACGGGAAATATCCACATCAAATCAAAATCTGTATTACTAAAATCGATAACGAACCAGGCGTTTTCCAAGCTGTCAAGAAACTAACAAGATAAAATTATAAGAATAGGTGTAGCACACTCAAAAATGTACAATAAAGTACCTAATACTAGTGATGCTAAGTCGGCGTTAAATTTTAAGTAGGCTATGCTTCTACTATTTTTCGTTGTGAAATTTAAAGACAGAATCACTAACTTCAAAGAACCCCAGCTTACCTGAATATTGAATTGGTTGCCTAAGTCGTTGTCCATTTCTTATCATGAAACCATACAGACGAGAATCGAAGATACTCGCATCCGTGTAGTGTCTGTTTCTATCTCTCATAAATTGGGCTTTGTTATCATACTTTTTAACATCATACAAAACTGCTCTTCCTATTATTGCTCCTGTGTTTAGTTTAGTATGATCAATGCCTAGAGATTTGCACCTTTCTTTATTTACATTTTTTGAGGCATGAATTAAGAATTTCCCCCTGAAGTTAGTATTCCATTTTCTCAATTCTATGGTCTTTTTTCCAGATACTAGAAGCTCTGCATATGGTTGCCTTAAAGATAGACATTTCATAGAATCATGATTATCCTATGTGTCATTGTAATTAACTAGTATTCTTCCATTAGTATTAAGCCAATCGAGCTTATCTCGGTAGTCAGGCATGTATCTATAGACTAAATCCCAGTAGTGATGTCACTATAATCGTAATATCCAAGATCGGAAATAGTGCTTTTAACGAATCTTCTAAGGGAATGAAGTGTGATCTTTCTGTGTTGTGCTCCAGGCGATTCTTCTTTTTGTCCTCTCCCCAAGCGTTCTAATGTCTTACCAAATGCAGAAATTAATCCTCGGTATAACGACATGATAGAAACAGAAGGATACCCTTTACTAGAACGACCCATAGAGAACAGCAAATCACCTTCGGTTTTTAAGGGGGTTCTGTTTTCCGAAACAGATTTTCCAGTGAAGTCGTCATAAAAACAAACTCTTCGTGTGCGATACTTGTATTCCAACCAGCTATTGAGTTGCCTAGACATCTCGTTGGTAAGAAATACAAAACGGTCTGTTCTAGTCTTTGTATACTCACCCCTTATAAACAGTCTTGGAGGATTTGAATCATCATCAAAATCGCACAGTCTAACCGATAGCGCTTCACTGGCTCTCATTCCAGTAGGCAGCAAGTAGCATTACGTAAGTTTTCAATCGTATATTGGAACAAGCATTAAGGATATCCACGATATCCTCCTTGCTCAATGGCTGTTTATCCTTTTTAACGGATTTGGGAAGTTTAACCTTAAGCTTAAACTTTTTAGGACTTATTTCAATATCACAATATTCTAAGAAGTTCTTCACAGTAATTATATTCTGTTTGATGGTATATGCGGCAACTCTGCCTGTTAAATCGAGCTGTATATGCCGATAACATATCATATGGACTGGGGATCATTTTTTCGTTTTTGCCACTATTCAGCATCTCGTCTATGACCCAGTCTACTCTCTTTCCATATGTGGCGTAAACGAAATCTGAAAAATTATTCAACCTACTTCTATAGAGGCGAGCAGAAGCGCTATTCATTGACTTGACATTGTCAACGTATTTAGTAACAAGTGCAATACATGATGAAGTTAATTCATTGGGTTTGATGTTGTCTTTCATATTTATCTAATTCGAATTGCAATTGATATTCAATACAAGGATAACCATTACTTCTATTAAAGAATGTAAAAGTGACATAATATTTTATATGTATTTTACAGCCAAACTGTAATGCAAAAATGTAAGGAAATAGTATTTATAATATTTTTCACAGTCTAATGTCATTTAGATAATTCTTGTCCTCTGAACTCTTCTCATTATTCTTGGGGCCTTTAAGATTTAGAGCTCGATTTAAATATATTTCTTAGAAGCAATTCTAGAAATCGTATTTCATGTTCAAAAAGTTTTGCATGCACACTGACCTGACAGTTAGTGATCGTTAGAAATGATACGATTTGAATAGATTCTGACCTAATGATCGTTGAATAACTGTATGTTATTGCGTTTCCTTTAAATGGATCATTTTGTGTTTTTCAAATTAGTCTTCTAGTATTTAGCCTGTTAGCAGTTTAAAAAATGACCAGAATTTATGCTCAATTGTTAGTTGACAGTTGACAATTACATAAGAATTGTAAATAAACTTCTATTCTATTCGCTCTAATAGAAACCATGAATTAGATAGTTTCTGTTCTAGATAAAAATAACCTGGTATCAAACATTGAACTGATTCTAACTGCTTATTACAAATACAAATACAAATACAAATACAAATACAAATACAAATACAATTTTTTGTGATGTCACCCTTTATAATATATTTTGTTAAATAGCTTTAAAGTATTACAATAAATGCAAATAATTAGCAGAAGAACGTCTTATTTTTAATCAATTGCGGAGATATAAACACACACTATAATAGAATGCTCCAAGTGATTTACTTTATTAGATATTTGTAATGTTTCTGATAAGCAAAAAGCACTTGTTTGATAGCTACTGAGGTTTGTTTGCATAGATAAAATGACTACGTTAGAAAATTGAGTTTCAAACCATTTATCTATCTATCTAAAACATTAAGAATTACTCAATTTGAATGGTTGAATAATTTTCATGGATTTAACCTGTTTATTATATATTGTGACACTAACTTGAATATTTGTATATTTATTCGACAATTAGGTTTATTTACTTGTAATGTGTATTAATAAGAGAAGATCGGTTAGCCGAAAAAGTAGGTCGACATCGTTCTGGAGGATCGTGGAAGCTAAGGCTTGTGCGTGCTTCAGAAATGATGTATGCTGTCATATGTAGTAGGTGGCCGTCCCTTTAACAAGGATGGAAGTATAGGCATAAGATAGTATGGGCAAACCACAGGACTACAATATAGCCTATCAAAGTAGTCTTGCAGGAGAACCACGCCTTCGAATGCTAATCGGTCTTCTGTCTTACGTTTATTTCTGATTGAATAATAACTACACATATTGATAATGCTTCTGAATCACTTTGAGCACTCATAAATTCCTCATATTGATGATTTTTTTAAATAATGGATGCTTATCGCTATTGCCCTACATGTACTTTACCTTAACCTCATCGTTCTAATTATTTTCATCATCACCATTTTCATCGCCGTCACTTGCTGATTCTTCTTCATCTTGTTCTTCCTGTTCTTGTTCATCAATTGGAGACGCAGGTACTGCTGTTTCTGCAGCTCCTGCTCCCGATGATGAAGATAGTACTGATGAAGGAACTATTCTATAAATAATCCCAGCATCATGTGACAATACATAGAGATATCCATCTGGTCCAGTTTCTAAATCAGTAATAGGTCCAAATCCATTGCCAAAGATTATGGAAGATTGCTCCTCCTCATTGTCTACTACGAAATCAGGTAGATTATCAAGAACGAGGGCACTTCTATCGGGGTTCATTCTCAAATAGTAGAGATTTCCGTTATTGTTATCTCCCACAAATATATTATTAGAATAGCTCTCCCCTAAGCTTGATGATTCTAAGAATTCTATATCAGTTAGAGCAACTGGGTCCAACCATGTCAAAAGTGGATCTGCATAATGAGATCCAGGAAAGCTGACTAATTCATTTTCTGTACTTCCGGATGCAGAAATTGGGCCCATAATAGTTTGCCATCCACTATTAAATCCCGGCTTTACCAGATTAATCTCATCATTTGATGCTGGGCCATTTTCAGTATCCCAAACATTTTTTGTAACAGGATCAAATGTGAGTCCAAAACTGTTTCTTATTCCATACGCATAGTATTTACTTAATGGATTATTTGGATCAGTGGATAAAGGATTATCTGGAGCAGGTGTTCCATCGTTAGGATTTACTCTGAAAATTATGCTAGTGTCATCCGGATCAGGCCCGTTAGGAAAATTCTGAAGTTTTCCATCATGATTTAAATCTCCTATAATTCCGTACAGGTAGTTGTCAGGACCTATCATGAGCTTACCACCATCATGGTTAGGACCAGGTATTGCCGGAAGATCTACTAATAGGGTAGGATTATCAAGCGTCTGACCACTCCAACTGTATTTGTAAACTCTATTTCTTAACTCACCTCCTTCTCCTGACTCAGTGTAGTACAGAAAAACAGTCTGGGCGCTTGAATTTTGACCCAGACCAGAACCAGTTCCGCTGCCATTCATAACTGCTATTCCGAGTAGCCCACGTTCGTTATCTGCGTCAACGGGTATTTGCAGTACTGGTTCAGGTACAAGTTCTCCATTTGAAACTAGTCGAACCTGACCTTCCTTTTCCAATACTAGGGTATTTTCGTTATCCAAGAATGCCATGCTTGTGGGTGAACTCAACCCTTCCACAAATGACTCAACACCCAAATTTGGGTCATTAACTGATTGTGCCAATGCAATGTTTGGTTCGAACTTTAAAAGCGGGAAAATTAAGCAAGTGATTACAACAGCAACCACCTCAAAGGATATTATTCGAACAACATGTCTGCGTATTTTTATTACCTCCATAATCGATTCTTCTTACTGTTTGAAGGCATAGATAAAATAGGTTTCTATAATACAAAAATGGGAGAAAATAGAACTTTAAAAAAAAAGAAATTCCTGAATTGATATTATCTTACTTGAAATTATTTTATAAACACTTGTTACAACCAAACCGTTACTAACTTCCTATTCTTTAAGAAGTGGAGGTACTTAAAATTTAGTGGGGCTCAACAATTTCAGAAAAGGTGTATTCTAACATTGTACTAAAATCATTTAAATAATTTTAGATTTTGCACGCGAAATCTTTATAATAGATACAATAATCCTTGGCTGATCATTTAAAATTATTTCCTATGCGATGTAATTTACCCAGGAAAAATCGCTAGTGATATTTAGGTTATTTTCAATCCAAGTTCATGAATAGTATTACAACAAATCGTGTTTCATCCTACAAATAGACTAAATTTGCTTCCGACGATAATATTATGCAGAGCTTCATTAAAGGGTGTTAAGTTAGTCAGATAATGTACGAATTTGCAATCATTGATGCTCCTTCAATATTGGGACTGCGACCAACAGGAGTCGAAGATCTTCCACAAGTACTCAAAGCAGCAGGTTTGCATGAGAAATTAGATGCCCGATACGTGGGTCGTGTCAATCCATCGTATCCATACAATTCAGAACGTGATAGTAAAACATTGTTACTAAACGGTAAAGCAATCAGAGAATTTTCACAAGCACTTTGTAGCGTTGTATCAAGTGTCTTAAGTAAAAAATTGTTTCCCATAATAATAGGAGGTGACTGCAGTATTGTTATTGCCCCTCTTTTAGCATTACGGCACCATTCTGGAAGGTATGGATTATTCTTTATTGATGGCCACGCTGATTTTTACCAACCTGAAGCCTCTGTGAGTGGAGAAGTTGCTGACATGGATCTAGCTATCATATCTGGCAGAGGTCCTGATATACTTACAAATATCAATGGACTAAAACCATACGTCAGAGATGAGGACATTGTATTATTTGGATATCGTGATGCAGAACAATCTGCAACCTACGGGAGTCAAGATGTTCGAGATACGAACATGCATGTAATCGATCTTTTGGAAATTAAAAAACTAAAGACTAGAAATGCTGTCTCTTTGGCTACAAAGAGCTTGCTGAAGAATCATATAGAGGGATTCTGGATTCATCTAGATGCAGATGTTTTAGATGATACAATCATGCCGGCTGTTGATTATCGTCTGGATGATGGACTAAGCTACTCTGACCTCACGGAGGTCTTAAACGTTTTGCTTGCAACCAATCGTGCCGTAGGTATGACAATCACTATTTTCAACCCTCGCCTGGATCTGGACGGTTCAATTGCAAACAATTTTGTCTCAAGTATAGTCGATGGCTTGTTGGGAGCATCGTAAGAGTCATTACTAGTAAAACTAAGTGTAAAGAGATTACCATTTTGGATGTAAAAATTCAAATATACTATGCTCACCTCCTGGCTTGAAATTAAGAGGTAACAACTGAACTAGATTCTTCTAGTACTTACATTAGTCATAAATAAGTATGGATGTCTTCTGTAATAAAATTGAGTAAAAGGATGACAAAACAACTCAAGCATAGATCCAGATCTGAGATAATTTCGTCTATTCTAGAAGTAACCAATGGTAACAGGGCAAGAGTTACCGAGATACAATTCAAGACATATCTATCCTATAACATACTGAAAGAATATCTAGTCCATTTGCTTGAGAATGACCTTATTGAATACATCGAGGGAGAAAGAACTTTTAAGACTACTCCGAAAGGAATGCAGGCTCTACAAGTATATAACAAGATGGAAGAATTACTGATTATAAAGCATGAAATCAAATGATGATAACGATCTGAAGAGCGATCATTTAAGCCAGGTCAAGAATTTATTAATATTAGATTCTACGCATAGATAGAGATAGATACAGATTCAAGTTCATATTCATACCCTCCGAAACTGTTATTGAACTAAATGGAGTACATATTGAGGCCTATCCCGCACATCACCTGGATGCAATGCGTGGCTTGCCAGATGTGTCATTTATAATACTGGCTTAATACACTTATTTAACCTGAACTTATCCGTCTTTTCACCACATATTTCAAAACCGAGTAACACATGTAATAGTGTGCACAAAAGACAATTTAAAAATTCACAACCGACGGAGATGAAAGGAAAAATAAAGCCTATCTATAATTGGATGCATAACTGGATATGTCCAGAACGGCCTCTCAAGTCCTTTATAGTGAGTAGATATCCCTTAGTTTTATTAAAAGATGTTAAGTAGAATTAATTCCTTCGCCACATAGTATCAAATATCCCTCAAACTCTGTCCTCACACTTTCTTGCATTAAGTGTAGATTTTTCTTTATAGATTTCCTAATGCATTCAAGCGATTTAGCACTCTGCCGTCCCACAAGACCAATATCTGAATTCACATTAGAATTGATATTAAATTTAATTTTTGTGTCCTCTGAACCATACTTTGTATGATATATTTGCGTCGCATCATTCTCAATTATATGTAGTAGTTGTTTAAATTCGTTGTTTGAAATATACGTATTTTTGTTGTGTAGTAAAGCTGCTAGTAATTCATTTAGACCTCCCTTGCTACTACCATTAGCCTGCATAAATTCACTAAGTAGAAATAGGTTAAATGTATTGTAGATGAAATAGCCTTATCTTAGCTGGGGCAAAAACTTCTAAAGCGATAAAGACTTTGAAGATTTGCAATTGGAAATGATATTAGAATATAAACCCAAATATTGTCGCTGAAATAATAGAATATGTGAAAGATTTACAAATCTGAAGAATATTGCAAGCGATATCACTTATGAATAAATGATATCCTCTAACTAGTAACATGACGGAGCCGTCGTCGTATGTCGATAAGGCGTGATTCGCTAACGAACTCTTCAAGATAGAACAAGAAAGAAGAGACTTGAAGAGTCCAAGCCTAAGAAGCCTGAGAAAATCAGATTGAATGGTGATTCATAAACTTATTTAGAGCTTTGTTGAGCCGCATTTGTCAATGCCAAAACTGCACAGACAACCAGTCAAGAATCAGGCAATGCGTAAAGGCTGGATTGACTTGTAATCCTTTTATTCATTACGAAATATGAACTGATTATGGGTACCGAAGACGGTGGAGGTAATGCAGGTGAGCAGCGGCAGGAGACGAAGTATGTCAAGTAAATGGATGCACTTCAAGTATAAAATGGCATGCTACAGTGAAAACTACCAACAGGCCAGTCAGTCTATGCGAAAAACACGGCACTGAATATAGTCAAAACGGACTGATACGTGAAATGGTGAGCGTATAGCCATACTTGGCTCGGACTTACGCCAAAACTGCAGTGACAACCTAAACGCATCAAACTACCATGCAAATGAGTCCATTCTCGACTGCTTCCTGAAATTGGCGGGGTGTGAGTTTGTCTACCACTTTTCCCCTCGTCTCCTTTCCTTTGCCCTCCACCATGTACCATCTCTCCAACTTCTGCTTCCAGATAGCCACAAGTCTTACCCCTGTTGTCGTAGTCAATACTACAACATTCCTTTGTTCCAATACTATTACTAGTGCAGTGATTATGATTAACGCTAATTAACTTCGATTGTGATAAATAATAATAGATAGCTCTTAACGTTGAACAGTTAGAGATTCTTCGGAGAGTGAAACTATTCAGTTATTAGAAAGACTGCTTAACATTCTAATGGTGTGTTCACATTAGTGCCAGAACCACGACAGCAAACTGAACGAGGTGATCGTAACAATAAAACTTTGTTACAGAACTATAGAAAAATTGTATATAAACAATGTCTTCATAGTAGTTCTTATCTCTATGAGATGGATTTGCATTTACTGTAACAGCATAATGGATTATACAAACTTTACAGAGTTCATACAGCAAAGTGATAACGACAAGAATAGCAACCAAAAAGCGAAAGTAGAATACCATGCTTGGCGTCTAGTTGCAGACTAGATTTGTAATGTTAAGCGTGAAAACTACGACGACAATTAAAATCTTAGCTGCTCGAGGACAAGAAAGTAATATAGCGGAGGAATAAGTTGCTCATCATCAAAACACATGTCATCTGATAGGTTTAGTATTGATGATCCAGTAAGAGACAATCGTATCAATAGAGCATATTTTATGGCGAGTCTGAGCGAACTTGATAAAGTCGCGCGTCAAAATGCGCAACCTACTACGTTTCTGTTAAAATCTATCTGGAAGAATGAAGAGGCATCGGAGCAGGATCTGTGTCTAAGAATTGTCTTAGAGCAGTTCCTAGGCGAGGGGCAGATCTATAGGGATGAGGATGACAGGTTTGGTCTGACAGACGAAGGTCGCAGAACCTACTGTCCCGGATAGGGCACCTCTCCAGTTGGTGATGGAACGCCATTCTAACGCCATAACTACAGCGTGATTAGTTGCACTTGACAGTTAACAGTGTCCTCTTAATATTCAGTTTAGAAAGTCAGACATACTCGTTTGTTTAGTCTTAATAGTGCGGCGTTTGTTCATACCTTCGTGATTGCCCTTTTCCAGATCATCAGTTGTGATAAATTCATCCCCCCATTTCACCTCCTGCATGCCTATTAATTGTCTGAATAAGTTTACTGTGCCAGGACCAAAGCCGGCATAATGATTATTCGCGGCGACGATTGAAAATTTTACACCAGACATATTTCCTCGATCGGTGTCATCTGTGAAGTTGCGCGCAACTTCAAGAAAGACTCTGATGAGAGTAATTTGTCTGGAGTTAGATTTTCAATTGTCGCCACAAATAACATTACGCAGCTTTTGGTCCTAACACGGTTAACATCTTTAGACAACTATTAGGTCTTGAGGAAGTAAAATGGGGAGATGAAATTGTAATGGCTGATAGTCATGCAGGAAAAGAAGATGAGGATTATGATCATGATGCAACTCTAATCAAAACAAAGCAGACAAATATCTCTGATTTTCTTTAACATTATAGAATTGAAATATCCTTAATGGATTTGGCGGAAAAGAAAAAAGTGAGTTGGATTGTTACTTGCTGTTACCTGTTATTCCTTATTACCTTCCTATACACAGACCACTTGGATTACTTGTCTGACAGCTGTTGTCCACATATTGGTTTGCGTTGATGTTTGTTGGTAGTCCATTTGCATTGTTAAGGTCAATTACATTCTCAAGTACGTTATTTGCTGATATTGTATTCTGTTTGCTCTGTCCATCTAGAAATACTCCATTCTGACTTCCAACTACATTGTTCATTCCTACACTGGACTGTTGTGTGTTGACAAATGTTATTCCTGCTAGCAAGTTGCCATTCATAAGGTTTGAGTCTATAGCACCACCTGTACTTGAGTGAGATGCTACACCTATACTATTACCCTGTATAATGTTTTGTTTTACTTGTGCATTTTCAGCTCCTGTCATAAATGTACCTATCTGGTTGTTAGATAGTATGACAGAATTAATCGTAAATCCATTTGCTCCAGTAAGAAGTACTCCTGCTTGGAAGTTGCTGAGTGAACCAGGTCCATTTACTACTACATTATCAACATTTGGTACCATAATCCCAACTTTAGAGCTGTCCTGTCCAGGTCCTGTGATTGAGAATCCATTCATGTTAATTACTGTGTTTGGACCACCTACTATGATACCATCTCCACTATTGCAGTTAAGATTTGCAGTTAGATTTACTACTCCGCTTACCACTTGTCCACATGCTGCGTTTGTTGATGCTGCTTGTTGTGTGTGGTTGTTTGCTGTGGTTGTGGTTGGGCTTGTTGTTGCAATGTAGCTATGTCATCACTCTCAACGTTACCTCCAGTATTAGGCAGCGGTTTCCATACTTAACGGTGCTAATTGTGGTTGCTGTGGGAGCGTGTTAACTACGTTACTGTTACCACTACCATTATCATCATCATCGTCATTGTGCTTTGGTTTTGTTGCATCCGCTGGAAAAGTGTACAGTGCGGTTAAACTACCTACCGATACTACTAATGCTACCGCGATTATTACTGCTAGTATCGTTCTTGTTGTATTTATTTGATTCATTTATAGTAACCTCCGATGCTAACAATTCTGCTGTTATCTGTTGTTGGAGCAAGTGGTGGCACTAATTCATGCATCTTTTCATATATTTCCAATAACTTCATGCCTTTTTCTGCTGTTCTATATGTCTGCTTTCCACTTTCATATTCGATGAGTCCATTGTCTTGCAACATTGTAAGATATTCTCGGAGCTGCGCAAATGATAGAAATGCTTTGTACATTATTTTTGTCTTGGTTGCTCCTCCTCCGTTTGCGGCATCAAGGATGAGGCCAACAATTTCAGTTCTACTTCTGTATTTCATAATAGAATCAATCAGAACTTGTAGACTAGATATTTATACACGCCTACTATTACTACTAATACTTGCGTTAGTATGTATTTAATTATAATGTCTAGGTATCACATCAAGTATAACTATGTGATTTAGAAGTATCTATTTTACTAGAAGAATGACATGAACAAGGAGACAAGAAGTTTCGGTATGCCTTGGGAGAAAGAATATGGCTATGCCAGACAATAAAAGAAGGTACCATTTATGTGTCAGGACAGGTGAGTCACGACGATAATGGAAATATTGTAGGACGTGGGGAGATGGAGGTTCAAATGCGACAGGCTTACACGAATATACAGAAGCTGCTGGCAAAATATGGAGCAACAATTGAAAATATGGTGGATGAGATACTCTTCGTCACTGATATGGATGCAGCTTTTGCTGCAGCCGCCAAATGCAGACGAGAGATCTTTTCTGGTACCCTCTTATCGCAAGTACAATAGTACAAATTCAACGTCTTGCCTTTCCTGACCTCATGATTGAGATCATGTGTGTGGCAAAGATATAGAGCCTAATCCTTTCTTTTCTTCCAAAGGTCTACTATCAGACTAAATCTATGGCAGGCGCGCCAGCGCCATTAATAAATACTTCTAGAACAATATTTTGAATATGAATGAAATGATTCTAGTAACAGGTGCTACTGGTACTGTAGGAAGTGAAGTTGTAAAGCAGCTTTCTAGAGATGCTCCAAGCAATGACATCAGGGCAGGTGTTCATTCAATTGAAAACGCAGATAGAGTAAAGCAATATGATAGAGTTAAAGCAATGCAAATTGATTACGACAAACAGGAAGGACTTGAAATAGCCTTCAAAGATGTGGATAAGCTCTTCTTGCTTACTCATCCTTCCTCCAAATCTGCAGAGCATGAATCAAATCTGGTCAATGAAGCAAAGAAATCTGGAATTAAGCATATTGTTAAGCAATCTATAATGGGAGCCGATTTGGGAGCGGAGGTAGAAGCTATGCGCTTGCATCGGCAAACAGAAAAAATGATAGAAGAATCTGGGATCCCCTACACGTTCCTACGTCCAAATGAATTCATGCAGGGTTTTATCAATTTCCAAGGTCCTACAATAAAGAGCAATAATGCTTTTTACATACCAGCAGAGGATGCAAAAGTTAGTATCGTTGACGCTCGTGATATTGCGGCAGTAGCAGTTAAAGCTCTAATGGATGGAGATAAACATTACAATAAAACCTATCTGCTTACAGGGCCTGAGGCGCTATCCTATCATCAAGCCGCAGAAATACTTTCAAACTCAACGGGTAAGAAAATAGATTATGTGAATATATCAGAGGAAGAGACTAGAGAAGCGTTGAAAGAGACAGGCATGGATGATTGGCTTATCAGTACAATACTGGAACTCTATGCCTATTTCAGAAAAGGCTATGCCTCGCAAGTGTCATCTGCAGTTGAAGAAGTAACAGGAAGGAAAACAAAAACGTTTGCTCAATTTGCAACAGATTATGCGGACGCTTTTAAATGATCTGACAATTCTATTTTGGTACGTGAGGGGGAAAGCTGATATCAGAGTTTTTTCCTTAATCTAGGAATATATACCATTTCTCATTATCGATATTATGTTTGAATATCGATTACTCAAAATATCTATGTAGTTCAGATCGACATCTTGCTGAAATCATTAAGAATGTTGGAAATTATTCCATAAAGAAGCGAAATGATTCATATTTATCATTAATAGAAGCAATAATCTATCAGCAACTTACTGGAAAGGCTGCGATTACCATTTATAGTAGATTCTTGAAGTATTTTGGTGGTACGATTCCAGAACCGCTACAGATCCTCTCAAGTTCTGACGTTGACCTAAGAGCTAAGGTTGGTCTCTCAAGAATGAAAATAGCATACCTAAAAGATTCTAGCAGCCCATGTTACGGATGGAAGGTTAGATTTGAATAATTTACCAGCAATGACAGACGAGGATGTTATCACCCAACTTACAAAGGTAAAGGGAATAGGTAGATGGACTGCAGAAATGTTTTTGATATTTTGTCTTGGTAGAGAGGATGTGTTACCAGTAACTGATTTAGGATTGAGAAATGCAATGAAAAGAACGTATTTACTTGATGAACTACCCAAGCCTGACAAAATGATAGAGATAGCCAATCCATGGAGACCATATAGAAGCATAGCTACATGGTACATGTGGAAATCATTATCTAATTTCGATACTATTGGATAAACTAGACATTATCTATTGGCTCATTCTTTCCCGCAGTTCTTCCACTTCATAGTAATAGTAGAGGACCTAAAAAGAAGGGGATGACCATACCATCTCTATGCAGGCTTAGGATATGATTTCAGAAGATATATTGATGGTTGTTTTTATCACAATGAGATTTCCACTGCTCGTCGGCACGAAAAAAGAGATCATAGTTGTACGTTTATACAGTAGGTTCATACTCTCTCCCCCAGCTCTCTTTGTATCTTACTCAGCATGGTATATGCTTTTTCTAACATGCTCTTCAGATGACGTGACCATGATATTGCTACTCAAAGAGCTATATTCAGATTTATTGAGGGAGAACCGGACTGATCCTTTTCTGGAAGCTGGAATTGGTCTGTCATTTTGCTCCGATCCGAGAGTTGATAAGTACATTCAAGACCATGGTTTGACCAAGGCTCCCAGATCTCCTTCGTTGATTCCAGATTACGAACTTCCAGCTGCCTGAATCAAAGTAGGCCACCTTCACTTGATCCAAACGAATGAAAATCAGGGAGTATGTGTTAGGAAATTCCCCCCCTTTTTTATTACTCAATATTAACGATAGAAGGGTGTAACGAACTGATAGCACTGTAAACAGGTTGGAATGGCATCATTTCATCACGTATAAGATAAGGAAAGATAATTGTGCTCGATTTGTTCATCCAGTTGAATTATTTAACACGGTGTTATTCAATACACTCTGTAAGCCAGCGCTACCACTCGCGAGCCCGGATGAAGTTGATGTGGCGTTTCCAGCATTTGTACCATCGATGCCTTCTCCACTTGCTAAATCTATTTCATGCCTACTTGTTGGTATTTCTATGAACGGAGTTACCGATTGACCGCCTGCTCCTGTTCCACTGCCGCCCACAACTAATGGCAACTGACCATCCCACTTCTGGGACTTGAGCCATTCTAGATAGCTGGGACTCTGCCGTAGCTGCTCATCTATTGTAGTTATTGCTTGTGCTTCACCTTGTGCCTGTAGTACATTAGCTTGTCTAACTCCTTCAGCTCTTGCAATATTTGCTTGCTGCTCTCCAACGGCTCTAGCTTCTGCTTGTTGAGCTTCTATCTCTATTCTTCGCAGCTCATTCTGTGCCTGTAGTGCCCTCTGCTGAGCTGCTACTTTCGCCTCTACTGCCCTTACAAAATCGGCTGAAAACTCAAACTCTGTGATAGAAACCGCGTCTACAATGATATTGTATGGAGCAAGTCTCGCTCTAATTTGCTGCTCAATCTCATTTTTGACACTCTCTCTTTGAGTAATGAGTTCCTCTGCGTTAAATCTGGCGGTTACTTGTTTGACTGATTCTTGAATTGCCGGTACAATTACTCTATTTGCATAATCAAGTCCTAGACTCTTGTAAACATTCTGTGAATTATCAGGATCTAGATGGTAATTCAGTGCTACCTGTGTTCGTACGTCTTGAAGATCCCCGGATGCAGCAGCTGCATCTTCTGTTATCCTTTGTGTTCTTACTTCCATCTGTACTACATTATCCCTTACCGGAACTACGAAGTGGATCCCCTCTTCCAACGATCTACTAACGTCAACGGCACCAAAACTTAACAGTACTCCTCTATTTCCAGCCTCAACGATCTTTACACTATTTATGATTAGGAACGCGACTACAATTATACCAATTACCGCGGGAATTACTATTTTTATGAGTGAGTTTGATCCCTTCCCGATTCCAGGTCCTCGAAAAAAACCACCTCTACCTCCACCTGGAAATCCACCACCTCCGCTTGCATCTTCAAGTGGCTCCCCTTCAGGAGTTGTCCTTCTATTTTTTCCTGGTTTTAAATTCATATGTGCATCGCCATGTATTCTTTACCTATTCTATAAACCAGACACTATTAAAGCAAATGTGTACATTGCAATACCTCCGTTTTCTACCCATTTTCATACTGGCTGCTGGGAGTTTGCATTTCGTTTTATGATTTGAGCGAGATGGCCGACCATGTAATTGGGTTACTTTCTATACTAACTTTACGCCTTTGCAAGTTTCTTGGCCATAATGCCTAAATTTCTCGTGCATTCCTTTCACATTCAATACAGGGGATCTAGCCTGTCATTGCACTCTTTACTTGTTCTACGGATCCATTTTTGGTAACTAAATTTGTCAAGTTAGCCATTAGTCAGAGTATTGCTTAGGCCACTGTTGTATCGTTGAACCTCTTTTTCTAGCCAAGTGCCTACTGCTTCACTCAAATTCCGTAACCTTCTTTCTCTAGCAGCTAACTCGGTCCTCATGTTGTCTGTCGACCGGTGATCGATTGGACATTAAAAAATATGAAAGCATAAGATTTGCTAGCCTGCAACACAAGTTATCGTGTCCTGAAGAAATAGAATGTCGTTCAGTCAACACCAGAACTGCAAGTGAAAGATTCTTTTAGAAGTATAGAAGAACATCATATAAATAATGTCACCCTTACCTGTACTTTACCGTAGTGTGCGAAACGGCACGATGACGGTGCCGTGGCTTCGACGGCACGATAAGTACATACGAAATTCTAGATAGTGGTCGCCAAGTAAAACGATTGATTTGGAAACTATGAAGCGCCACCGTATTTGTGTTTGTTGCGAGAATGAATATCGCCAAGACAGTCTTGATCGTTATTTCTGCGCTCATGATAAGAACTGTCAAGTCAATCCGTCAAAATGAGCTTCTTGTGAAAGACTCTTTGCGCGCAAATCCTATGGAATAATATACACTAAACTCCAAGTCACCAAGATGAACGTCTCCTATGCTTTTATCAAATCGGAGTAACGGAATAATCAAAAGCTCACTCCGCCATTTGGGATCGGAGGCGGAAGATAAAAGCATCATAATCTATTCCAGATAGTTTATTGCAACTTTCAGACATTTCGTAATCAAATCCAGTATAAATTTTGATTCGATGATATTTACGGATCTACAAGATCCGTATCCCTTTTTCTGAAACCTGTCTTACGATTTCACTACCGATAGTGTCTGTTGTACCAGTTACTAGTATGGAGACCTGTGTAGAAGATGTCTTTCGTTATTTTGTTATTCATTGAAGAACTCTACAAGCTCCTTAATGAGAAAGTCTGGCCGCTCTTCCGCAATGAAATGTCATGACAATGGAACTTTGACGCTCGTTACGTTTTCAGCTGACCCTTGTATAGAATCTAATACCGGATTTCTAGAGAAGTGTTCTCCTATCAAATAGATATTAGCGCCGCCTAACATCTGATACTGGTAATGGTAACTTAGTTTCAGACAACAACTTATTCTGTTATACATTAGTTTGGGATGCTTTGTAGTATTCAGCATGCACGCATACCTCCAGGTGAAGAATATGGAGCAGCAGCCTGTACTGGTATTGCTGGAATTTTGCACCTGATACTGGTACCAAATGCTATTAATTTTGATATCAATAATACTATTTTTTTCCTTGTGGCCCAACTTTTCTGGATGTTGCCTACTTTGTCTGCTTGCCATACTTAGGGTCTCTGGCATAACCACATCTTCAAATTCAATATTTGGACTGTTATTAAGGTTTCATGCGAATAATGTCGTCTAGGTAGATACGTTGCTAAGGTTCGTCAAGTAATAATACTGTAGCATATCGAATTATGCTTTTAAGGATGACCCAGGTGTTACGGCATTAGCTGAGTAAAATCGCAGCATTATTTACCAAAAACTCCTCACATATTATATTCAACTAACTAGATAACTAACGGTAATGGCAAAAATGTCCAATAAAGAAATTAAAAAATTTCTTATGCAAGGTACTTTTACGGGAAAACTTACTACAGGAAAAAAGATGGGAGTCCTCACGTTGTTCCAATTTGGTTTGTGTTAGATGAGGAAAAAGATCGAACAACCAGAAAAATAGGAGATATCACCTTTACCACCTATAAGGACTCGGTTAAGGCAAGAAATATTGAACGTGACAGTAGAGTAAGCATTTGTGTAGATGATCAGACACCCCAGTTCTCATTTGTAATTATTGATGGTACTGCAAAAATATTTCGTTATAAACAGAAAGAACTTCTTAAGTGGGCTACCAGAATAGCAGAACGATATATGGGTAAGGAGAAAGCTGAAGCATATGGCAAGAGAAATAGTGGCGAAGACGAAGTCGTTATACGTATAAAACCTACAAAAATACTCGCAGAAAAGGATATAGCTGATTAAGATATTGGAAGCTAAAAGCAGTGAATATGTGATGATGACAATGATCTCCTGTATTGAATTCTTTTCTTTTCAATCCGTAACGAAGACGAGTGTACTTTTATCGTCAATGTGGGGGTACGAATCTGATATCTATGACAGTTTATTTTTGAAAAGTTAATTATTCTGATCCGACATAACAAATACCTGACAGAGATTTGGCTAATTTGGTATGTAGGAGGAGAAGAGGGAGGTGATATTATTGAAGGCAAATAGGATCACAAGATCCGACCTATTTAATCAGGGAAGAATATGTGATTATTGTGGAGCTAATCAGGATAGCAAAGATATAGATTCACTTAGATTCTTACACGCAGATTGCTGGAAATTGTATAGACTAGAAGGTAAAAAATACAAGATACCAGCCAATTATACAGGGAAAAAATAGGGGAGTGTAAAATATCATCTTTTCAATGTATAGCAGTAAGCAAAGCATTACAAGACATAAATAGAAAATTGGAGTTTTTGAATATTTTGGAGAATTTTAAGGCTGTTTTAAATAGGAACCTTGATAAGAAAAGAAATAGTATAGATTATGGCATTGGGATTAGAGGATTTTAAAAGAAAGCAAAAATTATATAATCTGCTCAAGTCCCAATACGAGGCAGAACTGAGTGAACTCTCACATTATATGGAACTTTTGGGTAGCATGCAAAACAACCTCATAAGAACATATTTTCAGACGTTACTTACCGATGGACTTAAACATGTGCAATACATTTCAGCAATGATGTCAAATATTGAAGGTGGAAGTAGTAGTAGAGCCTTGACAAGCAAGGGAATAGCGAAATCTATTTCTGAAGAGAAAGAATCTCGAGATCTCCTTTACAATTGTATTGAAATGACAGATGATCCTGAATCAAAATCCATTTTAAGAAGCATCGTAGTAGACGAAGATCACCATATCAAAATCCTTGAACATATTTCTGAACTAATTCAATCATCATCTGCTAAACAGCGAGATTAGTAAAGTTACGACCACATTTGGAGATTTATAAATTAGTTAAACAAGCTCTAATTCATATTCTCGAGCAACTTTGACCAATTCTAATTGATGCCCTGATGATCGTGCCGATATTATGGTGTCTCAATATGATTACTCGAAGGCAAGCAGCCGAAGTGATGATTTCACAGTGTAGTGTAATACTTATAATGACTACTCAAATATATTATTTGTAATGGTATTGTACGGACTTTTATGCGGTTTAGGGGTCGAAGGAGGAATCATTCTTGGTCTAACAGCTGCAGAAGTAATAGCAGATTATTGGAACAAGAGAAATCGAACGGATCCGGGAGGATCGTCACTTTCCCCGCCTCAAAAAGTGTATTTTTTCAATAGAAGGATGCATCATGGTCAAATAGGTGCATTATTAATGTTGTCTGTATTTTTTAGAAGTACGTCTGTTCCCGCAGCTATACTTACTGGCTTAGGCATTGGACTTGTTAAAGATGACTATGCCGATTTCAAGGAATGGTTTCTCTTCAAAAAAAGGGATGAGAGTGAAAATAAAAAATCCTCTAAACCTGATCATAATAACGATCTCTATTCAGGTAATCAAGAAGTTAATGAAAGGCATTTGCATGATGAAAGTATTAATATCGCAGGTTCAAACAAGCCTCCTTTACTATCATTGTTTGAAAGAATAGCTACTGTATTTGAGACACAATTAGAACCAATTAGCGACATGAAATCACAATCAAGGGAATTGCGAAGGCAACGAAGAAATATTTATTACAGATTCAAGAGATGGGAAAATGGTATTCGCTGATAAGAGCGAAGAGGCAAATTATAATTTTTGTTGCATATAACATTTTGATTTGTTCAAATGCATGAGATTTTAGATCGGCAGTTGTCTCCATCTGACTTGAGGTAGATGAAAGGTCACGTGCGAAGAAAGATTATGCAGTTCAAGCAATATGTGAACATGAAGAAGTATAGTGAAATATTTATCGACGTGGTAGTTTCTCACTATTTCTGATTGTATGACTGTTATAATATGAACGCCTGAATCGTCTTACTGCATACTAGCTTCATACTAATGAAAGTTATGATAAACAAGAGTTAGCTCTAACTCTTTGTAGCTATAACAATTATTGATCTAAATATGATACTTGTTAAGATATATGTTATTTGCTTAAACATTTGTAGTATCGGAAGAACTGAAATACAATCACACAGTCCAATCCAAACCAGAGATGATTTACAAATAGTTGGGGTGGAGAAGAAGGTAGAAAAAATGAGAATATAAACTCCCAAGAAATATTAGCACATAGGGCAATACCAGGAAATGCATTCCTCTTAAACATACAAACTAAGAGGGATCTCACGAAGAACTCAAAGATTGGCTGCATAGCGGTCAAGTAGATGTTGTTAGGGTGAAATAGAATAAGATAACGATATAAAAGCTACCTAAACAAAAGAAGGGTAAACACAGTTGGATACTGAAGGGGTATCGAAAGAGCAGCTGGACAGATAACTAAAGACATTGGGGTATCTAAGCTCGATGCACTGAATATACTAATTTAGCATATTAGTGAAGAAATAATGCCAACTATAACTACTGGAAATAATGATCAAGAATTTACGGCGTTCTCACTTAGGTTATACATTAAATCCAAAAAAAATCCGAGAATGTGATTACATCAACTACCTCCCCAACAAATGAAACTTATTGGCACCCGCCCATCCACCTCTTTTGACTTTAGTAGTCTTAAGTGACTTGCTTTTCTTAGATCTAGGTTTAATGTTAGCACTGGAAGAGGCTATTTTTTTAAATTTTGCTTTTGTAGTTATTGCTGTTTCAGAAGTTATTCATATCTTTTGAATGTCATTGTGAATTCGTGCCACCTGTTTTTGCAACTGACTCATTTGGGATTTGATGTGCTTCACAAGTTGCATTTGTGACTGGCCCTCTGCTGCAACTGTTGTTGTTCTTGTTGGTTTCTGCTTCTGTATCGATTGAACCATCATTGTTATCCTATTAATCTGATTCCCATTCTTCTCTACTTGTTTTGATATGTCTGATAGATAAGAAGTCACCACCCTCCTCTTCTGTTTCCTTTTGCTAATTTTGGGTTCCTGTTTTACTTGTTCTTGTTCTTGTTCTTGCTATCTTCCTTCTTGGGGTACTATAGCCGATGCCTCTCCTATCGAAACCCGTCTATCTGACACTTCGGTTACAGTAGGTCCTTCTTCCCTTTCTCCTGGCTGTTTTATCATCTCTTTAGTTGAAGTGAATTCTTCACCTCTTTCCTCTAACATACACTTTTCTTTATCCTTGTGCTATTTATCTTGGTGTAACTTAGAGCGCAGAACTTGCATTTAATCCCAAATAATATCTAATAGTAATTAATATTGAATTGAAAGCCAAAGCTCTTCAGATGGAACATAATCAGCCATGCTAGTTGAATATGTGGTATCTGCCAACTAAATTCTCATTTGTCAAATATTCTGTACATCATTCTGCTACTTGTTTTCTTCTATCATACTTTTCATAATGAACGAGGTTATTCAGTTCTATCCTTTCGAATCTTTCTGGATTTTCAGCTGGATATCCTAATGTAATTATTCCTATTGGTTTAACGTATACTGGTAATCCAAGAATTCTTGATACTTCATTATCTTCAAACGCTCCAACAAAACTAGCTCCGATACCTGCGTTAACTGCACTTAACAGTATAATCATAGAAGCAAACGCACCATCGATAATACTATAGAATTCAGTACCTCTTTTTTTATATCTTTCAACAGACCTTGATGTGTTTGAACACACAACTATTAGAACTGATGCATCTTCAACCTGACTTTGTCCTAGCGATGCCTGACATAATTTCCTTTTTGTAATAGGATCTAATACAACAATAAACTCCTGTACTTGAGTATGTCCAGCGCTGGGCGAACTATGCGCGTTTATAAGAAGTTTGTTTATTATGTCATTTGGAATTTGTCTATCCTGTTGATATTCTCTTATCATCTTTCTTTTCTTAACCACTTCATCGAAATCCATTTTTCTCTATGCATTATGATACATACTGAATAAAAATGATAGATCTAAGGAGTGAATGATTGTATTAAATACTAGATTAAAATGCCGTTGATAGTGAAATTTATACTTGCCAAGCGATTTATGATTCAAATTCGTACTATAAACTTTCTGTCATGTTATTCATAGAACTGTTGGATGCAACATATATTCATGGTATTAACGATTACTTATTTGATGAATTCAGCACATTCCACGACAGAGGAGAAGACGGAAGTAATCTATGGTGCTGAAAACATAGTTAAGTATGTTCTTACCACAATTTCTATCCTCAGAGAATCTGTTAATAATTGTATTGACTCTAATGGTCCGTCAATGTTTGTAATTCCTAATCATCCAATTACTAATGCCTATAGAGAACTTAAAGCGAGAGGAATACGATTAAGATTTATTGCTGAAATTACAAAGGATAACATAAGATATTGTAAAGAACTTATGAGCGTATGTGAGCTACGTCACTTGGATGAAGTAAAAGGGAATTTTGGAATAGCTGACGGAAAATATTACACAGCTGGGGCAAAAACAGTTGAATCTTCACCTCCTCCATTACTTATTACTAGCACCTTAAGGGCTTTTGTTGAATAGCAACAGTACTTTTTTGATATGCTATGGAAAAAGGCGATTCTTGCTAAGCAAAGGATAAAGGAGATAGAAGAGGGTATAAAAAGAGAATTCATAGAAACAATCCAAGATTCTGAAGAAACAAATAGCCTTATTTCAAAGTTCTATCTTCTGCAACTGAAGAGATTCTGATAATATTTTCACATGCAAATATACTTCATCAATATCATAATCAAGGAATAATAGAATCTTCTGAAACAGAAGGCTACAGATGAGATTGCAGTTAGAATACTCGTAGGACAAGGGAATGACATTGAGCTATTGAATGGATATCAACGTATAGAGCTGCGCCATCTGCTCAAGTCGATACAAACTAGACTAACGACCATAGTAACAGACAGAGAGTTATCATTGGTAATAGAAGAAAAGGAGGATGAGAATTCAATTGGTTTGGCTACATACTCAAATAGTGAATCAACCGTTTTTTCTTATGCTTCTATATTTGAGAACCTTTGGATTCAATCAGAAATCAAACAACAATAATGTACTATCATTGCCATGACTAACATAGTGTGTTGATTTAACTGAAACCGTAAAGTAGCAACTGTATATATTTGAAAATCTATGGAATAAACTATCCCAAGTCTAGTCATTATCATTAATCATGAATGTATGATATGCCAAATTTATTAATAAATACTCGATCTATCGAGAAGAATGCTAATAGATGAGATCAAAAGATAAGAGGGATTGAAGCCTTTATACTACACGAAAGTCTAGTTGTTCGAAACTTGATTGATAGCTATCTTTTGCAACTTTAAGTTCTGTATCGTAAATACCTAAATCAGATTTAGGTCCTACTTCTACAGTAAATGTTGCACGTCCATTGTTATCTGTATTCGTAGCTTGAGCTGTTTTTTCTTGTCCTATCTCTTGAGTTGAAGATATACCTGCAGCTGCTACTGCGCCACCAGTTGAACTAGTTTCAAATGAAGTTGATGATGGAGGCTGGATATCTAGTGTCACAAATGCGTCGGAAATTGGATTGCCAGAATTCTTATCCTTGACAGTTACTGTGAAATATGATTTTTCTCCTACCTTTACTGGATTCTTTGTAAATGTGTATTCTACCAAGAATTGGTTTGATAATTGTGAGTCATCACACTCTCCCACTATCCCTTCAAAGAGTGTTGAAAACTTTCCTCCTGCAATATCATCTGTAATGCTGCAGAAGCTATCACCTTCGGTGGCAATTCCTTCTTCGCCATCAAAAGCGGCTGCTCTTCCATCTCCAGAGGTGTCAATGTCTACCGCAGCATTAACATTCAATGGCAAGACCAAAAATGACAATAATAATAGCAATGAGAAACTGATTAAGGTACAACCAGCCGGCAAATGGTTGAGGGATAATGATTTCATTTTGTTTATTTTCATAATATTATTCATCTCAAATCACATTTTAATTTACTATCATCTTAACTGATCGGAATTTATGTTAAAAAAGAAAGGATAGGGCGGTTTGCTCCTTAATCGTCGTCCTCGTCATCACAGTCATCATCATCGTCACAGTCATAATGATGATGACGATGATGATCGTCATCATCATCTGATGATGCTGCTGCTGCTGCCGCTGATCCGCCACTTGCTGCCGCTGCTGCCGAACTATCCCCTGCCGCCGCTGCCGCTGCTGCCGCTGATCCGCCACTTGCTGCCGCTGCTGCCGAACTATCCCCTGCCGCCGCTGCCGCTGCCGCTGATCCGCCACTTGCTGCAGCAGATGCGGAAGCAGATGCAAATGCTTGTTCTAAGGATACATTAACTCCTATCATTGCTGTAATTACGACTACAGCTAAAATTACCGGTATACTTCTATTCATTTAAGGTATAGAAGTAATTCGAGATATATCAAATAGACGAATACAAGCTCAGTAATTATCTTATATAATGTTCATATAGATTTGTCTTGCCAAATCTTAGCTAAAACTTCGAATAGAATGGATGAAATAATCCACTTATGACCCCGAACTCGCTATACAGATCGGAGCACTACGAAGTCATATAATGTCGACACTATAGACACGGCAATGACCTTGCTCAGCAAGAACCGTAACCGAAATATCCTTCGTCTTCCGACATATAATGAAACTTTAAGGGTAGCTCACCTCTCACTGCAAGTACTTTTGAAGAAGCAATGAAGTAGATCAACTAAATAACGCCGTAAGCGGTTGAACAGGCCGAATTTTAACAGTGAATGGAAAAAAAATAGGACATGTGATGTATAATATTTGACTAGCTGAAGCAAATGCTATGAAGTAAGATAATATCCATCATATACTCTTTTGATAGTCTTATTGATCACACCTGATATTATCTTGTTTTTCGAAGATTTGTAGAATTAATACAAAATGTCTAGCATTAAAGATTGTAACTGTAATCAACACATGAATGGTTTGAAGCAAGTACAATATTTCAGGATAAATGGTTCAAGAATTGAATTACGATGCGGTAATTGCAATGGTCTTGTGAATTGGTGGGTAGAACATCCTCGTACACGAAACATAGTACCGGTTAAACGAGGATGGTCTAAAGAAGAGTGTGAATCGATGCGTTAGCCTCTCTAAAGTGGGCTAGTTACCGACAATTTCTTATTCTCTGGTAGAATAAATATTTGAAGAGCGTCCAAATTTGCTTACCGTAGATAAGCAGTCCCAAACACAGTTCAGAATAGTCTTACTATTATGAAGGTTCTACGAGAGTGATCCTTATATCATGTCTGGATATGTAATAAGCAGGTGATCAGGGTGATTTACTTCTGTTAGTCTCTGTTGTAATAGTAACCCTTGTTCAAGTGGAGTCGAGCTATCATTTTCTCCTTGAAGTATCAGGATACCAGTATCTTCAGATACATTCCCTATCCTGCTTACAGTATTGTCCAAGGCAGAATGTGAGCTAAGCCATATAGAGAAGCCTATAAGGGTTAAACACTCCTAAGTTGATTATTGCGAGCTATCCATTATTATTTATCACAATCTAGGTTAAGTAGCGTTAATCTTATCCATTGCGCCAGTAATAATATTGGAGCAAAGAAGTGTCGTAGTGTTGACTACGACAACAGGAGTAAGAATTGTGGCTATCTGGAAACAGAAATTGGAGAGATGGTACATAGTAGTTGAATCAGAGGATGAAAAAGAGAAGAGAAACTTGAAAAAAGTGGTAGACAAACTCACACCTCGCCAATTTCAGGATGCAGTTGAGAATGGACGGTACTCCTTTGCATGGTAGTTTGATGCATTTAGATTATCTCTCCAGTTTTGGTATTGACTTACGGTTCTCTGAAAGTCTCGAACCGCTAGCGTGACGTTCCCTACACATGGATCCTCAGATCGCCTTGAAGGTTTGACTTCTGCTTATTATCGTATTACTGCAAATGCTCGAATACGGACTCCAGGAAAGGCTTCACTCAACCTATGCAGTTTGGCATTAGAGCTTCTCACACTGTCAGTTACAGTCACACATAAGCAAATATTCTCAGCGTGCTCATAATCTCAGAAGCTCTCTTTTTTCCTCTTCCTGCTCTTCCCTTTTCTTAACATAAGAATAACGACTACTATTATCGAAAATGAAATAATTATTGTAAGAACCCTAGTGATAGACTCTATCTCACTTGCAGGAGTATTGGGAAAGGGATTAAGAAGGCTTGGTGGGGCTTGATGAGGCACGAACACATTAAATGAGGCAAGAACCTGTACAGCATTACCCTTGCTTATTCTCGTCAATACCTGGTGAGTACCGTCGTCTGGGAAGAGGTATTCAACTGAAAAATCTCCGTCTCGTACAGTAATGTTCTCGAATTTGAACAACCGTTGACCATTTGTTACAACTACCCTTGCATCAAAATCCTTAAGATTTTCATTGTTAGTTAGATTGATAACACTGAATTCTAGTTTAGTAAATGTGTCAATGATCGGTCTTTCCGGTTGATAGGTAAAAATGATTTTCACAGCATCTTTTTGACTTATCCATTCCTGAGTCTTATTAAGAGGCGATGTCGCATTTCCTGACGTCTGAGCAAAGGTCGTCGTACCAGGTAGAGCATTGTTAAAACCTTTATCTATTACTAGAATGGTGACAACTATCATAACAAAAAATAACATTAGCAAAATCATGGTCCCCTTGATCAAGCTGCATTCTCCTTTCATATACAGATTTGCATGAATAATAGTAATAATATGCTATACTATACTGTTGAATGACATTGATGACAATAAGACTAAGAAAAAATGGTGATAACATCATTTGGTCATGACTAATTTTTCGCTAGGTGGCAATTGTATCAATTCGAGATGGCTGAAATATTACACTCCTAATGAGTTAGAAATAGACTCTTCCTTCCATAGAATTCCTAACAAATTCATGGTCAAGAACTGGTACAACAGGACTTCGAAGTACTTTCGATTCACTGCAGAATTCCCCAAAGTAATAACACATGATAAGAGATTAAGTATTTTGACGAGGATCAATTAGGTTACTTTTTAGATTCTATGTCTGAACTGAAGGAAAGCTACTTGCACTTTTGATACAATTGCCACCTTCTATTCAAATTGTTGAAGGACTTGATGCTCCAAGAAATATTATTCCATATCTAGATCATAGATTCAGATACGCAGTAGAAGTAAGACATAGATCTTGGTTTCAAGATCTGGCTTACAATTTCCTTTCTAACAATAACATGTGCCTGGTCTGGGGTCAGCTTGCAGAAATACATACTCCGCCTATAGTTACAGATTTTGTATACGTGAGGTTTATTGGAGATAGAAATATCCAAGAGAAAGATTTTGGTCATATTCAGATTGATAGGATAAAAGAGATGAAAAAAATTGCAACGCAATTTTAGAACCGGAATTGATCAAGGAAATATAACTCCAGTCAAATTTGCAATTGTTGCTGCAAATAATCATTATGCAGGCTTTGGACCTGGTACGGTTAATATCTTTAGACGGCTGGTAGGTCTTGAAGAAGTGAAATGGGGAGAAGAATATGTTATGAAGGTTGATAATCCAGCAGGGAAAGGAAATGATGATCATAATGCAAGTTTAATAAAAACAAAGCAGGCAAATCTCTCTGATTTTCTCTAAAATAGATCGTGATATGAATAAAAGAAGTTTGCATTATAGTCTTATGCATTTTCCGATCATTTTCATATTGCTATACTTGTTCGCATTGACTAATTTTCCAATCCCATTTCACTTAATGGATGAAGATGATTACGATTTTATTATAACCTTCCCCTTTCCAAAAATTACTGCGAAGTCAGATATTTATGATAGCATCATTTCTAATGGTGCATTAGATGAAGTACATCCAGATAATCTCAATAAAACTGTTCGTGATCTATCTTCATTTCATACTCGACATACAGAATCCGAATTCATAGATGATGTTGCTTCTTGGTTAACAGAGAAACTTCAGAATATTTGTAGTAGAGAAGTATACGTCCATAATTTTACGCATATTCCTAACGAAGAAGATGACGTCGGCGGCCTACAAGATCACCAGCAAGAAAAGATGCCTACCTATTACCTAAAAAATATAGCATGTGAAAAATTAGGTTCAACAAATAGCACGATAATAATTTCTGCCCATTACGATAGTAGAATGGAAGACATTAACAATAGTACTGCTAGAGCTCCAGGAGCTGACGATAATGCTAGTGGTGTTTCTGCATTATTGGAGGTGGCACGAATCCTTTCCAATGTAAGTCTGAACCATAGCATCATCTTTGTGCTATTCTCTGGTGAAGAGCAAGGCAAATGGGGTTCAACACATTATGCAGACTATATTGATGAAACAGATGTAGACCTTGATCTATTAATTAATCTAGACATGATAGGTTTCTCTCCAGAAGAAACTAATGATTTTCTAATAGAATATGATAATGGGAATGTTGTGCAAAATAATGACAAATATTCACGAGCTGTTGCAAATTTCGTCAAAGGTGTAGCTGAAAAATATATTAATCTAAACGCAACCCTAGGCGTATTAGGAAATAGTGATTATCTTCCTTTTGAAGCTTTAGGTTACACAGTTATTGGTTTTCACGATGATGGTGTAACAAGGAATCCAAATTATCATAAGAGTACTGATACTTCTGATATTCTAGACTATGAATATTTGACTTCTGTAACTAAATTAACTTTGGCTACAATTTTGAAACTTGATAGATTGACAACGACTACTGATTGATACGCCCTCATTCTGCAGAAGAGAAAGTACAAATGGATATGGAAAATGATGACATAATCAAAGAAATATGGTATCGTACAACGATTTAAGACTTACACTGTAATAGTCTGCTGAAAGGAGACCGTCGATGCGGCCATATTTCGAGTTCAAGCTGTGTTATTAGTTGGAAGGATCTGCATTAGAGTAGAATTATAATGGGAGCCCCACAATATTTGTTGTTATCAATATTCATTTAAGTTCATTCATCCCATTAGTCAGCCCGTTAGATTAGCCATAACATAAACTTCTACTACATAACGTAAGTTTCAGTCTCTTAATTTCTAAATCTACTGCAAAATTTCAGAAAGTAATAATCGTGTATGGTGCCCTAAGCTAAGTCATTAAGACGATGGTTCAGTCTCCGTTTTCTATTTTAGATGTCTAACAAAAACTTGAGAAGAGTGAAGTATCTACAATATCCCTGCATCAAGTATTTAATGAACAAAAAATAAAAATTGTGGAATTTAGTCTCTACTAGGAACTCTAATCATTGCTTGAAGAAGATGCTGACGAGGACGAACTTCCCTTATCATCGCCATCCTCATCGTTACTAGAAGAAGCTGCTGCCGCTGATGCCGCATCAGCTGCTGCTGCTGCAGCTGACGAAGATCCTCCATTCTCGGATACTGCTGCTGCTGCTGCCGAAGAGGCATCATCACCTGATGCGGCGGCTGCTGCAGCTGCATTACCTGCTGCAGCTGCTGCGGCTGATGATGCACCTGATGCAGAGGCCGCTGCTGATGCGGCATCTCCTACAGCTGCAGAAGATGCGGAGGAACTACCGCCACCGTCATTATTATTGTCATTATGGTCATTATCTGAGGAACTAGCACTTGACGCTGCGCTGCTACTGCCACCACTACTTCCTGAAGAAGCTGATGCCGCAGCTGAAGATGATGAGTCATTACCATTACCATCATGATTATTATCATCGTCGTCGTTGTTATTACCTGACCCGACAACATCAAACGATGTACTAACAGTTTTTGTATCATATCCGTCCTTTGACACTCTTACGTCCACATCATAATTACCTGTTTCCGCATTATCATCTATTTCCACATCAAATGTTGCCTCGCCATCATTATCGGTTTCATCCTCTGCCGAGGTTGAATCACTATCTGGAGGATATACTGTTAATTTGACATCTGCATCTGATACATGATTACCAGAATCATCGTTGAAAACAGTAACTGTTATGTGTTGAGTATCACCACGCTTAATCTCGTTGTCTTTAACATCTACATCTATATCGAATTCTTCGATTGCATACGCATATTCAAAGAGGATTGGTGTACCGACTATATTGCTAACTAATATCAATAGTAATGATATAGCCAATATTGTTGGAAAAGTCTTTGCGGTTATACATCTATTCACTTTAATACTATTTATCATTCCTTTGATATTCTAATTGTATTCTTTCATTTAAGAAATAGTGATATCAAAAGCATAATCATATTCCAGAGAATAATCCCAAATCTAAAATCTTAATCTAAATTAGGATCAAATGGTACTTTTACCTTATATATGATGCTTGATTGAAAAGTGGATTGTATGTGAATATAACATGATTACGACTTCTCTTTCGATATAAGGTACGTAGGATTATGTTGTTACGGAGCATTCATGTTGCCTATCTATTTCTATTTAGTTTTCTTACTGACGTTGAATTGATAGAATATTTACATAGCAAAACTAAGTGTTTTACATTAATTAAATTAATTATCTTTATTTGTAAATAATGGCATGTAGATATGTCTACGGCAGGATTGAGCTTGCTATTATTAGTTTTAGCCTTAACTGGAGGAATGTCTTTCGCCAATTTATACACTATTGGTAAGGTCCTGGCTGTGGAACCCAACTGTGATCCTAAAATCCAAAATTTGTTGGGATGTCCTTCCGGACATAAGATAGGATCCCTTGCGATTGCTTCTGTTAAAGCTCTAGATGGAGCTAAGAAAAATATTGATAGCACATCGGTAACTAGCCAAATTGTAGTTGAGGATAGTGATCCTAAAAGTAATGATGAGGGTACAAATATAGAATCTCTTATACCTTCAACAATAAATGCAATTCCATTTCCATAAAATCTTTGTCTTTACTTATCTGGAGAAACGTGTAAAAATCAAGAAACGGAAGCTTGACTAATCAATCGAAATATGGAAATCTAATACTGGGTAAGGTATTAATTAATGATAATGCGTGAATGTAGAAACTGTACAGTCTTAAGAAACCTATCAAAGTATCTAAGTGCTGTTGCGTACATTCTGCGTAAATTCTTACTCCTTCTGCCTATACTGTCAAGAAAGGTGTTTACTCTCTCATATTGAGGACTAACTAACTCTTCTTGCTTCTATCCTTGCATATAGAATACTAATTAAAGTTACGCTCAAACTATTATATGTTCTTTTTAAGGTGTGATAGTCACGGATATCTGATTGTAGTGTTCTCTTATGATTTGTTGCAGTCATACTTAACGTAGTTTTATACGTTGGGTCTCGATAATAATAATATGGGGAAAGCGTTCGGCCTACTATGTGCATTGTTTGCAATTGGAATTGCCATAGCATTGATCATCGATAGTTAGTTGCCTGAATGACCCAAATGATCTTATCAGAATATCCGTATAAAAACTCATAATGACCATTCTTTGGCTTAAAACGTATCATGAATCTACATTTAGATTATCTTTTTTAGCCCTAATTAACACATAATCTAACATTCCATTCATGGATAAATCCTTCATCTTTAAAGCTGACTTGTACACCATATACTCAACAAACTCAAAGAACATTCTCTGCTTGTACGTCGCAAATGATTGTATGAGTCTGCGTCTAATGCTTTTCCTGTTTCTAACATAATACTCTGCCAAGGGTTCATACACTTGATGTCCAATTCGTCGAAATTCTTCTATCTGATAACCATGGTTTGTGATAGATCTTGAAATTGTATCTATATCATAATGTTGAGAGGCCCAACTAAAGTACAGAATTCCAAGTTTTTTCATTAGCTTTAATTTTTTTATAAAGCTAACATTCTGGTTTCCCCCAATTTCTAATGGTTTTAAATCAACAACTGGAATCGCAAGTCACAATTAATCCACCAGGCTTCAATATGGATCTGGATCCTATTAGAAAATTGTCTATGCTTTGAAAATGTTGTGCCGATTCAAATGCAACTATCATGTCAAGTTTATCATTCCCTAATGGCAACATGGCTGAACTGGCATTAATCAAAGATATGCGATCAGAAGAAGCAGGAGAGGAAGGAAGAGGAAGAGGAGGAAAAATTACCATTTTTCTAGCTGTACTCAACTCCGTGTAATTGATATCAACACACAAAATCTTCAGATGGGGATACTCTGATCTCCAATGAACGGCAGGGGCTGAGAATCCACTTCCAACATCAGCAATCATCTCAACGGTATCGAATTTAGCAAACTTGCCAAACATCGCACTGAGTTCATGCTGTGCATAGACCGGGTCATTACTATTCTTTATCCAATAACCAAAGTTGAGCATATAATCATTAGAATCATTCACTGCTGTCCGGACATACGGAGTCAAAGAGTTGTACAGCTTGATGATGTCTCTTTCAGTTTGTTTAAAAATCCACAAATTCAATTTCACAATAGAAAATTATCAAATGGTGGGCTCATAATTACAGATAGTGACTGCTGTAATAGCACTCTCATATATATTATCTCTATTCTAGGTGATATCGCACAATGTGCCGATAGCGTGATTGATCCATTTCAGACTATCTAAACAACAAGGTGCACTTCAAGAAAATGACTTAGATCCTATAAAAATTTTCCTAACTTGAAAACGGTTTTTATGATTCCATCAACTCATAAAATAGATAAGCTGTATGGAACTGATTATCTGACTTACGAAAATGACTACCTTGATATTTGAGATTCAATATGGCAAACTGGCGCCAAAAAGGGATTAAGAATAAATGGTTAATCTGCAGGGAGCTAGAAGTACCTCTAACCAATTCTTATGCTATTTCCACCAGTATTTGATTTGGAGGTATCATCATAGGTTCCTTCAATTTTTTTGATTTGTATTCTGGTCTGTTTCATTGTTATCTGAATCATTTCAATGGTCACATCATCCGGGGCATGATTGTCTGCAAATGATCCTTCATAACGTCAGTAATCTCTTGGAAGACTTTTCTGTAGTTTAGATATAATCCCTATTTCTTTAAATGATAGCACCCGAGTAAGAAGAATCATGTCAGGTTGTAGTTGACAACGTAAATTGGCTAAATATGCAAAAAATAGTAGAATACTAATAACCATTAAGTTCAATATTATTCACGGTTGGCTAGATTAACAAGCAAGGCAAAAGGGAAGATAATTACACATAGCTATGCAAGCAGGGTGCTCAAAACTAACCCATTAAAAGATCCCTATGTAAGAGATGTTTTGGTTTATCTTCCTCCAGAATATACACAAAGTAATTCTAAAGGTTACATAGCAGCTTTCGGTCTTGTAGGATTCGGGGGTAAAGGAAAGATGCTATTAAATGTAGATCCATTTGCAGAAAACATAGAAGATAGAATGAATCGCCTGATTTTAGAAAGAAAATGTGGTCCAATGATCTTGGTTTTGCTTGATTGTTTTACGAGATTTGGTGGGAATCAGTACATCAATTCTTCGGCAACAGGTAGGTACGAAGACTATATCATAGATGAGATTGTGCCATTTATAGACAAAAACTACAACACTTCTGCTCATGCAGTGTGGGGAAAGTCTTCTGGAGGCTATGGTTCCATCGTCTTGGGTATGCGTCATCCTGATGTCTTTCAAGGTGTTGTAGATCACTCTGGGGATGCTGGTTTTGAATACTGTTATCCTCCAGACTTTCCGAAAGCCCTTGAACCTTTTAGGGGATCTGGAGGCCCCAAGAGGTGGCTAAATAATTTCTGGAAGAAGTCTAATCGTCATCAAAAAAACGATGGACCACCTTTGAATACATTTGGAATGGCAGACACATTATTCACCAAATCCTAAATCAAAAGAAATGGGCGTGGATTTACCCTTCGACCTAAAGACAGGTGAAATGTTACCAGAAGTATGGAATCGATGGCTTGCTTGGGATCCAGTCAGAATGATAGAAAATTATGTTGAGAATTTGAAAAAGCTCAAGCTTATTTTCATTGATTGTGGCACCCGAGATGAATTTAATCTTCATTGGGGCGCTAGAATGCTTCACTCAAAACTGGATAAGATGAACATCAAGCATCTTTATGAAGAGTTTGATGATGGTCACATGAATATAAGCTACAGGTATGATGTATCTCTTCCAAAGATTTATTCGGCATTGACATAGAATAACATAGTAGGAATGGTTTACGACATTTGAATATAGACCCGAAAATTCGTTGCTACATAATTGTTTATGAACTTCTTATTCAAAGAATTATGTTGTAAACGGTGCTAGTTCGTAAGCTGGAAAGCCACAAATTTGAGTTATTAATTTTAGAAATCGAATATTATGTAGAGTAGTATTATTTATTAATTAAACAGAAGTAGAAGATGCTATTAAATTTGTCCACTTACATCAAGAATAACTCAAAAGTAGAAGCCTCTTTCCCAACAGGACAGCATTTCTCAAATTTGCAATGAAGCTGAAAATAAAAATTCAAATTTATTACCTTTAGTTACCTCCTCCCCATTCTAGCAATTGCTTCAGAGATATCTCCCGTAGCTAGTAATGCTATACCAACACCTATCACGAACATTACTCCAACGATTGCAATCTCACTAGCATGTTCTCTTACAAACCATTTGAATGAGTCCTTTATCCCAGTTGTTCCTAATTTTAGTATACTTATTGACATTATTAGGGATTATTAGTACTGGCTCTTTTACATTCGTCAATAATGTTTATGACTATTCAAGTTGACTGTATATATATATTCAATGATAATTAGAATTCAAGTATAATAATATAAACCAAATTTCATATTCGATTAATAAATTAAGGGTTTTGTCTATTTTTTATATAAATAATTTATGGATGAAATAATCATTCTTTGTGAAGATCACGCAAAATCTCATTCATATATTGTTTTACTTCTTCTTCAGTAATTGTTAAATCTAACTTAGTCTGCATATTCATCTGTTCTGCATGTCGTTGGATTAACGGCTCGATTTTCTTATCTATCTCTCTGTGCAATTCAGACATTCCAATGCCATCTATTAGCCTAGAATGTTGTTCGTCTATTGAGTTTCTAATTTTCTTTCGTAATTGGGCATGTTGAGATAATGATACTGCGGTAGAGTACAGTCCTATTAACAATAGATAAGACGACAATCCTGAGAAGAATAGAGTTGTGATTCCAAATGGCGGGTAGGAGGATGCCACCAGTGATATCTGGCTTGATATATAGAGAAGAATAAATCCATATGCTGTAAGAGTCATGTATCCCTTTATCCTTTGATTGTCAATCTTACGTGCTATAGTTATGAATGTCATTCCAAACATTAGTCCTCCTGCAGTTGAGTTAAGGGAGCTATACAAATAGAAGAAAAAGAACTCTGAATCAGACTGTGGTTCGTATAATCCCATCATCTCTACAAAAGTACCCAAATAATATACCAAGGGAAGACTAATTATTATCCAAAATTTTACAAATCCTAATCTCTTGCGGTAGTGAAGGAGCAGCAGTGCATTTGCTCCCCATATGAGAATGAATGAAATTAGATCTAGGTAATTATATATATAATGAATCACAAGTAGTAACCAATTGGTATTATCATAGTCGGTGAAAAAAACTTCTGAATTTGGTGTTACTATACTTTGCTTATTTGAGAATCCATACATATCTAGTAATAATGCAAGAAAGAAAGTAATTGACATAATGACAAATGCCAAGGCATAGCAAATTATCACAAAAGAACCTTTTCTATAGTATCTATACCACAAGAACAACTGCCTAGCGAGGATGCCAAGAATGCTAATAGTCAGTAAAAGACTTATACCAGTTGACCAAACCAGGAACGTCGTATAGTATTGTGACATAAATAGTATCTGATATATGATTACTATCAGAATTGCGAACAGTGTGTACTGGAATGCTATTAAAGTTTTCAGCAAACCGTTAAAAAGAAAAGATTTTGATCTTATGTCCTTTGTTTTCAACCATACAAATCGAAGTAGTAGATGTTGAGATATGGTATATACAATTGAAAATAAAATAAAAAATGAAATACCCCAGATAGAAGTAGTCTGAGGAACTAGAAAATCTGAAACATAGCCTATCATAGTATCGGGTATCAAGAAAGCAATTGTGATGACGATTACTAATGTTGCTTGTTTGTTGCTTATCGAGGGAAAAAATATCGTCTTAAGATTGACCATAAAAGCCCAACCATCTACAAGAGCTTATATAGATACGATCCATCTGTAAAAAGTTCTCTCCATTTAGGCTATGATCCTATAGAGCATCTTAAAGACTTTCCTCTTTGTAGGGATTCATAGTAATATGTGCCTTGTTTATGCGAAAAGTCAAATTAATGACCTAAAATAACATATAGTTTGAACTCCTGTTAAAAAATGACTAGTTTAGAGTACTAAAGAAGCGTTATCGCGTATTCCAAGCCACTTATAGAATTACTAAACCTCCTTTTTGGATATGGAGACTAAAATCGTGGTATATTGCTAAATCATAAGCTTGTCCAGAGCAAGAAAGCTTACAGTCGATCTATTGAAGCTTTTGGTGATAAATGCCGTGATTATATCTTCAAAATGCAGATGGTTCATATATGAAATAACAAAACGGGTATGTGGTGAAAAATTGACATTTTTGGCAATAAAAATGATTGATAGTTCAAAGTTGTTTTGAAATGAATTTGTGATCCCCATACAAGAAATGGACAATGATTGAGCTAACCATGAGTCGAGAATTCACTCTTCACCGAAGTTGATGCAAGTGAATCTATGAAAGAATAACAGACTTTAAAAAACAGAGGATATTGCACAATATCATGTTATTACTGCCAGTATTTGTAATATGGGGATGCGTACCGGAGCTTGCTAAAGACTGCATTGACATGACCAACACCTCAAGTACTTACTTGAGCATAATCATAGGAGCCGGTATCGGCGTAGCCATAAGTTGGTGGATTTATGACAGGCAGAAAAAGACCACGGTCCAACAAGATTATATTCTACAACGTGTACGCGATTTAGAACAAAAGAATACACAAGTTTTGATGAAGATAGAAAACTTTGCAGAGCGTCATGATGAATTATTAAACAGATTAATTCTATTGAATGAAAATATCCTCGAATTAGATAAAAAAATTCAATTCTTAATGGAAAATAATAAATGATATTGATTGTTTGGGAGGAGGGCTTCTTGGTTACATTACAACAAGATGAATATGAGAAACGGCCTGAGCTGAGCCTATAGCCTAGAAACTTTTATATCTCTAACATGTAATCGCAAACAGAAAGAATAGGTACGATCTTGCTTAAAGGATTATTATTCGTCTTATTCCTCATTGTCAATTAGTAATAAATAAAATACGTCTCTTTAATCACCATAATTTACTTTTTCAGTAATTTGAATGCATGATCTCCGGTGCCCGTTCTGAAGTAATGAGTAATCCAAAGCATTGCAAGAGGCTCAAGAAGTCTAGCTCCTTTAATTCCTCCTATATCAATTGTTTCCCAGCCAAACGGAGTTAGAATACTTTCAGTAACTATTTTCTTAGCTTGTTCATCGTTTCCGCATATGAACATTGTAGGCGGTCCACAAGGGAAGTCTGGATGAACCATGTGTGGATTACCGACAATATTAAACGCTTTGACGATTTTAGCCCCAGGAAGTAAGCGCTGATTTATTTCGCCTGCAGAGTCTGTAACACCAACAGCCATTGTGGTGGAAGTCCTTGTGAAAAATCTAATGGATTTGTGGTATCAATAACTACTTTACCTGTCATGTTAATTGGATCAGCCATTTTTATAGCATTAGAAGTTCCGTCCCATGAAGTACAGAGCACAATCAAATCTTCACCAAATGATGCCGCCTCAGCAAAGCCCCCGACTGATGCATTCTCTAATTCCTTATCTCCTTTTCTGTGTTTATCAATCCATTCGATGATTTCCTTCTTGGATGTATCACGAGTTCCAATCTTTACTTGATACCCTAGGTCTAGTAAACCATCTGCAAGTCTACGTCCTACCTCTCCAGATCCAATTATTCCAACCTTCATAATTTCTATTAGGTGAAATGGTTTATATCCTTAATTCTGCATGTTCATTACTTCTTTTGTAGCTACGTTGCAGTAAGTATTTTACCTTATATTTAAAATATCCCTGGTGATATGTTTTTAAGCGCAAAAATTATCAAGCAAAGGATTACTTACGTTAGTTTTAGAGAGGTCTAAATGTTTAGTAACATCTATCACAATTTTGCCCGTAAAATTCTTGGTAGGATTAGCGAATTCTATTGCATTGACAATTCCATCCCATAGAGTATCAATTATAACCAATTCTCCAAAAGCCGCAGCCTCAGCAGAAGTACCTAATGGTGATTTTTTCGTAAGGAGCATGGTTTTGAACCTATTGAACAAGGTACTTTTTGATAGGATCACGTGTTCATATTTTTACCTCATTCCCAATTTCAATTAATCCGTCAGCTAATTTACGTCCTACATCTCCAGATCCTACCAAAATAATGAATAATTAACTATTTCCATTCAAAAATCTGCTTTTATCTCACGTTCCCAGTACATATCTTGTCTTTCTAAGCGGTAATATTTGATATCCGCGGGTCAGGGATAACCAGGTAGGTTTGGGTGTCTGGTTACGATGTGACACTAATATCCGTCAACTGAGCCGAAGTTTTTACTATCGCAATAATAACATCGTGGCAGGAAGCTACTCATGTTTATGTTTATTATCTACATAGTTTTCTTACATGCATAATATCTTATCTAGTGATATCTCTAAACGATAGTCTCTGTCAGCGATTGAAAATTTAAGAAATGAAAGATTATAGAAAAGATAATACATGTAAAGGAGTTAACAACTCATTTGTCACTCACCCCTAACGAAGAATTTAGACGATGAATCAAATATGTACCAAATTAGAAATTGTTTTTATTTAAGTATAAGATTTGAAACTATAATGTCTAGACCTATTGAACATGACAAAGTTCGAGATGCCTTATTCTTTCAGCTCGAACCAATTCTTTCAGCCTTTAATAGAGCTTATCATATCGATCCAGAAGATTCATTCGAAGCAATCCATATTCTAGAAAAGTTATTAGAAGAACGACTGAAGATGGAAAAGGGTTATGATAATAAAAAGATTGAGGATTTCAGAAAGCACGCGGAACTGGAAATTAATAGACTAAGGCCAAGGGCTTCTGATAGCATATGGAAATAGTCTCGAAATCTGTATGAACCAATTAACTGGTTCTCTAACTCTATATTATTGATTCGTTCGTTTGGCTAATTGGAAGTATTTTCGGATCTCTGAATTCTTAATATTTTAGGGTTTAGTGATGATACAACACCTTAGATTCTGTGATTCTTTAACTTTTATATGTAATTAAGCCTAGTTAATTCCAATTGTGAATGGAAAAAGAGCCAGAAAATGATGTCTTTGATGAAGAGGATGATGTAGACATTGATGATGAGTTTGAAGACGAAGACGAAGAATTCAATGATGATGGCAATATTTCTGAATGAAATAAGACTTACTATTTTTCCTCCGTTTTCACAGATAACCAAGTTCCGGAATACCTTTTATGCTAGTTAATATTGTATACTTGAGCTCAGAAACAAATTCATGACAGGCAGGGCGGCCCCTTTCGTTCATTCTTCCAATCCCTGGCCGTCCTGCCATTTCGTATAGGACAATTAAAACCTTGGATTTAAATGATATCGAAAGGTTTTTCATACTATGACAGTGTCATAAATCCATAACCCGTGGCAAAATTTAGACCTGTAAACTGTAACCTATAACCTATAACCTATAACCTATAACCTGATTGTCTGCTATTATTTGTAACCTGATAATCAACAACTCTATCTTGAGATGTGAATTGCTGTTTATTTTTTTTGCTCAACTTTTGATTAAAAATATTCAAACTAAGATTTCAAGGCCGGCAAAAAATCTGGCTGGGCAAATCATGAAATAAAATAGGAGACAACAAAAGTATTACAAGACAACCGCTACGGTATCAGCAGGAGTACTTTACCTTTCGGGCAGCAGAAGTAATCGAGTACACCGTAGCGGGGGGAACAACACCATATCTGCTTGTAACGTAATATAATTGAATGTATTAAGCTATCTAGATGAACTAGCATATAGATAGATTAAGAATTATGATTCCCATTTGCCGTCCCACATTAGCATATCGGAAGCAGCAAGCTAAATAAAATATGGAAGTAATCTAGCTTTGATTATACTTTATGACTGCTTGATTAGTTTCCGAGAGTGTTCCACATTCTTTGCGAGTACAACTTGGAACAACCAAAATGCGGTTACAGTTGTCAAATATTATCGAACTTGAAAATACACTTAACGAAAGAATTCAAGAGCTAAATTTAAAATAAAAAGAATCAAATAATCTGCGAGAGTCGGACGTTTTAATAAATTAGATAGATACGCTTGAAAGCATACTAGGTCGATTGTCTGATTTGAAATACGGAGATAAAGCAAGAACAATAGAGATAGCAGAATCTAACAATGATTTCAAGCAAGCAGTCCGTTTGCGACAACAGCTGAAATAAGTTGTAAGATATGGAATCGGAGATCAATGTACAAATCCAAAGACAAAAGTGAAATCAATTATAGTATAATTATAAGATAAAACTTAATCAACTGAAATATAGATTTGCCAACGTAGTACTTCACTAACAACATGATGCACGCTCAATATATCAAATATGGAACATTATCCGGGCTGATACTAATATGCACAATCATGCTTAGTGTGACTGCAGATAGTCAAAAGTCAGCTATTGCACAGATTACTCCAGCTCCAGAAAAATTTGGTAGCAATGATGATACCACAGATAGCTCACATGATACTGGCACTGGCAATCCACAGGGTATAACACCCAGCGAAAAAACAGATGACACCACAGAAGAATCTGCCGACTCGACCGATTCTAATCACGTTAACAGCGAGCAGACAACAACCGAACAAGACGATGAAACAGTAACTGCTGAAGAACAAGAACCCGACCCAACAAACCAATTGGTAGAAGCGATAATGAATGAAGTCAATGAAGCGTTATCTACTTCTGGCATATTTGGTCCATAAATCCCAACTTTCTTTTTGTTAGTTTGAATATTGAAGATCAGACTTCTGGCTACTAATATTTCAAAAGTGTACCATTCAGTCTGGCCTGAAGATCTCTGGCTGGAGCTATAGCTATAGTGAACGCTAATGCTAAATTGTCTAGACACATTTTAGCAAGAAGATATAACTCTCACAAGAGTACACTAATTCATCGAAGCTGGAGTGCGGCAAGATGTCTAGAGCCTGGACATGTATGAGAAGATTTATCTGATGCCATTATATACATGATTTTTGAATATGCCAGAAATCAGTAGGACACAATTTAAGCCACAGGATATTGACGTAGAGATTTCAGAGATTAAAGACGGAATATACAGAATCTCAGGGATGGTAGATATGTATGGTATCACTTACAATCAGTTTTTAATTGACGATGAGCGACCTATGCTAATCCATACAGGCCCTATTGGAATGTACAAAAAAATAGAAGCAAGAGTAAAAGAAGTAATCCCGCTGCAAAAACTAGCCTATGTATCATTTCTACATTTCGAAAGTGATGAGTGGGGAGGGATGGCATTTCTCGATTCTGCTGATGCAAAATTAGTATGTAGTGATTTAAGTTCTAAGTTGAATCTAGCAGGATGGTACAGTGTTCCCACAGAGCATATTTCTTTTTGGGATAATGAAATATTAAAAACTGGAAAAAGACAATTTAGATTCATTATGACTCCCCACGTTCATCATTGGGACAGCATGATGATTTATGAAGAAACTACAAAGTCATTATTTCCATCTGATTTATTCATTCAGCCTGGTAACAATAAACCGGTTATATCAGAAGACTTATCGGAAAGCATGATTGCTCTTTATAGAGGAGCAGGAATATTTGCAAATGAAGAGCCAGTAAGACGTTACTACAAGAAGACTCATAGATTTGTCCCCTAACATGATATACCCTATGCATGGCTCATGTATTGAAAATTCCACTTTTTCGAAGTATACGGATGCAATAATGAAGAACGATTTTGCGTACACTGACACGCTACTAGGTCGAAAATTGGAAGCGATAAGTTAGTCAGAAAAGATGATAATGAAAATACTGCAAGATTTTCAAAAACAGATTAAATCGACATGCCGAGTTTTAGAACATATAATTACTTTCTCTTGTCACATTTCAGCAAGAAGCTACAACTCTCACAAGAGTACACTAATTCATCGAAGTTAGAACATAATTCCATAATCTCATTACACCTGAGACATTCTATTTCCATATCTAGCTCAGGCAGCACTGGCTCTTCTTTTTGCTCCTGTGGACTAGAATCTTCAATTACTTCAAGAACCCGATTTTCAGAGGCAAGACTTTAAAGTGTGTTAAAATATTCACGAGGAAATCTGTTCAATATGACTTGAACCCACTGCGTTCTATGTATGGCCTCCAATTTTAGAATTATCATCTTCTGACCGACCCATAGGATAACGGCTTATATATCATGGATATCTTGAAGCTATGCAGTGTTATTGTTATGGTAACACCCATTACTATCGAGGACAAGTTCCAAGAAGATGGCGACCTGATTTGTGCTGATGAATACCTGGATTTAGCGGGAACTCCAAAAAGTGATTATACTAAGAGGCTAAGAGTCAGACGACTTATTTGTCGAGTGTGCAAGTTGAAATTTAGAACACGTCAAGAAACTCAAGCGCACATTAAGCGTGAACATAGAAGAGCCTAACTGAATGGATCAATTAAGCAATCAGGTAGTCTAACTGACCATTTTAAATAAAAAATGTGAACGGAGCTTTCTAGCTCTTTCAGTTCTAAACACTCGCCTATGTACTCTTAATTAGTTTCTGGAAGTGTTCCGCATTCTTTGCGACTTCTTCATTCCATGTTTCTTCGGTTTATCTGTGTACTTCTATTCAATGCTTCTTTGCATTGGCTAAAAGTTCTACATCAGTTTCACCATACATGGTATGTGTGCAAACAGGATCGCCAGCTTCTTTACAATTCAGACTCAATGTCAGTTGGCTACTGCTGGTTAAGTCTTGGTTGCTTTTATCTATTTACGGGAGATAGACTATCGAGTCTCCATTCACAAGATCTTTGTGTCATGAATAATTCGGGTCAAGACCGATAATGGTGAAATTTCACTATAAAGATATATAGTTGGATCGACTTCTTGAATTCATCGATAAATGACGAGAAAACTCAATTCCAACAATAAGAGATATCTTGTCGTTCTCGCAGTAACCATGCTTATCATATTTTCAATACAACAACAACAACAATTACAAGCTACTAACTACACAACTCCAGCTTTTGAGCAGGGGTACAGTAATGCAAGTTCTAATTATCTAGAACATGGCGAGGTAGCATATGATCCATACTGTGATCCAGACAACTCAGCTCCAGATCCAGTAGCTTATTGTTCTGAATATGTCGATGGATATGAAGCTGGATGGCAAAATCTAACAGAGTTTATCCCCAGCCAGACACCATAAGACGACTTGAACTTCGATCAATCGGAAGGCAGTCCGTATCTTATATTGAGCGCAGTCCAATGTCTCGTATTGATAGTGTAAGTTCAAATTACAGATTTGGTTATCTCCAAGTTACTACGGTAGAATATAGAAAAGTACAGAAGCCTATCCCCCCATGTCGTAGCAGCTATTAGACTAAATATTTCTGGAGTGATTGCGAGTCGCGGAGATAGTATCCAATATGTCCATACAGACTCAAGTCACGCTGATCCATTGCATAGAATCACTCCTGCTCTAGCTGTTGTCATCTGACTTTGATCTTTAATAAAATAAGTCGATACCAAATTTCAGGAAATAGTAATTGCTTTTCAAGAAATACAACCTGCAACTGCAACTGTGGGTGGATAAGACAAATAAATAAATCTATGACGACCACATAACATCCATCTGTGGTTTATCACGCTCCATTAAAAGATCCAAATTAGTACATTTGTGGTTAAGAAGATCACTCTCTGTTAAATAGTCTGCAAGATCTGTTGAGTTCGGTGATGCCAACACTAAATGGGTAACTCTAATCCCTGTATCGTAATACCATACTAGACATCTTGCTTCTGGACTCATCATTCCAGAACATATACAATCAACCTCTAATTGTGCTAATGCATTCATGACATTTTCATAAGTCTCACTGATATCATATCCAATTTCATATGCTTGATTTATACATTTTTCATCTATATCGGTGATTGCATCGACTGAAGTTGGCTGTACTAACATTATTGCCAAAATTGATAAGACTAACACCATTACTCTTTTCATAACTATTCATTGATATATTGCGGATATAAAAACGACGGCGATTAATTTGACAACTAGGAAATGCATTTCTTATTTACGGAATCAGATATTTCATAGTTCAGATAGAAAGATCAAATATGGTAATATGTTACGTTTATCTAATGGAACATAAATCCGATTTAGTTTAGTGCTTAAATTTTCTGAAAATAGAAAAATAAGATGTTGATTACAATTGGTATGAACGCTAAATACTTAGCAATTGTAGCAGCGATAACAGTAATGTTAGTTGGCGCTACAGCACTTTCTACAACAGATAACGTATTCGCTGGAAAGAAGAAATACGAGAAGAGTCAAGCAGCATCCCAAGTCAATGAATGTGGTAATGGTGAACTGCCATTGAATGTTTTCTGTCAGAATCTATTATCACAAATACAGGGTGACGGAAATGCTGTAAACGTAATCGGAGTACAATAACAATCGCCTACATCTAAAGTACTTTTTTTATTTCAAAATAATAACAGCATATTGATCATTCACTCATAAGTAAGACACACACTTAGTATGAAGTGCCGCTAATCTTTCCAAAGAGGAGAATATATGAATACCCTGAATCCTAAAAATACACAAAATAGAACCGCAATAATTACTGGGAGTGGAAGAGGTATAGGAAAAGAAACTGCGATTATGTTGGCTAGACAGGTAGAAAATATTGTTGTATGTTCTAGAACTAAAAATGAAATCAATCAAGTAGTGAATGACATTGAAGAAGTAAACGATAAAGTAAACGTTATAGGGGCAAAATGTGATGTTAGCATTTCATCTCAGGTAAATTCTCTTGTCAGATCAGCAGTAGACAGATTCGGAAGTGAATCAATAGACATACTCGTGAATAATGCGGGGGTTGCCTTTGACAAGAAATTAGTAGATACGTCTGAAGATGAATGGGATCAAACGTTAGATACCAATCTAAAAGGTGCATTTCTAATTACAAAGGCTTTACTCCCTTATATGATTGAAAGAAAATCTGGAACTATAGTAAATGTAAATTCCGGTGCAGGGAAGGTTGGTTTCAGCGATTTATCATCTTACTGTGCAAGTAAGTTTGGACTTGCAGGTTTAGCAGAGAGCTTAGCATTAGAAATTGATATGTATAACATTAGAGTGATGGCAATATTTCTTGGACAAGTAGCTACAAAAATGTGGCAAGATTATGATTACGATTATTATGAAAAAAATAAGAACAAGATGCTTAGCCCAAAGAAAGTGTCAGTAAAAATTGTCGAAATGATCCTGGATGTTAAAAAGTACAAGAACGGAGCCTCCGTAGAGATGTATACTCCTTGAATACCAGGAAGCTAAAAAAAACAGATTCTATTTGTTGTATTGTTACATCTAGGATCTTAAACAGTCGGTCTTTTTGACTTGCGGTGAGCATAGTTGACTTAGTTAAACTCAATTTTGTGATTCTGACTGGTACATAGCTGTTTTATGTGTTACGTACCTATACAGTACCGATATCGACTGGGTTTTCTACAGATCTCCTTAGATGTATTGAGGAATGGAGGTACTGAGGCATCGAAATGTAATGGTAACACCGATTGCCTAGAAGAATGTATGCAGTGTTGCTGACTTGAATTAGAAGCTATTCTTTCAGAATCCATCCATTCCATTTAGTATTTTTGGGCTAAATCACACAAAATGATTACCAATGCTTGTTAGTAAAGTAGGACAATATCGATATAATCCGGCTTTAGGACTAATATTCCATCGATCCAAGCCAGATGACGAGCAGCAACCACACAATTCTATTGTTGATTATGGAACAATATGCCCAAAATTATTTATGTAATACACAGAAAAGACTAATGTCGACGCAACATACAAAATTGTGAGAGTATAGTTAAAAACTGGCGTAAGATCGGTCATATTAAATATGTTAAATGGACTCTAGACGAGGGCAAGATACTTATAAATTAACTTTATCTAAAAATAACGTAGACTAGTATTCAATTGCACTTTATGATAGAATAATCATAAATAAACAAGAGCTCATTTACAATCAATGACTTGAACTCGTCTTCCTCCTCTTCAGAAAATAAAACAGAGGTCTGGCATGGAGCTGAAAATATAATAAAAAGGTCCTTGGAGGTATTGTATTCTATAGAAAATCAATACGATCTTTGCATCACAAAAAATGGACTGAACCCAATCTTATCGGAAGAGAGGATAAAAAGGGCATATTATGATTTAAAGACAAGAGGCGTGATTATTAGGATCATAACTGAAATCACAAGAAACAACCTAAATGATTGCAGTGTGTTATCGGGGATCGCACAGCTTCGTCATCTATCTGAGATGAGTGGTAACTTTGTCATTGCAGATAGAAAGAAATATGCAGCCGCAGCTGATCTTAATGATTCCTCTCCTCAAATTACAGAGCTTATTACAAGTACAGTACCGGCCTTTGTAAAACAACAACAACATTTCTTTGAAATGCTGTGGTCTAAGTCGGTGCCTATTGAACAACGAATTTTAGAGATAGAGGCTGGCCTGGTTCCCGACGTATTGGAAGTGATTAAGGAACCTACCGAAATTATCAGTTTCAGTTATAGGCTTGTTAAAGAAGCAAGGGAGGAAATACTCATAATCTTTCATACTTCAAATGCACTTCTTCGTCAGGAAAGAGCGGGAAGAATAGACATACTTGTTGAGAATGTAATTAAATACAACATACGCGTAAGAATTCTCGTACCAGTTGAGGATAAAATAATAGATTCGATCCAAAGGCTAGAAAGGATCAAAGGAATACAAATACGAAACATTGGACCAGCGATGCAAACAAAAATGACTATTTGGGTGGTAGATAGAACATACTCATTTGTAGTCGAATTAAAAGATGATTCTAAAGATAATCTAGAAGAAGCTATAGGACTAGCAACATATTCCAATAGTAAATCAACAGTATTATCCTATGTTTCAATATTTGATACACTATGGAAACAGAGTGAGCTGCGTGAGGAGTTAATAATCCACAGTAAGGCACAGCAGGAATTCATTAATATTGCTGCTCATGAACTGCGTACACCTATACAACCAATATTGGGTTTATCTGACGTCCTTCTACAATCAGATATACTTTTTGATAATAGTAAAGGCAAAAGCCAAAGCAAAAGCAAGATCAAAAATAATGAAACTACCATAAGAGAAATGATTCAAATAATCGCTAGAAACGCAAAAAGGTTACAACGCCTAACTGAAGATATACTTGATATAACCAAGATCGAAAGCAAAACACTAAAACTGAAAAAGCAGAGGTTCATTCTATCAAAAATCTTAGAAGAGATAGTAGATGACTATAATGCTGAAATCAGAGATTCAAACAGGAACGTAATCCTTACATTCCTAAGTTTAGAGGAACTGGAATCTACTCCTATGATAGCTGATCAGAATAGAATAAAACAAGTAATTAGTAATCTAATCGATAATGCAATAAAATTTACACATGATGGAAAAATAACCATTTCAGCCGAGATTGATAGTAAACACAATCAGGTAACAGTTAAAGTGAATGACACTGGTTCAGGAATTGATTCAGATATATTGCCGAAATTGTTCACCAAATTCGTAACGAAATCAGACAATGGAACTGGTCTTGGATTATATATTTGTAAGGGAATAATAGAAGCTCATCATGGAAAAATACGGGGAGAAAATAATAGTGGTGGAAAAGGAACTACGTTTAGTTTTTGTTTGCCACTAATTCAAGTCTAATCTATGGTGATCTAAACAATCTTTTCTTTGTACAAAAGCTCATTCCACTTACATTAGAGGTGGACTACTGCCGACAATAATCGCTAGTGATATAATATGACTGGAACTCCGGCACATTTGTGTAAAGAGGTAAGGGTTAGAACTCACCGCAAGTACGTTTGAAGAATCAACCAGGTAGATCAACTAAAATAACGCCACAGGCGGTGGAACTGATACTATAAATTATGGCCGATTTTGGGGATTTTAAATGAATAAAATAAAATAGGACATGAAAAGTATAATATTTGACTAGTTGAAGCAAATGCCATGAAGTAACATAACATACATCATAGTCACAACCATTGATAGTGGAACATAGTTTTTCAATTCAATGCATTTTGGAGGTTCTAGACAAAGGAAACATACATTCATTGGTTTCATAATCTAATAAAAAACTAAGTTGCCACGCTTTTATATCGCCCTTATATCACAAATTTAGAACATTTCTCAGATATGATCTAGGGTAATCTTATTCTCAACACTGATAAATCTATTTGTTCTACGTTACTAGAGGCAAATGAGTAACATATCTAAGAATAAAGTAGTTATAGTGATAGCGGTCCTCACCGTGATGCTTGTTGCAACTACAATTGCAAGCTCAGTAGATTATAGAATATTTGCAACAAAGGAAAAAAATCAGGTAGGAAGCCAACCCAATGTCTGCGGAAATGAGGAATTACCATTAAATGTTGTATGTGAAATTACGACCTCACAAGTTGACGGAGAAGAGAACGCTATAGTAATAAATGGTAATCAAGCAACGCCACCAACTAGCTAAAATCTAGTATCCTGAAGTCATGAACGATCAAAAGGTGGAATAGACACATTTATTTTTAATTTTTTACCTCATGAGAAAAGATAATTATCAAAGAGCTATTTTGTACAATGTCATAAAATATAACAATATAACTCAATTGGGAGATAATAGTGTTTGAATAAAGCTATTCTTGTCGGCCGCACTGGTTAAAAAGGTTGGAAACTCGACGCTGATACTTTTTTGGGCTGTATTAATCATCTCATTCAAACAACGACTTAATTTTGCTCGATTCGATAGGTTTGAAATTGAATTCGGTAATTTAGACACTGGTCCAAGCTCTCCTACCAACTTATGTATAATTTTCATAGTAAAATTCCGACTCTCGCATCTCCCTTTGTTGAAGAGTGTGAAACATGAATCTAAGATTCTGCGTCTGTTTAGTTGAAGTTTAAGCTATTCCATGCAATGCTGCCATCTATTAGTGTACCCAAATTTCGCATCTATACTGCTTGATGCTTATTAAGTATGTTATACTATCAAAGTTACACAAATGGAAGAGAAGAAAGAAATTCAAAAAGAAATTTTGAAGCCGATAACCAAAGTAAAATCTAAAGAAGATAAGGAATTACAAGAATTAGAAGTAGAATCAACTGGAGGAGGAATGGGTGCAGGAGGAGGCTAAGACCAGTGAATATTAAGATATTAGATTGAGAAGATTGTTTCCCGCAATCTTACTAGATCATAGAATTGATAATGGTGTAATGATACTAGAGCTATAAATAAAGGATCTAATCGGCCATGATGCACAGTAATTATCTGCTTTGCAATAATTTCATCCATTTCGTAGCTTCATTTTATTACCACAATGGAATCACTAAATATCCACATCTATTATTGGATCATTTATTTTTCATTAATTGTTTTCTACAAAGAATGTGAAATATATATCGGATTTCTAATTTGGAGAGCGGTCATCGTGCTATTTTGAAGTATTGCATTTACGCTTGGATCAACTCTTCCAGCCTGGGTCATGGCGAAGCAATGAGTAGGCATGAATGCTTCAGCACCTCCAAGTTTACTCTCCCATTTTGCTAACATGGTTTGTACACAATTCTCGTTTACAGCATCAATATACTTAGAATAGAGTAGCCAAGTATCATTCGTATTACCTACTTGTGTAGCGATATCACTAAATTGGACTTCACCGTTAGCTTTGCCAGCGGCCTTTTCCAAATCAGAAATAAATTCTTGCTGTGCTATCACATCATCTCTCGTTCCCAATCTAGTCAGGTGCCCGCCAACGAAGGTATCAAAGTCATAATTATTTAGAACTATGCCATGAGCTTTTATAAAACCGGCAATATCTTCAGCAATTGCTAAATAAACAAAAGGCACCCAGCCAGGAAATACTACGTCAACTAACATAAGCGCTTTCTGATTTGGAGCATAAATAAACGAATTTCCTGGCATGTGATTATCACCATAATAATCCAATTCAAGTGTCTGATTTCCAATTTGTAATGTGTAGTTATTTGGAAAAGTTATCGTGGGGATTGGCGGAATAGTAGAATCATTTTTGGTTAGACCCAAAGCTCTCTTGAGTTCTGCAGAGGTATCTTGATGAGCTATGTATGTCGCATTCTTTGGAAATATCCCAGCCGCACCAATATGATCTAAATGGGCATGACTGTAAATTACATGTGTGATCGGCTTGTCAGTTACTTCGGCTATGGCATTCAAGTAGTTTTGTCCAATAGATGGTGGAGCATCAACTGCGACAACACCTTCATCAGTTACCAAAAATATTGTATTATAAGAGCCATCTGTCACCCAATACAGATTATCGCGTATTTCTTCAACTATATATCCTTTTTCAGGTATTGAAGGACCCATCGCAGCATCAGGTATCTGTGTTATTGTGCTATTAGAAGTAGCATTCTCGCCGCTAAAAGATCTAGAAGCATCCGTCGTCGTCATTGTCGAAACAAAATTCAATTGGCCATGATTATCCCCAGATGTTTCCACGTTTATATGCATAAACGGCAGGGCCTGTCATAGTTGTTGTTGTTGTTGTTGTTAACGTTGTTGTCAAAATGAAAGACAGCGGTATTATTAATGCTCGCCACCATCCTTATAGATAGACGGATATTAAACAGTCGACATGAACTTTTATGTTTCATGATCTAAAATGGTAGTGATTTCTTGTATAAAAATCATCACATTTCATATTAATAGATTATATTTAGAGTCCTGCGTCTTACTAAACTACAAGAATTTAGCCTAATTTTGTTATGTTCTGACAAATTTATAGTTAAGATTGGTAAACCTGAAAGTGTTTCTTGGACGTCCTACTGATCTATAATGTGGTGAAATGGCCCCATGCTTTACAAAACGCACAAGCCAAGTCTAATCTCAGACAAACTAAATGCTTGAGAATACCTAATTAAGGTTCAAAAATAAACTTAAAGATCGTATACAAATACAAAAAGAAAATTGACATGAATTATAGACTAGTTATCAGATTTTTCCAAAACGACAGAAATAGATCTGATAATTAGCATACTTTGCAAACAAATAGCGATGATTTGTCCACAAATAGCTTTCATATCCTATATACATATTTAATTGGTATTGATAAAACAACGATAATAATAATGGATCAACCCGACTACTTCTGAAATTATTGATCCTTGGAAGCAGTTTTAATTACAAATTTGATTCCAATAACTTTACAATATTCAAGATAGAGATTACTGTTACCAGAAATTATCCAAATCATAATAAGGCATGACATATCTATAATGTTTACATGACACATGAACATGAACACTCACATGAGGATGGAAAAACTCACACACATGACCACGAAAAAGGCGAACATCATGGTCGTGAAATAGAACATGAACATGAACACACACATGAGGATGGAACAACTCACACACATGACCACGAAAAAGGCGAACATCATGGTCGTGAAAGAGAAGGTTGAGATACATCTCATCCATACTTCATCCATTTTATTTTCGTCCCGAAACATCTAGCTGTTTTCTTTGCTATCCCAGCATGTCTAATTATCATATGAATTTTGCTTCCGTAGAATAATAGTAGCGTAGCATCTAAATAGCTTGTTTGTGTTTATGATATAAGCAATATATGGCTCAACAGCAACTATTGACACAAGAATTATCTATTTCCCAAATTCTAAGCAAGTATAGAAGCAAACTAATACAGACCAGGGAGCGCCATAATGATAGACTCAATATTAACCCGCTGAGAGAACAACAGCAATTATTGACACAAGAATTATCTATTTCCCAAATTCTACGCGCATATGGAAAACAATTTACGCAGATCAGGGAGCAATATACTGATGGAATTAACGGAAGATGTGCTATGGGTGTCATTATGTCATACTATGGTTGGGATGGTAAGTGTTGTTCTAATGCAGAGAGAAGATTATATGCTGCACTAGTTGCTTTGAGACGGGCTGGTATTAGTAAAGAATCATTGATAGAGCTGAATGACTCTGGTATGACATTTGAAGAGATAGCTGATTATCTAAATCGAACTAAATAGATGACCAATAGCAAGTATTGATGACGATTGAATCAGATCATCGTTGCAGATTAAAACTTTTGGAGATAGTTTTCGCCATCTGAAATTGTAACTAGTTTGTCAAGAGAATTCTTAACGACAAAATGTTTCTAGCTACTAGACTTCACTTACACTTACAAAATAGCAGTTAAGATATCTTGCATACCTTGATCACAGTTATGGAAGAAATGTTTTTTTAGATTATTAATTATCGCAATATTAAATCTAGTTAATGCAAGGAAAACGAAACATGGCAATATAAATAGTAAAAGATGATATTTTTAATAATCATACAAGAATAATAAGCAATATCCCTGTGCTATCTATAGACCAATCTACATTAATACACGAACATTCAATATTGGCTCATTGGCAAATCCAAAATGGTTTAAAAAACAGCTCGATCCAGATGCCTTCTACTCATCAATAGAAGAGACATTCGCATCTTTCGGACCCCCATACGGAGCAGCTGATAATAAAATTGTACCAAATGGCTTTTTTTGGTCTTCGTTAGCCGTAAACTGTACTTTTACACAGTCGAGAATACTCTGACAGGCCCACCCAAAACCAGTGCAGCAATAAAGAGGACGAAATCACCCAATATAGTTACCTACATACCGAAACGGGGATGTTGATGTTAGGTATAATGGCCCTATCATGGTTAAAAGTTAATCTTAAGAAAAAAACTGAAAATGGACACTGTCACAATTCGCTTCATAATACAACAGAGACCAATAAATCCGCGAACTGTCTAATTGGGAGTAATTTTCACAGGGACTTATATATCGATTTTGCATCATTGTTGGAAGATTTTGTAAGTAACATAAAAGCTTGTATCCTACACCAATATCGCCATCATCAAGTCGAAAATGAAAATGTTAGTAACATCTCACGATGAAAACAATAGGCAAAATACCTATCGATTTTATTTTGAATTATTAATGCCCCAATAATTGCAGTCTTGTTAATCTAGAATAACGCTTTTTTTGAATGTCATATAGTGAATCCTTGTGATAATCGTATTGGATGCCACTCGCTGAAGCATTCCTTGTAGAATATAGCCACCAACCAGTAATACAACTACATTCAATGGCTTTTCAAATGTCGTCATTAAGTGAACACGTGGTTTTTCTCTATTTAGAAGTTGATGTTTTCGCCTTCAAGAACACATAACTGGCTTATGTAAGTAGGAATCTTTGCCGTTTATTGATGCCACAAAATGTAGCAGTGGTACTATTCAATGAGAATAAACCATAATGCCTGGCTATGAATCTTATACAATAAGGTTGCTATTAGCAATGAATATGATTCAAGATTTTAGTAGTAGCCAGAATATTCGCACCAGTTACAGTCTTTATTTTTTGTCCAAAATAATGCTTTGAAATCATCATGACTTTTGTAATAATGGTAACAGTAGCAGTAATGCTCGTTGCATCAGCAGTAGTAGCAACAGAAGACGCATTTGCAGGCAAGAAAAATATGGATGAGCTTGAATTCTTTAATATGTTTAAGAAGCTTACAGGCCTGACAACATGATAAGACAGAAAAGTGATTACATACCATATCTCGACTCTCGTTTTCCGAAATCTAATCGATGTTATGCCGTTTCTCCTGTATACTTGATCGAATAGTTAAGACGGCTAATAAGATATGTTAATGATCTGGCTCGCAATCGCATAAAACTGAATGGGCAACATATAGGTTTTATCATCGAAATCGGAATGACGCCCCGTCAACTATAGCATTGATTGATTGAACGTGTCATTTCTAACACTTGCGCTCGATGTACTGCATCGAGATAAAAGCTTTACGAGCAGATTTTGTTGAATTAGAATATAGCTTCGATTAAAATAAACATGATTTTATTGTAAATTTTCGGTTAGCAATTCAATGCTCCATAATTATTTATGATTTAAAAAAACAACCAATTTGGTTGGCATTTAATCCCTATGTAGGCCTGCCTGCTTTTGCAAATATTCTAGTAATTCTTCATCGTCATCTTGGTGTTCTATTCGCAAATAACGTTTCATTCCACTCAGCAAATCATTACTTTTTTTAAAATAAACTGAATCATTATTTTTAGAATCATTTACCATAATAATAATTTACATTTATCATATAAAAGACTTTGAATGTTTGCTCTACATAAATCTAATCGAACTTTGGAACGTGACTATGAATTAAGAAGTCTTCTAACTGCTCATAGCTCTCTAACTCAAGATATTTCATTAGACACTCGACAGTATTGTCATCGTATTCAGAATTCTTGTACTTTTCTTTGCTAAGTGTTACTTGAATATGCTCAGTTTTTTCATCCACGCTAGTATTACTTAGATACCTATTATGACAGTAATATATATAATACTTTATGAACTATATTTTGAAGAAGCTAAGAGAAATAAAGTATATCTTTACCATTATACCATGAATATTGGAATTAATTTAATAAAACAATCTTTTCTAATACGAATCTGTGCTGATATATTCACTCTTTGTCAATAAATCAGAAGTTTTCTCATGACCAAACATTCTTCATGAGACCATTCTCATTTGAATGGCATTCTCTTCTTTGTGTGTTACGGGTCATCCCACCACCCAATCAGACCGTGAGATCTACTGAGTGGTCAGATTCATGAAATTACTGTCTATTGTTCTTCAATATCTTGATTGATTATAGTCCTACGCAAATTTCTAATTAGGAACAGTATTACTCCTGCTGGAATAAAGAGAGCAAACAGTAGTAGTAAATAAGCAAGATCTCCAGGCTCTAGCTGTATTCCAACCAAAAATATTCCAGAGATAATAACTGCTATTGATGGAATAACTAGTGCTAGTATTAATGTCTCCATGTATTTGTTAATCATTATTGATGGTGATGGTGATGATGAGTTTGAAGACGTCGATCTTGCTAGATTTTGGATTCTTAGCCCTAGGATAAATGACGATGTACCTATCAAGAGCGAAACTACAGTAAGGATATTTTGAGTTATGGCAGGGATAAGTGTAACTGGAGTACTATCTTGTTGTATCTCTTCCGCTAATACATAGGAAGTAAATGAGCTGGCTATGACAATGATCTTTATCGTTAGTAATATACCAGCGATGAAATTTATCCATGCCATATTGGAAAAGAGTAAGAGACTATCCATACATATATACATTCGTCTTAGAAGGTCTTGAAAAACACGGACCGCTAATTTTTTAGGAAGTTATAACGTATCTTCAAGACTTTTAATGGCTTGACTTTTGTATGGTTAATGGGGGGGGAATATCTGTTTCACATCAACCTCTGTTATTGAACATGTCAGAATCTCTTAACACTATAAACCATTTAATTGAATAAGATTGCCGACAAAGAAATGGCTCAGTTAAAGAAAGAATGTCAACTAGGATTGTCAATTTAGTTGTCAAATATGAAGGTGCAATATATCATAATATTTTCATGTTGTTTGGTGCCTATTGATGGTTGATCAACGAAAACTGAAATACTAAGATCCATAAGCTTTGCTATGGTAAAAATCGTAGAAACAGATGAAAGAATAACTCTTGAAAAACAATTGGATGAAGATGTTAGACCAATCATCGTGATGAATAGGTTCAATGTAGACCCCCAAGAGATCGATGAGTTTTTACAGGTGTTCGCTAAGACTACAAAAAATTTCAAACAGCAACCCGGATTCATTTCCGCCCAGCTGCATCGGGGAATTGCTAGCAGTACCACATTCGTTAACTTTATCGTTTGGGAATCCGCAGCACATTTTAAGCAGGCAGGCATTTGATAGACCAGGGTTTAGATCAAACATTGCTAAAATTTTGCCCAATACTGTGATGTCTCCACACTTATTCAAGAAAGTAGCTGTCCCGGGATCTGTGTAGACTGAATCTTTATCAATTCAGACCATGAATTAATACATTTGACTTCGTACTCAAGACTTGTGAATCTCATTCAAGACCATTGACATATACTCTTTGATATCATTATCAGTCAATGAAGATTCAACTCCAGTCTTTTCTGTCAACACATCCGAATGCTTCTTTGCGATCTTCATAACCGTTGATTGTAGCTCTTGTTCCATTTGAGCCGACCCCATACTATGTAGAAATTTTGCTTGTTCAGTTAATGACTTTCTAATAGATAGACGTAAAGACGTATCCTGAGAAACTGTAACTGCTGCTGAATATAGACCTACATATATCAAATAGCAAGATAATCCGATAAACGAAATAGAGACAATTCCAAATGGGGGATAAGCAGCCTGAGCGGCGGCTGCAGACCCAGCAATATAAAAAAGAACAAATCCATATGCTGCAATTATCATATGCTTTCTGAGACTACTGTCTTTTCGTAAAGTTTTTGCCACGGATAAGAATGCTGCTCCAAATATGATTCCTGAAAGAATTCCAGATAATGAAAAGATAAGAATATTTGTTATTTCATCTGTTGATGGAGTAAAATATTCCAATAAAGATAGCGGGTATGAAGAGATAATATAGTAGACCATAACTACGCCCATAATAATCCAGAATTTGATCTTACCCAATTTTTTGATATATGGATATAGCATCCTGACTGTGCCAATCCAAGTGAGAACATATGCCGTGGTAGAAGCTATGAGATTGGCTGTTGCAATCTGACTTCCAACTTCTTCAAGACTGAATTCAGGAAAGTACGCCACATCAGTAGATGTTATCACAGTCTTCTGTTGCATCAGCAAGTCAGAATATACTGCCAGACCCAATATTCCGTTGACCACATACGCGATCATAGATAAAGTAAATATTAATACAATAATATTTTTATTAGAGAGTTTGTACCAAGTGAAAAAAGCTCTGGCTAAGAGTCCTAATATTACTATCCAAAGTCCGTAACTTATGGCATAAGTAATATAGAGAGTTATGATGTTATATTGCTGTGCTATTAGAATTTGCAAAATAACAAGTGCCATCACTACTATAAGTACATATTGAGCAACAGATACCGCAGTATGCAATATGTGGAGATGTGGTGCTCTTTGTCTCATTTCTATGTTAGAGTGTCTTACGAAAGCTAAAATAAGATATTGTGTTATCGCAAATATTACTGCAAAAATAATGAATGTGACTATCCCTGCAATTGAAGACAGCTGCTCAGGAATGAAATCAGCGATATAACCGATTTGTGAATCAATTATGATGGTAATTATCACCACTATCATAAGCATGAAAAGTTTCTTGCTACTATTAGTCTCCAAAAACATAGCAGTTGGCTTGATTTGGCGCATTTTATGCTCTTAACTCCGTCACATCATTCAACTTGCATGTAGAAAAATCTTTAAAGATCAGCTGTAAGAACATCTTCGTCCGGGAATAGACTCATCTTTTATAACTCTGTTTTCATTGATTCAATATCACGCTCAAGTCGTTGGTATATTTCGTCGCACCAATAATAGGTCTTTTTTCGGTCAAATCCAAATAATGATCGATTAAATCCAAACACCGATAAAACCGCCTCTGCTGAATCTAATATCATATCGAGATATTCCTCTCTATCATAACTCTCAGAAGAAATTAGTTTGGAGAGCACTACTCTTTGAAGCGGATCTGAATGGTTCGAATCTGTATATACGTGCTGAATATTATCTCCGCGGCCTGTTATAACTCCAGATACATTTAGTTTAATTGCTGCTGCGACATGTGGGAATAGACGTCTGTACTTTTCTATATTCTGTCGTAGTAACTTGGAGATAACTAAATCTGTAATTTGAACTTCGCCGTTCATCAACTTATCAATACTTTGAGTGATGTATAAAAAACATTCTGGAAAATTTTGAATGATTATTCCTAATTGCGAATTATATATTTGAGAAATTAAGCCATTGACATGGAAATCTAGGCCTCTTTTAGTATCGAGTAATGAGCGATTATGGTATCCTTTATTTAGTAAAGAATAGGGAATATTATTATTTATAACAAGAGGTTATCCAGATATAAGAGCTCAAATTATTTTAATGTTGCCACGACCACTTTCCAGAGGCCAAGTGGGTGAATGTGACTATCCCTGCAATTGAATCCACTTGGCAGCGCTTTCCATAGGCTTGGATTAGAAGCCAAAGAATCTGCTAACACAATCGCATGTTTAGATAACTCTTTTGCTTCCCACGTTCAAAGGGTAAACAACTGCTCGTTCGTTTCTTTTCGCGATTTGACGATATAGTTTAGCATGTCTATTGGCTACTTCCTGCCAAGCTATTTCTTTCTTAAAGTCACTGATTTTTTTGACATATTTATCGTAGCTAATATCGAGGTCTAGCAATGCCTTTGAAAAGACCTTAGCTTTACGCTTAACCGCGATGCCTAAGCCTCGAAACGCGAACTCTTCAAAAAATGCTAGTTGGGTAGCGATAAAAGGAAGACCATATGACAACCCATCAAACATAATCCCGGATCCTGAGCTAACTTTGTATGGCAAAATGACTGCATCGGCGCAAGAAAATAATGCAGACAACTGCTCTTCGCTGAGAAAATCCATATGCAAATTGATCAAATTCTTCTTCTTTGTCACATTATGATATTTCTCATTGCTATATCCGTTCTTCGAAGGATTAATCACGATTGTCCAATGATCTGGGATATCCATTTTTTCTATCAAATCCCAACCTTTGGTTGCCGTCGCATACCCTAGTGCTAAGGCAATACGACCTTGTTCTGGTATAGAATATGATTTTTTTATCTCGCTTTTGATTTGACCTGATCCAAAATCTTGCCGTTCACCACCATGAAATATTACGTGACATCCTTTATCTCCCAACGTCCTTGACATGCTCTTTGAAAATACTATTCCAGCAGCGCTTTGTGCTAGCTTTTGTGTATTTAGCCTTTGAAACGAACGGGAATTAATTAGCCTTGTCCAATAACTGATCATACGTTTTGCTCTTTTTATCAGGTAATGATCCTTTGGTCGCTCGTAAATTGGAATAGGAAGGTTCATCCATTGTCTGAATGGATAGGCAGAATGAAAGGTAGTAATTATCGGGACCTTACAAAGTTTGTAAAAGGAGTCAATATTAGTGCTAGTCTTTGCCGGGTTAAGCATGTCAAGTTTCAAGCCGTACAATCCTGGTTCGTACTGAACATGCACGACATCAGGTTTTATCTTATCAACTAATTCTAATAATATCTCTGAGTTTCTGGCGTTGTGTTGAGATATTCCAGAAAATTCTCCACTCCCTCGCCCATCACAGACAACCTGAACGGTAAGTCCCCTCTCAATCAGGTTCTTCTTCAAATTGTAAGTATAACGTCCTATACCCCCTGACATAGGTGGGAACTCTGGAGAGACAAGCAGAATAGACAAAGGCCGAGATGCCGATTCTATAACCATAATCTATTATATGTATGCCCATTATTATGGTTATCTTAAGTAAAATATATTTGCCCATAAATATCATACATAAGTATTAAATATAATATAATCAATAGATTCCAATTATAATGCCGACGAAATACACTGTCACTGTCACAGCCTTGGGTACCAGCTCGGTTATCGTTCTGCCAAAACCAGTCGTAGACGGATTCAATTTGGGAAAAGGACATAAACTAGAATTAATAGTTAAAGACGATGGGATATACATCCCACTTGAAGAGCAGCCTTCTCAAAATTCCGTAAATGATACAGCTTATCACGGAGATACAAAAAAATAATCTCACCTAAGTGTCTTAAGACAATTGAGCGCATTCGTATTAAATTCGAGTTTAAATTAACTGGATCAATCGAATATCCGGCGAACAGTGTAAATAATCTGTTTTTACTTATGAAATTTGGGAACGGCTTTTTGATAATTAGCTGAACTCAACTTACTTGGTTATTAACTATATCAAGGAAGTAATAACAGAATTCAAGGTTGGCACGACTGACTAAATTTAGTCGAACTGCTTGAAGTATAATTTATCACTTATGAATGGACACCCAAGAGGATAATTGTGGGTTGTAAGGCCAACAATCTTTTTTGACTGGCTAACATTGTGTACTCCAATTATTTCGGCTGCTTCATTATCTATGTTTAATTTCGTACCAGCTTTATCATATACCACATCTAAGATGTCTATAGTATAAAAAGTCTAAAGAATTACATGGAAGGGACTAATATGAAAGCCATAAACGGGCAATAATAACTATATAGGTTGATATAATTGATTAAGTACTGATATGTCATCTTGTCTATAACATCAAGAGATGAACACGTTATCAAATGTAGCATTTGTAATCGAGGACTAATAGTTAAGGACATTGTAAATAATGGAGTAGCTTTTCTTAGTCATTTGAAATTAGATCACGGCATTACATATTTTCCTCAAAGAATGATTGAGGAACAGAAAAAGAGTAAAGGTAATGTACAAAAACAAATGTGCATTTTTCCTCAGTGATAACAATCATTTGTTAGCGTGTCAACTTTTGGGAGAGAAGTTTATCTAATTAGAGCTGGCTTTCAATTTCCCATATTATTATTTGAGTAGTCATGTTGAACGATCAAACCGTTTGTTATTATGGCTCATGCTTCCTTTCGTCACTAAAGCCGTTGATAGGTGTCAATTGAAAAGTATGCCTATGGTTGGGTTACAACACTTTTGTACACATATTCTTTTGATCACGAGTGGGCCTCTGGAATATGATGAAATTTAAGATAAAACAATATAAACTCTAAAGAGCATC
>CAVQMO010000014.1:0-67336 GCA_963713605.1 uncultured Nitrososphaerales archaeon | reverse complement strand
CAAGATTGGATGACTAGCAAAAAGGATGAGCACCAACATCAGATAGATATTATATTAGATGAAGACAGATATCAGGAGATATTGGAAATCTACAGCAATTACAAAGCTAAGCAAGGTATGGAAATTACTCCAAAAGAATACATATTGATGCTTATAGATTCTGCAATAGGGAATAAAACTAAATAACCAAATATCTTTTCATTATTTACCTTTTATTATAGAAGTACTTAAGGTATGCTTTCAATGTAAATCCAAAACCAGGTACAAACAGGCTGGGACTTGAGTTAAAAAATTCAACCACTTTATCAAGAGACAAGAAATAAACATTTGATATCTCATACGGATTTATTGACAGACGATCAATTCCATCATTATCTAATATGCATTCATATATTGTAACAAATGCATTTTTCTTCCAGGAATTGTTAACAATGCTGCCAGCGAAGCCGTAATTATAGTCATCATCCTTTGCAACTATATTCATTTTGCATATCTGTGTTAATCGAGTACCGCTAGAAGCATCATCATACTCATGTTCCTCGAGAATGAGTCCTAGCTCGTCATTAATTCTTCTACGAGCAGCATCGATGTACTTTTCACCGTAAGCTACTTGAGCACTAACTGATTCAGAAAAAAGACCTGCATGTCTGTTTTTGTTGAACGCTCTCTTTTGTAACAGAAGTCTAGATTGAGTATCCAGGATAAAAATTGAGGCAAATCGATGTAGTAAACCTTGATAGTATATTTTTTCAGGTGCCGCTGATCCTATAATATTATCTTGTTCGCTAACGATGGCCAATTGTCGGTTGTCATTGTTAGAGGGTTCATAAAACATAATGGTGTATCTGCTTGTTAATAGATATTAGCAGATTGCATTATTACACATTAACGATCTATCGTCTAGATAATGTAGGATAAGAATCTTATAGTATGAATAGATAGATGATATTTCTATAATGATTCCTAAGAATAGTGCAGAACCGGATTGTTATGAACCGCAGTTGAAGACCTGTTTTATCATCTCATTGAAATTCTTGGATAATAAATCATGCGATGCTTGCCCCCACTACTTGTCTTTATTCATTTGCTAAGGAGCTGTCACGGGTAGCTAATCTAGATTTCTTTGAATCACATGAGGAACTCCAGAACTTAATATGGCACAATGAATTCATCAATATTCCCGCCCACGAGTTGCATAATCCCACATAACATATATTGGTTTGTCAGATCTTCAATTAGATCCTTTTCTTCGCGGAAACTATAATCCGTTAGGGATAGATATCATTACACCACAACGATCAGATTTTACTCCCGTTCTTATTTATATATATTATTTAATAATATACACATTTTAGTACTTGTGCTATTCTATTTCACAGTAGCTGATTTAGCAAGGTTGAGTTGATAGTCTGGATCTACATTCTTGACGAGTGACAGGTAATATGCTATGCATGATTCTTATTAACTCTTGTTTGTTAAAAGCAGACTTGCGTTGCACTACAATTGCATTTATCTCTTTTTTAACATTTAGGATTTCTTGTAAATCGTCGTACCAGACATATACAAAGACGATAGATATTACTATGGAACTAGATAATTTGTACTAGTAGATATATTTCTGTCTATATGGTTTTCCCGGCGTTATGATATAATAACAATCGTGCAACGGACAACATGACTGATTGAATAATACAGACATATATAATATCTGTGTATATATAGCCTATTATATATATAGGCTCGAGGTCTATATCGGCAGAATAGAGGCAAAAGCGTTGATGGTCCTGAAAAGAGTATCTTGAAACCAGATAGCCTAATAGCTGGACACAGCTCCTCTTGAGACGGTAAAAGCACGACAGATCAAGACATCGCACTATTAACTTTTTAAACTATGTATGATAAATTATAAAAATGAGGACTAATTCCTAGTATGAAAAAGATGGAAATAATAATCCCGCATAGAAGATTGAATGAAGTAAGTGAAATACTAAAAAGTGCTAATACAGGTGGAATGACTCATTATAGAGTTGCAGGGAGAGGAATTACGAAGGCAGAAGCAGTTGCTGTTGGAAGAGGTACCACCCGATATACCCCTGAATTTATTCCGAGGACCAAGGTTGAAGTTATAATTAAAGACGATCAGGTTGAAGATTTGATTAACAGACTAGTCGAAAGATTTGATGATACTTTAGGCGGAAAATTATTCATAACAGATGTACCCATTGTAGTAGATTTATCCACTAACAGGCGTGGAGAATCTGCAATCTAGATAGACTGAAATTTATTATTCAAATCCATTCGTGAGATTGCTGATACTCTAGTGGTAGTTGTTGTCCGATTGGATCCGAAGCCCAATATCACATTATATTTAGAAAAAAGCTTAAACCACAACAAAGACTGAGGTGTGTGTTGTGTAAGCGGAATAACATTATTACTTACTAGTTTCGAGAACTGTAAACAGAGAATCATCTATGCCAGAAAATTATGGAGAGGGATTTTCAGCAAAACGCATGATTCATTTATCCTATCTGGCGTGGATCAACTCAGATCCAAAAACACAAAAATTTAAATGAATTTTGTTCTGAAACTCAATAGTTGGTATGGTGTGAGCACATGCTGATGGATCAAGATTGGCGCCATAATATATAAAAAAAGGATGCGACTATATGTTCAAATATGGTTGATCATATTTGTGAATGTAGCCATTGTGATTGTAAAGTAAAATTTGACTGTAATGAGAGTGGTTGCTTTTGCTGTAGTACCTCAATTTGTTATTTGGATTGGTATAAGGATTAAGTATAAAAAAGGAAGTATTATGGCCTGCCTTCCCGCTAGAACCCCCCAATAGCAACGATATCTGTTTGAACTTTGCTTAGATAATCTCGGAAAGACGGGTTGGGTTTATGTGAAAAGATAACAAGGAGGAGACCTTATGAAAAGATAAATTATTTTGAATCCATACTTCGGGAAAAATTGGTGTGGTTGGATTTTATAACTCCAGGTTCAGTCTGAACATTTCAAATGCAACTTTTGAATTTTAACTCGTTTTCTGCAACAATAGAGATTCCTACATATGAGAAAACAACATTTCCTATAACGGATCCTAATGGCACAACGACGATTGACTACCCTGACGGAGCGGTAGTCATTAGTATTCCATATAGAAATGGAACTACATCGGTCGATGTCGCAGAGTATCAGAAATGCATGTTGAATGCAGAAAAGACAGTTAATAATACCGCTAATTTAATGGGAACCAATATTCATGAAAACTCATTTAAGTTTGTTGAAGACGATTCGATGGATTTCTGTATTCTGTTTAACAGTGAGAATAGACATTGACACCTCCACTAACAATATTTTCTCGTGGATGATAATGTATTAGGAAGGTGTTCTCGCGGGAGCAGGAGAGCTATTTCTCTTGAACAATTCCAAGAATGGTCTTACACTGCTTACAGGAAACCAAGTAACATGTAGCTTTAGGGAGACTTAATTCTTCGATATCATAGCCATTTGATTGTATGTCGGATGCGCATTTTGTACATTTTGCCATCTTTTGTATGTCTCTGGCCCTTTCGCTATATATTGATATCTTTTCGATCTATACATATATAGAATAAAGAGATAAAGAGTCTAGTTGGCTGGATATAAATCGGAAAAGTGTATGCAAAACGAACACGGCTTATGCGAAGGCGAAATATTAGTCAATAGTTCAAAAATAACAAGAATTTGCGAATGTCAATGTCATGATAGTATGTATCAACTAACCCGAAGAATGCAGGTTGCAAAGAGCCAGTAATAATTCATATGTTGAGTCCATATTTTGAAGTAGACGTAACTAAGAAAATATCAATTGAACAACTTCTAGAATGAAAATAGATCCAGGCACCGCATTTATTGCGGCAGGGTTGGGGTTTTCCAAACTCTGTCATATCTACCACTTTACTTCCGTTACTAATAAAGAGGCTCCAAAGGCTTATTTGCAGTTTTATAAGCTCCTTAGCATGGATCTAAAGAAGCTGCTTTATTCCATTCATGTACACTGCTGATCTATTGAGTGTATGTATCGGTAAGAGAAATTGTTCTATATATTATTGTTGTTGCACTTTGAATTACAATATTTCTGAAATAGAGAGAATGTGCGGTCATGCGAGTTGTAAAGTAATGGGATAGATAAATCATGGGACATTGAAAATGGACAAAAGACATTCGTTTTGCTCTTCTCTTGTTATTAACTTAATTTTATTATTTCGTCCCATGTTCCTGTTGCTGAAAGCATATAGTATTTACCATGACCCTTATGTTCAAACTGTATGATGTCTCCGCCAGATATCTGGATTCGAAATAATTTACTTAGGAACTGCAGAAAACTAGGTCCTGCTACAATACACTTAGTTTCCTTCTCAAGAGGTTTATCATAAAATTTTTGCAATCCATCTTCTAAACCTGATTCACTAATTGTCTCCACCAGTTTGGAAAGATCCATGTCTGCTGGTTTTTGCTTGTATATTCTAAGTATAGCCATTTCTCAACAGCATCTTCATTATACATATATATAAAAGAAAGGAATCTTTTCGAAGAATAATCAATTAGTTGTCATGGTTAGAGATAAATGTCTATATTCTCTGCAAATTAGGAACTAGTATAAAAAAAGATTAGGGTTCAGAGTTCTGAATCTTCTATGTTAATAGTGCACTCACCGATATCTCCAGCTTCTCCATTATCATTTTACCATCACTAAGTTAAATAACATTTATTATTTGCCTTAAGAATCTCATATAGAGCTCATTTGCATTCCATATGTCTGTGTAATGATATATTTCAATCATTGCTAGTACTATAAATCTGATTCTCCTACTACTATAATATTATATGTAGAACCGATGTGGCAAACGGAGATAATGTAAGATTACTGGTAGAAAAGACCATCAAGAAATATAGTAGGCTTGATTATGCATTTAACAATGCGGTATAGGAGAAATAAAGATATCTTTAGGTTCAGATAACAGGTTGTATTCGGAAGTTATGTTGTCAATAATCCACTCTTTATCTCTTAGTCGAGCGTTTCAATACTAATCTTAACCCTTTGTCCAACCATTGAAGCTGGGAGAATAATATGTGAAGAAATACCGCATTTTCTCACGGTATATTCGAATGTCATAGAGTCTATTTTCCGATTCTGTTTTGACATATTACTTTAGGTATGAAGGTCTGTTGCCGCGATTATATATGCACCTTCTTCTGCCACTGTTTTTACATTTGTTAAGTGTTCCTCACTAGAAGGGGATTGAGAATGTAGATTGTGAGCAATCATAGTCTTTAGCTTACGAATCCCATACCCAGTGTTAGACGATATGATTATGGGGTTAGATACACTCAAATCATTTGCAATATTGTCAATGCGTTCTGATAAGCCTATGACGCCATCACATTTAGTTAAGATAACAAAAACTTTAGATTTGTCTACTTTTAGTTCATCCAGAACATTCCAACAGCTTTCGTATTTTATCTTAATGTCTTCGAGCTTTTCAGAGGCGTCTATTAAAAGTAGAATTAAATCAGCTGCCAGTGATTCTTGCAAAGTCGATTTAAATGCATCTATCATGTAATGAGGAAGTCTACTAATAAAACCTACTGTATCAATAAGAAGTAACGATGATTCCCTCTCCTGTTTCTCGTTATTAATTCTAAATGCTCTTGTAGTTGTGGAAAGCGTTGTAAATAGACTACTAGATATTTCCTTATTTTCAGAGGTAAGCAAGTTGAAGAGTGTGGTTTTTCCCGAGCTTGTATAACCTATTAATGAAACAATCGGCATTTTAGTTTTCAACCTCTGCTGACGATAAAGCTCACGTTTTGTGTGGGCGTCAGCAAGCTTCTTTTTGATAAAAGACATGCGTCTTTTTAGGTCTCTAAATTTCACATCGACTGTGTATTCCCCCATACCTCCTTTTCCAGGTCTTTCAGTGCTCCCTGATGTCAGTTTCGCATTTTCTCTTACACGTGGCATTTCATATTTGACCTCAGCTAGTTCAATCTGCAATTTTGCCTCTATCGTGGTAGCTCTTGAATGGAATATGTTAAGTATTAGTCTCTCTCTGTCAATTACCTGTGCGCCTGTTAGCTTCTCTAGGTTGTGAATCTGTTTTGGAGTTAAGTGTTCATCAACAACTATCTGATCTGCTTTAGATTGTTTCACAAATTCTTTCAATTCTTCAGCTTTACCAGAACCAAGCCCATAGCGAGCGTGATTCAGATACTTTTGTGTAAAAACCTTTACAATTTGAGGTTGTGCAGCCATCGAAGGCGAGGATGACTCTACTAAACTTTGTGCTTCTTGAAGACTAAAGTTATCTGGATATGCTACAAGTATAACTTTGGCGGAATTCATTACCTCAAGACAAATCCATATAATCTACAGTGACGTATTCATTCGAGTGTTTTCTAGAACATGTATGTGAAGTATCAGAAGTTGTAACATTCGCCGTAAAATCATCTGTACTTCCTTCGGGAACATATAGCCCTGGAAAAACCTCGCCACAGGTTTTGCATTTTAACATAAGCATTGGCATTCTTATTTTTCTCTATAAGTATTGTATACTGATTGGCATATATACCTATTGGTGGTGCATGAGAAGGAAACTATCTTGCCTTATTCCTATATCAGTTTGCCCTTTAAAAGACAGGAACTTTCATTGGAAAAATCACTATGGCTTCAACTTTAAGGTATATTATAATAATTAGTAGCTTCCGAGTTCAGCAATACGATAAGATTATCCCAAATGTCATTCGGGATTCGTGACGCGTCTAAAGGCATTATTTTGTCTTTATTCATTAATCTAATTGAAATATCTGGTAAGATTAGAGCCATAAGGCACAAAACTTAAATCCTACTAAATTGGACTTCATAAATTGCTTTTAGACCACGTTTTCCAATTCCTGGATCAAACATCTTATCAAAAAATTGAAGATCCTCTCCCAGTCAAGGGAGATCTTGTCACAACTGGTCTGCATGTTAATCTCAATGATTTTGTGATAACTGTGGCCCTAGGTAAAGTAACGTTTGCGCCTTTCACGCCTGCCGTAAGGGACGCAGATGGCGAGGATAATAAAACACCGAAAGGTTATCCCGTACAACACTTACGCAAGAATTCCTTGATTTGTAGAGTGGGAAATAATTGGTATCAAGGTGGCGTCTTCAGAGGCTTTATGGTTAAAAATAGTGGTTACCTTTATCTACGAGCCAACGATCAATGGACCTTTGACAACCTCGGGGAATGGAAAGTTATGTTATTCATTATAAACGAGATCGATTCTTGGTTAAGCAAAGGCTTCAAGACAGAAATCTTTGCGTTAGCAAGCGGCGACGGAGAGCTGAAAATGACATTTAATAACTTAATGCATGAACTAAGCAAAGAAGCTGAAAACCGTACGCTTAGGCAGAATTTTTACGGATTCGCAGCCGATGTTGTAAGGAGTCTCTTGTATTCTTAAGATCATGAATTAGGTTTATGCAATTTAATCACCTTACATTACATTCCATGAAATTAGTTGAGGCGATTCTGCGGTGATAGCTAACGACATGGCTGTGCTCAGCCATAATTACATTATGGATATCTGAACTTATATACGGAAAGTCATTGATCTGGTGAGACGTAATATGGTGATATTAATTTTAGACTTATCCACATCGTATTTAATGTCGCTGAGTCAAGTAAGTAAGTCAGCAAAGGCTTATCGTTGAATTTCTACCTGAGAGAAATGACATAGCAACTTCCACGTAATACTCATCTACATTAGCAACTATAATATTGAGACTATATGTGACCATATATATAATCATATATAACTGTGTGTCCACATGTGAAGTCTGGAACACGGGAAAAGCTGTGAAGAGCAAACTAAGCTATAGTCCTGGTTGATGAATATTATAACGTATCTTCAGGCCATCATAATGCGATCCAAACTAAAAGCAGGAAGAAACTCTTCCGTAAGAACATCCGACAACACGTTAGCACGAATAAGAATCTATCATTTTGTGTACCTTAGTTACATTCCACAAGAGTAATTAACTAGATGATCAGCAAGTAAGATCGGCAAAAAATTGAAATCTAACCCATCATCTTCTAGTCAGAGCGAAAGATCATTGTTCTCCTCATCTTCTTCTGCATGGGAAGAGATGGATGAGTGGGGACCTGAGAAAGTACTGCAGGTTTACGATCCTGATACGGGTATGAAGGGCATCTTGGTAATTGACAATACATCCACAGGCCCAGGCAAAGGAGGAATAAGATTTGCAGAAAGTGTAACCCCTCTAGAAGTATTTAGATTGGCAAGGACCATGACATGGAAGTGTGCTGGCAGCTGGGCTACCTTTTGGCGGTGCAAAAGGCGGAATAGTTGCTAATCCAAATGCAGTTGATAGAGTATCCTGGATGAAATCATTTGCAAAAATGATCAAGCCGTACTGTCCATCTCAGTATATTGCTGCTACTGATGTCGGAACCACAGAGTTAGAGATGGCGGTATTCGCACATGAGATAGGAGACATGCGCGCTTGTACTGGCAAGCCCTCAGAACTGGGTGGAATTCCACATGAACTAGGTACTACTGGTTATGGGGTAAGCGTGGCATTAGAGGCGTCTCTGGAGGTGCTAGATAGGCTACCATCATCAAACTTGACTCGGGTACAATCTACACTTAAAGAGCTGGGTGACAGGTCAGAGGGAGGACGAGAAAGGACCGTAACCATACAAGGTTTTGGTAATGTTGGATCTTTTACTGCAAAATTTCTGGATGATTTACCAAGGATTAAAGTCGTCGGAGTGAGCGATGTCTCTGCTTTCATTTATGACAGGAAGGGGCTAAATATTCCTAGATTAATGACGGATATGAAAGGCAAGACAAAACTGTCCGAATTATCTACAGACCAATACACTTCCTCATCTAAACATAGTTCTTCCAATTCTAATAGCAACAGTGCGCGTGCACATCAATACGATATTAGGGATAAAGACGAAATATTTGATGTGGATGCTGATATATTCATCCCAGCAGCTTTGGGAGGAGTCATAAATGACAAAACTGCGCCCAAACTACGTGAACGTGGTGTAAAGATCATAGTAGAGGCTGCAAATATTCCAACGCTTCCCAGCGCCGATGAGTACCCTAATTAAGAACGGGATCTTGATTATACCTGACTTTCTCGCTAACGCAGGTGGTGTTATAGGATCCTTTGTAGAATACCAAGGAAGGACAGAAAAAGAAGCGTTTGAACTTATCAGATATAAGATAACCAAAAACATAAGACAGGTTCTGGTAGAGGCCTTGATGCAGACAGGATCCGTTCGAGAATTAGATTTGGAAATTGTAAATCCAAGAAAAGTTGCTATTGAGTTGTCACAACAAGTAGTATATAGAGCTATGCTACTCAGAAAGGGTGCCATAAACGTGGCAAGGGAGGCGTACGCAAGAAAGGACAGAATATCTATTTGAAACTAGAAGCCTCTAAAAATTCTGAATGATAATTTGGTCCGATTGAAAGGATGCCCAGTCCAAGGCCAAGGCTAAACGATTTGCCATATGATTTAGTTCCCATGTTTGCCGACCAAACTAACTCCTTCTCATCCTGAGCATTGATATATATGGGTATATAAACCGAATCATGATCGCCCTGTCTCACTAATTTTCTTTCTAAACTTCCTTCAATATCTTTCTGAAAGACGAAAAATATTGTTATTCTGAGCTATTTTTATGAATGTATCAAAGGCTTGAGGGGGATAGGTGAACTGACTTTTTTTAAATTCTGAATGAGTGATCTGTGAGTTTACTGATTTTATGTTTGTCAAGTCAATGGAAACATTCTGTAGGCCTAGAATGGTGTGATATTTCCGACTATCTCGTTTACTTGTAAGTGTCTGGACCGCGCAATTTTCTATAATTCTTTGAGGACGAAGCGTACCCTCAGTATCGATGTAGATCACCTTATTCAGTTTTTTGTCATGGATGTGTTTGACTGATGGGTATTTTAGATCAGATGCAGACTCTTCCATCCATAAGTATTTTTTCTCTTCCTTATTTATGATGAATATTGTCCGAATAACGAGTTAGATATGATTTTGGATCAGAAATGATTATCTTAAATGCATATAAGTAGGGAATTTCAATGTCTTAGAGTCTGTCTTACAGGTTAGTTCTGCGCGCGAAAATCTGATTAAGGATTTTAGTCTTGAAAAAGATACTTTTTGCATTTGATGAGGCCTGTTATCACATCATGAAATTTCTTCACGGTCATTAGTAATCTTCAATATAGATATTCTTGCGCGAAAAATCATAGTCGAAGATTCTAGACGTCCAAAAAATGTATCCTAGGTCATTTGTATCTGAGGTTACTCTTACTTCCGATGCAATCTACAGATCTGGCCACGCACCTATCTTAAAGGACCTTTTTTTGTACTAATGTCGCGAATATAGGAAGTGTAAACTGCCATGGACATCGCTGATAACAGAAGACTCAGGAAAATCCTTAAGGCATCGAACAGACATGTAGATATACCATCATATAGATGCCCACATTCCTAGACTTTCATTCAATAGGAAGATTTACAGAAGATGATCTGAAGAAAGGCCAGAGGGAACCTAGAGATGAGTTAGGAGTTCAAGTCCTCAATATCTTTTACGACTTGGAATCAGGCATGATGTTTTGTTTGGTAGATGCCCCAGATAGGGATGCAGTGGAGAGACATCACTCAAAGTTTGGGATGCATTGCGAATGGATTACCCAAGTCAAAATGACCGCGGAATAGGATAGTTCTAGACCGGTATGTGAATAATTTCTGACGCGCACAAAAATCTCTGAATCGTGTAGCCGCCTACCCAAGTCATATATATTAAAGGAATAACTGCCCTTATTCAGTACGATAGGCATTGATAAATACCTTCCAGAGGGAAAAACGGAGGTTATACGCGGAATCGACAATATTATTAAGGCTACACTTACTCGATTTTCTCTTACAAAGCATACGCTTGATTCGTGTGTAGATAGGGACAATCCTAAAACAATAATGACTCAAAACCGAATAGTAACTGCGATAGTTGACCTCAAAAACAGAGGAATTAAGACCAGACTAATTACTGAAATTACGAAGGATAATCTTTCATACTGTAAAGAATTAATTAAATTGACTACTGAAGTAAGACATCTAGAAGACGTCAAGGGAAATTTTACAATATCTGATAGATCAATTTACCAAGCAACAGCAGTTGGGGATTTTTCTAGGGTTACATTAATCGAAGGCCAGGTTGAAAAACTTGAACTAGAACCCATTACTGAATCTATTTACAGGACGATGGGTACCTTTGTGGTACAACAGGTAACTTTTTTGATATGTTATGGAAAAAGGCGATTCCTGCCAAGCAGAGAATCAAGGAGATTGAAGAAGATCTAAAAAGAGAGTTTATAGAAACAATTCAAGATTCCGAAGAAACTCTTATCCTTGTTTCAAAAGTTCTATCATCTACAACTGATGAAATATTAATAATATTTTCACAAGTAAACATATTGAATCAATACGAAAAATATGGCATATTAGATCTACTGAAAAGAAAGGCAGAACAAGAAATCGTAGTGAGAATACTTATTGGTACCGATAATCTCTTAAAGGAAAAGGCCCAAGAGTCATTGAAGGGATATCCGCGTATAGAGTTGCGTTATCTTCTTAAGTCAATACAAACCAAACTAACGACCATAGTAGGAGATGGAGAATTATCGTTATTGATAGAAGAAAAGGAAAATGAAGATGCAATTGGTTTAGCAACATACTCAAATAGCAAATCAACAGTTCTTTCTATTACCTCTATATTTGAGAATTTATGGATGCAATCGACTAGCGGGAGTCCACGTTAATGCCTGGATCTTCACAGGTTAGTCAGTTGATATCGCCCGGTAAATTTATACTCAAAAGACAAAGGCAAAATTCGCGCGCCACTACCTATGCATAATCACGGATCCATACCACATTTGCATCCTTGAATTCCTTATTTACATCTTCAGAAAGCAATGCAACCTGTTTACCTGGCAGGTATCATGTCTGGACTTGGCAAATCCAAAACAAAGACCATAGTCCAAGTACCGTTTGAATGTAGTCTTCGAGATTCTTCAAGAAATTAGGGTCTTTGACAATCTTATTGCCTGCAATAGTTGGAATCATTGCTCTTACTCTCATCCTAATTTGTCAATTATGACTGGTCTTTCTGTGTAGTAGGAGATTCGCAAGTTAGGATATCATCAAAGCCTGGTGCGCGCCCACTGGCTACAGAGATTGGTTGTACAATATTCTTCTAGTATTTAGGTTAGTCATAAATATATATAGATATCTTCACTAAAATAGTATAAGCAATGCCAAGACAACTTAAACATAGATCAAGATCTGAAATAATTTCATCTATTCTTGAAGTGACCAACGGTAACAAGGTAGGCAAAACGGAGATCCAATTCAAAACATATCTTTCATACAACCTACTAAAAGAGTACTTGGTTTATCTGCTTGAGTGTGATCTTATCGAGTATATAGTAGAAGAAAGGGCGTTCAAAACTACTCCGAAAGGAATGCAGGCAATGCAGACATACAATAAGATGGATGAATTGTTGGTTAGAACACAAGTCTAGTGTATTAATATACTAGGCTTGGTAGTCAAGTAATCTAATTTTTTGCGCGCAAAAATTATTCAGGAGAACATCACGATTCTTCTGTTACAATATTAGAACTACGGAAATGGAATTACAAAAGGAATTTGTAGTTCAATGTTTTGTCCGTTGTCATCATCGTTATTATTAGGTCCTTCCTCTACTGAAGATGACTCTGGACAATCTACTAGTGAAAATGTTTGACGATCGCAATCTACAGACCCTTGTACATAGATATGGTCAAGCCCACCAAACGCGATGGCAAAAAATCCAGAGAGTAAAATGAGGAAAAAGATTGAGGCCCCTCTAGATAATGAGGGCGATCTAATGGAAAATAATAACGGTTTTAAGGGATTGATCATCTATTATAAACTACTTTGGAAAGTTACCCCTATTTGACTTAAGGATCAGAGATATATTACAATCGTAAGGAACAAAATAGACGCGGGAAAGTTGATTAGTTCGTTGCCGCTGGGGAAAGATCATGTTCAGATAACGCGCAAATTTTTTGATTCTATAACACCTAACACTTTCATCAAAATGAGGGATACGTCTTGTCTTTGTCAGTAGTGTCACAAATATGGAAGAACCCGGAAAGTAATCCATAACTCATTAGGGAATCTTCTGATCACATAAACAGAGGAAAATTTGGTTGTGTGACCCTGAGGATATTATGACAATTGAGCCATCTGGATGGTAGACTATAAGTCAAACTAGGCAGTTATTACTATGACATGAACGAGGTATAATCGTAATAGGGAAGTGCTGGAGAACGATGGTTTTGAAGAAGATGTTTAAGTAGACATTGACGATGAATTTGAAGAGGTCGAGGATGAGTTCGAAGAGAATAACGACACTGTACCTCCCTACTGGTCATTTAACCGGTGATTTCCCTACTACTTTTGAAGATTGATTCAATTTTATTGCTTTTGTTTCAAATACTAAATATGCAACGATTTCCTCTATTGTTATCTTGGTAAAAGTTTATCCTTCAGGAATCGTGATAATTTTTTAAGCGCCTATATGTTTAAATTCTTTATATGCCTTTGTAAGGTTAATTTCAGTCCGTAAGGCAATGATATAATCATCTATTATGCCCAAGTTAGGCTTTGATGTAATGATTGCTCCAGATTTCATTAGGTCAGTATATAAATTATGTCCTAATAAAAGAATCCTTAGGCCTCTTTTAGTATCGAACTAATTCGTCCTTTGTTTAATGGAACAAAATTACTACAAGGACATGATCTGTTATATAGCGAATACATACATCGTCCAGTTATATCTATGTGCCTAGAGGAAAGATAGTACCATTGTTCATGATATTCTCTGCCATGTCCACATAGACAGAAATTTCTGGTAGGCATTAAATAAAATAAGCTAACATAATAAATAAAGCTACATTTCCATTATATAGTGAGCAAATTAAGTGCAAAACAATTTCTGAGGGATATATATACTCCAATAAACTTATTAAGCCACTAGTAACCTGAAACCGTTCCCACCGTATAGTTTCAAGCATTTTTTTATGTATATTTTTTGTTTTGACCTCGAATTCGATAATCGTCCTGATCGCAACCAGAAATTAGATTTATTTTAATTCAAATACCCATCATCAAACTTATCATATCACATTTCCTAATATCAATAATTTTATGAACAATGTTGACTTCGTTTGTGATTTAGTCCATTCTTCCATAGAGCAATTGATTCGACTGGAATCTTATTCGCAAAACTCTATAAATAAATAATTAAAAATGTCAGTGCCATCCTGCTATAAAAACTCAGAGCATGGATAAAAAAAAGATAAATAGATTGGGCCTATACCAGGTGTATGCCGAGGGTTTTACCGCTGTTAATGTCAATGACAAAATTATTCACGCCATTCAAAAAAAGCATAGAAGAAAGTGGATTCTAAGAAATCCTACTGATTTTGTAACCGTCGCAGTACGCGAAAAAATTGACGAGATACACAGGAGACAGATCGATAAACGGAAGCTAGATGCTTTCTTTATGAGAGCAATAGATAAGGGCTAAATATACTAATCATACTCAACATAGTCACTAAGATATACATCCAACTTTTTAATTATGGTGATTAGTAAATATGACGTACTCATCTATATTCTCTTCATTAGTAAAAATCCAATTTCAGCTGTAATGACTAGCCATATCATAATCCCGACTCTTAATATTGCTTAATTGCTCATCTAGGATTAATTTCAGTCACAGTCACCCGCACAACTTCTTTTACATTATGCCATTAAATTAGTGTTGTATCGTCGTCTCGTCACGTCGGCATATCATTGTTAGTTATATGATCAAATTGTAACACGACCAATTGAATCCAAGTATATCTATCTTAATTCCTTCAACAATCTAGCAGAAAATTGGGAGTCTGAGGGATCAACTACTTTCTTTATGAACTGTTCTGTTTTATAGTTCATATCCTCTTCCATGTCTATATGATCATAATCGTTATAATGTTTCCTACACATTATCAACGATGTTTCTACATCATTCCATCTTAGCAAGCAATCGCATGGTAATAATAATTTCTTGTGCTGCTGTTTCAGCAGTAGTAGCACCTCATGCTTTGTTGTTGTGGTTGTTGTATCACTTGACTATGCCCTTACACAATACCTCTAGCTCATCTCTAGATTGTCTGCGTCTTTTGTAATCTTGATCTACTTCTAATGCCGCTGTCAATATCTTACTCTTTATTGATTTAGATGACTGTAGAAACATCCTGGTATCCTTAGGTAGACAATGTCCTCCTATTCCATCTCTAGGCTCAAGTATGTTTACGTTCCATTTTGTATTGATGGCTTCACGCAATTCTGGAAAGCTTAGGTTATTTGTTTTACAGTACAGGTAGAGATCTTCAGCAAATGCTATTTGCAAGTATCTATGAGCATTTTCCGCAATCTTAGTTATCTCTGCCATTTCTATATCTGATACAGGATGCAAAGGAATACTCAGATTTCTATTTTCATTGTCATTGTTACTGCTATTATTACTATTATCATTCCTACCGCTTTCACTGCTACTACTATTACTACTACTTCTACTACCATCTCCAGCGTAGAATTGCAAAGCAGCTCTAAGACAGCAATCATGGACTCCTCCTATAACACGCAGTTGATTAACTCCATGTTCCATCTCTTCTAAAGCATACCATCTATGCGGTACATGTACAACATGTAATCTGTGGTTAAGCATTTCAAACACTCTCTTTGATGTTCCTCTAGGAATGGTACTCTCTATTGAGACAATAGCACCATTCTTGGCTTTCCTTGAAATTTCCTCTACTACGTATAGTAATCCATCTATCTGAGGTGTGAAAATGTCATCAGGCTTATGTGTAGACACACAAACAATATATACATCAAAATCACTGAAACTATCTGCTCTCTTTATTGATGCTATTTTCTCTGCACGCTGTATTGCTTTCTGACTAATATCATACCCAAATGTATCAAATCCTTTCTCTTTGACATATTTTGCTATAGGAAGACCGAGTTGACCTAGACCTATTATTAAGACTCGAAAATTTCGGAAATTGTTGCTGGTTGTTATTATAGAATTCTCTGTTACTAAAGAGTCTGAATTAGTAATAGTATCTGAAATTATTTGTTCATTCATTCCGTTGCTTTGCATTGATGATATTTGAATTTACAGAGCTCCTTTATTTAAACATAACTGACCAGTCAGTTATGTTTATTAACTGGCATTCTATATAACAGTCTATGCGACCAGCAAGAGACAAAGTCATGGTTCTTAACAGCATTTTTTCTAAGAAACACAATATGACCATAATCATGATTATACTAATTATAGCTACTTCTGGCTCATTCTTGCAAATAGCCGGTACAAGTTGGGATGTTACTTCTCATATCATGGAAGAACCTGAGACTTTCTTTACGCCATCGCATGCGGTTCTTTACGCTGGAATAGGTTTGCTAACAGTCTGAGCCGGAATAAGTGTAATTTTATTGATTAGAAATAATGAACTTCGAGGAAAGTCACTTGCTACGCCATTGAAGCTTCTTATTATAGGATCAACAATTTCTTTGGCAGCTGGACCATCTGACTTTCTTTGGCATGAAACCTTTGGTGTTGATGGGCTGTTAAGTCCACCACATTTGGCATTGATTACCGGAATGCTGATAAACGCAGTTGCCGCAGTTTTAGGCCTTGAAAGGATAGCTGTGCGTATAACTTCACCTTCTAGACAAAGATTGACTAAGGCTGCAATGGTTCCTGCATTTGCGGCATTATGGTTCACAACTACTTGGTATGTTTATATGTTCTCTCTTCCTTTTTCGAATGGAGAAAACTTTCAATTTAATCTGAATCCTAACATTGCTTCATTAATTGCAATTGTTACATTACCCCTGCTCAGCTCTATCATATTCCTTACAGCATCCAGGAGTATTGGAAGGTTTGGTGCAGGAACTATTACTTCAGCTTTGGTGGTTGGCATCAATATTTTTGCAAATATTATTCCTAGTCAAGGTATGTTGAGCTCTATTCTACCATGGTATTCTATAATAGCTATTTTACCTGCACTAATTGCGGATATTCTCTTGTATAATCCAGTCATAAAACCAAAGCTAGGACGCAGAGCCTCAGAATTAATAGTTGGGATATTAGTTAGTTCAGTATTCTATATATTCAATTACCCTTTGCTTACATGGGCCTTTGCAATTCCTCTCGATATGCCAATAGCAAATCAACAAGGAATGCTAGCAGTAGCTAACTTAACATCTAACTTTCTTAGTACATTACCTGTTATGATATCAATAACGTTAGTACCAGCAGCATTGATGGGATTGTTAGGAGCTCTTTTTGTTTCAAAGAAGATAACTATTCCTAACTTTCAAAAGCAACAATTACAGCCATCTAAATTCATACTGCAAGAAAAATGAGGAAACGAGCCAAATAAGGCATCTTAAAAAGGATACTTGTTCAGCATAAATGTTGTTTGGAGCATGAAAGGCAAGGATAAGAAACGAGAAGGGAAGAGGAGAGAGTAAAAATACTTTGTGTCCAAAAGTGTCTGCTCAGTATAAAATAGAAGTTAAAGGTAAAATAGTGGAATCAGCATTAATTGCTTTCTCAAAGTATGGATATGATAAGACCAGAATGGATGATATAGCGGAGGCTGCTAAGGTGAGCAAGGGCACGTTATATCTTTATTTTAGAAGTAAAGAAGAATTATTTTATGCTATATCTGAAACAAATATTCTAAGATTAAAGGAACAGTTATCTACATTAATGGCAAGTAGGAAAGAAGAATTGGCATCAAATGCAGAAAAGTTTTATGAAAACTTTCACAACGAAACTGGACAAGATTTCGATAAAGTATTTTTTGAAATAATTGCTGAATCATCACGTAACCCTAAGCTAAAAAGAATGCTTTATGAACACAGATTAAGAATAATTGATATAGTAACAGAGTATCTAAATTTGCAAGTGGAAAAAAATCTTTTTGCCAAGGATGTAGATATCAAAGCTATATCTGCTGGTCTTGTCTCACTTTTCAATGGGTTATCTATAAGCAAAATATCCGGCATGAGTGAATCTAGTAACAAACAAGCATGGAAGGAAACAATAAGAGCCATTTTTAAGGGCATGAGTTAATAATTATTTCTCAAAGTTTGATGGACAGATTCTTTTTAGAAAGTGTTTGGTAACATATAAAAACTCATGCAATAACTATACTATTTATACAGTTATGCCATTAGAGTATTTCTTATGTCTGACATAATGACAGCCATACATTTAGGAAACTCACATATTTATGAATGCCAGCTTCTGCATCTGTGCTTGTATGCAGCATTAACATCAACATACTACGAAATTTGCCTCTGGATATTCTGGATTGTTACCGACAGCCACAAGTCTCCAATAATTTGCTGCGAGTACCCCATTGATTTCACAACTAGATATGTTTTCTGTCCCAACATCAGTACTTTCAGACATAAGGCTGCCATCAAAATTCGCATGTCCTAGTCCTAGGACATGTCCTATTTCATGTTGTGCGATTTGTTCTAACTCAGAATTCTGAAATCCATTACCAAAAATGCCCCCAGAAAGTGTTACTTCAATACTATCAATAAATCCTTTGGTATCAAATCTAAATTCTGTTTTTCCAGCTGCTATAGGATCTCCATAATCAAATTCCTCGTCGTTTGCATCTTCATCGCTATCAGAAAATCCTATTTCTACGTCAGCCCCGCTGTCATCTTGTTTTTCTACAAAAATCAAATTATCAATCAATAGATCCCAGTTTTGTATTGCATTACGTACAGATTGTTTGCTATCTTCATCTCCTTCATCACTTATTTTATATTCTAGTACCCCATCTGAAATCTTGTCTGACCACGCACAACATATTTGCAATAGATTCATTTCGTCAAGATCTGTATCATCATTATTGCCGTTATCTTCATCATCCTCTTCTCCAGTATTCTCTCCCTGATTATCGTCCACGGATGCCATTACCGATATCGAAAATGAAATTATTGTTACTGAAGGAATTACAGACAATAATAGTAGAATGAAAGCAAGCAATAAACACGGAGTAGAAAAAGTGAAACCAAAAACAGTATTATAGTTAAACCTCATTCTATGAATTCTATTCTTCTTGTGTCGATCCCAGGATATATTTTTTAATATTTAAAGAATATCTGGATGTTGTCCAGGGATACCGAAAGAGTAAATACTCGCACTCAAAAATGGATAAAGATAAGAAAGATGGCATACAAAAGGCAGATAATATAAATCACAGCAACTGATAAAGTTAATATAACTTAAGTACATTATTTTCTTCTCCGATGAGGATTATCCACGTTTGCACTAGTTGTTATGGTATCCGCGAATATGAATTGTCAAACATTTAAGCTTATTTTGTTTGTTGATAGATCACTTCCCCGATAAGCCTTTCCCCTTTTCGTACATGCATATATAACATCATTCTTCTCACCAAAATCTTGATTAGACTTAATTATAGAGACATTAAGAAGCGCCACGCAATTCGAAAGTTTATTTGATTTTTCTCCATTGTTAAACGCTGTCATTAGTGCAACAGAAGCTGCTGCAATAAAGGCGAATATCATGACATATTCCGTATAGCCTGATTTACTCAATATCTAAGAATCTGCAAATGGGGGAAAAAGTTGCTACGACGCCGAGCAGGATGTGAAATGTTCTAAGTGGCTTTGCTTACCTCTATCTACCTCTTCCATTTCATGAAGCAGATATATTTTGTCCTCTCTTTATAGTTCAATAGTCCGAAACAATAATTTAAAGGATTGTGAATTGATTTCATTTCCGAGGATTCAAACTATAGTACCACCAAAAATTAGTAAAAAATGAAAGCTACTCCTATCAATATCCAAACTTGAATGCAAGTTTTCTGTCCATCTGTTCTTTCTCTGACATGAATTCTTTATAACTCCTACTCCATGAGCCAATTTTTTTGTATTGTCTTGTTCCAGCAATAAGCCATATGGAGGATATGCTAATCATGGTTGCAAGTAAAAAACCTAAGATAGTTCCGAATTCATTTTGAATTTCCAATATAGAAAAAAGAAGGATGTCTTAACAAGATTACAGATAGACCTATTGCAATTGGATAAAGTATTAATACACAAATCGAAACTCTGAGCAGAGTTCTCCTAATCTGGAATAATTGTTCGATGAAATTATCCATCAATGTTAAAATGTTATTTCTGGTAACATTTGAAATGGTTTCTTCATGAGCTTTGGAGTCAGCAATTTCATGTACATCACGATTGTCATACATTAATAATAATAGATATTAATATCATTGCTATTTATATAATGATGAACATAGTTAGCGACCGATGATTATACTATAAATAAGATCACTTTTACACATTTTTCAAAAAATGGCGCTATCTTGTAACATTTATTTATTTTGTCATATTAGAAATATAAAAATAAGCAAACATAATTATTTTCGCTTTTCTTATTCTTGCTATTAGAGTAGTTTTTCTACTGGGTCTCGTCTCGGTATAATGGCAACATAGTTGGTTGGTTGGTTAAATATAGAGTCAATTAGATAGGTTATCGCATTGGTAACACTAACTAATTTGAAGAGAAGAATAATGTAGCCATCTACCCAGGAAAGAAATGAAAAGCGCCCTTTATTTGAATTGGATCTGCACAAGTAATATCAAAAAAGCATTATTTTTTGCCCATAGATAAAAGCTTCCAATATTCAAGTTTGAGATAAGACGTGTCAAATTCCGGCGAATTCAGAATTTAAAAAATAGGTAAGAAGGATAACGAATTAAATACAAAGAAACATACATACATGGTCTATTTAAAATAATATAACGTGTCAACGGGTAAGATAAGTACAAGTATGTTAAGCACCGATATTGGCAAATTAAGATATGAACAAATTATACTATGTATTACGATACTTTTTACATTTACAGGATTGATTATTAGTACAGGGGGTTTAGCGAATGCACAAGAACATCAGCAACAAATTCTATCAGAAACCATGATAGGTAATTTTACACTTAACATCGACGTGCTAGGGGTTAACAGTGAAACTAGAAATTCCACAATATCGATCGCTGGTGCAGAAGGGGAATCATTAACAAGTAATACAACAATTGACTTGTTCTCTAAAGCTCAACAGGATTTTGCTAGCGAAAGTAATCCAGTTGCATTGACAGTTCCTATCAATATAAATTCTAGCTTATTACATGATGGGGATGAGTTAAAGGTTTGTCTTACAATGATTGATACAGGCAAGATGGATTGTGAATTGACAGTAATTACAAGGTATAATTTGGAAGGATTTCCCAAGTCAGTACAACTTGAGGCTGGAGGAAATATAGAGCAACAGATAAGGGATCTACCTAAATAAATGACCGTTAAAGTAGATAGATCTTTAGGCCTAGCTCAAAAATAACTTGTGAACATTTTCCTTTGTTATATGGAGTTTGTATACTTCGTCTTCTTTTAATATGAAGATTTGATCATGCATTTCGAATAACTCGATCAGATCTTTTATTTCTGAATTCAGTAAGTTATCTGTTTTATATGTACAATACATCAGCCCCGCTATTCTGTTGTCATCGTATGCTTTTTCTACAATCAGTGCGTGTTTCAGTGAATCTTTTCCTACATCATTAATTACAAAATCCATACAGCATACCTGCTTGTTATTTGCATTCCTTATAACATTCTCTACTACTCTACCACAATATTTAATGATGTTTTTTTGACTTTGGACTTGAATTTGAGCCTGAACTTGTGTTTGTTGTTGTAATGATAGCCCGTGCTGTTCATCCTTAGACTGTATTGCAAAAGAATAAGGATAAGGTTTTACTGTACCGTCATACCATTTAAGTTTAGACAAAAGTTCGCTAGATGGATTTCGCGGCGGTCCAAAGAAACATCTAAATAAGTTACCTTCTTTTGCTAGTTTATCCATAGATTTTAGTAGCCGCATCATGGATTCATCATCTGAATAGATCACTAGATGATGCTTTCTAGGTACTTCTGATTGTTGTTTCTTTAGCCAGATATCGACAGCGTCTTTCACTATTGAATTTATAGAAACTCCTCTTTGATTTGCTATTTCTCCTAATTTCTCATGAATTTGATCGTCGAAACCTCTAACGATGAGATTGTGCGTCAATGTATAAACTATCTTCCTAAGAAGTATATATAGATACTGCTATCAAGATAGCAATATGAATATACACTTATATAACGCTATCATGGTATCACATCATATGTATAAAGATGATGATGTAAAGTACTTGAATCATGATGTGAAAAAACCTTCTTCAATCAAAGCGACCAGGATCACCACTAATAAGCCGATAAGAAATAGCGATGTATATGACCTGCTTCTAAAAATACCTGAAGGAAAGGTTTCAACTTATGGGGATCTAGCAAGAGCCCTGGGAAGTCCATCAGCTTCAAGGGCAATAGGTAGAATACTTGGCGAAAATCCAAACCCCATTAAAGTGCCGTGCCACAGAGTAGTTATGTCTAACGGCCGAGTAGGAGGTTACGCCTATGGAACTGCTAAGAAAAGACAACTACTTGAAAATGAGGGCGTATCATTTACCAATGGAATCGTTCGGAATTTTAAGAATGTCAGAGTTTACCCGCATGGCAACAAAGACAGAGATTAGAAACTGTTGAATACCACCAGTGTTTTAAAGGAAAAGATTTCAGAGATTGACTGGCAGTCTGTATCCGATGAAATGAATGCAAGAGGGTACAATTTGGTGCCGCAATTTCTTCATGATCAATATTGCAAAGAACTTATTGATGAATATGATAACGCAGATCTATATCGCAAGACTATTACAATGGAGAGGCATAGTTTTGGATTAGGTCAATACAAATATTTCAAATATCCATTACCGGATCTTATCCAAACCATCAGGGAAGCGATTTATCCAAAACTTGCACCAATCGCGAATATGTGGATGAAGAGGTTAAACATAGAAAGAAATTATCCGGACAAGTTTGATGAGCTTCAAGAGTTATGCCATCAGAATAATCAAATAAAACCTACCGTTCTCATTCTAAAATATGGCAAGGGAGGTCATAATACACTGCACCAGGATCTATACGGAGACTTTTTCTTTCCTTTCCAATTAGTTTTCTTTCTAAATGAGGTTGATGATGATTATACAGGTGGAGAATTTGTTTTAACCCAGCAAATTCCAAGGTTACAGTCAAAAGTCATTGTATTGAGACCACGTAAAGGTGGTATGCTGATAATTTCTACGAATTTTAGGCCCGTGAAAGGGAGCAAGGGCTATTATCGAGCACAAATGAGACATGGTGTAAGCGAAGTGCATGATGGAGAGAGACACGTTCTTGGAATTATTTTCCATGATGCTTTAAATTAATTGTATACATCTATACTACAACAAGATGAGATTAGAAGTACTATAATCAAAAGAGATGAAGTAAGGAAAATGAGATTTTGCTTTAACGAAAGAGCATTCTTTGAATCATTCGAAACCGAATGCAGATCTGCTAATCAAACAAGAAGAAATGAAATGAAAAAAGATAATGTGTACAATTTTTCGGAAAAGGAAGCAATATTTCAGGGATATTACCTAGATAGATTGACCTCTTAGTAATGATTGTAATGAATGGAAAATTAGATATGTTTGATGTGGACGAGACAGCTAATCTTCTGCTCAAGGACGGAACAGCACACAATTATGGGATAATCATGCCATGCAAAGAAGCAAATAGATATTTTGATTTATTATTGAAAAATATTCTGTGGAAAAATGATGAAGCCATCATTCTCGGTAAACATATCACTACGAAAAGAAAAGTAGCATGGTATGGTGACTCTGATTACTTGTATACTTATTCAAATGCGACAAAGCAGGCATTAACATGGACTAAAGAACTTTTAGAGCTTAAGCGATTAGTAGAACAAATTACAGGAGCAAGATTCAATTCTTGTTTGCTAAACTTATATCATAACGGGAATGAAGGCTTGGGATGGCATAGCGATGATGAAAGATCAGTGGGAAAGAATACTCCTATTGCATCATTAAGCTTTGGAGCAGAACGAAAGTTTTCATTCAAGCACAAACAAACTAAACAAACGGTATCGCTTGTCCTTGAACACGGCAGTTTGCTTGTTATGAAAGATGCTACACAAATGAATTGGTTGCACAGCTTACCTAAGTCTAATAAAATCACTCAAGCAAGAATAAACCTGACCTTTCGAACGATGGTGTGATAAATTAAGAGTTTAAGTTAATTACGATGTATGACAGTTGTAAAAGGAACAAGAAATAAGGAAACAACTGCAAAAGAAATAAATACAGCACCGAATCTAGAAGGTGCTCGATTTTGGTTTGTACTGTGTTTAAGAACAGTTAGTATACTGTTAAAAGGTATGATAACAAATTCACTGACGGACAAATATTTGTCCGTCGATAGTCACTAGTGATATGTTAAACACTTTCAAGCGTAGGACTTTGTTGCTCTCCAACTAGTAACGTAAAGGTAGCCTCCGATTTAGCTACCTACAGATTGTCCAGTAACCCTCTGGTCACTCGAATCTGGGTTATCATACCTATGGCAGTTTGAAAATATAGCTGACGCTAGCCCGCCCCAGGTACAAACCTCGTAATTGGTTTCATCGTCAGGTACACTAAATGATACATCTACGTTGGGGGCCTGGACATGTACACTTTTGCACGGGCCCAAAACCATAATAACCTTCAATACTGGCACTGACCGAATAGAACCAAATGAGGAACTGGACAAATCAACGTCAAACCTGCACAATTACCCATTCTCGATACCTTAATTGGCGTATACTTCTCCACTGGTCATCGCAGGTACTAATTCTCTTAATTGTTATCTTCAAGCTCATTAGTAGTTGGTGCTGAATAGGTTATGATGGATATAATTCTTTGACCTCTGCGAACCGACGCGCCCAATCTGGTGGTACTTGATTATTTAGAATGCCTTCAAGCCGATCTGAGGTACGCATGCCAACCAGGGGCTAAACGTAAAGCTGTCGATTTGGTGAGGCGGCTGTGAGTCACAATAAGGAGTGTATCTGAATCGCCGTCCTGCTTGAGCTCCCACCGGATAACAGATTCAGGTTCTCCATGAGGGAACATTGAAATAGGAGAGATATGCCACTCATACTCAAAAACGCGGTAAAGATCCCAGACTAGAATATTTCCAGTTACGTGGGATCCTGATACAGTATTGACAAGATCAATTGCACCACCATTGTACCCGTCGAAGGTTCCTCTGTAATCGGGCAACCATCTGAATATCTCTTTTGGATCTGTAATCGCCTTCCATACTATCTCTCTTGGATGAGAAAGTCGTCGTTCATACTTTAGTGTTCCGTACTCCTCTTCAATGGTTATTGTTCCTTTAGATTCAGTATTCAGTATTTTTTCGTTCCGTTTCTCATTAGTATATAAGTGCCGTTCAACTTTTTCATCTATTTCAATACTTTTCATACTGGAATAGTACAGTTGCGGATACTTATCCTTAGGGGAAGCGAAACTTCCGATATCGGACAACTTTATTACACATAGATGTAATAATAAAAGTATGACTCTAGATGGAGAACAGAATGATACTCGATAAAAATGATCTTACTATTCTCCCCACTTTAGCTAGGGACTGTAGAACTTCTTATAGCAGTATAGGCTCACAGATTGGCTTAACATCAAAGAGTGTAAAGGCGAGAGTGAAAAAGATGGTACGCAGTGGAGTCATAGAAAGGTTTGTAGTTAGAGTTAATCCTGCAGCTTTTGGTTATAGAACAGCTATTGTGCTAATCAGGACTAGTAATGGAATAACTAAGGATGATATCATCCAACGTGTCAAGGAATTTGGAGATCTTGCATATCATGTGCATCATGTGGGAAGAACTTCTGTGGCTGCCCTAATCATCAAAAAACCATTAGATGAGAAGATTATCCAGTCATTAAATGATCGCCTAAAACCTGCTACCGTTGTAAGCATTTCTGTTACTGAACTATCTGTTGCATCTACTGACCTAAGCGAAACAGATTTGAGAATAATAAAATGTCTGCTGCTATCAGGTGCTAGAATAGAGATATCTGATATTGCCAAAGAAGTTGGCATCTCTGAAAAAACCACAACAAGACGCCTCAATAAGATGAAGGAGATGCGTTTATTAGATTTCTCTCTTCAATGCAGTCCAGCTGCTATGATAGGATATATTCAATTTGTTATTCCAATAACAGTTGCCAAATCCCAATATCACAATATACTTGAACGCATGTACTCAGAATTTCAAGCAAATATCTTGTACAGTCCTAGTGTAATCCAACCTGAGGATCAGTTGACTTTCATTCTCTTTGGCGAAAATGTGTTTGTGGTTGATTATGTTCTGGCCAGGGTGAACTCTTTTGCAGGTGTTAAAAGTGCAGATGCCTACATACTTACCAAATTGCAATATTACGACGATTGGATAATGAAGGAAATTAATAACAGATTATTACTGCGCCCGGTTTTGCATAGATCGAGATAAAACAAAACTTGTGGCAGCGGATTGATGATGATGAGAGATATTGGACCAATGATGGCATGATCGCACTTGGAAATAGTCAGAAGTAGGTCTCATAATAGATGTTCAACATTCTCTAACCTCTTTATTTCTTTTTTAATGATAGGTATACTGACTTGGCCGATTGTCTCTATGGCCAGGAAGGAAGAAGAATGCGCTGCAGGAGTTGAAATGGTTAGAGGACGAAGTTCTGCGTCATGAAGAGCGATGGGAAGAAAATGCGTTACCATCGCACTCTATTTCGATATTGTCTGTTTGTACCTTTATTTACGACTATCTTCTAAATTTGAATCATTGATAAGACAGACGAATTAATACCAGAACTGTAGAGACTTCCTGAAAGCATCGAATTGCTATCTCTTGAGTGGTTCATAGTAAAGAATAGCATTTCCGCAATTAAACGTCTTTGTATTGAGAAGTTTCAGGCTAAGTCTATCTTTCATGTCTTAAAAATGGTTTGCCATTACTCAAGACGACAGGATTGACTATGATTCTATAATCATCAATTAAACCGAGTTGCAGGAGTGTAGATGCAATATTGGCACCACCAAATAGAACCAGATCTTTGCCAGGCTGTTGTTTAATTTTCAAGATCTCTTCCCTGATATTTTCTTTGATCAGTCCTGAGTTTTTCCATTCAACCTTTTCCAATGTCTTTGAAAAAACTATTTTGGGTAAGTTATTCAACTTGGGAGCTAGTTCTCAGTTAAGGATGGCCAGTAAGCTGCCAAAAGTTGATTGGCACCACGTCCCAATAAAATTGCATCCACAGTATTCAGAAAATCGTTCATTTACTTTTCCATTTCATCATCCCATACATGCCAGTCCAACTCTTTATTTGGTCCTTCAAAGGAGCCATCTAGGGACAACTGAACCCCTCACAAAACGTGGTGAAGCTGGATTCATTACTGCTTCTGTAGCGGTCCATTCGGTAATGCCTTGTATGCGAGATCTGTACCAATATGACCAGCATTAATCTCGCCACGGTGATAAATATAGTACGGATTGACACCAACTACTCCTCCAAGTTCCTTTAATTTTTTGATCTGGTCTTGAGTAGCTATACCGAAATGTTCGAAGGTGAAACGATGGTTAAATCTAGGTTTAATATCTTGTAATGAAGACAACATGTCTATAATGACATTTTGTGACTCATTTCCATTTGTATGAACATGAATATGGAACCCTGCTGACCACCATGGGAGTACTAGATTAAAGATGTTTTGACCTGGTAAATTATTCCAAAGACCATGATTGGTTTGGATCTGCTATATTGTTGTTATATTCTATAAGTTTCGTAAGTACTTGCGCCTTAGATTTGAGCCCTTTAAATGAAGAGCCGTACGGATTTGGCTGGTCAAAGTAACTAAGAAGTGGTAGAGAGAGCATCAATCCTCCCATGATAGGATGTGAATGTGGTTCAATAAAGCCAGGCAGGATAATCTTATCATTGAAGGTATCGATAATTTCGTATGGAGAGTTCTTGAGCCATGGACTTAGATCTTCCATAGATCCTACAGATAGGATCTTGCCATCCCTCACTGCTATTGCTGTAGCACTAGGCCATCCAGGATCCATTGTTATTACCTTTTTAGCTACAAATACCGAAATGCTACCATACAATAATATCTTCCAGAAAAGTACAATAAGAGTTTAATTTAAAAGTAGCTCTACAAATAGAGAACGGCTAAAATATCCAACATCTTATGACATGGTCATTCAGCCGAAAGTGTAGTGTTAATTCTTCAAAGCTCAGATAAAGGTTCAAGTGTATAAAATAATCAATCATTTCTACTAAGACTTTATATGAGGTCCAAATTAAATATACATTAATTAGGGCAACTATATCGCTTCCTGCGGTATCAATCATAATACCTAGTCAAATTAGTCATCTTAATTATGGTGTGAAATAGAGTAGCCATAAATTAATTCAGAATCTTCCATCATAACAGAAGATTTAGAGCCTACTTTTTTCAAATAATAAGTTTTTTAAGTTACTCGGATGTTGTTTAACCTTATCTAGATTGGTAGCAGAAGCAACAACTAGTCTATCTAATAAATTATGCCATGAAGCATACAGTAGAGTAGCACTAAAGGATGATAGAAGACGCAGTAAAATTCTTACCTCATACGCAATTCGGGCATTCTGATATTAGGTGCTATGTTTTAAGATGAAGGCAGAAGCTCCGCCTGAACCCATTCAAGGTAACGTAGGTGGTACTGATCCTGGCCCGCGTAACGTAGAATTAGATCGACAGAACCCAGATATTTTCACTCCACCGAGGACCGATCATGGCACCCTCCCGAACTTGAAATTTTCCTTTAGTTTGGCACACAATCGACTTCAGGGAGCAGGATGGGCACGCCAAGTGACAATACGTGAGTTACCGGCTGCCACTACATTGGCAGGGGTGAATATGCGCCTTAATCCGGGAGGGATTCGAGAATTGCACTGGCATAAACAAGCGGAATGGGCATATATGCTGTACGGCAGGGCCCGTATCACTGCAGTTGACCAGGAAGGTAAGAACTTTGTTGATGACGTTGGAGCAGAAGATATATGGAATTTTCCTGCTGGTATACCCCATTCGATTCAGGGATTGGAGGAAGGTTGTGAATTCCTTCTCGTATTCGATGATGGTGCCTTTTCGGAAGATGCAACATTTCTGATTACAGATTGGTTCGCTCATACGCCAAAAGAGGTGCTTGCAAAGAATTTCGGCCTGTCGGAATGCGATTTCGCCCATCTTCCTACGGACGTAGATCGTACACGGTATATCTTTCAGGGCGAGGTTCCGCCGCCTCTCTCATCTGACAAGGTAAGGAATCCCTCGGGCCAGCGATCTTTCAGCTATCATTTCTCGACGCGAGCCATCGGTGAAGACAAGTGGAGGCAGTGTACGAATCATTGATTCAACTACCTTTCCGGCTGCTTCGACTATTGCAGCTGGGCTTGTGGAGGTCGAACCAGGAGGTATGCGAGAGATGCATTGGCATCCTAATTCAGAAGAGTGGCAATATTACATAGAGGGAAGTGCTCGAATGGGCGTATTTGCGTCTGAAGGGAATGCTCGAACTTTCAACTTTCGAGCGGGCGATGTCGGCACAGTCCCATTTGCTTTTGGACATTATATTGAGAACATCGGTAACACGCCTCTCCGTTTTCTAGAGATGTTCAGGAGCCCACATTTCGAAGATCTCTCGCTCAATCAATGGATGGCTTTGACTCCTCCAGAGTTGGTACAGGCACATTTGAATCTAAACAAGATCGCGATGGGCGCATTGCGCAAAGAAAAGTGGCCAGTCATCAAAGACTTGCATCGTTACTCCAAATAATTATCATAAATCATAAATCTAGATATGGCCCACCCCGATTGATTAATTATATTATGAGCAGGAAGTTCTTGTCCACCTATTACGTTACTAAATCCAGGCTTGGGCTCGCAATAGGCACTGGGAATGTTCCACTTGGCTTAGGTGCTCTCGTTGCACTGATAGGCTACATAGGAGGAGTCGTTTTAGGTTCAAGGATCGTGGATCTGAGTACAGTCTCACGAAAGATTATGTTTCAGTAGCGGTAGAAATTTGCTTCAACTATGGCTTGTGGTATTCCTTTCTTTAGGTCATCAAGGCTCATTACCGGGTGAAACTCTACATGAGCATCCATTCCACTAAACAGCGGCTCAGCTATGACTGGTATCTGGTCTGCACTTTGTATATCAACAATAAAGGCAGCCACCCTATTGCCATCCGCTTCAAAGAAATAAGTCGCTTCAGCCTTGACTTTGTTTATATATTCTTCAAGTTTTCTCAAGAAGTTTGGGTCCTGTACCATTTTGTTTCCTGCCTCTGTAGGGATCTTTGCACGTATTAAGAATCTCATCTTTCAGAAGTAAAATGTTCGTTACAATTATTAAAATATTCTTTACAAATAGGTTAGGCTTGTCCTACGTAAGGCTAACGCAGGACGGGCAACACTATTACCTAACCTATAATTTAGTCTAGTCTGTAGACTAAACAGTGCCTCAATGCCGATAAGGAGTAAGAAAGAATTAATTACTCCATGACTTGCCAATTGTAGTTATACGTAAACCTGCTAAAAAATTGAGATAGTGTAAAGTTTTTTACTACGTGGATTGGTTAGTGTATCTGAGTATACGATTCACCGGCCAACCCTTACTACAAATTTTACTGCCTATCTATTTAAGATTGCACCATAATGATTCCAGCTGACACGTCTTTATACTATGTTCTTAACGTCAGTTCGTTGACTGGGATGATCTTCTTACTTTCAATATTTGCATTCTTTACGACTATGATCACAATTCTTGCAGCACAATCTTCATCTCCTTTAACTGCCAGCACATTAGACGAAGATTCATCATCATCGACATCCTCCACCTGTATTATATACGGGGGATTTCGTCAGCAAGCTTGTGATTGCTATCATGTTCAATTTCTCCCTAAGAATAATCATGAATCATTATGATATAGTATCTTCTAACTAAACTTTGATCAGTTTATACATTACATAATAGTTAAATAACTTTTTGAGTAGTACCTGTGATGAGTGATGATAATATCGGTTTCAAGAATAATGACGTGCGAATTACCAACAATCCATATGAATGGAATTATTATACTCTTTACCGAATTCCAGTAATTATAAACAAGAAGATCATCAGCAATGATGGGAAGAGCACTATTCATACCAAAGAAATTGGAAAAGTATTCGCAGAATACAAAGACAATCTAGTTGTAATAGACGGCGAGAACAAGAAAGAGCATGAATATTTGATACCGAAAAATAAGATAGATCGATTTGATGAGAAGCAAATTTATCTTAATATTTCAGACTTGTCATTAAAAGAATTTGAGTTTTAAACGTTTCAAAGATTAATCAGAATTCAAATTAAAAAGATGTAAATATTCTCCGTTTGTAATACATCACATGTCAATAGTCACAGACGAACGGTTTAAGCAATTCATTGACGATAGCAAATGGCTCCATAAAAATTACAATGAACTAATAAAAGAATTTTATTTAGAATATGTTGCAATAAAAAACCGTGCTATAGTGACACATAACAAAGAGATGAATGAATTTGAACGTGAATTAAAGCAAAATAACATAGACCGCTTGGATGTCGTAGTTGAATTTATAAGAGATAAAAGAAATGAAATATAGTCTTGTATATTGAATGCTTTCAAGGCTTTAATGACAAGAGATACTACGTACCTGCGTTTGTAATTTCCAAACAGCTAGAATTAGTTTTTAAGATTAATTTTTTGGTGGATACCGGTGCACCAACTACACTGCTTAGTTGGAATGAAGTACCGTATACGACACTTCAGACAAATCTACGCGAAGACAGAATGTATACCACAATGGGTGGCAGCTTTAGAACGTTCATCCTGCCAGAATGCAGTTTATTTTTTTATACAAATACTGGTATATTTAATCTAGTTGCGGGTGACCTTAGTCTCTCAAACTATCTTACTATTGATGGTAGATTGTGCCCAGCTGTTCCCAGTGTGTTGGGGATTGATATTCTAAATAAATTTGATATCTCATTTTCAGCTGATTTAGAAAGACTTTTTTTAACTCGAAGTGATAGACAATAGTTGTTTATCTAAGTTTTTTCTCATAGAACAAACTGCCTCGAGTTAACGCATTGCTTTGCGTTCTTCTTCCGACCATGTTTGTCTTAATAGCATAAGCTTTTCTGTGAAAATATGCCATCAGCCCACCATACGATTGCATTTGCGACGACATCGGAGCTCTTCTAGAACCATTGATCAGTCAGCCGCATGAACTTTCTTGATATATTATGGAAAACATGAGGTATTACTCGATGTGATTTATAGAATGAATCTTTTGCGTGTTAAACGCTATAGAATAACCATGACCAGGGGGTGGATGACAGGATGGGCAAGCCTGTCAACCAGCTTGTTGAAGTACGTTGATGCAAAGGTGGATAATATAATATAAGTATTGTATTGTTCCGATGACTTAAGTTCCCCATACTCTTTCTTAACTTAAATTTTGACCGTATTGTCACTCTTACAATCCATACTCTATTTAAGAAATTAGATCCATTTCTTATGACTCTAATCTAATTTTTGCAAAACGTCAGGGAAGTTTAAGATGTGGACATAGTCAAAATTAAATCTTTATCGCGATAATGAAGTTTATTTTAATATTTCAAAAACTTTATTGAAAGAATTTGAAATATAGTTTCCTTTGAATTATAAGCTCTAATTATCTAAAATAATTTAGTAGAAAAACCGTATTTCTAGTGCTGATTGTACTCTCATGGTTTTAAACGGGGGTACGGTACTTACATACAAGGTAGCTTTGGAAAAAGCCTGGATATGAGCGATATGTACCAGTAATCAGTTGTTCAATGACCTGGTCGTCCTAACTTTTCTAGTCACCCTTTTTATAACATGTAGTGCAGTAGATTGCTTGGCAGTTGGGGCCTTTAAATCACTCTTAAGGAACTCACTGTCATGAGGGGAATACGCGGTAGGCAACCAGGTTTCCGGTTAGCCTCCTGATTGTTCTACCTATATATACTAAAAAGACATATTGTGGTTCATATATTATGCAAGTAAGTCGAGATTGTCGTTAGAGAAAAATTCCAATAACATGCGCTTGCAAGAGTTGTGAGATGCGAATGTATTAGACTGCTTCCAAAACGACCCAAACCCAAAACGCATTACTAGTTCAGTAACAAAGTCTTGAGCGTGAAAGTATTAAAATATCACTAGTGAATTGATAACTTAGTGCTAGTGAATGTTAAATAAAGCAATGTATAACTAGACATTCGTTATAAGGAAAGAATTCAATAATATGATTATTAATAACCAATATCCAGATTCTCGTTATATTGTTCAAGCGCTTATTTATGAGGAATCCATTGAGTCTAGAGCATACCAAAAGAATATTGTTGAATCTGCTTACGATAAGAACACACTTGTGGTTCTTCCAACTGCGCTTGGCAAGACGACCATAGCAATAATGCTATCTGCGCATGCACTCTATGCTTATAGACATAAAAGAGTTATGGTAGTAGCTCCCACCAGACCACTCGTACTTCAGCATATGAAATCTTTCTTTTCAGTGTTAAAACTATCACAAGACAAAATAGCCGAAATTACGGGTAAAACTCCTCCTTTACCGAGAACAGCAATATGGAATAATAAAGATATCAGACTTGTATTCGCCACTCCAGAGGTAGTAAGAAATGATTTACATAATAATAGATTAAGTTTGAATGACTTTAGTTTATTAGTCATTGATGAGGCACATAGAGCTGTTAAAGATTATGCATATACTGCAATAGCAAACCAGTACGTCAGTCGGTCAGAACATCCAGTGATCTTGGCTATGACTGCTAGTCCCGGTTCTGACACAAAAAGAATACATGATGTATGTAAAAATCTATTCATTGAACATATAGAATATAGAACAGAAGAGGATATAGATGTAAAGCCGTACATCAATTCTATAAACGTTAACTGGCAATGGGTCAGTTTGAGTTCAGAATATAATTACATACGTGCGATTCTCAAAAATATGCTTGATGATAAGCTGAGATGGCTCTTTCAACATGGATTGCTTAGAAAAAGGGGAGGCATTCGATGGATATTTAAACGAGATCTGATTGATATAGGTGCCGAAATTCGATATAATTTAGAATTGTCTCAAGAGGAGACAAGGGCTTCACTTTATTTTGCTTTAATGCAACAATCATTAGCCCTTAGTCTTTTGTATTGCGTGGAGCTCATAGAGAGCCAAGGATCTGCTTCGTTAAAGGCCTTTCTAGATAGAATTGAAAAAGATAGTGGTACTTTTAGTAGAAGCGTTGCAGGAGGCGGAAGTAGTAAGACTCAAAAATCATTGATAAATGATCCGAGAATAAAGGAAATTAGGACACTTCTTAGTACTTTAAAAATAGAGCACCCAAAAGTCAAATGTTTAGTAGAAATCCTAAGAGGAAAAATGTCTGAACAACTTGCACAACAACCTCTTGTCCAAACTGATGATAATAATGACGACAACAATAACAAGAACCATAAAGTTAAGAGTTTCACTCATAGTAACCCCAATATCGATATTACTGTTCCTATTAAGAATAGTGATACGACAGGGGCTATTGTTTTTACTCAGTATCGTGACACAGCAAGGCACATAGTTGATACTCTAAATAGTAACAGTATAAAATCAGCAAGATTTGTTGGCCAAGCAAAGAAAGAAGGTGATGTAGGAATGAAACAGGAAGAACAAACACAAATATTAGAAGCCTTTAGAAGAGGCGAGTTCTCCGTGCTAGTAGCAACTTCAATAGCTGAAGAAGGCCTTGATATTCCTGAAGTAGATCTAGTTATATTTTATGAGCCTATACCTAGCGAAATTAGGTATATCCAGAGAAGAGGAAGAACTGGAAGGCGATCCTCTGGCTCAGTAATTATTCTTGCAGCTAAAGACACTATAGACGAACGCCATCTTAATGCAAGCAATAGACGTATGGCAAAGATGAATCAAACATTGAGTACTATTGAATCTGTCCTTAAATCCGTAAATCGAACAAGTTCATCTACTCCGATTCTGGATAATATGACAAGCGAGGAAATATACTCTATGGAAGTTAATAGAGCAAAATCGGAAGTAAAGATGGAAAAGGATATAGAAATACAGATGACGTCTACACTCACTAGAGGAGTACCCAAATGGATATCATTGTTGGACAGAGGCTATACAACACAATTTGTTAGGGATGTCAACAATGCTGCAAGAAAGATTCATTCATTCTTAGTAAAAAAAGGGCGGTCTGGAGAGGATGTCGATATCATTAGAGATACATTGGGTTTTGATAACAACGTTACTAGTTGAAGCGTTGAAGAAACTTGAGAAGCTGAAAAGAATAAAATGGTTAGATGATGTAACGATAGCGCTCTCTGATAATCTGAAACATATACCTGGAGAAGTACATGACATATACATTGAAAATATACTATCTGGAATTGCGCTGGCTATGATAGATGGAAAATGGCATGCTAGATTAAACCATTATGATTATGAGGGACCTAGATATCTTCTCAAGAAGGGAACTGAATTTAAAGCGGTATCGGAATTGTATCATGATGGAAAGACATTTTGTGTAAGGATAAAGCAAATAGTGTAAGGCTTAGACCGTTTATCATGATAATACAGAATGTTATTGAGATAAAGTTAGCTAATATCAATTTTTTAGTAAGGATTTAGTCATACAATATCTTCTCTCACTCTTACTATGCGCTTCATACTAAAGAAGTTGCCACACTTCTCGATCACTCTTCGGGGCACACTATCTTATCCACCAGATACAAACTTGTTTGCCAGACAACTAACGAATGACATCTTAGATTCATTGGAAAGGCATTGGGACTATCTGGATTAGATGGATTCAAATACGAAGAACCTTCTTGATAACTGTCTTGCTCAGTCCCTCCCCTTCTAGCCAGGTCTTTCGTAGCTTTAGTTCAGATAGAATGTAAGTAAACAGCACTACCTCAGATTCTTACTAGGTACTATTCTATAAATTGTCCCTTCTCCATTATTAAACGCAAGTATGTATAAATAACCATCATCTGGACCAACCTCTATGTCTGTAATGCCACCAAACCCTTTGGCAAATGCTATTTCATTATTAAATGTGGTTTCGTTACTACTAACAACCCTATCTGAAAGAGGACTATTGGGCGACAATAGTAACTCTGTTCTCTTTTTATTTAAGTCAAAATGATAAATATTGCCGTTGACAATATCCCCCACAAACATGTCATTTTCATATTGCTCACCTAGCTTGTCAGAATTAAGAAATCGGATTGCGGTAGGACCAACATCTTCAAACCAAGTAATTTCGGGTGGACTGTATTTGCCTTTTCCATTAAAATCAGCTAGAGAACTATTTATCGTCTGGTTTGAAGCTATATGCGTCTCAGTATCTTCAATATCATATCCTCTTAGCCATATGCCGTCAATCTTATTCCATCCACTGTTGAAGCCAGGATAAACAAGATTGATTTCGTCACCAAATACTACGCCATTTTCTGTATCCCACATGTTTCCAGTTAACGGATCAATATCTATTCCAAAGCTGTTCCATAATCCATATGCATAGTATTTATTTAGCGGGTCTTTCATTCCAAGAGTACTATTTTGCAATGCAACCTTTCCATCCAGATCAATGACTAGTATGCCACTTGTTCCATCTGGCTCTTGTCCATTCTTAACATTTTGGGCCTTGGTTCTATGACCGTCGACACCAACCCCACCAATTGTTAGATACAAATTCTTGTCTTTTGGATCGACCAGAATTTTGCCGCCATTTCCGATAGCTCCCGGAGTAGCAGGCAGATCCAGTAATAGTTTAGGGTTTATCAACTTGTTATCTACAAATTCATATCTATACACAACATTGCCTATTGGTTGTTTACCTTGTGTATCTTTGCCTATTGGTTGTGTATCTTCGCCATCTTCTCTTTGAGCCGCAGTATAGTATACGAAAACATACTTGGATATTACATTTGCGTTATTTGGAGATGAAATTCTACTACTGCAATTATTATTGGTGCCAATTTTATCGTTACCGAAGGTATTACTATTGTTGTTACTAATGGCAATACCCAACATTCCTCGGTGTCCGTAGGTTGCAACATTAACATCAAGCAAAGGTTTTTGTAACATTACCCCATTTAGTATCCTTCGAACTATTCCTGTGTCTTTTTCTGTAACCAAAATGTTATCAGGATCCAGAAATGCCATATCAGTAGCGTATGTTAGTCCTTTAAGAACTAACTCCACCTTTAAAGTATGATCTCTTACGAGAGGTCCTTGAGGCGAAGGGATGGCACTTTCAGGATAATTTCTTTCCTGTAGAGCATTCGCATTTATTATCTCTTGTAATGAATACGGTACACCTAACAAAAACGCGTCGGAAATGAAAGCTGCACATAATACTATTTTTAGACCATCGTATTTGTTTAACATGGATTAAATGATAGTACGATGCACCGGTAAATACACGCTATTTGACTGAATATCAACAGGCTTGTCATACAAAATAATGAATAAAGGGTTCCCGAAGACCCGTAGACCTGCACCACGTCACCAGTAGGCAACGAATCATGATGATTTGATGGATGCATTCAGAATGCCTCTGCAGTTTTGGCACTGATAACTACATTCTCTGGACCCATTGAGATCTCCATTCAGGTGGTTCGAAAGGATCTGCATAGTAATGAGTTTCATGTGCGATCTTACCATCTCTGAACTCCATGATGGTTACCACATTGACTGGACGCCCATCATATGTGATAATTAATTCAGTTATCCAGAGGTTGCCTTCTCCCCGTATTCGCAGGATCTTGAAAGTAAGTTTGGCAGGATAGTGCGCTCTGAGTTCGTATAGATTGCGTTCACCCAAGATACGTTCGCCAGATTGTGGAAATTCAACTATGAGGTCGTCATGATAAATGTCGTGCGCTCTGTCTAAATCAAGAGCCACTGTGGCCTCCCAGTGACGTTCCAGTGCAGCACGTATTTCTTGATCATCCAATATCTTAATGAACCAAATCAAAAGCCTAGATTATTAGTCTTCTCTTTGGTCAGACAGCCTTTGGTAATGGAGAAGGCTCATAGACAAGGAAGCAACTAGCCATGATGATCTAATGGACGTGTTTAGATTATCTTTGATGTTCTGGCATTAATCTATTTAGTACTTCGATAAGGATGTCTCCAACAGTGTCCTCAACTGCAAGCAGTCTAATCATGCCTAATGCCAGGATCGCATTCATTTCATCCAAATCGATACGGCGTGACGGACTGCCTTCCCTTTTGGATACTTTTACCATATAGCCGTGAGGCACATTCATAACTGATATACATCTCTCTTTCAACAATGCCTTGGCTTCCTCAGCATTCATTTTTCAGTTGTACCTGGCCGATTTCGCTTAAAAATACTACGGACTTGAAAAATGACGCTATTGGTCTATCACTGAAGTTCTGGCATTGACTACTATCCTAATATATGCGAGCTCTGGTCCTTCTTATAGTAACAACATTAATCCTGAAAGGCATCCCAGTATGTGGGCTCTGAGCACACCAATGGTCTCATGATTGAAGCAAGATCCGCTGCCGATCTATCAACGTATCCAGTTCCGGCATCATTCTTGAGGCATCAATCTTTCTATCATCATCTTTTTTTATCCTCCTTGCCAAAATTTCGCTATCCCATTTCTCACATCGTCATCATCTGCTTGCCTTCCTCTATCTTAGATGTCTAACAAAAACTTGAGAAAAGTGAATTAACTTGCTTTATTGATTATCTACAATATTCTGGTATCTAGGAACTAGTGAACAAAAAATAAAATTGTGAAGTCCTGGGTGTAAAATTGATAAAATACTACTAGTGACTTTTGAATTCCACCCTCAATTAAGGAGAACTATTTACCTATAAACCGCTGCCCAAACCTGTTTTTTTGATCACATACACTTATATCAGCTTCTCTTAGATCTGGTACTAATCTCTTATGTACTTCCATCAGGCAAGCTTCCCCTCAATCATGAGTAACTCATGTTTTTATTTTTGAGAGCCGTCGGCCTATTCCTTTGTCTTTTGGAAAGCGTAAGTAGCTTATTCCTCTGTCAGCTGCCTGACCATAAAGATCTGGATGTATATAATAGCCTCTTTCTACTTCAAAGCCATCTTGCTCAATTCCATACTAGAAGTGGTTGGAAAATCGGTCAATAAAGGTGGGGTAAACAGAGTTGGATACTGAAGAGGACATCGAAAGAGCAGCTGAGTAGATAACGAAAGATATCGGGGTATCTAAGCTTGAGGCGCTAAATATGCTTCTTGGTAAGTATTAAAGTCAAAGTAGATTAGAAGAAGCAGACGAGTTCAGACAATCATAAAAGAGAATAAGATAAAGCATTACATTGGATTTAACTTAGTAATCAGGACCTTCTCCGCAGCATCTCACTAACTTTGATATTTCTAAAAGATACTTTTGATCTATCATCATGATTCTGTAGTCCGATGTAGCTTTCAAGTAATCTGTTTCCTCATGATGTAAAATCAGATACTGCTTTCACATCATTGGTTATAACAGAATACTTCTGCTTATTTGCTACTATTTTAAGACTATTCCATTCCCTATTGGTTTTGTTTATCATATATGGAGCAGCAAACCCATAAACTGCTCCTGTTCCATGAACAAGCTTACCATTAGGTCGAGCAAGATCATCAATCTGTATCTCGTATCCTTCATTGACAGCAACATAAGGATCATTTCTTGGATTTGGGAATCTGATAAAGACTCCAGAGTTATCTTTCCTACTGGATTCCTTCCATTCTAATTCCAAAGTAAAGTCTTTGAATTTTCTCCTGTAATACCAGAGTAGACCCATTCCTCCTTCTGTCTGAAGCACGTTCTCTTCCTGAAGGATATTGAAGTTACCTTTTCCAGCTATTTTTCCAACCATCTAATGATTTTCCATCAAATAGATTCAAAACTTGCTAGAAATATTCTTTCATATACTTGTACCCATATTTATGAAATTATTTCTATAGACTCTGTGGTATAATGTAAGCAACTTCTTTTACTTTGATTACCATTATCCAATCAAATACACCATACCTACATTAGCTGATACTTGCTGTTCCCCAACTAGGATAGGTGTGGGGGAAGGACCACTGGCTGGCTGGGCTAAAGCCTCTCGTGCCATGAAGGGTACTGGTGGAGGGATATTGGCAAATCTTTCAACAACAATAGATTTTACTCCGATTACCTTTACCCTATAGCTGCCGATGCAATATCTGCCTTTTGTCTTGCATTTGAGATTGCTTCCCCGATAAGCATGTTCCTGGTATCCTCTAATTTCTTGTTAGAAATCGTGAATTCAATAGTGTTTATATTGTTAGCTCCGGCTGCAACGGTTGTATCAATCCATCTTGAAACTTTATCAATTTTAGAGCTTTCTATTTGAATAGAATTAGTAACGGTAAAACCAGTGATGTTTAACCTTGTTCCAGATTCTGTATAGTTATAATTTGGAAAGATATTGAAAACTGAAGTATTAGTTTCGTTCTCCATTATACCTAAATTTCTTAGTGCAGAAATGGCCTTATTCATTGACAAGGTATTTGCAGCGAGAGATCCATTTACTGTAGTATCCGTTGTTTCGACTCCAAGTGAAATGAATACTCTATCAGGTTTTATCTTTGTTATTGCGTTTCCTGTTACATTTAGCGTAGTATTGAAATTATTTTCTTTATTCCCTATATTCTCTATAGATGTACTTTGAGTCTAATGAAGTAGCAGTTTGGGGGATAAGAATTACAACAAGTAGGAAAGCAGAGATCAATTCCAATCGATGCCGAAGCATTACAGTAAGATGAAATGTCAAAAGGTAACTGCAGAATTTTCTTAAGGCCAAAATGAATCATCATAGCCATAATCATAGTGATTCAAACGTCTAATATTGTCATTGCTATTTAACTATTTTATAGCTTTCCTTGGTCTTATTAGATCTTCTTGCCATGGAGGGGAAAGATCATCTATACAAAAGTAGATCGTATCATTCCTTAGGCTAGCCCATCTACTATTCAAATGCTCTTAACCAAGATTTTCTGTGCATGTACTCCAGTTCTAATTAGTACAGGCCTACTGCATTTCAAGAATTTGTGTAATCGCTTCAGGACCTATGGTCATTGTTGAAGCAACTAGTGGGACATAACTAGACCATTAAGACAGGTATCTAGTTATACCCCCCCAGATGGAATCTAGTGCTTTCCTTCATGCATTATAGAATGAATGAAGTAGTATTATTGTAGTTCTTGATGCTCTTAACCTTTATGCATCCGATGTACGACACATTTTACCTTACTCATCATCTTCTTGTAAATTCTCTTCATTTGCTCTTCTTCTGGTTCTTCTTTCACTGAATCCAGTAATTCTTATTGTAGGTCCTTTTCTTTGGGATTTCTGCTGCCATTTGTTAGGTACGAGTCAAAGTACTGCAGAGATCCTCCATAGTGTGTTCAATATGATTATATCACTGTGAAGTAAAACTAACCAATAATGACCTTTTGTAAAGGCATGTGTGGCAGACTATATAACAGGATAAGATCTACTCATTCAAATTATAAATATGGGCCGATGTGTAAAACGTGTCAGATTAGAGTAGAGACTCATGATATAGTATGCCGGTGCTGTCATACTAGACTTAGGCTGGGGAGTAGGTAGATCCATCATCCAATCACGAACTTCGGTGCCAAAACTGAAGAGATATACTGAAGCATCCAGCAGACCGTCATGTGAAGTTGCTTTCTTATCCGGGGTTCCATCGCCTTTCTCTACTGCAGTCCTTAACGCAGTAATTAGTCTTGTGATATCCGACCATTCGTACCATGTTCAAATAGAGGAGGAGGTTCAGGTGCGACTATGGTGATCATATCTCTCTAGGTCTCCAACCAATGCAATATGATTGCCATAGCCTTTGCTGTTGAAATTTTTATAATGAATTAATATGAATTGACTTGGGGGTATCCCGTTTATTGACATTTATTTGTATAGTAGAGCATAGTAAAGCTATTCCCTTACTAAGGATGGATCAAAATATCACTAGTAACGCGGGAACGTTAGGTAATCGATTTCATTTATCCACCCTCAAATCAGGAGACTTATTGCGATAATATATCATTCACATAAGATATATCATGAATGATATATCAGGTATATCATTCATCATGTGATTGATAACGTACGGCATAATTAGTAACGTATATAGATAATACTGACAACCAATCAATCGAGCGATTTTGTATCGATAACAAACCTGTAGCGAACATCGCTGTTCACAACTCGTGGATAAGCATCATTTACTTTTTGAATTGGAATAAGCTCGATGTCACTGGCAATATTGTATTTACTGCAAAAATCAAGCATCTGCTGAGTCTCTTTTATTCCACCTATACCAGAGCCTGCAAGACTACGACGAGCATTGATAAGTGGAGAGGCGCTAAGCGGCGTTTCTTTCTCTGGAAGCCCAACTACGACCATAGTCCCGTCTAGGGCTAGCAAATTAAGATAACGATTCCAATCAATGTCAACTGAAAGTGTATTGAGAATTAGATCAAAATATCCTTTCAGTTCATTAAAACTATCTTGGCTCTTTGATGATGAAGTAGTAGCAGTAGTGGTAGCATAAAATTTATCTGCTCCCATCTTCTTGGCTTCGTCTTGTTTTCGGAGGGAGTGACTTAACACACTGACTTCTGCGCCTAGTGCATGTGCGATCTTTACCCCCATGTGACCCAATCCACCAAAACCTACTATGCCAACTTTTTTTCCAGGACCCGCTTTCCAATGCATAAGAGGAGAGTACATGGTAATACCGGCGCAGAGAAGCGGTGCTACGCAATCCATTGGAAGATTATCAGGTATACGAAGGACATAATTTTCATCGACCACGATGTTGTTGGAATATCCACCTTGAGTTCGAGTCTGTCCGTCTCTTTCAACTCCATTATAGGTCAAAACAGGTCCCTCTATACAATACTGTTCAAGTCCTTTAAGGCAAGGGCCACACTTACGACAAGAATCGACAAAGCAACCAACACCCACTATGTCGCCTACTGCATAACGTGTTACCTTTGGACCAACTTCCTTCGCTATACCTACAATCTCGTGCCCGGGTACCATAGGGTACGTTGATGTTCCCCATTCGTCATTTACTTGATGTATGTCTGTATGACAGATACCGCAATATTGGATATCAATTACTACATCATTATCTCGAGGATCTCTTCTTTCAAAAGAATATTGATGAAGAGGTGCTTTTGCCTGCTGAGCTCCATATCCCTGTGCCTGGATCATTTTTAACTAGATCATGAAGACCCAGTTAAGAACGTAAGCCATTTTTCGTAGGATCTCTAACGTTAGGCTTGCGTTTTTGCATTAAGATTGTTTATCTTTAGAAGTTTTAAACTCGAAAACTCAGACATTATTGGGTATTTCTTTCTTTTACCTTTCTAATATGTGAACATTCTGTTTGCTTAATCGCAAACCATTTACATGTACAAAGATATCGTTGCTTTCTAATACTAAAATAGACATTATAAGTTCGGTTCTTGTTTGTATTTGACTTGACAATATATCCTCCCTCCTCTGGGTCTTCCGTCACAGCCACCAGTTATTTCACTATCCCACTAAAATGTCATCATTTTCACATATAAAGCTATTTAAACTTTTAACATTTACAATAATACCCAGAATTTGAAATCTAGATATCTAAGAAGATTACCTTCTTTTTTTGTACTTAGTAAAAATTTGATGCATAACCTCCAATTTCTATTCAACTGAACATGAATAAGATTTGAATTGTATTGTATTAAACCTTAAATTCATCTTAGTAACTAGTAGTAAGTATATGTTCAGAGTACGATATTTGATACTAATACTAAATACTGCATAACCTTTTTTCTTCCTGTAATGCATAAACTTTATCTATCATAATATAGCATATTGAATAATATTCTGTCGAACTGATTCATTGCAGTAACATCTCTCTCCCTTGTTGAATCTAATTCGTGTTATAATTCTTTCATATAATTGAAGATAGTGTTTTACCTTGAAAACTGAACTTATGATATGGATATGGTCATGTCAATAGTTCTCAGACCAAACGAATGGGAACTCTATTTGGCTAGTCGAGACACATATTATATGCAATTTTCTTCATAATTCGAATAAGAAAGAGGTGCACTTGACGATCTACGTGACTATATAGTTCTGCGCAAATGTTAACTTATTTTTCTAATTACCATTGGGAATAAACAGACTAAGGTGTATTGACCGAAAGTAGCAGGATCAAATTTTGCATTCTTGTAGATGATACTTTTTGTCGAAATCATAGTGCAAAGATATCCACTTTTGAATCTTTTTACAATCCTTTCTCTTAGAGGGAAGCTTTTCACATCTATCATCCTGTCTGCGGTAGTGAATCCCAAAGATGCTAAAAGGCCTGTTGTCACGCCACCCAGTAGATCACCAGTGGCAAAATAACCTGCAACTCCGAGATAAGCCTATTTCCCAAGAAGCTATTTGTATGCCTTGTCCTATTTCATGGCTATCTTTCCATAAATTATCTAAAACAAAGTCTAAATCCTTTAGTTCTTGAATTACGACTTGTGCGCGAAAATTCTGCGTACATTATGAATACGCACGTTCAGTCATGATAACTCCTTCGCACATCAAAGTGATTTGGCAAAATCACCCTTTCGACACTTCTATTCGCGTTGCCATCTGTTTGATGCATAAGAGAATGTGACGCGTATTCCTTCATCCACTCTTTCTCTTGTTCTGTTAACTTAGATGCATCTACTATTTCCTGAATAGGCGCACGTCTTTTCTTCTTCCATTCTTTAAGAAATAATTCATTATCCAGATCTTCTAACTCCATTTGTTTGGATTCATTATATGTAAAGATATAATCGCCATTTAGTCCCAAAGTTGGAAACGATGTTCTTTGAAGTCCTAGGTCGGATTGGATGTTCTGAATTGTTACTGCCCACCGTAGCCTGTCCTGAAATGTTTCGCCGTTACGAGGAGTCCCAAAAATTCAAGGCAACTGGATATGAGTGGAAATAGAATGAAATGCTTCTCAAAGTAATTTCCATGATGACAATGTAGCACTAAATGGGGAAGTCAGTGTCTTATAGCGTAGAGCATTATTGTTACTTACATTAGAATGAGAGTGCCAAAATGGCTGTGGGGTATTTCATTACAGCTGTATCCAAAAGGGGTTTGATTCCTGTATGTAAAGGGCTTATTTCCAGTTTCGGAGATATCCTGACACAACTTTGTAAAAAATCTTTCAGCCTCGGGATTCTTGTCGCAGCAACAAGTGTATTGAGAACATACTATAAAGATTGGTGTAATCATACCAGGAGTCGCAACAATTCTACACTCCTTATTGACATTGTAGGGTGATTCAGGAGGGTCTAACTGCTAGTATTTGGAGTCTTGCTTTCGGAAGTTCTAATTCTTGTAGCCTTTCTCTAGATAGGCTCAAGGAGAGATCACCTTGATAACATCTAGGACACGATCTGTAAGGTAGATCTTGCCATCCGAATCTACATCTAAATCTATATTTGTAATATCTCCAATACCCTCCCCAATGCTATATTCATTAATGAAATTGCCAGCATCATCAAACTGTTGGATACGACTATTTCCACTATCTGCTACAAATACGTTCCCTTGTGGAAACTGGACTGTCATACCTGTCGGATTATTAAACTGACCGGGGCCCGCTCCTGCAGTTCCCCATGTAGTAATTAGATCACCATTTTCGTCAAATTTTTGAATGCGATTATTACCAAAGTCTGCAACAAACAGGTCACCTGAGGGATCCAGTGCGATTCTTCCAGGATTATTAAACTGACCGGGGCCTGCTCCTGCAGTTCCCCATTCTGAAACGAACAAACCATCATTAGTAAATCTTTGGACCCTGTTATTACCTATATCTGTAACATAGACATTTTGTTTATCATCGTCTTCATCTATTCCAATTACTGTGTTAAACTGACCGGGGCCTGTTCCTGCAGTTCCCCATTCGTCCAGGAAGGTTCCATTACTGGCAAATTTTTGTATTCTATCATTACCGGTATCTGTAACATAAATATGTCCTTTAGTATAGTCCATTGTAATTCCAATTGGTTGGTTAAACTGACCGGGGCCTGTTCCTGCAGTTCCCCATTCGTCCAGGAAGGTTCCATTACTGGCAAATTTTTGTATTCGGTTATTATTAGAATCTACCACAAAGACGAAGCCTTTAGGGTCCAACACTATTCCGGCCGGATCATTAAATTGACCCGGGTTGGAACCCTTTGATCCCCACACCTGGATATTTCCGGTGCTATTATCTTGACCCATAGCGGTGGATGAGGAAGAAGACAGGGCAATAAGGAATATTAGAGGAAGGAACATCAATATCAGCGCTGTGCCATGTGGTTTAGAAAATTGAGCACTTGATTCAACACGAATTCTGGAAAAGTTTGACATGTCTAAATGATGTGACAATCAGTTATATTTATATAATTTGAATTATTCCTACCATATTGCTGGAGCGGTATTGCTGTGAAAAAGCATGGAATCCATTACGCCAATAGCACTTGGCTAATACAAGTCCCTAGTTTAAACCTTCAAAATACCTTCTGATCAAAAGCATTCACGTGCATCGACTATAACACGGAAAGCCTTTGGTTCAGTATAACACGGAAAGATGACTATCTTAACAATATATTTCTCAATATATCTTAACAATATATTTCTGTACCATCTATTAATTAGTTGATATGAGAGGATCGAATAATAATGGATCCGAAAATGGGAATGAGATAGAGGCTAAAGAAATAATTCTGAGAGAAGTACAAAATGTACATGATAGCCCTTCAGAAGTTAGACAAGATGGTTGTGCCGCATGTCATGTGTTATTCACGTTAATTGATAAGATGCAAATAAGTGAATCAAACGCTACTGACCTGTTATCTCAGATCCTCTTTCATGATCAACAGTTGAGTGATTCTTTTATAGAAATGGTTTCTTTAGCATTAAAGTAAAGGAAACCGTGTCGTGTTATGAGCGTAATACTTGAGTTATAGTATCGCTAGCGACACAAGCACAAGACTTTGTTACTCTTACATCGATAACAAATAGTCCTACTATTTAAGTAAGACTGATACCGGATCCGCTTTCACCCTTTAAACCTGCAGATGAACTAAAAGGACCTACTTTCATTCCATTAATTGCTGCGTCAAATTTGCTTTGCAATCCAACATTCGGTGTTTTGTTAGTAGTACCAAGCAAATCATTATAATAGTTATTGAATGCTTTATTGAAGTCTTCAAAATATTCATCGACTACAAATATTAATGCTGGACGCTTTGAAGGATCATAGATTATTCCACAACTTACCTTATTAGTAGTTCCAATAGTGATGGTGGATTCAACCTTCATAAAATATTCATGCACTAGCCCGCATCTAACTATCTCATACAAGGTACCTTTATTTGAAGTCTGTAACTGGTTATCAACTTGCGTATAACGTGGAGGAAAGTAATTAATAATGAAAGAAATGTAATGTTTACCTGACTCTCTTTGTAAATCGCCACAGTACAACCCACCTAAGTTTTCTGTATATGTAGACAAACCCAACGCTGCGAAGATGTTGGACTCTACTGTAATTGCACTATTTATGGAATCAGCGAAGAAAGAGTCATTCATAACACAATTCTACACATGTTTGAATATCATGCAATTGAGCCAAATGAAATGACTACTGGTATGGGACTTAAAATAATTGAAAATATACATGTACACCACTCTCCCCCGCCCGAAAGTCAGCTGGGCATATAATAGTCATTTTTGATAAGTGTTAGATATGCTAAGACAAAGCCGTACTAAACTCGTTCCCCCAAAAACGGAGCCGGAAAAAAGTCAAGCCCTTGAAACATTAGAAGAATCTAGTGTACCGAAGCAGAAAGGAGAGCCGGTGTTGTCTGAGCTAGACATGGAAATGGAATGTCCCAGATGTAATGACATTATGGAATTGTGCTCCAGTTTCGATAAGTTGGCGTACACATGCGAACACTGCAAATTCTTGTTGAAATGTTTTTCAGCTGTGTAACTTTACGCTAAGCGCAATAGTAGTTAAATATCAAAAAAATATTGGGTTTACTTTTTAGAATCCTAAATCGGTCATTCCAGTTGCGGTTAATTCATCAGTGACATTCTTTACAATAGCATCTGATAATGGATTGGTCTCTACTTCTGACGTCGTCATATCATTAGTTTGCTCTCCGGTTGTGTCTGATGAGTCACTGGAACCAGAAGATCCATTGTCATTATCATCATCGTCAGATCCAGATGATGATGAGTCAGAAGAATCATCGTTGTTGCTACTGCCATCTGTATCTGAAGAGCTTTCCCCCGATTTTTCTGGTATCGGAGTTATCTGTGCATAGAGACTATCTTCAATGGCGCTGGTGCTTATCATGATAGCACACAGTAACAAAAGTCCCGTCATTTGTACCGTACTTGATGTAGCGAGTTTGGATCATGTTTGTACTTCTATTAACAAAATATTTTACGATTTAATGAAAAAAATCAGATAACTATTCTATTGGATTTCATACATTGAAGAGTCGTAATTTAGCCAAATATGCTAACCCGATTACCTATTTGCAGCATATAATCCAGCTTTCTTAAAAAGATAAAAGCGACCGAGACTTAAACCGGTAATAATCATGACATTGAGTCTGAATTGTAAAGAAGTCGGCGACCCAGTATGTACTCATACTATGTATGGCGAAACAGAAGAAGAACTTCTTGCCAATGCAAAGAAGCATGGAATAGAAGTACACGGATACACAGAAGAAACATGGAATGAAGAAATCGCAAAGAATTCGGAAAACTTCCGGAAGCTAATCAAGCAATCATAAAAAGTTTGATTGGCTTCCATATTTTTTATTAAATTACTGACGAACAGAATTCTGAATGTCTAGCAACTTTAAGATTTCTAACTTATGCATGGGTGCTTGTACTTCATATGATGTTCGATAGATTCTAAATGTACGCTTCGAACTTGTTGGGATACTTGGGATAGATGGGATAGATCTTCAAATTTTAATTGAATGTTATCTTCTGATGATAGATGATTAGTATAGCTATCTGGCTGGCTGTTTAAATCTCCATTATCTACATCTTTAGCATTATCTATCCCAACGTCCCATCTATCCCATTTGCACTATTGTCTTCAGATTTTGACTATTTCGTTTGTGTTTGCGTTTGAACTTTGATTTGATACATTATCATTATCGTCTGTGTTTTCAGTTGATGTATTCTCATTGACATTATTGACATATCCATCCATTCCATATCTAAAATCATCCCCATCGTCCCCATCTATCCCATCAATAGAAACTTCATATGTCATCTTGAGCTTTTCCAGTATCTCTTTATTGAAAATAAGCGAGTTAGCATTTCCATGGTGACCAAAGGGTATCTGACTCTGCATTCTGTCGCATTCTTAAATCGGCATTCTCCTGCTTCAGTCTCTGAGTTGGGTCAATCGTCAAAGCATCGGCGGCATGAATCATGTAATCTTCCAAGATGTCAGATTCAGCGGGTCGGTAGTAGTATCCTGATACACCGATATCATGACCTAACAACATTTCAACATTTATCGACTTCATTCCAGACTGTTCACAGATTGATTTGAATCCCTTCCTAAAGGCATGTGAACGCATGGCCTCCTTAGTCTTGACGCCTGATTTTTTCAGTACTTCATCTATTGCCTTCTCGATTGACTTATCGGCCTGACAATTGCATTTACTAGTGATTATGACAGAATACAAAATGAAAGATCGCTCGATCTAGTCAATGAGAAAAAGAATATCGAAACGGTTCGGCAAGTAACTGAGGCTCTAAATACTGGCGACGTAAGTAGAGTCCATGAATTCATAAGCCCTCAGTATTTTAATCATGAGTCGCAAGTAGATCCCATCCGTGGAAAGCTTAGAGGCACTGATGAGTTTATAGATACTGTGAAAAATCTACGTCATGCATTTTTGTAGTAAATAATATTTCCTATTTTATTAGTTGTTCTATCCTTTTGTTCGTCTAATACAAACCAAATTGGAACAATATGAGGACTTCCATCTTTTTTGATGGTAGTAAGTTTTGCCGTAAAAGTACCGTCAACATAGTTAGGAGAAATAGCTGCTCACGTAGGCTATCCTATCATTCTATTTTTCATTCTATGTTAGAAAAAAAGTTAAGTCGCCACATAGTATAAGTCCCAAATCGTTAAAGGTTTTTTGTCACATCATAATACTCAGTGTCAATGCGACGGGGATCTCCGTATTCATCATGGCGACGCACCCAGAATTGAGGAAAGTCATGACCAACCTCATCTCTGCCCTTGGGAACTAGGTCAAAATAGTTGTATGCCGCATTTAACATATCAATGCCACGTGCATAAGCTGAATAGGTGTGAAACACGCGACCTGCAGGGTCTTTGTAAAATATGCTGATTCCTTCCCTCTCTGACATCCAGGCCTGGTCAGTATAGTTGTATGAATCTTCCTTCTTGGCTAACTCTTCCTGTGTGAAAGACACACGATAGTCGAAATTGAAACCTGTATTGTAAGAAGAAACCCACTTGAAATCCCAGCCCATCCGCTTTTGGTATGCCGCCAACTTGCTGTATGGCGCATGAGAAACAGCAATCATGGTCACATCTCTCCGGTTCAAATGCACAATTATTCCATTGAAATTGTCCGCCCAAAAGGAACAACTTGGACATCCTGCGTTCCAACTTGGATCAAACATAAAGTGATAGACTATTAGTTGGCTTCTACGATCAAAAAGTTCTGAAAGAGTCTGTTTCCCATTCTGTCCTTCAAAGACATATTCCTTATTGACGGCTACCCATGGTAGTTCGCGTTGCTCGCTGGCTAAGTTGATCGCGCAAGACCGTGAACTCTTTTTCCTTCTTGAGCGACTCCTTGCGAGCCTCGACCCACTCTTCTTCAGAAATAACCTTGTGATCCTTTAGAAGGTCAGGCATTATTTTTTCTAAATACTTATCTACGTTCTGTTATAATAATCGATTGGAATCTGACCAGTAGTGCGGTTTAGTATTTAGAAGTATTTTGAGATAGTTTCATGACCCGATATCACATAATAAGCGCTATTGTCTTTGAAGAGTGGACCGCCTGAGTTGTCTACGTACATAGTATAGTATACAATACGGTTCAGATTGAACTCTTCATGCATTATTAATGATAGTAGATGTGCGGCGTAACACGCTACTTATACTGAGATAATGGTGATGGGGTTCTGTAATAGATAATAGTGATGTATACATTGGATAATTTGGAGTGGCGAGTTTTCTATATGCAATATTTCTGATACTGCCAAGTCTTATTGTTGATTCACCGGCATCTACTAACAATTGTTTTAACCCTTCTGCCACGTCTAACTCACTTGATCTACTACTCCATAGATTTGAACTTTCTTATACAATATTGTGCATTTTATGATAGAAGTGCTTCATATCAGATAGGGATGGCGGCCAATTCCGGCTAGTCGTTAGTTTGCCTAGATCTTCATTTCTAGCCGCCTTCCTATCTACTTACAACAAGGGCCATTATGTACTTTTATAGATCATCGAATCGAGAACTTGTTTAATATGATTGGCAGTTGCTGCAATGCTTAAATTGACTTTTCACGACTATTGTATTATAGTCGGATAAGTAGTATGCGGTATTATATCAAATATAAGTTGAAATCTGATAACAAACGAAGGCTAGCCAATTCTTTAAACTCTGGATCGTTGGCAAGAAATCAAATATTTTATGAAGGAATGCAAACTGCGCTGAGAGAGGGAACAATATATGAAAATGGTATTGTACATTTTGTCGAGATCTGCTACTGCTTGGAAGGAGGATTATATCCTATGGTTATGGAAATTCCCGGTATTAGATGAGTACTCTGGCTTGCCAAGCAGTAACATTGGAGCAGGGATTTGTAAAAATGTCTTAAAATGATTAAAGAATCTTATATGAACTTTTACTAGTTGTAAAAACAATATTATTTATTAAAAAATCATAAAATTTTTATCGTAGGATGGTTATAATGGAATATAAACAATGGACGTCACGAAAACGTGAACAACGTTTCTACCGATAATCCAGCGTCGAAGAATGGAACTGTCCATACTGGGAAGTTAAAACCAGACTCCATAAAATCGACCTCATCACTATTATCTTCTGAACGCCAACAGCATAAGAGGATTTTGGTGGTTGACGATAACCCTGATATTGTATTTACCTTACAAGTCGGACTAGAAAGTGATCCGACTATACAGGTCGATGGTTACGATAGTCCGGTAACTGCATTAGTAGAATTTAGACCTAATTTTTACGATCTATTACTAATTGACGTTAACATGCCTTTATTGGACGGGTTTCAATTAGCCCATAATTTGTTACGGAGGGACCTCAATGTCAGGGTTTGTTTTATGACATCTGGCGAAATTAATATGGAGGCAGCAAGAGAAGTGCATCCTCAAGAGTATAGGCTGTTTCATTAAGAAGCCAATTTCTGCAGAACAACTGATAAAACGCATTAGAGCAGAATTAGAGTAGATATAATTAGGTCTACGTCCCGGCATGAATTTTTTAGTCGATTCAAATTATTCTTATTTCAGATTAATGTCAATTGACAAACTAAATGCGAAAGTTGCTCCCGTTTCTCCGTTGAAATTATTGTTTTCAGCCCATATCCTGCCACCATGTTTTTCAATTATGCTTTTAGAGATAAATAGACCTAACCCAGTCCCTCCTGTATCAGATTTTGTTGCGAATTTTGTAAAAAGCTTTGGCAATATATCTGGATGTATTCCAATTCCTGTATCCTTTATTTTAACAATAATCGTGTTGCTGTTAACATATCTATCAATAAAAACTCTTATGCTTCCCTTAGTTGTGAATTTGAAGGCATTACTTAGCAAGTTAATAACAACTTGGTAGAGCCTGCTTCTGTCGCCTTCGATAATTATTGGAACACCTTCGATACCTTCATAATACAGGGATACGTTGTCTCCGTTGCTGTCAATTCTTTGACGGTACTCATCCAAGATTTCCATGATCATCTTGTTGAAGTCAAATTTTTCTTTCTTTAAATGAAAAGATCCGCTCTCAATTTTCGTAACATCTAATATATCTTCAGTAAGTTGCATTAATCTTTTAGAATTTCTAAGAATAATATCCAGTACTAATTTCTTCCTGCCGTAACGGTCATTGGAGAGCTTGCTCCCACTGCCCTCATTAGGTCCCACTTTTGAGAAGTGTAGATATTCAGTAAGCCCAAGAATTGGCTGTATTGGTGTTCGAAGCTCGTGTGCTGCTACGTTTATGAATTCATCTTTTAGCTTGTCTCTATATTTTAATTGCTCATTTGCATCTTCTAATTGCTTTGTTAATTCACTCTGTTTCTTCACATAACTCTTTAGAGATTTTACCATTGAATTAAATGAGTTACTTAGAACCGAAAGCTCATCATTTCCTCTGCTTTTAAGTGATACTTCTAGATTTCCTCTACCTATCTCGGATGTAGCAGAGGTTAAATCAAATATTGGTCTCAAGATTCTTAAAACAAGATATAGTACTATAGCTGCAACCGCAATGTTTAAAATCGCAAATATCCCCTGCAGAATCATTAAATTCTGTGAGCTGACCCTTGCATATTCTCCTAGTTCTGTAACTAATGCATTAGACGAATTCAGTAATGATGATCCACTAGTTTCAATTGTTATTTTTAGAACTGGAACAGATGCCAATGTTGTTACAGCTGCTAAATTGATATTTTCATTAGGTTGTATTACGCTATTTGTCAAAATCCCTTTTAGGGAAACCCATTCCTGATAAATTTTATCCCAATCTTCCAAAAACATTGATGGTAATGGCCTTAAATCAATATCTGAAATCATTCCACCTTGTTTTAATGCTAACATGTTGGATTCAAGTTGGTCCATTGCAGAATTGATTTTAGACGGGTCACTGCTATTACCTCCTTCAGAAAAATATTCTGATATCTGTAACAGAAGATTAGAAGTGAGGAATCGATTCTTCCCCGCAATATTTATTGAGTTTCCTAAATGCGTGCCTTGTGATTCATAATAAGAAAGCACACTAAAGACTACAAATTACAAAGGTAATTTGAATTACTACTAGAAGTCCTATTTTTAAGCCTATTTTGGAACGTATTGCCTTCAGTATATTAGGCTCGTCTCTCAATATAGGTCGTCATTGCTAGTCAATTATCCAACTTTGAACTATTTATCCTTTAATTCCCACATGAATGCATACACATGAACATTCAGTAGTGCCCACATGAATGAATCAGTTTCGGTTATCCCAAATGAATGGCAGGAATAAGTTAGTCTGCATTTTGTATAGCTCATATAATATCTTTGAGAAAGTTAACTCCATCTGAAATAAAATACTACGATCAGAGTTGATTAAGGCATAAAAATGAGATTTAAGAACTTTTCTCTATTTTAGAGATGTGGGTATAGAAGTCTCTTTATATCTTACATAAGGACATGATTGATGAAAATAAGCTATGTATCCAACTATCAATGATAGAAATACGATAAGGTCGTAGATGAAATATGACGGGCTCAAATATATATCACTGTCGAGCTTATCGAGACATGAAATACAGCCAGTCACTACATAGAGATATTGTTCCATTCCTGCAGAATCAGCAACTATGAAATTCCAAGATTGACTAATTAGCGCAACAACAATAAATGACTTAACCAATCGCATATCCTTAAAAAATGAATTTCTAAACAGAAACCATGTCAAAGTAATTAGCAAACCTAGAATCATCACATTGTACAAGTAATGAAATAGTTCTTTAGCAACCTCCGAGTCGTGGTGATCGCGTGTTAATTGAGAACCTACCATAAACTCTTGGATCGTATGTGCCAAATTTCCCCAGATAGAAAGCCCACTTATAATTAGAGTTATTGATAATATAATGAATCCTTTCATCACTAATTTCTTTTCATCGCATCGTGATTTTATGGATAATGTCATCTAATTCGAATCACCACCTGCACTTCAAACACGGCAAGTCTTGTCGCATCTATGACAGCACATCTGTTTGTTAGAGACGGTGATTCGATTATCACGGTTGTTATGAAGAGAACTTGCTTAAGTTTTCTTGTATCATAGATTGATTAGAAATATCATTGTATGTTGAAGTTGTAGTCTTTAAGATTGTTAATTATTTTGGCTCAATAACTGATTGCTATAGAAATAGATACTATAAGTATTACATATCTGTCAATCTGATCTACTATTACGATCTTTCCAAATTTATATCGTCCTGAATTTTCCGAAAAATTGGCTTCAACTTAGATGGAATATAATTTAGATGTCGCTCGATAGTCTAACCAAGCCAAAGCACCAACATCATTAGATTCGACGATAATAGCAGTATATTTTCCATTCAGTATTATGCGACTACTCGATCATCACATATCTTATGTGCTGTCTTATGTGATATCTCATATCTTATTTGCTATTCTTTCAACCCATTCATAAACATCGATGATGTACTTAAGAACAAGTAATGACTAATGACAGTGGAACAGTTGCAAATGAGCGTAGAGTAGTAGTAAGTAGCCCAGCATTTGTAAAAGTGTTCATGGATGAAATTGATGGCTCTGGTTCAAATGAGGGTCGAGATGCTTATATGGATTGACGTTACTAGTTAGAGAGCAACGAAGTCCTGAGCGTAAAAGTATCAAGATATCGCTTGTGATACAGTGTATCTGCAAGCACAAAGGTTATATCCAATGCTCTGCATGGAAAAGGTCGATCCAATAAGCCAGAGTAGCAGAAATAGGTTGATGAAGTTTCCGAACGAAATAAATGATCGGTACGGAAAGGCTTTTGGAATTAGTGTTAACTCGTCAACCATGAACCTACAGAGATTAACAGTAGTATTAAGATCATCGCATAACTTATTTTTATATAATATCATAATATCATGATAAGGAAAAATAGAGCGACCCAGTCTGTTTAATTTGTATTAATAATGATAAATCACCCTAGCTTATTAGATAGTTGAAACACATTAATTGTATCAATGCCGTTTAACATGAATAGAGAGGCCCCTGGAAGAAATTCTGCAAGACCAGATGTGGTATGTGTAATCATCGGGTCTACGAGCGTGTCAACTAAGTTGACAAGTCCGTAAATCCCCGGTGTGGACACAGTCGGATAAAAACTGACGCAGACAGTCTTCTGCAAAATATTCGCCGAAGTGAATATTTTTGTTGGACTTGGAAAGTGACTTAACTTAGCTGTCTTGTTAAGTTCTGAACCTGACTAACAATGCCGGAAGACCCCGTCACATCCGCATGGAAAAAGATGAATATCAAGGTGATAACTAGATAAATTGCACCAGAAGCGGTAAGCCATTTAGATATATGCATAGTACTGGCAACATATCCTATTCTTCCATCCGAATCAGTTACTCTTAGATCAAACACTAGAATGAACGTAGCAGACTACAAATGGAAATATTGTAGTAAGGATGATGGTGATGGCTGCTAATAAAGGGTAGGGGGAGTACCGTGCTTAACAGAGTTGGCTAGCCGCCGCGGTACACCATCTGCATGTTAATCCCATAAAGGGAAGCATACTAATAAGGGCTATACCAACAATCATTCCGATTACACAAATGTTAAATTTTGTTGCCTTGAACATATTGATGGCATTCATTTGAAACTATTACTAGTCTACTCAATTATCGTTTGAATAAATCAACAGTTAATAGAACAAATCAGAAACAAGTATGAGCTATATTTATAGGCTCCAAGGCCTAGGCTTTATACTGCTTTTCTTGCGGGGTTAATGGCTGCTAATACTTTAGGTTTTAGGATTTGGATTAATAACAAGGTAGACGGCTAGAGAAAAATTCTAGTAAAACCCTAGCGTGACTGCTTTAAGGACTGCAGTTGAAAATGGACAAGAAATGCTAGATAAGGATGCTACTTCACATTATGATTTATTTGATGCTTTTAGATTATCGCTTCAGTTTTGGCATTAGCATCTAGGATCAAATGGGCTGCAGCCGTCTTCTATTAGAAGCCGCCTTCACTTTTGTCACAATCTTTCCAATCTTTTACCTGTCTGCCATCATTGCATGGGTACAAAGGATCGACGTTCGTCACCGGTGCAATAATCGATTAGCAATAAATGTTTTAGAGCCCAAGGTGTATACAGACCGCAGAAGAGTTCTCTAATTGTCTATACTTTTGTTAATAATTAAAAACAATTGTCCTACTTGTATTCGGCCATACCGCATAATTCTTAATTACGTCATGTGTTCCATCATGATAAAATACTATTAGATCATAAACTCCGGAAGGCAGATCTAAGTTGAATGTATTGTCAATTGAAACAGAAGATTTTGCAGTGTATCCACCGTCTTTTTCTAGTGAAGTGGAAAATCCGGTACTCTTGTATGCCATAACTGTTGCGCCAATTGCAGAATGTCCATTATGACTAATCACTTTCCCTTCAACTTCTCCCATGTCTAACGATTCTGATAATGTTGGTGCTGTACCTCCTTTGTCGTCATTGGGCATCATTATTCCACTCACAACAAATCCGGCGAGTACGATTATTGATGTTATTGCTCCAATAACACCAAAATCAGTACGGGATGTGTGGCTCCGTGTTGTTCTGCCAATCCCTATTTTGGAGTACCATATGGTCGCTGTATCAATATGAATATAATAATTAATCTTGTCCAATTTAGGTAACTTCAGGCTCACAGTAGTCTTACCTCCTTCCATACCGATGGAGTTTTTATGATATTAAGCTCCTAATCCCGTCGATCTGTATTTCATGATCCTTCGGAGGAATCATAACATCCATGGTTAGTACTTTTCCATCAGTCGTTGGTAGCGATCTCTCATCGAACAGATTTTTGCCATCTAGTATGATCGACACAGGAGTTAGATTTGCTGAATTTTCATTATAAGCTAACTTGATAACCATCGGTCCTCCATCTGGGTTATAATGCCTTACTCCAAAAGATATACTGTCAGTAGCATTAATATATTTTAAATCACTGATCGCCACCGGACCTTCAAGATCATATTTTACGAATTTATTATCGCTTACAACCAATTTACTCATCTGAGGATTCATATCAACACCTGCACAGCTAAAATATATTACCTGAGATTTAATGGCAGGATCTGGAATAGCAGTAAAAGCCATTTCTTGACCGGGTTCTATAACTGGAATTACATTGCTCTTAACCGAATCTATCTGAGACATATTCTTATCATGAGCAGATGCGTACACAGTAACATTATGTAGGTCGAATGGACCTGTATTCTTGGCAGTTCCAACAAGAGCAGCATTCTCTCCAACTGGAATATTATTGTAGTCCAAAAATAGTAATTCATCATAGTTAGGTGTTGATAGCTTCTCTATCCCAAGAATAAATGGCTTTCCAATTAACACAGATTGGTTCTCTTGTTCTATCGAATTGATCGAAAACTTGAATGGAGAAACGCTATAAGGGTAAAGAACTCTACTATAAGCAGTGGTTTCTTCCATTAATGTTGTTGATATAGTATTACCATAATTATTCGTGATATTTGCTCCAAGTTTAATTTCTAGTGGTATATCTCCGGTGTTATGAACTACTCCCATCAGTTTTATATTGCCGTCAGCGCCTGCAAAAGGCTTTTTTGCGTCTATTTCTACCATACTATTGTCAGCATCTGCGTAAGTATTTGTATACGGTAAATGTAGCATAATCAGACAAGCAGAGGAGAGCAAAATAATGGCTATTACTAGAACAACTGACATATTTCCTTCTTTCCTGAATGGATGGGTATATTTTCGGTTACTCTTTAAAGACATATGAAGAACTCGAGCTGGGCCATACTGCATAGTTATCTATTGTTTGGATAGTACTATCTGGGTATGTCACTATAAATTTGTATACACCTGATGGTAAGTCACCAAATGAATAAGCGCCATCGGATTTAGTTATAACAGAAGTAGAATAGCCTGGATTCTTATCTGCTGAATCTATTAATCCCGTATGTTTGTAGACAGCTACTGATGCTCCATCTACTGGCAAGTCATCTGAGCTCATTACAAAACCATTTACACTACCCAGATCTATATTTGGTAGTGCTGGCGCTACTTCTTCTGAAGATAGTGGGTTGGTAAAAAAGCTAGATCTATACATTGCGGGAATTGCTACAATTGTACTGAAGCCAAAAGAGCCAGCAAGAATCATCAAAATTACTACGATGGTATAATCTCTAGCTACTATTCTTCTCTCATCAAATGAAGATTCAAATGCGTTTATGTATATCGTCATCTAATCATAATCACCTGTATTCCAATTACAATAAGTCTTGTCGCATCTATGACAGCACACCTATTTGTTAGAGACGGTGATTCGATTATCACGGCTGTTATGAAGAGAACTTGCTTAAGTTTTCTTGTATCATAGATTGTTGAGAAATATCGTTGTATTAGTAATACTGCTGTCTCGAAATTTGGTTGTAGAATCAAAAAACATATCGGGGAAATATAGTAGAGTTTCTGAAATGTTAAATAAGAGTTATATATACTACCCCAAATCCGTAATAAGATATCAAATAATACCTAAAATGGTAAGAATCCAACTGATCAGGCAAATTACTGTAAGTGAATTATCTAATTTCATGCATCACACCATTCGAACCATATCTATCGATGCTGAGCTCGATCCGAACCTGAAGGAGTGACAGGAACAATGATAGGTGCAACATTCATGATAGCTGGATTCATATGGATAATCGTTACTATGATTATTCTCGTATACATAATTCGATGAGCTCTGTTCAGCGGAATAAAGTCCTTATCCCTTGGTGAATTCTAAGTTTCTAAAAACATTGTCGTTATTCCAGAACGTTGACCTTCCACAACAATAATTGATATTCGTCAAAGAAACCTTATCAGCAACAGCTGCCTACTATTCACCTTTTATTAGTAATTCATAAGTAGCAGTTGAGCTTATTTTGTCTAAATGGCTATCGTAAGGCTATGAAAGGAAGAGGCACTGAAAAAACAGAGGTATATTATAATCCCTCTCGTGTAGTCAGCACTGTAATAGATTTTATAGATAATGCTACTGGGCGAATTGATGGTTGCGTAGACCAAACCCGTCCTTTGTTGCTTAATGACATTGAAGCACTAAGGATGGCCTTTAATGAGGCAAGAAAGCGAGGTGTAAAAATAAGGTTTGTTACGGAAATAACAGATGATAACATTACTCACTGCAGAGATAATAAAGTCCAGTGTAAGTGAGTTGCGTCATTTTGATGGCGTTAAAGGCAACTTCTATGTTAGTGAAAATGAATATGTGTCACCTGCGGCAATTCACGAAGAAGGAAAACCGGCTTCAAATGTAGTATACAGCAATGTCAAAGAGGTTGTTGAACAGGCTCAATATCTTTTTGAGACTGTTTGGAGCAGGAGTCTCCCAGCAGACCAAAGAATAAAAGAGATCAAAGAAGGGGCAATACGGTATGAAACGGTCGTTATAGAAAACCCACAGGAGATCATCAAGGAGATTTCTCATCTCACTGCCAATTCAAGAGAACTGGTTACTTGTCTTACTTCAGGTGGTATACATTTATAGTCATAAATATTTCTTTGAAATAAAGAAAAAGCTATTAGATAAGCAAAAACGAGAAGAACATAAGGGTATCAAATACATTACTCGCATAGATGATCAGAATCTTAACCTTATCAGACTATACTTAGATTCCGGTATTGAAGTAAAACATATTCAGAACCTGCCATTGATGAGTTTTGTTATCTCAGACAAGAAAATTGCACTAACTATAGAAAAGATGGAGGATGGTAAATTAGTTCAAAGTCTTCTTTTAAGTAACGAACCTCAGTATCTAAAACATTTTGCGTCGGTTTTCCAAGAATTATGGGAAGACGGTATTGATGCAGCAGTAAAAATAAAGGAGATTGAAGAAGGAATTGAATCGCCTAAAATAGAGATCATCAGAAATCCTGAAAAAGCAGTAATATTTTCTCGTCAACTCATTAAAGGAGCAAGGCATGAGGTATTAAGAATATATTCATCTTTCAACGGATTCCCAAGTCCGTATCGGCGCATTACATTTGTTCAGGGAAGTACTAGAACATGGTATAAGCGTAAGGATACTCGTCCCTGCCGATAAGGAACAAATTGATGAGTTAATGAATGGGTTAGATTTGGCCTTGCCAAAACTAGAGATTAGAGGCTTGGATAAGAGTTTACAGACTCAGATCGGTATAATAGTAATCGATATCAATATAGCAGCCCATGAATTGCGAACTCCAGTACAACCAATACTGGGTCTATCTCAAGTCCTGCTCACCGAGAAAAAAGGTTGGGAACGCCCGGAGTTGTTGTGTGTCATTAATAGAAATGCTGAAAGGTTACAACAACTCATCGAAAATATTTTGGATGTAACAAAAATTGAGAGCCAGTCTCTACATTTGAAGATGCAGAGATTCAATTTAAATGATTTGGTATCAAATATAATTTTGGAACATAAGAATCAAATTGAAAGGCAACAAAGTGACAAGAAAATAATACTCGACTCCAAGGATGAGATTAACATGGTAGGGGAAAAAAGCAGGATATCACAGGCCATATCCAATCTTCTTGGTAACGCTATAAAGTTCACAGAAGAAAAAGGTGATATACTTATTTCTGTTGAACGAAATAAAGAGGCTGATAAAAATGTTGTTATCGTCTCTGTGAACGATACAGGAACTGGGGTTGATCCAGAAATGGTACCTAGACTATTCACAAAGTTTGCTTCAAAGTCTGAAATGGGAGGTACAGGGTTAGGCCTCTATATTTCCAAAAGTATCATTGACGCACATAGCGGCAGAATCTGGTGTGAGAATAATAGTGATGGAAAAGGAGTCTACTTTTAGTTTTAGTTTGCCCTTGGACTAGAGGCCTTTATGAAATTAATCATATGGTATCTAGAGAATCAGCGGCGAACAGATGCCCAACTTTAGAAATAATTTCTAATCTAATTCATCTAATTCATCTTGGCTATTGGCTTTCTTTTCTTATTGTTATTGTAGAATTGTTGACATCAAGAAGCATGTTATCTCCTTGCTTCAATTTCAAATCCTTAACAACCTGTGAAGGTACAGCAATCATAAAACTGCTGCCTACCTTCCGTAGTTTTAGTCTAAGCTCCATATATCCTATAGATATCTATTGGATATAATAGGATATTGTATAGATATCCATGGGATATCTCATCTACAAAGCTCTATATGACACCAGAAACGCCACCACCGTTGTTTATGATAAACAACAATATTGATTACATGGTTTTCATAGTGATGGGTTTAGGTGTAATGATAGGCAAATTATTGGGGTGCAATATCCAAATGGGAATTTGATCTTGGAACCCCGTCTTCTCCTATTATATCTGAAACAAGGTGTACTTTATCAATACCATCGTTAACATCATCATCATCTTCTCCCATGCTTTGAATTCGTATATAACCGAAGTTAAAGATACCGCCCTCTTCGTATAATATCTGAGGTTCGAAAGTAGTATCTAATTGAGGAATGGGCACACCTCCTGGAGTTCCAAACCGAAACGCACTAAGGGGACCAGAGATAATTTCATGGAATACTAATTTGTCTCCATCATTATTGGCATCCACTTCATATCTTATATTAGCTGGAAAATGAACGTCAGTGGTCACAAAGACTATATTCTTAACATTATTATCATCAAGATACTTCAACAGTCCATGGAATTCCCTCTCAAAGCCAGTTTTATTTGAGAAGCTTGCTGTATCATTTCCATTGGCCCAGCCATCCCTGCCCAAGATTGAAGCATTGGCACCGGTGGGAACTGAGATAGGAACATCACTACTTATAACTTTCCATGTTGCTGAAGAATTTGACAGGCTCTGTTCTAACCATTTCAGCTGTTCAATACCAAGCATCGTTTTATTATTTTCGACTGTATCAGCCAAATTGTTAGGACTTCGATATGACCTTGCATCCAAAATTATCAGATCAAGATTAGGTCCCCAGCTAAATGATCTATAGATTCGATTTATGTCATCATGATTCCTATCTATAGGCGAGTAATTGAAGAACGCGCCCCTGCCTTCCTTTACTATGTTATGATAGCCCTCTCTATCTTCATTAATAGAATTCCAATATGGCCATAAGGCTCCAAAGTCATTAATTACTTCATGATCATCCCATTGAGAATACATTGAAGTGTTTTGAAGAAAGCTTTGAAGGTACGGATCAGCTCTATTATACTGCCAATGTTTTATGTAGACATCGCGTACTTGATCTATATTAGTCCAATTGATGTCTGGATCAGTTATGCCGGAGAAATTCCCTCTAATATTGTGCCAGTTGCTAGTAGGGCCTTCTACAGGGCATTGGTCGGCGGCATATATCATATCACCATTTGCAATAAAGAAATCAGGCAATTTTTCTTGCATCTTTTCAAAGATGGAATAACCCCCTTTATCGACTTGACGACAATGTTTCTGTCCTCCAAGATCAGCAGCAAATACGAAGCTAATAGGTCTAACACGCTCTGATTCTGATTCTGAAGTATTTGGAGAGGTTCTAAAAGAGCCAGTCAAAGTATCTGAAATTTGAGATTCTGTTTTGTTCCCATGAGCCGAAACAAACCATACACGATAATAATAAAGAGCATCTGGACTTAAATCTTTAAGCTTTACATGCCCTGTATAATCTGTTGTTTGATTGGCAGGTAACAGGCTTTGTACTGAAGTGGGGTGTGAAAAATCAGCATCGGTATCATACTCCACATGCATTTCTGCTTCCCCATTAGCACGAGACCATATCACTGCGCTATCATTTGTAACATCTCCACTTGCAATACCGTGTGTTATGCCTAGATCACCGCTATTTTTGTATTGTTGAGCTCCGCTGGCTGCTGAGTAATGCAAAAGTATTGGGGGGCTATTATTGCTGAGGACAAGTAAAGCAAAACTGAATAAACCAATCATAATCGCCGCTTTCTTGTATAGAAAAACATGCCGCCTGATTTACTATCCATTCTATATAAGGATGCGGATCCAACTTACATGCTTATAGTCTAATAGTCATGCTTGGGTTTGCGTCAGGACATGGTTCATTGGTAGTCAGTTCTCTGTTAATTGTATTAATTATGAGCTCATTGCATTGTAACTCGATTAACGTTGGGATCGTGAATGGGGTCTGCATATTCATCTGGGTTCTATACAGCATCATGGCCATTTTGATTATCGTTTAGTCGAAAGCTGATATTCTATCTCTTGGTGTATCCGACGATGCGTACGTGCATTTGTTTCCCCGTCAGAATAATTCAGAACTGCAACAAAAATCAATCAATATATGAACCATGCTCTTTATCAAGAGCATAATGTAGCGGCTGAACAGTATTTCTCGCCTAAATATATTCAACACAGTGCTCATATACCCCCTGGTCGCGAGGGCCTGTTTTAACCTCATCAAGAGCAACCCGCCGACACTCGAGTACGAACCGGGAACGATTGTGGCCAATGAAGATTTCGTAATTGTCTACGGACGGTATTCAGGTTTCGAGCAGCCTGCAAATTGGATTGCAGCTCACATCCTTCGCATCACGGACAGGATTCTGGTTGAGCACTGGGATGTAATTCAAGACGAGGCCACCCAGGAACAGTCAAAAAGCGGACTTCCTATGTTCGGGCACAAATTTCCGAATTCTTCAGGAGAATGAATTAGGAGTAATTTGTGAACTCGGACAAGTGTTCGGCCATCTTACCTTGTCAGCATCATACTTGTTAGCTTAGTTATTAGGTTAATGTGCATCAAAGCAAAACTTTACCAAAAAATAACCAAGGGCATCTGGTTAGAATTATTAACTTATCCACCCTAAACTCTAACAATGGGTGGAGAAAACCAAGATACTGAGCTTGCCTCAAAAGAAGTTACTGTAGTCGTTAATTTAAGAATAAAGCCTGGTTGTGAAAAGGATTATGACGAATGGCTTGAACGCTTTTTGATATTACAAAGGAAAGTACCTGGTTACCTAGGAACAACAACGATAATGGAAACAGGCCCAGATTCAAGTGCGAGACATATAATTCACAGATTTAGAGACAAGGCCTCTCTTGAAGCATGGGAAAATTCAGAAGACTTGCACAAACAAACAGAAGAAGCAAACAAATACTCTGTTCCTTACCTACAGAAGGCGACTGGTTTGGAGACATGGTTTACTCTACCTGACTTGAAAGCTATAGTCCCTCCTCCTAAATGGAAAATGGCAATAGTCGCGTTTATTGGAGCATATTGCATCAGACTTGCTCACTTCGTTTATTCTTAGATCTTTCTTAGGATTGCAACCATTGCTTTTTAATTTGTTTATGAATATAATACTGGTCATAGGTCTTACATATTTCGCAATGCCTTTGTTGAGTAGATTGCTGCGACGATGGCTGTACCCAAAAATCCAATGATCGCTTCTTGCAGACAAAGTCTGAACAAGTGCAATGGAGGAGATCAAATGTTATTGAAATGAAATCCAGAGGTTAGAATCAGATAGAAATAGCACACGAATAGTTAGACTCAAGAGCCTCCTAGCAGCGTCACATGCTGAAGGAACTCCTTCAGAAAAAATTTGGGATTGGTAGTAGGTACATTATTACTTCAATTCTCTATCTTTGCTTGAGAAATTCCCCTTCTCATCTACTTCGATAATAAAGAAAGATAGCATATTATCAAGAAATGCTAACTAGCCAGTAGAGTCTGTACTCCAGACCGCGCTCCCAACTCCACGTAATACTGGCTTACCATCTTTAGTGGTTGTCTTTCCTACTTGTAGAAAAGTATAATTTGCCTTTTCACTACCATCCTTTGTAGTCACTACTCCTTTTCCTTGAGCTGAAGTTCCCTTGTTACCTTTAGATAGACTTACAAGATCTCCTGAGTTTGTTACTTCTATATTTCCTTAATTGTCCCATTAGATGAAAATGTCATTTGTGTTTTATTATCGCCAATTTCTTTCTGAGCCGTGATCTTTCCTTTATCTTCGAAAAATGGCTCTTCCAACTGGTAAGTCATACCAATTGAGACAACGTATGCATGTAATTAAGAAATATGCTCTTTTTAAGCATCTACTACAAAACACATAAACCTATACCTATACCTAACTTACCAATATAGTGATGACATAGATTGGACAAAAACAAGATAAAGGTTCTTGGCTTTGCAGGAAGTCTAAGGCAAGGCTCTTACAATAAAGCACTCCTACGTTCCGCAGCGGATTTGGTATCAGACGATATGCAGTTGGAAATTTTTGACCTTGAAGGTATTCCGCCATTTAATCAGGATATCGAACAGAATATGCCAGATAAGGTAAAAGAGTTCAAAACAAAAATAAGAGAAGCAGATGCTATTCTTATTGCAACACCTGAATACAACTTTTCAGTACAGGTTCTAAAGAATGCTATTGATTGGGCATCAAGACCATATGGGGATAATCCATTTGATGGAAAACCTGTTGCAATAATGAGTGCATCTCCAGGTATGTTGGGTGGTGCCAACGCCCAGTTCCATCTACGCCAAACATGTGTATTTTTGAACATGTACCCAATCAACAAGCCGCTGGTTATAGTGACATTCGCACAGGATAAATTCGATGCAAATGGCAAACTGCTTGACGATAATACGAAAAAGTTTTTGGGACAATTGCTTGAGAACCTTGCAAAGTGGACAAGAAAATCACAGCCTGAACCAACTGAATGTATGCATTCCAGATGTGTACCTAT
>CAVQMO010000013.1:0-26263 GCA_963713605.1 uncultured Nitrososphaerales archaeon | reverse complement strand
GTGCATTAACCAATGACTCACTAGATTGTGATATAATCAGTGAGATACTAGATGCACGGGGAGAGTCTATCACACGTGACTTTGTTGGCTATCAGTGGCTACAGTCTGGAACTACCAATATTGACGCTGCCATCATCAAATTAAGCTATGTAGTGATTATAATATCAACTATAGAATGATACTAATTTATTTCAGCTCATTCTTAACTTTTTTCGATGTTTTCTTGGCATCTTTTTTTAAGAATGTCCCCCATCCATTTATCAACTTATCAAGATTTTTTGCAGTTTCTTTAGCTGTATCGCCATATGTAATATATCTGATTTTACTATTATCAGTATGCGATTTGTAGGTACTTTATTAAGGGATAAGTGAAATGGGTTAGCCACGCAGTATTAATAATCTCTGCCCTACGGGTCGGCTATTGACGAAGTTTTTTTAGAATATATACGCGATAAGACAAGCTTGATTTTTATTTCAATTGATAGGAGTGTGTTCTAACCATATTCATTCTGAAAGAAGTGTATGAGTCTAGTTCTCTTGCTTTAGTACCAAAGTTCTCTAAGCGTTCATCCAAGTCTATGACTATCATAAAAATGTCATATCATAAGCGGCCAGAAATCTAGAGTACAGCAATAATGACCCACATCACTGCTGAATTTATGATGATGATTTACGAATAGACAACTCTTTTTGTCTAAGGTCACAATCACTTTAAATACTTCGCAGCGTGCTGAGATTCGTGTCAAGTCACAGGCTTGTTAGGAAAGTTCATCTAGTCCTTATTGCTGTCATATTTACGCTTGTTATCGCAAGCCCATCAATTAGTAACCATGGTAGTTTTGACATTACTAAAGTAGTGTATGGTCAATCAGTTCCAGACCAAATGAATACCAACACTACGAATTCGGTAAATATGCAAGATATCCCATTAGAAAAAGTCCGCGTCGGAGATATTGATGTTGCGTACAAGATGTTCGGTAAAGGTGACCCTATAATACTTTTCAATGGCGCTTCTGATGGTATGGATGCCTGGGATCCTTCCTTTCTAACGGGTCTTTCTTCAAATCACACAGTAATTGCATTTGATAGTCGTGGAATTGGAAATACAACTGCTGGTTCCAAACCATATACTATGCAGCTACTTGCTAATGATACGGCTGGTTTGATGGATGCGTTGAAAATACCAAAAGCAGATGTTATGGGATATTCTCTAGGTTCATTTATAGCTCAGGCATTTACAATTAGTTATCCAGAAAAGGTTAACAGCCTTATCCTTGTTGCCTCGACTTGTGGTGGAAAAGATGGTATTGATCAACCACCTGAATTTAAGAAATTGCAATCCGAAATTGTAAACAAATCTCAAAATAATGTTTCAATCACTACAGAGGAAATAAAATCGCTTGTAACTGCCTCACTAGGATCAGGATGGATCAAACTACATCCTGAATCTCTCGAAGGATTTGAAAACATTACATCATTACAACAATTGAAGCCTGGTTTGCCCCCTGAAATAGCGAACAATCAGAACAACGTAGGACATGCTTGGACGGCTACCAACTGGAGTGGTGCTTGTGACGAGCTTGCGAAATTGGCTAAACCCACGTTGGTCATAGCAGGAACAGATGATAATTACTACGTGCCGCATGGAAATGCTTTAATTCTTGCAGGCAAAATTCCAGGAGCCTGGCTTGTACAGATAAAAGATGCTGGCCATGCAGTAATGGATCAATATCCGGCTGAAATCAGTAAGATAGTAAATACATTTCTATCGACTACTAGCCCAAACAATTGAATCATCCATTGAATGAAGCATGAACTGAATTTGGGATCTAGCTAAGATATGATTCTATAAACTGAAACACGTTTTAGTTAGCATATCTTATAGTACAGATGATGAGCCCCTTTACCTACGGGAATCTAACCCCCTTGGCTCACTCATCATACAATTTCAAGTTTGATTTATCTCAATTAATATCAGCGTTTCCTCACCATGTTCATTCTGAGAGAGGTGTTTGAATCTATTTCTCTCCTTTAGTACAGAAGGTCTCTAAGCGTTCATCCGAATCTATAACTATCATAAAAATGTCAAATCGTATGTGACCAGAAATCTAGGGTATCTCTATCAAGGGAAGTACATAGATATGTTCATTAAGGAAATCGAATTCTCAGGTATTTTTAGAAATACTTTTCTTCTTCTACCTGCTTATCTGGTTCGTCCCCATTATTGAGCGGCTAAACTGGATAACAGTTAATAGGTAAAAGAATTACATAAATGAGAGGTAGACATGGCAATTTATAAAATCTTCGCAAAGTTTACTGCTGAGTCCGAAATAAAAAGAGAAGACGCAGAGAGGTTCATAATGGACACTTTAAAGAACATAGCAACTGGTGTCCAGGTCAGTTCTGTTGATATTGAGAAATCAGAAAATGAGGAAGAGGAGATAGGCGGCGCATAATTCTTCCTTTTTCTGACAGTTCAATTAATAGTAGTTAAGACTACAATCAGTTTTCGTTAGTTATTCTGTTAGTATTTATTGAATTATGAGTTTTATAGAGCTAGTTGAGAGAGGACGTATGATACTTGGTTAATGTGGTTGTCGAGTATTTCTTCTTCAAATGACAATTTCGTCGAATATCTATTTAGAAGTGGGAATCAACAGACAGGTCGAAGAGAAGTCAAAGTCAAACCTTTGTGAGCCCAAAATTTATGTCAAAAATGGTTCACACACCCTTGGGCCCACTTTAAAGTGGGTTCAAAAGACTTAGTATCTTCACAGAAAGTCAGACAACAATAGCATTAACTATATTACGAAGATCCAGTTATGCAAGACTGTGGCTCTAGTAAATTCGGATTACAACAGAAAAAATCGTGACGTCTTGTATGTATCAGTAACAATCATTGCAGCAGTATTTTTGTTTGCTATGTCGGTTTCAATTCTCAGTGAATCTACTTTAAATCATGACACAGCAGCTGTTACCGATGTGTATGCTCAACCATATGTAGAAACAGTGAAGCATAGAAATCTAACAATTGATCTTGGTAATGGATTGAAAACCAATGCTCAGCTAACCATTCCCGCTGTGGGTGAGGGGCCATTCCCTGGCGTAATTATCTTTCCGGGCGCTGGCGCTGGATCAGTATTTCCATCGACTTCTCCATACTCTCATATGGCTGAGTATCTTTCAGAAAGAGGATATGCCGTTCTTAGATATGATAAGCGAGGTGTGGGGCCGAACTTCACAATATCAGATAGTAATGCATGGGGCAATCTTACATTTGACAATCTGAAGCAAGACGCTGAGAAGGCTTTAGCAGGTACCTGCTGCAGCAACATGAAGTGAATGCAACTAAAAAGGCAACATTGATTGGACATAGTGAAGGTACTAACATACCGCCAAGAGTTGCCGTCGATAACCCCGATAAAGTCAGAAATATAGTCTTAATGGCTCCAGTAGCTGAAAAATGGACTGATATTATATATTTCCAGGAAGTTGCTAAGCCTGTTCTTTATGCTGAAAACATATTAGATAAAAGTCATCTTGGACAGATATCAGTGAAGGGAGCATCAAAAGATCCTATCTTTCAGACTTTGGTTGGTGGGAACTTAACTCAACTTCTTCTCAGCCAGACTAACGTTACTGATAATAATCGCACCGGTACATTGCCTGAACAAGAAAACAACACAAATGATGACTTAATTAGTATTGAAGGTGTGCTTAAACCTGCACTTGTAAGAGAATATGAAAATGAAACATCTCCAAATGCCTCACTGCTGTCAGCCAAATGCATCGCCGTCTATGGTTGCCCTAGTTATGGAAAATCGTTTTCTGCCCTGCCTAGCGTCATCGGTATGATTGGTAACATCTCTTCAAATACCGGTATCCTCATACTCGTAGGAGAAAATGATAGCCTAACCCCTCTTAATCAAGCGTTACTAATGCAACAAAGATTAACAGAAGTAAATCATCCTGACCATCAAATTATTGTCTTTCCAGATCTTGGACATTCATTTGCTCCTTCTAATCAATGGATAGATTCTCATGGTCTAATGGAAGAATATGTATTTCAGGATTTGTTTGAATGGCTTGCTTCTCCTGCAAGAGGTCAATGAAGAGGTACGGTAAAAAACGGACTTGGTAGTAAAGATATCAACTATTCGATGTCTTTCATTGAGAATTGTAAAGTGGTACCATGATGTAGAGATAGTCGAACTAGAGCAGCAGCATGGTTCTATAGGCGCTTTTTAGGAGCCAAATCTCTGCTAATGGTAATGAGCCCCTTTACCTACGGGAATCTAACCCCCTTGGGCCCACCTTTAAAGTGGGGTTCAATACGTTTATAGCTAGGTTTATGTTCACTTAAACAAGCAGCATATATGTTCAGAGGAAAGACATTCCAACTTTTATTATCTGCTATTGACAAATCCAAGACATTACCCCATGGGAACTATCTATCTAAACTATCGATATAATTCCAAAGTGAAATAAACCTGTTTACGACCGTTAACTTAAGCAAGTATTTCGTAAATATTGTCAAGTCTAATTTGTTAACGATTAACAAAGTGTATTGAACACTTTCCACAAATTATGGGTTATTCATTTAACTTTACGCTCAAATTGATTCTGACACTATTACTCATTTTGACTGACAATCGAATGTTCAAAACATTTCCCTAGGCGGCATTGTCAGGATTATCAAAATGGTTGTCAAAATGGATCCAAACTATATCATTGGTACTTATCGATAGTCGAACGACAAAAACTGATATACTAATCTCATTCAATTTACGTTGTAGTAAAAATTGTAGAGATGGAAGGATTACTAAATGTCCAAATTAAATGGCAGTTAAAATTGAGATTATTCCAGTCGATAGGAAGTATTTAATAAAAAAAGGAAGTTCAAACTATCTAGGCTATGATGTCGTGTATTTAGGTACTTACCTATACCCACAAAAATGAGTATAACCAGCGTCATATCCTAGATGGAACTGACGTGTATGACCTGAACCTGGATTGTAGGGTTTACCCCCTCTACAGTCAGATGCTCCAGATGTACAGCCGTCCCTCCAGTCCGTGTTCTTTCCCTTCTGCTTGTCACACCACTCAACCGCGTAGGCAGGTTTCACAATTGGTATTGCCGAGAGTATCGCAGCCATAGTCAGCGAACATACAGCTATAGTTATCAATACAGCTTTGGTTCTCAGATTGAGATCCATTAGCGTTATAACCATATATTGTCTATATAAACATTCTCTATGATATAGGTTATCCACTAGTACATGTCCAGAGGACACAAAGAAATTAGCAATAGAAATGTAGTTAGTCTTTCCCGATAAAAAAAGATGGGGCTAAAGTAAGTATTCTTCGTAATTGGGTTTATACTAAGACGTCAAGTTTCCAGATGTCATATTTTGGTTGGTCATATTTCCTGTGACATTTCCAACTATAGCACTAGTCTCCTCTTCCATGTCGGTTACATTGTCGGCATTTTCATCCATGTCGGGATATTGTGCGAGTGAAGCATTCGTTGCCTCCTCCATAGTCATATTTTCATTTTGTGCTTGAGCTGCTGGAATTACCAGTGCTGCAAGCATTATCGTTACAAGCGAAGCTACTACGATCGGCATCAAGAGCGTAGTCTGTGTACTCATTGCCATTTACCTAGAGTATTGTTTTATTTATGTCTTGTTATGTTAGATGTTCAGTACAGTTTTAATGTTAACAAAATTAGAGGTATTGATGTTGAATTTAGCGATGCCATAATTAGGTCCAAATAGTTGAATTACTTCGATGGTCTATCCAATTATGTTCTTTTATTAGGTAATTCATGGTATCGCTCTAAATAATCAGCTATATCATCTTCAGTATCGTGGATTTTTACCAGCTGCTTTCTTATACGCTTTGCTTGTTTGAAGTTTTTCTCGGCTTCTGCAATCTCTATAACGCGTACTTTCTCGCCATATTTCAGATCCGAAAGACGACCGAGAATGCTTTCAAGCGTATCGATTTCATTAATTAGAATATCTGACTCTCGAAGATTGTTTGATTCTTGCAGTTTCAAATTTAGCTCTTGAATTCTTTCTTGGAGTGTGTTTTCAAATTCGATTACATCCATCATCTCTAGTCGGTTTTTGGATATTCCAACCTGCAGTCGCTCGTCATGGTCTCGGTTTAGTATTGGCTGAATAACTCTGATGATCCATTGAAGAAATTCAATTTCATCTTTACGGTCAGCTATATATAGCGGATTTAGTTTCACATTTGTTCCGATTTCGACTTCATCTTTGAGTGATCCGATCTTCTCCGGATATACAACTGAAACCGATTTGCAAGACTTAGTGTTGGTACTTCAATTATAGATTCTTAGAGAGAGCTATTAACAAAATATTTCGAAACACACTCGGGAAAGCGGGCATAGATTGAGCCACTCCATTTGCCAGTATTTTAAGTTGTTCTTCAGAGAGGGAAAGCAATAAATTCCTACGAGTCCCACCCCGATTTATCAATTTTGGCACCAGGAACTAGCTTGTTAGCACCACCATACCGAGTAGTGCTTTCTTTAATGAAGCAGAGAAATGCGTAGTTAAAGTTTTGAACAACTAACATTTCCTCACAGAAAAGTCTTGATAAATTACTAATGTATAAGTATAAGCACATATGTGCGTTACTTCATAGCGGTGACACCACACAATTATGAAACAGATCATTAGAAAAGCTACTGAACATCAATATTCTTGATAGCATACACATTATACACTAGTCCTTACATAACTCTTCAATAAAGTATCATAACATGATTCAGCAAATTGCAATAAGTTTTTCCCATCGCTATCATCAACAACATAACCTTCGATAGCAAGAGATGAACTGTTCATTAATTCAATCCGTATGGATTAGCTTTGAGCGTGCTTAAAACGGCAATGAGAACACACACCAGCAGCGATCTTTTATCGTTTAGTCTTCGATCAATTATTTCAGTTATTTTGTGATAGTTCGGTTCTTTGTTTGCATTTTGAAGCATATTCTCTAATACTCTTCGTTTTCCGTCTAGTGTTTTTAATTGCATATCCTGTTTTCGAATGATTTCGTTATTTGCATACATTGAATTTCTCAACCCAAGAATCTCTGTATTCAAAGCAGCTTTCTCATTTTCCAAGGCAGTTACTTAATTTAACAACTCTTCAAATCTATTTCTAATGTCTGGTAAACCATGTTTCACTCTTATCTCTTAATATATTATGGAGCTGCAAAAGCATCGGCAAAGAGTATTTTGTTTTATAATACATTATTTCCAAGTTGTCTAAATTTGAGAGTCCCCAATATTGAGCGCGTATCACTTCAACCTTGTCTGCAGGCATATCTAATTCAATTGCAACTTCAACTGATTGTTTACCTTGTAGAAATAGCTCAAAAGCGCGCGAATCTTTTGATTTCTCGGGTTTGTGGGCTTGTTTTACTTCACCAGTATATTCATTGACAATATCAGCAATGTCTTTGAATGACATGTGTACAACTTCTGCGATTTGACGTTGTGTCTTACCTTGTTTGTAAAGTTCTATCACAAGTGCCTTTTTCTGATGCTTGTTTAATAGTATGGGGTCCGACATAAGTAGAGTTGAATTACTAGAATGACTTCAAAGATCTTGCTCAAAAACATTGTTATCATCTGATTCTTCGAATTACGATCTATTTTCAATTGGTATTGACTATTATTTTTTAGATTAAGAGATTAGGTTAACAAGGCCTAAACCATCTCCTATTGTATAGAGTCTCCTTTCGTGTGCGGATATGGAATCTATCCCTATTGACGCAAGAATTAGTACCATACTGGTACTCACGGCAGAAGACAGTACAAGGTTCTCCATATCTATTATGGCTCATATACATGAACCAATAAATAACTTTAAATCTATCTTATACAACTTCAGGTCCGATATAGATAATCTATTCGAATGTACAACGGCCGATAACTAAATAGAGAACACTGCTAGTCTGATATTCAAAAAACCTTTTTTTACTAGAATAAGTCTTTTTTATAATTGGTGGACGGCAAACATAAAGAAACATAAGTTAAATTCCTTCCACAAGACTGCTATTATTCTATTAAAGTGTATAGAAAGGAAACCCGGTATAAGATATAGACAGCTTTTGCAAAAAACTAATTTGATAAACAGTGTACTATCATACCACTTAGGAACCTTAGAGAAATCAAAAAGCATAAGGGTTAATAGGATTAGCTACAGTCGAACTAGCTACTATCCAACGTATGTAAATAAAAGAGATTGGAAAGCCATTGAGTGTATTTCAAATAGTACCTCCATACAAATAATACAATTTTTAATTAACAGAAAATATGGTGCTAAATTCAAGGAAATAGTAAAACACACACAAAGAGCCCCTTCAACTATTTCATACCACTTAAAGAGATTAAAGGAGGCAAGAGTCATTTCGGTCTATCAGGATAATTTTCATAGATATAGGCTATTAAATAAACCTAGAACAATAAGGATACTTTCTAACTATAGTTAAATAGCTCAAAAGTACCCTATATGAGGTAAGTCTTAGACTTACTTTCTTGAGATTTGTAAAACTAAAGACTTCTGAGGTACTTGCTAGAAAAAATAAGACAGGAGGTCGGTTCAGAGGAATAAGAGAAGGGGTTTGCTGCTACTATCAAAGACCTATGTCATTCAGGATCCTGCGGTCGAATTTGAGCTAATATGTTGTATGGCTGTGCCATGAGCAGATACAGTTACAGAATAGCCTCCTTCATCGAAGCTTAGTGTTCTGTTTGACGTGTTTATTAATGCTATATCGGTAATACCATTAGGCAATTCAGAATGGTACAGACATGATCTTCCTTCGTCTGATAAATCTAAGGCCTTTTCATCAAGAGTACCATTATTTATGGCACTTCCAACATCCAAAGTATTTAGCTTAGGGGCAATTCCTGTTACTATGGTTATTTTTGGACTTCCATCTTCATTGCACGGCACTTTCAAAGCAATGTGACTGTGTCCCTCTACACTTGTAGCGAATGGAGTGAAATCCATTAATAGCATATAATCGCCATTAACTAGCTGGCCGTTAAGTGGAATATGCTCTGAAACAATGAGATTGTCAAGAGTATGTTTTGCATGTTGCTGAGTAGTATCATTCATTCCCGGCATCATTTGAGCATGTAGTTCGGTCTTGCCAAAATAGCTTGAGGTCAGTGCTGCTGCTGCTACTATCATAATTGCTAACCAAAGATATAACAGTTTATTTTTGAACATATCATATCTCATTAACTGATATGCAAAAAGGCGTCTTATTTAAGATTCATTCTCTGATGAAAGAAAACTCATGAGAAATTAAGGTTAGTACACTACTATTAGGGGCCCGTTCAAAAGTCATAGTATAGTTGTACAATTCTTTACCAAAGTTTTTTACCGCCATTCACTGAACTTCTAATTTGACCTGCTCACCATCTCTAAGAAGATAATTTCTAGCGTCTGTCATCGGCTCGCCATTCACTGTTATCTTTATCGCCTTTGAATTTCCCTTGGTATGTGGAGATGATCTATATGGCAGATTGAAGGAGAAGTATAGTTTCAGATGACAGTTGTCATACTGCTAGTAGATAAACAATGAGAAAAGGCTGTGCCAGAACGTAAGCACCAAGTCCAATGAGAAGAAATGGCATAATGATATGACCTATCTGATTTATTCTCGATGGTAAGGTAAAGTAAACCGGAAAATCATTATCAGGATTGGCAATCTTTTTTTACACTTGTAAATCTCATGTTTTATACCAAAACCATAGAAAATATGGACACTGAACAAGAAAAGAGCAATCTAATCACAATGGATTGCGTGAGACGTCTTACTAGATCCTTCCTTCAAACTCTCTTTTTATCGATTCTATTCTTCCAGCGTATTTTTGCTTGTAGCCAGACATACAGCCGGTACAACAGAAAAACCGTTCATAATTTGCAAATTTAAATACATGAAGATGACCAGCTATTGGACCCTTACAAAATTCGCAATCCAGCTTAATTTTTATCCCTTTTTTGATTTTAGATTTCACATCTTCCCGCTGTTGTTGCAAATATTGTGAATTGTTATGATCCTTATACTTACTTTGGTCTCCATAGTCTAGAACTCCATCCTCTACAATTCCAAAATCAAAAATTGGAGAGACTGATTTTATAAATCCAATATTAACCAGCCTTTGAAATCTTGCTTTAACAGTGGGCGTCGTAATGCCTGTTTCCCTGGAGATTTCACGAAATGATTTACGCCCATCTTTCATCAATGATTTTAATATCAAGATGTCATAATCATCTATCTGGAAAGGCATCTTTATTTGGATTTATTCTAAACTACCTGGGCCTATTATATTTTTACAATTGTAAAGGCCTAGATTTATGCATCTTGTATTTCTAATCATCCTAGAAGAAAATCATGGCTAAAGATCCAGTGTAACGTACATTTTCCCGAATTAATTATATCCCGGTTTGTTGACTGATTGACTGCTTGTTAAAACTACTGCTGCTGTAACAAGTACACGTACTTTGATATTTTGGCTCCTGAAGTAGGGCTAAACCAACACAATGGATAGTATAACTTAAACCTTTGAACGTTTTACTATAGGATTATTAGCAAATGTCAACAACAATGAAGACAGAAGCCTTAGGCTGGGCTATGGTCTGACGGTTCTTGTTTCCTCCGGGTGATCTAGGAAGTGGGTTCGCTGGCGAGGACTCGGTAAGTAACAAATAGCCTTGTTCTTTCCTTTCTTATCCTTTGCTCTACATAATATTATTTGATTAGAGTATTTGATGAACGTTACTAATCAGAGTATATATTTAGTGTCTTCCCTAACTGGTCATCATGTTGACTGAATCAATATCGAACCTCCCACTGGCAGGCGTACGATTGGCCTAGATTTGTAATTCCAATCCTTTTCTTAGTCTGTGCTATATCCTCCGAAATGCTGCAGAGTTGGCAATATTCTGTAGTATTCCTGTTAGGATGCTCTAAATTGACCAATCTTTCGGGTCAACTAGAATGAATGTATATGGCACTGTACCCTTTGCCGAAGGATATTTCTTGACAAGGTCTTTCTGGTTGCAGTAGAATATTTATTTGATATTCCTTGTCTAGAGTCATATTCGAACACTTGTTACTCCTACCATTGTTATTGGTTACTTTGTCCTTGAATTATTTTTCTACTGTACACCAGTTATATCATGTCACACCGTCATACTTGTCATACTAACTTTTAATAGATCCTTTTGTAACAACCGAAGAACTAGGATATGTAGTTCAATCCAACAAGACATTTGTCATATTCTTCAGGAAGCCTTTCATCAACGTATCTGGCGATATTCTCTTTTGCTTGTTACGTCAAATAATCTACATCCATGCATTAATGTATCTGTCTACCCGCAGTATTCTTGCTATCTCGGAGCTTTATTGTTTACCGGTCTTCTAACTTCATTACGACGTATTCGAGGTTGTCATAACTATCTTGAATCTTGTTGTAATGATTAGGTCAATTAGACATTATCCCGGCGAATGACAGACCAGCAGCAGCACTCGGTTAGGAGACATGATTGACATTCTGTCGACGATTTGCTCTGAATACAATCATCTGGGCTGAAGCCACAATCAACGCACGTGATTTTCATATTAGTTGTAGGCGTTGGATCGATTAATATTCTTAGTAGCAAGCACTTATTGCATTAATGCCAAAACTGAAGGCTCCTCCTGATCAAGATTTGCTTCCAGACATTCAAACAAATCATCATGTGAAGTTGCTTTCATTCTCAACTGATCCTTAACGCAGTGATTAATCCTGTGAAGCAAGTTCACTAGCTGAGAAATGAGTTGCCTATTTCAGTCCTTAGTCCAATCCAACGCCTGTCCAATTGAATTATCCAACATGCATTTCTTCTGTAGCGACAATTAGAGATCACAGGGGTTGGGGAACGAATTCGAAAATGCCCTCTGTTTATCTTCATTACTTTGGAACAGAATCATGTATAGTGTTTGTAGTACAAGTATCTAAATGATCCACAATTTCCACACTTGACTATTTGAGTACATTTAGACACTCGTACCACAATCACTATATACTTTGTTGAGATCTCTGTCAAGCATGAAAAATAAAACGATGATCTTGCTGGCTACCATTATTCTATCAACTGGTCTAGCAGCGACATATGCGGGCGGACAGGTCGCATTGGGGGTAGACGGATCAAAGAAGAATGCAGATTCAGATACCGCAATACCTCTCAAAGAGGCCAAGCTGAACATCGAGCATAATGCGAAGGATGAAGACACCGGATTCCAAGGGGCCCTTGATAGTGAGGGTTGGAACACAATCACGGTTACTGGTCCAGATGGGAAGGTATTGAATTTCACGGGCCTGGGGAAGCTGGGACAACTTGGACTGACTGAATTGTTTTTCGAGACTGTCGAGCCGGCAAATGCCGATGTGCCTATTGCCAAGGTGTTGGAAACACTACCAGAAGGTGAGTACGCATTTGAAGGAACTGCAATCGAAGTCGGAGAAAAACAAGGGGAGACGAAAGGGACTGCCTTGCTGACTCATGACATTCCTGAAGGCCCTGAACTTTTATCACCCGCTGAAAATGCTACCGTTCCGGAGGCTGCAGACCTTCTGGTGAGCTGGGGTCAAGTTGATAAAACTATCGACGGTTCTGACATCAACATCATTGCTTATCAACTCATTATCGAGAGAGATGAAGACCCTGATCCACACATGATTGGAAAAATGGGACTTAGTATGTATTTACCACCTGATGTGCATGAAATAATGATTCCAAGTGAATTTCTTGAGCCGGATACTGATTATTTATGGGAAGTGCTCGCCATCGAAGAGAGCGGCAATCAGGCTCTCAATTCGAGTCAGTTCAGGTACCTAGTACTATACTACCACCTATACAGGGAATACAAAAACTAAAGAGTTTTGTTAGTGGTCTGCAGGATGTAAGTAGCAGTACAAAAGGGGTACTTAATGCTAGACTAGATGCAGCTCTTGCGTACCTCACTGATGGTGGCAATACCGCTAATGACAGAGGAGCATGTACTCAACTAGACGGATTCATAAGAGCAGCAAATACATATGTAGGAGCTGATAAGCTATCGACACAACAAGCTCAGCAAATAATCCAGACACTACCCTATTCAGCACAGGCTTTAAGGACGTCCTTGGGATGTAATTCTATAATGGTAAGTAATCCTGACTGGAAGGATCAACCTGCTGGCATCCTTTTGAATGAAACGTAAAGTACTAGTAAAAATAACTGGAATTGGTGATACTTTTAGCTCTTGCTATCATGTGTTATTGTGTAATATTGTATGCTATTCTTGTAATTTTGCTGTATTAGTCTGATACCGAATTGGGCTCCATTCAAGTTGAAGATTCTCAATACGAATTTGCGATGTGCTATTTTCAATACTCTGCACTGTTCAAAATCAAACGGTTATAGATGTTATAAAGGTTAAGTATAGACGCTCAATCGCGGATCGACGCATGCTGACAATTCCTACAATATGATTTGGTTAGTGATAACTATGAACAGGAACGGCCATCAAGAGAGCAAGCATCACTAAATGGTAAGCAAAAAAGCTAATTTTGATAACATAAGGAATTTTAATTTCGATCCGAATAAACAGGGAGATAGAGTTTCACTATTCCATTTAATTGGATTATCACGCGATGAAGTCAGAAATAATCATTGGTAGGTCTGTCATCAAATGCATGAAACAGTTGCCAAGCACTTTGGCTTACCTCCAGTTGAGGCCCTATAACTAATTAACCATATACAGATTGGGGTTTAATTTGGGTTTAATTTGGGAATAATCAGGGTTTAATTTGGGAATTTCCTTATTTAGACTATTCTTATTGATGCTTGCAATGTCAATCAAAAAAGAGGACAGACCCGAATCAGAACAACGAAAGAGGACATCACAAAAGATATCTACTGTATCGGCAGGATTAATTGCGGCAATGTTTGTTATGTCGATTGGAATGGCTATTCCTTCGATAATAACACAACAGCAGCAATCAGCATACGCACATCCAGATTCATTTGACCCTGGTGCTGAAATATATCGGATATCGACACAGCAGCAGGATGAAGATGAAGATGACCAAAATGGCGGAGAGAGTGATCAACAAAACGAAGCTTCCGCAGGGGAGGAGCAATCAGGTACTGTCGCTCCTGCTAGTCAACAATCAGTAGTTACAGGTAACAATACCGCAACTCCAACTGGTGGTTATGACATACACGTAACCGTGAATAGACATGATAGTATGAACATAGATGCACCAATGGATCATTACTGCAAGCTTAGCGATAAGATAGTAGCAGTTTGTCAGCTGTACTTTAACGACCCAGAAAGTGGTGGCACTCCTATACTTTCACAGATCGAATACATTATCAGCAAAGATCAGTATTTACAATTACCACCAAGAGAAAGAGCCAGCTGGCACAATCATGCAGTCGAATTAACACCTGAAAGAGGAATGCCAAGTTGTGTATCGTTGCCTCCAGGTCTTACATGCGAACAACTAGTGACTACTTTAGTAGGTACATATGGTAAAGTAATTACTATATGGGACCCAGCAGACGAAACACCTAACTACCCTCCGTACGTATTTGCTGTAGATAGTCCATTTGCATTAGGCCAAGATTTGAATAACAATCTCGCAAAGGAATGGCCAACTGGTTGTGGAAACAACTCATCAGCGAACATAACTTGTAACTAGAAACTGAAACTAGATGTAGATATCAGACAACAAACAAACCACATCTATTTTTTCTTTTTCATTTTCCATGTGACTTCTCTATTTCATTCTCATACAATCTGGACTCGCTATAGCATTTTCATTATTTATGGAAACACAGGCAGCCGCTAAGGTATCATTGATACTGTCAGTGATAATTCTTCTTGCCTTAGTTTATCGAATACTAGGCTTGCCTATGCCACCACCCCCCCCTCCCCAATAATACAAATACTCCAAAAGTGACTTTCTAAACGAACAGTCTCTAATGCCAGAATTGTAAAGACGTCCTGAAACTATTAGATAGGTCATAATGTGAAGTAGCCTCTCTATCCAGATACCCTTCAACATTCTACCCCATAGAAAAGATGGCTTGTTGGTTGATTGGTATAGTTATTGTCATTGTTGGTTGACTTTTTTTCTTGTGGTTTGAGAACTAATATTACAGCGGGCCCCCACTTAGAGAGTAAATGGCACTTCTACAAGTGTGGTTGCTATAGATGATAAAACTCCTTTATGGTTGAGTCAGTTAATATTTTAAATAGTATTTTCCTAGTTCAGAACTAGTTTTTTGGTCAGAAAAAAGCTTATTACGGTATTATTTCCAGCGGGTTGTAATGGGTACTCAATTAGTGACCAACCGGCGGCGTATTGAATCCTTTTGCCCAGATTTGGGTTGTCATGAGTAAGGAAATTAATAGAGGCTTCTCCTGCTAAACCCTGATTGTTAGATATTGTTGGAATCCCCATGCGCTCCGATGCCAGATTCAAATAAGTAATGGCATTACTTTAATTCATATTTTGAATCTCCTGCACAAGCAACTGAACTGTTTGCACCTACATAGAGGACAAGTTCTGTCCAGTGCGAATATCACACCATCTTCGAAGTTCTTTTTCTTGTTTAAATAGACTGGATTCGTATCCATCTATATAGCGTAAATGAGTTCGTAGCCTCATCATTCATATTTTCCAATTATATGGACTAATTACTCAATAACCTTATCAATATCTGACTTGGACGTATGAGTATGAGGGGGAACGCCAGTGGTTCCCACAGCTATAGCGATTCTATAAATGGTTTCAATATATTTATTACAATAAATATTTTTAAACATTCCTTTGTAGGTGACAGTTGGCTGGACACAAGGGTGTGTGAACCATTTTTGACTCAAAGTCAGGGTTCAAAAGAGCCCAAGTTGGGTTTAGGAATAATAAAAACCATCCCGATCATCACCACTATCTAGTAGAAAGAGCGCTTCTGAAAGAATCAGAATAGCGGTTATGATAACTGATTGCTTAATTAATTGAATAACTTATGTAGGAAACGGATTGTTGCCAGAACTGCGACGACAATCTAAATGATTGTAGTAATCATCACTTCGTATGATTTGCGAGAAGCGAATACGAACTCTGGCAACTACCTTATATCTTTGGGGACAGCAAAGAAACAGCTTTAAGTAATTCCACTAGGCTGGAGGTATCATAGTTCCATGAAAATATTGTTTATGATAATGACTATATTTTCTGTATTGCTGTTATTTTGTGGTGCAGTTCTAACAGTTCATGCTCAATCAGACTTGCAATTATAGCCGTAAATCCTAAAGATTGGTTTGTTGACTTAGAACACACAGAAAAGAATACCACAAACTGCTGTCAAATGTGCAGTATACAGGAGAATATTAAGAGAATATTAATATAATATGAATTGTTATATTTCAATAATGCAGCACATTATCGTGGGTATTATTACTGCACTTCTTATATCGACGCTTGCTCTTACAAATGTTGGGAGCGGTTACGTAAACGCACAAGGAGAAAATATGTCAATGACGGCGGAAGAGTCTTATGGAAATACTAGTTCTTCTGAAGAAGGCGAAGTTTATGTCAGAGATTCCCAGGCGGTCTTACTAGAAGGAATGACTATTCCCTCGCAGGGATTTATTCATCTATACGATAGCACTCCGTTTGTAATTACCAACGGTCACATAGCAGCGAACTTACCATGTGAAGATAATTCTACTGCCTCTTTTAACATACTCATTGGCCAGGCTCCAAACCTTACAAACGCAGAGCTTGAGAATGTTCCACAATTATCAAGTCCTGGAACTATGTGTTTATACCATGTAGATATCCCTCCGCAGAATTTAACCGTTACAGACATTGCGATTCAGAATACTGGTGATTCAGATGAAGTTCTTCCGGCAAGTAGCACGGTGGTAATAGGTGTTAACGAGATAATGCCTGGAGAAGGCCATCACGAATAAGGTAGATAATATAGCAAACGAGGATTACATACAAAATCCTGATGAAGAAGGCAATACTAGGCGGACTTAAGTTCAGACAATATTATTTACATGGGATATCATGTCCCCCCAAAAACGGAGCCCGAAAATCAAGTTCTCGAAACATTACAAGAATCTAGCGTACCAGAGCGAAAAGAAGAGCCGGTGTTGTCTGAGCTAGACATGGAGATCCAATGCCCGCGCTGTGATGAGATTTTGGAATTGTGCTCTAGTTTCGATAAGTTAGTGTATATATGCGAAACCTGCAACTTCTTGCTAACATGTGTCTAGATGGCATAATACAGTTATTCATCATTCAGAGTGTACCAGAAATTTGTATCTCAGACTAACATGTTTTCATGGAAGTCAGTCTTATCGTATGCTAAATAGTAGACATTTTTCATATTCAATGATAGATTCAGCTACCACTAATCGGAGCCATCATCCAAGCTATCATCTGATGAGTCATCGTTTGATGGGTCTGTGGATGAGCTGTCATCACCAGAAGTCGAGTCAACATTATCCATACATCTTTTCATCTATAATCTTTTGAAGCTCGATGAGTTTGTGTGTCAGACATGACTCAATGACTCGCCAATTTGCGATATAATCAATCAAACATGGGGAGAGCTGGGGGAGAAGGGCTTCAAAATATGGCCGTAACAAAGTTTTCCTTGTAAATATGTTAAAATATCACTAACATTATGTTCTGGTGATTGGGCATACGTTATTTCTGCAACTATATCCAGGTAATAATTCCACTTTCCATTCCCATTATATCAAGATTTTTGTTGATACGAATTTGTTTTCAAAGATATGAGTAAGCCAGCAGTGTCTTCTATGATATGCCATGATAGGTGGACAGGCTATGTAATATTTGAATACTTTTTAATACGTGCGGAACTTCATTTCAGCTCGTGATTCCCTCCCTCCCTCCTACGTTCTTCGACCTTTAAATAAGTGTCAGTAACTAATAATACGTTAGTTAATGACAGATAAAAAGGCAAAAGTCCAAACTGATCCTCGTATAGACTCTTCTGAACATGATAATAATGACTCAACTATATACAATGCCAACGAAAAAATGTCTGCAATAGACCTTGAAATACAGGATATTGAGGGAGTAGGCCCAACAACAGCAAAGAAGCTCAAGGAGGCAGGGATAGTATCAGTAATGGATCTAGCAGTAACTAGCGCAGAACAATTAGCTGTAGATATTAACTCTTCCAAGGATAGCGCTGCAGCATTCATTATGGGAGCGCAGAAACTGCTTAGAGAATCGAATGTATTAGAAAAGGAATTTGTTACTGCTGACTTTGTTCTTGAAAAAAGGAAATCTATGCTAAGGTGTTCTAGCGGTTCTAAATCTTTGGATGAGTTGTTGCTGGGAGGAATAGAAACTCAAGCTGTTACAGAATTTTATGGAGAATTTGGTTCAGGTAAATCACAGATTTGTCATACTTTATGTGCTATGGCAAAACAACCTATAAGTGAAGGAGGCCTTGATGGAGGTGTAATCTATATCGATACAGAAGGAACATTCAGGCCTGAAAGATTAAATCAGATCGCTAGGGCAAGAGGTTTTGATCCGATGTTAGTTTTAAAAAATGTTGCAATATGTAAAGTATACAATAGTTCCCATTTAGAATTGATTATAAAGGATCTTGGTAGATACATAAATGAGTTTAACGCTAAATTAGTAATAATAGATAGTATTATCTCTCTTCATCGAGCAGAGTTCGCAGGTAGAGGCACACTTGCGGATAGACAACAGAGGCTTAATTCTATTTTACATAAATTAATAAGACTTGCTGAAATATTTAACATAGTGATTGTAATTACTAATCAAGTGCAATCATCTCCTGATACATTCTTTGGAGATCCAACAAAGGGAGCAGGCGGAAATGTTATAGGCCATACTTCTACATATAGAATATACCTTAGAAAATCAGGGGAAAATAGAATAGCGAAGATGATTGATTCTCCGTATCATCCTTATTCTGATATACGTTTTACGGTTAATGAAAGAGGGGTAGATGATTTAGAAAAATAATCATTAGCGAACTAACAATTAAGATGAAACGAAAGTAATATCTCTTAATTTCATTAAAAATAGTTCAATACTAATAATTTCCCTTTAGAAAAAAAGAAACCTTCTTGTTTTAGGAATAAAGTTAAACGAAAGATATTGTTTTTCCGATATGGAAATCATAATAAGAATCATGTGATAATTCCAGCACAATAATGGATATCAAATGAAGTACAGTATATCATTACACCTCCTAGTTTAGTAGAACGTCTGTCCACATAATCGCAAGAAGGTGTTCATCGTGTTTATCGATCGTGTAAAGACACCGCAATAAGCTATACAGTAGCAAAAGCGGGTCAGATGCGTCAGTTAGGTCAGATACGCTTGGCTATGACAATGACCAAACTACAATTCAGATACGTCACCTGCGTTGAACTATCTATACATACCCCGGTCCAGGTTTGGTTTAATAAGCTAGCTAGTCTTCGATTGATCTAATATTGTGAGAATTCGATTGACAAACAGCTAAATTAGGTATTTGGTAATCGCATAAAGCTGAATGAACAACATACAGGTTTTATCATGGAATCAAATGATGCTAGAGCATTGGGCTGTCTTGGATGGGCTATAGACCGACACATAAATGACATACCATCCAAACTAAAACCAAGTATCTTCGAAAAATTCTTGAAGATACTAAAACCAGAAAAGAAAATTTGGAAAGGTCGTAATAAGACTAGTTAGCTAAAAAATTAGTGGCCGAGCCGCAACCACCCATACCACCATGTTCATGATGGCTATGACTCTCCGAACATGTTGGACATGTATTAGTATCCGTTTCGGACATGAACATTGTACCACACGTGGCACATTTTAATTTCTGAAGACCTTGCTTGTTAAGCCGCGATTAGAGCTTACCTAATTAAAACTTTGATAAAGATATCGCTTTGTAAAAGATATTATAGTCACGGAATTTATAGTATGCCGATATGGCCAAAGCTTCAAAGAAACGATCATCTACCGAGTCTTCGAAAAAAACGTCATCTACCAAATATGATGTTGTTATAAAGGCTAAGGCGACCAGTACCAGAATTGTTGATATTAACAATGAAATCGTGAGATTTGAGAGCAACGATAAGGGACAAGTTACTGGAAAACACTATTCGGGAGTTCACTGGGACACGGTGGAAGTAACAATGTTAGCAGATGGAAGCGCGACCCTGACGATCATGTATTTGCATATGACCAATAAGGGGGAATCTATTACGGGAATTGGAACTGGAACTCAGATGGCCCCAAACCAAAGAGGGATTGCGAAAGTTACTGGCGAGGGAACAATGTGGACATCAGCTTCACGGTTATCACATCTAAATGGTGGCAGATGGAAAGTCGAAGGTGGAGTAAATACTATTAAAGAAACTGTTGAGGTACGAGGTGATTTCGACATATCAACTGTCTCGTAGCAACTTATGGGAGTAGTTTAACAGATATGAAAAATTAATTTGTTTAGATTAACTTAAATCAGAAGTTGAGTTCTTCAGACTGACTCACTTACTCAGGCGAACCTGAGTAATTAAGATGAATAAAAAGAGTATGCTATAGCAGCAGAAGCCAAGTAGATTTAGAAGTACAGTATTAACGTATGAATTCATTTGCTAACTTTCATTTAAGGGCCGTTACATGTGATGGATTATCACTAAACGCTAAACTGTTGGTGGTTATTTGGGCAGGCGGGCAGGCCACCAACTTGATCGCTCATGGGGTTGAGATTGGATATTGCCATTTACTAATAAGCAATATTGAATAAAAGTATTATAATAATGTTAGACATGGTTAGCCAACAAGCTGTTTAGAAATATTCTAAATATGAAAAATAGAACGTAGCTGACTTCACCAATACCTGTTGCTGCCATATTTATCGAGGTAATCGGCGATTTCATCAAATGACAAACCCGAGTCATTCAGATCAATCATGAAAAAATCATCATGAAGGCCAGTTTTTGCTAAGGCGGCATGTACACTCATAGTTATATCAGAATTAGGGTTACCATCCCAGCCGAAATAAGACAAGATGACACCCATCGCGCATCTTCCGTTAATTCCATCAGTGTATTGCTCTCTGATTTGTGTATACTGCTTACCATATGTACGCAGAATCTGAGAAGCAGTCAATTCACGTTTCAATAATTGGTTCTAAGCAACAAGCTATTTAGAGACGGCTAAGAACCTTAGTAGTAGTACACACACAACAGCCGGGCTAGATATCCCAGCACTCGAACCTGAGTCCAATGATTTCGACTCCCAGCTCGATAGATGACTTAGATCATAAATATCATTTAGTGAGATGCTGGTTTTTCATTTAATGCATACTGCTTTTGATTTATCTTTTTATCCAAATCTGACAGATTTGTTTGTTGAGCTTAATATTTCTATGATACCAGCTTAACGTATCACTAAGTTGTGCTAGCGCATCTATAGATTGCCTTTTCTTTGATTCCAAGTCTATGACTTCGTTTGCAAGCTGTTGTAATCTATAGGTTAATTCGGGTATATCATGACCTGCATATTTTAGAAATTCTAAGAGATATTTTTCATTCAGCATTTTACGAGCTTTCATTAAATGAAATAACTTTAGAAATGATGGCTCACCAGATTGTCTCTAATGTACAGTCGGAACTACTAACAGTTTAACTTGCTTAAAGAGACACGGTTTTATCATCTTCTCATTTGACACTTTGACTTTACAGGCAGTGAAATGCCAGGCAACTTCCAACGATAGATAAGTCAGTACGAATCCAATTGCCAGATACATTAGACCCATAATAGGTTCTATTTCCATATTAGTCAGATATTGAATCCGATTAATTAAGAAGCATAAAGATTATGCATTAATTGTAGTGCCGGAACCTGAGTTCTGTGGCTGCATTACTACTAATGTACATACGATTATGCATTTTACAATCTGTTGATATTTCTAACCGGCCTATGATACACCAATAATTAAGCAAGTTGGCTCTATCATAATTTGATGATAGAACCACCTTCTTCTCTTTCAAACAAGTATGCCGTCTTAGAGACAACTGGACTACTATATGAAAGGGAGGTGATAGTGATTAGATGACATTAGCTATAAAATCTGTTCATGATAAAGAGCTTCACTACAAACTAAGTAGTATTGTGGCAATCGTAATAATTCTTGGTGCCGGTCTTGGAATTGGTGCAATTATAGCAATCTCCACTTTCATTATTACTACTCCATTTCCATCACCTCAATCTTCTGAAGAGATAGCAGCAACAACAATACCAGTCACAGATCTTGGTAGTGTAAATGGCTTTGTAATAGGTTCATCTGGCTTGCCAGTATCTGGAGCATCACTATTTGTCTACAAACATATGGGACTAACAGGTTCAGTAGACAAGAATCCAGGCTACTCTACTTCAGTAACAACCAACTCTGATGGTGCTTATATGATAAATGACTTACCATCGGGCCTATACAAATTCACGGTTACATATCCAGATGGAGTTGTTCAAATAATTGATAACTATGCAGTATGGCCAAGCTCAAGCTCTTCATACGCCTTTAGAGCAAACTCTTTAACTGGGTAAAATGACAGATTCTAACTCTGAAACTGAAACTCTGCCACAAACTATATCCATCGATTACAGGCAGCAGCATAGATGCACTACATCATTTGCAAAACTCATGCCAAATAACTGAAATAACTCCGAGTTTATTGCATCTGGCCAATGGAATAGAGTATTCATTTGTAGAGGTAACCTGCAATGACGGTAGACAGTACGGTTTGCAGGCTTACGGAAATGAAGCGCTGGAGTTAAACAGATTAGCCTTTGAGATTCTTAAAAATGTCTCTACTTCAAAAAACCAAATTCTCTTCTAATACTATAGAAAGAGAAAATAACACAAGTGCACTGAGACGCATAGATCATATTTACTTTGTAATTTGCAATTCTTGTTATTGGTGTGCATCTTATTTCAGTATTGACGACTTGGAGACTTCATTAAAAGTTCTCCGTTGTCATGTTTGTAATTCTCATGATACTATGCAAATACCAATTTCCACAAACGAGTCATTTAGAATAGATTACAATGTAACACGGGGCATGGAGATAGAGTTCAGTAGAAGCAATGACATCGTAGATAAGCAGTCTGCTACTAATAAACATCACGTACCAATATATTTTTAGATTCAGCTGCCATTACATTCTCTGCCTTTTATTTAGAAGTTAATTATTCATTATTTTGATACAGACTGAGTATGCAGTGTGCACAAATTTAGTATACGCCTTTTGTTTCTTTACTTGTTCATCTTATTCCATAATCACTGATGAAAGAATTCATGCTTATAGGCATATTATTTTCGACGGAATTGATATTTATTGAAGAATCACAGAACAATCTCGATGTTGAATATATCTATTGCATTATGACCAACCAGGCTATAGATATCGCATCTATTAACTAATAATATTAGAACGTACGCTGTATTAATCCCACAATACGCCTGATGTTACCTAATATGGGGACAAATTCCATTAAATTGCCAGTATTTATATAACTATCGTTAGATGTCCAAAACAGAACAAGTTAAAGCTATTGAAGACACTCAAAGAGTCGCTGAAGAAGCCAAAAGTATAAGAGATAAAAACGATGGAGCCCAAACTCTACAAAAAGTTGGACAACAGCAACAACAACAACTAGTAGCAGTACAAGATTTTCAACGCACATTTCACAAATCATTAGATGAAACAAAAGAGAATGTAAGAAAATCAATAGACGAAGCAAGAACTCAAATTCCACAATTCACAACTGTAGTTACTCACTATCAAGAACAAGTATTAGAATCGACTGGAAAAATGGTAGAAGATTATATTGAAGCTCAAAAGTCAGTAGTTGATTCGCTCATTAACTCTGGAGCTCCGTATTATGAAAATGCTAATAGATTACATGATTACTGGTTTTCTCCGACAGGACCGGCAGAGACATATGTCAGAGCAGTTAGCAATATTGCTGAAAACCTCTCAGCATCAGCAAGAATATGGAATGACATCTTATTTGGAAATATTGAAGCTTTTGGAAACGCATTCGAACGGGCACAACGACATACAAAAGAGCTTTCAAGAATAAATGTGGATAATGCAAAAACCATCGCAAACACAGCAAGAGAAACTGCTGCAGAGTTATCAGTTAATAGACAAAGAGAGGTTTACACATAGAACTGTCTGTTAAGAAAAGCCTGTCATCAACTAATGATTAGATGACGATTTTCACCGACCGAAGCAAATGGGTTAGCAGAGGCTTTCGCTGAATTCTATATGAGCAAAACAACAGCGGGCTTCCACCGCGTAATACTCATCTACATAGATACTATAATATTGGAACTATGTGCGATCATATATAGGATTGTATATAACTGTGTATCGACATATATAGTCTGGAACACGGGAAAGCTGTGAAGAGCGGAGAATAAGTGAAATGGAGACCCAGAAATTGAAATTTGATTAAAGTAATTTGAAGTAAAAAAGAAAATGATGATGATATGTGACGATGAACAAGACATGCGTTTATTATTTGGGTTAATGTTCGAGTTAAGATATGATGTAATAATGGTAAATTCTGGCGAAGAGTGTATTGAAAATAGTGCAGAAGAAACAAGCCGGGGTAACAGATCTTCCATACTCTTGGATTACAATTTAGGTGGCATGCTGGGCGATTCTGTTGCTCGCAAAATACACGAATGCAATGAAACCAAAATAATTCTCAATTCAGCATATAATGTAGATGATGTGCTCATAAAAGAATTAGAAGATGGTAATTACATATCAATTTACATACTAAAACCATTTGACACATATTGCTTAACTGATTTAGTAGCCAAGATCCTATAAAATTAATTGCGATAGCATTCTACGCGACGGAAGCATAAAAACTACTGATTCGTGGAATAATAATATCGTTATTCCTATTTCTTTAGTATTGATTTATTGCTTATTCGCATCTACTTTTGTCAATATATTATGGAAAACACAAGATATTACCGATCAAAGAGTATTATATAAGCCAGTTGATGTTAATTGTAATTCTAATCTATCTATATACTAATCAATCTATATAGCATAATGTGATATATACTATTTTGACACTTTGATAATTGATGAAATCGACAAGGCGATCCTCTCTAGCCTGAGCAAGAACGCACGTATCCCTGCTGCTGATATAGCAAATAACCTCAAAAATATGGGATATAAGATAACAGAAAGGGCGATAAGATATAGATTACGAAGATTAGAACAAAATAATATTGTCTTGGGTTATTCAGCAATCTTTAATCCATCACTCACTTCGGAAAAGATAAGCAGAACAATTATGCTTAAATTCAGATTTACTAAGGATTCTCACATTCTAATAGATAGATTGAATAAATATGTTGAAGAATGCATTTTGTGTTTATTCTGCAAGATTGAATGGTGATTTGGATTGGGTAGGCCATTTTATTTTTGATTCTACAGAACAGATGAACTGGAGAGCGACAACTTTCTGCATAGATTTGCAGAGTTAATTCAAGATTATCGTTCCTATGAATCAATTACAATAAAAGCATCACCGTATGTAGTTTTTGATGAACAACAGCTAAATGAAAGGAAATGGCGAGCTTATAGGATTCTTAACTCTTTGAAAAAACACGAGAATCTTAATGTCAAACTTCAGTTAATAGTGGAGAGTCTGGTCAGGTACTTTGATGCAAAATTTGCTCGTATATGGTTACTGGACAAAGATAGAAGGAATTTAATTTTGAAATATAGCGCAGGAATGTACAAGAATATCAATGGTGAATTTTCAAAGGTGGACATTGACTCAAATAAAATAGGCCCAATAGTAAAGACCCATAAGCCAGCCATCACGAACGATGTGTCAAATGATCCGAGAATAAGACATCAGGATTGGGCAAAGAAAGAGAAGTTAAGATCATTCTGCAGGCTATCCTATAATGTATAAGAATACAAGCGTTGGTGTCCTAGCTATATTTAGTGAGCGATATTTTTCACTGGCTGATTTTGAACTCCTTGGAATATTCTGTGATCAAAATTTCTAAAGAGCTGTCAAGCCTGTTTGAAATACAGGAGTTTTTG
>CAVQMO010000012.1:0-389318 GCA_963713605.1 uncultured Nitrososphaerales archaeon | reverse complement strand
TTTCATTTTCCATGTGACTTCTCTATTTCATTCTCATACAATCTGGACTCGCTATAGCATTTTCATTATTTATGGAAACACAGGCATCCGCTAAGGTATCATTGATACTGTCAGTGATAATTCTTCTTGCCTTAGTTTATCGAATACTAGGCTTGCCTATGCCACCGCCCCCCCTCCCCAATAATACAAATACTCCAAAAGTGACTTTCTAAACGAACAGTCTCTAATGCCAGAATTGTAAAGACGTCCTGAAACTATTAGATAGGTCATAATGTGAAGTAGCCTCTCTATCCAGATACCCTTCAACATTCTACCCCATAGAAAAGATGGCTTGTTGGTTGATTGGTATAGTTATTGTCATTGTTGGTTGACTTTTTTTCTTGTGGTTTGAGAACTAATATTACAGCGGGCCCCCACTTAGAGAGTAAATGGCACTTCTACAAGTGTGGTTGTTATAGATGATAAAACTCCTTTATGGTTGAGTCAGTTAATATTTTAAATAGTATTTTCCTAGTTCAGAACTAGTTTTTTGGTCAGAAAAAAGCTTATTACGGTATTATTTCCAGCGGGTTGTAATGGGTACTCAATTAGTGACCAACCGGCGGCGTATTGAATCCTTTTGCCCAGATTTGGGTTGTCATGAGTAAGGAAATTAATAGAGGCTTCTCCTGCTAAACCCTGATTGTTAGATATTGTTGGAATCCTCATGCGCTCCGATGCCAGATTCAAATAAGTAATGGCATTACTTTAATTCATATTTTGAATCTCCTGCACAAGCAACTGAACTGTTTGCACCTACATAGAGGACAAGTTCTGTCCAGTGCGAGATCATCACACCATCTTCGAAGTTCTTTTTCTTGTTTAAATAGACTGGATTCGTATCCATCTATATAGCGTAAATGAGTTCGTAGCCTCATCATTCATATTTTCCAATTATATGGACTAATTACTCAATAACCTTATCAATATCTGACTTGGACGTATGAGTATGAGGGGGAACGCCAGTGGTTCCCACAGCTATAGCGATTCTATAAATGGTTTCAATATATTTATTACAATAAATATTTTTAAACATTCCTTTGTAGGTGACAGTTGGCTGGACACAAGGGTGTGTGAACCATTTTTGACTCAAAGTCAGGGTTCAAAAGAGCCCAAGTTGGGTTTAGGAATAATAAAAACCATCCCGATCATCACCACTATCTAGTAGAAAGAGCGCTTCTGAAAGAATCAGAATAGCGGTTATGATAACTGATTGCTTAATTAATTGAATAACTTATGTAGGAAACGGATTGTTGCCAGAACTGCGACGACAATCTAAATGATCGTAGTAATCATCACTTCGTATGATTTGCGAGAAGCGAATACGAACTCTGGCAACTACCTTATATCTTTGGGGACAGCAAAGAAACAGCTTTAAGTAATTCCACTAGGCTGGAGGTATCATAGTTCCATGAAAATATTGTTTATGATAATGACTATATTTTCTGTATTGCTGTTATTTTGTGGTGCAGTTCTAACAGTTCATGCTCAATCAGACTTGCAATTATAGCCGTAAATCCTAAAGATTGGTTTGTTGACTTAGAACACACAGAAAAGAATACCACAAACTGCTGTCAAATGTGCAGTATACAGGAGAATATTAAGAGAATATTAATATAATATGAATTGTTATATTTCAATAATGCAGCACATTATCGTGGGTATTATTACTGCACTTCTTATATCAACGCTTGCTCTTACAAATGTTGGGAGCGGTTACGTAAACGCACAAGGAGAAAATATGTCAATGACGGCGGAAGAGTCTTATGGAAATACTAGTTCTTCTGAAGAAGGCGAAGTTTATGTCAGAGATTCCCAGGCGGTCTTACTAGAAGGAATGACTATTCCCTCGCAGGGATTTATTCATCTATACGATAGCACTCCGTTTGTAATTACCAACGGTCACATAGCAGCGAACGTACCATGTGAAGATAATTCTACTGCCTCTTTTAACATACTCATTGGCCAGGCTCCAAACCTTACAAACGCAGAGCTTGAGAATGTTCCACAATTATCAAGTCCTGGAACTATGTGTTTATACCATGTAGATATCCCTCCGCAGAATTTAACCGTTACAGACATTGCGATTCAGAATACTGGTGATTCAGATGAAGTTCTTCCGGCAAGTAGCACGGTGGTAATAGGTGTTAACGAGATAATGCCTGGAGAAGGCCATCACGAATAAGGTAGATAATATAGCAAACGAGGATTACATACAAAATCCTGATGAAGAAGGCAATACTAGGCGGACTTAAGTTCAGACAATATTATTTACATGGGATATCATGTCCCCCCAAAAACGGAGCCCGAAAATCAAGTTCTCGAAACATTACAAGAATCTAGCGTACCAGAGCGAAAAGAAGAGCCGGTGTTGTCTGAGCTAGACATGGAGATCCAATGCCCGCGCTGTGATGAGATTTTGGAATTGTGCTCTAGTTTCGATAAGTTAGTGTATATATGCGAAACCTGCAACTTCTTGCTAACATGTGTCTAGATGGCATAATACAGTTATTCATCATTCAGAGCGTACCAGAAATTTGTATCTCAGACTAACATGTTTTCATGGAAGTCAGTCTTATCGTATGCTAAATAGTAGACATTTTTCATATTCAATGATAGATTCAGCTACCACTAATCGGAGCCATCATCCAAGCTATCATCTGATGAGTCATCGTTTGATGGGTCTGTGGATGAGCTGTCATCACCAGAAGTCGAGTCAACATTATCCATACATCTTTTCATCTATAATCTTTTGAAGCTCGATGAGTTTGTGTGTCAGACATGACTCAATGACTCGCCAATTTGCGATATAATCAATCAAACATGGGGAGAGCTGGGGGAGAAGGGCTTCAAAATATGGCCGTAACAAAGTTTTCCTTGTAAATGTGTTAAAATATCACTAACATTATGTTCTGGTGATTGGGCATACGTTATTTCTGCAACTATATCCAGGTAACATTATGTTCTGGTGATTGGGCATACGTTATTTCTGCAACTATATCCAGGTAATAATTCCACTTTCCATTCCCATTATATCAAGATTTTTGTTGATACGAATTTGTTTTCAAAGATATGAGTAAGCCAGCAGTGTCTTCTATGATATGCCATGATAGGTGGACAGGCTATGTAATATTTGAATACTTTTTAATACGTGCGGAACTTCATTTCAGCTCGTGATTCCCTCCCTCCCTCCTACGTTCTTCGACCTTTAAATAAGTGTCAGTAACTAATAATACGTTAGTTAATGACAGATAAAAAGGCAAAAGTCCAAACTGATCCTCGTATAGACTCTTCTGAACATGATAATAATGACTCAACTATATACAATGCCAACGAAAAAATGTCTGCAATAGACCTTGAAATACAGGATATTGAGGGAGTAGGCCCAACAACAGCAAAGAAGCTCAAGGAGGCAGGGATAGTATCAGTAATGGATCTAGCAGTAACTAGCGCAGAACAATTAGCTGTAGATATTAACTCTTCCAAGGATAGCGCTCGAGCATTCATTATGGCAGCGCAGAAACTGCTTAGAGAATCGAATGTATTAGAAAAGGAATTTGTTACTGCTGACTTTGTTCTTGAAAAAAGGAAATCTATGCTAAGGTGTTCTAGCGGTTCTAAATCTTTGGATGAGTTGTTGCTGGGAGGAATAGAAACTCAAGCTGTTACAGAATTTTATGGAGAATTTGGTTCAGGTAAATCACAGATTTGTCATACTTTATGTGCTATGGCAAAACAACCTATAAGTGAAGGAGGCCTTGATGGAGGTGTAATCTATATCGATACAGAAGGAACATTCAGGCCTGAAAGATTAAATCAGATCGCTAGGGCAAGAGGTTTTGATCCGATGTTAGTTTTAAAAAATGTTGCAATATGTAAAGTATACAATAGTTCCCATTTAGAATTGATTATAAAGGATCTTGGTAGATACATAAATGAGTTTAACGCTAAATTAGTAATAATAGATAGTATTATCTCTCTTCATCGAGCAGAGTTCGCAGGTAGAGGCACACTTGCGGATAGACAACAGAGGCTTAATTCTATTTTACATAAATTAATAAGACTTGCTGAAATATTTAACATAGTGATTGTAATTACTAATCAAGTGCAATCATCTCCTGATACATTCTTTGGAGATCCAACAAAGGCAGCAGGCGGAAATGTTATAGGCCATACTTCTACATATAGAATATACCTTAGAAAATCAGGGGAAAATAGAATAGCGAAGATGATTGATTCTCCGTATCATCCTTATTCTGATATACGTTTTACGGTTAATGAAAGAGGGGTAGATGATTTAGAAAAATAATCATTAGCGAACTAACAATTAAGATGAAACGAAAGTAATATCTCTTAATTTCATTAAAAATAGTTCAATACTAATAATTTCCCTTTAGAAAAAAAGAAACCTTCTTGTTTTAGGAATAAAGTTAAACGAAAGATATTGTTTTTCCGATATGGAAATCATAATAAGAATCATGTGATAATTCCAGCACAATAATGGATATCAAATGAAGTACAGTATATCATTACACCTCTTAGTTTAGTAGAACGTCTGTCCACATAATCGCAAGAAGGTGTTCATCGTGTTTATCGATCGTGTAAAGACACCGCAATAAGCTATACAGTAGCAAAAGCGGGTCAGATGCGTCAGTTAGGTCAGATACGCTTGGCTATGACAATGACCAAACTACAATTCAGATACGTCACCTGCGTTGAACTATCTATACATACCCCGGTCCAGGTTTGGTTTAATAAGCTAGCTAGTCTTCGATTGATCTAATATTGTGAGAATTCGATTGACAAACAGCTAAATTAGGTATTTGGTAATCGCATAAAGCTGAATGAACAACATACAGGTTTTATCATGGAATCAAATGATGCTAGAGCATTGGGCTGTCTTGGATGGGCTATAGACCGACACATAAATGACATACCATCCAAACTAAAACCAAGTATCTTCGAAAAATTCTTGAAGATACTAAAACCAGAAAAGAAAATTTGGAAAGGTCGTAATAAGACTAGTTAGCTAAAAAATTAGTGGCCGCAGCCGCAACCACCCATACCACCATGTTCATGATGGCTATGACTCTCCGAACATGTTGGACATGTATTAGTATCCGTTTCGGACATGAACATTGTACCACACGTGGCACATTTTAATTTCTGAAGACCTTGCTTGTTAAGCCGCGATCAGAGCTTACCTAATTAAAACTTTGATAAAGATATCGCTTTGTAAAAGATATTATAGTCACGGAATTTATAGTATGCCGATATGGCCAAAGCTTCAAAGAAACGATCATCTACCGGGTCTTCGAAAAAAACGTCATCTACCAAATATGATGTTGTTATAAAGGCTAAGGCGACCAGTACCAGAATTGTTGATATTAACAATGAAATCGTGAGATTTGAGAGCAACGATAAGGGACAAGTTACTGGAAAACACTATTCGGGAGTTCACTGGGACACGGTGGAAGTAACAATGTTAGCAGATGGAAGCGCGACCCTGACGATCATGTATTTGCATATGACCAATAAGGGGGAATCTATTACGGGAATTGGAACTGGAACTCAGATGGCCCCAAACCAAAGAGGGATTGCGAAAGTTACTGGCGAGGGAACAATGTGGACATCAGCTTCACGGTTATCACATCTAAATGGTGGCAGATGGAAAGTCGAAGGTGGAGTAAATACTATTAAAGAAACTGTTGAGGTACGAGGTGATTTCGACATATCAACTGTCTCGTAGCAACTTATGGGAGTAGTTTAACAGATATGAAAAATTAATTTGTTTAGATTAACTTAAATCAGAAGAAGTTGAGTTCTTCAGACTGACTCACTTACTCAGGCGAACCTGAGTAATTAAGATGAATAAAAAGAGTATGCTATAGCAGCAGAAGCCAAGTAGATTTAGAAGTACAGTATTAACGTATGAATTCATTTGCTAACTTTCATTTAAGGGCCGTTACATGTGATGGATTATCACTAAACGCTAAACTGTTGGTGGTTATTTGGGCAGGCGGGCAGGCCACCAACTTGATCGCTCATGGGGTTGAGATTGGATATTGCCATTTACTAATAAGCAATATTGAATAAAAGTATTATAATAATGTTAGACATGGTTAGCCAACAAGCTGTTTAGAAATATTCTAAATATGAAAAATAGAACGTAGCTGACTTCACCAATACCTGTTGCTACCATATTTATCGAGGTAATCGGCGATTTCATCAAATGACAAACCCGAGTCATTCAGATCAATCATGAAAAAATCATCATGAAGGCCAGTTTTTGCTAAGGCGGCATGTACACTCATAGTTATATCAGAATTAGGGTTACCATCCCAGCCGAAATAAGACAAGATGACACCCATCGCGCATCTTCCATTAATTCCATTAGTGTATTGCTCTCTCTGATCTGTGTATACTGCTTACCATATGTACGCAGAATCTGAGAAGCAGTCAATTCATGTTTCAATAATTGGTTCTAAGCAACAAGCTATTTAGAGACGGCTAAGAACCTTAGTAGTAGTACACACACAACAGCCGGGCTAGATATCCCAGCACTCGAACCTGAGTCCAATGATTTCGACTCCCAGCTCGATAGATGACTTAGATCATAAATATCATTTAGTGAGATGCTGGTTTTTCATTTAATGCATACTGCTTTTGATTTATCTTTTTATCCAAATCTGACAGATTTGTTTGTTGAGCTTAATATTTCTATGATACCAGCTTAACGTATCACTAAGTTGTGCTAGCGCATCTATAGATTGCCTTTTCTTTGATTCCAAGTCTATGACTTCGTTTGCAAGCTGTTGTAATCTATAGGTTAATTCGGGTATATCATGACCTGCATATTTTAGAAATTCTAAGAGATATTTTTCATTCAGCATTTTACGAGCTTTCATTAAATGAAATAACTTTAGAAATGATGGCTCACCAGATTGTCTCTAATGTACAGTCGGAACTACTAACAGTTTAACTTGCTTAAAGAGACACGGTTTTATCATCTTCTCATTTGACACTTTGACTTTACAGGCAGTGAAATGCCAGGCAACTTCCAACGATAGATAAGTCAGTACGAATCCAATTGCCAGATACATTAGACCCATAATAGGTTCTATTTCCATATTAGTCAGATATTGAATCCGATTAATTAAGAAGCATAAAGATTATGCATTAATTGTAGTGCCGGAACCTGAGTTCTGTGGCTGCATTACTACTAATGTACATACGATTATGCATTTTACAATCTGTTGATATTTCTAACCGGCCTATGATACACCAATAATTAAGCAAGTTGGCTCTATCATAATTTGATGATAGAACCACCTTCTTCTCTTTCAAACAAGTATGCCGTCTTAGAGACAACTGGACTACTATATGAAAGGGAGGTGATAGTGATTAGATGACATTAGCTATAAAATCTGTTCATGATAAAGAGCTTCACTACAAACTAAGTAGTATTGTGGCAATCGTAATAATTCTTGGTGCCGGTCTTGGAATTGGTGCAATTATAGCAATCTCCACTTTCATTATTACTACTCCATTTCCATCACCTCAATCTTCTGAAGAGATAGCAGCAACAACAATACCAGTCACAGATCTTGGTAGTGTAAATGGCTTTGTAATAGGTTCATCTGGCTTGCCAGTATCTGGAGCATCACTACTTGTCTACAAACATATGGGACTAACAGGTTCAGTAGACAAGAATCCAGGCTACTCTACTTCAGTAACAACCAACTCTGATGGTGCTTATATGATAAATGACTTACCATCGGGCCTATACAAATTCACGGTTACATATCCAGATGGAGTTGTTCAAATAATTGATAACTATGCAGTATGGCCAAGCTCAAGCTCTTCATACGCCTTTAGAGCAAACTCTTTAACTGGGTAAAATGACAGATTCTAACTCTGAAACTGAAACTCTGCCACAAACTATATCCATCGATTACAGCAGCAGCATAGATGCACTACATCATTTGCAAAACTCATGCCAAATAACTGAAATAACTCCGAGTTTATTGCATCTGGCCAATGGAATAGAGTATTCATTTGTAGAGGTAACCTGCAATGACGGTAGACAGTACGGTTTGCAGGCTTACGGAAATGAAGCGCTGGAGTTAAACAGATTAGCCTTTGAGATTCTTAAAAATGTCTCTACTTCAAAAAACCAAATTCTCTTCTAATACTATAGAAAGAGAAAATAACACAAGTGCACTGAGACGCATAGATCATATTTACTTTGTAATTTGCAATTCTTGTTATTGGTGTGCATCTTATTTCAGTATTGACGACTTGGAGACTTCATTAAAAGTTCTCCGTTGTCATGTTTGTAATTCTCATGATATTATGCAAATACCAATTTCCACAAACGAGTCATTTAGAATAGATTACAATGTAACACGGGGCATGGAGATAGAGTTCAGTAGAAGCAATGACATCGTAGATAAGCAGTCTGCTACTAAGAAACATCACGTACCAATATATTTTTAGATTCAGCTGCCATTACATTCTCTGCCTTTTATTTAGAAGTTAATTATTCATTATTTTGATACAGACTGAGTATGCAGTGTGCACAAATTTAGTATACGCCTTTTGTTTCTTTACTTGTTCATCTTATTCCATAATCACTGATGAAAGAATTCATGCTTATAGGCATATTATTTTCGACGGAATTGATATTTATTGAAGAATCACAGAACAATCTCGATGTTGAATATATCTATTGCATTATGACCAACCAGGCTATAGATATCGCATCTATTAACTAATAATATTAGAACGTACGCTGTATTAATCCCACAATACGCCTGATGTTACCTAATATGGGGACAAATTCCATTAAATTGCCAGTATTTATATAACTATCGTTAGATGTCCAAAACAGAACAAGTTAAAGCTATTGAAGACACTCAAAGAGTCGCTGAAGAAGCCAAAAGTATAAGAGATAAAAACGATGCAGCCCAAACTCTACAAAAAGTTGGACAACAGCAACAACAACAACTAGTAGCAGTACAAGATTTTCAACGCACATTTCACAAATCATTAGATGAAACAAAAGAGAATGTAAGAAAATCAATAGACGAAGCAAGAACTCAAATTCCACGATTCACAACTGTAGTTACTCACTATCAAGAACAAGTATTAGAATCGACTGGAAAAATGGTAGAAGATTATATTGAAGCTCAAAAGTCAGTAGTTGATTCGCTCATTAACTCTGCACTCCGTATTATGAAAATGCTAATAGATTACATGATTACTGGTTTTCTCCGAAAGTCCCCGCAGAGACATATGTCAGGTCAGTTAACAATATTGCTGAAAACCTCTCAGCATCAGTAAGAATAGGCAATGACATCTTATTTGGAAATATTGAAGCTTTTGGAAACGCATTCGAACGAGCACAACGATATACAAAAGAGCTTTCAAGAATAAATGTGGATAATGCAAAAACCATCGCAAACACAGCAAGAGAAACTGCAGTAGAGTTATCAGTTAATAGACAAAGAGAGGTTTACACATAGAACTGTCTGTTAAGAAAAGCCTGTCATCAACTAATGATTAGATGACGATTTTCACCGACCGAAGCAAATGGGTTAGCAGAGGCTTTCGCTGATCTTCTATATGAGCAAAACAACAGCGGGCTTCCACCGCGTAATACTCATCTACATAGATACTATAATATTGGAACTATGTGCGATCATATATAGGATTGTATATAACTGTGTATCGACATATATAGTCTGGAACACGGGAAAGCTGTGAAGAGCGGAGAATAAGTGAAATGGAGACCCAGAAATTGAAATTTGATCAAAGTAATTTGAAGTAAAAAAGAAAATGATGATGATATGTGACGATGAACAAGACATGCGTTTATTATTTGGGTTAATGTTCGAGTCAAGATATGATGTAATAATGGTAAATTCTGGCGAAGAGTGTATTGAAAGGTACGCAGAAGAAACAAGCCGGGGTAACAAGATATCTTCCATACTCTTGGATTACAATTTAGGTGGCATGCTGGGCGATTCTGTTGCTCGCAAAATACACGAATGCAATGAAACCAAAATAATTCTCAATTCAGCATATAATGTAGATGATGTGCTCATAAAAGAATTAGAAGATGGTAATTACATATCAATTTACATACTAAAACCATTTGACACAGATCGCTTAACTGATTTAGTAGCTGAGATCGTATAAAATTAATTGCGATAGCATTGTACGCGACGGAAGCATAAAAACTACTGATTCGTGGAATAATAATATCGTTATTCCTATTTCTTTAGTATTGATCTATTGCTTATTCGCATCTACTTTTGTCAATATATTATGGAAAACACAAGATATTACCGATCAAAGAGTATTATATAAGCCAGTTGATGTTAATTGTAATTCTAATCTATCTATATACTAATCAATCTATATAGCATAATGTGATATATACTATTTTGACACTTTGATAATTGATGAAATCGACAAGGTGATCCTCTCTAGCCTGAGCAAGAACGCACGTATCCCTGCTGCTGATATAGCAAATAACCTCAAAAATATGGGATATAAGATAACAGAAAGGGCGATAAGATATAGATTACGAAGATTAGAACAAAATAATATTGTCTTGGGTTATTCAGCAATCTTTAATCCATCACTCACTTCGGAAAAGATAAGCAGAACAATTATGCTTAAATTCAGATTTACTAAGGATTCTCACATTCTAATAGATAGATTGAATAAATATGTTGAAGAAGCGACATTTTGTGTTTATTCTGCAAGATTGAATGGTGATTTGGATTGGGTAGGCCATTTTATTTTTGATTCTACAGAACAGTATGAACTGGAGAGCGACAACTTTCTGCATAGATTTGCAGAGTTAATTCAAGATTATCGTTCCTATGAATCAAGTACAATAAAAGCATCACCGTATGTAGTTTTTGATGAACAACAGCTAAATGAAAGGAAATGGCGAGCTTATAGGATTCTTAACTCTTTGAAAAAACACGAGAATCTTAATGTCAAACTTCAGTTAATAGTGGAGAGTCTGGTCAGGTACTTTGATGCAAAATTTGCTCGTATATGGTTACTGGACAAAGATAGAAGGAATTTAATTTTGAAATATAGCGCAGGAATGTACAAGAATATCAATGGTGAATTTTCAAAGGTGGACATTGACTCAAATAAAATAGGCCCAATAGTAAAGACCCATAAGCCAGCCATCACGAACGATGTGTCAAATGATCCGAGAATAAGACATCAGGATTGGGCAAAGAAAGAGAAGTTAAGATCATTTGCAGGCTATCCTATAATGTATAAGAATACAAGCGTTGGTGTCCTAGCTATATTTAGTGAGCGATATTTTTCACCGGCTGATTTTGAACTCCTTGGAATATTCTGTGATCAAATTTCTAAAGAGCTGTCAAGCCTGTTTGAAATACAGGAATTTTTGAATGTAATCTGATATCTATAAGATAGTAGAACTTTGGATTAGCATGACTGCTTTTAGTTTACTTTTTTTCGCCATAAAGTTAAAGTGATGGACAGTAGGATTTTCCCTCGTCGCGGAGTACTGCAATGGTGGATACACATGTTATTCTATAGTAGACTGATCTGAAATAAAATATAGTAATAGCCATCAAGCATGTCTTTTTTTGAGCTTAGCAAATTCTTGCATCATGCTCAGGCTAAGTCAATTGTTGCATCAAGTTAGTATTGTATTTTTGTGCGGCATTCTGCTTGTTTTACTCCATCATAATCGATGTCAGTACCCGCTGCCATCATCCATTATTTTCTGAATTCCATTGCGCATAAAGTCATTAGAGTATAATGAGATTCGTTTCCCTTGCTCCTCTGTTATATACGAATTGGACTGTAATCCAATATTACCAAATATTGTCTTTTTCAGTGGATCAAAATCTTTCACAGTTAAATCATTTATTATTCTCTCTAAATCTTGCTTTGATATAGTTGCTTTGACTATGTATTTATCTATGTGATTATTGTTAGCCTCTATTCTCTGAGAGGTAATCATCTTTATGTTATACTCCGATATTAAATCATCAATTTCTGCTCCAGTTCCACTAAAAATCACCGGTATTATTGCATTAGGTGACTCTATTGCATTGGCCTGAAGCCTTAACACCAATAATTCTCTTTCAGCCTGCAACTTCTTGTACTTTAAATGAGCATCATCTAAAAACTCATAACACTCCCCATTTATTTGCACATTGACATGTTTCTCTGGGTAAAAACCATATGCTAAGAAAAAACTAACGGTTCCGCCTACTACCAGAAGAACGATGATTGGTATTGCTAGCCTATGAAAGTCAACCATCTCAAATTTCACTAGTATATGCTTCCTATTCCTTTTTTCTAGTTGTAATCCGTATAATACTTGTACCTTCTTTCTACTTCTTTACTATTGCCGCTATTAATGCTATAGATAGCTCTTCGCAGACCACTTCTCACATACTCCTTGAATTGTTCTGACTGTGCATCATTTGGATAAAAATCTGACAATGCCCGCTCAAAATGTTTCATAAACTCTACTACCTTTTTTCTGTACTCTTCTAGTGAAGGTTTCTTGATGTTGCTAACCTTAAACCAACTAGTGGCACACGGAGCTGCATAGGTTTTAGCTAGGTCTTCAATTACACGATCCATTTCAAAATAATCTTGTTTCATAAGTTATTATAGTGATTGTCAGTAAATATCTTCCACGGAAATCGTTCTATGATTAGAATTTCCCTTTAGGAAAGTGAAATCTTTTTCATTTAAAAATAAAGTTAAATGAATAAGGTAAGTTTTTCCGATATGGAAATCATAATAAGAATCATATGGCATATTTTGTCTTGACACTGATAATTGATGAAATAGACAAGGTGATCCTCTCTAGCCTGAGCAAGAACGCACGTATCCCTGCTGCTGATATAGCAAATAACCTCAAAAAATATGGGATATAAGCACATAGAGAGCGATAAGATATAGTTTACTTTGGTATTGTAGGGTTCAGAAAATTTATATGTTCATTTAGAACTGATTCCAAATCGGTCTGGAATTTATGAAGACTGTAAAGGTATGCAATGAAATCTTATTCTTCTTCTGAACCAGGTCCGTTACCAGATTGACTATCTTCGTCTTCTTCCTCAGAACTGCTTATCTTCTTACCGATATTTGTAAAGTTATAAAGAAGTATGTTTATGATTGATATAAGTCAGTGGTTCCGAATTTTCACCATCCAAATAATGATTCTTATAATCAATATAAGTCAAATTCTCAGATAAATAAACAAGCCAAAGCTCTAAAACAAAGGATTCAAACTGATTCTGAAAAATATGATGAACAATTTAGAATAGGAATTGAAATTGAAATATGTTTGGTTGATAGCCAAGCAAGAGTAGTTAATGCACAGCCATTAATAGAAAAACTAAAAGAAACTGAATATCAGGTCGATTATGAGTATGGTTCGTGTCAATTTGAATTCAGAACTCCGCCAACGAATATGGAGAATATCTTTGAGCTCAATATGTTATTTGAACAATTTATAGATTATATGGATAAAACGATTCAAAAAGTATACAAGGATAGAAAGATGGTATATCCTGTATTCTTAGGTGCCAATCCTTCACCACAGATTTTAAGAAAGGAATTGATTACAAATAAACCACGATACAAAAAACTGGCAAAATGGCAAAGTAAAATTCCTGATGTTGAAATTGATGGACTAAAAATAAGAGCTCTGCAGATAGCTACTGCAATACAAGGCTTTCATCTTCACCTACAAGGTCAAAACTCAGCTCATACTGCTCTTATGTTCAATCATATATTAAACATAATTCCATCAGCTATACTACTTGGAGCTAATAGCAGATTATTTGCTGGCAAGATATTCTCTTTTCATGAACCACGAATTTATCTTTATGATCAATCAGAAGAACAGAATTCTGGATTTCCATCTATTTCAAAATATTTAGATGGTGTAGAGGATTATATTGATTATATAACTTCAAGAAAACCTGTAATTGCAAAAGACTATTTTGAACTTGAGAAGGAAAGACATGATGATGCACGCATTAGGCTGAACTCTAATTTTTATCGAATTGAAACAAGAGTAATGTCAGTGCAACCAACCCCTAAATCATTACTTTCAATGATCGAATATTTTATTGGATACTTATATAGAGCGATTAATGAAGAGAGGCAATTACGGCCATTATCAGTTTTAAGAGAAGAAAGGATAGCTGTTGTTAGGTCAGGCTATAATGCTCAAAGTCACTTTAATGTTATAGATACAATAAGAAGTCAAATTGACTTCGCGAAGAAAGGTCTAGCTGATCTTGGTTTAAAGGAAGAATTTTTAAATATATTAGAGAAACGGATAGAAAACAAAAACAGTCCTGGGGATTATGTAGCTAAACTATGGCATGAAAAGTTTAATGGTTCTTTAGAACAGACTGTTTCTGAGATAATAGCCCATATCTGGGAAAAAACAAAAACTAATCAACCAATAATCTAAACGTAAATACTATCTTATTGAATTTCAATTGATTCCAATCCGATTGGAAAAGTTACATCTAGAGGTCAACAAGAATCCCAACCGGAGGAAGACTAACGACAGGCTCAAGAAAGGGATAATCATTGTCCTAAGATGATAATAGCAACGAAAACGGCAACAGCGATAATTAGACTGAATCTCCATTAGCGTAGCACCTATTCGTACTTTGCTCTTTTGAGATATTAAACTCACATATGGGTTTTAAATGCAAGTTCAACCTTAATATTCGCTGAAATTGTGTAAGATTATAATGGTTAGTAAGAAAGTTAAATGGTAATAAATTCATTGGGTGAAGAACTTTGTAAGTTGTTCACTGAGAAATTTCTGTTGTTCCTCTAGAATCCAATGTCCTGAATTTGGAACTACAATACCTGTTGCACATTTCGAGCTACTTTATCCATTCCATATATGACAGCAGGCACAGTGATATTACCTCCAAATGCTTGAGTGTATCCTCCTCCTAGACCCAGGTACCTGGCAGTGGAAGCTTAGTCTTTGAATAATTCATATTTTGTACCTCATCATCAGGAATGGCCTGATAATACTCAAATCTTGTATACATCCCACCTGAAGCAGAATAATGGCTAACATATTCACTTCCGAAATAGAGAATTTCTTCAGCTCAATAGCTACCACAATCTAAAGATCCTATGATGAGGATGGTCTCTTAGATCAAGAACTATCTGAAGTGCACATATAAATGCTAAAATAGACATCAGAACCACTGGAAGTAAGTACAAGCCTAGAATTGCTAGAGAAATTACAACAATGGCAGAGATAATCCTATACGTAGCCCATTTTTTTCTTGTCTTGTGTTCAACATCTGAATCTTCTACGGCTACAAGATGAAGTATAGCCTGAACGAATAAACAGCCGGACACCGAACCACAAATAAGCCAAAGATCTGAAAAGGGTAACGAGATTTCTTGGTTACTTGATGCTACTTGTTTTATGCCAATCCCAATTGCCGCCAGCCCAACTATTAATGGAAAGTGTATGTACAGCCAAATATAGTATATGCCTTTTCTACCTCTTTCAGTAGCTGCCCTTATGGCAGAACCGCCTACATTATCAAAGTATATCCACCACAGACTAAACGGAATACTTAGTCCTAAACCTACTGACAAAGATGAATAAATATTCCATTCATGACCAGCAAGACCAGCTACTACTCCTAAAATTGATTCCCCTAGGTACGATAATAACAAAGAGTCCCATCCGTTCCGGTAAATGGGATATATTCGGCGCGAACTTGATGGCTAATTGTCCAGCCAAAAATGGTGTTACGAAATCTATGGTCAAACCTATTCCCCATAAAATGAATCGTAAGGGTGGTGGTACAAACGATGACACTACCCAGATTGCAGCAGATATTGCAAAACCAATCGATGTACTTTTCTGTCAGGGGTCGAGCAAGGGGAATACGGCGTCCAATACGAACATACTCTATAACTAGAAGAGATCTAATTGCAGCATAGGAGAGAGCAAAACCAGCCGAGGTTTCACCAAGTCCATGTGTAACATTTACAGCCATAGCGTGCTGCTCCCATCATCTGCAGTAAAGTCAATATTCTATGCGCTAGGTCGTCAGTGCCAAATCTTGTAGCAAAAAAAGTAGCACCAAGCCATGCAAACCATACAGGAATGAAAAGTGCAATAAAGCTTAGTATGCCTGGCCAAGAAATATCATGACTTAGATTTTCTGATAATTGGGATACTACTGCCACAAAAACTAAATCATGGAATAGCTCAAGCCATGAATCGTGACGTTCCTTTTCTTCTTTCCATTCCGCATTACCAGAATTCTTCATTTTTATTGAATGTCTAAAAATACTTTTTTAATTCGAATAAGGAATGTCCCTGGCATGATTAGTCACAATCTCTTCGCATGAATATAAAACTAATCAAGTCGACCACTTTATCACAGCTTGCCTGAATAGGTAAGGCATTTTGGGAGTCGCGATAAGTATATGTAAATGTATTTTCATTGAAATATTGGATTATAGAATTTCATCCACTAGGTACTCTTGAAATTCATAAGGTCAAACAGGTATTACAAATGTATAAAGTCAAGTTCTCTGGTCAGAGTATCAAATATCGCTGCAGTCGCACCATATCCGAAAAACCAACCATTTGCCGTCCCAGGATTAATAAATAAAGTTTTTCCAATTTTTTTATTTTGAGCTCTGTGTGTATGACCACAAATGACCACATCGTATTTGTCGCATTGTATAAGCGATTCCCTTCTTCTTGAGTCGGTTCCATGATATACTGCAAATATCAATTTATCCTGCTCTATTTCGCAGAATTCACCTTTAAGTTGTCCTCCTATCTTATCAAAAGCGGTAGTTAATTTACTTATCTCTAAATCATTGTTCCCTAACACTCCGATTAATCTCATCCCATCAAAAGCCTCTACCGTTTCTGGACTTACTATATCGCCTGCATGAATTACAACTCTCACATGTTTGTCATTGAAAGATACGATAGCATTTTGGATATTTTGGATATTGTCATGAGTGTCTGATATCAATCCAATTTTCATTGCATATTTTTTCTCCGTGATAGATAAATGAAGGAAGCAATGGCTAATCTACTGGTGTTCTTGATGTTACACTATGGGCATTTGTACTTTTCTAAGAATCTTTGATGCATACATTGACAACCTGAAGCTGATGTTAAAATGAGCCACAAGAGCTCAAAAGCCACAACTGATAACTTCTTCATATGCCTTAATAATTTGATGCAATCTCTTTACTAAAAATTTCCACCTGATCATTAAAGTCATATATCGGCCAAAAATGAACGCGCTTGACACCTACATCATGAAGTGTATCTATCTTATTTATGCAATGATCAACAGATCCAAAAAGAAGTAATCTTTCTAAATCTTCTGGTGATCTTCCTAACACAGGAGATAATATGTTTTTTACCATTCCATGAACCTTCTCCTTGTCATTATCAATGTATCCAAACATACTCATCATGGAATTTTGAAACGATTTGGTATCCTTACTATTGGAACTTCTATATGAAAGAACTGTCTTCCATTTCTCATTAAATTTCTCTGGTGTGATGTTATAAGCAGATGCCATCCAACCATCTCCTGTACTTTGCGACTCTCTTTAGGCCTGCCTCCGAACCCCAACTCCCTATTAGAATTGGGGGATGTGGTTTCTGAACTGGTTGTGGCTCCGTAGATACGTTCTTTATTTTGTAATAAATCCCATCGAAAGTTGCTAACTCTGGCTCGCTACTTTCTGTATTCCAAAGTAGATGTAATATCTGTAAAGCCTCGTCGAACCTTTTCCACCTATCTTCATAGGATATTCCACACACATCGTAGTCTTTTTTAGATGAACCAGGCCCGACACCTGCAAATAATCTGCCAGAAGATATAATATCTATGGAAGATAAAGTTCTGGCAGATATAATAGGATTTCTAATAACTATGTTTAAGATGGAAGTTCCTAGTTTGATCTTGTTGGTGATTCCTGCAACTGCAGACAACGCAGTTACGGCATCTAACCAACTTGTATTAAATACTATGTGATCATTTACACTTAATGAGTCATATCCAAGTTGTTCTGCCTTTAATGCAAACGAAAGAATTTGTTCTCTTGAATGGGTATGGTTTCCATCAAATCTTATAATAGGCAAATGTACTCCAAATGTAATATCATTCATTAGCAAATAGTATCAATGAAATTGGATAAAAAGACTTGTTACAAGCTAAAGTGCACCGTCCACCATAAAGAATTCTGATTAACACCCTATTTCGATGCCAACTAAAAATGTTCTGCTGAATGACTAAATGGTAATTAATTATCGATACACAGGATCGATTAGGGAGTTATTTAAGTCACATAACAATATTATTAAGTCGAAAGCGCTTTCAGTACAATGATTTATAGCAGTTAGAGTATAATTGAGATGATAATGCAAGAAAATCAATTTTCAAGAGTTTTGGTTGCTATCGATGGCTCAACTTCTTCAATGCACGCGACAGATTATGCAATTTCAATTGCTATGAAAAATAATTCTCAGCTTATTATTCTGTATGTCATTGATGTCTATAAGTATCCTCATCTATCAGCTTCAATTATCTTGGCTCCAACATTTGGTTCTGAAAAATATCTGGAAGAAAGAAGTGAGGCTGAAAAATTGATGAATAAAATAAAAGAAAAATTTAAACTAAAAATAAGAGATAATACGGAATCTAAATCTAAAGAGCTTAAGACAGAGATCGTTGAAGGCGCAAAATCTGTTGCAACAACTATCATGGAGTATGCAGAATCAAAAGATGTTGATTTAATTATTGTCGGAAATAGAGGCAGAACCGGTTTTAAGAAATTATTATTAGGTAGCGTCTCATCTAATATTATAAAAAATGCTCATTGTGCAGTCCTAGTAACAAGATAATAAACTAGATATGTCATACTAACACATCGAAGGCAACTAGTGATATATGAATCGAAATAGTGACCCAACCTAACTTTGGAGTCAATTTAGATAATATTATTCACCTGAAATAAGTCCAAGTCGATATTTCTGCCTAGCTGAATAGAAATAATGGATATAATATTATATATAATAACTAATTGCTCTTAACCAATGTATGAATAGTCAAGATTAGGTTATTATCCTGGATATTCTAGCCAATTAACTTTAATTGGATACGGATTCATCTCTAGTATTTTCAAACCAAAAAACGAGTAAATATAAGAAAGTAGTTCTAATTCGATATTTGGCAAATAACTTTGGAATACAAATAGGGTTATTGCCTATAATTACTAGCATATAAACAAACTTTTAATATATTTTATAGCTTATCATATTGATTTATATATCACTGCCTTTGCTATATAAGGAATCTTTATTACTTTTTACTATTGGTGGTAAAATGTTATATAGTCCTCTTCTATATGTCACATATGTAAAATTCTTATATAAATTACATGGTTAATAAGAACCTTATTATAAAGGAGTACAGTATTAAAAATACGGATATGCACGAATACCTTAGAGATACTATTGCAAATAGGTATGATGAATGTAAATCCTGCAATACTAGAACTGAATTTACATGCGTTAGGTGTAATTACTGTTGGAGTTGTCATTGGAAGAAGGAAGATATGGAAAAGAAGGAGAAAGATATGGTTATGAATAGGTTACGATCATTATTAGTTGAAAACAAAGGGATTCTTAACTCATCAGAGATTACGAATCAGCACCTGGTGAATGAAAATATTTCAAATCCTGTACAAATGATTAACGTATTTGGAGAACAAATTGAACCTGTTTGTAATTATTATAGATGCCATCACAAATTCTCTGAACATGGATACAAAAGTCATTCTTCTTGTAAATGTAAACATCCACAAAATAGCATCGTAGGAATTGGAGGAGCCAAAATACAACTCTTATTAGTTAAAGGAAGGAAGCTAATAAATTCAAATGTCAATAATTCAACTAATATATATGATAAGAGGTAAGACATGCAAAAAGGCAGTTCTTTGACGCTTAAGAAGCTGATTCTTAAATATATGGATGTTCTCCATATCAAATTAGATCATAAAATTGGAGTGTTATCTATTCAACATTCTGATCGAATATCACAAACCACAGACAATCTAGGATTTGCTGCTATGAAGATTATTGGCGATGCTTCTGTAGAAATAAGGCATATTTTTACGATTTCGGAAATTAACGACTTCCTTACTATCTTATCAAATAGTATGAATGTTCATACTAACTACAAAGATTATGATGATGCGTATATCGACAACATAATTTTTGTAATATATAAAGATCTGATGGAGAACTACTCTAAATTTGATGATAGTCTGAAATTAATATATCCAAAGATCATACTTGATATAATGTCTATTCTACTCAATAAGGTAGATACAAAAGGGGAAAAAATAGGAGTTTATGGTGCTTTAAATTATTACGAAGAAAAGAAAAAAGATTATAACTCTTATTATGAAAACTATAAACGTCAGGATCAAGAGTCTTTAAGTACAACAATAAGTAGCACTAAAATTAATAGTAAGGCTATCAAAATAGACTCTTTAGATCACCAATTAAAAGGTAAAGACAGAAATATTTTTGTATCAGATAATAATAATAATACAATTCTTGACAGCCTCACAGAAATAACTGGTAGAAATAAAAAGGACTTAGATTCTTCTTTAAGTAGTCTATCTGACATTGATCTGAAGAGACTAAAGGATCTTTGCAATAATTATGATAGACTTAGGAAATATTGTAAACTCGCAATGAATGAGAAAGAGTTTAGAAAGGAGGCAGAAAAAGACACTGGTAAGAAACTAGATGATAATCAATTATATCATGCAGTCTCATCCGTAAAGAAAGTAAAGATATACGTTGAAAACGTGCTAGATCATAAATTTGAACCCGATGAATCGCATGGTATTAATCATATAAAACATAATCTAGAATATGGATACTTATTAATAGGTTTGATTGAAAGTAGTAGGAAACAAAGAAAACTTTACTAAGAGAAACATTAATTAATTTTTGGCATCTTATCTGATTTAATCAGAATTCACTTTATACTCTTTATAGTTACCACAAATTCTTAGGCCTCAGTAATTATCTATTTGCCATTTACTAATGTGATTCAAGCGTCTCCAAGATAATTTTAGCTGCCTTTTCACTACCAACCTTAGAAATGGTCTTATTACTTGTAACTGCACTCATATTATCAAATTTCTCTTCTATCAAGGATTCTAATTTAAATATGTCTTCATAATTGTAGCCCATTCGTCTTGCATTTTCCTCTTGCTCAAAATGATTTTTGATTGGGATAAAAATCCCTGGTGTTTTATATACAATAGATTCATCAATGGTTGATCTTCCAGCCAGAGATACTACCAGATCTGATGCATATATATATTCATGTAAATTATTTACAAAACCTAAATTCATTATATTACCAATATCGCTAGTATATAAAAATTTGTCCCGAACATCTATAGAAGGTCCTGAAGCAATTAATAGATTAATGTCTAATTTCATTCTTAATTTCCTGAATGCTTTGATAGTCATTTCAATCAAATATTTTCCGGTTGGAGTTCCTCCTATAGTAAGAAGAATTGTTGGTTTGTACATTCTAAATTTCTTACGTAACGCTCCTCTATCTATAGTAGCCAACTCCCTTACGATTGGACCAATATATGATTTGTTATCTATGTCATTACCATAGTCTGGAATGATAACATGATCACAGCTTCTTACCATGTGTTCAAGAGATCTATTCATACCATATTCAATGATTGAAGGTAATCCCTTAAGAAAATGAGTTTTCAGTATATCGGTTATTAAAACCCGTTTTTTATTCCTATTCTTTCCAATAGCAAGGGATGCAAAATCTTCATCACTAACTATTAGAAGCTTACCTTTACTATTCTTCTCAATGAATTGTTGTGCAATTATCTTACATCTCTTATAATATGAAACATATTGTATAAGCCACTTTATCATAGATTGTAGATGCATAGAATAATTTACTTGAAAATCATTAGGAGTATAGACATTATAAGCTACATATCCATTATTCGAAATAATTGTATAAGCAGCTTGACCGGTCACAAATAAGATTTTATCATTAGTCAAAGATCTAAGCTTTTCACAAATAGCAATATCTCTAGTAGCATGCCCTAACCCTATTGGACTGGTAAAAAATAATATAACCATTTATTCGGATAGCACAATGAATGCAATATAAATTCAATGACATTATTATTGATATAATTAGAATCGTGACAAAAACCATTGCCAATTACTAATGAGCTGATTAAATTCTATGCTCTGTTTATTACCCAACTCTTACAATTTTGATCTAAATCTATTTTGGTTAGATTAACCAAAAATGGCATTTTTAACAAACTATATATACTGATTTCACGAGGTTGAAGAGACGTGCTATAGAAGTAGGTATTCAGCTTGAGACTATCCCTTAGACTATCTAAATCGTCTATTATTTATTTTATACTAATTTTTGTGCCAATTGCTATTGTATTAGAATATATTCATACTGAACAATTAATTTTATTTGTAGTCGCTGCCGTTGGACTAATACCCCTTGCAAAGCTGATTGGAGATTCTACAGAACATCTTGCATCTCATTATGGTGCAACATTAGGATCTCTGCTTAATGTTACATTTGGAAACGCTGCTGAAATCATTATTGCTATTGTAGCTATTAATGCGGGATTGTTAGAACTTGTTAAAGCATCTATTACAGGGGCGATCCTTGGAAATATCCTTCTGATCTTTGGTTTAAGCATCATGACAAGTGGATTCAAGTTTAAGGAACAGTTTTTTAACAAAGAAATTGTTGGAATGCAGGCATCCATGCTATTCTTGGCTGTTATAGGATTAACTATACCTACTATCTTAGCGACAACAGTCCTGGAGCCAATTAATAACACAAATCAAATGAAAATTCAGTTTCTAAGCGATGCCCTAGCTTTTTTGTTACTAGCCGTATATATAGCAAGTATAGTCTTCACCTTTTTTACACATAAGCACCTCTTCATCTTCAAACCACATGAAGACGAATTAATAATAAATGAGGAAAGAAATGGTAACAAAAGAGAGGAGAAAAAGCAATCATCATCACAACATCCTGAAATCATGACCCAATGGAGCAAGAAAAAATCGTTCCTTTTGCTTGGATTGAGTATGGCTGGCGTGATAGTAATAAGTGAAATTCTTGTGGGATCAATAGAAGTTGTAACGGCTGAATTTGGATTTGGGGAATTGTTTGTAGGCGCTATAATTATTGGGATAGTAGGAAATGCAGCTGAGCATAGCAGCGCCATTCTTCTTGCAAGGAAAGGAAAAATGGATCTGTCAATTGGTATTGCTGCAGGTTCTGGTACACAGATCGCTTTGTTTGTAGTCCCTATTATTGTAATTGCAGGAATATTGTTAAACAAACCATTTAATTTAGTATTTACAGTATTCGAGGTAGCAAGCATACTTTTGGCTGCTATAATATTGAATTTAATTGCTCATGATGGAAAAAGTAATTGGTTTGAGGGAGTGATGCTAATTGCAGTTTATATTATAATTGCTATCGGATTCTTTTTTATTCCTTAAATTGTGTCAAGTATATTAGATGAGCATATCACAATAACATGCATAGAGAACTAATATGATCTAAATTTAAGGACAATACTGCCAGCCACTCTGCCTCCTTTATTAGAAGTTATCCAAGCCTCCACACCGCATAGTTCAGTATCATGTTTGATCATATTTCAACAGTTTTCTTAATAAGATAGGGATACCGTAAATCATATTTAAAATTGTTAATTCTAGTTCTAATTCAATTGTTTCTGTTCTATTTCTTTTATTTGAATATATAGATGATAATTTTGTAACCACGTTTGTGGGACAATGTTCTGAAGGCAAATTGTTCACATATTCAAGATTATAATTTAATACTTTTAATCCACACGCTAAAGCTTCTAAAGCAGTCTTACTAAGATTTTTAAGCAATTTTCGATTTACAAATCTTAAGTCAACATACACGTCGTATTTCTTCAAAAAATTTGGAATATCTTTATAGTATATAGGATTTTTTGTTCTGTCATAGATATCAATATTAAGATTAATGTTTTTATGTTTGCAGTAGTTCATAGCAAGCTCAACATTAGTGACTTCACTATTTACCAATATTCCTTCGTATACATCAGTAGATATTTCTTTAATCAATCTTTTGTTGAAATGATCAGTATCGATGGGATTAGGCAAAAAGATTGATCCCTTGACTAATTGAATCAAATCAGGGGTTGATACAATAACTCTATCTGCTGATCTTTGTGCTTTGATATGTAGACGTCTCTTGCGAATTTTTCTAACTATGTTTTTAGGTCTTAAAATATTTCGTAAATTAAATGCTCGTGAATTATCATCAGAAAAACCTCGTATATCAGTGCCATGATAGTGAAGGATAATAACCTTTGAGTCTCTATATGTATTTCGGATATTAATTACCATTTCTGGTAAACTATGAATATGTATTACATCTGCTCTTCTAGCTTCCTCAATTGATTTATAAACTAATTCTTTAGCTGCTACAAATAATCCATACTCTTTATAAAACTCGTCTATACCATATTTGTCAACATTCTTAACTCTTATAACTTTGCTTTCATTGCCATTGATCTGCTGAAACTTCGCTAAGATGAAAGCTACACCAGCTTGATCCCATATATGTAACACATACAATTAGATTACTCTATCTTTTCTTCTCTGCCCATCCATAATCTTTTCTAAATAACTTCGAGCTCTGTTCCCATTTAATTTCAAGTTCAATCTTCAGATATGCTGGCCTTTTATAGCCTTTTTCAGCTTTTTTAATATTGAACTTTCCATTTACAAACATAGAACTCTCTATGCCCCAACTCCATTTTTGAGAAAGGTAATTAGATCTGTTTCAGATTTTATACTACCCGAAGATCCTTTCGATAATTCAACTCCAAGAATTCTGTCCTGTTCCTCAGAAATCATGTTATTAATTGGGTCCTGACCAAAGACATTCCACCCCTCTAGATGCCATGATTCACCAAGTACTGAAGGAGGACGGTCACATTCTCCTGCATCAGAATATCAGTTGTGGCACCTAAGTTAGATTCTAACCTTGACTGTAGATCCTTAATGTACATCGCAAAATCAAATCCCTGGAACGTAATGGTGTCAACACCAAATGCCCCAGAAGGTCTCTTTGAGAAAATAGAAAGAGAACCAGAAAGTAGTTGTCTGTATGAACGTCTCTACCTTGATTACACTTATGGATTAGACAAGATTTACACGAGACGAGATAGCACTAGCACAACAATCTCCTTCATTTGAAAGAGAATACAACCTCAAATATTTAGGGAAAGTTGGCAATGTCTTCCATACCCTAGACATAGAATCAGCTATAGTATCGCAAGGCCAAGAAATGTTAGCATGGTCCAAATCCTGAAGTCACAATGGAGTTAAAGAGAAGGATAGAGGAGTACGAAAACTACCATTATTACACAGAGGAGCAGCTCTGGCAGATGCGTGCAGGTGACATGCAGATCAGACCTGTCAACTTCCAGAAGAGACACAGGGAAATGCTACAGTGGACTTATACGTTGATGTCGAAGAGATTTATGAAGATCCACCCTTCCCTTCAGAAGTTGATAGTGGCCCTAAGAACAGCAATAGTGTCAGATGAATGGAAGCTGGACAAACAACAGACATCACACGATGATATACTTGATTCATTTAGGCTGGCACTTTGTAACTATGAAGCGCCGAAGAATCCCTGGTCAGGTAAGATACGGAAACACAAGATCAATGACGCAATAAAATAATGGAAGATTAAACCGACAACGGTTTATTTTCTAGAACAGCAGCTGCCTTTTCTTTGATTAACGCTATGTTTTCCCAGCCGTGTACGTGTTGGCCGCCTTCCTCCTTCATAGAGGCCTCAATTAAGTCCATAAAGGATTCCCCTTCCAACACTTTAGAACACCACAGGCATTTCCATTTACCCATGTTTCTTCTCTGACTTGCTATAACAATATTATCGCTTATTAATAAGATGGAGAGAAGAAGATAATATTAACCGAAATTAGTAGTTTTGACCTGTTTGTGTTAAAAGCGCGTAAGTATCTCGGCCAAGATATCTCTGCGGACTGCAGTTGTGATAGATGAATGGAAGCTGGACAAACAACAGACATCACACGATGATATACTTGATTCATTTAGGCTGGCACTTTGTAACTATGAGTCTCCTCAACAGCAGTATTAATGATGATAATGATGACACAAAGTATGAACCACTAGCTAAACGTTCTTTCCTGTTCAGTTCTCCATCATCTATACCATCGGTTATTCTTGGACTACTCATGAATTAGACAGGACTTATAGAGGAGAGGAAATCCAAACAGCAATACCGCAGAAGACTGGTCGAGAGTATCCATTATTTGATTATGAATGAAACAGTTAGTATTCAATACACGGCATGGTTATGCCTGAAGGATAATAGAGCTGAAGTGCCCATATATCAAAAATAATCCCTATTAATGATCGCGATATATTACATAATATAGTAGACTAATTTGAGATTTATTGCTTATAACCTGATTAGAAATTGTTAGAGGAATTATAAGAGGCGTTATGATATTATGAGCACGCTGAGAATATTTGCTTATATGTATCTTTTGACTGACAGTTTACTGCTACTTCTTTCGCATTATCCAAATACCGAGTCCACTTGCGGTAAAACCTCTATATAAAAGTCCAGTACAACTATAATTATCAGCTTTTTGTAGGGGTGCAGATATAAAACTCTATTTCAAAATCTCCCGGGAACGTAGAATCGGACGTTTCATATATGGATCGTTCTTTATGCAGCCCTCCTCCGATAATGGACCGGGAGATGATACATCTATCGTTCCAATTTCGTTATCACCAATTTGACAACCCAAGAATTGGTCCACGTCCGATTCACAACCATCAGATAAAATATCTAGAGATTCCGATCTAGGTAAGCTTACAAAAATGTTTTTTGAAGAAAAATCGAAGCGGCCATTATCTCCTATATCTTCCCCTCCATCAAGAAGCTCTATAGGCTTTCTATTGATAAGATCTTCATCATTGTTCATACATATTTGAAATCGTTAAAGCCATAGATGCTAATATTATACGGAGGTATAATCGTCAAAGAAATGACCCTTTTCCATCTTGATTTGCGACGACGGCTGAGTGTGGTAACGTCATTTAAGAGAAAAGGTAGAATCAGAAATAGAGGTAAAAGTAAGAAAAGGAAAAAGGAAGTGACTACACAGCAAACACTTGTACTAATAGGCTCAGTTATTATCATACTGATGGCACTTGGAGGCTTAAGTCTAGTCTAGTCCAATGTGGTTGCACAACCCGTGTAAGGCAAAAGATTTAAAGAAATGAGTCGAATGACTAAATGTGTCGTGATATTGTCACTATGTTTTGGATTGCCAATGTAGAGGCAGCCATTAGATCAAACATCTCAGGAGCTACTGCTAATAGGTCCACTGCTTAGAATAGCCCCTCTCAAATAGATATCGTTTAAAGATTATGATAAAAGAAAATATATAGGAATACTTCTTGATTCTGCAGAAGTTTCTTGGGGATACTAAGTATGTAATCCAGGAATGTCATGCCAAAGGCGCCCCCAACCCCTATTTCTTTTAGTTCGATAATTAATCATTCATTAATTATTGATAAAAGTTGAAATAAAATATAGGTTGAGCTTAACTTCAACATACATGGTCCTGAGCGCCGAAGAAAGACAAAAGAGGTTAGACGAATTTCATAAAGGCTATGATGAGAATATTCTGGATGAGAATCTTAGGAAAGAAAAGACCCGAGTAATGGCGACTCTATCAGAGTATTTTAATAGAGAGATGATTTTGGCAGATGAATGTCTCGTAAAGGGAGATGAACCAGGGGCAGCGGTTTATTCTCACATTGCTAAAGTTATAGATTCAGCATTGAAAGAACTTGAAGAACTAGAGGAATAACATCTCGATAGGAATTACGACTCATTACTTCCTTTTTGCTATACCACATTTAGAATGACAGGTTCTATGACGAGTGTGAATTTTGAGAAGCCAAATTGGTTTCATTCCTGAACGACCTTTTGAGCCAGACTGGTGTAATTACAGTAGTAAGAGCAACCATGATTATAACCGTAGTATATATATCAGAAGTCAATACTCCAGCCGATACTCCCACCCCTGCCACAATCAAACCAACTTCGCCTCGTGATACCATTCCAATTCCTACTCTGAATGCCTTAGTCTTATCTTTTAGAAATATGATAGAAGGAAGTCCACATCCGACGACTTTTGTTGTCACTGCTATGGTCACTACTATTCCTGAAAGATATAACACGTTTAAATTTACGCCGCGCAAGTCTACCTGAGCTCCGATTATGGCAAAAAAGAGTGGACCAAAAATTATTAACAACTTTTCTGCGTAATCGTCGACTTGTTTAATAAGACGCGTACTAGCTACTGCCATTCCTACAGCAAACGCTCCCACAATTGGCGATAATCCCACGAACGCAGCTATACCTGCAGCTCCGAAGAAAGATGCAGTTACAATCCCTTCTACACTGCCCTTCGATTTCCAAAGTTTCTCAACGTGAAGCAATTTTGGTATCAGTAATATGGACCCAATTAATAGTGCTGCAAAGAGTCCCAGTATCTGGAGTATAAGGAATATGACATCCATTATTTCCGGAGAAGTATCACCGGTTTGGACCATGGTAGTCACAACTGACAATACAGCAATAGCAAGGATATCGTCTACAATTGCTGCTCCTAATATCAATCTGGCTTCTTTTGTCTGCATCTTTCCTAATTCTGTTAAGACCTGGACTGATATTGCAATGCTTGTTGCAGTAAGTGCAGTAGCTACCAGCATAGACTCTAAAGCCTCCAACCCAAATAACGTTAGTACAACAAACCCCACAAAAAATGGAAGAATAACACCAAGTGATCCTACTGTAAAAGAAGCAGCTCCTCCCCTCATGAATTCTCGAGGGGTAATCTCAAGTCCCGCTACAAATAAGATGACAATGGCCGATATCTCCCCGATATCACGTACAGTTTCATCTAGCTCTACTAGCGGTTCACTGTTAAAAAGAAATAATCCTCCAATGGCAAATGGTCCAACTATAATTCCAGCTAGAAGTTCGCCAAGTACCACCGGCAGTTTAAGTTTGTGAAATAATTCTGCGAATAGTTTTGCAGCGAATAATAGGATGGCAAGCGAAATTATTACATGAATAAAATGGATACTATTTTCTTCAAATGTCATGTCCTGTTCAGCATTTATAATGGGCTTTTAAATTCTATGCCAATCAAGTGCGGAGAAGTTATTAACAGGAATAAACAAGATCGTTGTTTTTTAAGCATGATATGCGTATAAATTTTCCTGTTACATAATAAGAAATCCTAGTTTAGGTGTTAGATCCCTAGAGGTTACCTTGCATGCATGATAAGAATTTCGTTAGGGCAGCTAAATGATATTGAGTATATTTGATTAATACGCTGAGACCCTTCTGAAAATCTGTTATAGTATTGTCTTATTGCACCCTCTTTCATTGGTTCAATAATATCGTAATTTTTAGATTAGAGGTTTTTGGGGAAGAAAGAACCAGAGTACACGGAAGTATGGGATCTTATAAGCGTAAAAGAACGATACGTTCTTACGAACAGTTTTTCTTCGATGACCTTTCATCATTTCTAAAATTAATTGAGACTGACATGATGTCGTCGAACAGATCAATTAATGTAGTGAAGGGAGTAAGAAGAGAGATTCCCTTCCGATTTATTATACCAAAGGGGCGTAGTTCCAAGGGTAGTCTGTCAACTACTACTTCGGAAAAAAGCGAATTAAAGGATTATGAATACTCCGTAATAGCTGTTAGTCTTGACTTCAATAATCTCTCTTATTTTTTATAAAAAAAGATTTACTGGGCTTCCAACAGATGTACATTGTTTGAAGCTCATGGTCGAAGAAGATCCACCTCTTTGTCTAAAGGGTAGCTAACTAGGATCATTTTAAAAATACTAAGTATCATATGACGTGTATCAGATGAAAATAACATGTGTCGACTGTGGCTGTAATCCATACGAATGTATGCAGAGCAAATCATCAGCTGAGTGTCCCCACTGCCATGTTCTAAATTGCTCTGCTGCTGGCCAGTAATTCATAGCAATAGTGACTGAAGTATATTAGTGGTCAATCACTTATGTTAAAATGTTAAATAGAAAGATCATTTATTTCCTATAGATGGAGACTAAAAAGGTAACGTCGAATAGAATAGCGTATCTAGTACTTGCGTTCTTTTTCGTATCTATCCTAGTCTTATCTTCAATAGTCGGGCAAATAACATATGCCACTGTTACTGCAGACCCAGGTACTTACATGACGGGACAGCGCATTGCGACATCTGAAGAGATGGGAATTGACTCTCTGCTGATAAGATACGAAAACAATTCACTGGATCCAGCAGTCTTAATTAATGACATCTATGATCGCATTGAGCTTAATGATGCCAATGAAAATAACCCAATTCTGATTTCTAGGGTTTCTAGAGCTGACGCACTTGAAAGGGTGGATGAGCTCAAAGCCTTGCAAAGCGAGCCTTCCTCCTGGAGTAAATGTTTCGGAGAGATACCCGCTTTGGGGTATACCATTCGTCGTGAAGGATATCGTAGACGTTGCAGGTATGGAAACCACCATAGGCAGTGCTAATTGGACAAAGTTCCCCAATTGTGATTATCCTCAAGTCGAAGGCCTGCCTGGTTCTCCGACTCCAAATACCTTGGAATTTAAAGATCCTTCTCTTCTAAGGTTTGATGTTGCACCTAATCCGGAAACGAGATGTCATGCGGCGCCCATAGCAAATGCCCCTGTAGTGATGCCTGTCGCTAATTCTACAGCGCTGATCGTTCAGCGTGTTCTGGATAACGGAGCAATCTTGATAGGAAAGGCTAACTTGGATCAGTTCGCTACAGGGTTAGTTGGAACCCGTTCTTCATATGGTCCTGTACATAATATTCGCAACGAAGACTACATTACCGGGGGATCAAGTTCAGGATCTGCTGCTTGCAGTTGGACTAGGCTGGGCAAGCTTTTCCTATGGAACAGACACAGCTGGTTCAGGTCGTGTGCCGGCAGGATTCAATGACTTGGTTGGATACAAACCCACACCTGGACTAATTAGTAATAATCTCACATTCCCAGCCGTAAGATCGGTTGATACCAATACGATTTTTGCCTTGAATGTTGGAGACGCAGGATATGTCGCAGAACTCATCAAGGGATTTGATGAGACAGATCCATACTCCAGACCGGAAGCAGATAATATGACTTGCACTGGGATAGAGGCTCCTGCAACGTTCAGATTTGGTGTTCCAAGAGAGCTTATCAATCCTGACTTGGGACTATTCATGGATAAAAGACTTAATGACTTGTGGGCGAATGATACCGGAGCTAAGGAGCAATATCTTGCTGCCGTCGAGCGTATGCAAAGGATAGGCGGAGAACCGGTTCTATTCGATTATAAACCATGGGAAGATGTTGCCAGACTCCTGTACGGTGGCGCATCAGTTGCACAACGTTTTCTAACATATGGCAACTATGTGCTCGACAATAAACCCAGTGGTGCTCCGATCACAATTAATCCAAATACAGATCAGTTGATTGATCCGACCACGTATCTGATTCTTAAGAACGCCTACTATAATAAAGCAACTGGAGCATACGCTGACGAATGGGCAATCAACTTGATCAAGCAGCAGGTGATTAACAAGGATTGGGAGCGATTTGATTTCATGCTTCTACCCACTACTCCAACCATTTACAGACTGGACGAAGTGAGAGACGGTTATGAACTTGATCTTGGACCAAATCCAACTGATGAGCAACTTGCTGAAAAAGCCGCTGCAAACACTCAACTGAATTCAAATCTAGGAACATACACGAATTTTGCCAACTTATTGGAGACGACAGCAGTCGCTCTACCTGCTGGATTTCGTACCTTGGGCAATGGAACTGATGTTTTGCCGTTTGGAGTGACGTTGTTTGCAGACACGTTGAATGACTGCGAATTGTTAGACCTTGCGGAGCGTTATGAAGCAGATCTGGCTAGAGCATAGTCTGCATCGTAGAGGGGGCAAAAATAATTAGGTTTTTTTATACCCATCTTTTTCCCTTAAAATTGTCCCAAGATTGATGCAGGAGAAGTATGTCATTATACAATACTAAAAAAGGTCATTGTTGGTTTCGGTCCATAAGGTATTTGGTCTCGGTGGATTCTTAATAAACCGTTTTACTATTGCCTTTTTTTCTGTTCTGCAATTGATTCTTTAATTAATTTTATAGCTGTACTAAATCAATCACTCTCAGCTCACATATGCAATATCCCATACCTTCAGGATAAATAGGGTTATTATTATATAATATGGCAACTTAATGCAGACGATAATTCTGACGATAGGAGGAATATTTTGGATTCTTACCTATCTCTTTATGATACACAAGGGTTTCAAAGACAAAACTTATGGAATGCCTCTTATTGCGTTATGTGCTAATATTTCTTGGGAGTTTATATTCTCATTTATTCTACCTCATTCTCCACCCCAACTATTTGTAAATTATCTCTGGTTTGGATTGGACTGTGTGATTGTATTTCAGTTCTTCCGATACTACAAAAACGAACTTAAAAATCTATCACCATTAAAAGTGTGTATTGTTTTTGGTTTGTTGATAGTTTCTGTATTTAGTATAATACTATCTGAAGCGATTTTGCTAGATGATAATAGAGGAGTATATACGGCATTTGGACAGAATCTATTGATGTCGATACTATTTGTATATATGTTTTTTAAACGAAAAAGAGGATTAAGGGGTCAATCAATTTTCATTGCAATTTTTAAAATGGCTGGTACAGGTTTAGCAAGTCTACACTTTTATTTTTATGAGCCAATCTCGCAGAGTTCTTTTGTATTACCCTCTTTATTTTTCTCAATATTATTCTTTGATCTTTTATATGTCATTTTGGTGGTAAATGTCTACAGGGAAAATAAAATATCTTTACTCAAGATTTGATATAATATGGTGCAGCTTCTGAAAATATCAGTGTTAATCTAACTTCCCCTCCTCGTAATTACTGCTGGTGCATAGTGTTAATGGCGTGCAGTCATTGATTTTAGCCGTCGATTGACAACAGCATGATTAGTACACTTTACATAGACCACTTCGTGAGTGTTACAGCCTAAGGCTATTATAATAAAAGCCTACTATAATAAAAGATTTGATGACATTTGACAGCGAAATTAGAGTGTTCAATAGAGGGTTTCTATACTCTTAGCTAAGTTATTAGGTGCTTAGCCATTATTAGTAATAATGAATGTCTCTCTGGCATGTTATACGAATAGACAAGTAGCTCCCTTAACCCTTCTGAAAGATTATTCATAATAGGATTAGGTTAGATTTTTCATAGGTCCATCTAACTTCAGATTAGCTTATGCAGAAGATATTGCTGACATAATTGTGGATTTGATTATCCTCACCGCCTTGAATAGGTCGACCTTTTTTTGATAGATATGACAACATATGCTATGATAATATTTTAGATAACTCTTTATTCGTTCTAGGTTTTCCATCCTCGAAGACATCATTAACACAGAATTGTACAGAGAACACTGCCATCTGATCAAGAATCGATTTGAGGTTTCTACCTTTTTGTGTCAAGTTATATCTATCCTGACTGGTGTCTAATGATAGATCTTTCTTTGGATCAATCCATTCTTCTCCATCTCTTTGACCATGCTATATTAAGTCGTATGTGCAGTATTACAGTAAATCCCCTACCTTAAAAATCTTGATAAAATCTTCATTTTTGCCTATTCTTTTGCTGGATTTCTTAGCTATTCAATAGTTACCACATCGTCATAACCATAGGATACTGTCTTAGATATCGATATATTAAAGTGTCAATTCTTATGAACAGTTGGGTCAACAATTTAAGTAGAGGTATATACAACTTTTAAATAGTTTGTAGTTTTAACTGCCGTGATGTACCCGAATATGAATACAGGAATTCTGGCTACAATCTTTGTAGCGATGGTCACTTTAGGAGCGGTCACAGTAGCATCCATAGGAGGAATATCTATTATTGCACCTACATTTGCACAAGGCGGAAATATGACAGATGGAGGAAATTATACAGAAGGAAATATGACCGGTTCGGATATGGCAGGAAGCGGAATGGCAACTCCTCCTGCAATGACACCCTAAATCGCATGGATATTTACAAGTGGTGAATGCGACTAAACCTATTTTTTCTATTCCATCGTTTGGGCCCTTAAATGTCCATGCCAAGGAAATGTACCTAAATTGATACCTTACCTTCTTGATTTCAGCTGCAAGACGTACTCTAAATAGGTATTGGTTTAAAAACAAGAAAACAACTAAATCATTATTCTAATAATCAAGATAATAAAACAAAGTAGGACTAAACCGCGGTTAGTTTAGTCTTCAGTATAGCAGTTGCTATTACTTCGTCTTCTAAAGTGATATTCTCCCAGCCGTGTACATGCTGCTCACCTTCCTTTTTTCGGGACGCCTCAATTAGATCCATAAAGGATTCCCCTTCCAACACTTTAGAACACCATAGGCATCTCCATTTACCCAAGCTATTTCTAATACGCTATAGCGACTATTGCTTATCAATGGTTTGGAGATAATACTATGATAATGACAGGATCAGGGAACTCATAAAACTATAGCGTTAAGTCTGGCCACAGTATTGCTACTATATTTAGTAATAGCAAAAGTAACCCTTTCTAATATCCAAGAGATTACGTTGACAGCCAACGTGTAATCTTAACTTATAGAGGACGTAATGGGTGCGTATTCATCTTCTGCTGTAGCACAAGCACGTAAATCCCCATCGTTCTTTACTTCAGGAACGTCATAGCCAAATTCGCAGGTAGGGAAGTAATGTTTTTTATATCATTTGTAATAGAGACAATTTATGGATCAAAAAACAACAATCACCGTTGAAAGCATCATCAGGGCTCCCATTGAAAAGGTGTGGAAGTTTTGGACAAAGCCCGAACATATTGTACACTGGACTTTTGCTTCAGATGATTGGGAGGCGCCTGCGGCTGAGAATGATATACGCGTGGATGGAAAGTTCAAAACCGTTATGGCTGCTAAAAACAAGAGTACAAGTTTTGATTTTACTGGTAAATATACCAACGTTATAGAGAATGAGCTCATTGAGTATGACTTAGACGATGGTCGGCATGTGAAAGTAGAATTTGCCGGGCTTCCAGATGGTGCCCGAGTCACCGAAACATTTGAGCCAGAAAAGAAAAATCCAGAAGAGATGCAACGAGCGGGTTGGCAAGCTATTCTCAATAACTTTAGAAAATACGTCGAAGAGAAGTAAATATGCCTACGCAAAAAAAGCAATTCAAAACAATAGATGAATACGTCGAGACCTTTTCGAAAGATGTTCAAAGTATTCTTGAAAAAATCAGGCAGACAATACGAAAAGCGGCGCCTGCAGCAGTAGAAGTGATTAGCTATCAAATTCCTACTTTCAAATTAAATGACAAAAATTTAGTGCATTTCGCGGCTTTCAAAAATCATATCGGATTTTATCCGACACCATCGGGCATTAAAGCATTCAAAAAAGAATTATCTCAATACAAAGGAGCAAAAGGTTCGGTACAATTCCCGCTAAGCAAACCCATTCCATATGATTTACTGGAAAAGATTGTGATATTTCGAACAAAGGAGATTTTAAAGAGGTAATCAACCCGGTGCAAATTCGTGTAAAGATAGTGTCTTAAGAGTTATCTAAAATTGGAAACGATTTCTCCCCTAACGTGGCCAATTAATCCATCTCCATCGAAGCTATAAAATAGCGCCCGGAACAATAGGTTTCTAATAGCTTTATCATAAATAATTTTTACTACTTCCGAATTATAAGGATTGAGGATTAGTTCATCAATTCTTGTATTATAATCGACCTGCATCATGAGGACTCCGAAATTTAGAGACCTGTCGATATTCACTAGCCTTTGCCGATCTATACTATTTCCTGTGGATTGCAATGCTTGTTTGCGTGATTCTTTTAAAGCTTTAAGTTTTATCATAGAACCTAATCCTAATTCGGCAGCTAGTTCTGGTCTTATTGCAAACGCTCCATTTCCTACAGGTGGCATATTTGATCGCCCACAAATGTAATCATTATCATTTCCTACGTGTAGTTCAAAATTGATTATAGGTTCTCTACCATTGGCACCTGCCGTTCCATCAAAATAGCTTTGTGAGCCCAAATTTACCATCTGACCTATAAGAGAGTCATCTATGTATTGTCCATCTAGATACGCGCTTTTCACAAATACACCAACGTTGTCGACGAACGACCTTTCAGCAATAGGATAATTGAACCTTATTATTCTATCCAAATCTGATTCTTCATCATATGCGAACGTCCACCCTAATTTTCCTCGAAGCTCGTCTGATGGATCCACATCAGTAGCCAACCTGAGTTGAAATATGCCTTCAAACAAAATTGCAGCGGTATGAAGCGAGCCAAAACCTACATTTGATTGTTCCAATGATTCAGCTCCAAATAAAATACAATATTCCTTAAATATTTCTTTTAAGGTAACTTGATATCGGCATGTCATGCTAATTTCTGAGGTTTTATCTACGCAAACAAAAATTCTAGAATTTCGAACCAAATCGATTTTCAGTTGTCAGATTATGTATAGTAATCTAATCCTTTCACTCCATTCTCAGTAGAGTCTGCATCAGGAACTATGTCCAAGTGGGATTTGAAATGCTCTTTACAGTAATAATCTTTGCATTTCTTACATTTAGTGGTAGGTTTGTTATAGCAATTGACAATGCCACATAGGCCTTCCATCTGTGACCTACGAGTCCAATTATTTATTATTTCTTCTACAGAAGAATCAGTGATAGATTTGCCTGTCTGCTTCCTTGTCTTCACTCTTAAAAAGGTACGTTGGATGTATATTTAACATTACTTCAAATTCTCTAAGCTTAGAAGGGCAGCAACTGATAATAAGTTTTTGACACGTTTCCTTAGTAGGTTAGGCTATGCTAATCAGCTCAATTGAAAGTTAGATTGGACACAGGTGCTAGATGAATGGTCTAAGCACAAACATAGCAAAGTACTAAATCTTCATGAAGAAAGGATATGGCATAGCTTAGATGATGGCCTCGTTTAATATCACTGACATAGGATTCCTAACAGGCTCGAGTTATATTGCTATCATGATAGCAAGACTAATATACAGTGAACTAGGAGAAACGTTATGATAGATTATCGTTATCAATATAGTCCCATATCAAAGACTATAGCCCCCGGAAGAGGATGAGAATATGATAGACAACTCTGCTAATGGTGCTGCAAATAAGCCACTGGTCCTCAGCTCCGCCGAGATTGACCAGATCCTTTCGATGACGCTCATCGCAAACTTGGCCACAACCGATGACGACGGAGGCATTCACCTTTTGCCTATGTGGTTCCTACGGATTGATAACAACATCTGTATTCCGACTTCCCATCATACGCACAAATGCAAGAACCTGCGGGCAAGACCTCGTGCATCCGTGATGATTGACGTGTCAAAGGCCGGACTGAACCTCAAAGGAGTGCTGATCAGAGGCCAGGTAGAACTCGTTGAAGGAGAACAGGCGAGGAAGATGAATCACTCGATTCATTTGAAGTACGTCACACCAGACGGGCTCAGTAACCCGAGTATTGCCTCTTATTTATCTCGAGGCGACGACGTAACCGTGAAAGTCAATATAGACCATTTGATTAGTTGGAATCTAGCCGATTCAGAGGCAGGACAAGCACTTGCTGCCGGTGGCTGGTTCCGTCCACTCGATGGATAGACGGAAGATGCAGCTGCTCCAATGCTGTCATATGTGTAGTATACAAGAAGATATCAAGAGAGTAACTAGTCCTGAATGGACAGGTCAACCTGCAAGTTACAATCCTTTCAAATGGAAGATAAGGTATTAAGTGGAGTTGGTTGGCGTAAGAGAGGTAGCGTTTCCTTATCAGGATGTCTACAACTTACGAAGTTCTTTAATGAGTAATTTTTATGCTTCGCGACTAATTTTACTGTTGTTTAGCTTTCTTTAAACCTATGGCAATCGCATTCACACGTACTCTTACTATTGTCACATGCTCTATGATCTTTTGCTATACATGCAAGGGATAAATTAGGTATGGAATTAATCACGTAGCTCTGGTACATATACGTTTAGAACGGGTCTATGCACGTATGAATCACTAATGATTCGGCAACATCTGTCAACGAACTGCTTCTAGTTTACATATGGTAGCTTATTTATCAGCTTCATTGGAGCTGCAATATTTTTTAGGATGGACCATTATTATGCTAGCAATGACTAGACCTCTCTTCGTTTCGAAGGAGTGTAATGCGTGGAACCATAGAGCGAGTTATTAATCAATGACAGATATCTGCATTTGTGGGCCGTTGGCAGCCCAACCTGCTAGTTACAACCTTTCGAAGGAAAGATGAGATATTAATAATAATACAGAATTGGCTGGTGTTGGTATTTGGGCGAAGACCCATACCAGCCAACTCATCTTGCCTGGTTCCAGACTGGTTTACATCATGACTAATGAACGACTGCGATAATATTTGTTTTAATATAAGTGAGAAGTCATGTTAGAGTACAAGGTCTGAAATTTTCCTGGATACTTTCTTGAAGATTCGAATAGAGAAGCAAAAACTAATCTTAACAGCATTCTAGGATTTGACATGACGCTTTCTATTTCTTGCTTAACTATCTGATTAACCTTGACACATATTTCATTATTTAGCCGAATAGAATTAATGATATTATCTAGCCTTGCCTTTTCTATGTTTAGATTTTGAGGATAACGAAATGTAACTGTAATTCGCTAGAGTTAGATATTGTCTAGTTAAAGCGAAGTAGTTAGGCACAATTCTCAATACCTAAGAAAACTTCACTCAGAGCTACGTGATGAAGATTTATCACTTTTTTAACTTCTTTTATTACAATGTCTATATATCTACCCATGACAAGGCTTTTAAAAAAATAAGTAAGTACTGCAATCGATATGCCTAGGCAGTCACAGTTAATGGTCTTTCTTCCATTTTCTCTGTTTCAATATTTTTCTTCTGCTTTATTGGTTTTATTAGATCCTTTTCTAGTTCTGGAAATTCATAGTCGAAACACATTATTACTATTATGCTTTTTATCGCTTAAAAAGACTTCGTGAGCTTTTTATATCTTCGGTCATTATAGTTTATGTGGATAACTGCAAGCACTAGGGTTGTACTCTAAAGAATAATACATGTAGTGGTTGTGGTATAATTATCTGCAGATTTTGCTTGAAAGAGCCGATAGATTGCAGATGTGATAATAATAATAATGATTATTGTTGCAATCAATGATTAATTTCACGAATTTCAATCGATACCTCCTAGCTATCAGAACTAGGGTTGTACTTCTCTACTACATCTGTATTAACCAGAGTTAGTCAGCCTGCCTCCTATAACATAAATATTTCCATCTACTACTGCAGAAGCTGCGTAGTGTCTAGCAGTCGGCATGGGTGTATGGGCAGTCCATTGATCCGTGGCAGGATTATATGACTTCACAACATTTAGTGACTGTTCATTTGCGTCTCCTCCAATTACATAGAGTTTATCTTGATTAGAGTATCAAGTAATTCATAGTTATGTTAGCAGCTAGTTATGGATAATAACAAAGCTAGCAAATAACCGATGAACCATAACTCATCAATAATCATGATGGTAGGTATAGCGCTAAAGCACATATGATAACCAGTCTAGAACTGCGATCACCTCATTGTTTTTCAATCTCGTGTTTCATCCGAGCAAGCAGATCAATAGCTTTTGTTGCATAATCATTGATCCAGCGATCATATCCCAAAAAACTTAGCGGATATTTCACGACAGGCAGTTCAAGTGATACACTTGACGAAGGAAAAGATGTGACATGGGATTTTCATGACTTTCCAGGAGCATTTCCAGTTCACATTAAACGGACAATTAAAAATGAGAAAATTATTCTCGAATGGCTAATTTAGAAGGAAACGATAACCAAGTCGGAGATGACCTTTGAAGCTCTTGATCGGCACTCGACCCTCGTCAAGATAAAAGAAACAGGGTGGAAGAATCAAATACAAAAATCCCTAGATGAATCATATAGCCATTGCGAGGGATGGATGCAAATGCTTTGCTGCCTAAAAGTTTACCTAGAGCTTGGCAAAAACCTCAGAGAGTTCTTTTTTTGAGCTTCCTATAAAAGCAGAAAATTACTTTAGTGATCGCACAGCACAAATACAGCATCTTGCCTTTCCTGAACTCGATCGAGACTAATGTGCATCGTGGCTATCATGAAGATAATAAGCCTTTGATCTCCATATGCGGTTTCATTTTGGTTCTTTGTTCCATTTTTCTGGCTCCTGCTGCGTATGTAAGAGTAAGAGTAAAACATCGAGCTATTACTGCCAAGACATCAAAAACATCTATACAATAATTTTATCACGAAGAATATTTTTTGTGGAGGGCGATTTCTGACTCCTATCGCTTATTCGGTAACATTAAAGACGACAACTGCATTGGTTTACGCACAGGCAACAGGTTTTATAAATTAAATAGAACGACCCACCATAAGGAGAGTATGACAAAGAAAAAAGTTCTCCTGACAGGTATTGACCCCAAGTTAATTGATTCCAATCTTGCTAATACCACTGGATGGGATGCCAGCCGGGTACAGGCTACAGCACAAGATGCAATCAAAAGACTAATGGACTTAGGATACGAAGTGCAAACCTGTCTTGTAGACTTTGGAGAGACTGCTGAAAGCGTTGTCTCAGACACACTCTCACGGGAAAAATTTGACTGCATTATGATTGGTGCTGGCACTAGAATAATACCGCAGCATACCCTTCTATTTGAGAAAATTATCAATACCATCCATCAGAAGGCCCCGCCATCTTCAAAAATATGTTTCAATACTAACCCAAGTGACACCGTTGAAGCAGTCCTCCGTTGGATATAAAAGCTGGACGCCTTGACCTTGTTCTAGTTGTTCTAGGATCCCTCCTTGGAAAGGACCAAGTTATGTCGGTCATCTCATGCCTTATTTTAGCTTTAGTCAAACAGAGATATTTCCGTAAAAATAAAAATTCCTGACAGTAAAGGTACTGTCCTCGTTGAGGGAGCCTATAGATTAGAAGAATAGTAACCTAGTATCTTACGCCCAAACATTTTTGATATTCAATTAAAGGCGCGTGATACAAGCAATGGATATTTAAACACCCGTATAGAAAATTTAACCAAAAATGGTAGATGATCGCTTAAATGCTTTCTCTAGGTCTTGCCTACCATTTTAATTATTTTACTTATTCAGTCATCATGTCTTCGACTTCCATGATCACTAAAAATTTGGTTTTTTAACCATTTTCAGTTCTAATTACCACCAACCGGTCTGTTCCCGACTCTGCTCCCCATACCTCGCCAGACCTACCTAGAATCTGTCGTACGTTAGCTTCGGAACTGGGAAACGGAAAAGTCTCAAAGACCTCCTGTCTGGGGTCAAAGCGTACCATGGCGTTTGCTCTAAAATCAGTTAACCAGATCATATCCTTCTCATCCACGTATACAGCATAAGGCATCGGATTGTTTCCTGGGAGCCGCCATTCCTTCCATTCTTCTGTAAATGGATTATATACGGCCAGTTGTCCTGCATTCCATTCACTAATCCAGATACGACCTTGAGAGTCAGACCAGACTCTTCGTGCTCCTTGGTCGGCTGTAGGAGGTTCCAATACAGTACTCTTTCCGCTTTCTAAATCGATGCGAGCAACATAACTACCTGCCAAGGAAGAATAGTATACCGTGCCATTGGGGGTTGTAGAAATGCCATAAGGTCCAGGACCACGAGGTGCTTGAAAGACCTCGATCTGTCCTACTTGTGGATCAAGGCTCCCATAAATTCCGCTTTGTCCGGTAAACCACAGAGTGCCGTTATGATCAAACGTTGCAGTATTTAAGTTACCATAGCCAGTACCTTCAGGCAGCGGATAGACTTCGACCTCTTCAGTACGAGGATCAACACGTACAATAGCATTCAGACCGCCGTCTGTAATCCAGGGTGCGCCGTCTGGTCCAATAATAACGCCATGCGGCGCTGAACCTTGGCCTAGCGCAATGTGATGCGTCTTTCCAGTAGTTGGATCCAATTTTCCTAATTCACCAGAACCTTGAGCGGTATACCATACTACGGTTCCATTCGGGATAGGGGCAACGTCGTGTGGCCTAGAGCCTAATGGAACAGGAAATTCTTGCATCACAGCCTGCCTGATATTGGAGTTTAAGGATTCTTGTCCTGTAAGCTGTGCAAAAGCGCTATGTTGCTGTTGCTGTTCCTCTGTCATTATAATGGAACTAGCGATGATTGATAGTATTGATACAATAATAATAATAATAACAGTATTATATTTTCTTGATATGGTTCTCATACTTCTCTATAGTAATAGTGTTTTTATAACATAATAATCTTTGACGGTACCGACATTTCTAGATTCACTAGGATAGCCGCTAGGCTACAAGCTTAGTCTATGACAATCAGATGGTATATCCCACAAGCCTTGAGATTGTACTCTATCTCAAATGATGGTGAAGCTTTAGCCTTCTCAATTTCTTCTCTTGTACAAAGCAGTAGACATACAATTATTCTTCTGAACCAGATCCATTATCAGATGAATTATGAATCATCTTCCTCTTCCTCAGCTCCAACTCCGGGTTCTGAAGCTGGAATATCCTGCAATAAAGGTGGTAGAGTGGTAGGCAGTATTGTCCTTAAATTTAGATCAGCTCTAACATCGTTAGTGTACTTTTCTGACTTGTCAGCATTGGTAAGCGTAATTATTGCTGATATATTTTGTAGGATATTATCAGTTAAAGTAGTTGCCAACTGTGTTGTTCCCTTTGTATTATTTAAAACAAATCCGTTTGGAAATGATGATAGCTTTAATAGGGAACCAGTTTGACGATCATAAATACCCATTATAGCATTAACTCGCTGCCCTAGGAGTGATTCGTCATTTATATCGTAATTTACTACAACTTTTACTTGATTGCCTTCTGCAGTAGTGAGTGGAAGGGCAACAGCTCGATCTATGGAAATAGTACCACGCTGCTGAGCAAGAATCTCTTCTCCTGACACTATCAGGAGAAAGCTAATAATTGTCAAACTGACTGCGATAACGAATTTAGTAGAAGCCATACAAAAAATGACCGTGTTCATATTCTGTGATACATAACAATGAGATATATGATCGACTATATAAAAAATTTTAACTAACGATCCAAATCTCCTAGTTATCACTTTTTGACCAGGCATTTTAGGAAGAATGGTTTGAAATCAGAAATACTCCTTATGCACTGAATTACTTCCCTGATGATTTTGAGCAAGATTATAATCAAACATTCTGATATATTCGAACAACCTGTTTAAGTACATTGAAGAATTCCGAGTGAGGAGTAACTCTTTTCTGCATGTCTTCCGGATCAGTGGTATGAAGGTCATTATTGCAATTTCCGGTACTCCTTCTATGAGCAAAGAAGAAGTCGATACATTTCTCGAAAAATAAGCTGAATTTGCAAATCGGTACTATTGATGACGACGGGGGATCCTAATATTCAACCAGTATGGTTCAACTACGATAAGGAATTATTCAATTAGGGTATCGACCTGGTATCCTTAGATAGGGTCCTCAACTGAGCGCGCTACTCTTACTAATTAGCTTACATACTAGGAAGTGTTACAATTAATACTTGGGAAACACATTTTGACCATCAATAAAGAGGCTAAGGGTCTTGGTATGCCTTGGGAGAAAGAATACGGTTACGCCCAGGCAGTGAAAGTTGAGAACACCATCTATGTATCAGGTCAAGTAAGCCATGACGACAGGGGCAATATCGTCGGTCACGGAGATATGGAGGCTCAGATGCGTCAGGCATACACCAATATCAAGAAGGTGCTCGCAAAGTATGGCGCAAAGATGGAAAATATAGTCGACGAAATACTCTTTGTGACAAATATGGATGCAGCATTTGCTGCAGCAGTCAAATGCAGACAAGATATCTTTTCTGGAATTCCTGTTGTCGCAAGCACTATCATACAAATTCAGCGTCTTGCATTCCCTGAGCTTATGATCGAGATTAGGTGTGTTGCTAAGGTATAGACTCTGCAAACGTTTCCGCTCATAGTACCAGTGAAATTTGTTATCGGTATGTCAAGCTTTCCTCGAATTGACTTCTAATATATGACACAATTGTTTCTTGATTACCATATTTCTATGCATAAACCAACAGCTCTATTAGCTGATAGACAAGCAAGATTATGGCTATGTAGGGTCATGACGAGATGTTTCTTGCAATCCTTTTTCCGTTACATTCCATAAGCTAAACTCTGCGTGGTTTGGTCTAGGCAGTGCTTCTTTAACTAGATGCAGCCACTGCAATTCATTTAAATGATTCCTTACCTCTAAATCTGAAAGTCTACTATGTGAAACTATCTCAGTCTCAAGTACATCCTTTTTAACGTCATTCTGCGATAAGTCTGCGACGATATCAAGGATTTTCCTTAACTCAGACTTTATCATTATCATATGATTGGTTTATTAACAATTTAAAGATATTACCTCGTTTGCAATTCCTTCGTCTTGCGCTTCAGCTTCTTTAGTAGAAAGTATCAATAATGCTAAAATCAGGATCTAGTGAACTTGTATATACGTCATTCAAATGATTTATTTATGGCACATTTTTTAATTGTGATTCTTTTATTTCTTGCTGCCAAGAATGGATAAGAGTAACGTCAACTACTTTTATCATTGAGTTATTATTGATTGAAGCTCTATTGCTTAGAATAAATGCATATGCATCGCTTATCGACGGTCTGAAGATATCGTTGATACTTTCCCCATTATTACTATAATACGGCTTTATATCCTTATTATTAACACCATTGCCTTTTTTCCACGCCGAAACATCTTTTCTACTAATTATTAAAACTTCAATATCGTCACTACCATTATAGTCTGACTTTTTTACCTCTATGTTAAAGGACAGTTTATACTCAAACATAAGTATCAAATTTACACCAAAATATAATATCTCATATCCATATTCAACTCCAGCAGGTATGTTAAACTCATTGATATTTCTCATTACATGAGGAAGGATCTTTACCATGGTGAATCTTGGTTGTGGATACTATAGAATGTATCGAGTAGATACAAGAACATATAGTGGTTGGAATTGTAAATAAGATTTATTGGAACTAACAACTAGACTGAAATTTTCATTTGCCAATTTCGAGCACTCTACCATAAACTTATCTTAAACAGAATTGTGTTTGTAGAGTCCAAAATGTGAGGGCATGTTACAGCAGACTTTGCATCTCGGTTTGTTAGATCTGGCATTAGTTTCCATTTTTACACTTACTTTACCTAGCTTCTCTTGACAACTTAAATAGTTTCTCTAGTAAACTATATTATGATTGATTCACTAAAAATAAAGGAAAAAGGTAAAGGAAAGATATGGAAAGGTAGCTCTGACAGGTGACTCATGTTGTGGTCCTTCAGTTAGTTTTGAAAGTGGAGGGGGATGTTGCTCAGGAAATAATAATGCAATTCTGCAACCTTCACAGTCAGTTACTCAAGTATCTGAACTAGTCGGATATAACTCAAAAGAGCTGAATTCAATTCCAGAAGCGTCTATCCTTGGAGCTGGATGTGGAACGCCTACAAAGTTTGCTTTTATAAAGGAAGGTGATACGGTCGTTGATTTAGGTTCGGGTGCAGGTATTGATGTATTTCTCGCAGCTAACGTAGTCAAGGGTTCTGGAAGAGTAATAGGCATAGATATGACTGATGAAATGTTGGAAAAAGCAAGAAAGAATGCAGCCGATAATGGTTACACCAATGCTGAATTCAGGAAAGGAGATATAGAAGAAAGAATTCCTGTTGATAGTAACAGTGTAGATGTCGTAATAAGCAACTGCGTAATCAATTTAACGACAGATAAAGTAAAAACATTTAGAGAAATATATAGAATTCTCAAGCCCAACGGAACTGGCAGAATGGTTATCTCAGATCTTGTTACGGATAAACAAATAGCAGAAGACACTTCATTGATAGATCCAGAAAAGTGGTGCAGTTGCATTGATGGTGCACTGACTAAGGATATTTACATTGCTAGCATCAAAAAAGGCGGATTTGAAAATGTAGAGGTATTAGATGAAAAAATATATACTGAAGGAGATCAGGTTGATAATCGAAGGATTAGCAGTCTGGTTATAAAAGCAATAAAAGATAAATGAAAACCAAGAATCGTGATTACCAATGAAATTTTCATTCGGTACTAAATCAAAAATTAAAACAAAGAAAACTATACTCTTCGTCTGTGTACAGAATGCTGGTAGAAGTCAAATCGCAGAAGGATTTTTTAGGAAATATGCTCCAGAGGGTTTTGAATCTATCTCATGATACTGAAATAATACCCATCTCTACAAATGAGTCATTTAGAGGCCAATGCAAATTGGCCCAAAAAAGGATGTGGGCATGACTATAGAACTAAGTTCATTTCGTCTTTATCTATAAAGAGTACAGAGATAGCGCGGATGAGTTATTAAATGACCCCAGGGGTGAACAGTTCAGACAGCAACTTTCGACGAACCAATAGCAGTGCTTGCTGTTTAATATTGTCGTTTTCTGCTAAATGATCTAAAGTCGCAAACTAATTTAAGTAGATGTGTCTATGCGATATGTAATCTATTTAGTCTCGTAGGTATTATTGTTGGTCGATTCGCAAATTGAAAGCTTATCTTACTTTAGTACGTAATGCTGACTAGTCTCTGGCCAGTAATCAGTTTAACTCTATGCACCGTAACTAAAATACCCTGGACTGTCTTTTTCATATTTTGATTTTAGCTCTTGCTCATTAATTTTCAGCTTTACTTTTCCGTCTTGATACGTTTCTAATAGCTCCCTATCTATCCTATAGTATTTGGCATGATTATCTTATCTTTCACAATAAATTGATTCGCTTCTAGTCCATCCACGTGACCCACATGTTTGTTGTCGCTTGTATAAACAGGTTTGGTTATCACTTCACCCAATCAAAATCTCGTTCATCATTATTCATGGATTCGTTTACTCACACAGTTGAGATTAATAAAACCTCTTGAGTCAATAGACCAGGTATATAATGGTGGATCAAAAATGATTTTGAGTCGTAATCCTGACGGCGTGATAATGATTATCAAATATTTACTAATTTAAGGATGATGCTGTGAAATCAGAGAAGATCAAGAGATGTGCGCTTTATGGATAATGATATTTTATGATACTAAGACACCATCTGGGGAAGAACTTACATTACGGTGACAATTTTCCACTTAACTCAAATTTATTGAATATTCCAAAGAATAAAAAGATTTATGCAACAATGTAATTCTCTAAAAATATGACTAGTCTAGTTAAACAGCCTTCGCTTTTCCCTATATTACTCGTTAATTTTGTAGGTACTCTGGGATTTAGTATTGTTCTACCTTTCCTGGTGTTTGTAGTTATGAAGTTTGGAGGTAATGCTATAGTTTATGGTCTACTTGCTGCTACCTATCCTGCTTTCCAGCTTATAGGATCTCCTATATTAGGAAAGTGGTCTGATACATATGGAAGGAAGAAAATTCTTCTATTAAGTAACATAGGAACATCAATTGGTTGGTTGATATTCCTTTTTGCTTTATTTTTATCCGCCAAAGAATCTTTCGATATTTATATCCCTTTCCTAGGAACATTTGTTATTATTGTTCCATTGCTTCTCTTATTTCTTGCAAGAGCTATTGATGGACTTACTGGAGGAAATATCTCTATTGCAAATGCATATCTTTCAGATCTTTCATCAGATTCCACTAGGAGTAAGAACTTTGGAAAAATGGCAATATCTTCTAACCTTGGGTTTATCATAGGCCCTGCAATAGCTGGTATTATGGGAGGGACTATTTATGGAGCGATATTGCCTGTCTTAGCAGCATTAATCTTATCTTTAATCACAATATTTGTAATAGTTTTTCTATTAAGAGAATCTAAGCTCCCACCAAAGGAAGTTTTAGTTCCAGAGCAAGAAACCATTAGAAAAGTTTTTTCGCAGGAATGCAGAGAATGCTATTCGGATGTAGAAACTAAAAAATCTAAATTGCGGGATGTTTTCAAAATAAAATATATCCCTTTTTTACTTGTATTATATTTTTTGATTTTTCTTGGCTTTAATATTTATTATGCTGCCTTTCCGACGCATGCTCGCTAACGATCTTAAATGGTCAGTAACACAGCTAGGAATATTTTATGCGGTATTAAGTGGGATTATGGTTTTAATTCAAGGTCCTGTATTACGTAAAGCATTAAAGAAATTTTCAGAGGAAAGATTAGTCATAATTGGTAGCATTATTTTAGGTACAAACTTTGTTTTATTTGTATCAAATAATATTGTCTCAGTCAGCGTGGCTGTAATATTATTTGCAGTCGGTAATGGTCTCATGTGGCCCTCTTTCATGTCCATATTATCTAGGCGTGCAGGATCTAAACTCCAAGGAGCAGTACAAGGCATTGCAGGCAGTTTTGGAGGTTTGGCAAGCATCTTGGGACTAACTTTGGGTGGCTTTTTATATAATTCAATCGGTGCAGCTACATTTCTAGTAAGTGCTATAGTAATATTCGCCGTTTTTGTCATGTCTTTTAAATTATTGAAAAGAAATGATGCTTCATAACTAGAATTGCTTGCAAATTGACTTCCTGTGAGTCATTAAGACCATGCATGTTAAATTTAAGGAAAATGGAGAGAGGGATATGTTGAAAGATGAATGAAAAACCTCATAACTGAGATTAAAGTTCCCTCTCTCACTTCTGTGGTTCCTGTAAAAGACAGCAGCAATCAGGATATGTCTAAAACATAACGATATATCATGGTATAGATCCAGCTTTCTGGCTACCTTTCGGCTAGTGTTATATGAGATATAGATACTCATAAATATTTTATATAGGATAAGTAAGGGGCAGCGGCAGATTAGAGAAGTCAGCAACCAAAGCGCGATTCAAAGGAAGGTAATAATATAACAACTGACAGTATGAAATAGCGTGAGCACTTAGGTACAGTTATGCTTATCCACATTCCATAAGTAGATTTCAATGTGGTTTTCTAGGTTATTGCAATTAAAGCTTAGATATCTTCCAGAATTATTAATGCAACTCTAGCCAAGAAAAGCAGCAGCAACAATAACGGGACGACTAACTAGCTGTACAATAAAAATCAGGCGAATATTACTAAAAGTATACCAAAAATGTAGCATGACTTGCACTACACCTGGCAATTACACAGAAGCCTTTCCATCAATCGAACTTCGTTGCACCATCAGGTCTTCCCGCATGGAAAGAATTACCAACCTGGTATCAAATTTCCGACGCCGATCTAATGATACCTCCAGAAGTCCAGCGTACTTTTGTCCAACAAATGAATGCTACTACTCTTAATCTTAACGCTAGTCACACATCTTATGTATCACATCCCAATGAAATCGCCGATTTCATTCTTAATGCTACAAAAGGAAAGTAACTGGTGAAAAATCAATCAATTAAGAACTTCTTTTTTTTACTTTCTTTTTGAGATAGCTAATACTAAAGTCGACCAACATTATTTCCCTTTCTTCAATGAGCTTGAATTCTTTAATATGATCATGGGACTTACAACCTGATAAGCAATTTGTAATTTAGGCAAAATGTTCTAGTTCAAAGAGTATGAAAAGTGTATATGGGCAGAATCGAATTTATTGATAAACATGAGATAGCTTTCCTCCCAAGATGCTATTATTGCGACAGCAAAAACTTTGGCTCAGTTGACGGATATGAGCGTCACATCATCATTAGACACCCAAACTTACCCGGCTATCCCGGACCAGCTGATATCAAATATTACCGCTTAGAAAAACAAGACATGTCATGGGAAAGAGAAATAAAAGCAGATGTGGAATGGAGATAATTTGTACCTTGTTGATGCATCAATGGGTCTTTATAAGTCGAAGTTTCATAACATTTAAAAACTAATGCTACGATAAAATGGCTTCAGGAAGGACTAATTAATATTTATCAATCATTATTTGACATAACCGATTTGGACAATGCTTCATTGAGGATTATGCCACAGACTAATAAACTCCGGATAAAGCCAGATAATAGAAATAGACAGTAGTTGTTCTATTCTATTCTTGGAGCACTTTATGAACAAATGAGATTGCAATTGATCCTTCACCGACTGCAGATGCAACGCGTTTGATGCTTCCGCCCCTCACGTCGCCTACTGCGAAAACACCTGGCAAACTAGTTTCAAGCAAATATGGTTGCCGCGCAAGAGGCCAGCCTGCTGTGCTCAGATTTTCTGGTAATAGATCGGGACCAGCGTTTATGAAGCCTTTGGAGTCAAGCGCAAGGCAGCCGTTAAGCCAACCAGTGTTCGGATCGGCACCGGTCATGACGAATATGTGCCTGATTTCGTGCTTCTCGGTCTTTCCTGTTTGATTATTTCGCCAGTAAACAGAATTAAGATGGTCGCTCCCTTCCAATTCTACAATCTCTGTTTGTGGTCGCAATATGATCGTAGGAGTATTCTCTATCCTACGAATCAGGTATCGTGACATGCTCGCAACCAATCCTCTGGATCTGACTAGCATATGTACACGTTTTGCAGTCTGTGCCAGAAACACTGCAGCTTGACCAGCTGAATTTCCTCCGCCAACCACAATTACTTCCTCTCCTCCACATAACTGCGCTTCCACAAAGGTCGCACCATAGTAGACTCCTGCACCTTCAAAGCGTAAGAGGTTTTCCAATGGTAGCTTTCGATATTGAACACCAGTGGCAATCAAAACGGTACGAGTAGGAATTCTAACCGCATTTTCAAGCTCGATGATATACGGTCTGCGATCACAGATGAGTCGCGTGGCCTTGGCAGTAAGCATATCTGCACCGAACTTTTGAGCCTGAAGATACGCCCTAGATGCTAGCTCCTGACCTGAGATTCCTGTAGGAAATCCCAAGTAATTCTCGATTCTTGAGCTTGAACCAGCCTGACCACCAGGCGAGCTTGTTTCCAGCACAAGAACGTCCAGTCCTTCTGAAGAACCATATACTGGCAGCAGCCAGTCCTGATGGACCAGCTCCAATAACAACGAGATCACGCAATTGAGTTGGGTCTATAGATTCGTTGAAGCCAAGACAGTCTGCAATTTCTTGGTTACTAGGATTTCGGAGGACCAGTTGGCCTCTACAGATCAACACAGGTATTTCGTTGGTAAAAATTTGAAAACTATCCAACAGATTCTGTACGTCAGGATCGCGTTCTAGATCTATATAGGAGTACGGATGTCCATTGCGCATCAGAAACTCTTTGATCCGGAGCGTACCTGCCGAATATGCTGACCCTACGAGGACAATGTCTCCAACACCAGCAGCTATTAGCTCCACTCTACGTAAGATGAATGCCCTCATCAATATATCGCTGAGTTCAGCGTCAGTCTGTACCAAATTCAGCATTTGTTTGTGGTCCAATTCGATTACTTTACATGGCTTAATAGCACGTGCCCGAATTAAAGACCGGCGGCCGGAGAGCATGTTAACCTCTCCTGTGAATTCACCAGAACCATGGACAGTCACAAGGGTCTCATGAGCACCAGAGGGGCGTACAATCTCAACTTCGCCTGTGATTACGACAAAGAACGGTACCGATTTTTCTCCCTGCTCGATTAGCACTTCACCAGACTGTACCTGAGCGTACATGTCCATGTGCCGCAATACGACTAACCTGAGCCTGAGTTAATTTCGGAAATATCTTCTCAATGCGAGAGCTGGTTAGAGGAAGTCCTCTGCGTATATTGTTCCCAGAGGTCATTTCTGGTACGATTGCTCTTCGCAAATCATCGCTATGAACTTTATAGCATAATCCATAGCGACAAGAGTTTTAGATATCATATCCCGTGATATGGTTCTACGTTCTAATATGCTTGTTGTATGTCAAATTGTATAGATTGTTGTAGGTATTACGGTTGATTCAAGTGGCAAAGCGATGCTAGTAGAACAAAAAGGGGTAGGAAAATAAGAAATCCTATTTCTGGACGCTATAGGAAGTGCTGAACTGGAACAAGAAATACAGATGGTAATAAGGTTCTCCAAAAGGACTAGGACCTTAACGGAGGTTAAAACTGGGATAAGCACATCTGTTGATGATGAGGATATTAAACGTTACCTTGATGAGGTATTGATAGAAATTAAAGCCATGAAGAATAACCGTATCCACAGAAAATCATCTTTAGAACAATTAATACAAAAGACAAAAGAATGGTTTGACGAGACAAAAGCTAGCTCACCATACTAACATAGCAATACTCTTCTACTTCAGAAGCTATAGCATGGTGATATGTAATTGGTGACTCAAGAAATAGCATGTGTAGAATGTGAAAAAGTACACCCTACAATCTTTTATTATAAAGGTAGCTCGTACTGTGTAAGGTGTTATCAGACTATAATTAGGAGTTACAAACAACCAGAATGACAGTTACAATAATACAACACGGCAGCCCATGACGAAAGATAGTTTCCTTCAAAAGTATGCAGGATGGCGTCAAAGAGAAGACTCTACCATCATCTTTTTTATTTTCAGTCTACAGGTAATTTAAATGCGTGATAGTATATTTAATTAGAAGCCTACATGTATCAATACTGTATCTTGAATTCTAAACCTTTTTCCCTTAAAACTACTACTTCAGTTGTCGGCCTCATAGTTCTGTCCATGATGATTTTTTCACCACTTTGCACTTTTAAAGCTAGTTTGGCTACTACCTCTGACAGTGACGGCGCTGAACAATTTAGTGCAGCAATTACTAATGCGAGGGATCAATTTGAGGATGAACTTACGACTCAAGGAAAAATGCTAGTAGATGATATGAGAAATGCATTCAATATTGAGTCAGTCCAGTCCCCATTGAATCTCGCTTATCAATACGCGTTTACAGGAAATATATCCGAAGCAAAGTCAGAGTTACAAACCGCTTCAAGTGAATTAGACTCATTTGCAATTAACTTGACAAGAGCCGGTCAGCAAATGGCCGCTATTTCAGAGAACAGATCTTTAGCTGCAGATAACAGTACCAGACAGATGATGGCGGGGCTAGGAGATGCTCTTACACAACTAGGTGTATCAGCAAATGAACTTAAGCAGAATTTGCCCATAGACTAGAACATGTCTAATGAACAAGCTGTGTACCACTAGCATGTACTGGCTTCGAACCATTCATGTGTTGATTACAATTGCAATCTTTAATGCCAGACATTTTGTATTAATTCTACAAATCTTCGAAAAACAAGATAATATCAGGTGTGATCAATAAGACTATCAAAAGAGTATATGATGGATATTATCTTACTTCATAGCATTTGCTTCAGCTAGTCAAATATTATACATCACATGTCCTATTTTTTTTCCATTCACTGTTAAAATTCCCACAAATTCGGCCATATTTATGGGTATCTGTTCCACCGTCTATGGCGTTATTTAGTTGATCTACTTCATTGCTTCTTCAAAATTACTTGCGGTGAGAGGTGAGCTATCCTTAAAGTTTCATTATAACAAATGTGTCGGAGGACGAAGGATATTTCGGTTACGGTTCTTGCTGAGCAAGGTCGTTGCCGTGTCTATAGTGTCGACATTGTATGACTTCGTAGTGCTCCGATCTGTGTAGCGAGTTCGGGTCATAAGTGGATTATTTCATCCATTCTATTCGAAGTTTTAGCTAAGATTTGGCAAGACAAATCTATATGAACATTATATAAGATAATTATTGAGCTTGTATTCGTCTATTTGGTATATCTCGAATTACTTCTATACCTTAAATGAATAGAAGTATACCGGTAATTTTAGCTGTAGTCGTAATTACAGCAATGATAGGAGTTAATGTATCCTTAGAACAAGCATTTGCATCTGCTGGAGCAAGTGGCGGATCAGCGGCAGCAGCGGCAGCGGCAGGGGATAGTTCGGCAGCAGCGGCAGCAGCGGCAGCAGCGGCAGCGGCAGGGGATAGTTCGGCAGCAGCGGCAGCAGCGGCAGCATCATCTGATGATGATGACGACGATCGTAGGATAAGTCATGCCTATAGGTAGAAGGTGGTAATTATACAATAAGATGCGTAGCAGAACTAACCTAAGTGAATGACCTGCTCAATCTAGTGTCTAGCCAATTTTCATATCCTCTATCTAGAATCTCTTCATCATAAGGAAGACCTATCTTTTTGTATCCTGCTACGCCTTCCTTCGATTTGGTGTACTCTTGGACTAAATTATTTTATCTCTGACTCTAATCATTTGCTTATAGGCTGATATAGGTATTTGGTATTTAATAATATTAGGTAGGTATCACAATTACTTGAAGAAGAAGAATAAGGACGAGGAAAATGATAACGATATAATAGATTGTCTGGGTCAGAATGATAATCCATCAGAATTAATTTTTGAAACGATAACAGAAGATAGAGGTACTGTTTCAAGATTCTCTGATAATATAATATTTGATAGCGGCAGAGGAGATGAATATGCAAAGTATGACCCCCAGAAGAAAGAATGAAGGCAAACAGAGTTTTGATATTCAAAGAAAAATTGGAAGAATATCAAGGATCTACAAATTATCTTTTCAGAGAGAAAATAAATGAAATATTAGTCAAGTACTAACCCAGTGAGAAATCTTCACTGCCTGAATTCGCACTGTTCAAGTTATTACTCTGTTGACCTATGTTTGCTTTTCCTTGTCCAGTCAGAGAGAAGTCAGTAACTTCAGAACTATTTCCCGTAGTTCGGAATGACTTGATCATGCTTTCCGCCGTGGGAAGAAAATGTTCGAATGAATTGAAGTCCGAGTGGTAGTACACTTCGTACTCCTTGCCATCGGATGCGATGGCATCTACTGCCAAGATTGCAAGACTCGGACCATCAGTAGTCTTGACTTCATATATGTAACCACAGGCCGGTAGTCCATTTAGAGTATATTTTGAACATTCAACCGGACGTTCTATTTCAAATTTGGTTATTGTAGGATCATTTTGGAGATTAGTTATTTCTTGTTCTAGTGCTTCTTTAGAAGTACTAAATACCGAGGGCTGTGCATATTCTATGAATTCAAGGTCTGACCCAGTCGTTTCGGTTGAGCCAGGCGAAGAGAATACAGTGTCAATAGGGCCAGCTCTGTCTGATTCAGCAACTCCTGATGGAACCCAATTAGATGGGTACTGGACAGTAAACAAACCTTCTCTATCCTTGAAAGTCTTCCAAGTTACTTGAGATTGTTGATTAGCTGGAGAAGATTGTGTTTGTTCATTTTGCGGGCTATCTTCATCGTCATTATCGTCTTCAGAACTGCTTGCAAATGCAGTATGTATTCCGAAAGCTAGCAATAACGCAAGACACAGAGTCATTACGATTGGATTCAGCAACATCTCGTGAAAACAAGATTAGAATAACTATTTAAACATTGTTTGAGATATTCAAACATCTGCTCCAAAAAACATTTCTGCAAAACAAGGATTTGACTTGAAAGCTAATGTTAATTTAATGCTATGTCCACAGTTGCGAACATATCTTATCCATATCCCTATGCCTACCCACTCGTGGAAAGTCCAAGTACTACTTCGAGTTTCCTAGTGGCGATCTAGAATCTAATGGATATGAGGATCAGTGTGATGATTTCAACTTATCTGAGTACAATAATCCCTTTGAGTACAGTTCTAGAAGTTGAGGATCCAGATCAAGGACATAATTTTCAAGTATGTTATGAGATAAGAGATACTAATGCAAAGGATTGCAGAAATTTCGAATTTACTGGTTCATCCCAACAAACCGTAAACGTTGAAATTCCAAGTACAGGATTACCTGCAGCAGGTGGTACTACGAATAATATCGAAGATTTCTCGTTACAGAATCCTACAGAAGATTCACAATCTCCAACAGTTACACCAGAAGCACCTCCTGAACTACCCCCACTTCCACCCACACTTCCTTAGCTGTCAGATTCGGTATCACGTGGAATGACAGGTGATTAATTATATTAACCAAAATGATATTACAAGAATAATTATCATCTGAGTTGTCTTAAGTAATTCTGTGTCTACTGTGTTTATTACTATTACTGTTACTGTAAAAATGCAGGAGAAAAAATTAGGAGGGACTGTTGTGAAGTATATCGTCCAAAGCTTTTGATATTATATCTCCTGGTATCCCTCACGAAATATTTCCAAGATTGATTCAGAAATTCAGTAGAGGCCCTGACGCCGGAACAGGTCAGGGGCTTTTTATTGCAAGTGGATAGTTGAAGCGCATGGCGGAAGAATATGGGGCCAACATGTGGCTTTGGCTTTTATAATGACATCATATTTGGCAGACTTTGATGAAGGCTTGGCAGTTGGTCGTTTCTTTGCTTTAGCCTAGCTATGAAGACACTATCAATCTCATGACTATAAGTTACTCCCACTACTGGTAGTATAACTCCATGGAGTACGGATACAGGTTCTAACTCTTCTGGCAAAAGCCGATAAATCATGTGCAGATAACATTTATTATTCAGCAAATAATAGTCTTTACTATCTATGGTAAATGGGCTCATTACTGATATTAGAAAAACTGCCATTTCGTGGTATATTGATAACTATCAAAAATCATTAATATAGTCCAGGTGGCGGTGGGAACATGACTGCAGGTGGCGGGGACATAGTACAGCAGTTAAAGTCAGCCGCTGTCACAGCAAAACTCATAGACAATAAGAAAATGTTTATAATCGCCTGCCTGCCGGAGATGACAAATCCAGATACCCAGTGCTCAGTTGCCAACCTAGAACTGCGATAAATGAATGAGTTTTAGAGGATAAGGGTCAAAGAGGAAACCCTACCTTCATCTTTTTTATTTTTATTTGGTTTTTGTTGTTGTTCTTCTAGGTACTTGTACAAGAACATATATCAGAGCAGGGATTAGCGCACGTCTGCCTCGAACAGATTCCTGGCTGCGGAGAATAAGAAATTTCTCTTACACGAAGTTGAACAGTCATACAATAAGATAATAGATGCTATTTCAAGCAATTGCATTAATGGAATGCAAAATGAAACTGAACCATTATATCATTCGCCACAGGTGTCCGACATAAAACCTTAACATTAAGCCTATAATTAATACTAGAACACGGACCGAAATGTTGAGTTATGTATTAAATAATTGCAGCATGAGCAAACACATTATTATATTCATAGCCGTAGCTATGATCGGTTTTGCTGTCAATGAAAATATAGTTGTGACAGCTCAAACCAATTCTACAAACTCGGACAAACAAAAAATAATTGTGACGTGGCTGGAAACAAATGATACAAAGACGATTGACACTCCAGTGATTAGTGTTAGTGGCGAAGATTTTTGGAAGATCTTTGAGCCTATGCTTAAACTCTCAACAAATGAGACTATAAATAAATTTGAATAGCTTGGAACTTTGGCCAAATTAATATGAGCCATTCTAATTTTGATTGTAGATCTATTCTTAAAGTAGATCAGATGAAGCTTAAAAAAAATAAAGTCATAAACGTGTTTCAGGAATTAAAATAAATGCTTACTAATTATTTCCTCCGCCCTCACCGTCTCCGTCTCCATCACCATCACCGTTTCCATCATCTCCATCACCGTTGTCGCTTCCACCATCACCTGTGGTTCCAGCCGGCATACTCATGTTTCCACCAGTCATGTTTCCACCAGTCATGTTTCCACCAGTCATATTTGACTGTGCATAAATAGTGGATGCAAGTCCAGTCACCAATACCGACGCAACGATTGCGACGCCAATGGCTAAAAATATTTGACTTATCATCAAATTGCAAATCAGCTTTATCATATATAACAATTTTGGCTAGAATTTGGCTAGAAGAAAGTCTCTAGTCACAACAGTTTAATCTAATATTGTAGGGTTAAATTAAACACTAGACATATCAAGACAGAGTTGATGGGAATATGATTTCCCATTGACTTCTGTTTTTATATAGTCTCTTTCATTTTATTAAATACAGACTTTGCATCTTTCTTTACGTTATCTATACCGGTTTCATGCTCGGCTAATTCTGTATTTTCTTTAATCTCCTCTCCAATATACTCTGCAGCTTTCTTAATCTCATGCCCAAAATCTTTCTTTATCTTGGCCATTTCTTTCTCGATCTTATTCATCTTATTATAAATGGCTTATACTGTGGCATTCATCAAATGCCACGGAACACGGAAAATGGAGAATCCATCTACTATACAATGTCAAGTAATACAATTACTTGATGCCAAAAGAAATTTTTGACGGATTCATAACCTAGCTATTTAGATATTACTTTATGCCATTTTAAGGAAAGAATTTTTGTTAAATCTTTCTTGAGATCTTATGAGGACGATACTGAGGATGTGACTAATAGTGAGGAGAAGCAAAATGAGAATGACGATAATAGTGAATGATTATTATGAATGTATAGTAGTCATCAGTGGAACATTTACTATCCACTCGTATGGCAAGTCTTCGACTTTGAACGCTGGAGATTTCTTCTTTATTGGCCATGGCACTTCTATCACTTATTGACAGCAATTCTCAACCACCAGGGGGGAGGAGCAAATCCAATTATGATTCATTCCCAAAGTAATGCAGATATTTCAAATGCATTTGAGATCTAGGTGACCATCCTGCATGCTGCCGAAGAACATGTTCTTTTAAGAATAATGATTTATCTGTCAAAACAGAATGCCTTCTTATGTAGGGATTAGGAGTGCATTAAAAGCGTCGAATACAAAAAGTTTAAGAGTACGCATTGCAAGAGCAATGTTACTTGAAAGCTAGGTCTGGAACAGATTCAACTGAAATCACTGTAATAAGTCCTCGGATCAACAAACAAGTACACGAAAAATGACGACTCTTTTGTATCTAGATACCTGACTAATGTAGCAATAGTAAATGAATCAACTGCTCAAAAGTACAATGAAAGATTGAAGAAATTCGGCAAATATACTGATGATAGATACGGTCTTCACATCCAAAATATTGTCACGGAAATCAAGAAGGCAAAGATAGATCCTTACGATCTCCTTACTGGATATATACTCTTTCTGAAGCAAGAAAGTAACAATACTATTGCCCCAAATTCATTAAAGAACCATATTATTACTATCAAGAACTTTTTAGAATATTTGGATATTGACATTAGTCCTAGAAAATTCAAACTAAAGGTAAGATTGCCAAAGATAGTTAGGAAGAATAAGGAAGCATTATCTAAGGAAGATATTGTTGATATCCTAAATGCATGTTCAGATATCCGTTTGAAGACATATGTTATGTTTTTGGCAGCTGGTGGATTCAGGGCAGTAGAAGCGTTATCTGTTCGGGTTAAAGATTTGGATTTAGATTCTAAACCAGCCCATGTTTTTGTTAGAGGGGAATATACCAAAACTAGAGCTGACAGAATTGTATTTCTTACCGATGAGGTAACACAACAGCTAAAGTCCTGGCTGAGCTATAAATATAGAAAAAGAAGGGTTTGCCATAACAGAGACGGGAGTACAATCACAGAATACAGAACGCCCTCTAAAGAAGAAACCGATCTAATATTTGCTGTTTACCAAACCAAGAGAATGCCAAATCCTGATGGAATCTATGATGACATTGCAAAAGCCTTCGCCAAAACACTTGACAGAATTGGCAGAGGAGAAAGAGAAGATAGCAATCAAAATAGAAGACAAATAACTCTTCATTCGTTCAGAAGGTTTGTAAAGACAACAATATCCGATCTTGGTTATTTTGATTTTTCTGAATATTTTATAGGACATTCGGGTTCAACATATTGGAGAAAGAAAGATTCCGAGAAGGTAGAGATATTCAGAAAGATAGAACCATATCTTACGTTTCTAAATGTGCATCAGCTAGAGAGACAGGGTGCAGATATTCAAAGCAAAATAGAAGAACTAGAAGAACTAAACCAGTCATTTAGAGAAAGGGACAAGATGAAGGATGATGCCATCGCACATCTTTCTGATCAATTAGTGGCTTTGGCAGTTAGAATGCAAGATCTCGAGAGGGGACGGCAGTAAGAGAGGTATACATGGTACGTGACGAAACGCATAGATTGAGTATCATGGACTCTTCGTAAGATTGAATTAATCAGCATAATACATCTGAGTATATAAGTTGCCATAGATCAAGATGATGTTATGAAAAAGATCATTGATATTGTATTTCCAGATCTGGATGATAAAAATGTTAGAATATTAACCTCCACAATCAACCATAAATCCAATGAAAGTTAACCGTATCGTTGCAAATATAGAAACCTCAGACATAGATAAGGCGGATGCATTCTATCAGGAAGTTCTAGGCCTAGATCGTATAATGGATCATGGATGGATACGAACATACGGTTCAGACTTGAAGATGAGTGTTCAGATTAGTTTTGCCTCTGAGGGAGGATCAGGTACACCTGTTCCAGATTTGTCAATCGAAGTCGATAATATTGAGACCGCCTTGGCGAGAGTCAAAAAGGCAAGCATTCCCATCGAATATGGTCCTCGGAGTGAACCATGGGGTGTACGAAGATTCTATGTTCGTGATCCGTTCGGAAAACTGGTCAATATTTTAGAACATGAATAACCTTTGTGTTATATAGGGTTGGTCACTTTAGTTCCTGCCACATTGTCTCATTTTTCCTTTGTTGCATTTAGGATGAAATCAGCGATTTCATTTGGATGAGTTAACACTGAAGCATGACTAGCATTAAGCGATAGAATAGTGGTATTCATTTGCTGAGCGAAGGTACGCTGAAGATCTGGGTGTAGGGCGATCACTTTCAGACACCTGATACCATGTAGAAAGCTGCCTCCAAGCTGTCGTAGTACCACCACAGAATCGTTGTAGACATTTGCATGGTCTGTAGGAAAGGCGGCCCATATTTACTTGCAAGTCTATCATGGATCGCCTACCTTTTCATCTTTACCAAAAAGAGACATAGACACGGCCAGATATGATTACAACCACTGACCTACTATCCCCTATCAACAGTAAATCTTTCATAAGGAACACGAGTATATAGGCATTTTGTGATTAATACCGAAAAGGTTTTTCCCATCTCGTAGAAGCCCATAATAATTTTTTTAATAGATTTTGCTTAAGTTATATGATCGCACAATGAATGCACTTAAGAATAATGTCAAGCCATCTGTTTTACTTCCTCTACCATACTATATACTTTGATTTCCAAATTCGTCATTTGTTATATTCTCTTCTATTTCAGTACCGATTGAATGACTTCTCAGAATATTTTTGTTCAAAATTGCTGACTAAAGTAGATAATCTTTTTCCAAAAGATGTCCAATGATCATTATTGATTATTATCCCAGCATCAATCAAGATCATAGATATTATAGAAATAGGACTACCACTCACATCTCTATAATATCTGACGGAATAGGAAAACATGGAACTATTTCGATTCGAACCAAAAATGAGGCTTGTCTACGCTGGTAGAACATTCTACTGGTAGATCAGCGATGATCTTAGGGAAGAAAGTTTACCTGCATCTTTCTCCTACACCATCTGACTCCCTCTACTTTCAAGGAGATCTCTCTACCCGTCATATATGCACCATACTTTTATGCCAAACGGAATCCAGAATTGGTTGACAAGACAGTACCGGCTTTAAGTGGGATAAGAGCCGGTAGTGCCTGATTATAATTTTCAATCTGAGTCATCATATAGGAAGGATGACTATGAAGGGTCTGGTCTGTATTTGATGATATAGTGTGAATGAGGATGAAATAATTCTCTTACACGAAGCTGAACAGTCATACAATAGGATAATAGATGCCATACAAATAATTGCATTAATGGAATGCAAAATGAAACTGGACCATTATATCATTTGTCACAGGTCCTCGACGTAAACGATGGTCTGTCCTCAGTAGCAGACAATCATAAAATTTTTGATACTAGAAACTTGTCTCAGGTTAATTTTGTGTATGCTCTTCTAAAATTGCATTCCTATTCATACAGAGCATCCTGATATCTTACTTCAATATTCGGCTTACCGTCCAAACTGGAGGTAATAGTGGAAGGTGAATGTTTATCATGTTATTAAGTTCATGCTTGCGCAAGCCAAGTTATACGACATCATTAATACCTGACTGAATAAATTAATTCCTAGTCGAGTCAGTTGCTTTGAGGATCTTTCAGAGTGGGAATTCAACGGCTACATCAGTTTTTGGATAATACTTTTTCACATCCCCTTCGCCATATATGGACCTGAATTTCCTCACTATACCATCGACACGATTACTGTCTGTTATTGGTTTACCCCTTTCAGATATTTCTACGCCATTTACAGAAATCTTCAGAATTCGATCGACTAACAGATTCTTATACCAACTAGTGTCAGAGCCCTGAACTGGAAGCAGATATAGAGTATCTGCTGTATCTGGTTTGTGCATGAGGGCTGGTCACCCTAGCCCCTGCCACATTGTCATCATTTTCCTTTTGTTGCATTAAGGATGAAATCTGCAATTTCGGTTGGCCATATGTCGCGGCAGCTATCAGATTGAATGTTTCGGGAGTAATTACTAACCGAGGGGATACTATCCAGTTTGTTCACTCTGACTCAGCAGAAGCAGTGTTATTAGTATTTGGATTTAATCGTGTTATTATTTGGATTTGACAGAAAGAAATTAACCATTGGTACGGCGAAATTAACCAGCAGCGCGAAAGAGATATTGAGTCAGCGAAAACAGAGATGTAAAATTGGTTTGCTTTATATGCATGTACCATGAATAAATCTGGCTTATGAAAACACTAAATGGCGAAACAATAACTGGAATTGCACTGATCTTTCTTGCCATTCTATTCCTTTATGCAAGCTCGGTAAACCCAGTCTGGGCTCTAATTCGGCCGGCAGACTTCTTGATTCTGGCTATAGGAGGTGGATTCCTCGCCCTAGGAATCATAACTATGAAGAGACAAAAACAGACAGTTAGCCACGCATAACAGCCTAAATAATTAAAAATTATCAGTGCGTACTGACCATATTGATTTACAGAGCTGATAATATCGACAGATATAATCCGCTATAATTGCAAGAATCTGAAATAACGTTCAAAAGAATTCTAGATAAATCCAAAAAGTACCTGACACAGCTACATGAAAGAATTGATGATGATCCAATTGGGGACCACGGGATATGCATTTATTCGACAATCCACAAAATCAGCTTCTTCAAATACTCTTATCATCTGATAGCATCTGTTCTTTGTTGTGAACTGTGAGTGTGGCACTTTACAGCTTGTAAGATAAAAGATAAATCAATAAAGCCTTGCCTGTTCAAACAAATGGACTTACTAAACTAAAACAAGATATAATACAGCAAGTAATTGTGACTGAGTCGGATTAAGATCTTGAATATATCAAATTTCTAGTTTCTACTCTTAATCTATTAAATTCTGGCAGACTAAGACCTTTTGAAAATTGGTGAGTACCACAGTGGAAGACAGGACAGCTAACCTGGATAAAGAGGCTAGCTAGTATGATAATCAAGTTATGGCGTTAATGAACTCGAAAGCCTAAATATTTAGTTTTTGGGTGAGTCGTGCTTTGATAACAAAGTTGATTGAGATGGATGAACGGTAGGTTTATCATACTTTAAGATAGAATAGAAATATCTACAATCGTAAAAATGATTTTTATATCGCAAGTACTCAATGAAGGAAGAAATTAATGACAACTCTAGATTCAGAACAATACAAAGAAGCAGAACGTCAGAGCTGGGATAGGGTAGCTAATAATTGGCAAAAGTGGTGGAAGACAATAGAAAGAGGTGCTGAAAAAGTTAGTAGACGCTTGATAGAGCTTGCAGAGATTAAACCAGGTTCTAGAGTACTTGACATTGCAACTGGTATAGGCGAACCAGCTATAACCGCTGCAAGAAGAGTAGGTAGTAATGGTAATGTATTGGCCACGGACATTTCACCGCAGATGCTATCTATTGCAAAACAAAGAGCTGATCTCTTGGTCTACAAAATGTAATTGAATTCAAAGAGGGAGATATTGAAACAATTGAATTACCATCCTCAACATTTGATGCAGTACTCTGCAGATGGGGATTAATGTTTTTACCTGATCTTAAGGCTGGTTTATCTAATATTCACCGATCATTAAAACCAAGTGGTCATTTTGCAGTTGCTGTTTGGGCTTCGCCAGATCAAGCTACTTTAAGTGCCACTACAATGAATATCGTAATGAAAGAAACTAACAGTAAACCACCTCCACCTGGAACTCCTGGACCATTTAGTCTGTCGGATGAAAATAGTCTAAAGAATTCCTTTGTAATATCAGGATTCAAGAACCTTAGCATCGAAAGAATGAATGTGTCTTTTGATTTTGATTCGCCTGATGATTTTACAACCTTTATAACTGAAACGGCTGGTCCTCTTCAAAAAATGCTAGCGAATCAAACAATTGAAAGAAAAAGAGAGATATTGAAAGCAGTTACTAAAGCGGCACAAAAATATGTCGACAATAATACAGGTAAAGTCAGTTTCGAAAATGAAGCTATACTTATTGCTAGTAAAAAATGAATGAATACTTCGTCCAGATGCGGTATGGAATCTATTGATACTTTACCTCCGGAGACATTCATTTCATAGCATATAATATCGGAGTATACGAATCAGTTCAGAAGTTCGGGAGTTTGATAACAAGTGGAAAGATAACTAATGGTACTGATGTATCGAGAGTAGCAGAATTATTGTCAGAATCAAACGCTTTTTATGATGCAGAAATGATATCTGAACTTATGAATGTAATGCTACAACACACAAATAATAATGCCATAAACAGAGTTACTGCTGGAGAAGTAAGTAATATAATGAATCAATTAAAAGTCTGTAGGAGTTTCCATTCCATGATTTCCCCTCTTCGCGTTCCCTGAACGAACTCTTCAATCATTTCAGATATTGTATTATAATCCTAATCTACATCCATAGGCTATTTCCATGATAATAAAGGAAATTAAAAATCTAACTCATGCTGAATTTGAAGAACTTCGTAACATATATGTTTCAACCTTTCCATTGGAAAATGCCAAACAGCTTGATACATATACCAATCATATTCATGATATGCTCAGAAATGATAATAGATATCATCTATATGCTGCCCTAGAAAAGAGATCTATGATAGGTATCTCTTTGTTATATGTTTTCGAAAATTTAAAAATGGCGTTACTTGACTATATGGCAGTTACTCCAAATTTTCAGCGGCGTGGTATAGGCAGAAAGCTATTTGAATTCACAGATAATGAATTTAATCACCTTATTCCAGATAACATAAGAATATTGTTAGAAGTACCGAATGAAAACGTATCTGATCCAAATGAATGGCTAAAGAGGAAGAAAAGAATTCAGTTCTACTCTAATCTTGGAGTGAAAGTATTGAAAGGTGTTAATTATTTACTTCCAATACAGGTAGACGGAGATGTAGAAGAGATGTATCTGATGATCAAGCTTTCAAGGAATGTAACTTCGATATCAAGAAAGAGTATAGCTGATTTCATTAATTCTGTATATACAGATGTTTATGACTATAGAAAGACTGATTTGCTTCGGAGGACTATCACTAACTTGCCCGATGTCATTGACAGTAAGGAACTGAAAGTACGGGATTTATAAAAATAAAAACAACATTTAAGATCCTTCGGAAGATGAAGTTATTCGATATACAGTATTACAAAATTGGAAGGTTCGTTTGCTAGGCAGATACCAGAGACACAATCTCAATTAAATGGAAACCCCTTTCATGGTTTGTGAAAGGACAAAGATTAGCACTTCCCAACTTCATGTCAGATCTAATTAATTCCAATAGACCAGAGAAGATGCTTCATGATTGGGAAGAGAGTACTGTCGAAGCCGAACATATCTTCAGAATCTTAACAGTTGAGAATCAAAAGGTCCTGGATCCTTTCGTCGGGGCAGGTAGTACTGCTATAGCTGCAATAAATCTAAATCGAAAGCTAATTGGGATTGATATAGACCCTAAAGCTTTGATCTCTTTAAGGATAAATATTCAGAAATCTAGGAATACCCTACGAGAAAATGGAAAGTCAGATGATATCTATCTCTCAACTATAGAACAGTCTAAAATAGAGCAAAATTAGAAATGAAAATAGAGATAGATTTAGATGTAGAAAGCAGCGATACATTTGAAGAGATTTGCAAAGAATCAAATAAAACACCTTCAGAGATTTTTAACAGTTTTATCAAAGCCTTGCATAATGCTTGGCCAAAATGTGTGGACTTATGCTGCGATTACAGTATACCTGGTATTAGGTCCTATCCCATGTCTTGTGATTTCTAACAAGCAGTGATTCTTGTTGATATTGGCTTCGATCTGTTGGGCTAACAACTTTGGTGTTTCAAGGGATTTTTCTTAGAAAAGTCAGAGCTAAATAAAAAAAGGAGACTCTTTTTGTCCTTCTTTAATTTTCTCCGCCACCACCGTCTCCGCCACCACCGTCTCCGCCATCTTCATCCCCATTTCCAGGTTCAGGTTCAGGTTCAGGTTCAGGTTCAGGTTCAGGTTCAGGTTGTGACTGTGGTTCAGGTTCAGGTTGTGACTGTGGTTCAGGTTCAGGTTGTGGCTGTGGCTCTTCTGTTGGTGGTTCTGGTTTTACTGGTGGTTGACCTGGACACGGATTAGCCCACTCTGGACCACACGGTTGAATCCCTGGGACACATTGACTATTTTGTAATATTTCTCCTTCGCCACATTCATCAGGAGGGAGAGGAGGAGGGGGAATAACTGGCTCTACTGGTGGTCCTTTCTCAATACCAATTATAATTTGGTAAACTATCGCAATCGCAGTATATAATTGATTTTCTGCATTCTGAGAAACGGTCTTAGCAGGTAACGGCTGACTTGGAATGACGCTAGGATCAACAATAAAGTATCCTCCTGTGACGGGTAGAACGTTAGTGCTACTAGACCTTAGCACCTTGGTTGTTCCGTTCTCAAATGTTATGATCATAAGCGTACCTGGTCTAGGTTGTGTTGTGCTATCGGTTGAAGCATAAGTCAACAGAGGAGGACTGAGTAAGAATAATAGTAAAAAGAAAAAGAACTTCATAGATAGACGTTCTAAGGCTAATATTTATAGATGCCTATACTATTGCAATATCTAGAATACCTTCTTGAATACTAATATTAACAGAATAATTACGACTGCGATCCAGATCCATTTATTTTGAAAAATCCAACCAAAGTTATCAGCATACTTTGTAATACCCTTACCTACTACACAGAGATTCCCATAAAGATGCAAATACATTATTTCCTGAACAATCACTATCTTCAGGTCTGAGAATCCCCGATATTCCCTTTGGAGGACGTGGACCACTTTCAACTATTTTAGTTGGATCTTTCTCTCCACTCCACAATGATCCAATAATGGCTTTACCTGAAGGTCTAAAACACGGCGTTTGGGTCTTCATCACGCCAACAGTTGTCGCGGCCTGTACTGTCACAGCCTGCTCTTTTATGCTCGAGTTCTCCCTGCTTGAATTTGTCCTGCAGTTCTTGGTAATCGAGTCCTAAAGCATGAGCTACTCTTTCATCGTAACGAGTGGGCTCAAACATTGGAATAGGTTGAGAAAGGTATATGGACCGATCGCCTTCTAATGTACGACTGTCATATTCATCTGATGTTATGCTATGAAGGCGCATAACTTCAGCTTTGTAAAAAGGCATAATTTCTCTTACGTGCCAATTGAACCAAGCTACATACCTCTCCATAGAATTCATTTGTTCTAGTTCTTCTGCAGTTGCATATGTACAATCGTTGGCATCATTATCCTCAACAGGCTTTACTTCTCCTCTTTCCTCTTCCAACCTATCTAACCTATCCAATAAGTTATCTAGAGATTTGTCTTTGCTCCCCCATCCTCTCAATCCTGTTTAATCTATCCTCTAAAGATTTGACAGCCAGTAAACCAGGTCCTTCTGACAGTAGATTAAACCTAGTCTCATCTGATTGTATGATAAGTTTTAGTGCTAATAGCTTCTCTCTTATAGGAACTGTTTGGTCATTGTATATTTTCCATGACTCTTTCTTTGCTTCTTCAATTCCATCGATTGACTGCTTATAATAGTAAGCCAAATCAGACTTTGCCAAGTCATAAACAAATTGTTGAGCTGATTCTTTCAAGACCTTAATATCTCTGGAAATTGTAGACTGGTCAACTCCTAATTGTTGCGCTATCTCAGTTTCACTAAATGACCTTGATAGTAGTGAAGCAACTTGATTTCTTCTTGCCTTAATTTTTTTATTATGCAGGGCCAAGCTTAGTTGTATGCATTATTCCTTTGTATTCGAAGGCCTTATGCATTTTGCTGCTTGTGTTGACCATTCTCCTCCGTCACTCCATCCCCAGATAGGTTTGCTATTCCAAGAAGTATGTTCTTAAGTATGCTATATGGATAGACTAGCATATAAATCGATTAAAATTATAACCATTTGCCATCGTAGATTAGGATATTAGAATCATCAAATTAAATAAAAATATGGAATCCAGTAGCGTTGGCACTCTATGACTGCTTGATTAGTTTCCGGAAGTGTTCCGCATTCTTTGCGACTTCTTCATTCCATGTTTCTTCGGTGTATCCGTATACTTCTATTCCATACTTCTTTGCATTGGCTAAAAGTTCTTCTTCAGTTTCACTGAAGTAAATGCTGCCATTCGATGGCATTGGAGGAAAATCGCTAAAGTCCTCATATGAGATTCTTCGTAGTGGACAATATGCAAGGCAAGGTAATACTGAAATGGCGTCATAGAAACATAGCCGAATCAATAGCCCGCCATTTGGACGTATGATACAGTATCCGTGTCAGGTTGTAAATAGATTTCAATGTCCTTTTGAAAGAAATACTAGCAGAAAAGACATACCATTTGATGTAGATGATCTCTTTAGACTACACGAATAGCATTTGCAGAGGGATAAATCCTAAGGATGAATTCGACAATAATACGGGACCTGATCGCCTTTAGCAACATCAGCTAACTCTTGCGGTTTCGAACTTTCACCAGCACTCACGACGCCAGAAGCACAAACGTATCCGCCAAAGAAAATCAAGGTAAACAGGCAAGAGTGCCAAAAGAAAGAAAACTCATATTTTCAAGATACTTTCATAGTTCCTACCATATACGGGTGTACCGAACAATAGTACGAATAGTCTCCAGCTGCAAGATTGGCCGTGTCTACTTGTGCAGTAGCCCGTGCATCTATAATGCTTGTGTCGAACTGACTACCTGAGTCAGGATCTTCTGGTCCAGAACCACTTGTGACGGTATGAGGAACAGTATCTTGATTTGATACCTTCACGACGTTTCCTGCAGAGACGGTTAATGGATCTGGATCATATGATGGATTTCCTTGCACTGATGCTCCTTCTGGAATGGTAAGTGTTGCACCGGCAGCTTCGGCTCCACCGTCAACTGCTTCTGCTTCTGGAGTAGCTGCCTGTTCTGCCTCTTCCATACCATGAGGAGAAGAAATAAGTGGTTTTTGTAATTTCTTTTGCATTTGATATTGCCAGTCGATCATTGATATACTCTTATTTGTAACTGGCTCAATTGAAGAAGAATTTGTTGTTGTTGTTCCTGCTGTAGTATACGAGATAGCATTCTCGCTTTCAGGAATGATATCTATTTCCCCCATATTTCCTCTTTCTTCTTGGATTCCATGGCTATGAACAAAATAGGTTCCTGGATACTTCCATATTGCTTCCACTATAATAGCATCACCTGGACTTATAGATATAGTCTGAACATCGATAGGATCATTTGATAGTAGCCCAGACTGATATACCTTAAATATAGTACTATGTAAATGGAAGGGGAATGGTATCGTAGTACCTAGATTAGATACATAGAACCTAACAAGCTCATTTTGTCGTGCAACTAAAGAATTATTTTCCATATATTGATCTGCATATCCATTTACAGGATAGTATTTCGGTATAAATGAATCTAAATCTTTGGGATCGAATTCACTTAGGTACTAATGCATATTCTCTTGCTGGTTTTAATATATTTGGATCTTTCGGATCTATAATCAATGAACCATACATCCCCATTCTGATATGAAGTGATGTAGGTGGAGCATGACAATGATACAAAAATGATCCAGCAGGTTCTGCTATAAAATTATAATTGTAAGTTTGGTTAGGCAATATCAGAGGAAATGCACCATCGTTTTTTGAATCATGGGTTCCGTGTAAATGTAATGTATGTGCCATGGGTGCTTTATTGATAAAATGAATGGTAACGTTATCACCTTCTGTAAATCTTAGTGTAGGTCCAGGTACCTGTTCCATTAAAAGTCCAAACCTTTACTCTTTCACCAGGAGATATTTCCATTGTAGCATCTTCTGCTATCATTGTAAATTCTTTATGGGGTGTTTTATCCTGGATTTCAGAACTTAAAATGGACTGCCCTTCTCTTGTTTTAGAATGATTTATTACATCCTTATATGCATACGCAGCAGGCGCTGCTATTTTATTCGAAGGGATAATCAGTATAGCTCCCACAATAATAATTATTAATAAGATTAGAGATAATATTTTACCTTTATTCCGTTTATCCATATCCAAATGATTTGTAACATGTAATAATAATATTTGTATTGGAGCTCACTGCATTACAATTTCATCAATTAGAAAGGCAGATGCTCTTCATCGGATCTTTGAAGATTCGGATCATTGGATCTTTGAGAATATCGTTTTTTCACGAATGAAATCGCTTACGATATTGCTGTTCAATGTGTTCAGAAAGCAGTTACTCCCATTATAACATAGTAATAGCCGACCGTGTGTGGCTGGCCGAAATCATTATTGAACCATGCAATTGTAGAATGTATCGGGACAGCAATAGATGGAGGAAAATAATGATATGGACTTTCTCTTTGAGCTCCACCTGGCACGATCCTTACTGCATAAGTGGCAGGTATGTTCTGCAATGTAGCCATGCTTCCAGGTTGTGCAGTGACATTCACTGTTGCTCCAAACCCTACGGAAAGTAGCATTGTAGAAATTAATGATTCTACTGCGATAGCGAGTATTTGGTTCTTGTGCACTAGTCTTTTATGCATTAGACTTTTTATAGATATGTCTATTATAAAAGAGCTAGAATACACGTAATTATTACTACTTGCATTGCATTGCAATGCAATCAATCGGCGAGTCCTCACCTCACTAATCCTACTTGTATACATTGGTCTGCTCACTACTGACTAGCCAGAAGTACTTTACGAAATAGACGTTATTAATAATATTTGTTTGGTTTGGAATGGATGGACTGGTATGATGGATTAAATATGATAACTAACTCGATGTCAGAGACTAAATTTTAGTAATTCTTCACGCCCATTTGCGGCTTCTGCTATTACTCTGCCTTGAGGGTTGACTATTATGCTACTGCCCATACTAATTAGGCCATTTTGTTCTCCAACAGCATCTGATTTAACTACATACATCATATTCTCCGCTGCCCCTAACTATTGGAAACGATCGATTTCTCCTTTCCTTATATAAGGCATCTCGTTTGCTGTAATGATGAGATGAAAGATAAAATAATACTTTCACGTTATTTCTCTTGTATCGAAGCGCTAGTAAAGGATTGTTCTGATCTCTGCAGATAAGGACACCACATTTTACGCCTTGGTGAATCCAAATCGGGCTTTTAGAGGAAGTTCCTTTCGAAAAAAACCTTATGTCATAATCAGTCAAATCGTTCTTGTAGTACTTTGTAATGATTCCGGATTCAGGTTTAATAATGAAAGCGGCATTAAAAATTTTACCTTGTGATTTCCATGGTGTACCTATCAGCAGAGATACATTGAACCTGTTAGATACTTCCTGCAGCTCAATAAGAGATTGAGCAATAGTCTTATAGTCGAGCTTGGCAAGGTTAACTATATAACCCGAAAGGCAACATTCAGGAAAACAAAGTAGGCTTATTCTTCTTTGTGATGCATTCCTTACATACGAAATTATGGTTCTAACATTAGTTTCTAACTCCGTTGTTACTCGCATTTGTACGACTCCCATGTTTACTATTTTTTCTCCGTGTGGTTCAGTCAAGCTTACAATATGCCTATTACAGATGTTCGTCAATATAAGGCAAGAATATTCCATCATCTAATCGGAGAAATTTCTTGACATCCACATCATCTGCTTAATCTACCATGAACGCAGAACAACTATAGCCAAAAGGTTTAGTTACTAATCATGTACTTCGAACGTATATCAGTCAACAGATTATCGAAGAAGATAGATAGCAATGTAACATCATTATCTCTAATCTTATCAAAATTTGTGGCCTAAGCCTCATACCGCAATAGTGAGCCTCCCATGTAGGATATGCTCTTGTATATATTAGTGATCGGTAAACAGAGCAACTTAATGTATCTCATTGGATTTTTTATTCAATATGTTTAAGAGTTTGATAAAGATAATATTCCTATCGATGACCACGGTTGTGAAGGACATTATGAGAAAAAGGCTAGAGACTATAGAGGATTCAGCTTCTGTGCAAGATGCTGCCAAAGAAATTGAAGGATAGAGATGTCAGCTCGTTGATAGTAGTCGACAGTGAAGGTAAACCTCAAGGTTTAGTCACCGAGCGAGATATAGTTACTAAAGTATGCACTAGTGATACCCTTACGAGTACAGTAACAAATAAGCAGATAATGTCAGTACCACTCATCGCAATTGATTCAACCTCTACCCCAGCTGTAGCTGCTGATATGATGTTACAGCATAATGTAAGACATTTACTCGTCATTGATAATAGCAATAATAGTGATAAATCAGATTCGAATAACCTTGTTGGCATAATTACTCCCCTTGATTTTGCAAGATATGAAGAATTTCCAAATGACGAAGTAGGTAAGGATGAAATCGACAGGATGTTAGAATATTATATATGAGGATACCCGGTATGCAATTTGATAGTACCTTAAATCAGTATAGACAAGGCTTCGGATTAGATACCTAGTCCAAGAATTCGAGCTGCTACTATTTTTAGATTTGGATCATGAATACTAAGGTACTAATAGCTAACCGCGGAGAAATAGCAATAAGAATTGCTAAGGCTTGCAAGAAAGCTGGCATGATACCGTGTGGCATCTACTCCGAAGCCGATAAAGAATCTCTGCACATAAAGTATTGCGAAGGAGCCGTCAACATAGGGGGATTATTGCCGATAGAAAGCTATCTTGTGATAGACAAAGTTATCGAAGCGGCCAACAAACTTAGTTGTGATATGATCCATCCTGGTTATGGTTTTCTGTCTGAAAGTCCAAAATTTGCAGAGCGATGCAAAAAAGAAGGGATTATTTTTGTGGGACCCTCCACTGAGGTCATGGCTATTTCGGGCGATAAGGTGAAAGCCAGGAGAGCGGCTTCAAAAGTAGCTTCCGTAGTCGAAGGAGATGAGGTTTCCTCTGAAGACGAGGCTTTATCACTGGTGGATAAGATTGGGTTTCCCGTAATCCTCAAAGCTGTTGAGGGGGGCGGAGGAAGAGGTTTAAGAATTTTGAGGTCAAAGAAAGAAATCCATGAGAGATTTGTATCAGCTCAGACTGAATCTATGATGAGCTTTGGCTCAAGGAGAGTATATATTGAACAATATTTGGAAAATCCCAAACATATAGAAGTTCAAATTGTTGCAGACAGCTCCGATGTGGTTCAATTAGGTGAAAGAGAATGTTCAGTCCAGAGACGTCATCAAAAGCTAATCGAAGAGACTCCCTCATTTGCCTTGACAAATGAAATGAGGCAAGATATTTTATGCAAGGCTGTTTCAATAATGAAAGAAATTAATTACGATAACACAGGAACTGTCGAATTTCTACTTAAGGGCGATAAGTTCTTTTTCATGGAAATCAATGCGAGGATACAAGTTGAGCATCCTGTAACTGAAGCTGTTACTGGAGTTGATATAGTGGAACAGCAACTTCGTGCGGCCCTAGGATATGGATTATCTGTAAGACAGGAAGCCGTAAATTCAATAGGACATGCAATAGAATGTAGAATTAATGCAGAGCATCCTATGAGTTTTGCTCCTGTAGCAGGCAAAGTTAAGGAATTTGAGATTCCAGTAGGTGAAGGGATTAGGTTAGACACTGCATTATACTCAGGCTATTCAATCCCACAATTTTATGACTCTCTTATTGCAAAGCTCATATGTCATGGAAATAATAGAATGGACGCGATAAACAAAATGATTCGTTCACTTTCTACACTGAGGATTTCTGGAATTCCAACCTCTATACCATTTCACTCCTCGGCACTAAGAGATAGTAGATTTGTAAATGGAACATATGATACGTCATTTATTGAAAATGTCAAACCTTTCTCTTCAAAGGATGGAGAATTAGCAGCAGCCATTCTATCTGCAATACCAAAAAGAGCCAGACCTATGATGCAATACTTGAATGAAGAGCTGGGGACCTATGATGATGCATGGAATGCCAGCAGATTCGATTGGGCAGATCCTTACGATGTACATCGTCGGTTTTCAGAATCGTCATCGTTTGGGTGGAATACCTAGTTGAAAATTAAAGTAAATAATAATCTATATGACGTTGAAATTGGAGGCAATGAGAATATACGAGTAAATGGAAGAGAAATAGTTGTAAAATCTCGCGACGATTGTATTACCATAGATGGAACAGAATTTCATTTGGATTTTGAGGAAGAAGGAGACCCTTCTCTAATGATTATAAATGGTATGGCTTATCTCGTCTCAAAAAATTCTCTTACTGAAAAAATATCCTCTGAAGTAAGAGCTCCGATCAGCGGTCGAGTAATCGATGTCTTGGTGAACAAAGGAAGTAAAGTCAAAGTAGGACAAGTAATGATTGTCCTTGAAGCAATGAAAATGGAGAATGAGATTAAATCGCCGGCTAGCAAATGGATAAAGGATATCAACGTTTCAAAAGGACAATCGGTAAAGACAGGAGACGTTCTGGTAACTTTTGACACAGTCAAAAATTAGATATATGTAATACCTTGCTCTTTAGAGGAACCTTATGTCTCTTATCAGCCTTAGCTAAACCAGCAGAAAAATAATATATGTTTGACGAACTATGACTGTTGTTCCCGACTGAGACTAGATCATTTTAGTAACGATATTTGGACTTAGTTATTTGCAATATCATTTGTAATGGTCTTAGTTATTTTATACCTTAGATTTTAGACTTTAGATTTGATCTTATCTGATAGTCAAACAGGTATGTTGCCATGTTTTCTTCTTGGCCTGTCTTCCCGCTTTCTGATAATTGCCTTGAGTGCAGATATTAATTTAGTTCTCGTTTCCCTAGGTTCAATCACGTTATCTATATAACCCTTTGAAGCTGCTATGTACGGATTGGCAAACTTTAGTCTATATTGCTCTGCTAATTCTGCCCTTTTCTTTTGACGATCGTCTGATTTCATTATCAGCTGTTTGAATATAATACTACACGCTCCTTCTGGGCCCATCACTGCGATCTCGGCATTAGGCCAAGCAAAGTTGTAGTCGGCCCCAAGATGTTTGCTGTTCATCACATCATAAGCGCCACCATAGGCTTTCCTGGTTATTACAGTAAGCTTTGGAACAGTTGCTTCAGAGAAAGCATAAAGCAACTTTGCTCCATGTCTAATTATCCCTCCCCACTCTTGATTTGTTCCTGGAAGGAAGCCAGGTACATCGACTAAGGCGACTAGAGGAATATTGAAACAGTCGCAAAATCTCACGAAACGACACGCTTTGTCACATGCGTCTATATCAAGAACTCCAGCTAAATATTCTGGATTGTTTGCCACTATGCCTACTGAATTGCCATCGAGCCTTGCAAAGCCCACAATGATATTGCTTGCCCAGTATTTCTGAACTTCTAGAAAATTGGTATCATCAATAATTTTCTTGATGACAGTTTCCATATTATATGGCCTATTGGAGTTAGATGGTAAGAACGAGTTAAGAGATTCGTCTTCTCTCTTTGGATCATCCTTTGTCACTGTGCGCGGGGGATTTTCCAAATTATTAGAAGGAATGAAAGAGAGCAAGTTACGGAGGATTGCAAAACATTCTTGTTCGTCGTCGGCAATGAAATGTGCCACACCACTTTTCTTATTATGAATTTCTGCTCCTCCTAGGTCCTCAAAAGTAACATTCTCTTCAGTTACCTCCTTTACTACTTCTGGTCCTGTGATGAACATGTATGCAGATCTAGTCATAATAACAAAATCAGTTAGAGCAGGGGAGTATACTGCACCACCAGCACAAGGACCCATTACGAGAGATATCTGAGGAATTACACCGGAAGCTTTTACGTTTCTATGAAAGATCTCAGCATAACCTGCTAGGCTATCCACTCCTTCCTGTATACGCGCCCCTCCCGAATCATTGATTCCTACTACTGGCACCCCTTGTTTTAATGCAAGATCCATTACTTTGCAAACTTTCGAAGCAAATGCCATACTTAGAGAGCCTCCTAACACGGTGAAGTCATGTGAAAAAACATAAGTTAGGCGGTTGTCAATAGTTCCATAACCTGTTACTACACCATCCCCTAGAAATTTTTTATCCTGCATCTCAAAGTTATGGCATTCATGTGTTACGAATGGATCGAATCTCTGTGAAGGTTTCCGAATCAAAAATTAACTTAATTCTGTCAAATGCGGTAAGCTTTCCTTTCTTTTTGTGTTCCTGTTGCTTCGTGGCGCCACCTCCTAGGAGGTGTTCACTTCTTTTTTTTCCAGCTCTGGAAAATTCATAATCAAAGGAAGCATCCAGAAGTAAAAAAAGTTTAATGAATTTAAAATGTACTCTAAAGCTAGCTATGTGAAAAGCAGAGAAATATCTATGTATAACATTCATAAATCCAGTAATTGGATTGTAAGTTAATTGAGTCAAAAATTAAGATTAGCAATAAATGGATTCGGTAGAATAGGGAGATGCTTTCTAAGATCTGCCATCAAGGATACAGAATTTATGGAAATGGTAGACATAGTAGCGATTAATGATTTGACAGACACTAAGACTCTTGTTCACCTTTTCAAATATGATTCTGTCTTTGGAAGATTCAATGGCAAAGTGGAAGTCAAGAATGACCATTCTATGATCGTAGACGGCTTGGAAATAAGAGTGTTATCTGAAAAAGAACCATCAAAATTGCCATGGAAAGATATGAAAGTCGATATCGTTTTAGAATCTTCTGGTAAATTCAATGATGCAAAAGAAGCTGAGAAGCATATTACTGAAGCAGGAGCAAAACGAGTGATAATTTCAGCGCCAGCGAAGGGTCCTGATGCAACGATAGTCTTGGGGGTGAATGAGAATAAGTTTGATAATAATAAACATAATATCATTTCCATGGCTTCATGTACTACTAACTGTTTAGCCCCCGTAGTGAAAGTAATAAACGATCGATTTGGTATCGAAAAAGGCTACATGACTACAACTCATGCTTTTACAAATGATCAAAGACTGCTTGACTTGCCCCATAAGGATCTGAGAAGAGCAAGAGCGGCCACTATGTCTATTATACCTACTACGACTGGAGCAGCAAAGGCAATAGGAACCATAATACCAGAATTAAAGGGAAAAATAGATGGGATGGCTCTGAGGGTACCCGTTAGTAGCGGATCGATTACAGATATGGTATTCACGTTGAAAAGGGAAGTAACAAAAGAAGAAGTAAATGATGCATTAAAAGAAGCCGCGGAGGCCGATTTGAAAGGGGTTTTGGAGTACACAGAAGAGCCCATTGTTTCAGCAGATATCGTGGGCAATTCTCATTCTTCTATTGTAGATGGCTTGAGTACAATGGTTTTAGGAAATAAGAACAATGTAGTCAAAATACTCTCATGGTATGACAACGAGTGGGGTTTTGCTTCTAGATTAGTGAGTCTGATAAAGTTTGTTACAAGGTGGGATAAAACACAGCAGCCATGAGAGTTCGTAATGGACGACATTTTATTGCATAATTGATCGATTAATCTTTTATATTGTTTGAGGATTTCCTGATATGGATAAAATCTTGAATTATAGGGAGATAATAAAGCACAGTAACGACAAAAAAAGATCTTAGAATCAATCATCTATTTCGTTCCTCATACACATTACGATGCAATATGGGTATTCAACAAAGAGGATTACTTTCGTATCAACATTGAATTTATTTTGAAACAAGGCAGTAGAATCTAATGAAGACAAATCCAGAGTATAAATTCACAATCGAACAAACTTATCTTCTTGAACAGGTTGAAGCCAGTTATCGGTCACTCTTTGTAGACATAACAAGACTAATCAGGGAAAAAAGAATGGAGATTGCGGGTGGTCAATATTTGATGTCAGATGTTATGTTACCGCATGGAGAAACTCTAATTAGGGAAATATCGAAGGGTAAACAATACATAAAGGAGAAATTTGATCAAGATGTAATTGTTGGCTGGGGAGCTGATGAATTTGGTTTTAACGCACAATGGCCTCAAATCCTACTCGGGTGTGGATACCGATATTTCGCTTTCAGAAGGGGCGCAGATATATCTAAACCTTCAGAGTTTTGGTGGGAAGGGCTAGATGGTTCACGTGTTTTGTGCCATTGGATGCCCTTAGGCTATAGAGCTGGTCTTGATCTAACCCAGCTTCAGAAATCCTACAAAGAGCTTGAAAAGTATGCAGCCACTCGTCATATATTTATGCCATCTGGCAGCGGTGTAACACTCCCACAACCAGAGACAGTAGAAATAGTAGGAAAATGGAATGCAGAGATAGATATCGATGATAGTGGCATGATATGGCAAATCATTGGGTACTCCATATGCGATTACCGGTAGTGATTCAACTGCTTCATCTCCTAAGAATGCAAAGAAACCAAAAATATTGATAGCCACGCCATCTGAGTATTTTTCCAATCTTGAAAAGGTTCAAGATAATGATGACGTAAGATTTGCAATCCGAAAGGGAGAGATGTATTCGGGGAGACTATCAGAGGTTTTTCCTGACTAGCACTCATCAAGAATGTGGATTAAACAAGGCGTAAAAGCATATGAGAATTTGTTGCTAACTCTTGAGAGATGGCTTGCTCTAAGTGCGCTTAGAGGGGGTAGATCAAGATGTTTATGACAGATTGAAGAACTACTGGAACAACCTCCTTTTCATGGCCATGCACGATGCTCTACCTGGGACCGGAATAGACGAGGTGTACAATGAGATAAGACAATTATTCAAATCAGATTTTGGGTCTATTAAAGAATCGATTGTGTATTGTCTATTGCATTTGGTGTCCCACTTTTGCAACGGTGATGGCCAAGATTTCGTAGTATTCAATTCACTAACATGGAAAGTTAAGAATTGGGTAGAATGTGTACTAGAATTTGATCGAGGGTAAAATAAGAGGCATTTCTCATTTAGAAACGATTATTCCATTCAGTTCTACTACCCTTGCTGATAGTCAAACAAATTCTCACGTGAAAAGAACAAGGTGAATATGCATGAGGGAGAAAAAAATATTGACATAGAAATCATTGAATGTTTCGCCCTATCCCGATGGATCCATTCAAACATTGAAAATTGGTTTTATAGCCGAAATACCGCCATTGGATACCGGGTATATAAAATAGTGCCTGGCGAAAATATCTCCTTCAGGGAGAAATTCAATCCACTCCACAACTTTTAGAAATAGAAACAATTTTGATGTCTTGATTGACCCTGAAAATGGTCTGCTAAGTGTATCCAAAGATGGCAAGGATTACTTTAAGGGCAATGAAATTATGTTGGAGGAAGAACTAGGGGATCTTTACTATCACAGGGACAATTTAGGGTTACTAAAGTCAGAGACAGGAGAAGGCGTCAAGTATGGCTCATTTAAATGTGAAAGCTTTAGCGTCCTTGAAGGTAAATTGACCTATCATATCAACTGAAAAGTAAATACTATGCGTTAAGATGGCCATACAGGTTGACCCACAAGTTAAAGCCAATATTGTATAGACATAATTTTGTTGATATAGAGAAAGAGATTGTAGTCTACAAATCACTTGATAGAATAGATTTTGTGACCCATATATACGACAGACATCCTCATTCGCGAATAAGAGTAAGGTTTCGAACTCCATGTTCCTCTGATGATTATTGGTGTGGTACCCAATTTGGTGCCATTAAGAGGAAGGCTAACCTCTTCTATAATAGGAACGCAAGTGGATGGGTCGAAAGACCGAGTGGAGTTTTCCCATCTTTGGATTGGATTGACTATTCTGTATGAGGAAAAAAAGGAATGTGCGAGGATAGGAATCAGTATAATACATCAGAGGTATACCATCCCATGAGGTGAGAGATGGTTCAATTTATCTTACTCTCTTAAGGAGTATTATGGTGTTGTCGGCTGACGGAATCATGGGTCCATGTATTCCGACACCTGAGGCAGCAGAGATGAAGCCATATACCTTTAGATATTCAGTTCTCCCGCATGAAGAAGGTTGGAGAGAGAGCACTACATATCGACACGCTATGGAATTTAACATGCCTCTGATTGCAATTCATTTGGGAGGAACGGAAGCATCACAACATGATACAATAAAATAATTTGATAGCGATATCTGCAGTTAGATTACAAGATTATCAACATTCGTTTCTGGAGATTCGTCCAAAAAATGTAATTCTTAGCACGCTTAAACTTGATGAACTACAACGTAATAGTGATGACCATTCGCTAGTTGTTAGGATTTACGAAACGGAAGGAAGAGCAAGAAAATGAATGATTGATATTCTTCAAACAGATCAAGTCTGCATCAATCATAGATCTGCTCGAAAATCAAATTCAAGAAATCCCGATTCCTGTTACTCAATCTGAAACCAAGAAAATAATAGCATTATGTCTGAAGCATTCGTTGACGACAATACTATAATGATAAGTATTGGGGCTTTTAAAATCGTCTCATTAAAGGTTAATCTCTAAGGGGCAATCCTTGCTCTTAGCGCCTCCTCCTTTGCTCCTCTGAATATAGTTAGTTACATTGGCTAGTTACCAAAATTATATCTCTACATCTAACCTTAATAATGAATTTTTGAAATCTATGATTGGTCCTCGATCCTGAGACAATAAAAAATTGACTTCGTTGACACAATAAATCTGAATTCGCTCAGGTCCCTTCTTTCATTGAACATTGCGGACATTTCTTTGTTTTCTGATAATGATAACCACAGATTCCACACTCCACTATCTCAGGATTCTCGACATTTTCGCGTGCATCCACTCCTGCCTTATCATTTTTCATCATTACCATCTATTAAATAAATGATTCAGACATTTAAGTAATTCTGACAAGATTGAGCTGAATAAGGAATGGACCAATATCTTGGCCTTTTTTGATCAAACAGTGGTTTATGACATTCAGTTTAACTTCGAAAATCATTAGGAGTAGATATATCATTTGCCTTCTCATTCTCGACTCTTTTCAACCAATATTTGTATGCCTGAAGATCTTCTTCACGCTTATCTACTTTTCGAGGTTTGACGATGGACTATACCCACTGACCACTGCGGAAAAGAAAGTGTTTGCGACAAAGTGACATTCCTTCAAGTATAATATCTGGGATGAAATAAGTGTGCGCACTTCTTCAGTCAATACAATAGACGATCTGATTCAATTAAATCGTGCACCCAATCCTTTGAACTCTGAACCATTTATCAATTGAAACATTTGGTTCTTAATTTTTTGAGCCATAAGGTACTTCGAATGTAATAGCACCAAGAATAATTGCTACATTTTAAGAGTCTCAAATCCCAGAGTTGTTTTTTGATTCTGGTGGAGTAGCAATTAGATTACTAGTACAAGAGTAGTAACTTCGAGGATCGAGAAATTGTTATTTCTATATGTACACAAACAACTTCCTAGAATTATGGAAAGTGATTGGTAACAGTATCAGGTACGATTGCAGTGCATTGCATCTGCAATCAACTAACGTAACAATAGCATTCTACAGATTAGACAGAGTACAAGACACAGAATTATGAAATTGAGAATTGACACATTATGATTCATATTTCACCCAACGTATTATGCAAAACCAGATTTACAGTAGCAGAAATTCTTATACGTGATCGTTATCACTGGACATAAAAGTTAAATAAATCGCATGTGTCATCTTCTTCAGGTGAATATTACAGCTCAGTTTGTGGAACATAGAACCATACGATTGGTTTAGAAGATTCTTTCCCTCTAGAAAGGGACTTGGTTCCTTTGACTTTCTCTTATAGGCTAACTTTCGTATATGCGGTGAATAAATGATAAAAGAGATTTGGAATATATTTCTGGGTCTTTAATCAAGTGCAGGAAATTGCAATCCACAAAATAATAAACATCGATAATGAACGAGTAGGTGCAGTGTATTGCACCATAGAGAACGATTTGGTACTTATTCGCTTAAATACTACTCCTTTTTCAAATAAGTATGATAAGAATCTCTAGAAATATCCGTATAAGATTCTATTACCTTCATTCTTAGCAACGATACTGTTGATATTCTTTTGGAGTAAGGTATGAAACAAAGTGCATCTAGAAAATGGTGGAACTATTGTGTCAGGGTCTGAATACAGAGAGACGTCCGCACAGCCTTAAGAAGTTTGGCAAAGTGCATCAAAGTGGTCTTATATGACTTCCGGAATTCTTACTGCTACGATCTATAGTGTTATATGTGTATACTTATTGCATACTTTTCCACCGATTAATGGTCATTAGATTAGGGATTATTGTCACTAACATTTTGCTTTTTGTGCATTCTGTTGAGCTGCAGGCAAAAAATTATAATCATTGTTAATATAATCAATCCTGATATTGCAACCTCAAAGTCGAACTGCATGAGAATCACTATAGAGGTCACTAAACCTATGGCGGCAAGGACTGGGAAATTACCTTTGGTGCTAATTGGAGATACAAAGTCCCCCTTGAGATTAGGCTTTCTCAATCTCAATACTATCAAGGAAAGATTGACAAGGGCGTACACTATGAATATTCCAAAGACTGAAATATTTGCAACTTTGGATATACTCCCGCCGGATGAAATAACAACAATAATTCCGATTATCATTGTGACTATAATTGCAATCCAAGGAGTTTTTCTGGTATCATGAACTCTAGCTAATGCTCTTGGAAATATCGATGTAGTGGAGCTGGATGGCAACGAAGAATCATAACCAATCTTTCTTTCACTCTTTGACATCCCGTAAATAATACGAGAGCCAGAAATAAGCATCATTAGACATGTGTTAGAGGTTGCAAATAACGCAATTACAGATAGAATGAAATCACCGTTCTTACCCAAAGCCCTCTCTGCTACCAAAGTTGTGGAGCTCTGTGATTGTGACAATTCCTCCCACCCCACTAAAGCTGTGACGGCAAATGCCACAACTACATAGATGACCGTTGTTATGATGATAGAGAATCAGTACTGCCATAGGTATCACTCGAGTAGGATTCTTAGTCTCCTCTGAGATATTGACTATATTCTCAAAACCGTAATAAGCAAAGAATATTAAACCAGTGCCGGATAAGAGAATGCTAATGACAACATTAGGTGGAATCTCAAATAGATCAGTATCGCCAGGGATTTCAAAATAGTCAGTCTTCTCTGGTGAGCCCAACCAAAAGCCAGCAATGACTACTAGGACCAGCCCTGCGAGTTCTATGAATGTGAAAGCTGTATTAAGCTTTATAGATTCCGATATTCCATAAAAATTGATAAATGATAATACTAACATTAGGAGAACAGCAAATAATATTGGATTAAGTTGTGAGGATATCATTGCACAAAGTATTCTGCAAATCCGATCGCAACCGTAGCTGCGGAAACTATGGCAACAAAGATAACCATACAACCTGCTATCGATCCCACAAAATTACTATCAAATGCATTTTTCGAGTAGACATACTCTGGCAGCACTTTTTGGGAATATAGATGATAATTCAGCATAACTGAATCCTGTTACTATAGCAATTAATGTAGCCAGTATGAATGAAATCCACATTGCATTGCCAGCAATCGCCGCTACATCTCCAATAATTACATATATTCCAGCGCCTAGAATCAGGCCTACTCCATAAGTGATCGCCTGAAAGAGGCTAATACTTCTTTTTAACTCATCGGTGTGCAAAGCGAGCGATTTCCATTTCTTTATTTGTAACATACATAATGTTGAACAGGATTCGTCATTCATTAAATATACGATGCCAAGTTTGGAATCTCCCTTACACACATTTTCAATTTCATGCCAATATCCGGAAGAAGAAAGTCAATTTCAATGAAGCGCACTGCATATTCTTCTCTTCTGCTTTCTTTTCCTTTGTGCAGTTGCGGTATTTCCTAATATAACAATATAATTTACAATTTACAACAATATAATTTACAATGATACACAATGGCGAGAAAAAGTTAGGATAGACATGCACTTTCTTATCCGCATCTTTTAGGTTCCTATTTTGATTCAGGAACTGATGCCCTTTGTCGGTGGTCATATAAACTCGTTTCACATCTACGTACCTTAAAAGTTCCTTATCTACTAATTCTGCAGTTATTCTCCTTAATTGTTCGTGAGTCAGAGGACTTGCTTCTTTAAGTATTTTACTCTTGGTCGCACCATCAACACATGATTTGAGTACTTAACAAATACCGGAGTTCTCATATCCCGCTCTCTACATGTACAGGCTATTTTATCCTTGACGAATTATTTTATTTTATTGTATCTTACACCATCGAAAATATACATGAATAGGCGTCAGGAGTAGATAGCTTAACCTTTAAGGAAAGACCAAGGTAGACTAATTTTGACTGAATTCACCATCCGTAGCCGCTTGAAAAATGAGCGCTTCGAATTCCTATTGGGTTTACTTCTTCTTATTTTTTATTATTTTGTCGATTGCTCAATATTTGGTGAAGAGGATACAAGTCATTAAAAACACTTGTGCTCAATTGGGCTCGATATATAGAGTCTGCATGAGGCCTTAGGCCTCGAATTATTTGATTTCAATAAGTAGTTGAATATAAAAAGGACCGATTGTTACAACATCTACAAATTTTAAAAACTTAAAAATTATCACTTATCTATTAGTTACTCTTCTATAGCAAACCTCTTTCACTAGAAGATAATGCTAATCAACTATAGGATAGAACAGGTAGCAAGGCCAAGCTCACAGGCTGATCACGGACTGAGTGTAAATTCGCCTTTCAAATTTCTCTTGCTTTGAACCGGATTCCTTGATGTTATCAACAGATATCTTATAGGAGTTGTTCGTGGTATAGCATCAAAATAGAATAGATTAAAGATTATAGATAACACAAATATAACTAAATAAGATCATTAATAGGGAATGCTTTCCAGAATTCTGTGGCTGTCGACGGTTCGGAGGGAGGTAGTAAGCTTTTAAATTTGAGCAGGTATCTCAAAGAAATTTGAATCCAGTTTGCTGATAGTCATATAATTGAGGAATATGGGACCGTTGGTCACTCTATAGTGAGTGAATTGGAACAAGATAGTCAACAAATTCTCCAAGGATATCAATCCAAAGCAAAAGATTTAGGGTTGAAATCTTCTCAGGTAAATGTGATTGAAGACAAAGGAAGGGATGTTGCCGAGAAAATATTAGAAATTTCAAAAAGAGAAAATATGGACGTCATTGTGGTTGGAGGTAGAGGTAAATATCTATCATCTGACAGTTTTCTAATTGGAAGTACATCTTCCAAGCTTGTTCACTACGGCGGACATACTGTCATAATTGTAAAATAGCAAGTTGTCAGCCTATTCCCCAGCCACCGTCTGACAGTTTGGAATGATGCTCAAACGGAAAAACAGGTAAGTCTCAGATTACAGCATTATAACAGGTATCACAAGCTTTTGAAATCACTACTATTACTAACTATGTATATCACACTATGACATGCTAGCTCCGGTTTACTATGACATAATTCCGGAAGTTTAGAGACTTACCACTATGTGAAGGGAAATCCTATTCTGCTCCAAGGAATCCCAACAAATCAAAACCCTCAGAAACTAAACCCTGGTCCTTGCTAGTCTTCTTGAAGATTTTGAAAACCACTCTGAGCAGGTCCTTCTCAGTAATGATACCTACCAATTGTCCATTATTATCAATAATGGGCAGTCTTCTGATGTCTTTTTGTTGCATCAAAACTACTGCATCTTTCAATGAGGCACCTAGGTGAATTGTTATCAACGGCTTACTCATAATTTCCGAGAGAGGAATATCGCCAAAAATGGAATGCTTGGGAGCGAATCCCACTGTCCTGGCAATATCTCTCTCGGTAACGATCCCTATTGGTATTTCTCACCCTCTCGGTTGTACTTCCAGATACATTGCCATCAAGATTGGAGCCACTCCCTTCTTTTAGAATAACTATGCTTCCTATATTGTCTTCATACATTAATTTCGACGCTTGCTTCATGGTTCGATTTTCAGGTATTGTTATTACATTTCTAGTCATAAAATCAAGTACTGGGATAATTGCTATGTTATCTTTTGTCAAAGTCATCAGATTGTACTAATCGATCAGTACTTTTAATAATTTATCTATTTCTGATTCTTTGTTAAATGTACCTAAATCGTTTGAAAAATTCCTTTGCATCCTTGAGTTTGAAGAGAGAATCCGTACAGTTTTAGCTTCCCGTTAGATGAATCATCTTGAGTGTCTGTCCATTAAAATAGGTATTGTTGATATCTAACATGACTGTTAGCGGAATTATAATCCTATCCTTTTCATTTTTGAACCACATTTGGGACATGCAATTTCCCTGTGCTCATTACCACATTTCATACAATAGGACTTGACCTGACTTTGGCCATAATCTGTTGAATGAGAGACATTGGAAAAGATTGATTTATAGAATTCTTTGATTTTTTTTAATTCGAAACCGGTATCCTTGCTTCTCGCATTTTCCATGCCTAATTTACTTAATAGCAGATTTCTTTTGTACCAACTAAGCGCCAAGAATGCAAGCGATGCTACAGCAAGATCAGCGGGGAAGGGCAAGAAAAGCATTATGACAAAAGCAACTGCTAAATATATGGTCAACCATTTTAGCCATTCAAAGCAAGCTGTTTAAAGTTAGAATCTTTCATCAGCGTACATTCCTATCAACGATGTAGTACAAACTAGCATATAATATTCCTGCTTGCACTGCAAGACAAACGGACATCTTTTAGGTTGTTCTGGAATGATCACCTGACAGGGAATGCCTTGCGTAGTTCAGCATACCTGTAATGGAGTGCTAGGTCGTTTGCATCAACTTGGTTTTCGCAGCCGAAAACGACTATTAAATCAATGAGTCTGATTCATAGTGGGATGACAGACCGTATGTGAGTTGTTTCTCAAGAATTGCATACTATTTTTCCGTTATTGGTGTCGTCCAACTTAAGTATGACTTAAGTATGACTTCATTATGCATCATATCGAGACTCAATATAGACCGTCGGAAGAAAGGTTATGCAAGTTCTATCGGCATACTTGTTTCCTATTGAACCAGATCCGGTAAAAGAAGATCGAAAAGTGGAACAGTCAGAACATGATTTCTATAAATCGAAATTGGATTTCATGTCTCTGGTATATCTGCTGGCCAGACCGTAACTTTTTCTCGATTTGTTGGATAGTCATGTAAATGTCTATGACGGCTGAAGCAGATCCGGCACATGCCAAGTCGGCTAGCGATAATGCAAGACATTGAGTTGATCTTAACAATCAAACATTCAGCTCCAACCAGAACTTAATTCAAAGGCAGATTGATTGTAAACAGGCAGTAGTTAAGTGAGGGAAAACAAGAGACCCTGATTATTGGAGGTGTTCCTGCTGGGATGAGTGCAGCATCAAAGGCAAGACGTATCAATCCTAACGTAGAGATAGGCTATAATTCAAAAAGAACCTCATGTATCCTGGACGGTTAAAGAAACAGTAACCTATCAGCCCAATTTAGGCTTTCAGTAAGTTGAACCATCATTCACCTCTTCATTCTCAATTCTCTTTAACCAATGTTCATATGCCAAGAAGATCCTGCTCACGCTTTCTCTCTACTTTTTCAAGTATCGACGGTGGAATATAACCAGATAACGAACGGATACGAAAGTGTTTAAGACAGAGTGACATTCCTTCATAAATAAATACTTGGGATGAAATAGGTGTTAGCCCTTCTTCATTAGCAATTATACACTCAATACAACAAAAGCCCTGACTCAATTACCATGCAACCAGTCCAATTGAGTCCGAACTATTTATCGATTGTGCTAAGCTCAAATAAACAACAGATACTACAGTTCAATCCTCCAATTAAGGGCTATTAGACTATCTAGACAATTTTCTCGAAGATCCAGGAATAGAATGCTGTCAATGATAAGGGGCAATATTTGTTCAACATGATGATGTAATTACTTTAAACTGTATCATAACCACTATGGTTAGATTACGACAGCTTGTTTGAGGGAAGTTGTTTGAGGGAAGTAAATGTGTTACATGCACTGCAATGCATCGCATTTATGTTACTAATCACAAACAAAAATCAAAATGATACTCTGCGTTTGTCGAAGTACATTTGATAGTATCAAATGATCAGCCATTAGTATCTTTACACGCCATTCTTCTGATGTTGTATAACCGTGACTGCAGGACGAGTCTGATCCTGATGCAGAAATAAAAATCATCCAAGAACCTGTGGTGTCTTATGGGGCACATGGCATGCCATATGTAATAAAAGGACTTATAGATAATCTCAACAGGTTAATAGCATGACCAGCAGAAAGTTTCAAAAACAAATACAATATTGATATCATTACAAATACTCGTGTTGTCAAAATTGAAGGTGGATAACGTAATTGCTATTGTGAGTGTTCAACACCAAATGCTATTTTTACAGTTGTATGTTATTCTGTAATCTTGCCTGTATTTGGATCTATCTTTGCAGTCATATCGGTAACCTCTATTCCTGTAATTCCATGAATTGTCTTTCTTGCCTCATCTACTGCTGCTTGCGCACCATCCTCCCAACCTTTATCTGAATTGCCAATAAGTTCTACTACTTTCGCAACATGCGTCATAACAGAGAAAGGCATACTATACCATTTAAGACTTGCTCTGGATAATATCAAATCGTTGAAAATTGAGTAGAAATAGATGAGATACCCTAGGGTATAGAAACACATGAATAAATAAGATGATTACATAGTTAGACTTCACTCAATAGGGAATCCTAGTCCTTTCATTCTAGATTCTGTAAGGTACTTTTGACCGAAGGCTAAGAGTAGATCGGCTTCTTTTTTTAACATATGCTGTCTAGTCTTTGTCCTCTCAAAAACTGCTTGGTATAATGAAACCTTGGCTCTCATGAACGCCTTATAACTAATAAGGAAATCAAGAATCTTTACTAAATCGTGATCTCTGCTTTTTAATATATAAGTTCGTACGAAATATAACTTGAGGTCATTGTATTTATGGCATTCTAAATCCATGGAAAGATGAGCAACATCTTCTGCAACATCAGCATATCTAAGAGAATCATTGAATTCAACTCTATCGTATAAGTAATATTTTCTATCTTTGACAATGAAGATATTTTTGAGATACAGATCTCCATGAATATCTCTGATTTTCTTATCTCTGATTCTAGTAAGGAAAACATTTTCATTATTATTTATGAATTTGATTAACATGTCTTCAGCTTGTGGTGTTGGATGTCTGAGTCTCGCTAACGTTTGAAAGTTTTCCTTTATTTTGTATTTCAGGTATTTTGGTTGCCCATATTTTTGAATCTCCTTACTAGTTGGTGCTCTTGAATGAAAATTATTCAAGATGGAAGCAATCTCACCAATATTTTCTAATTTAATCCTATGTGTAGTTAAGAGTTTATCCATTCTGTACTTTGAGGCAATGTGTTTCATTTTAACTGCATATTCTATCACTTTCCCTGTCCTGGTATGCGAATCTGCAATCACAACTCTATTATGATTCTTATCAGGAATTGCTATGATTCTGACTACGCCAAGGTACATATCCTTACACAATTTTTTGTTAAGCTCGACTTCTTTGTAGCAATACTGTCTTCTTAAGCCCAGTGTTGAAAAATCAAGAACGCCACCGAACTTGACTTGTTTTTTAATCTTATATGCATAGGGTCCAGCCAAAAAAATCCACGAGATATGTGTGTCCTGAGTCTGAATTGTTGATACTCTGTGTGGATATGCTAGCTTGCTGAGAAGACTCTTACAGACCTTAGATTGCGTCGTCGAAGTAGTAGTTGTCTTCATATATTATTATCTATTGTTACAAGTTCTTTTTATTATTCTATTTACTTCAAGCCTTAACGTTGTTATCTGCAGATTCATTTATTTCATAGTTTCTTGTCTGCTTTTAGCGTCATATAATAGCTATGCATCTAAAGTAGGGAGCATTTTAGCTGTGATAGATGGAATTCCATTAAGATAGCCCCAAGCATGATTCTTTTAGTCAATGTGGGTAGTGAAGATGATGTTGTCCTGAATTCAAGAATGGGCGCTTCCGAGTTTGATTCACCTTCTTCATCAGAAAAGAAGTGCAAAGCGAAGAAGTAAAATTCTGTTATTATTATACATGTCTTTCTACAACATAAAATATATAAGCGTTACTATAGCCAGTAACGAAGCACTGCAAAACTGCTTATCTATAATCTTGCAAAATAAAAAGATCTAGATAGTACCAAGGATCAGCACCGCCATTTAACGGAACTGAAAAGAAACAGGCGGAGAGTATCAATTAATCAAAGTTGACTGCCTGCCCAATCTCTTGTTAACTTAATCTACGAGTCCTAACCAGCACAGCGCCATCCGATGTTGCCGTTAGTCGCTTGTTTTTTTATAGTGTGTTACCCAAGAGTTTGAAGCAATCATTTGAGGAATCAACGAAATTGCGTAGGTTGAATAAAGTCAGATCAAGATCCCCTAACACTCTCCTGCATATTTGTTTGAAAAAATACAGATAATAATGAAGGACACGATGTAATTCTCCACAAAAATGTTAAAGAGAGGATACATAATATTACTAGTAGGCGCTGCTCTTGTTGCCATAGGAATAAGTATGGCAGACAGCATATGGCATGGGCATTGCGAGTGTTATTCTAAATGAAAGCATCATCCTATCAGATGTTTTGGTCGATCCTTCCAGCTCTGTGAATCGCACTCTCGAGATAACCAATATAGAACGACCAGTCTCAATAGCACTACATGTTGAAGCCAATAATAGTACAGGTAATCCAGCTGTGGAACAGACAGTGATCGATCCCAAGGGATTCATAGTAAATAAAAATGAATTTGGTGAAGACGGTCAAAGCGACATTTTTGCCTCGTTTAAGCCGGAGATAGATGGAATCTATACACTTTCTATCCATAATTTGGGCACTGACCAAGTCAAAATTGGAGGTATCTTTGGATACTTACCGATTACAGAAAATAGTGGTGAGATAAACTTATCTACCGTTACTGGGTTAATAGCTGGAGCATGGGTATTTGTTATTGGTATAGGAACATTAGTAGGTGGGACGGTGATTACGGTTTTAGATAGAAGAGGAGACAGGAAGCGGCAATCCCTAGGTTTGACTAAATAATCATCAGTCAATAAAAAGCCTGTAAATCTTATCACAATAAATGAACCCTCGGATCATTGTGAAATCGACACTATGCTTGGTATCAATGCACTGCAGGTGAGACCTTTATTGTATCCGTATCTGGGCTGAAAAGCATCAGAGGCAACTTAATTCATTAAGTAATATTTTGGCAACTTTCTCCCTATTTCCGATATTAATGTTGATCAAAGAACTAGATTTCTCTCTAAACTCACTGATTAAAGGGTGTTCTAATTTTTGGTGAATAACAACAATCACCTTCCTGTTAGTCCTGAGTAAATTACTTGCAGCATCTATGAACTCTTTTGATTTAAGCTCCATAGGGCCAATCTCGTCACAAACTATGACGTCTGAACTGATTAAAGCAATCTTCAATCGGTCGGCAGCAAATCTGCATCCTGCTAGGTTAACGAAGTATTTGCCGACTCTCGGACCATTTTCGGTCACAGAAGCCAAAACATCGCCATCATTTGTAGCAAGGTCAATGAATTCGAATCCTGTTCTTACATTATTGGTTCTTACTTCTCTAGATACTAAACCGCCTACTCTCACTCCTCTCTCCTTTAGTTTCTGAGCAATATCTATCACTATTGTAGTCTTACCCACACCAGGAGCTCCAGTTAGAATTATACTTGCCATATCCCATTTTCAAAGGTACTTTTATTCGCCGCGTCAGGATAACCGTGCTTACCTTGAAGTCGGCCTATTTCCGGTTCGAGTTCTTTTGCGCATTCAAAGGACATAAGTTGCTTATTGACATCAGCCTGCAGATATTACTTTTTAGCGGACGCTCGGGACTGTCCTGATATGCTTGGAATAATAAACTTCAAATTATACCGAAGTTATAGATTTAGGCATGCTGGATAGACTTTCGAATAATATTTCAATGAAGTTGTCATTGTTGCTTTTTATAATTAGTATTTCGGTAGCAACTTTTGCTGCTGGCGAGAATGCATTCAGATCTGTTTTCCCATTAGTCCTTGCCTCGGGTTCTTCTCCCGTTGCAGTAATAATTACGATTACTGATGACGCCCAACAAAATACGTTGTTTAGACCAGAGACGACAACCGTATCCCAAGGCGCAGAAATATTTATCGGCAATAATAGCAGTTCTCCTCACAGCATTACAAGTGGTACTGGACCAGAAGATCCACTGTCAGGAAAATTGTTCGATACAGGGGTAATAAAATCAAAAGGGTATGGCGAGTTTGTAACTGCAAATCTTAATCCAGGGACTTATCCTTATTACTCAAGCACAAATCCGTCGGTCAAAGGGACGATAATTATACAAAAATAATTCAAATTAAAATGTATACATGGCCCTCCTTTAACCAACCAACTGATAAGCTTAACAGGTAAACGTGCTAGTTATATGGCAGTTGACTAGAGAAGTCGACTAGTTGTGACAATACGCTAGATATTTGCATACCATGCGGTGATCGCCATCGCCATACAATCAAAGTCTGCTCATCTCCGGTTCCGCTCTGCCCTCCTCTGAGGTCTCGGAAATCATACATGCTATCTATTACAAGTATTACAAAAACTCTGCTCTGCAGGTCAGTGGTATATTGGGAATGTCCTGAGTGGGAACCATCGTACGTACCTATTGTATCAGAACCATCCATCGTTTGCTGTAACCCTGTATTATCCTGGTCAGTCGTTATACTGATATCGCTATGGGTGCTATTAGGTGCAGTGCGATCATATATTTTAGATAGTAGTCTCTGTTATCACGTTAGATGGTCGAAAAAAGATCCTATGAGAAAACACGGATCCAAACTCTTGCATTGGTCGCAGACCGTGTTTATTACTTTGATGGGGACCAATCTTTTGACTAGTCCTGCAAATGCGACAGTAGACATACAAGCGAGGCAAAAAGCCGCAGCAGTTATGAATATGATTGATCAGTCCCTCGGGTATTACGCAAATGCTACAGGGAGCACCTATGTTGAACGTGAACATCTTCCAATGAGCGCAAACATGACTGCTCCAAATATGACTGCCTTAGCAAATGCAACATCGCAGCCGATAGTAAGCCAAGCAGATTATCAGATTGCTCAAGGTCTAGCAGATAAGGCACTAGTAACATTTGTGAAAACTGCACCCCTGACTGCCAACAACAATGATCCTCAAACGATTCTCAGTGTATTGTCTGGCCTAGTTACATTTAAAACTGCTGTGGACAATTTGGCACCGTATAATATTGTTGAAGACGTAATGGCAAGCCCTATAGACAGAGACATGGAGAAGGCGTTCCAGACATCATAAGCAAAGACGCAAATCAGATACTTTTTTAATCCCTACATTATGACTGTTATTTTGGCGTCACAAGTCTCATTTGTATTTCGGACACGTTTGGCTAATAGATCTTAAGCCTACACTGAACTGCCCCTGGTAGTCGTTGCGTGAGGTTGTAATCGCCAGCAGACCGAATCACCTTTCTTAGGTTAGAAAGGGTCTCTTATTCCCGTGTTTTGAGGTGATTTGGAATACGTGGACGGTAGGAGTGGGTGTTGCATGACTCAACATCATTTTGCAGTCTTCTTACAAGAACAAGTTTACCACAGGACAAAAAGCAAATAGTATCCTATACTTAACTTATACTTATGAAATTATCTATTGAGGATTTTGTATATGGAGCGACCGATGGAGCAGTAACCACCTTCGCAGTTGTTGCCGGAGTTATTGGAGCATCGCTATCGCCATCTATCGTCTTGATATTAGGATTTGCTAATCTTTTTGCAGATGGCTTCTCAATGTCTATTGGAAACTACCTAGGCGCGAAGACACATAGAGAATATATTCAAAATCAAAGAAGGAGGGAAGAATGGGAAATCGACAACTTGGCAGAGCAAGAGGAACAAGAAATAAGAGATATCTATAAAGAGAAAGGCTTTAGGGAAGAGCTATTGGATGAGATAGTGAGAGTTATTACTTCCACAAGGAAGGTGTGGATCGACACTATGATGAAAGAAGAATTAGGCTTAATTGAAGACAAGAATCGGAGTGCCAGAGATACCGCGATAACAACTTTTATGGCGTTCAATTTGATTGGTATGATTCCATTATTTCCATTTATTTTGCTTTATATCTCTGGATTTAGCAACGTTTGGTCAACGTCTGATGCCTTTTTGTTCTCAATAATATTCACTGCTATAGCATTTTTTCTAATAGGAATAATTAGAGGGATGGTAGTCCATAGATCACTAATTAGAACAGGATTGAACACTTTGTCAATTGGCGGAATAGCTGCTTTTGTTGCCTACCTAGTTGGATATTTAATAAGCGAAATTATCAAATAATAATTTGAATCTGATTCAGGATAACTTATACATACAACTAATTAAACTGGCGGATGTATAATTGCTATGGTGACTAAAGGTAGATAGGATGAAAATAAAAAAGATAATGCTCCCAATAGATGGATCGGTCACCCTCAATGAAGGCTGCTCGTATTGGGACCAGTCTTTCCAAGAAATATAGATCAGAATTGATTGGGTTGACAATACTTGATTTGATGTCTCTACCATACGGATATGTTCTTACCCAGTCAGGAACTCGTTTACACGACAATATATTGGAAGAAAAAAGAAGAGAAGCAAAAAAATGGCTGGATGAAGTCGAAAGATCATTTGTCGATGGCTTGATAGGATCGGAAGTTACTGAAGCAAGATTTAGATCAGAGATTATAGAAGATCCCTCCTCAACCGTGGAACGGGTAATAATTAACTATGCAGAACGCGAAAGTGTAGATCTTATAGTAATGGGCACGAGAGGGAAGTCGGGTTTTAAAAGAGCTCTATTAGGAAGCATTGCCTCAGGCGTGCTATTGTATGCACATTGCCCTGTATTGATTGTACGGTGAATTTTTGTTGTAATTTTAACTACCAACTTGAATGGGCGATCAACACATTCTCCAGTAAGAGCTTTCTTTTAATTGAGATTTACACCCTTGACAACTTCCTTCAGGGTCTAACTCTTTTTACCTAATTCATATGTATGAATTAACGTACCCTCTGTACCTCAAATTCTTATCCGGGCATACTATTATCATCGGTAACTATCTACTTCTGTGCGATAATATCATAGTTATCAATTTCTGCAAAATCAAGTGCTTCTGGAGGTTGAGGCGTGTCGAAGAAATGATCCCTCCGGTTGAGGCAGGCGAGATGATTGGGTAACGCACCTACATTTTTCACGTACCTTCCTTCTTATTGAGTCATAAAACCGTGACTTTATCCTCACTTCGTCTAGTCGGGTTGTTAAAGGCGACACCTTCTATCTCTAAATTATTGGTAGAACCAGCCACAATTTCTACCCCTGCAGTTTAGATTTACAGTATTACACTGCAGCTGTTCTTTTGGTGGTTATTATTTTCATCCTTACTTCTGTCTAATTGATGCAGCCTCTCACGTGCAGGTACCCATCTCTTCAACAACTGCTTCCTAATAATCCTCCAATAACCTCGAGACCTAAAGAGAAATCCCTTTAGCTATTGAATTCCACCACTCCCGATGTTTAATGTCTCAATTCTTCTAAGGTTTAGTGGGATATGCTGATCCTATTAAATAAATAGTTGTAACGTTGTACTCATCTTGGTAAGTATCAATTGTCAGAAGGGATGGCCTCCAATCATTTTACACAAATATGCAATGAGGTATCGAAGATGAGCAGAATCTATTAGATTCGTAGGAATAGCAAACAACCACGGCACACTGTTATCTACCTCATATCGGGAAGGGTTAACGCCATTCATGACAAAAGAGGAGACTCAACATTATGCACTGCAGGCCGTACTTCGAGCCGCAATAAGAGAGGATTTTATAAGCAAATTAGGGATGCTTAAGCATTCTATAGGAACATACGATAGACTAATTCGCGCTACTGTCCCGGTTGCAATAAAAGGTAATCACGAGGTCAACTTCTTTATTCTTTTATCATTTGATATAGGTACCGATGTAAAAGATATTATAGAAACTGAGTTGCTACCCTATACTGACAAAAACAGGGAATTATTCAGTTGAGATAGTATGCATGAAGCTAGCTTGACCAAAGAAGAAGTATCATTCCTACAGTTTGGTTATCAAGCTAACTGCTTTGCGAAGACACCAATAAGTATCTCACTTTGATGACCGATACTTTTTTCCCTTATTCTTCAATGATCGAATCAAACTCCCTAATTAACCAATATGTATGTGTGTGACAGACTGGATTATTTTCATTAGAGGAGATATTACAAGCGGTCTGTGAGTATTGCTTGTAATGCATGGCAATGCAGTGAATACCTAGCATACAAATACTTTAATCACAAAGGTTCACTGACATATAATTATGACTTTTGAGGATCTGTCTATCACAAGTGTAATGAGTAAGGATGTCAAAACTGCCTATTCAAACCAAACAATTAGAGACGTATGCAAGAGTATGTATCATAATGGAATCGGCAGCATAGTTATCATTCAGGGCAGTGATAACACTCTAACTAAAGAAAAACGTGAAAGTGAGCTACCTATGGCGATAGGGATGATTACTGAAAGAGATGTTGTATCATATCTGGGTTCTGATCGGGCCCTATCACTTCGAACAGAAATTTCTGAAGTAATGAGCACACCACTAATCACAGTTACAACAGCCAATTCTCTGAGAGACGTAATTGAGACAATGCAACTAAGAAATATACGCAGACTTCCCGTGATCGGAGACGAGAATAATAACATGGTCGGAATTGTCACTGACAAGGATATTCTGAGAGCAGTTATGAAAACCATGCCTTTATCTACATCTGTCGGTGAAGGCCTGCTTAATGATCAAATGCAATTTGGGTACCGTTTTATGTATGAGAGATTCCTTAATGACGATAATTTTCCAAAGGGTACCAATCCCGGAATCTGATGAAAAAATAATCACCTATTATTTAAACTCAGAATGGTTTTAATCGATATACCTGTTCCTCAATAAATCATGGCAAGAAAAAAGATTTGTTTAACGTATCGGTAATCTTCTTGTAACTTTCTATATGAAAGGTTGTCAAATCATAACCAATTGATAACATAGTCATTAACGCGTCAACTGTTGCAGTGTAGCCCCTAACCAAAGCTTTCAGGTTGGACCCAAAGATGCTGGCAGGCGTACTATTATTCTCGAACAGATTTTCCTCAAGCCAATTGGTTTGTTTTGCAAGTAGGGAATCGCATGAATTCAATAGACTCTGCTGTAGTTCTATTGACGCCTGGAGGAATCTCATCTGGGAATGGCTTGTTTTTCCAAATATTATAGAACATGTCCTTCTGTACTCATCTAGAATTTCTTTGTCCGTGTTGGCATTATCAAATGCAGTTGGCCCAATGGGAATTGATGAGGATGAATCTGACAAACAATGATGTCTATATTACGTGTGTTATCTAAACATATGGTAACAGACTCGATTCTAATCTAGTATCTGCTATTTAAAATCTAAATTCATGTATAGTTAATATTGAAAGCCATTCTTAATACTTTTTTGAGATTCAAAACTTGCCCAAAGCATCTGTTGATGATGATGATGATGAACAGAAAGGAGAAAAGAGGATTGCAAGAGCTGATCTTGCCAAAAGTGATTTAGAGGAGCTAAAAAGAGTAGCAAGCGATAAGGACACAATTCACAGGAAGATCCAATTATGGACTAATAATGAAGAAAATTAGTATGCTATTCGATTACTATTAGATGGAGATCCTGAATCTGAAGCTAGAGAAAAGAAAGGCAGGAGAGAATTCCTTGCATCAACAAATCCCACTGGACGATATACTCATCCTGTAGCGTAAGCAGATAGACTCGAACTCCTGCAGAATGGTTGGGACTATACATTAAAGGATCTTCTTGACAATTACAAAAAAGTACGTATGGGATTGGTAAGGTCATCTGCATTTACCTCATATGCAGGTGACAACAGTGAGAATCATGATATTGGTGTTAACAATGATAGTAATAATGACTATCCAATTAAAATTATCTCCACATATAAGTGCACATATTGTCTGGCAGAGTTTAAGAATGAGGAAAAAAAGAAAAAACATGAATTGAAATGGCATATCTGAGAATCGGTATTTAGTATGTCGTGGAACTTTGCATTACGGAGCAATGGACAACGGGTCTACTTAAATAGGAACACTCGGTGATATTTAGCAAATGTTCTCCAAGATTGTTGGTATCAATATTCCCTTGTCTGATATAAAAGATAATAGTGTCGTTGCAATTTCTGGCTTTAACATGGCTAATACGCCTGAATATCTTATTCTTGAATTATATCATCAATACACTAAGAACGGACACCCAAAGAATTTGTTTGTTATCTCTGATGCTCTTCCTGCTACACCCGGCAGAGCATTAGATAAAGTCGCCGAAGACCTTTACAAGGACCCTGAGCAGAAATTTCTTAGAGGTGCATTAATGCCATTTCTAGGCTTTTCACCTTGGCTTCAGAAACTCGTAACAGATGATCGAATTGAATGCTACGGATGGCCAATAGGGATTACCGCATACTGGTTCAGAGAGGTTGCAGCAGGACGGCCAGGACTATTGACAAGGATTGGTGTTGATACGTATCTTGATCCGAGAAACGATGGTGCTGGATTGAATCAACGGGCAAGAAAAGATGGGCCGTGCAAAGTAAGCCTATTGGATATCGGAGGAACTGACTATCTTCTGTATCAGGCCCCCAAGCCCGATTATGCTTTGATAAGGGCATCCATTTCAGATGAATATGGAAATTTGTCTTTACGAGAAGAGGGATTAAAGGGAACTATTCTAAGTATTGCGCAAGCCGCAAAAGCGAGACCTCACGCTGGTACGGTGATTGCCCAGGTCAGATGGCTTTCAAAATCTGGCACAATCAGTCCGAGAGATGTCGATGTACCAGGACCGTTAGTAAATCATGTCGTTGTGTCCCCCAAAGAATATCATTGGCAAAGTGGAACCATCGAATATGACCTTAGGCTCTCCTATAAGGTTATTCCGCCCATTACAGGAAGCTGGTTGGAGGGTCTTCCAAAGGCACTATCTTACGCACATGAACGGGTAATCGCTAGAAGAATCCTTCTAGAATTATTGGCGGTATTCAAGAAAAAGGGAGCACCTATTTTAGTCAATCTAGGAATAGGAATCCCTGCTCTTATATCTTCAGTCGGGGCTGAAGAGGATGTCTCAGACTTTATCATAACAGTACTAGAATCTGGTCCTTGGGGAGGACTTGCTCTATCTGGAAATGACTTCGGATTAGCAATAAGTCCATTTGCATTGTCAACTATTCCTGATGTATTCTCTAATTTTGAGGGTGGAATAATCGATGCCGCGTCTCTTGGTTTCCTTCAAGTCGACAAAGAAGGAAACGTAAATCCATCAATGCTGCCCAATAAAATATTTGGACCGGGTGGATTTCCAGTGATAGCCGGGGGAGCTCCAAAAATCTGCTTTGGAGGTGCGTTTACTGCAGGAAAAAGTGATATTCGTATCTCAAATAACCGAATTAATATTGTTCGTGACGGGACAACTTCAAAATTTGTGGAAAAAGTCTTTAAGGTGGTGTTCAGTGGACATCAGGCAATTAAATATGGGCAAGAGGTTCTTTATGTAACAGAGAGAGCAGTCTTCAGATTGAGTGAGAATGGAATAGTTCTAGAAGAGGTTGCTCCAGGAATTGATCCGGATAAAGACGTATATTCTAAGATGAGTTTCATGCCTAACGCAGGATTGGTTAAGGAAATGGATGAAAGAATCTTTAATGAAGGAAAGATGGAAGTTAGGGATGGTCTTTTAGATTACTTGTCTTGATCCTTGTTTAGAAATAATTTAAAAAGCCATGGATAGCCACCTCACGTCATTTCATTATATCGATAATGATATACCACCTCTAAAGTCTTAAGACTTCTATTATTGTGAGATGTTACTATTACTAATTTATGTACTAATGCACAGTAATGCATTGCACACACTTACTATTTATACGGGCAAGAATACACAAGTGAAGCCTGACAAAATTTGAAACAAATTCAGATTGTAATTCCTGACCGGGCACTAAAGCATGTTGATGAGATTCTTAGGGAAGCACAAGTTGGCGGAATGACTCATTACAAGGTGGAGGGAAGAGGAAGCACAAAGGCAGAGGCAGTTGCTGGTGGAAGGGGGACTATGAAGTATACACCAGAATACATACCAAGAACTAAAGTTGAAGTGGTTGTTAAAGATGACCAAGTTGATTTGTTGTTAAGAAAAATAATGGATAGACTCGGTGCTAATGAGGTAAGCGGAAAGATATTTGTTCTAGAAGTACCACTCACCTTCGATATAAAGACGGGGAAGAAAGGAGAGTCTGCAATTTGATACCTGTTATCCATCACGTTGTAGTTTAGGAATAGATGATCAATGAGCACCCCAGAGCCAATCAAGAAGGGCCAGTTTTATTTTATCCATGACACATCTGACCATTATACCATGGAAGATAAGACTAAGCTTGGGCTTGAAGTGATAGAAAGATATCTTGACCCAAAGTATGGCGCCGATTGCGAAAACGGCATCATTTATGACGGCGGAGGTACGGGGCACAAAGTAGGTATTAGGTGGTACTTTTCCAAATCGGCATTTTCTTTAGACAGAGTAATCAAATTTGCTGAAGAGATGAATGAGCGTTATCTAGCCATAAGAGAGATGACATGTCCAGACGACTAATTTAATTGGATATGGATAAGTTGAGGGGGGGCCTTCATTAGTCCAAGTTGATCTTATTCGATTGAACTTAATTAGCAATCGGTTTATATCTGGGATTTCTAAATTGGAAAACCCCAAAATATGATTAGTTTAGCAATTGTATTGCTACTAATAGTGGCATACTTTGCATCCACAACAGATATCGTAAAGGCATATGAAGAGTCTGAAAGGATAATCCACTTAGAAGCGAATCAAACTCCCGAACAGAAGTCTGTTATAGAGGCACTGAAGGAACAATGGCTCGCAGATTTTAATAGACTCCTTAATGAATCTAATAATGGAACACCCAACTGACTAGCCATTGGAGAATAAGAAATAACTGAAAGGCAAGTTTAGGTAAGAAGTTATTTTATGCACTAAACTGGTACGATTTGGAGAATTCTATTTATGTCAAAGCATTAGTTCCTACCTAAGTTAACCTAGTCGTGGCCTAAGAAGAATCTATTATCCATTTCTTTTGAAAACACGAATCCATCTTCTGCTAAATGCCTAATAAAGTCAGGAAGGTTTTTGAATTCTAACAAATATTGGCAGTCTAATTTCGGTTGAAGTCTCTTATCTGAAATTACTCCTACTGATATCGAAGCCTTTCTGAATGCAGCGTTGTCATTTTCTGAGTCTCCTAAATACAATGTACCTCTATTTTTTTCAATATCTAAGATATTATCTATAATGAAATCAAATGCCATGCCTTTATCGGAGTATAAACCATATACATCCAAGAAAGGATGCGACCCGTATGACAAAACATACAAGTCAGGCATTGATATCGCCGATAATGGCCTGTACTTTTGGATCATTTCCTTTAAAGATGGTTCAAGTTTATTCTTGTATAACTTCCAATCCTTTAGATGTCTATAATCAATTGTAATACCTGCCAAGAACCTTCTATCACTAGTATATTTTCTTTCCACTATAACATTGTCTTTAAATTCTAATTCAATATTTTCTGCTAATTCAGACAATGTAACTGAATGGGTTTGTAATATTTTCTGAGCATGAGGGAGTAGATAACGTTCTTTGATACAACGCAAGTTATCACCATTCTTACTTCTTTCTTCAATTTCATTTGATGATTGCTTATGAGTTCCAAGAACAATGGTTTCAATACCCATAATGCACGAAAGAATCTTGGCAAATTTTGCTCTCCTGCTTATAAAATGAAAATCTTTACTCGAGATAATACAAACTGGAATTCTTTGAGAAACTTTCCATAAGACTCTTTCCAGCTGCTTTGGTATTGAGTCTGTGTTGCTCCTTAATGTATCAGTTGGAGACAATGTTCCGTCATAATCAGATAAGATGGCATTAATTCTAGTTTGCATATCTTCTTCATGTAGATATATGTAGTTTCTATAACTAAGGATTTCTTTGATTGTTCATGTAACGAACGGATAAGTTCGGAAGAGCTAGTGCTTCATGAAATGATTTAGCAGGAGTAAGGATATTGAAATGACTCCGATATTGTGACTATGAGTAATCCTTAGAATGCTCTATGATTTGATGTTATTGTCTACGATATTTTGTACCTTTTCGGTCGTTCTAGTTGGAAATATTATTGAGCAATAGAGATCGCTCAAAAAGTTATCTGTTCCTGATTTATTACTATATTTTTGTTCACGTTTTTTGACCGTTTGGATTTGAGAATAGTAGAACCTTTGTTACATCTCGTACATTTCACGTATTCTCAATCACATTAAAACAAATGAGTGGCACACCATTCTTGTGCTAAGAGGGGTGATTCGGTTTGCTGGGAAGAATACCTTATGGAACGACTGCTACGCTGTGCTTGTGCACGATACAATCGAAGATTATTCCACCTACTATCAATTTGCTCTTCAGTGGCGAGATTCTGTAATAGCCAACTTTTAGGACTACCCCTTAGGCCCAGGAAAATATAGGAAAAGAAGATTGAAAATAATTTATATAGCGATAACAGCAACGTCAACAGCCATGACGATGACAACGATGATTTGTCAAGTCAGTATGGGGAACCTACACAAGCAAGAGGGAAAGGCAAAACTCAAGGAAATAAGCAAGGAAGATAGAAACAGAATACAGAACGGTAGATTGATTCAGGCTTCGCTACTAACAGATCCCGCTTATTCTAAATTCTGCTTTCTTATGTTCTCATGGCATACCAGCCATACCTGAAAGAATTTTAAGTCCGCAAAAATATCACAACCTAACAGTATTGAAAGTTCTAAATGCAAGTCCAGGATTCGGCGCCCCTCTAAGCGTACAAGAAACCAAGAATTTCTTAACATCAGGTAAACTAAACATACATCTAGGAACCGTAGATGAAAAAGGCGATGCTAATATTCACCCTACATGGTTCTATTACGATCCTTCAAAGGAATTGATATATGTTGAAACCTCTAAGCAGGCCAAGAAAACGGCCAATCTCCGAAAGAGCGGGAATGTTTACTTTTGCATAGACGAGCCAAATCCGCCCTATAAAGGAGTACGTGGAAAGGGGAATGTGAAGATTCATGAAGATATTAAATTCAATGTTCCTATTGCAGAGAAAATAATGGTCAAGTACTTGGGAAGTGTAGACCATCCGATGTCTCTTGCACTTTTAGATATGCAAAGGAAAGGCCAATCAGTTATTCTAGAAATTAGTCCAAAGTACTACTCGACCTGGGATTATAGTAAACAGTAAACAATGTTATATACATGGATGTCCCTAGCTGTAGCGTCCACTATTTACTTAAAGTAGCACTTCTCAAAAAAGTAAGAAAGGATGTAATTCCGAAGTGTGTGTGAGGTTTACTGTTTAAGTTAAATTTGATTTAATGGTAAAGTAATAGTTGATTGAGATCACAATATCCCAAGATCCAGTCCTAAAAGAGGGTAAAGCGAATTTAGAGTTAATCGAGAAGTTAGCAGATTATTTGGAGTTAACAAAGATGGAATACAGATTATTTCAGGAAGAATCTCTTTAGCATATAGTGAGTTTTGATAAGCAGCATGGTTTCTCAAAAAGGAGATATAATTCACAACAGCAGAAAAAATAATAATAGTGATGATAACAGTCTGATTGCAGAAGAAGATTTGAAGGTAGCAGTAATATTTCCCGCAAAGAATGAGGAATCTACTATAGAGAATGTTGTACACGTTGCATCAACAAGCAGATTCAACCCTGAAATAATTGTAGTCGACGCATATTCCAACGATAACACTGCAAAGTTAGCGATGAAAGCGGGAGCAGTTGTAATTCAGCAGCCAGAGAAGATATTCCCAGGGAAAGGAAATGCCATGAAAGCAGGTTTAAGAGAGGCAATCAAGAATCAAGCTGCTGATGTTGCTTTATTTCTCGATGCAGACATAAAAAATCTTTCTTCAGATTGGATAGATAAATTGGTAGATGCACTAATACAAAATAACTGTGACATGTCAAGAGGTTATTATGAAAGACAATCTAGGGATGCAGCAGTAACAAAGCTGATTGCAAGACCAATGCTGAACGTATTCTTTCCAGAGGTATCACACTTTGAACAACCCTTAAGTGGTGAGGTGTGTGCTAGACGACAGATGTGGGAAAAATTGTTAGACGTACAAGGTTCTCCTGACGGATGGGGTGTAGATGTATGGTTTTTAATTGAGAGTGCCATGCTTGGTTATCAAAGCAAGGAGATTTTCATGGGCAAGAAGGATCACACATCCTTTGAAGACTATAAGGAAGATGTGGCGAAGCTAAGTAAGATGGCTGAACAGGTTGAAATTACAATAATTAGAGAAGCAATAAAGTATGAAAGGCTGCACTTGCAAGGTAGTATCAAAATATAGCGTATATTAGATATTTTTATTCTGATCTGGAAAATGCTCAAAATAATGCAAAGCAAAGCAATTTTGATGTTTTTATTCATTAATATTTGAATAGCAGTACGTAGGTCAAACTACCGAAGAATAATGCGAACAGCACCATTGGCAATATGAGGAAGAGAACAAGTTACTTTGCAATTATTGCATAAGTCATATTTGAATGAGGAAGATCTGCAATAAAGCATATTTTATAAGAAATCAACGCTTTAACCATTAAATATGCAAGAGACTTAATATACTATACTAAAGATGGGAAGCATGTGAGAAAGAAGAAAGTAACCTCAATATTTTATACACGCAAGTTAGGATATGTAGTTGCTTCAATATTCGTTTTCGGTTCCATTATTGTTTTCTCTCCATTAATATATCCAAATACTGCCTATGCTGATGGTCTATTCATGGAAGAGCTTTCAGCATCATTTGGAGGTAGAACAGCCGATCTAATAATAAAGATGATGCCTCCAGTAGTTACAACCGAAACCATACAAAACCAAAGTCAAAAACCAATTATTCAGTTTAAGCTTTATGATCCTTCTACAAAAGAGGGATTTAAACATGTAACATATTTTATAACAATTGATAAAGATGGCAAGAAGCTTCTTTCTGATTGGTTTCACGATGACAAAGGAGATTTGAAAATAGAAATGAAACCAAGTAATACAGAAAGAATAACTGTTTACGGAGAGCAAGATCCTATTTTGCAGGCGTTTACAGGAAGAGAAGATAGTCCTGTAGTTGCAGCAGGTCCCATATTCTCCGAAGGAGGTTTATATCACTTTAAAGTAAGAATAGCTACAATTGATTACGCTAGATCGTTTCTTCCAGATGATCAGCAGCCAGAATATGAAGGCTGGTTAAGTGTGGGAGCCGTAGAGAATCAACAGGTCTCAATAGGTAACAACAACACCAAGCCAATTCCAGTTCAGATAATTTCTTATTATGATGAGTTAAAAGATTTCAGTTTTGATCCAAATACTAAAGAGATGCAGTTTACTATGCCATTTGATTGGAATCTAACAAGATTGCAGGACAACAAGGTAATGGTGCATCAAGAAATCCTCCTTCCTAAACCATCTGAACTTGTAGCTAATTCATACATCGGAACTATAAATGGTGTTGATGTTACAAAAGACTTAATGATAGATCCCACCAATAGTACAAAGGATGTAGTTCACTTTATGATACCAAAGCCAGTCGTTATGCAGATAGCAGAACAAGTAAATAAAAGTGGACAAGCAAAAGAAGGATTAATGAAATTTACGTTTAAGCCTACAGTATAGTAATTAGGCCGAACTACAATCACGATAATCGCAATAATGACAGCAATAATCCACACTAGTGTTCAAAGACAATAATCCACACATGTCGGAATATAAAGAAGACCAATAGTAGCTGCATACGTACTGCAGTGTAGACGGCAACCCTAAGTAATACGTTGCAGTAGATAATACTAAGGAGAGATAGTGGGAAAAAGAAAATGGCAATGTTGTACAAGAAATAACTAGAAGACAAAACAAATTCTGGAACAGAGTGATCGAATACTCGACTTTCACTATGACCACCGCAATGGTCGCATTCGCAGCATGGCAGCTCTGGATGGCAGCTCTGGATGCAGTATTTCGTAACTCAAGAGAAATAAACAGATGATGCATGAAGTAAGCGCAATAATCGCACTACTCCTAAGCACCATCGCCTTAACAACACAGGCAATATCCGCAACAACTATAGCACATAAAACCAAAGTCTATAACGCAATCGAGCAGTACTTTGCTAACGCAAATGTAACGACTCCACCTCCTGAAAAAATAATCGTACTGGCTAAACAGATACTCTAAGAAGAAGAATTTAGAGCAATCGAATTTGCCCAGGCATAAATTTGGCAAAAAGTAACCGAGACTATCTAAGGACATAGCGCAAGTCGTATCACTATGGCCTTAGTTAGTTAATTAATTAGCAACCTAGCCACTTTTCCTGCTTTTCAAGCAGTACTTGACACATTGGAGAGCAGCCAAGTTAAGGAAGGGCTTTTTACTGTTTTTTAAAAGGTAGTTCATTTTATCATCTTTAGCAACAGCAACATGGCTGGAAAACGTAGCTTAAATGTATTCAATACATTTAGCCACCGCCGACAGTGAACTGTGAAAATCCTGCGGATAAAGAAAATTATTTCATATAGTATTCCTAAATAACTCTAGCCGGAAATGAAAAACGTCTCCAATCATGACAAAGTGAAACTTGTTTTCACGGCAGTGCTAATGGTAACTGCTTCTACGCGGAGTATTAATGTTAACTACACCTACAACTGCAACTTTATCCACGGGTGCAAAACATCTCCAGGGACTAGCCCGCACGTGTCGGATATTACCTATGATCTTTGTATGAAATAAATTACATGTCAATCAATTAGTCGTCTGATTTTGGAGACTTCTAATTCGCCAATCGCCATCAGGATAGCAACAAAGTCTGTTGGTATTCACACGAAATAGATCTATCTACTTATGAACATCTTTATGTTAAAACCTTTTTTAAGATCTCACGTATCTCGTGGTGTTTTACTATTGAATCTATGATCATACGAATGTTATCGGTTGGAATCCCAGGTACGAGATTGCAGAAAAGCATCAACTATTTGAAGTTGTGATCGAATAGAAATCGCATCTTTTATAATTTCTAAGCTAGAATGAATATATTCTCCAAACGGAGTGACATAATATGTCTTCCCTTTCCTACGTATTAAACCGATACAAAGCAACTTATTTAAGCTTGAATATAAAACCTTTCTTCGAAGATTCGTTTTGGATAGCGCAGTCTCGATGCTTATGCCATTTGATCTCTGTTTCTCTGATCGCTTCAAATGAGGCATATACGTTGTTCTGTCCTAGAACTGCTAACAGATAAGAAAGTCTGTGGGCCTTATCGGAAAACTGCGTCCTGACATATTTTTCTCTGTCTCCATATTTATCGTAATCCTCATTAAACCTGATCATATTCCTACGTTCACTCAAATGGATCCACTTCAATTCGACATAGTGCCTGTCGTCTAACCTCCGAATTGCTACGACAGCATGGGTCGCATGCGTTAGAATTTGGCGCTGGAAACAAGTTAATATGACAGTATGGAATATTTTGTACTAACGAACAAGAATATAATCTGGACGTCTGCTTTGCAGCGCAGTGCATTCTTTCAATATTATTCTTCCGGGCTCTATACTCCACCCGAAAATTATAATGATTATTACTGCATCAAAAGAAACAATTCTTAGCGATTTATGCCGATAGCAGAACCGGTAGGAAGATGTTCGATATAGGGACTTCCGGTGGCATTTACATAGAAGCCCAGAGATTGGTCAATGAGATTCATGACTGCAGCGGCCTTTTGCCTTGCTTGCACGTCAATAGTAGCATATGCAGAGTTAGTCAAAATGCGAGTTGGAGTTAGACTGAACACGGCTATCATCAAGGCGACAGGTACGATCCAATTTCTTACATAATGGTGCTTCTCTTTCATTTTGCCTCTTAATGGTACCGAATATATCATATGTGAGGATTTTGGTGCATAAGAAAATCATCTGTTTACGTCATGATCGGCACGATTTAACCAGAGTAGAAGTATTAGGCAGACATGTAAACATCATTCAGTTATAGATTATGGTTCCAACGTTTATGTTGGGACGTTTACAAGCGAAAGAATCTTTATTATATTTTATTTGTCACATTGTAGATATGCCAATAAATCTAATAAAAAACCTTACTTTAATAGTTGTGTTTTTATTTTTAATAACATCAACGGTAACATCGTTATCTGTTAACGCTTCTGTCACCTTCAATTCAAGGAGCGGAAACTTTTCATCATTAGAAACATCCATTAAACTTCCAAGTACTGAAATTAAGAAAATTAGGGTTGGAGATATCGATATCGCATATCAAATTTTTGGGAAAGGAGATCCTCTCCTATTTATTCCAGGATTTTCAATGACAATGGATATGTGGGAGCCGATGTTAAACGGTTTACCTGAAAATCATACCATGATCCTTTTTGACAATCGTGGAATCGGGCAGACAACAACAGGAAATGAGACTATTATTACTAATGATACTGCTTTTACGATAGACCAATTTGCAAAAGATACTGCGGCTCTGATAGATGCACTAGAGATAAGGCAACCAGTTGATGTGGTTAGATTGTCTTTAGGAGGATTCACAGCTCAAGAGCTTGCTCTTTTACATCCAGAAAAGGTCAACAGGCTTATTCTCGTTGCATCAAATTGCGGTGGCAACCAAACAATACCTCCAGAAGTAAGTCCACAAGTCTTCAAAAGTATGGTATCTGGAAATGCCACTGAGGAGGTCTTTCTGCATACCTTATTTCCACAAGACTGGATACAGAACAATACTCAATACATAGAAAATGAATTCATTTTCCCCATGGGCAAAGTCTCAAGTGAGAATCTTCAACTGCAGTCTGCAGCGGCTGGTAAATGGGATTCTTGTGAAAAACTTTCAGACATCTCTAAAGAAACACTTGTAATGACAGGAACTCAAGATATTACTTCACCTCCAACAAATTCCATAGTATTAGCTGAAAAGATTCCCGGAGCATGGCTCGTGCAGATAGAAGGGGGAGGGCATGGGTTAATGTTTCAGTATCCCGAGAATTTTGCAAAAATTTTAGAAAACTTTCTCCAGGTAACATAATATGAATTAATGAAGTAGGCTCTCTCTTAATGGTACGGATATGCAATTAAACACGTATTGTCCTAGTTCTCCGTACCAAGAACAGATCTAATGTAATCAGAACCATCACAGACACTAGTGCTAGTATCATAGCTGGATATAGTGAGTGTGCTAACGAGGTGAGATCAGTTCCCAGATACTCAGATTAGTGCTAGAAAGTGATGAATAGTCATTGTAGTATAATACTTCTCTCATCCTGCAAAATAAAATGATACTAGTTAGTCATCAGAAATGTTACCATATTCGGTCGATTAAAAGGAGGACTATGATCAAAGTGGTATAATCCAAACAGAACAATTGATACTAAGCTTGCTATTATGATGCTATTATGATGCTATTATGATGCTATTATGATGCTATTATGATGCAATGTGCATCTTGGAAAAATTAAGGAGAGCTTAGTGAAGCGCATAGCCCATTGACAGTATAGAATCCCAGAAGCACTGGCTAGTTGCGTCCAGAGTTGGTTAATTCTGTCTAACCTAGTTTATTCAAGTTTAAAAAGGAGCATTTCTAAAGTGTCACTTTCGCTATGATTGTATTTGGAGTTGTATTGACGTCTGGTCTTACACTAGCAAGGTTCTCAAAAATCAAGTTCAGAAGTACCTTGGTAAATAATGACCAGTTTTCACCCAGTTCATGCTGTATCATGAATACATGATTGTTGCCTGCCTCTATTCTATGATTTGATTTCATATCAGACACCTTCATATATTCCTGGAGTATTTCTAACACAGTCCATAGATTGTATGTTCTCTTCATAAGAAGCGCAGAATCTTTTATCAATCTAAATGATATTTCTGCAGCACTCTTTATCATCTCATCTCGATGCGATTCTATTTCGTCTTGATTCATTCCAGCTTCATTTGCTGCCAGGATTGCTTTGTTAAAGCATGTAGAAAGTATTATTTTTGGGACAGGCATCATACCTATTTTAGGTTCAAATGCGTCCCATTTAACGTATCTTCTAAGAACCTGATTTACCAAAACATTTAAGGATATCTCCTTCTGGTCAGCCTCCCTTTGAAGATTGTCCACTGTATTAGGATCTAATCGGAAAGTGATGCTTCTTGTTCTTATACTTGGATGTGACACAACACATAGGCCAAGAACAGCTATTTATCAATATGTTATCTACAAGTATAATATATTAATTCTTGATAGATTGCCAAATATGAGAATAGACTAAAGAGTAACAAATATGCAGTTAACAAAGTATCAATGGGAGAAAATAGGTACCAAATTATAATTAGAATAGATTCAGGGCGCTTTTTGAGCCCCCAAGCAGAGATACATAACGGCCCAAAGAACCTTTTGCAATAACAATGGGATCAACCTAGACAAAAGAAGAATTTACGATGCTTCTGTTAATGAGCGTCTGGAAACGTCAAAAGACTACCCAGGAAAAAATAGAATATTAGTTATACACATCAATTGCCTTAGCCTCTCGCCACCTGGAAGTTGACTACCTGCTTTATCGTTGCTGATAGCAATTATATTTCACTGCATTACGATGCAAACCTATTATTTATCAATCATTCTGATAAGATGTAGTATTGTATTGAAGAATACACGAAACCTAAACCGTCAGAACGAAATAATCTATTATTAGAAGGAGTAGTAACACTTGAACTCTCACTATAATGATAATAACCGTCGAATTGTGTCAGACTACTTTCATCTCATAAACGAAAAAGACATGCAAGGACTTTTGAATCTGTTTGCGGATGACTGTGTTATATACGAACCGTTGGGCAAAGGGACTCTATTACATAATAATCTAAGAGAGAAAATACATCTCAAAGGCAAGTCTGAAATTGAATCCTTTTTTAATATTGTTATGATGGCCAGTGATGGATTTCAATACCAAATTGAATTCATAGACGAGCCAATCGATATGGATTATAATCAACCAAGTGTGATATTTGATTCTACATCGTCATCAATAGTTTCTGTATTAGCCACATTTTATGGAAATAAAGAAGGACACGGGTTAAAGGAGTGGCTTACATTTCAAGTCGCCTCCAGGAAAAATTATGATTGTACCCACACACAGGATAATGACTATAGTAATAATAACAAGGAGATCAAAACGCTTTGGATTCAATTCCCACTATCCAGAGCGTGAGCCAAGCTGTTACTGTGTCACTCTAGTTACACTGATTTTGGTTATCAACTATAAGTTTCCGTAGAAATACAATTCATTATTCAGTTTTCTAGTCCTTTTAGAAAACTGATTAAATACAGATCTAAACGATGGTTTAGATGCCAAAATTAAAATACCTTGTTCCAGTATCGAATGTTTCTTTATCTATTAATGCGTGGAGCAATTCCTCTTTATTCCTTATCCTGATCTCTGAATCATCTTTCCTAGCTTTTGCTAATGAGATTTCGACTGCAAATTCAACAAGATGACGGATGATGCTATAGCACACCTTTCCAATCAATTAATGGCTTTAACAGTTAGAATGCAATATCTCGAGAGAAGACGACGGTAACACTGAGCTTTCTTTTTTGTTTTCCAGAGCTCCTCTGAAAAAAGGATATAAAAAAGAAGTAAATAATAATATAAAGAACATGCGTGAACAGATCTAGGAAGATGGGGTAGATATCTCATGAAAATTGGGATCATAGGCTCTGGAAATATAGGTGGAACTGCGGCGAAACTCTTTCTCAATGCTGGTCATGAAATAGCGGTCAGTAATTCAAAGGGACCTCAATCACTTCAACTATTTGTAGAATCTCTTGGTCCCGATGCTAAAGCTATGACGGTAGAAGAGACAATAGCATTTGGTGATGTTATACTCCTTGCTTTGCCGTGGAGAAAGAGAGACGTGTTACGATCATTACCATCAGAGCTATTTAAGAACAAAATTGTAATCGATGCTACAAATCCATACTCTGAAAACTTTGAAGTAATAGATCTAGGAAATAGAACCTCAAGTGAAGAGGTAGCAAAACAAGTTTCTGGTATTCATCTTGTAAAGGCATTCAACACCATGTATTATGAAACTCTACGTGATGGTAGTCGTCCATCTGGAGAAGATCGCCTTGTGCTTTTCATCGCAGGTGATGATGTCGATGCAAAAGCCTGTAGTATCAAAACTGATAGATGATATAGGTTTTGTAGCTGTAGATACAGGTTCACTTAGAGAAGGGGGTCGTAAACAACAACCAGGCTCACCAATCTATAATAATTCTATGACTGTAGAGACAGCACGCAGACGACTAGCTGAAATTGCTTAGCATAGCACATATGAAGTAGATATTAAAAGTTATTTGAGAGATAACCGCGCGTATATACTTGATTATTTTATGGGAATAAAGGATCTAGTGACCGAAGAAGAATTGAGCTTTTACTGAGTACGTGCCATATTAGAGACAGTTGTTTACTATCAGCCACTACCGCTGGGCAGGTTCGAATAACTCAATCAGGTTACCATCTGGGTCTTCCACTTGGATTGTCTGTCCGCCGGGACCTACTTCCATCTCATTTCTGAAATGCACTCCCTCCTTCTTGAGTTCGGTAATACGTGCAGGCAAGTCCTGCACTTGGAGGACTATCCGGTTCTATCCACCAGGCTCTTGCTGACGGCCATCGGGCATCGGTCGAGAACCAGAAGCTCCGGGACCGCTGAGAATATGTTTAAGATTGCCGATCGAAACCTGACCAAAAGCAGGCAAATTTTGCTGGTCCAGATTGAAACGAAGCATCTTAGTATAGAATGCAATCGAGCGCGGAACTTCTTTGACTTGATATCGAACCCCCCCAAAGTCCTAGGGAGTAATTTACAGACATAATATTAAATTCATGATCAGGATAATGATAATAATAGGAACAGATGGAAGATCTTAATAAAAAACAGCTTGCCATATATCAACTTAAATGGGCTGCGATTTACATGGCTGTGACTGTTGTTATCATGTTGTTCCTGCCTTTTCCCGCTGATTTTATTATTGCCTTGTTTGCATTCTTGGTACTGTAGCTGGTACAGAAGAAACCAGCTCTTCAGAAAATTAGCTGTTGATCCTAGGAGAAATAGTATAGGTAGCAGTACTGATTTTAGGGGCATCAAGGAATTCTTTAGATCAATTTCATCTCCCAAAGGATCTCCTTCTACCGAAAATGACTATGGACCAGTCAAATACTATTGCATGAAATGCAGCAACGAGCACAGGGAAATCGCTTGTCCTAAATGCGGTTCAAAGATGAAGAAAGTAGGATACTAATCGGATTAATTATTCAATATCAGATCTGTGGATATTGTGTAAGTGAAGGAACAAAAACTTATTCTACTCGCATTCATTTCTTCAGTAAATATGAAGGCTGGAGCGTCATAGAAGATTCGTCAAAAGAATCGAAGTTGCCCGGACGCAGTCTATTCAAAGATTTTTGGCCCTACCGGCAAACGCTATTATAAGGGAGGAATATGTCAAGTGTGGAAAAAATGATTGTGAAATGTCTCATGGTGGCCCATACTACTATGCTTACTGGAAGGAAAGAATTTTGAGTGGCGATAACCAGTCTGCGACCGTATGGAAGTTAAAGAAAAAGTATATCGGTGCGGTGACGGTACAACACCTCGTAACACGTTATTCTAATATTGGATATTGCCACTTATGGAGATTATGATTTGTAATTCCTAATTGCAATTTTTTGAACATTTACCTAAATGACAATTAGTGATTATCCTTAGTTACACTTACCATATTTTAGTTATTGTGCCAATCCTGAGACAACCATTCATGTTAGGTGAGTAAGTGGGTTATGTAGGTTCCATCATGCACCTTATTCACCTATCTCGTTTTTAGCACATTTTAAATAATTAATTAAGTGTTGCCAATTGGCAACAGGATTTGAAGCAGCAGATGCAAAGACAAGAATGTGAATCATGTCTCGAAGCCTACGAAATAGAAAAGGTAAGGTCAGCCGAATTTCTCCAACCCGCTATTATTCTTCTTCCATTTGGACAGCCTTTTCTAACTTATTTACACGTTCTGTAAGTTCACCGAGTTTATTAGTAAAGTCCTCGTGCTCTATTAGACCTAGTAAATGAGCCATGTACCAATTCTTTTTATTTTGGACTTCTAGCCTGTCCATTTTGGTTAGCCGGTCGCTGTTTTCATACCTACTGTAGAGGGCTATCTTTTTTTCTAGAACTGCTTTCGTTTTGTCAAACTCTCCGTGTATCCCTTCCAACTGCTGGTCCATTTTGTCAGTTTCCTTTCTTATGCTATCCATTAACGTATGCATGAATCAGGGCTATATCTTATGACAAGATCCTAAAAACTTGTTACCGCCTATTGGCAGATAAGTACATTATATTATATGTATATATTATATTCAATTCTAGCATTAGTCTAGTCTAGTCTTCTGGCGGCAATAGTCGCCAAGCGTGGTAATCTACTTTCGCTTGCTGATTGCTGTTCTTGTCGTTGTCGCTTTGCTTTACGAACTCTGCAAAATTAGTATAATCCATTATGCTGTTACAGTAAATGCAAATCCATCTCATAGGTAAAGTACTGTACTACGCAGACATTCTTTATATAACGTTCATCTATAGTTCTGAAACAATAGTTTCAGACTATCGATGCAGTTCTGGCATTAAGTTAATAGTCTTATAGGTGGCGTATTTACATTAAGAAAATAGATGGGTGTCCCCATAGGACAGCCCTCTTCTTGTCGTCTAACAGTTCTCTTCTACGTTCTCAGCGTCGTCGTCGTCAAACTGACTATTGAACGCTCCGTGATCCGCTGGGTGTCCTTGATCTTGGTTGCCTATTCCTTGTCTGGGTGTTTCGTTACCATCTAGTCTGGAACCGGATCACTACTATGCTCGCCGAGCGTGCCCTCTTCTGGATTCTCCTTGTGCTCCTGTGCTTCATGGCTAATCACCTTGCCGAAACAATCCGCTGATATCTCGCCGTCGTCGCCTAATTCATCCTCTGGAATTGTTGGATCGCTTACTGTTCCGCCTGCGTCTGCTCCTTCGTCTGAAGTCTGTTGTTCGTCATCGTGTGAACCCACTCGATCGGGTTGAGTATCGCCATTGCCGCCTTCTCCTGCATTGTCATTGGCCACTACATTATCGCTGTTGCTGTTGCTGTCTTCCTCGCTATCGCTTTGGGCAAACACGTCGTTGCCAGTTATCGTAACTGTTGACAGCAGTGCTGTCGCTGTCAGCATTAGTAGGGCTGACAGATATAACCTACTCTTATTTTTGGTTTCCTTGGAATTCATCATCGGCGTACGAAAGTCATGAGTATTAAAAGCGCCGATTCTAAGATAGTATTGACTTATTAGGTACTACTTGCCCTGGTACGGGTTTGGCTAGAGAATAACTTACTCACTTCTTCATATAGAGTGAATACCATGAAAAAGACCATATCTACGGGACTACTTCTTCATATAGAGTGAGTACCATGAAAAAGACCATATCTACGGGACTACTTCTTCATATAGAGTGAGTACCATGAAAAAGACCATATCTACGGGACTACTTCTTCATATAGAGTGAGTACCATGAAAAAGACATAAGCATTATAACGCTTATCACCTTCGTTCATAGAGATTACAATTTACACTTTGCAGGAAAAATAGGGAATATCTTCCATACCAAGGATATTGAGGCAGCAATTGAGAAAAGCAGGAAACATTTACCGGATTCCGGTAATAGTTATTCGCAGAAGTCTGTAGGCCTCGATCCTGGATTTGGCTCCTCAAACTTTGGTGTATGCATAACTGAATTAGTGGATGGACTAATTCATGTCTTGCATGCAGAGGACTATCAAAGGCCTGACTTTAACAAAATGATTGATATTACCGTTAATCTACTTGACGAGTATAGTATTACCTTCGAGGGTAGAAGCAGGATATTTGTGGATGGTGCTAATCCATCCTTTATCCGTGCTTTGAAGGAAAGATTGGATGTGGATACCGATTATCAACGCATAAGTTCCTTCTTAAAGAAACAATATCCATCCGTATTCGACCTAAAATTTCTTGAGGAAAATATGATGGTAATCCCGGTCCCATTTAACAAGGAGCATAAAGCATAAGGAGGCTTGCTTTATGTAACTATGAACCTCCGGAGAAGCTCTGATCATTAAGAAGGGTGGATCTCGTTTAGCGCAAAAAGGATAAATCTCAATATCCTAGTGTGTGCCTCATTCCATAACAGGATCCTATAATCATCCAATAATCATCATCATTCTGCTAATCGTTCAAAGTCAAAACAACTCTAAAGCTCTTGACAAATTAATTACTGACACAGAGGATGGCCCGTGGAGAGCGGCCGCTGAGTTAAGTAGACTCTTCTCGTTATTAGGATCGCCTGGATAGTTATGAAGTATGAAAGAATGGTAAAGAGCAGAGTTGGTGTAGTCAAATCATTAGCCTGCCTAACAGAAGCACATCTTCAATGCAACAGTAAGGATTGCGGCTGTAAATGCCACTACTAGTGCCGTCACTAGTCAGCGATAGTATTAATCAATTCACTGCATATTCATTCCTGCGTCAACTGCTTGATGTCCGAAGAGAGACGATAGAGTTGTTGCCCCTGTCAATAAGAGAATGAAGAGTTTTTTCATTATAGGGAATTTTCTGTTCTATGGCAAATAAGGTCATTTCAAGAACGGTTATAATATCTTAGGAACGGTAATGAACTCGTCACTGTGACTGGCGTATAGGATGACTTAAACTATGGAAGCCCTCTAAGAAGTCAAATAAATGGCTAACTGGCAACACCATACGAGTCCACTTCTTATTGCGCTAGATCTATGTCTAGGTATAGGGCTAGCGGCATACTCAGAAAATGCATACGTTTTTGCGTCTACCATAGCAATTAACTCGACCTATGAGGTCGAGGTGGAAAACATGACTTCAGAAGAGTTTGATAGACTTATGGACGCTGAGTCAAAGGCCAACAATCAAACAGACGAAATACTAAGCAGTATCCAGACTCTTGAAGGTCTTGACATCTATAGTAATGAATGTGGCTATGCAACGGAAATCAATCCATACAAAGTTATCGACTGCTACTACAAGAACCAGGACAGAATCGAAAAAGCAGGTAAGTAGTCGGGTGGGTAGGCAGTTAGAAACGACTAAACTTTCTTCAGAACGATTACCATGCCGCGATATTACTGCATCTAGACCGCACACAGTGTTATCGATAGGTTTGTGGGACAAATCGGGTAAGTGATCTCTACAGTTAATAATATTCTATTTCCGCCTGATCAGAACAGATGTCCACAAACACAATCGAATGGAGAGAACGCTGATGTACGCAATCACAGGAATTACAGAGATCTTAAGGGATATTTCCAGAATAGTAGATGTGTTGGATTTCCCGTTAGATCTACTTAGAAATGATAGATTATATCAAGGGGAATGAGAATTTATGATTCTGTAATCTGAATTTTTTGCGCGGAAAAACTCAGAAACCTCCGCGTTGTAGCGACTAGCTCTATTAGCACTTCTACATTCAAACTGTCTTTACGCCATTACATATACTACATCTACCACGATAGAATGGATTATCGCACCTATTAGAAGCATGTACCAGCTTACAACCATATATAATTCCACACTGGATACATTGATGATAACATGTCTGCAAAACGCTACTGTCTATAGCATACATTGAACCCAATCTTTGAACACTAGTCATTTTTATGGCCTTACAAGTTAGATCAACAGACAGCTTATTTTAAGAATAAGCAATAAAGTTACTCAAAATTCATAAATAAAATTAATAAGTTCGATTTTCCAGTTGGTAGACATTCTTTTGAATATAAATGGAAGGCACAAAAAAAGAATATCCTCGATAGTATCAGCTTTTGCATCGAGATGAAATTAAGTTCTTAGTGGTGTAAAAATCTGAATAGATAGTATCAGTAGTGTATTATTATATTCGGTTTGCATTGTCTGATAAAAATAAACTGTTGATGGTGAGGACATCACTATCCAACATGCTTGTATACACTTGTATAAAAAAACATGCTTGTATACACTTGTATAAAAAAATTCAAAAGTAAAAGGATGTGACTAAGCATGAAAGCCAGAAGTCAAATGCGTACCCGCTATCTATCTATTATTGAGTGGAATGTTCTACTTTTCTTCTCCTTTTAAAGGAATTTACCAACATACAAACTAACGGAAATCCTGTAATGGTAATACAGACTATTGTCATGCTGACAATAGCTATTTCAAAATTGGACTGGATATTAGCCATTTAACCTTCTCCTCCTCGTAGGCTTATACGCACAAATAGAATATACGTGATCCCCTCACTATTCCATGGACAAGGTATCTCGCCAGGCAACACTATCTACCTTTCTGTCAATGCCTGTATATTAGTAGACAGACCATATGTATCGATGGAGAATGTAAGACGACCTAAAATACTATGTAATTGATTGCAACCAAGGTACGCCTACTCTGTCGCCAACTTTTCTTGTAGTTACACCTTCACCTAAAGCAACATAGGCAAAGGCGATATTGACAAAAGGAATATTCTGTAGAGCTTAGGAGAAGATCTTAGTTGACCTTTGAAGTGGTCTTAACATTTTGTTTGGTCCGAGATATTTGCAATATATTTATCAGTACCGAATGTGAATAAATACAATAACTGCAATAATCTATTGCCTAGACCACACAACAGAATACAAATAAAAGAAAGAAGAGAGAATATTCTGGTTCTTCTTACCAAGGGGTTGAAAGGCTATGAAATAGCCAGAGAGTTAGGTGTTGATGCATCAACTGTGAGCAGAGACATTCAATATTTAATTTCTCAATCAAATAATTATCTGAATACCTTGGCTAAAGAAGCCCTTCCATTTATGTATCAAACTTCGATAGAAGGGATTAGAAGCCACTCTCCAAGTATAGCTATATAGAAAAATATGGTCACAAAATATTTTCCTCGGCAATACATTCCTGTAGAAGAGGAGAGAGGCAGGGGCATGATTGGCATATGTGACTCATCTGACTATTAGAGGTACGAGTTTAAAGTCTGAATATGATACTTGGTTTTCTTCTGAACTGAACTTCTCGTTATTGCATCAGCATTTTTCAGATAGATGTGGATTGCCCTTGCTTCTTGATTCGGGATAATACTTAGAACAAGCCATCCTATCCTAGTTGTTCCTTCTGGATGCCATTGAAAATTTACATCTCCCAAGAGCAAGAACAACAACCCTCCAGGCTTCGTCACTCTAGCACCTTCAGTCAGCAATTTTGACCACGATGGTAACGGGGTTCCATACATCTTCTCAGCAGTCCGTTTATTATATGGAGGATCACTAGACCATCTTTCAAATCGGTTGCTCCAACCTCCGGGCAGAGATTGACCATCTCCAACATGAACAGGATTTCTGTCTGGATTTATGTCAACTGTCATTAAGTTTGGTCTATTCTTAACCCAGCCAGAACAAACCTCAATCTCTTCTCCATATGAGCTGCATTTACCGAAAATTTCTTCCAACATTTTTTTGTATCCAAACGGATACTGACCGTTCGTTCTGCCACGCATGCGTATCTGGCCTGAAGCATATTGAGGGGAATCACAAGTGACATAGACTACTCCTGTAACATTATCTAGGAAGAATGCAGAGTATTTTGTCGTCACTACATTTGGGGTCTTCTTGACAATGTTATCTTTCATGAGGTCAACCAAAATTGTATTCTATTGTTACAGGTGTTACACTTGCCACGTTACTGTATTATGGTAATATCCAGTTACTCAATCATTTTAAACTAAAGAATTTGATCTAAATCCATCATCTACGTTTTAGTACAGCTAATAGCCGTTCAATTACTCCCTGTGGAAACCATGCCGAAAACTGATTCGTCTGAGGATCATATTCAACTCTAAGTGGAAGAAATTCAGAACCGAATTCGATCTCGGTCTTTCCCTTTATAATTTTCGTTCCGTTAGTTTTTGATAGTTCTAGTTCTTTTTGTAATCGAATATACTTCTCTTTCCATATCGAACCCTTATTAGCTAACTCTTCAAATTGGGAACACTTCATTTGTAAATCACTTACTTGCGTTTGTAAGACTCTAATTATATCCCCTGTGTCTTGCTCTACTTGTAGTACTATATCTGATTTGACTTCTGTTGGTACATCTAAGCTCAGATCACTTGCTTCATGCAGATTGGGATTGTTGTTGCCTTGATCATCTATTCCATTGACAATTATGCTCTCGCCTGAAGATGATATTTCTATAGGAATCTTATTGTCATTTCGCGTATTGTTCGCGATTTGACTAGTAGATTGTTCCTTGTCTTCCTTCTTGTCTAGATATTTTTCTGCAAGAATCTTTTCAATATATCTTGTGCTAATGTAATCTCCCAACTCACGAGCTAATATAGATCGAAGCAAATCCTTAGGATATCGATGCTCTTCAAGAAGAGCGCTAGATCAAGAATAATCTCTTTTTTACGTCTTGTCTCATAGAACTCCTTGTTTTCCTCATATTTCTTGAGTTCATCCCTCACTTTCTGAATGTATTCGGTTACATTTTCAGGTAGAGGCTTCTTTTCCCTTGTGAATTGTTCCGGTTTTGATCCTTGTTCTTGTTCTGAATAACTTGGGGTATTGTTCTCCTCCAAAGAATCGTGAATTCTATTATGCATGGACTTCTATTCGCCTCCAGACCATTGATCGTGGTTGTGATTGATCTTCTGTTCAAGAGCGAGTGCTAAAGTAATCCTAGGATATTCTTGCCTTTCCAGCCTTATTCTTGTCCTATTATCCCTCATAGTTTTGCTGTAGACACGAATTATTGCATCTTGTGCTATTCCCCAAGTTACAGAGAATCTTTCCCCAGTATACTCTACAGAAGCATCTGCACCAAAGTGCCACATAGTCACAACCCACTCCATATAATCAGGAATCTTATTGACATCACCTGGATCGCTATAATCCTGAGATACTAGTCTTGATAGTCTTTCTTGAACAACTGCGAGAGCATTCGTAAGCCGTATTACGCCTGCAATATCGATGGCTATCGGACTATAAGAGCATCCTATGATAACGCTGACCGTGTTTGTCTTATGTATTACGATTCTTACATCAAGATTCTGTATCTGCCATACCGGCAGAGAGAGGTCTTTGTTAACAGGATTAATAGTATAGTCGTGACTCAAAGAATGAGTGGTTTGGGAAACAATGATACGATATAATTCTGGGACATTAAACTTCAATCGTATATCGTGAACAGAATTCTTTTCCAGTGGTAGGTCTTTGATAATTCGATAAACGAGATTACTGCTCAGATGCTGTGTTATGTGAGGTGTGACCACCGTATGGTCATCTGTCATTGCTATTCTGCTAGCTTTACCAAATTTTATGCCTCTAAGGGTATAGAAAACAATGCTAGACTTGTATGAAATTTCGATCAAACCTTCTTTTCTTAGCCGGGAGATATTGTTTCGAAACGTACCGTGTGCCATTCTATACTCTTCATCATTCACCTGAAATTTCATGAAGTCTAAATAAGAAAAAGGTCTATGTTCCTCATGAATTAAATGATGAATGTGCAATATCATGACATCGCTTAGACCACTCAAAGCTCTAACATAGCCTTCTAACACTTTTAACGTAGATACTAGGGTAACCTGTCACTGTCACTGAAGTGTCATTGAATATTGGCGAGAAATACGCTTGTCCTATATTATGATTAAGTAATGTGAATTGTATATCGTAGTTCTTTTTTTCCAAGTGCATTCATCCTGCCTTCATTATAACGATAGAGTCATTCTGTAGACGAACCTTCACGAAATCGCCCTTCTTTAATCCTAAGCCTATTGCATATTGTTTTGGTAGAACTAGAGTCAGACTTCTTTCTCCTGTTAATGCCTGAACGGTTCTAATCTCATATTCACGTGACATAATGGTAAGTCATGTATTAGTAGACTATAAATTCGGGTGATACCACCCGAATCATTCGGGCGTACTCTGATGCGACATACAGATTGGAATCGGATTGAATATAGAAACAAGAAAAATTATCTTGACGAGTACAGACATGAAAAGAAGAATACAATTCTAGAAATCATAAGAATCTACGGCATGAGAGGTGGCATATCACATGATCAACTATCTAATGAGATAGATCTTGATCCAAAGAATTTAAGGCCATATATAAAAGAGTTAATAAAGGAAGGGTTGGTTAAAAAAGGCAAAGGCCTACAAGATAAGTATTTTCCTACAGAAGAAGCATACAAAGATCAATTATTAAATGCCTATCTTTTTGGAAATAACTTTAGAAAAAATATTTTAACAAAAGATCTTATAGTTACAACTGACAGAAAAGTCGAATATATAATTCCTTTTCCATCTCATTGCAAAGACTTTACCATTTATAGACGCTATTTCGAGCCTAAATTTGATGAAAGCAGCGAACTAGAACGTAGCCTGTTCGAATTTTCTAATAAGGTTGGTGCTTTCATAACATACTTTCTTATTCAGATTATGGACGTTAATAGAATTAAATTAACATCAAATAGATCAACTGATTTCTTACTTGAGGAAATGGTTCGTAAAGCTGTATTGACGATAATACCATATGCAATGTCTGTTTTTAAAGACTCGGTCTACAAGAGTGTTGGTGACTATCCTCTCACTTATGAAGATAAGATAAAATATTTGGAAAAAAGGCCTCGCTATATTCTCGAAAAAGATACAATCAATGAATTAAGGCGATCTTTTGTTCATATATATCCGTTAATGGCCTATGAACTTGAAAAAATAGACAAGAGATTATCCAATGAGCTGTCATCATTTAAAGAACATCTGAAATATATGCATAAGAAATGGAAAGAACAAGAAGTATGCAAGCACGAGTATAATGTGCCAGCAATGACTATTCATGGTTATTGTGGTAAGCAATGTAATAAATGCTATTATATTACAAGAGTAAAAGACTCTATCTGTACAATTCTATCTGAATTTGAGAAGTTACTTGATGACAGATACAACATTGAGGAAATCAAACCCTCAGAATTTGATACAGCAGCAAAAATAAACAGTTTAGAAGTGATCCTCATCTCATATCAAGGAGAAAAGAAATCTATCAAAGGGGTAGGAGAAAGCAGCATATGCACTAAGACAGTTTATCAGAAGTTTGCAAAATAACCGCGTATCAAGTTAAATAAGGCGTGCTCTCAGAACTAATGGTAAATGGCGGCAACTCTTACGAGGTTTACCATACGTAGTGTATTCCACGCGCTTAATGCGCTTTGGATGTAGGGATTCCACGGCTTTCTTAATAAATCTCTAATTCTTAGCTTATCTGCTGTCGGAACACTAACAGGATTCTGAAGCAGTTTGGGAAATAGATCTTTCTTATAGTTGTCATAGATCTTATGAAGATGGCTAACACCTATCGGTCTTCCCAGACCCTTTCTTGTTCCAGCAATTAGCGGCACATCAAAATTGGTTGGTTGCGGGTGTTCATGGTCTAAATAGTCCTTAATGTAAGGCAGAGAATCTATAAGCGGTATATGTCTGGAACCTGTCTTGCCTGTTAGTAGAACCTCTGCATATTGTTTATCTCCTAAGATCTTGAATACGATGTCCTTAATTCTTAACTTTAACAATTCGTGTGGTCTACAGCCAGTGTCTCTAGACATAGCATGATAACATTTTATTCTCTTAGATGGACAATATCCCAAAAATAGAAGATCATCTTCTTGCGACCAGAGATCTGATGGTTTGTATATGGATTGTTCTTTTCTTTTTAACTGCGGGATGTTTTCTACTACCGATGGTCTTACTCTTTTGTTCGGTTCAACGTCAGGATAATACAACCATTTAAAGAAACGTAGAAAATAGATCCCATACAAATTGTAAGTGCCAATCCATTTGTGTAAGGGATCAACTGTTTCAGGTTTTCTAAAACTGTCTAGATACGCTATCACATCTTGTCTTGTTATCTGTTCAAATGGCTTATCGTTATTATGTTAAGAAAATTTGCACAAAAGTATAATTACATGTTTCTTGTAATGATTTGAAGGATTGATCTCCGTTTCCATCGTAGTAATATAGTCAGCTATGATTGCAGCATTCTTTTTTGATATCCTTTGAAGAATTTTCTTATACGCTGGTTCTAGGCCTGAAGTGGCATTTTCGATTTTTCTATCAAAGAGAACTATTTTCATAAGCATAAGCAATATCCATACGATTTACGATAGCCAGTTACATATAAGCACATATTATTTATGTGCTTATGATATTATGATATAAGTATTCGTGTATCATGTTGTTACCAACAACTGAGTCAAACGAATATTAGAAAGGCTCCTCCCTCTGTTCTAGAACTGAAGTAATATCACTTCTATGTAATTATATTCAAAGATATTTCATCACCAGGTAGTTTACTGTTTTCTATATAATCAATAAGCTCTGATTCGTCTTTCACAACGTTACCGTCAACTGAAAAGATAATATTAAATGGAGTTATACCAGCTTTCACTGCATGACCTTCTGGAGTTACACTTTTTATAAATATTCCTCTCAGCTTCCGATAAACCAAGTGAGTCTGCAAACAGTGGAGTAACATCTGCAACTTCTATGCCAAGCCATGGATGCTCATATGTACCCTGTGAAATCAGTTTAGGGTCCTACTCTTTGAATTGTGGTAGGCCCTATGGCAAAGTTTAATCCTTGTTCGGATGCTCCAGTTGCTATGTCGACTAAACCGTATTCGTTCACTCCAATAACATCACCCTCTAGATTTAAGAGAGGCCCACCTGAATTACCAGGATTTATGGCTGCATCTGTCTGAATGAGCCCCCCTGTCCAAAACCTACCAGTTATTATATTTAGGTCTATTCTATTGATCTGGCTAATTATGCCTTCGCTTACGGAAAGGGTGAGGCCTCGTGGGCTACCAATTGCAAACACTTGTTGTCCAACATGTACGTCTGATGAATTTTCAATACGCAATGGTTTTAGATTTTCTCTGAATAATGCAGATGAGTCAACCTGTATTACGGCTAGATCAGAATATGGATCTTCACCAATTATTGTTGCTGAGTAGCTATTACCGCTAGAGAACCTGACATAAATAACATCTGCTCCCTGCGTCACGTGATAGTTTGTAGCTATATTCCCATTTATGTCATAGACAAAGCCAGAGCCAGAACCACCACCACCGTATACCAGAGGAGCCCCATCGATAGTAATTTTTGGATTAATTACATTACCTACAGTGACTATCTCAACAACTGAATCTTTAACCTTGTTAAAATAAATCAGAGATAATGGCGCTTGTGGCAGTTACATTAGCATTCGCATTAGAAATTGCTTGATTATTCGTTGTAGCCGTGACGACAGTTGCATGAATCGCATGGTTCCCACCTACAAACGGCGTATGTGCAGATAAAGTAATACTCAAAGTGATACTCAGAATCATAAAAGCAAGAGATCTCTTGAGAGGAATAAAATACATGCGAGATAAAAGGTGACTGATTAACTATATAACCTTTATAGGGTATCAATTCATTCTCTATTTGTTATTTTACAATAGAATAGCTTAGAGATCATTAGATTACTTCGCGTGTTGAGCTTTCTCAATTTGTTCTATGAATATATGGCACCTAACATAGTACCAATAATAACGGCAATCCTGATTGCAATTATCATGATCCTTGTAGTTGGACATACTATGTGGCAAAGCACAACCATTGAAACAAATCGTGATGGACCACCTTGCACAATAAGATTTTGGAAGCATCAGAGCCGATTCTTAAATCTAGCCTTCTAGTATACAGGTTTAATAAGAAACAATTCCTTGAAGATAACCGTTGGCTAGCTTTCACTTTTTGTTAGGAAGACTAATAACTACATTCCTAGTTGAAAAATATTAAAAGCGGTGGAACTGCTAATACTACTAGACTAGTATCTGTTATCCTTATACTGACATTTATTACTCTTGCAGTATTTTACACTTCATCGAATGGCTGGATTGTCAACGCAACGACATCGAATAACAGTCAGACCTCTCCTATTCAACAAGGAGATCCGGTCTCCGTCATGTACGCAGCTTCTCTCCTGAAGACTTTTGAAGAAAGTATAGGGCAGCATTTCAAGCCGACAGTGGATACCCATATCAAGGAGAAGCTCGTGGATTGGTACAAATAACAAATATGATACTTGATGGATTAAGCAGACCTGATATTTTTGTGAGTGCAGGTACTATTCCAGTAGTAAAGCTAATGAATGCTACTAATCCTCTTGTTAATTGGCTAGTGAAGTTCGGCTCTGCAGAGATGGTAATAGCTTACTCACCCCACAGCCGTTTCTTTAATGACCTAGAGAAAGCTCGTACAGGAGAAATTCCGTGGTATGAGGTTCTATCTAATCCAGATCTCAAGTTTGGAAGAACGGATCCTGAGCTTGATCCAAAGGGATATTATATGATCATAACTGCAGAGCTTTCCAACTCATATTATAACGACACAGGAATAACACAAATAACATTAGGAGATGATCGAAATCCAACACAGATCTTCCCAGAAGAAACACTCAAAACAATTCTGGAACAAGGTCAACTGGACGCAGTGGCAGCGTATAAACACGAGACGGTGGCTAGAGGGCTTCCATATATTACACCACCGCCAGAGATCAATCTAGCTGATCCTACATTTTCTAATCTCTACAAGACAGCCTCATACACTTTACAAAATGGTGAGGGTTAAACAGTCTTTGGAGAACCAATATACTTCTCATTTACAATACCCAATACGGTCAAAAATTTAGATGGTGCTATATCTTTTGGCACATTTATCTTGTCACCTAATGGAGAAAGTATTCTAGAAGAACAAGGGTTGAACTTTATTAACCCTGTTACCGAAGGTAACATGGAAAAGGTTCCTTCAGTTATAAGGGATGTACTAGAACAAAAAGAAAAGGAATGGATGGCAGCAGCAGGAGCACTCAGTCGCAGAAAATAACACAAGATCACAACTGAAAGGAATAGGCTACATAACGTCAAAAGTGTGTGGTCAGGAGTGAGATGAGATGCTACAATGGAAATAAAACACCAAGGTTTTAACGTCATAATACTGGTTTTATCCGTAATAACGCTAGCCTACATTCTATTTCCCCTTACTACAATCCTAACCTTTCTAGATCCGTTGAGTATTATGGAATCGCTGACACGTCCACGGGTTTGGGATGCTTTCATACTAAGCTTAATTACAGCAACTATTTCCACAGCCATTCTGTCTTTCTTTGGAATTCCACTCGCTTATCTCTTGGCAAGATATTCTAATTTTCGGGGTAAGTTCATACTTAGAGTTATTATTATTATTCCATTGGTTCTGCCTCCACTTGCAAGCGGAGCCCTTCTTCTAGGAATGTTCGGTCCGACTTCTCCTATTATACAAGCCTTCCCACAAGTTGAATTTACACAATCTATACTTGGAGTTATAATAGCTCAAACATATGTTGCATCCCCATTTATGATTCTTGTAAGCCAAGCAGCATTTGAATCAATTGATAAAACTTATGAGAATATTGCAAGAGTACTTGGAAAGAATAATCTGCAGACCTTCTTTAGAGTGTCACTTCCATTAGCAAAGACTGGAATAATAGTAGGTGTAATGATGTCATGGGTCAGAGCAGTTGGAGAGCTCGGGGCAACTATAATGATGACATATAACCCACATACCATCTCTATCCAAATCTTTGAAGATAATGCAATTGGAGGCTTAACTCAGGCTGTTCCTGGCATCCTTCTGGTTATAACTTTACCAATATTGGTTATGGTTGTCTTCTATGTTACCCGGAAGAATAAAGGATATGAAATAATAAAGCTTGACCGGTAATAATATTTCTAACACTATCACACGTTGACACTTGAGCTTATTGGGATTGTAAAGAAATTTCCTGGATTCACACTTGGTCCATTAGATCTAAGGATAGAGAACGCGAAAATTTTAGTAATAATTGGACCCACAGGTAGCGGTAAGTCAACTATCCTAAATCTCATTACGGGATTGCTAAAACCTGATTCTGGTTCGATATTGTTGGACGGTTTGGATATAACCAACCTACCTATACATCTTCGAAGGATAGGCATTACATTTCAAAACCCAAGTCTATTTCCCAATGTGAATTCATATGAAAATGTTGTCTTTGGACTTTCAAAGAAAGCCAGGAAGGAAAATGATCTGGAGATTAGAAAGCTTCTCAAGGATCTCAACATATTACATATTATAGATAGAAATACACAGGGTTTGAGCGGAGGTGAGATGCAAAAAGTTTCACTGGCAAGAATGCTTGTTACAAACCCAAAGATCATGCTTATGGACGAACCTCTTACACACCTAGACGTGCCTACAAAGCGAATCCTGAGATTAGAGCTTAGACAGATTCTCATAGGAAGAGGTGTCCCATCTATCTATGTAACTCACTTTGAAGATGATGTTTATGCACTAGCAGACTATGTCGCAATATTGCAAGACGGCAAAGTTGAGTGCACCAATAGAATTGAATCCATTTTATTAGATCAAAATGAGAATAGATGTCCATTTATTCCTGACATGTTTGATGAGGCTAATTACTTAGAAGGAAAAGTTGTAAAATCAGAGCCTGGAATTACTACTTTCAGTACCGGGTCAAATATGATTGAAATTCTTGGACAATATGGTATTGGAAGCAGAGTAGGAATACTTGTAAAACCTGAAGACATAATTCTTTCAAGAGAAATGATAAGGACAAGTGCTCGTAACATGATTAAAGCTGAGGTAACAAATATTATCAATCACGATGAAGTCGGTGGCGGAGTAGACGTACATCTAGAAGCTGACAGGTTTCATCTTATCTCTAAGATCACAGAATTAGCCAGAGCAGAGCTTGGGCTGCAGATACATGATAGTATCTTTGCTATATTCAAGGCATCTTCACCACAGATTATTCGTGAAGTATGATGATATTATCAGGAGGATTTATTTTATCATAGTACTGCATTTTGATAGTCTAGTCCGAAATCGACTTCAAGCTTTCATTCAGGTATACTTCAGGCGTTCATTTAGTAGGAATCAATATGATCTATTCATCTTAAAAAACATCCTAACAATATTCGAGCGAAGTTCCATTAGACCTAATCTAGCAGTGTGAACTGAACCGTCGTTGTAATATTCTATAATTTTCGAATCCTTAATGTAGCAGATCTCATAAAAACAATACTCTGGTAAGCACTCGTCATTATTAACACACTATCTACATCCATAGCCGTTATCTCTTATCTAAACCATGCATATACCATGAATTGGTAAAAGTAATAATGTTTCTTATCTTCTTGATATCTTGTTTCAAGAGTTATCTTAATGCTTAACAATTCTAGAGTTAATCCTTTTTCTGTACTCATATCCCAATTATTTCTTTTATTCTCTTCTTGCCCTCCATTACATCAAGAAATTTACCTCATATATGGTATATCAAATACCTTATTTTGGTAACATCTATTTAACATTTTGAAGGTTCTGGAACACTTCTAAATCTGTGATACATTGGATATATAATACTTATTGACGCTCTAATGCTCGTCGATCCCAGTTGGCACACGTCGCGGCTGCCTCATACGTGCCTTGCAGAAAATTCAGCAAGACTTCATCATGCGATTTCGAGGAACGAACCACATCATAGGGCAGCAAGAACTCACTTATCCCAGTATGATAGAATGCCTCAGATGGTTGGATGGGATAGTCTTTGAAGCCCTGAGGCTCGGGATAGGCATAGGCGTAGAATGATGGTTCATCGACCAGACCACCACCAGGCCAGAATCCGCAACTACTCACTTCATGTGAATAGGCTTCCTGCATAACAAAAACGCCACAGTTTGGTACGCCTGGATGCAGAGGTGCAGGACGTCCTGAAAAGCGGGTGACGGCCATATCGAAGGCTCCCCAGAAAAAATGTACTGGGCTCACCTTCCCAATAAACCGAGAACGAAACTTTGTCAGAACGCGGCTAGCCTGGACCAGAATCCGCCAGCACCTCTGTGCATATTCTGGATCATAGGTCACATGTTTTTGATCTTCTTCGAATGGGGTTCGATCTGGCACCTCAACTGGTGTAGTCCAGATGGTTACAGGCACCTTAAGGGATTCTAGGGCGGCCATCGTCTCTCGATAAAATTCAGCGACTGAGCGCGGTTGCAAAGCGATTGTCTTGATGGAACCGTCTGTCGTCTCTATAACGAGTAGGTGATCGATGAAATCAAAGCTAATTTGAAAGAGTCGATCATTGTAGGGAATGGCTGAGGTCGTAAGGCCACGAGATGTAACGTACAGAGGCACATTCCACCAATGATTCTCAAGCGGACTGAGTTTGAGCCGGATCTTGCCGATTATTTGGGTCCACATGTGCAGAGTAGCAAGGGTGTCTTTCCACTCTGATAACGGCAGTTCGGGCCATGAGTCTATAGTCATTAATATCTAACTTCCTTCTACCGTCTATCTAAAGTATCTTGTTTTTTACTAGCATTCTATGTCAAATCGTCTACGGTCAGTTATTCTATGTTTATTGTCTTTCCTTTAGTTTTCGACTGCTCTTTCTTGTTAAATGTTATTTCTAGTATGCCATTATTGTAAGAACATCTGGCTGTTTCGATATTTGTTTCTGGTGGTATTTCTACAATTTTATGATATTTCCGTTGTGAATCATCACTCTTGACTTCGACTTTGTCCTCATATGCGTCTACCTTAATTTTGTCTTTACTTAATCCTGGCATCTCTATCACAACCTTAACTTCCTTATCAGTTGTAGATACATCTGCTAATGGTTCCATTTCACCACTAATTTCAGGTCTGCTTGTACCAGCTTCAAATCCAAATCTTCTTGATGGTTTTACGTTACCAAATTCTTGTACCCTTGGTTTGCCGTCAGGTCCAACGGTCATTGAATATCCATATACTAATGGTCCAACTTCTCTTACTTTACCTCCTTGAGGTGTATCATATTCTTTCACCAAATCTTTTGGTACTGTTTTCTCAATATCTTCGAATTCCCGTTCCATATCTCTCCTCATTTGATCAAATCCTCTAAACATATCCTCAGAGAATCCCCCTCTGCCTCGTCCAAAGAATCTCTTATACCAGTCATATGGTCAATATCATCTGAACTCATATTTTCTAATTCGACCGTAGAATAGATAGTATCTGTGTTACTTAAGATTTTACAAGTAGTGAACGTTCTATTGGATTTTGAATACTATAATCTCAGAAGTTCAACATCAATTATTGTGTATACCATTTGGATACTATCTAAATCCCCACTCTATTTTATATCTAGGATAAATATGATAATGATAATGGACAGAGTATGTCTGAGGAGAAAGAAGTAGGACCTATAGCCACTGAAGAGATGGGTAAACCGTTAGAGGAAAGTGAAGTAGGACCTACTTCAATTGATGTAACAGATTATCAGGATTCGATAGGAGAAATATCAGTCTCAGAATCACAAGAAGAAAAAATGCAAGAACAGAATAGAGAAATAGTAGGGGTTCAAGAGGAATCTAGTATAAGCAAAAGGAAACAGAAGAGGCGAATAACTTCATATCTGTCAAACATATCAAAGCTGGTAGAAAAGAATGGAAATCAGATCAATAAATTGACAACGTTGACTCAATCTTTACAGAAACAGACCAAGCCAATAGGCGCAGGGATCGACCAGTCACAATTCCAATCTATAAAACAGATTAAATCTCAAGTCAGTCAGCTGCAAAACAAATGGTACGAATTCAAAATGACATTTAAAGGATAAGGACAGCTTCTGTAGTAAGGACAAAAATAAAGTCAAACTCAAAGTCAAAATCTAAAAAACTATCTGCATAGCTGCTTCTCCTGCTAAATCTAGGTCTAAAAAAAGTAAGTTATTTAAGAGTAATAAAGTCAAAAAAAGTAGAACTCTGGTGTTTGTTTAGTGGTTAAGTTACTTATCCTAATCTTTTCTTTAAAATTAGATAACCGCAACCACTAGCATCTCCGTTTACATAGTTAGAGTTAGCTAAAGACATTAATAAGCTATAATTAGTACAGCTTGATTATGATGCAATGTCCTCGCTGTGGTGCAAGATTGGAAAGTCCTGATGGAGCAAACCAAAAGCAATTTGTGGTATGCAAGGAATACGCTAGCATAAAGTAAGGTCCTTGCTTACTTGTTCTATACTGGGATCTCAAGAAACAATTCATGATTTTCGATCGAGATGATATACCGGTTGTTGTCAAATCAGAATAGTTACTCGTCTAATAAGGTAACACCTCTTATAATAGGACATGAAGTCAATTTCAACATTTGAAACGATCTTTATCAAAAAGCTAACCTGAGATGAATATATTTGAAATGTTATTACTAGGCATTCTTTCGGTAGTATGCTCAATTTTACTCTTGGTATTATTGATGTTATTATCATTGTTGATACTACTACTACTTGCTAAAGAAGGTATGCGCAGCTACGCAAAGAGTATGGCAAATCTGCTCCGTATTCATCAAATATTTCAGTAATCGCGTGAGCTTCAAAAGCCCCCAACGTTGAAAATCATAGTGCACTCAAAAGGATTGTATGGTTACTAATTCTGGACTTATTGCTATATTTAGAGTCGATTCGTTGTCACTCTATTCCAGCTTATACTTTTTTAACATTAAATTTTCCTCCTGCAAAGACTGGTTCATCAATTCCCCAACTCCATTTCTTGTTAGGACGAATTCTAATGTACCTGATGTTCTGAATGACCGGTTTGGTCCATATACCCACCTTGTCGAGTAACAACATCAGCTTCACCATAGATCCTTATCCCCCGTGGATCCCATGGATCAACAGTTTTCAAATCATCAATCACAACTGCGACCTTTTTATTTTTCAGAATATTCTTGTATTTTGTAGATTTGAGAATATTTATTCCACTGACATAAAAATACTTACCATCATAATCAAAGCCAACTGGCACGACATCTGGTTGCATAGACTTGTTTTCTAACGACATTGAGACTGTAGCAATTCTTGCAATACGCTGAGACTTGATATACTCTATTTCATTCTGAGAAAGAATTGTACCAGACATTCTCCATATACCTGTATATATAGAGACAATAGGACATAAAGTTGTCTATCTGTTCCATGCATCTACACTACTTCGGGTCATATTCACTAACACACTGGTTATGGAAGAAAACGGACAGTAGTAGTAGACATACTGTGACTTACTAGGTGGGTGAAATCCGTTGAGCCCTTCGAATGCGGTTGTAAGTTGAGCCCCCAATAATTCAGCACAGCTCGATTATTTGTCCATAACCAGTCCTTTATCATGCCAGATGGTACGAGCATCGTCATTACTGTGTTTTTCACAAAAAAAAGCGGTGAATGTAAACGGTTGATTTAACATATCTCTGACTGTGATCTCCTTCTCGAATATCCCTTCTTCCTCACAGCCAATCGCATCGCAAATAGGATCGATTAACGACCACCAAAGTCAAGAGAAGAAGAAGGAGACATTCATTACTAGCCTCAACCATATGACAAGCTATTTCAAGCTTATAGGGAACTTTAGTCTATGATTGATTTCTTTATGTCAATGCCAAAACCGTAAGGATAGCCTGAAAGTATCAAACAATCATGACATCCATCCTATTCCTCCTCCTCTGTTGCTTCTCCAATAGTTCCATTAGTTGCTAATCTCAATATAGGTCCAAATGTTTCTCCATTGTCATTACTAATTCTCATGACTGGTATTTCATCCGTCTGATTTGTTTCCCACCACGTCACTACTATGCTTTCTCCATTCGAGTCTAATTCTACCCTCTCTGATTCTGAAGCATTTGTGTTACTGAGATTAATCTTATCTGAGAAACTTGCACCGCCATCGGTAGACACCCTAAACAAAACCTCATTATTGTGATTCGATGTATTATTACTCCACCATGCTACATAGACATTATCGTCTATGACAAGAGGGGGCGCTCGCCTAGGACCGGTTGGAGCTTTTACTTCTTGTTCTATCAAAGTAGTTATAATTGCTATACTGATTGCTGCCAAAATTAATATGGCAACAATTCCTGCAGAATAATGGTTTTTCATCATGTCTTCGTGTAATATCAGATATATATACGATATAGATCAGTAGCTAGCTCTACCCGTGAAAAATATTCATCAATTTGCGGAATATTAATACTTCATGGGATATCCGATCTGTCACCTTGCTAAAACATTAAGCACAAGAGTTCCAGTTGTTGTTACTTTGGCTTTTATAATGACATCATATTTGGCAGATGACCGCTTCTTTGATAAAGCTAGCCAGATCGGCATACTCTGGACGTGTCAACTTTAATGCTTTTATAGATAGACCTCCTCCGTTTTGTCATCGCTCTGGCCATTGTTCTGATGTACTTCGTCGCCGACTGCAATTACTCGAGACTAATGTCATTGCGAGCTTCGTTAGCTACTCTGGAGTCGTCTATTGTATGGTTGTTACCTTGAGTATTGCTCTGATCTAAGGCATTATCAACATGGACTGAATTATCAGTATCTACACTATTTGATGCAAAGTTACGATTCGTCTACAATCAAAAAATGATTATTGCTCCTAAGTAAGAAAAAGGAATTAACAACAATGGTAGAACCATAACAAGTCCTACAAAACCAGCCCATGTAAAATCGACTGCAGTCTTTATATATTTTAGTCCATAACCAAAAGGAGTCGTCGCAGCAATCGTATATAATGCACCTGAAAAAATGAGGAACAACCCGGTACCTGCTAACCAGCGACTAGTATTTCAAAGTAATAGGGAATAGGAGCGTATGTGAATATTATGATACTTTTATATGGTATTACTACTATCACTACGGTAAACAAGATACCGCTAAGAAAAAAGAGAGCATGTGAACGGTCATGTAATAACTCAGCATAGGTTGTCCCTCCCCTATCTTCACGTTAAATATATCATGAACATAATAAGCCAAGGAGAAGGGACCTATACCTTGTTTAACAACCTATAGGTGTCTTTATCTACGCTTTCTTCTATTTCAAAGGAATATCAAATTTGATTACCTATGTCACTTAACGAAGTTAATCAAGAATTATTATATCCAAGCAGTCAGTTAGCAAGGGAGAAGGGCGCCTACACCCTTCCTAAATTCTTGTACGTAGGCTGTCCTTCTCTATCTGATTTTTCCCCCAGGGTACTGCAAGTAAATCTGGACAGACAATAACCTACACAGTAACCAGTGTTGTAAATGTTCCTGCAGGTACAAAGATAAGATTAGAATTTGTGAACATCAATAATCCACTGAATCCCAGTGCTAACTACAAGGTTACAGTTACAACTAGAAATGCAGCTAATGCTGTAATAGATGGTCCTATTTAATCTACAGCATATACAATGAAGCAGATAGGCGCCAATGTTATTTCAGATAACAGTATAACCTCCACAAAACCTGCTGCGAGTTTCATGAAAAGAATGACACTGATTGACTGAAATTATAAAAAAAGATTGTTTGTTTGTATCACGTGCAGTTATTTGAAATCGAAATGCATTGATTAAATTGAATACTATGAGATGCATTATGATAAATTGAGATCCATTTAAAATAATAAGGATATTATTATAATATTCAAAGATATTTATCCCTAATCTCATTCACTAAATTAGTACTTGTGTTTATTCTTTATAAGCTATGCAATATGATCAAGGATTTCCAATTGTGCTCTGGCCGCTATTAGGAGACAGTGTGCTCTGGCTCTGACTTTGGCTTTGATCATTGTTATGATGTATCGGTCTTGTGTGTAGATTATTTTGGAGGTTTGTTGTTAATTGATTAGAACTTTTATGTTGTTCGACTATTTTGTTCTCTAAGCCATCATGTATCACACTAGAAACTGATGACATAATAGATTGATTATCGTCACTAGGCAGTCCTGTAAGATTTATTAAGTGAGAGGATGATGCAGGTGTATTACTATTAGTATCCAAACAAACAATAAATGAAATAATCGTATTTTTTCCGAGCCTTAGCAAATTAGTCGCATTAAATAAAGTAGAATTCCAATTAGAAAAGTCTTGTTCTCCTTGTGGACCAATTCCAGAAGCATTTTGGAATGGTTGAATATTATTTATAGATGTAAGAATTGTGCAATTAGTGTTATCCGTATCAGATGACGTACCTTTTATTGTTAATTCTGAAGAAAGATACACAGAATCCCCATTTTTAGGAGATGTAATTTCGACCTCCGGAAGATTAAGTGGTATGTTGTCCAAGGATTTCCCAAAGATCATAAAATCGTCAATGGGAGTGGAAGTGGAATTGGAATCATAATTTAGTATACTTGGAGACCAGAATGCAAATATCGATATGAATGCAAAAACTAATAGCAATATACATTCAGATATTTCAGATATGTTCAGACCATCATTATTAACCCTATCCTGTTTTATATGATTATTAGTTAACCCATTCTTACTTTTGGGTTGGTATATACAAACTACCTCAGATTAGATAGTTCTCTGTACCAAAACAATTGAATAGATATATTAAGATATGTAATTGCTATTACAGGAACGAATAAAGATTCTTTTGAAACACAAGATTATGATTAAAAAGTATCAAATATACGCAATTATGAATAATCCCATAGCAGCTGCCATTGCAATTATCCATACTAATTTGTTCCAATCAAAGATTTTTTGTCCATCCAATACACCAAACGGCATCAGATTAAACATTGCGATCCAGCCATTAAATGATGCTCCAATAGCAAAAAGTGGATTGAATGGGTCGTAAAACATGGAGAATAGTAGAAACGAAAAACCCATCACCAAATTAGTCACAGGACCAATTAAGGCTACTCTGCCAAATTTTTTTCTGTCCGATAATCCAACCATGACAGCGCCGGGAGCAATGAATTTGAATGGCATAAATGGAAGCGCGGATATTGCTGTTATGATTAATCCCCAAGTTTGAGCTCTAAATTCTGCCCAACTACCATAGTACTGGGCTAGAAACTTGTGAGCAAGTTCATGCACTAGAAAAGCACAGACGAATATAGCCAGAAACTGCCAAGAGATATATCGATAACCGCTCAAAGAAAGGCCTACTGCAGTAACTAAAATTGTTGCTAACGAAAGATGAAATAATTCAGTTCTAGAAGTTTTTATAGTTAAAACTCTTGATAAAGTTTTGAAAAAAGAGGAGGATGATCGAAGGCCATATTTTGGGGAATCATTATCAATTAGCATGTTCTTCCTTTTCTTATCATAAGTATCTAAGAACGGACAAAAATGGTTAATCGGATTTCTATGAACATTGCAAAATGATTCTTGGCAGTAATTACATTTGAACGGAATAGCCTCTGCTTGACCACAGATGTAACATATATGCATTACTTTAACTTTCTTCTCCTATTAGTATCCAATATCAATCAAGTACCGATAAATTTTGCTTGTCATTGGCTAAAATTTCCTAGATGAAACAAGAGCAATATGCCAGCTATAGAGAAATTTGTTATGTTCGAGAGCAGAGCTAGATAAACTTTCATAGCTTATTATTGACGTAATCCACACTTAAGGTTAAGTGTTGCTGAGTATCTCAGAGTAGGACTCTGTAATAACAAAACTTCATGGTAAATTGATCAATCTATAACCAATCTATAATCCAAATAAACGATCCTTTCAACATAATATTTAGGAACGATAAGTACATGAAAGATGAATCTTTATAACGTAACGATTTGATTATTTATTATTAATAAATGCCTTCAAGTCAACATTATCATATTTCAAAGATAATGGATATAATTATTCACGTAAATCCAATGTCCGTTTTAGATATTGGAACAGGTTTCGGGAAATATGGTGTACTGTGTAGAGAATATCTAGAGTTATGGGATGGAAGGCATAACTATTCGCAGTTTTTACGCCGCATTGATGGAGTGGAAGTTTTTGGAGATTATATTACTCCTCTACATAAGTTTGTGTACAATAACATATACATTAGTGATATAATGGAAGTTTTGGATAAAATTGAATCTAGATATGACTTGGTTCTATTGATTGATGTTTTGGAGCATTTTGAAAAACATCAGGGAGAGACTCTATTGCATAAGATATTGCGCAAAAATGATGGGGTTTTGATATCAACACCCAAAAAACCAAGCAGCCAGAAAGATGCGTTTGGAAATGTCTATGAAACCCATCGTTCAAAGTGGACGAAGGGCGATCTAAGTAACCTAGCTTCGAATTTGTTTATAAGTGATAGAGTAAGCCATATAGCTTATCTAGGGAATGATGGAAATGCGACAAGGCTCAAAAGAAAGCTTAGGTTAAAAGAGGTCAGCAAAATCCCTGGGATGTCATTTAGTATGAATCGTGCAGATAGACTTATCAAAAAAGTCAACCGAATGAAACATACAATTAATTAGAAATTGTATTTGGCATATACATCGGATAAATCATTTCTGATCCCCCTCGTATCCCAATTAAAATCCTCTTTAGATCCATTTTAAGAAGGAATCTTGTACAAAAAAGCCTCTATTTTTGAATATTTCTAACAATCTTTTTATTCCATCATTTATGATGACATTAATTTGTTATACGCTAATCACTTACGCTAATCATTACTGCTCATCTACATATAGATATAATAAATCATGCAAATAGTATAATTACATGTATATCGTATAAAATATTAGCTATATTGCTATTAAACACTCATAAAAGAATGTGATTTTGATACTCACAACTTAATATAGATCTGATGCATCTTCATTAGTGAAGAACATAATGGCACAGATGCCCGCGCTGATACCAAAAGAAGTAGAGATACAGAGACTAAAGAAAATATACATAATGGTTATAATGCTAGGATCAATTGCAGCATCAGTAGAAGTAGATAACTTTGTAGATGGATCATTGCATCAGACTGCTATCAGAGATAGTGCATTCACACCAGCTCATTGGTGGCTATACAGTCACTTCATTGCACTTCCTCTAGGTTGGGGATTTGTAGCAATGTATGACAGAAAAGTACCTATTCTAAGAGGACCAAATAACTCCATGAATACTGGTCTAAAGATGACCATTCTTGGATATTTGGCAACCATGTTTACCATAGGTATCAATGAGATGTGGCACTTTTGGTTTGTAGAAGAAATATTTTCAGTTCCAAACCACTGGATGTTTAACATGGGAGTTGTTGTAGCTTTCATGGGCGCTCTAGCATATGTCGTAAGGGTATATGCACGATTGGTCGAACTTGGAGCTGAAACACCAGCCAAGAACCCGTACGTAGCAGAGATGTACAAACTAGCATTAGAAGGAAAGCTGTACAGCAGATCAATCCCATAATAACAACAAAACAAAACAAATATTATACATACACTCTTTTTTTCTTTTAAAGTAAAAATTAATACATCGTAAAGAATCAAGATTCAGTGGAATGTTTAGTTCTAACCCTAACCTAACCTCCATAATTAGGGATATCGGAAGGTTAACCGATGCACGACTGGCATTTCAGTATCGAATGTTATTGGATCGAGTCACTAAGAAGGAAAGTGAGAAGATTTTATTCAATAAAGCTCACTGAAAGCCTTTGGAACCTCCACTATAACATTATATTGTATATCAAGGCTTTTTAACAGCTGGCGTTCTTAGTCTTTGGGTGTTTGCCGATTGATTTTATTTTTTCTCCAGTTCCGCGACCCCGTCTCTCCAGCTCCATGACCTGACGGTTTGTCTGTACCAATCCCGTAGTTAAACTAGCGACCAACTGAGCTAGCGATTCTATTTCATCGTTGTGTTTAACCATTCGTTGTTGGTGGGATTTATGGAGAATATTTATCTGACATGCTCATTCTCACATCCGAGAATACAAGCGATATGAAAATTTCATGCTCCCCGGTAGATACGTGCTAGCGCCAACGGTAAATGGTCAACAGTCAAGTCCTGTGCGCCAATAGTGGCTTTTCATAGCATTTTTTCAAAATCTGTAACCAAATCCTTCTAGTAGTTCTTATATGTGGTGTCTAAGTAATAGATTTAGAGGGTCAATCACAAACTAACTAGAAGATTTCCTATATGTAGGGATGAGGGTTTAATTAAAGAACAAATAGTTTGTGACTTTTAGTTAGAAAAGCTGCTTGATGAAACATTTGCTAATCGAAAGGATCCGCTGACAATAGTTTATCATAGGGCGACAGCAGATATGATCTACATAAACTAGAGATATCTTGAAGTGTTGACATGATGTGACTGGACAATTAGACCAATTGATAGATGAGAATTTTTTATCTGCAGTATTACTTCCGTTAGCCCCGTCGCATCGTGATAGTAAGCAAAAAATAAAGGCCAGGATACTATGTCATACATCGGTAATATTCCACCCACTTGTTTCCTTTTTGTATCGTTGTTTGTTATCTATGTCTAGCATTTGCCACACCTGTCTCTTCCTAAAACACACTCCTTCAATATCGATAGTTTTAGTCCCATATTGAAAGTAAGATGCAATCCTAGGACATGTGATCACAAATTCAATATGACATGCAACTGAGTTAGCCTGTTTTTGTTTTATGCTCATTATAGTCACAGTCAGATTTTATTCATATAGATAGCTATGCAACGATAGGAAGGAGTAACAATTATTTCTAAATTCTCACAGACATAGTATTAGTATAAGACAAAAAAGGTGGAATAAATCTTCCTAACTTTAGTTTTCGTATGATATTTACATAGTCACTAGTTGGTTTCTTTGATAAAGACCAACTCCATAAGACAGAATAGATTGTCAGTAAGCGATTTATGAAATCAGGTACTAAATTGATAACTTATAATTTCCATTTGTATGATCCCATAAATAGTAATGATGCGCATAGTATTTTTTGACTTCGATGATTATCAAACAACAAGACTTTGCTAAGTCAATTTTTTAGACTTGAATTGGGGTTAGATCATGAATGGATTAGAGTATTATTAGTGAGTTGGATAGGGATAGGGATAGTTAATTTACCTTGATAAGGCATGAGGCCAGATTACATGGATTTTAGCCATCAGTAGATCCATAATTACGCTTAACGTATGTCTTAGGCCAAGTTCTTAAACACTTCATAAATATTACTCCCAATTTCTAGTTTATCAGTAATTCTAGATAGTGCATTTCTTATTGTTTTTTCATTCTTATCCAATATTTCAGCAAGCTCTGAAATGGTTAATTGCTCTTCATTTCGACACATCGGCCCCTCCATTACAGAGCATATAAGTCTACGTTCTATATCATCAAAATTTTCTTTCTCTGTATCATGTATTTTTTTAATTATCGCTTGTTTTAATGCTCGCAGGTCATTAAGACGAGACTCTAGATGTAGTATTTGTCCTTCTGTATCTTCTAGATTTTGTTGCAACTTTAACAGTATCTGATCTAGTGACATAACCGATTTTCGTTGATTGCTTGTTGTATTCTTACCCATGGATTCGTCTAGAGTATTGTTATCATGACTAAGAATGATAGAATCAAGTTCATCAAATTTCTTGTAAAGAGCGTCTGCCTCTTTATATCTTAATTCCTCAATGTCTTCATTTCTTACAGTAAAATTATCATTTGAAACTGAAATACTTAGGTTGAAGGAGGAATTGACTCTATAATATTTTCTGTCTGGAGCACCTAATCGCTTCTCTCAGCGTAAGATTTAATCAGTCCGGTGTCTTCCAAAATCTTCACATGGCGCAGGATTGCCTGTTGACCTGTTCGTATCTCTTTAGTTAGTTGGTTAAAATACATAGGTTCATGTGAAATCAGGTTCAAAATTCTTCTTCTCGTTTCATTGCCTAGAACATCCAAAAGCACATTGGTGTCTGCTAGCGGAGGCGTACGGTTAAACTTCTTTCTTACCGTAATTCTAATCTCCTCCCTTTTAATTTCTTGTACATTCCTCCTCGCTTTTCTCTTTACCAAGAGTATCTGTACTATCAGATTATTAGATAGTAAAGCTGACATAACACCTCTAATCAATATCTGCGACATTCTAACCTTGATCATGATAAAGTTCAGAAAGATTTAACCTCCTCTAAGTCATGTCTTTGTGGATCCAAACCAGACTCCGGAATTTCGATCATAAATCTTGCAGCCATTATATTGTTATCTTGCATATCTTTTAATTCAGTTGCACTATTTTTTAACAATGCGATGCAGGCTTGTAATCGTCGTTGCGAAAACATAATCTTAGATGTTCACTCCGTTACTAACAATTGGTGTTTATTATATTTATTTTTTACTGATATCGTCTTCTTAGATATTGATAAAACTTGAGCTCTATTTATATACTACAACCAAAATTCAATATTGTCATATCAATTATTCAGATTTATTTTTTAATTATAATAGTAACCATATAGATTATCTAAATATGTGTTGGGAGCAGCGGTACAATAAAGAAGCATGCAAAAAATATTGCGTGCTATAATTAACTACTTTCTATTCAATATGTGGTTCTCCTGAATATTAAAACCGGTTACTCATGGCATGTGAGTAACACTTAAATTATGATTTGTCATAAAATAATATTGGTGACGTATTAGACAATGAGTTTTTGGGATATAGAGCCTTCTGATTGGTTTAAGAAATACTTCCAGGGCAGATCGGGTTTTGATGATATACTTAAGAGCTTTGATGAGATGCGAAATCGTATGGAAAGGGAGTTCGAAGAGGGATTTAAGCAATTTGAATCAAGCACTCCTAAAGAATTAGTTAGGGAATACGAAACACCAGAAGGAGCAAAAGTGCGAGAATATGGTCCATTTGTATATGGGTACTCCATGACCTTTGGGCCAGACGGTAGACCTAAAGTAAGAGAGTTCGGAAATGTCAAATCACCATTCCGAGAGGGAAGGAGCGGATTAGGGAAAGGAATGTTTGGTACTAGGCCATTAATATCTTCCGAAAGAGAACCTTTAGTCGACATTTCTACTACAGATAAAGAGATAAAAGTAGTGGTAGAGATGCCCGGAGTAAATAAAGAATATATCAAGATAAATGTATACGACAGCACATTGGAAGTGACAACCACAGATGCTGAAGGTATAGCGCGGAGATATCATGAAACGATAGAACTACCTGAAGAGGCTGATCTGGCAACAGCAAAATCAAAATATAACAATGGCATACTTGAAATAACATTTAACAAGAAAGATAAATCGAAACCTAAAGGGAAGGAAATTAAGGTAGAGTAACAATAGACAGTTGTAAAGAATGTCTATTTTTTTGCTTTTTTTGCGTAAGTCTTGAAGTTAATTGCCTGATCTGAACTATATCAATATTAATATCAAAATTAGAAAAGCTAAAATTTCGTTAGTATACAGGAACTTTTGACGTATATACGTTGTGGTCGTCTGACTCGAGATTTGTTATAAACTAAAGTAGATTGAATATACCAATTTTCTCGAGTAAGAGTTAATGAAGCAAATATTGATCTCTAACTTTATGCTTAAGATTGTCTGCATCGACGGATTAAACCTAGTCAAATAAAAGAGATGATGAATTAACTTATATTTTATTGATAGAAAGATGCAAAGATGTGTTGTTGCTATCCATCTTCGGCTGTTTCTCCAATAGTTCAATTAGTTGTTAACTTTAATACTGGTCCAAATGTTGAACCATTATCATTACTTTGTGTTACAACTGGCTCTTCACTAGTTGCATTACGTTCCCGCCATGTCACGATAACGTTACTTCCATCTGCAGCTATCCCTGCATTAATAGTATCAGCAGACGTCGTATTGCTCAGATTGATCCTATCTGCAAATGTGATTCCGCCATCATTAGATGATCTAAATAATACTTCAGAATTGTTGTTCGGGGGTGTTTTGGTCATTAAACCAGACAATGTATACATTGTCACCTGAGATTGCAATTGGCGCTTTCTTATCAATCTCAACTTTTTCAATTTGTTCTTCATTACCACCATTATTTTCATCATCATCTTCTTGTAATACAGCTTTACAAGAACTGATAAATTAAGTTCATTCTTATTTGAAATAAACATGGATATTCGTGGAAATATTATACGTTAAGCTATACATTTCTAAATTGCTCATCTTTTTGCTCTATAGCAGCATTAATTCCATCTTCCTGTTGTTCAGGGCTAGCTTGCAATTGTCTTTCCGGCGGTACAGTCGTAACTCCTGGCGCTTCTGATGGCTGTTGAGATTGTCTTTCAGGCTGTACGGTCGTCTTTTCCGGCTGCACCTCGTGACAATATGAATTGGAAGTACTCCACTTGCATATCTTGCTTATACATATGAATCTCGCAAAATCAAGATCTAAATCCGCATTCTAGTAATGCAATTACGATGTCACGAATGCAATTTCATGTTAGGTATAATCATTATATGTACCCTTTTTTAACAATGATAATACTTTTTCAAGAATAACATATTCATTCTTTCCATCAATGTCAAATGAAATCATAAGTATTTGGTAATCACTATCGTATAGTGGTATTGTTACCCTTTTAACTTTCTCATATAGAGTAAATGAGTATAAAGGCTTTCCAAGTTTATACTGTATATTACATCTTAAATTCATTCGTAAAACGGATTCTAATGAAGAGATATCTAATTCATTTTCTTCCAGAAGTGGATCCAATCCGTTTCTATAATGATCTTCAATCCTTGTACCCATCTTGTTAGCTAAACCTACGTACCTGATAGATCTATCAACTTTTTGGATTCGGTCACATATATAATCAAGCAGATTCATAGTGTTCAGCCTCACAATCTATTGCTTACAAGAAGGATTTGTTTTCTTAATTCCTTAAATAAGCATGGCTTAAGTGTTGTCCCATCTTTAATTTTGCAGGCAGTAAAATGCCATGCTAGTTCTAAGAACAAATAGGTCAAAGTAAATCCCACTACAATACATAATGCACTTTCTATTTCTGTAGTTGTTGTCACCATCGTTATAAATAGGGCAATAAGTTGTTTATTATATATACTTCAAATTTGCAGTTATTTCTTAATATGTATTATTATTCCTCTTAACCAAAATATATGAAAAGGATCATTTTTGATAATGATTGGATAGGGGATGTACCATTTGTTACAATTGAATTGACCATCCCTTAACCTATTTATTCTTCTCTATGCCAATGCTTCCTCTAATAAAACTTGTCCAACATCTTGTTTACCCTCATCTTTTCATTGCCCTCCAGTGCATCCGACAAACCACTTATTGCGCTTCAATTGTCAGTGAAATGACTCATAAAACCTATAGCACTTTTTCCCCAGGGACTACTGAAGATCTAAGCTTGGTATGTCATGAAGGCACGAATTGTCTGGCAGATGGTTTGTTATCAGGTAAGTTTTTTCGAAAACATATTAAGAGGAGAAGGCATATGAAGTGGCAGATCATTAATATTTATTTTTAAGAAACTAACTCCGAATAAATAATAACCATATCTTTATAAGCAGAACAAATCGAAAATAACTAATGGGATTTAAGGCGTCAGGTCAAATGTGGCTAGTGTTATGTGCTATTACGGTACTTCTGATTCCTTCGATCATTTCTATCCCATCGTATGCACAAAAGTTGCGTACGGAAGACTACATTATAACTGACTTTGGATTAAGGAATGGAAATACTCCCTTTGTTAATGTACAGGGAAAAGCCGGAGGCACACATGATGCATCTTTAGGTGATGAGGGTTACGAGGCGTATGTTTTCAAAACTGACAAAGGAAATTTTATGATCACTATTTCTGAAGGGTCTGGCACAAATCCGTATTATTCTACAAATCATCTTCTATCAAATGACGTAAAATTGAATGAATGTTTGGACACAGAATCAGGACGAGGAAAACCTAGTTTTCAGGATCACACTGCAGAATATCTAGGCCACAACTTGAATCTGACAGCCACCACTCAAGTGTATGCTATTCAAGTAACATCAGATGATCCTGATGACGAATGTGAAACCGGAGAACATGTGTCAAAGATATTTTCTCAGATGACCAAGTGATATTATATGAACGTGAAAAATAGCCGGAAGATGCTGAACGAGTTTTGTCAAGACCGTACTGGCAGTCTCCTTTATTCTGTGCACTAATGAAATAATGACATCTTCGAGCTTAGGATTTTATTCGTAAACAGATTTAGCCAGATCAAGTAAATCTCGGTTAAAGTTCGATTCCATTCCTGAGCCTTTAAATATGTATATTGTGAATAATGACTAGAGTAGATTTGGTAATGGAGTAGAAACACGAGCTCGTATTTCTCCTCAGTGTTCGATTCCTGACTACTCACTTCTTCAAGACAAATTCGCTGGCCTGATGAGCTCTTGAATATCTTATTTCAGTGTAGTGAATAAGAAAAGAGCGTTCCTGAATGTCATGATTTTGACGTGTCTGGTGTCAAATGAAGCTATATAAAGAATGAATGTCATTTAGTGATATCACAAGATCATCTGCACCTAAAACAAATGATTTTCACAATAGGAATAAAGATGTCTCTAGATTTGATCATGTTCGTGGACAACTTGGCGCCCGGAGGATAGAATTTATCGCTGCTGCAGTCATAGGAGTAGTTTTTGCTGCATGTTTTGCAAATCTGGAGTACTACTTTATCAAGGACCCTGCCCTACAAATCTCAAATAATGATGGAAAAGCCATAGTAACGACAGAGACAGTTTCCGATCGCAGTAGAGAGACAGAGCCGATTCTAGGCAACATGTATCAGTATCATATATTTCCAATGTTTTTCATTTTTGTTCTAATTAGTTTTGCTGCACTTATCGACGATATGACTTTGAAGGTATTCGGAAAAAATAAGAGAAGGAAGGCGCTGTTTCTTGGTTGTGCTACTTTGATATCGGCAATAGTGGTCGAAGATTTTGCTTGGTTTGTAAATAGATGGCTAGTACCGTTAGATTCAGATCCGAAAGGAGGTCTGCTTATGCAGTACTCAGATTGGACATCTATGCACATGGGAGCTATTAATGCAGGAAATTTCGTTATACCAATCTGGTATGTATTTGCAATAGGTCTAGCTACTGTCGCATATTATGCAGCATTTAGAAAGCATGACATGTACAGTCATGAATAGAACATTTAGAATCGAGAAGTACCGGTAATAGCTACACTTAATTATGTTATATTATCAATGTTTATGATACCGCTAATACATAGCGATGCAGGCGGAGATGAAAACAAGGTAATAGGAAGTACTTTGATTATCGAAACTATCCATTAAAAATTCCAGTCCCTCCTGATTGAAGAAGAGATCTATCCAATATATGAAACCCTTACAGCTTCTAATTGTCTGTCTTAAACTACTTAGAACGTGATTCATAATACATTCACACGCATAGGAATAATTATGGTAAACATACAATCTAACCTATACGATGTCCGACAAAGACTATCAATTTGTATATGCGGCAGATCTAAAAGATATAGAGACTGAAGGTAAGTGCCTCTCGTTGTCGTTCAAGAAACATCCTATTGTACTTTTTTTATACAATTATAAAGTTTATGCTTTAGACAATAGATGTCCTCACATGGGCTTTCCTCTTAGCCAAGGTACTTTCAAAGACGGCATACTTACATGTCACTGGCATCATGCACGATTTGATCTTCATAATGGCGGAACTTTTGATCAGTGGGCTGGCGATGTAAAATCGTATCCAGTACAAATTCGAGATAATAGCGAGATCTGGATAGGCATACCACCAAGCCCAATCGAATATGAATCATATGTTGGCTCCACCACCCTAGCCAATAATGAAATATTGCTTGATACAGGTTTGAAACGAAATATTTCATTAATAATAGCAAAGGCAATAATTGGACTCTCTCTATCATCGCAGCAGAATTTCTACAAATCTTCAATGGAAGATAATGTTGATACTGGTAGTGATAATAGTTTGAAATACTCCTTTAGAAAAGGCTTAGAATTCGGTGCAATGTACAAGCAATCTGGATGGGGGATTGGATTAACAATCCATACTTGTATGATGAATATTGCTACATTATGCCTTGACAAAAATGATGATAAACTACATGCTTTGTATCAGGGTCTATCTGCTGTGGCGCAAGACTGTGCTTCTATGCCACCTAGATTCATAGTTGCCCCTTTACCCAAACCTTGGCCTGACTTGCCGACTCTTAAGAGATGGTTCCGTGAATTTGTAGAATCAAGGAATGGCAGCAGCTGCAGAACGCTGTCTAGTAACAGCAATTCATGCAGATGCAGATGCAGTGTCCCTAGCTGATATGCTTTTTGGCAGCAGCAACAGATCACAGATTTATAGGTGGAGGGCATACTCTGGATTTTACCAATAAAGCATTAGAAGCACTAGATATCGTTGGCTGGAATGATAAAGAATTAGTTGCATCGGTCTTAAGTAGTCTTGTATCAGGCTATGCCGATGCAGAGCGAATGGAAGAGTCTAGTTCATGGCGTAATCCCATAGATTTGATTGCGATACTTGAGAGCACATTCAAAGAACTACCCAATATTTTGGAAGAAGGAAAAGCAAAAAGAGAAGAGGAAAAAACAGACCGGATAGAGCATACAAGCAAGAAGAGGGATAACAAAAATGAAATCAGTATAATCGATACTCTCTTAGGAGGTGATCCTCAGTTAATAGTTAATGTTCTACTTGATGCTTTGAAACGGGGAATGTCTGGAGAGGAGATAGCAGTATTAGTTGCCTATGCAGCTGCACTTAGAATAAATCAGTTTAACACACGCAATGAATTTTCAGATTGGGATGTCGCTCTTCACACATTCACATTCGCTAATGCAGTACATCAATCTGTGAAACGTATTTCTGCATCCGTTAGTCATGGACCTCAACCTAAGCCTCAGTCTCCAGCTACTAGTATTCAACTGCAAGAACTAATACGAGGTATATTTGATGCTGCAATGCGGGTATATCTAAACAGATTTCTTAACATACCACCAGCTCCTATTCCTAATCCGAGCACTAATTCAGATACTATCTACGACATCGAAAAACGAAATGCAATTGAAAAAGACTTATCAACACTACTTGATAAGCAACAACAAGTAGAGCCAGTAGGACAATTAGTAGCCGATTATTATGATCATCCCTCTGCAGATAACGACAGTATGAATAACAATCCCGAATTACAAACAGAACAGAAAAGACACCGTATTCTTATGGATTTGATTGGAAGACTCTTACTGCGAGAGGATCGCAGCTTTCATTTGATTCAGATGATAGAAGCCGCCTTTAGACAATGCTCTAATATAAAAGGTACGTTATCATCTCCTTCTACTGATAATCACAAAATTAGGCAGTATCATTTCATATTGTCGGCAGTCCGCTATTTAGCTGCACATTCTCCGACCATGCGGTCGCAAACACATACGTATCAAACGGCTGTTCAATTATCATTAGGCCAGAACCTTTTTGAGTAATGTCTTGCCCTTTAAACATTGAAGGAAGTAAATAGTTGAACCCACCTTCTTCTTACTGATAACCTTTGTCCGAAGAATTTTTTTCTAAGTTTAGAATAGATATAGAAGAGCAAAGGAGAGCACTTTCGACATTCGCTTCACGCACTAATGTTTCACAGAATGATAAGGCATTATTGTTAAAAGCAGAGTATTATTTGCTCAGACTGAGTCGTGTTCTCTATGTAAATAAGGTTGATTCTGCACTCTTTAGAATACGAGAATCCCAAAACGCATTTCCTGAGTTGCACGCCAAGACAAGGAGTCTGTCCTTGAGGAAGCACTACGAGAGGATAATAAGATTGTTGACTACGATACAATCTGAATTAGTCCCTATTGCAGTTGATAAAGATGATAAGGATGAGAATTAACGTCAATTAGTTCGCAGGCTATTAGAATATGTATAAAAAACAGAAAAGATTCTAAACTTTTATTGACTGTGATCTGAATGCAAATGTGAGATCAGAAATCGTGGAGTTCCTTTATTCAATTTGAACCTTATATGTAGACAGCAGCTACTTTAAAACATAAACTAACCGTGTCTCAGATTCTAAGAACAAATGGGAAGCAATTCAGACAGATTCAGTTGCAATATTCTGATGGACAGAATGGCAGATGTGCTATGGGAGTAATAATGTCTTATTTTGGTTGGGATGGCAGTGACAATTTTGAGACAGTAAATAGTCTTCTTGCTGCATCAGATACGTTGAAGCAAGCTGGTATCGACTGACTTACTAAAAGCTTGAATGATTCTGGTTACTCATTTGATGAAATAGCTGACTACTTGGACAGAACTGATGAGTTAACAAATTTGAAACAAGAACTGTTCATACTATATCGGAAACTGTTCAGATTACACAATTAGATAAAGATACGTTGACAGAATACTGGATGTAATGGTTATTGAATTGTACAATACATGCCGTCAAGAGAAATTTTGACATGTTCATTGAGACATAGTCGATGTGTAGGCGCTTTCCATCGACTACTGTCTTGGCCATGCATATGTCCATTCCCATAATTTTTCATTTAACTGATTATTTTGATTCAAACTTAGATAGGAAACGAGCCGAGCGGACACTGATCATGTCACGATTCATACCGCAACTATCATGCCACGATAAAACTAGTATGTCGTGAAAGTGTTACTATGGAACAGTGACGCCAACTCCAACTACCAAAACTAGCTTGATGGTTTTGGACACTCTATGAGTTATCATCACGAATGCAGATGCCATAGCTTTTACTGTATTGGTATTTCACCGTACTTTACCAACTGTCCCGTTCTGCTGGAACTGAGCTCCTATAGGTCGGGAATCAAATCAATTTTGTTTCTGCTATAGGAAGACCCGTTGGTGATCGTTGGGTTTTCCATGAAATAATATTATTCAGTAATACGCAAAGCGAATCATTGTCTTTACTAAATAATAGTATCTGTTTATCCAAGGATACTGTTGGCAATGAGCCAGATTATATCTGACTATAATCTGAGTCTTGTGATTATACAATGCCGTAATGTTATAAATAATGAACTCTTAACCGGATTGTCTATTTTTGATCCCACTTTTTGATTTGCAATATCTTCACTGACAATATTATCGCAATTACTGATAAAGCCAGGGAGACTGCAAAAATAAAGCCGTATGATTGACCTGAAGGAAAAGACTTAGGCATGTTACCAGTAACATTGATTACAGTCTGGTTGCTTTGCATAAGCATTCCAGCTATAACAGGGCCGATAGCAGATCCGATATATCTTAATAATGTATTTATGCCAAGTGACGTTCCTATCAATCGAGGGGAGACCGAAATAGAATTCACATTAAGCTGTCCAACATTTAGAAGAGACAACCCAATCCCGATTACAGCCAGTGCTGTCACCAAGTGTATTACGTTAGTACTCAAGACTAACATTAGAAAAAAGCCACAAGTCATAACCAATGCTCCTATGATTGTTACCCTTGGCGAGCCTATCTTTGATATTATAAATCCTGATGTCGGGCCAAAGATAAGCGATGTAATGGAAAACGGCAGCTGTATATTTGCGGCATTTACAGCGTTGCCACCTAACCCTCCAGCCTGAACTGGACTCTGAACTAATATGGGTATGGTCTGAAAGATTGCAAAAGTGCAGATGCCCCAGATTATTACCAACATATTTGACAGGAGTACAGGTTTTTTGGAGATAAGTTTGAAATCTACAATAGGTGACGAGGATCTCTTCTCTACAAAAATGAATACAGCAAGAGAAGCGGAGCCTAGAAAAGCAAGGATGGCAAGCTGCCAGTCATGGGAGATTGTATTTCCAGTTGATGGTGATGATGGTGATGATGATGATGTTTGTACCAGCGTTAGAGCGGATAGAAAGGAGGTAATAGTTATGACAAGAAATATTACTCCCTTGATATCCAGTCTCGCTAAACCTCCTTTGACTGTATTTGGAAGATTCGTTCTCTTTTCTGCGGAATCGTCATCATCATCACCTTCTTTCTCGTTTCCATAGAAAAATTGCTTTCGCTGCTGAATCAATGTATGCGATCCTTGAGATGAATCTTTGACATGGACCTGCTTTATGATTATAATTATCAACAATACAGCTACCGGTGCAACGGAATAAAATGTCGCTTTCCAACCAAAGTATTCTATTATGTTTCCGCCCACAACCAGACCAAGTACCCCTCCAAAGGCAAACATTGAAGCAAGTGTTCCTTGTGCAATTGCAATTTTGTTCCTGGGAAATTCGTCTTGAACAATTGCAAATACAATGGGAAATACAGACAATCCTACCCCCTGTACAGTCCTTGAAATCAACAATGAATGGAAATCAACTGAAAATGCAGCTCCAACTACTCCTGCAGTATATATTATAAGTACAAGCAAGAGAATTTTCTTTCTCCCGTACATGTCAGATAGCTTTCCTGCCACAGGCACAGAGACAGCTCCTGCGATAAGGTATGATGAAAGGATCCAGGAAGATGTACCATACGTAATATTAAATTCATCTATGATGTGAGGAATAGCTGGTATAAGCATGGTTTCCGCATAAAGTACCATTATTGATATACAGCTTAGTATGGCAAGTATCTTCCAAGCATTGAATGGAATCCCTGAGTCGGCTGGCAGCATTGTTACTGTCTCCTTCGCCTTTGTCGATGTTGCCAGTCAATTGGTTAAGGTTATACCTCTTGCGGTACTGACTGACTCAGTTCTTTATTTAAATTTACATAATAGATCTTAGATAAAGTGTATGGAAAACATTAATGGTTTAGGGTTGATAATTACTGGCAGAGCTACATTCGTTATTAAGTTGATTCACTAACTTTGTATGCATAAAACTGATTGCGAACACCAAAGCATAAGGAATATTTGAAGGTTTTCTTAAAGAAATATCCCACAGCAAACAAGGATGCACACTTTGCAGTTAATTTAGTCGACCCTGCAGAGTGGTATGTTTCTGACGATCCCAAAAAGAATACTGTAAAATGTTGTCAGATGTGTGGTATTTCAGAAAGCATTGCAAGGGCACCATATAGAAATATTTCTACCAGTAATCCAAATTTGTAGATAGACGGTTAGTCTAAAAAGCTGGGGGTTCTTTCACAGATTTCTAGCCCCCGACCATCATTACTTTCTAAATCAAGAGAATTGAAATAACGTTAAACTAGGCATAACTTGACCTTTTCGATAGTGAAGACAAGGAAGCATGCAGACATCACTGACCAGTTTTGTAAACGAAATAATAAGTAATTGGCTTCTTATTATCTGTGTAGCACCATAATCAAGACAAGTGATTATTTTGGCTTCTAGATATTTATCCAGGTGACGAGGACGATAGACGACAGGTGGTTTACGTAGTCACTTCTTTCAAATGACTAATGACGACTAGAGGTCGCTTTCTTATTAGATTTGCAGAATGCAAGTAAAGCATCGTAAACGCAGAACTGCTTTGCCATGTTATCATGGTCATCTTTGGAAATTAGGCCAAATCCAGTCGCAATTGCAACCAAGCCTTCTGACTGTAGTGTTAGTGATCTGTTCGGAGTGTCCGCACCTCTTACAATCTTTGATAACTCCAACAGTGCAGGCTCTTTTTTGTCCAGCTCGTTTTTCTTTATAATGGCATCAAACGAACATTCTTCGCCATGATGACCAAGCTCTACATTGGGCACATCAAAAGGTATAGCATTTCGCTCTCTTGCTACTTCTAGTACTTTGTGGGCAGGAACAAAGAGAAATTCAGCATCATTATCGATAAAGTTCTTTATCAACCATGGACATGCAATTCTGTCAACTTTGGCATGTTCTCTCGTTATCCATTTCATAGAGCAACATAGGCGTTAACTGCAATTTTAATGATTAAGGATTCAAGTGACATTCATCACAATTCAACACCTAATTGCGACCTACTTTTCCTGTTGTGGCTTTATGTTCCTGAAGTTAAAGTATAATGCTACGTCATAAATCACCTTCAACAGACCCCCGATAAGAAAAGGGGCAAAAAGAGATGATGTAGCCTGCAGAATGTATCCAGCAACTGAAGGCGATAAAGCTTGAGATATATTTCTAGAAATGTTAGTTATCCCAGTTGCAGCAGTACGTTTCTTCATCTTTAACCACTGATACTATGTAAGATTGTCTTGCAGGTACGTCCATTTGTGAAAAAGCCATTCTAATAAGGTACAAAATCGCAGCTATTGGGAGTGTTGGAGCAAATGCTACACAGATAATCAGGATATTGGATGGTAGATGTGTAAAGACCATTGTATTGATCAGACCTATTCTATCTGCGATTCTTGCTGCTGCTATGAAGGAGAAGGCAGTAAATACTCCTGAAATTGATAAAATGTAAGATATGGTAGAAAGATCTGCCCCAAACCTTGTATAGAACCACAGCGAGACTATGCTCTGGATCACAAATCCTCCAGCAAAGGAATCAATAGCGAACAGTCCGGACAATTTAGTAACGATCTCCTTTGATTTAGGCGAGAATATTGAAGAGAACAAGAACGATCCCTTGAAAGTTCTGCCTATCTGCTTTCTCTTATTGTTGTTTTGGGGTAGTTTTTGATCTTCGCCCTTATTATTATAGAATTTCCCATATTCTTGGTCGGTTGCATTGATTGGTGATCTATTCTCTTTTACAGTAACTTCTATATCCTTTGAAAGACGTAAATATATTAGGACGGATGCCAGACCTAAGAGGCTATAGATGAGAAAGAGTATCTTTATAGATTCTATCAGATCTAATCCGTGATAAAATTGCTCAACGACATTAGGCAAGCCTGAAAGTAGAATCCCTGCAGACATTGCAAATGTCCCAACCATATTATAAATTGCAAACAATACGTTTCTCTTTTTTATGTCCTTGGTCGTTCGTGGCAGTATTGCCTGCTCTATCGAAAGAAATACACTCGTCTCTGAACCTGTTACATTAATAGTTCCAATTAATGCTGCAACGATCAATAAAGTATAGTTATCTGTAACAAAGAATATGATGCCAGATAAGGACATCAGGAGTGAGTATATAATAAGTAGTCGCCTACGTCCTAATCTATTTGCGTAGAAAGAAGCTACTAAATTGAAGAATATGCTGTTTATCAAACTGGCTGAGAGAATCAATCCCACCTCGAAGCCATCAAAGCCGATTAGTGCTAAGTAAATCGACAGAATAACACTAAGAAAACCGTAACCAAATGTTCTAATTATTCTAGCAGCAAGAATCAATCGACCGTCTGCTGAAAGCCATGTTAGGACATGTAGATCCATATATTATCCGCAACGTTTTACTTTTACAGAGGGATACATCTTCTCGAATTGATAAGCAGTGACTAACACTATAATAATCTAATTGCTACACTTTTGATGAAGCACAAGAATTTATTCCATACAATAGGAAAAAAGAAGATGGTACCGAATATTCTAGCAGACAACTTGATGTGTCCTATTAATACAGGGCAAAGCTGAATTTACAATGTGATATTTCGTGAGAATAGGAGTGATTAAGGCATAGGCTGAAACGCCCTACTCTCTGACTTAAACTGCTCTTGGTCTATGATCTTCAGGTTCCCTGACGGCATTTGTTCCCAATTTTCGGGAATTAATGTTTGGAGGCCTTTTGCCTCTATCTGTAACCCTAAGTCCTCGTCAATAAGCGTGTACTTCATATGACACTCAGAAGACAAATATGATTCCTCTTTTTACCTCCAAATCTCCCATTCATATTAAACATAATCTTGGTAATGGTCTGACAGACAGTTCTCATCGATGTCCTTTCTCCCAGAAAGTTATTAATTGGACCTTTTCCGTAGTGCTAATCCTAATTAATAACCAGGAGTAAGGTTTCCTGTTTTATACACTTTCTATAGTATTCTACAATCTTCATAGTTATTAGGTACTTTACGGTAACAGCTAAGAATCGTATGGTTAATCATGCCGAGATCTGATAAAGTTGCTTCTTCAAATTCATTTGGTTCAATGTCATCTTCCCATTGTGAACCCTCATAATCTACTTCTAATACTTCTTGGCTTATATTTCACCATGGCTATCTTCGTCATCCTCAACCAAACCATCATCTTCAGTTGTTGGCGACGCGTACACTGGTAGCTGATTGGATGTCATCATTGTTAATACTGCCACTGCCAGGCTAACTGTCGCAATCAGTTTAGTTATATTCATGCCCTGACCACTGGTAGTCATTCCTAACATTTTTTGGATATCGACCGAGACTGATTACAACTACTCATTCTTTCTTGCTATCGATAGTACTGTTAATGATTGATGTGCTAATCTATCAACAAAACTGAAATACCAAGCTGTCCCAAAATAAGATATGGTAAAAATCGTAGAAACAGATGAAAGAATAGCTCTTGAAAAACAATCGGATGAAGATGTTGGGCCAGTCATCGTGATGAACAGATTCAATGTAGACCCTCAAGAGATCGATGAGTTTTTACAGGTATTCACTAAGACTACAGAAACTTTCAAACAGCAACCCGGATTCATTTCCGCCCAGCTGCATCGGGGAATTGCTGGTAGTACCACATTCATTAATTATGTCGTTTGGGAATCTGCAGGACCTTTTAAGCAAGCATTTGATAGACCAGAGTTTAGATCAAACATGGCTAAAGTCTTGCCCAATACTGTGATGTCTCCACACTTATTCAAGAAAGTGGCAGTCCCGGGTATTTGTGTAGACTAGAATGTTTATTATTTCAGAAGACAATTTGAATCAATAATCCAGTCAAGAGTTAAAAAATGGTAAAATATTAAGTTAGGAGATGGAGTGTCGAGGGTGAAGTAAATACTATTAAAGAGACTGTTGAAGTTCGGGGTAACTTCAACATCACGAATTTATAATAAACTATTAAGAATCTAGACATAGCATGTTACGGCTCAGAATCATTTTTGATTTACCATTAGATATACCCAGTCTATGGACTCAAGAGGCTTTATTAAGCTCAACTGTGTAAGCGCACCCATGAAGAATAATGAACGAGATTTTGATTGGGGCGAAATAATAACTAAATCTGTTTATACAAGCGACAACAAACATGTGGGTCATGTGGATGGACTAGAAGCGGATCAATTTATTGTGAAAGATAAGATAATCCATTCCAAATACTATAGGATGGATAGGGAGCTATTAGAAACGTATCAAGACGGAAAAGTAAAGCTAAGAATTAATGAGCAAGAGCTAAAATCAAAATATGAAAAAGACAATCCGGGGTATTTTAGTTACGGTGCATAGACGACGTATGGTTACACAGACACACTATTGACTGTCATGACATACAGAACTCAATTCCAAATTCGGGCTTGTATTAGATGTTCTATTATTATTCCAGTTTTCGATAACTATATCGATCGCTCCATCATAAGTTATTTTTGAATTGTCGGTTATGTTTCTATAGCCAAGATAGCCCCTGTGATTATCCCCTATGGTAATAGTTTGACTATTCTCAAACGGAAAATCACTCTTTCCGTCACCGTCTGCATCACATTCTGCCACTAATTCTTCTTTTACATCTTTCTCGATGTAATTATCTGGGAGTGATTTTGTAATTTTGATGTCGTATGGAACTTTTTGATATCCACTCTGCCCAAGTGCCAAATCGGTTTCAAAAAATGGATAAATCGGTTTTTCGGGGTTTGGTTCAAGCGTATTATCTTTACTGCTAAAATAATTTGTGAAATTTGTTACCACTGCTTCAATTGCTTGTCCATAGTCTGATTTAGGAGTACCCAAATTTGTCAGATCGGTTAGAATGTCTATTGGATTAGTAGAAACCTCTTCATCATCAACCGCCGCGCCCAATAAATCTACAGATTTAATAGTGAAATTATTGTTATTCCAAGTTTTGTTCTCGTGTAAACTTTCTAAGTTGCTAAGCACAACTCTAGCCCCCAATGAATGTGCAAGTAATCTTATGTCAGTACCTGAGCATTCATTATTTATATTGAAAATTAAGTTTGCAAGTTTTGGACCATTTTCAGTGGCTATAGACCTGGCGCTATCCCATTGTGTGTCAGAGGGCCAACTAAAGACTATCAACGGGTGAATATAACTATTATTTTCTAGCGACAACTTCACTCTGTTTAACCTCTCTTTTACATTATCTTCACTCTCTTCCCATCCATGAATAAATATTACAACGGTTTCATTTTGACATGGTTTTTCTGTTAGTTCGCTCAAATTTCGATATGTATCGTTACCGTATCCTGGTCCCGTCACTACTGAGTATATAGGATCCTGTGGATCTCGGGTACTTATATAATATAACGGAATTTTTTGTGTTTCTTCTGTTGATGATGTTGCGATCGATGTAATGTATGGCGTCCCGATCAGTACTAATATGATAAGTCCAAAAGATAATATAAACACCCAACCATTATTCTTAGAAGTAATATTTTTTATAGTTGAAATCACTGAAGTCATAAATGGCTTTGGCAGCTGATTAGAGTTAGATGAAGGGTCAATTTAATCATAACGGCTTCTAAAAATGTAATGTGTCATAGCCACTGCAACTAGTTTAACTTGCTTAAAGAGACATGGTTTTATACTATTTCCACTCAATGGCTTGATCTTACTTGCAGTAAAATGCCAGGCTACTTCGAGCGGCATATATGTCACTATAAATCAATATGAATAACCAACCAGGCTAAAGATATCGCATCTATTAACTGATAATATTAGAACGTACGCCGTATTAATCCCGCAATATGCCTGATGTTACCTAATATGGGGACAAATTCCATTAAATTGCCAGTGTTTATATAACTATCGTGAGAAGATCTTATATGTCCAAAACAGAACAAGTTAAAGCTATTGAAGACACTCAAAGAGTCGCTGAAGAAGCCAAAAGTATAAGAGATAAAAACGATGCAGCCCAAACTCTACAAAAAGTTGGACAACAGCAACAACAACAACTAGTAGCAGTACAAGATTTTCAACGCACATTTCACAAATCATTAGATGAAACAAAAGAGAATGTAAGAAAATCAATAGACGAAGCAAGAACTCAAATTCCACAATTCACAACTGTAGTTACTCACTATCAAGAACAAGTATTAGAATCGACTGGAAAAATGGTAGAAGATTATATTGAAGCTCAAAAGTCAGTAGTTGATTCGCTCATTAACTCTGCAGCTCCGTATTATGAAAATGCTAATAGATTACATGATTACTGGTTTTCTCCGAGAGTACCGGCAGAGACATATGTCAGGTCAGTCAACAATATTGCTGAAAACCTCTCAGCATCAGTAAGAATAGGCAATGACATCTTATTTGGAAATATTGAAGCTTTGGGAAACGCATTCGAACGAGCACAACGATATACAAAAGAGCTTTCAAGAATAAATGTGGATAATGCAAAAACCATCGCAAACACAGCAAGAGAAACTGCTGCAGAGTTATCAGTTAATAGACAAAGAGAAGTTTACACATAGAACTCTCTGTCAGCTAGCCATCTAGTTAGATATAATAATATTATTAGATATAATAGTATTATATTGGTTAGTCACGCTAAAGTCTGTTGGTGTAATACATTATTAATATCCACTCTATGACACTAACTATAACATACTGACCCCCTAATTCATTATTACATGTAAATGGTTGACTTGCTTATAGCAGTGGTTATTTAAAATGAGAAATAGCAAAGCAAAGAATATCAAAGTTTCTTTGGGAAGCTATTATGCTTCTCACAGAGCTTCTGCTAGTTTAAGTCTTGATAAAGATAGAGAAATTGGAAAAGTGATCGCAGAATACAAAGATAAATTGATTATACTAGATGGTGAATTTAAGAGAGAACACGTATATTTTATCCCTCAGATAAGAATTGACCATTATGGTGATAAGCGAGTTTATTTCAATCTATCAGAAGAATCTTTGAAAGAATTTGAGATCTAATTAAATCCCACTTAACAATACTATGGATGACATTAACCGATTAAGCCCGAATAACGAATGCACTTAGTTACAAGTTGAAATGCATCAATATCACTGCTAGATGATATGATCGGCTACTCTGCAAGTTGAATTAGCGGTTCGGTCGGCATATAGTTATCTGGGATAAAAAATTATGGGAAATATCTGGTAATTACTATCCGCCGCCGATAGTTCCATTAGTTGCTAGTCTCAACACCGGACCAAATGTACCACCATTGTCGGTGCTGTATCTCAGGTACTGGCTCAGAGCTTGTAGAATTAGTTTCCCACCAGCTTACTATTACGTTATCATCGGTAGCTTCTACATCAAAGTCAGTGGAATTAGAGCCAGTTGAGTTGCTCAGATTACTTTGTCTTGGTATGTTTGTCCGCCATCTCCAGACATTCTAAACATAATCTCTGTGTTGTTGGTGGCTGGATCACTACTACCCCATACAACATACACTGTTTCACCAGATGTAGCAATGACAGCTGGGATATTCATACCTCTTGTTCTTATCTTAGACAACTCAGATCCGTATGATGACTGCACAGTTACTCCGAATATTGCTAATACGACGACAGCAATAACAAACGCGGCAAGATATTGTTTCGTGTCTCTTAGAATAGTTAGTTGGATATAAGTAGCATATGCTTCATATGATGGCATATTTTGATTAACACGTCGTTAGCGCTTGTTGGCAACTCTTAGCATCTGCGGATTCGGGGGAGTGTGACCAAGATAGAATTGAAACCCTTTATAGTATGACGGTTGGTGACACTATATGTCACTTCGAATAGCAAAGCTCACAATATTTGCGATTATGATTGCAACAGTCGGTAGCATTATGGTTGGTAGCAGTGTGTTTAATGAACAACAACCTGTAAAAGCTCAAAACATGACCGGAAATATGACAAGTCCAAGCGAAAATATGACTGGGACCAATAATGCTAGCGGATCTATATCTGGATTAGCAGGCGGCGGAGGCGGCGGATCAGACGGCGGCTCAACCATCGGCGGCGGATCAGACAACGGCGGATCAGACGGCGGCTCAACCATCGGCGGCGGAGGCGGCGGAGGCGGCGGATCAGGCGGCGTCATCATTACGCACTGATTCGCACCGGTGAGTCAGGCCAGTTACTAGTAATCCCTATTAACGAAACAAGATATAGTAAGTCAGTATGGCTAAACCAATGAAGCAACGGTCAACTGCAAGTTTGATATCACTATAAAAGTCAGAATTTAGAAAGATCGTAATCCGAAAAAATAGATGCCTATTACCTCTTGTTTATTAGAATAGTAAATAGGTTCTTATCCAAAGAGTTCGTACTAGTTAGCAGTACCTACTTTTGGAGTTGTTGTTGTTATTCTTGCTTTCATCTATCGGTACTAGATAGAGCGTAACTAAAAGAAAAGCATGATGAAAAGAAAATATGAAGAGACATTAGAGGTATATAGAACCACATAAACTATTATACTGCAGCGGCGAAAAGCGGAATAGGCTTTTGTTTGTCTTTAATCATGTACTGTCTCTTCCACAATCTTAATCAGGCTACTCAAGTAAATCGGCTTCTCCACATATTTTGCAATGTACTTGTTTTCCTCCAATTCTTTCAGTATGGAGTCGTCTATGTCATATCCAGATATCAGTTTGGTTCCATTGTGCTCTTTTACACAACAGATAATATTCCGCTAGATATGTTACATGTCCTAACTTATCGGTACTTGCTATTATAGCAATTAGATTCGCCAGCTCAATTGGCTTTGCTATGGATTTCACAATGTACCTATTTTCTTCTAATTCTTGTACAAGTGTGTAATCCAGATCGTATGCAGAAATCAGAATTATTATAGATCCATTATAGTCTTTTATCTTCTTAGCAACAGAATCCCCCAACATGTCGCCCAATCTATAATCTAATAGTATGAGGTGTATTTTATTTCCCCGATTCTTTTCTTCTATGAATCTTTCAATGCACTCTTCGCCAGAATTAACCAAAATCACATTATATTTCGATCTGAGTGCTTGCCCAAATAGTCGGAGCAAATCTGTATCATCATCGCATATCATCACTGTTTTCTTTTCGGGCGCTGGATTTGACAATTGCGACATCATATTATGTCAGGCAGTATTAAATAAGTAGGTCGCAACAGTAAACGGTAAGATATTTTCATAAACTGTATGATATACCTCTGTCTAGAGAAAATGTCTCAAGCATTCGCACCATATGGTTACAGCGGATGTCGTAATATAGGGATGACTACCTCCCCATGTACGGAATGTGACGAATACTTCTGTAACCTAAGCAAGTAAGACATTACACGGGATTCATGGAACAGAAGTTAAGAATATGACTGCAATAGTAGACACTAACACTGGCAAGATATTGCAATATCGTGCAGACGTGAATATCTCACTAATGTCATATCGTTATTATTATTTCGAGATTGTAACTTCTCTTTATCAAACTCATTCTTGGACAGTTTAGATCTCATATACTTAAAGAGTATGATAGCAGTCATTGCTCTTACGTTATCTTCAATCATGTGACCCATGATAAACAAATTAATTGCTGTCAGCCACAAAGCTAGACTTAACATCGGATTTTGATTAAGATTACCCAACAAATAAGATGCAAATGTAAATAACGCAAAAGTATACAACACTAATCCGATGAGATGAAGTAGTTTATTTATCGGGTGTCTGTGTGTACTCTTCACAGCTTTGACAAAATTAAGCGACATTTAGTACAGCTTCTCATTTCAGATATTTGAACTTGCTCACATATTTCATTGATTGAACTTTATTCAAATGAACTTGCAGATCCATTAATCGATTGCTTAAGCAGTGGCTCAAACATCTTCCAAAAATCCTCTCTACTAACACTAATTACTGGAATGCTAATGCTTGTCTTTGTATCATTTGTTTCTATCCAAGTCACTTTGTATCATTTGAATTTCCATTACAATAATTAAAATCTTCGTAGATTAAAATCATATATCAGCTTCATCTGCTGCAGGAGTATTAGGAGAAACATCTGATTTATTTGCAACTCCTACGCGTTCGTGACGTAAGCTGTCACTCTCGTCCTGAATTGTCGAAGTAGTCTCATCAGTTCTTTCTGTCACACAGTCATTGCACATCCATGAACCACGAATATATTTGCCCAATTTTACTTTTCCATGATTCTCTATTTCTGCTTCTATAGAATCCGTAACAGGCGAATCACATCATTCTTCTATGTGTTAAGTACGAAATATTTTTATAGTATTTTTCAGATGGGAAAATGCATTAAATTGTATAAATCTTCCCTATTTAAGATGACTTTAGTAGTAGCATTAGCTTGTACGTCTTTTGCGGCATTAACGTTATTGGTTTATCCTCAATCTGGCGGAGTAATGCAGACTCTATTCGCGCAAATAATTCCAGCTAGTCTAGAACAGAGTGGTGATAATTCAACTACAAATTTGAATCATGGTATCAATAGTAACTTAACTCAGACCACTTCTTTCCTGCTTAATTCGACGGGTAACTCTAGCATTATAACCCAGCTGGCTACATTACCATCTTCATCTCCTATTACTCCATCTTCTAACGATGGATCTTCTAACGACGATGAGACATCTTCAAATGGCGATGAGGTAGATGATGAAGATAACAATGATAGTAACAATGACGAACAAAATAGTAACGATGATACCAATGACGATGAAACCTCCTCTAATGACGATGAAACCTCCTCTAATGACGATGAGGAAGATGATGGAAATGACGAAGCTAACGATAATGACGAGGACAGCGAAAACTCACCATTCTTTGACAATAGTGATAATGCTATTGTTACTTCCGCGTCTAATAACTATAAAAATGATGAATATGATGACGATTATGCCGGACGCGATAATTATGATAATGAAAATGGCGATTATTACTACAATGATAATGACTACATTGGTAGGAGTGGGATTATTATAAATTCAGCAGGTGGAGGCGGCGCATTCGCATCAGCAGGTGGAGGCGGCGCATTCGCATCTGTTGGTCGTTAAGATTATTTCAATCGTTAATGGAAATTTAGAAAAAAGTAAGTACTGATTAGATAACTATCGTACTCAATTATTCCGATCCTAACAGCGGCCAAATGGAGAGATTGGTAACTCTTGTTAGCTATAATGGTGAACAACAAATAGCACCGGTTAATTATTAGTTATATTCAGCAAAAATCTGATCTGGTTGATTATTAGCACTTCTATGCCCATGCTTAAGACTTATGAATCATAATTAATTGCAGGCATAGAATGGGGATAGCCATCCCCAAACCAACTTTTCATAATCGCTATTAGGGCAGGGCGCCAAATATGAAGAATAGGGCTAACTGACTAAAAGAGATGGCCGGCATGGTTCAGGTGTACTAAAAAGTGCATGAGTAAATATATAAATATAGGACTTAACACAGAACTAATTTAGTTATACCCATAACAAAAGCCGAATATATTGAATCTGCTGGTATTTCTGCAGTAGCAAATCTATCTGCTATGACTTTGCTATATATAGAGATCGCTGGAAAACATTCCAACCTAACTTAACTTAGAAATTATCGCATATCCAGGCGCTCTTCCCGAGACCATTTTCGCTTTAATAGCATGATCTTTTTTGTTGGACTATGCCACCATCCAACCAAGCCACTACAAATATTACATTCAAGCTCTATTATAGAACTATTTATCTCAAATCTGGAAGATCTAACATTAGTAACCCTACGATTACAATTACACTCTATAGTCCGTCTCATCTCATATGCTATAGAAAACATGAGTTATTACGGGATGCATTTATTGGGCTATCCAAAAAATACTTGATTTTAGTATAGATGGTTTATTGTATATAACAATAGATAGTTGTTAGTTATAGAAAGAGAATCTATTTTTCTACCGCTAATAACTGAAATGAATTATCGAACGTCCGATTACAAAAAAATGTAGATATGGGCGCTGCTTACTATTATCTAGATTATAAGCTGAAATAAGAAGTCATTAGACACCCAAACTTACCTGGTTATTGTAGTAGCCTGACAACCTAGTCCAACCCCATGCTCTTTGTTTGAGCAATCTATCATGAAATCTGTGGAACACGCTGCCAAGCCATCAGAAACAGATCTAAGTAGGTCTGCTCTATAGTTATAACGGCTAATCGATGGGAAGCACATACCTACATCGGCTATGTCTTGATGAATATGTCAGAATTTCGCTTGCCATCGTATTGTTGTACAATATTCAATAAAACCATTACAGTCCTCGGTACCCGGAAGATTACTGTGGATGATTTCTATTTTCATTGTTCTCCCAATAAAAGTTAAGCCATAAACTTTCTTCTAGTTGATACGTACTGGAATTACTATATATCATAAGATGAATGGCAGTTCGATGAAAAGCCAAATATATGTAGCCATAGGCGTCGCAATAGTTGCGTCGGTGTTGATGACTGGACTTGCATCCACGATGTATGCCCAGTCAAACATGACTGGAGGAAATATGACTGGAGGAAATATGACTGGAGGAAATATGACTGGAGGAAATATGACTGGAGGAAATATGACTGGAGGAAATATGACTGGAAGATATATTAGTATGCCCTCTGCAAGCGATGTTGGTGGAGGCGGCGATGACGGCGGAAACGGAGACGGTGATGGAGACGGAGGAGACGACGGTAGTGATGGAGAGAGCGAGGAGGGCGGTAATAATAACTAGAGCATTATTCTAATTCCTAATACACGCCTCTTTTTATTTTGATTGTATGCGATTTGATTGTACCTATTAAGATCCAACTTTTAAATATTCAAAAAACTTCGATCAATAGTTAGTCTAGAGTCTAAAGTTATCCAAAATGATCTCCTGGATCCATTAATTGGTTGCTCAAGATCCATAATTGAATTCAATGAGTACTCTCGTGATCTTCTAACTCTTCACGAGTTTGAAATTCTCGACCGCAATCTACGCAAGAAAAAGTCGCATACATCTTAGCATCTATATCGTCTGACTTTCCTGAGAGTTTAATCCTATTAATACTATTTTGAACATCTTAGATTGAAATGGTATTAGGAACATTAGTGTACGTAATTCTAGTTATTATTGCCATAATCATCATAATATTCCTGCTAAAGTTTCTATTTCAATTGTTCTTTATAATACCTGTTGGAACAGATTATTATGCCGATCTTCTATATGCTAAAGAAATTCTATTGTCGATGAACTAGCACAAATGGTCCAGCTGGACTAGATATAATGTCTGCAGAATGGACACATCACATATCTTATTCTCCAAGTCTTATTGCAATTTATGTAAGAGGACAATGATGCTACGGCAGAGAATATTCAATCTTCAAGAGAATTTGGTGTTAACTTAGCTGCAACAGATCAGAATGTCGTCTGTAGGCTTGGCTTGGGAGATATTGTGGTAGAGAAACGGATAAAATATCATTAATTAAAGAGGCGGGGTTAATTGTTTTCTATACTGCAAAGAGTATCAATGTATTGATGGTTCAGGGCGGAGCTATGAATGCAGAGTATAAATTAGTGAAACAAGAAGAGCTGGGAGATCATATAATGTTTGCAGAAGTTGTGGAAATAGTGTAGATGAGGATATAAAACCACTGATCATAACGGGAAATATCGCCATGTAGGAGAAGATATTTCTAAACCACCAGCTGATGTATTAGATAAGATCGAAAAAGCTAGCTGTAAAGTATAAACGGATAAGACGCTAAGCATGTCTAATATAGCCTGCTACGAGGTTCGCTCTGAGATGCGCCGATGTATCAAATAGAACAGTCGGCGGTTCCCATTAGGTGGATGCGCATGTACACTCTGGCTTCTTGAGCTAAGTGTCTCTCAATCGAGCTGTATGGAAATTGTTGTGACACCTCGGCTAGGTCCGCTAATATTGCAGGAGTATCAGTGCTTTCAGGTGCTTCCCACACAACTAATGTTTGTTCGTCGCCCTCTCTGAGATCAGGAAAGTTATGCGTGCTGTCAATTACAATACCTCTACTTTGAAGATCTTGTGTGTATTGAGCTAGGTCTTCTGTAGGTACCATTAGAAGTCCGACGCTATGAGGATTGCTTCCAGTTGTTCCCTGTTGAGATGAATCGGCTACGCTAATATTTCCTCTCATTATGAATCCATTTTCATATTCCACAGTATCTGCATAACTAAAGTCCCCTGCATCGTTAAATGTATAATTTCGTGCATCAAATTCAGAAAACTCTCCTGTTTGATAGAGTGGGTTAGGTTCGCCACCACTACTGCCACCAGAGATGGCTATATTATGCTCGTGTCCGACATCACCATTAAACCAAACAACATTAGTTCCTGGAGTTATAGTGACACTCTCAGGTACAAATGGTTGAGTTAGATATCTTGATTCATCTTCTTCTCCGGGGCCATGATGTGCTTCATTTGGTATCAGAATAAACAAATTTTGTACACCATCTCCCGCATTGAATTCATGCGTGTCATAAATACTCGTTGCAATGCCGCCTGACGTATTATTGCTAGGTAGAGGTTGCTGCGCTGGTTGTTCAACCGTAGAGTCATCCTCATCATCATCTTCTGATACTGATCCAAGAGCATTCATATCATTCGAACCAAGTGGACTAAAATATGCCAATACAAGCAACAATCCTAGGATTGAAGTAAGAAATAATACGCTACCCATATTCTTAGCGACGTATGATATAATATAAATAGATTGGGTCTAACCTGCAACACTTTGTAACACTACAAATAGTTGATCTGTTCTCTCAATTTTGGAGTGTTTGATTCAGATGTATGACTTAGATAGACCGCGTCGCTGGATTCTCTAAAAAATACTTTATTACTATTTAACATATCATTAGTAAACATGTCTACCCGTCACCGAGTCCGAGAATACTTGTTGGATAAATAAGACGCTAGAGCCGGTTAATTAACCTATCATAAACAGTCTATTAGACTCCATGAATTGGCGATTTATCATATTCTTACAGTACGACTATACATTCGAATCGATAATCATATCTAAATCTCATTACGAGTCGGCTTGGAAATGCTTTAAAGAACGAGTTAGCGTGTTAAGCATACAACAACTGTAATATAGTTGAGCACTGTCAGTTTACAGCATTAATAATAGTTAGGTGGATTGGGGTCGGAAATGGTCAATGCTAATAGGACATTCCTATATTTGGGGGCGGCAGTTGTACCGGAATAGCTGGAATTTTACACCTCATGTTGGTTCCAAGCTCGATTATTGCTGGTATCGAATATACTACGTTTTTCATAATTTCTGGTCTGGCACAGCTCTTCTGGGTTTTGCCAATGGTAAAAAGGTGGGGTAGAATTTGGTATATTATCGGAATTGCGGGTACGGCTGTGTTAGTAGGTTTAACTGGTTACGTGGTTATTGACACGGTTAGGAACCCACAGTTGGCGCCACCGGGGATAATTGAATTGGCAGTTGCAATAGAAATATTTCAGATCTCATATGTTATAATCACGGTAACAATAATAATAATTGCCAGAAGATGATAATCTAAATATCAAATAGTCAAGTTTTCAATCTGGCTAACGGCAGCAATTTACCAAGTTAGTCTATATAGAAATGTATTAAATATTCAAAGTTTTGGAGCATAGATATTTAGTCTGCTCTATTAACTTTGTTCCTGAAAACATAAAAGATCTGATATCTGATAGCGCAGCTATGGGTTCAACTGTTTGTGTAAGATGCGGCGCGACTCTTATACCCCATTCATATTGTGATGTCTGCCAAGATGTATTACGCTTCATATGCTCATCTTGTTCAACGTATACTGATGAAAGAATTCATATTTACTGCCGCAATGCAGGCATTCAAAACAATATTAATGATATACGAAAATTAGTGCAAACTCCAAATACTTCTCAGATAGTTTTGAATGATCAGCATGTCAATACACATTATTACATACAAAATCAACTCAATGATGAATTAAAATATAATTCAATCAGTTTATTGACATCATATTGGAACATCATATTTGAATCTATAAGATTAGTTAATAGATATTGGAGGAGAATATTCAACATTGGTAACTCCAGTTCTTCGATAGCCTGACGTTCTACAATTCAATTTCCTAGACTCGGATATTTCATGAGAAGACATGCTGTGTTTATATGAACAAGTTATATAATGATATGCTATACTCATGTGATTAATATGAATGAAATCTAGACGAAATAAAAAAATGGAAAAAGATTAAGCTAGTGCCCACAACCACAGCCGCTGTGTTGATGCTGTTCTTTATATGCAGAACATGATGGACATAAAGTTGTCGTAGCACTTTCGGCTACAAATGTTGTTCCACATGAGCTACATGTTGCTTTTTGAATTTCTTGCATGTCGCAAGCCATTTTTATTGCAGTTATTAAAATCTTCGCAAGTTAAAATTATATATCGGCTTTTATCTGCAGGTAGAGCCAACTTCGATGGTTGTTTTCTCATTTTTTCTAAATTGATCTTACAATTTGGAACAGAGAAGTTGAAAAGAAAGCGTAAACAAACCATATATAGTGCGTATAACTTGTATCTAACTCCATAATAAAAAGTTCCATTCCAACACAAGCTCCAATGAGGAGTACCAAACTCTCATTTATAGCTCGCGTTGATTTGAACATTTTACAAAATTCTCGGTCGCTTGCTACTAATCTACGCTCATCAACTACTGGTCATTATTACTTACGACTATACAATGCTTCCCTAGTGGAATTGTCAATAAATGTCAGGATTGTCAATTGTCAAAAAACTGGTCTACTTGTTTTTTCATAGTTCAAACCAACTTCAGTCCAAGCTATAATGTTGGAGTATAGATCAGAATCTCATCAGAATCCGAAGCATATACTCGTCCCTGTGAATCTACCGCTACGTCGATTGGATGGTTTAGTCTATCTTGACCAATTTCCGTAATGAAGTTGCCATCGCTATCAAACTTTTGAATTCTATTGTTGAACTCATCAGCGACATATACATTATCGCTTTCATCCAAAGTCAATCCCTTGGGTTGATTAAATTGACCTGGATTAGATCCCAGTGAACCCCATGAAGTTATAAATTGACCGGAGCTGGTGAACTTGTTCACTTTAGACGGGTTACCCGAAGCTCCACTCTCAGCCACATAAACATTATCAGATGAATCTACACCTATTCCCACTGGAAAACTAAGTTGGCCCTCAGCGATAGTCCCAACCGACTGGCCGTCGGTGTTAAACATCTGTACACGGCCGTTATCTGGTTCAGTAACATAAAGTATGTCATTAGAATCAAATGCTAGACGACCTAGAAATGCTAGCTCGCCTGATCCAAAAGTTGAAATGAATTGGCCATCATTATCAAATTTCTGAATCCTGTGGTTATTTGTGTCAGTAACATAAAGATTGCCAGATGAGTCTATTGCCACATCCTGAGGGTTATGAAACTCCCCATCACCAGATCCAGCACTTCCCCATTGAGTAATTACATTACCACTTGCGTCAAATTTTACTACACGATTATTAAAGTAATCTGCGACAAATATGTTACCAGTTTGTTTGTCTACTGTGATATCAGGATTTGAAAATTGCTGATTTGGGGCAAATTGTTCAAAGAAGATATAGTCAGAAATTAGACCGGAAGTTAGATAGCATCCAAAAACCCCTGGTTGTGGTGGAATGGTGCACCTGAGTTCCCACTCCGTATTTGTACTACACTCACCCACGTTGGGCCCGCCCAGTATAGCCGGATGTTCAACTGTACACGTTATTTGAGTAATTCCTGTTTCGTCATGCACATTGCAAGTAACATCATGGTTTTGATTCGATCCAGTGCAATTTTCAAAAGTGAGATAGCTCCACGGCGGCAGCTGACCCGGCTCGCCCTGTGGTCCCTGTGGTCCAGTTAATCCCTGAGGACCGGTTTCACCCTGTGCCCCAATAGCTCCGGTTGCGCCAGGAGGACCCGCAGGTCCAGCTGGACCTGGCGGACCTGGCCGACCATCAGATCTAGTCTCAACTTGTGAAGACTGGGTGACTTGGGGACTTACAATATTCTCATCCCCTATAGTCTCTGCATTATTATTAGCACAATGTACTGCCATCTTCTGAAGAGCACTCATTAATTAAATTAGATGTGCTCTGATAATCTTTTGCGTATGTTGATAACGGAGTACGTATATCATAACTGTTGTCAAGAAAATTAGCGGCAATATACGTATGAGTTTATAGCTCATGCTTCTTTAATCAGGATTTGACTTATGTGAATTCATAAGCATATCAATCCTAGAAAAATCTCAGTTATTTACTGCTAAATTATATAGTAAAAGATCTGAAATCAAATACATTATAACACAAATGTTTTTTATTACATTTTACCAGCATATTATACCATAATGTAATGAAAGTGATCAGAGGCTTATAGCATATTATGTATATTATTTAGTACGTTAAGAGTACCACTAGACAGCCAAATAAAAATAATAATCAAACCGGACTACAAGAGCCACAAAAAGAGAAGGTGTTAGTAGAGCAACTTGATTTCGTGTCATGCCCTAGATGTAAAGATGTGATGGAGCTCTACGCAGAATTCGATCATCTGTCTTTATTGTGACAACTGTCAATTAGAACTAGATATTCACTGATCCAATCATAACAGCTCAATGGCAGGGCACATCTAATTGGTTGTGGTAGTGTGACAACATTCATTATAGAGAACTGAATTCATTTCAAGTATTGAGCGTATTTAATGTGTTTGGTCCAAGTATGAATTTTATTTAACATGAGTAACATAAATCGGGGTAAGATATCCCACTAAATTCACAATAAGCGTACAATAGACAATTCTATAACAACCAATGACCATAGGTTTGCCTGCTTCGAGATTAAGAAAGATCCCAAAACTACGAGTTGCTATTACATTCATTTTTGCTGTTATGGCAATATCATCACCTGTTTTCATGCTTGCTAATCCAGCAAGTGTTGGCTGCTAGTAATCCAAATAGAGTTGATAGCAGCGGTTATCACTCAACCCCCTCATATTAGAAACTATTCCGCCGTCATCCTCATCAGCTACACCTACTACTAGTGCACCATCAACATCAAAACAACATACAAGTGATTTTACTATCCAAGCAACACTTTCATCTCTTACTGCTAGACCAACTAATAATATTGTAAATACCAATTCATTCTATGATGTAGTATTTTTACATCTACTGCAGGTACAATCAAATTCATTCAGGTAACTTTCCCAGCAGGCACCACAATAGGTGGTAGTGGTTTCTTTAATGAAGCAGAGAAATGCGTACCTGGAAGTGATTGTACCGAACTAACTGGTACTGCAAGCAATTTTGGGCAAACTATAACTTTTACAGTAAGTAATGCTGTAAATATACCGGCTGGCACACTGATAAGATTAGAATTTGCAAATATCAATAATCCACTAGCTCCCAGTGCTAACTACAAAGTCACTGTAACAACTAGAAATGCGGCCAGTGCACCAATAGATGAACCTACACCATCTACAGCATATACTATGAAACAGATCGGGCCCAATGCAATAGCAAATAACGCAATAACCGCCCCGAAGATAGCCGATGGTGCAATTGCCGGAAATAAAATATCAGGTATTAACAATCTCATTTTTGGCAGTTGCCTAGGAAGTGTACCCAATCTTGGGCCAGGTGGATTCTCACAATTCCTCTGTTTCAATCCAAATGCGAGCTTTGGCGACATGATAGTCTCTACATGGAATAATCCCAGATCACCACCTGCGCCCGTACTCATGAATTCGGTTGTAGGTAGCAGTCAGGTAGGTTTTGGATTTGAAAATCAACATCACTTTGTTTCGAGTTCCCAGATAGTGGAGATTAGCTATATAATATTCAAAAAGCCATAATAACCCGACAAAGACTGCTTTCCATTTTTGACATTTTTTGGTGAATCTAGTTAGGGCTATTCATCTGATTAAACACTGTTATTGTGGGAGAAAATATAGCGTTTAATAGCTGCTGCTTTCATCTATCAGTTAGAAAGATAGCAATCCATCTATACAAATGCCATCTCAAAAGACCCTCAGATTCTTAACTAACAAGAGTAACATAAATTTGGGTAACATATCTCACGAAATTCAGATTAGGTCTATATTAAGCAATATATCAAGATAAGATGACATTAAGTTTATCAACAGTAGGATTTTTTGTACTATCAAGTTTAGATAGTAAACCTGCTGAGAGTTTTATGAAAAAAGTAACCGTATTTGACAACGATGCTGGACATGCTGTGGGGTGGAATCCTAATGGTATAGATATAACAACTTTTTTTATAAATGAACCTCTAGCAGGTAACCCTGATAGTTCGGGATCTAGTGCAATAGTAAATGTAGTGAATAGAGTCTGCAGTGCTGCACAAGTCTTCGCAGGAACGTTAGAAGTTGTTTGTACGACACCACCAGCTGATACTGCTTCCCTTGACTACATAATAATAAATCTGCCGCCAATACTGTATCATGACTTGAAATACCAGAGTATTTCTATAAGTAGTTACAGTTATTTCCTAATTTTATAGATTCAATCTATAAATAGAAATTCTGTGTTAAAGCAAGACTTCTGAGTTGTTGCTTCAGTAACTATATCTTGGGTACTATCAATCACTTAAATAAAAAGAATGGAAGACCAGGCTTATTCGAAGCTTGCATTGTTTGATGACTCTTGTTTGCTACTTGAGCCATCTTCGACATCTTCTGAATATTGACTGTTGCTCTGTTCTATAGAGTTATCGGATGAACCTGAGATATCTACGTTGTTGCTAGCCTCATGAGATGATTCTGAATCATCCGATATGTTCTCATTACTCTGTTCATTGTCTTGATCAACTTCATTGTTATTCGACTCTGTCATCTCGCCTGTGTCAGGATCTTGTGAAGTTTCGATATTTGCGTTGTTACTTGCTTTATTTGTTGCCGTGGAATCATCTTCTACGTTTTCATTGCTCTGTGAATTAACCTGGTCCACCTCATTATTACTAGAGAATGTATCAAAATCTTCTCCACCCTCTATATTGGCATTATTACTAGCCTCATTAGTTGCTGTCGAGTCTTCATCTGTATTTTCGTTGTTCTGTAGGTTGTCCTGACTTACACCATTGTTGGGCGTAAGTCCATCGATATTAATATAGCTGTTACCACCATTAGATACTGCAGATCCATCCACTGTCTGTTCATTACTCTGGGTATTGCTCTGGTCTAGAGTATTACTATCTAAACCTGAAAAGTCTGAAATATCTACAATGTTGGATGCAGTATTTGAAGCAGCGGAATTCTGGGACATCTCTTTGTTTAAGCCAGGAATCTTTTAATACTTCGCTGCGTGCTGAGATTTGTGTCAAGTCACAGACTTGTTAGGAAAGTTCATCTAGTCATTATTGCTGTCATATCTACGCTTGTTATCGCAAGCCCATCAATTAGTAACCATGGTAGTTTTGACATTACTAAAGTAGTGTATGGTCAATCAGATCCAGACCAAACGATTTCCAATTCTACGAATTTGGTAAATATACAGGATATCCCATTAGAAAAAGTCCATGTTGGAGATATTGATATTGCGTACAAGATGTTTGGTAAAGGTGACCCTATAATACTTTTCAATGGCGCTTCTGATAGTATGGATGCCTGGGATCCTTCCTTTCTAACAGAAATTTCTTCAAATCACACAGTGATTGCGTTTGATCAACGTGGAATTGGAAATTCAACAGTTGGTTCCAAACTATACACCTATCTGCAACTAGCAAACGATACAGCTGGTTTGCTTGATGCTCTGAAAATACCAAAAGCAGATGTTATGGGATATTCTTTAGGAGGACATATAGCTCAGGCATTTACTATCAGCCATCCACAAAAGGTTAACAGCCTTATTCTTATTGCCTCGACTTGTGGTGGGAAAGATGGCATACCTAAACCAGCTGAATTTCTGAAATTGCAAGCTGATGTTGTAAACAAATCTCTACAAAATATTCCCATTACTGAGGAATTGAAAGCGCTTAATGTTGCCTCGTTAGGATCGGGATGGGTCAAACTGCATCCTGAATCAGTTGACATTCCAGCAAACACTACATCATTACAACAATTGAAGCCTGGTTTGCCCCCTGAAATAGCAAATAAGCAGAACAGCCTAGTTATTTGGGAGAATACCAACTGGAGTGGTGCTTGTGATGCGGAAGCGAAATTGGCAAAACCCACGTTGGTCATAACTGGAACAGACGATAATGACTACATGCCTCACGGAAATGCTTTAATTCTTGCAGGTAAAATTCCGGGAGCATGGCTTGTACAGATCAAAGATGCTGGTCATGCAGTAATGAATCAATATCCAGATGAAATCGGTAAGATATTAAATACATTTCTTTCAACCGTACCAAACAATTGAATCATCCATTGAACAAAGCATGAACTGATTTCGAGATCTGGCTATGACATGATTCTATCAGATCCAATATGCTGGTCAATTTCAACGTTACTAAGGCAATCTTCATATCATTCCCATGCAGCTATATCTTTCTCCGCTATTATTTTTATAGGCTTTACACGTACGAGAATAACATCTTCAGTAGTATTTCTTTCCCCATACGCTTTTGCATTCCTCTTACCCATATATCGTTCTGCTATTCTGGTATTCCACTTTAATAGTTCGTTATATTTCTGACGAACTATTCTTGCAGTACCATGAATAATTACAAACGAAAACTGGGGAGTCTGATCATCTACACAAATACTCACTCTATTATCGCGTTGAATATTTGTTACCTTAACTGAATCCTTATATGTAGTAAAAATAATATCTTCTATTTTCTTAGTTGTTCGATTTTTTCGTTCATCTAATACGAACCAAACTGGAACAACGTGCGGGCTTCCATCTTTGTTGACTGTGGTAAGTTTTGCCGTAAAAGTACCTTGCATAAGAAATTTTTGTGTTTCATTTTTGGACATGTATGTCATTGTAGATATATCGCCTAACTTTCTAAATAGGAATTAAAGTATATTTTTAGTTAACAGTTGAATATTTTTGGCATCTAAGCACACGGTATTAATAATCCCTGCCCGACGATCGGCTATTGACGAAGTTTCTTTAGAATATATACGTTCAGTGGATGAGTTTAATAGATTTTGCGTAAAAGAAAAAAAGCGAGTCGGTTGTTACTTGTTGTTACTCCTATCAATTTTATTCAGAGCTTCATTAATGCAATCTAGGACCATAATTAATACTCATTATCTGATTATAGATTTCTCAACTTAATGTACAGAAAAAATAAAAAAGGAAGAGTCAGTTTCAAGTACGGTCAAAGAATTCTATGTGCTGTTAATGCTTACTTCCCATTATCGTTGCCGATTGCTGGGAATGTTTGTTGTGCTGTTAATGCTACTCCGTTCTCGTCACCTTGAATCTGTGAACCAACATTCTGACATCCAACATTCAACGGTAGTTCACCATTGCCACAAGCATTCGCTTGTGAAGTTGCTTGGTTCTTATCAGATGCATATGCACTGTCTGTTGTTGCAAGCGCTGTTGCTCCGACCAGAATAGCCGTTATTGCTGCCACGATAACCAAATATTTGGTATTCATACTTGGTACCAGCACGCGAGTTTTGCTTATTTACATTAGGCAAATTCAGACGCTCTCATAAATCTGATATTTTTTCTATTAGAACGAGCGAGAAGCTAACGCATTGAAGAACTCTCTTCGTCATACCACGAGCGTCTGAAAGGTATGATCTTATTAGTTTCTTCGTTCCACCACTTAATCGTACCATTGCATGTGCGGCATTGCAACTCTATTTTCGAACCCAATATCACAAATTCAACTGAATGAGGGATTCGCCTATCACAACTACATTCTTTAGTCGGTGGCATACTAACTCTGCTTAATAGCGAGAAATGGTTAATACCTGATCCTATCCTCCCGACTATTAGAAGAGTATTGATATAAGTACTTGCCAGGTTTCGTATGATAGCTATCTAATCTTTTATTATGTAGATAAAACGCTTCAGAATATGCATTGGGATAAATATTCAAAGATTAGTTTACATTACATCAAAGGTACTGGGAGCAGATGATAATACTGTGGTGTTTCAAACCAATACTATCTAATTCAAGCGTTAGCCATAATGTAAATGACTATTACGAATATTATGATAACAAAAGCGCTAGAGTAATGGTATTTAACCATTTGAACCACAGAATGATTATCTGTTTGTGGTTATACGTGAGTATGCAACAACAGCGATGCAATATTACATAGGAATATTCAGGTTGGAGCTAACTCATCATGGCAAGGACCATTTTATCCTAAATCTATCGAGAATTTGAGGTGGCTGAAATATTATTCTAACGCATTTGATTGTGTAGAGATAGACTCATCTTTCTACAGAATTTCCAACAAATTACTATTTCTGAATATTACTATAACTATTTCTGAATATGTCAGCGATATTTTTTAATTATTCGAGCAATTATCATTACACGTTCATATTGTTTGAATAATCAAGATAGAGAGATTGCAGAGATTATTAAGGGTGATGAGAAGGTGATAGAAACCGCGTTGAGCTTTAAATCCAGAGCAGATACAAGAATTGATGCATGTATAGATTATACTCGTCCATCATTAAGTATCGATAACGATCAAATTAAAGGATTAATTATAGATTCTCTGAATAGAGGAGTTAAGTTAAGATGTATAACTGAGATTACTACAAGTAACGTAGATTCTTGCAAAAAACTAATGGGAATAGTCAATGAACTACGTCATCTGGATGGTATTGCTGGAACCTTTTATGTGAGCGATACAGAATGCATGATTCCTGAGGTCATTCATAAGGAAGGAAAATTAGCATCTCAATTAATTTACTGGAATGTAAAAGAAACAGTGAAACAACAACAGTACGTGTTCGAAACACTCTGGAACAAAGCCATCTCAGGACAGCAAAAAATTAATGAAATTGAGAAGGGTGAACTTCCAGAGGTAATTGAAATCATACGTAGCCCCAATGAAGCTCAACAGATAGCAATAAGGCTCATAGATCTTGCCGAAAAGGAAATCCTGGTGCTATTCTCTAGTGTTAATGCAAATATACGACAGATGAATGTAGGAGGTGTTCAACGTGTTGTCAAAGCTGCAAACTCTCGTGATCTAACTGTAACTATGTTGACACCTATGAACGATACACTTGAGATGTTAGCTAAGGATCTCGAAAAGCAAAGTACGCACACACATATTCGGCGTATAGAACCATCTTCGCGTTCTACAGTTACAGTATTGATAGTAGATAAGAAGTTCTCTCTAGCTGCAGAGCTGAAGGATGATTCAAAACTCATTGTAGAAGAAGTCTATTGGCACTTCAACTTATTCAACAAGTAAATCAACTGTGTTATCTTATGTTTCAATGTTTGAAAGTTTCTTAAAACTTACTGAATTATATGATGAATCACGATCAAAGCTAAATGACACAACAGATGAATTAGAAGCTATGAAAAGATATCTAAATGAGGTGCTTCAGGAAGTAGACAAATTCAGGAAAACTAAATAATATTCACTCACGTTCATCGACTTATTGAACTGAAGTCTGTCTTCATCCTACATCCCCTCTCCTTCTTTACGTAGTGCGTTAATAGCTATATACATCCAATTTTTTCATCACTCTTACTGACCACATGAAAAAGAATAGATCCAGAAATGAAATAGTAAACGCCATCTTGAAAGTTGTGTTATCAAGGAGTGGATCGCCTTCTTCCTTCTTCAAGTGCAGGAAGACACATATTTCCTTCGATGCAGATCTAACGTATCCTCAATTATGTGATTATCTAGGTCAGCTAGTTCGTGCAGAGTTGTTGAGAATAATGAAATACGGACCGTAACCAATACGGTACTTCCATCCTGGAGGTTTTCAAGAAACTGAGTAAACATTCATGGACTGGAGAGTTCCCCAATTATCTACTAGGCCGTCTAAATTATCCTTGCTAGCATATGAGAATAATGAATACAGAGCCTTCTTCGGGATAGAAACCTTTTCGCTAGATGCTAATGGTATATAAAATTCTGTTTGAGAGTTGATAATTGAGCTAATGTATGCACTAACACTCAATCCTCTGGCCTCCGCAAAACCTTCAACTATCCTAAAATCATTCTCGTTAACCCTTAAAGTTATGACTCTATCTTTTTTCTTAGGCAAATAGCAGAACTTACATCGCTTGTATACATTGTATTCATTCTTAAGTTTTAGTTTCATTCTATTTTATAAATATGAACACGAAAAGGGTATTAATAACAAAAAATTGAAAACAGAAAACGTATCTATAGAAGATGTATACGAAGCGTTATCTGACAACAAGGCCCTAGTTTTATTTAATACTGTAGCCCTTGCAGATGATGATAATGATGTCAATAGGGCGCCACTTCAAATTCTAAAGATGGGGCTCACAACAAGACAGTACTATGTTAGAATATCCAGACTAATAGAAACCGGTTTGATAAGAAGACAGAATGGTAGATATTCTCTGACTCTATTAGGTAAGATGATTTATGACACTCACATTGCGACATGTAGAATACTTAGTTACCACTGGAAACTCAAGGCATTAGAATCTATCCAGCTTTACTTTTCCTGGCAAAATATCCAAAGAATTGGGGGGCTAATATAAAGATATTTCTCAGGCATAAATTCATCAACATTTCCTCGAAGGAGAAACCAAAGGAAGTCAGTCGATTTTGAATGCAGTTTATTTTTCTAGATTAATCGACGAAATGACACTAAATTGACTTTATTAAATACAAATAGAATCAGTATACCTACGAACTGCTTAACATTCTTTTCATGGATAAAAGAAAAATATTCAAAACAAGTCATTACATAGTGCTTGTAGTCTAGGAAACTCGGATGATTACTCGCTCTGGTTCAGATTCAGGTCCATTTACGGCAGCCTTACAACCCGACAAGTCCAAATCATTCCCGTAAGCACAAACTTTGAACGAAGAACCTGTAGTTACGTCAAGTCCGCTAAATGTTGTTTCCTGATCTTCGCATGCTCCAACTATTTTTTCCTGTGCCAACTCTAATTGGACATATACCCGCATATCAAACGTTCTACTGGCACAGTATTGATTACCATAGGTACCCATGTCTAGATTTGCGATTACCTTCAGGTTTCCAGCCGCAGCATTATTTTCTGCATTTTCGTCACCAGCCCCATTTGAACAGGCATCGAATCCAACGTAATATCCATTCATGAATTCCCCCGTATGAAACGATGGTCCCTTTCCTGGTTGATTGATATATCTTTCAGATGCATTCGATATAGCGGCATCGTCACAACCATGGTCGTATCCCGAATTATAAGGAGAATCATTTGAGGCGTTTACCTGAAGCATAGACGGCACCTGTTGTGAAGTTATTTATGCCAATAGCTAACATAAACACAACTATTACGACTAATTGTCCATTATGGAGCATCATAAGTGTACCTTAATTGCTTCAATGCCATATTTATTAATCTTAGAGAATATGATTGTGTAATAATCTATCCAGCTATATTGTGGTTAGATATACTTTGACATATTCTTCTATTCTATGACAGTCAGGATCTCGCTGCTAAAAAGTTATCTTAAACCGTAGCTATTCAATGCTATCTTGAAATGCTAAATGAGCAGATAAACTTTTGAAGTGCACAATATGAAAAATTCACCCATCATGCCGATATTCTCAATTGAAAAGGATCTCTGAAAGAAATTTCTCAGAAATCGATAGAATTAGAAAAAGAGATACAAGGTATGGTCGAAAAAAATTTGGATACCATCTTCGGTACATTTGGTGGATAACGGTGTATAGATTTTATTTTCGAAATACAATGTCTGTTACTACTACTATACCACTAGTCAATCTATATGTATCTAATACTTAGTAAAATACCTGAGAAAATATTTTTTCAACTGATTCCATTAGAAAATATACTCTCACCAAAAATATACACTTTTAGGTTTTCTTTGCGATGTAATAATAGTTTTGAAAATCATGTGCAAGCGTTTTGACTTCGACATTGGTAAAACCAGCGTTTTTAAGCATCTCAATAGCTCTCTCTTCTCCCCACATTGCACCAAGACCAGCCCCATTTTGAGCTAAAGATACACTCATACAGTGCATGCAAGAGATAGTATATAGAAATGGTCCAAGTGGGTGGTTGATATTTTTCTCAAGAGAACTAGAACCTAGAATATCTTGCATTAGGAATATTCCTCCATCCGGATTGACAATACTAGCAATATTTTTCAGCACATTAGCAGGATCTCTTTGGTCATGGATAGCGTCAAACGCTACAACGAGATCAAAATCTGTCTTCATGACTTGTGGATTTGAAACATCATTTCTGTCAAAGGATACATTCTTGTTGCCCAGATGTCGTCCATCAGATCTAGCCTTATTAATGGCTTCTTCAGAAATGTCATATCCTACAAACCTGCTGTTGGGAAATCTGGCCGCCATGGTATTGATAGCAAAACCGCTACCGCATCCAATATCTAAAACAGAAATACCTTTCATGAGGTTTTCTTCCAAACCTGGTATGAGTGGAAGGATTAAATCGAATAAACCAGCCACAACAGTTTGAGCGCTTTCTTCAGCCATCACCTCATGAAAACGCTTAAAAGAATCATAGTGTACACCGCCTCCTTTTTGAAAGCAGTTTACAATATCGTCTTCTACTTGAGCAAGTATAGGAATCCATTGCATAGAAGCTGCAAAGTTATATGAACCTGATGCCCTGGTTAAAGAATTCATCTTTTCTTTATCAAGCCAATATGTTTTATGTGCAGCATCATACTCGATAACTCTACTTACAACCATTGCACCTAACCACTCTCTAACATATCTTTCATTTAGTTTCGCCTGTAATGAGATCTCCTCGCTTGTAGACGGATTACTAAGAGATGAAATAATGTCGAACAATTTGGTTCTATGACCTATTGACATCATTATAGCAAGCATACCCTTGTTCAAAGTGTCTGTCATATAGTCTTGGAATCCAGCGTCAGATGATGATGATGATGATGATCCTTCTTTTTCTCTCTTGGATACTCCATTATCCATTCTGATAAATTGAAATGTTTGGTGCTAATAAGTTTTAGATTTTAGCTCAGACTCTGCTCCATGTAACTGGCTGCCAACTTGTAACCTGCACAAAAATCTATCATGCACCATAATTTGGCAGCAAAGGATGATAGTTGTGACCAATGTGGAAATAAAGACAAAACAACCAAACAAGCTTTCACTGATTTTCTCTAAGATAGACGTTGTATAAATTTAACTAGATACCAAAAGGAGTGTATGATTGATTTAATTAATCACATGTCTACAATATTTATGGCTGTAAAAATCGGTTGTTCAATAAGATCACCTGAACTCTTGGCATCAGTTATATTTAGGGTCTAAACGTACATATTTCATGAAAGTAACGCTCACTACCAATCGCATTTTTATACGTCACGCAATTTGCTGGTCACACTACAAATGAAATGAAAGTATACAAAATCTCTGCCGTCACTCTAAGAATTAAAAAAATGAACAGGTCGTGTCGATTTTATTCTCAAATACCAGGATTCAGACTAATATATGGGGGATCATTTAATGACATATTTAGTACCTATGAAATTGGTGAATCAAATGATTCTAAGATATACTTGAATCTAGAATTGATTCGCCCAACCAATGATCGAAATATTCAAAATGATCGTATTACTACATTAAGAAAACATTTTGGAAGGATCATTTTCCATACTGATGACGTAGACAAACTCTATGATTATTTCAAGAATAATGAATCTATTTCAGCTGATGTCATATTTGAAAATGCGCCTATTGATGCTCCATGGGGAGAGAGATATTTTCATATACGTGAACCGGATGGATATCAACTTTCATTTGCAACAACATTATTGAAGTAGAATAGCTTTAACATGATCCTGTGAAGTATGTAAGGTTATAACTGTAGCAAGAGAAGCATGTATGCGCACACGAGATTAGGATTTTACCGGATTCGACGGCAGGGCATTAGACCTGTACTTTATTGATCGTCCATGAGCGCAAAATTACCGATAACAAAGGCCTTCTTTTAGTCGAAACGTATAAGTCCATCTTTGCGAGGTGTAAATTTGACCCAGATTATTTTCACCTGTTGATTTACACTCTATTTTGTAGATATAACCTTATTTAATAAAATTAGTATATCTAATTAAGTAAACAGATGTTTTTTTTTGAATCAAAAGTTGCTGCGAGGGAAATTAGATGTTATTTCCAATTCGGTGTTCAAAGTATATATGTCACGGTAGAGCATCATAGGTTAATAAAGAAATGTCTAGTCGCAAGGCCTCATCCAAAGGCCGACTCATAAAATCTAATAATAAATGGGGCAGATCAAACAGACGTCATTTTGCGCGCCAAAATCACAGAAAGAAGACATCTGATTAGTATGAGAAGAAATTCAGAAAAGTACAACTTGGTCAGTTTAGGGCAGATGAGTGGATCCCCTGTCCGAGTGGTTATACAAGAGGCCAGGGATGGAATTGTCTATCCCACGCATGGTTGGGATATAGAATTTCTAAGTATCCTAAAAATGGCGAGTCGTTTCAGGACAGATTAGGGTGGGCAATTACTATTCAAAACATACAGACAGACATGGGACTGCAAAGAAGTTCGTTCCCTGATTTAGGATTACTTGGTGATTCTGTTTTCGCGTATAATATAAGAAAACAACTCGAATTGCAAGACCAACATGATGAACTGTGGTTCAAAGAATACGAAAAGAAAAGGCGCGCGCATATTCAGGAAATAGTAGTTATATCTATGTTAAATGAACAAGAGAAAGAGTGGATGAATGAGTACCCGCCACAGTCTGTGACAGCTCCAACGTATGATAAAGAGAATAGTCACGTGACTAACTCTTTCGCTCAAAATACGATGCTACAAACATCTTTATATGATCCTTGAGATGTCGTCCTTTGATATGTTTGCTTATATCTTTACATGGTAAAGGTCAATTTCCCGTCGATTGTACAACATAAACTTACAAGTCATCTCCACGCTTTCAAATAGTTATAAATGCAAAATTTGGTTGACTCATGTATTATGATCATGAGTCATTACACTATTCAACGGGTAGATGAATATATGCTTAGCTTCTCCCTTTTCTTCTTGATGCCCCTCGGTTTTTTGGAGGAGGTTGGCATTATTCTGGTATTGAGTAGAACTGAATTACAGATCGGACAGAAGCCTCCGATTGCAGCTCTGTGATTAGCAAGTCTTACATAGGAAGATGATCTAATATCTACTATAATTTTGCAAACTGTGCAGTACGCTCTTCGCATTGGCATTGGAGTCTTCCTAGATAATGTTCCGTTCCTATTAAAACTATTCTGAGTCAGATCAATTTGTAGCGGATGGGACACAAAGAAAACAAAATAATGTTGAAGCTACAAACTCTGTCATCAATGTAGCCGACCTCTTTAGATTGCGTAGGATGGCCTTCGTCGTTGAAATCCACTGGCAAGAGCAAGAAAGGCAGATTCAAAGATTCAGGTAAGAGATAAGCAAGATCTACTTCATGCCATAACAGATAGAGACATTTGCGCGAAGATATTACAGCAAGATGATGACATACTTAATAGAACCGAATATCGAGATATTACTGCTGGAAGGACGATAGCTACCTAGTAGATTATTTTATGAGACAGACTCAAAGTGTTTAGATCTGGATGAGTTGAGATTTTATTAGAATAAGGGATCTATGCTACCGCATGAGTATTAGCACCCGATCTAGTAATAGTCAAATATACGGTTCTTATTTGCTGACAACTTCACCTTGATTAATATTGTTATTCTTACGCGTGAGAATTTCGAATGTTCTATGTCATATTTCTCTAGAGTGCTAAATATAACATCTGGCTAGTACTATTATCATATGAAATGAGAACTAAACTTTAGAAAGTACGAGAACATGGGCGAAAATTCCAATCTCTAGACTTTTGTTCAACTTTTCCATGTTGATGCCTTCAGCCGCCACCCAATAAAACTATTTCAAATGTTACTCTAGACACTATTATTGAGATTGAATTAACAACCACTTAGTTCTTCAATTGGTTAATTGTATTGAATCCCATCATCTTTAAAGCAAATGAGGGATTAACGCAAAAGTAATCTGACATGATAGTAGAAAATAATTTTTATACCACAAATACTCTATCAATAAACAAATTAGATGTCAAATATAGACTCCAAGCAATTTAAAGAGGCTCAACGAAAAAGTTGGGATAGTGTAGCTGTAGGATGGCAAAAATGGTGGAAGACTTTTGAAAAAGATACTCAGAATCTTAGTAATTATTTAGTCGAACTTGCAAAGATAAATTCTAGTTCCAAAGTTCTAGATATTGCGACAGGGGTCGGAGAACCAGCTATTACTGCAGCAAAGAAAGTTGGTAGTGGAAATGGTCATGTATTAGCTACAGACATATCACCGCAGATGTTATCCATTGCAAGACAAAGAGTCGCTTCCCTTGGCTTACAAGACGTGATCGAATTCAAAGAGGGTGATGCAGAAACTATCAGTTTACCAGCTTCAGCGTTTGATGCAGTACCTGTAGATGGGGATTAATATTTTTGCCAGATCTAAAAGACGGCTTATCAAATATTTACAGATCATTGGTAAATGGAGGTCATTTAGCAAGCAGCCGTTTGGGCTTCGCCAGATAAGGTTCCTTTCCTTTCTGTATCCATGAATACTGTAGTTAAAGAAATCGGCAAGCCGCTGCCTCCCAGCGGTACTCCTTGATCATTTAAACTAGCTGACCAAAAAATTATTACTGATGCCTTATCAGAAGGCAGATTCAAGGACGTTGCTGTTGAAAGAATTAATGTAATTTTCACGTTTAGTTCGGCAGAAGAGTATACTCAATTTAATCAAGCAATAGCCGCTCCTATAAATGCAATGTTAGCTGATCAATCTCAAGAGAGAAAAGTAGAGATTTGGAAAGCTGTTACTGAATCAGCAAGCAAATATGTTGATGATACAGGCAACGTTAAATTAAACAACGAAAGTATATGTATATGTGCTACAAAATAGAAAGAAACTGTGATAGGAATTTAGTAATCTCTTTTTATTGTATATGTTGAATATGGAGTATTTTAGTCATCTTAATTCATGATATGGTGGTTTTAAATACGGGTATATAAGAATGCACATAAATGTAATAATTATCAAGAATAAAATGGAGGCTAGTTGGTGTATCTAGATTCTTATCTGTATCTGAAGACTAAAAGCTAAGGAAAAATCGTACGGGATACGAGTGATGTTATGATTAGCTTTCGAATATAGACGCTAACTTCATTTTTTTATTTGTTATCTACTTGTTTTTGATCTGCCGCTGGCCGATAGCGGTTGTATATACTTCTAATCATTTTTTGGTCAATTTTATCTACATAATATATATATTACAATAATTTTTCTCATTTATTAAGAATGAATTGAACCTTTAAAACGTTTGTCGTGCTGATTAACCTGTAATGACAAGAAGTTTTAACGATTGGTGGAGCACTATTCCGTCTGACCTAAGAGTGAAAGCACGCGAAGGTGATGAGACAAATAAGCCATTATTGAACCAGGTTAATTACACTCTTCTACATCTACAACTAGCAGGCAAACACGAAGCCAAGCCATCTCACGAAGAACTCACTTGGTTGCATAGCGGTCAGATCGATGTTGCCAGAGTAAAGTAAGAAATACATAGCGATAAAATTGCCCTAATGAAAGAAGGTGAATAGAATTGGATACTGAAGAGGATATCGAAAGTGCAGCAAGCTTATCCACTCGCATATTTCATAATCTGTTAGGATACATTAAATTTACTCCTCGGTAAGTATCAGTCAAACGTTTAGAAAAGCCGATCTCATAACTATGTAAATAAATGCGTATAGGTTAGCATATTAATAGAAATGGATTGAAAATTAGCATGAGTATTACATTGAAGGAAGATTTAGCTAATATCGAATCAACCCTAAGTGAAACATTCCAGACCGTTCCTTTCAAGCGAGATTATGATACAGCATTTGGAAGAATATGTAATATTCTTCGAAAATATGGGATAGCTGAGAACCCAAAGAACCTACGTTTTAGATTTATACTTTGCATGCAAGAATTCTTTGATTCAATTCCAGAAGGTAAATGGAGGTTAAAAGATCCTGATTTCCTAAAGCAAGCAGATGAAGCTGGAATTAATAAGTTTATCGAATGGGTCATAGAACAAGTTAGTTAAAATAGATGACAGACAGACTTAAACTGACTGCCAATTCTTATATTCATTTACCTAACGGCAATGTAAACGAAAAAGTGGCGCCTCTTCCATCTGAATTATTCTCAGCCCAAATTCTTCCTCCATGAGCTTCTACTATGCCTTTGGAAATAAACAGACCAAGTCCAGTTCCCATATCAGACCTGGTAGCGAATTTTGTAAACAGCCTTGGTAGAATTTCTGGATGTATGCCCACTCCAGTATCACTTATTCTAATAATAACTTCATCAGTATTGCTGCTCATATTTGATCTTATGTCAGTGCTGATTGATATAGTCCCTTTTTGAGTAAATTTCATGGCATTGCTTAATAAGTTCGCTACGACTTCATACAATCTTACTTTGTCTGCTTGTACGTAAATAGGATTATTTTCACCTAGTTCTGCCAATAATATTCTTACGGCGCGAGAGTGAGGGAATTGTTCAAAATCTCTTTTCACATTCACAATCTTTTCATTTATGTTAACTGTTTCCTTTCTTAAGTTTAGTGTTTGGCTTTCAATTCGTGTTACATCTAATAGATTAGTAGAGAGCTTTTGAAGCCTTTCTGCATTCCTTTTTATTGCTTCAACTTCCTCGCTCTTTTTACAAGAGTCTTCCAAAAGCTCAGCATATCCTAAAATCGATTGGGTGGGTGTTTTCATCTCGTGACTAGCGATATTGATGAATTCGTTTTGCATCTTGTCATGGACTTTTAGTTGTTCATATAATGCTACTTGCTTCCATAAATTCTCAAAGATTGCAAAGTAGGACATAACGGTTGGTTTGCTGTTGGAATAGGTAGCTAATCCCAAAGCCTCAGCAAAATTCTCTTTGGAATCATCTTTTTTTTCAAACACTAGAGATTCTCTTTTATCAACTACAACTATAGTAACTGTATTTACTGCAAATTCACCAGGGGAGCGGAATTCAAAATCTTTTTCCCCCTCTATTCCTTCCTTACCTTCCGGAGCTGCCATATCTCCTAGGTCACGATCTATTAAAGGATCATCTGGAACCAGAATTTTAACTTTTACAGCACATTCTGTTGCTCCCTGTTTTAACAATTGAATTATTCCTAAACGTTGTTCACGGAGAAAGGCGTTAAATGTTGGAAGTAATAATAATACTTCATGTTTGGCTGATTTTATCATATCAATAAACAATGTCTGTACTGATAGCGCATCCTCAATTAATTCCGTCTTTCCTAGTATAGCCTCTTCCCCTCTTCTCTTGTTCATTGACGGAGGAACGTCGTAAGAAAACCCCAAGCTATTAATTCAGAGTAGAATACAAACTATATAAAGTAACTTTAGACCTTCAACTACACTATATTATGATATCTGCACAAGGTCAATTAATTAGCTAATTCCTATATACACCTTGTCTAATATATAAGTACAATTAGAAAAATGATATTATATTGCAAATCAAAGTTATTGTGCATATACCCACAGTACTATGATAACGATAAAGGAGTGTTATTTTTTTCCCCTTCTTTTTATTTGCCCGACCATAAACTATTATATAGTTCCATTCGCTCGAACTTCGAGCGAATCAATTTTCATAAGTCGGTGGCCACAACAACTAGTACTTCCACACAATTTAGCGATTCTATTACTACCAATAATGAACATATTTTACTAGTTGATGATGAAGAAGACGTCGCAAGGCTATTCAAAAGAGCTCTTGAACGCGTGGGTTTTGTTGTGGATATGTATAATGACCCCTTACAATCATTATCTAACTATAGAGCAGGAATATACGACTTATTATTGCTCGACATTAAAATGCCAGAGATGAATGGATTTGAATTGTATAAGAGAATTAGACAAGTTGATGATAAAAGCAAGGTATGTTTCATGACTGCCTTTGAAGATTACTATGATGAATTCAGAAAAATATTTCCAGATCTAAAGAACAAAGAATGCTTTATTAGAAAACCGATAAGTCTGAACGGCCTGATCAAATCTGTTAAATCACACCTGAATTATAGCTGAATTACTCCTGGAATACATGACACGACTAAGACGTCAGCTACAATATTCGATACAATACCATATAATAGTATGGTTATTTCTATTATTCACTTGCCAATCTACATCATCATCTGCAACCTATCGATCTAATATTTCAATTAATACGCCAGTTACCTCTGTAAACGTAATTGTAAAGACCGTTATGAAACCCGTGTCTTTCAAACATTTTATGTAAGTCAGATATTAGTTGCTCCGTCACCTAAATGGAAGATGATTATTGTTATATTCATTGCTACTACATATACAATTAGCCCATTATCACGATCTGTTCTTAGTCCATCCATAGGATCTTCCAATTTTGACAACTAATATTATTTATTCTGCTAGAGTAGCGATGCATTAGATTAGATTATAGATTTAGCTGTGACAAATAAAAAAGCTGTTGCTATTGTAATCCGTCTCTTAAGTGTTTTTGATTAGTTTTCGGAAGTGTTCCGCATTCTTTGCGACTTCTTCATTCCATGTTTCTTCGGTATATCCATGCACTTCCATTCCATGTTTCTTTGCATTAGCTAGAAGTTCTTCTTCGGTTTCTCCATACATGGTGTGTGTACATACGGGGTCGCCGGCTTCTTTACAATTAAGACTCAAGGTCATTTGGCAATTACCGTTATAACTTGGTTGCTTTTATCTATTTATGACAGAATTGAATTAGGAGCAAAAACGCTAGTGTCTTGTCAGCCGCTGAGCGTTAGTAGAGATTAGTGAATGTTTAATTCTAGATGGCAGCCACCACAATAGTATGACAAATGATCGAATTCAGAGAAAAGCTCCATGACATCTTTGCATCTTGGGCATTCGATTTCGAAATCTAATTGATGTGCTAATACGTTTTCTTTTTGCTCTTGTAATTTAGATTCTCGAGTCTCAAGTACCTGATTATTTCTACTTCCCTGCCGACCAGTACTCTTAGACATAATTACTAATATACAAAATATACTATAAAGCTTTACGAATATCTCTAAGACCGGAGATGTGGTTGAGGTGTATTACACAACTCTGTTCAGTAGGAAGTGGTGCACATTAATGTGAAATAGATGATCCAACCATTACGTCACTGGACGTTCAGTATTCAGATGGGCGGCAGCTGAAACGCAAGCAGGATGTTCGCCAGCATCAGAGCCAGAAATACCAAATCCAGTTTTTGCGCCCAGTTTCCAAATAACTCCAGGCCCAAGTTTTTATTAGCTCTGCATCCCATCAAATCTTATATAGTATACTTATGATACCAAATACACATAAAATGTATTATATGCTAAGAATATCAGCCAAGCAATCGTGGTCTAAACCATGAAAATTAATAATATTGAAACGAAGCGCAAACTATTGAATACATTAAAAGATGGCAAAGAAAGAACCTTAGAAGATATCATCAGACTACTAAGAGACGAACACAAAAGAAAACGATAACGGGGTAACTTCACATTTAGGCAATCTTCACTAGATACGAATACGGTCTATAAATAGTGACTTGCAACGGACCTTGCGTAGAATCTGGACCAGAATGCCACCAGGAGCAACAATCTATTTTCTATTTTCCTTATCCATTAATACTAGCAGGTAGATGAGTTCACTCTTTGTGAATGTGGTATTAAAGCATTAAGACATTAAGCATTTGCCTCATTTTTCAAGAAGATACCCTGCATATCAAATAGGCCAATCAGTGGTCTCCGCCCTCTGTAGCGGCAAACGCCTTATGGTGAGCTTCTGCAGTATCATTTAATAGATTTGCTAGTTCGTCAATCAGCTTTTCATTATCATATTGCAGCTAGTCTGGAGCAAAATCCCATTACTCCCCCAAATAGCATATGCAATGCAAGTGAACCTAAGATAATCATATCTGACAATTGAATCAGCTAATTAGCTACTGACGAATTTAGCTTGCCTGGATTCAAGCCATTAACCATACTAGAAAGTGCAGGTTGAATGACATAATAATGCATTGGCAGAAATAGAACGCCCCATACTATTACTCCAGCAAGTATGCCTGTACCTATTCCTTTGGGCAAGGAGCTTATACGAAATAATCTAACATGTTCTGATACATAGTTGTAAATCATTGAAATGATTACAGCCGTTATCATGAATAGAAGAAAGCCCGCATACACCGCATAACTAGAATTGATTCCAACGACTATTCCAACTGTCTTATAGAAATAAGTACCTGGAGGAACGTTTAATTGAGAATCAACTGCTAAAAAATAATCCAGATATTGCCCAATCTGCTGTTAGGCCAGCGATTATACCTGATGGTCTTCTAATATTAAATGTCTTTAATGATGTTTAGAGCATTTCTATATAGATATATATGTGAATACAAATATTTAGACTTGAGCAATTAGTTCTTATCTAATCCACACTTTTCTACAAAATAGATAATAGAATTTAACTAATGACACATAGCATATATAAAAATTATAAATGATGGGATCAAAATCAGAACCATTATCAGGGTGTGGATCTGGATCTGAGTCTACAGAAAGAAGCAAATCCATATTCATGTCACCTGTCGTACTAACCGCTTTGCAACTTAAGACATCTGTCTAAAGACATGTAGTTAAGTTATGAGGGTTGCCTGGGCATCCTGGACCTCTAGACTTGGAAAAATTCAAGGTATTACAAGATAATAGGAGAAGTAAAAGCAAGGTCGCAGACGCGGCAGTAGCTAACACGTCAAGCAATGAATTACTAGACAAGGAGAATGAAGTGTAACGTGTTAGATAATAGAATATTGGAAAACAAGGATAATGACATAACGACTATGGTATTAATAAGGGTAAACTATTCTATATTGCTAACCTGAATTCTATAGTGACGACTTTAATAAAGCTTCTATGATCATCCAACATCTATGGTAGATATGGATCTAAATCGAGATACATCATTAACAGCCATAAAATACAATAAGACGAAAATCCTTATGAGATTTGGCCGCAAATCTCAGTCTATGTGTGAATAGTTGGACATGGATATGTTAGCAATCTATGGTCTGATTGGTGGACTAGTGTCAACAGCAGTAATGACATTAGCTGAGATTCCGTCATGGAGGAGGTGGTCTTTATATGGTGTCTTTGAATGGCACGAAAACCAGGTAATAACAAGAAAACTGTTTAGCATTCTAAATGACGAAAATGAGACAATCCATATCAAAGGGATCTTTTTCTTTCACTTCCTAAATGGTACGCTTGTAGGAATCGCTTTTCCATTCATTATTATTTCATTTTTCCCATCTTTTATTAATGATATCATATCATTACTTTTAATAGGGATATTTTATGGTTTTATAGTTTGGATTGTCACACTGATACCAATACATAAGCCAATAACAGGACTATCTCCTTGGAACCATCCATTGGGAAAATGGCCAGCTATTGCAAGTTTGGGAGGACATGTAATATATGGATTTATTCTTGGCCTCATTATATTCGCATTCTTTAACATCTCCTTACATAAAAAACCATTATGTCGTAACGAGGCAATAGGCTATTTTTAGGTAACTATTTCCTATAAATAACAAAAAATTGATTGCATTAATGAATTGAGAAGTAGTAAAAATAACTAATATAGTCATAGTATCACTGTTTCGCTATTAGATGGATGTCAGTCAGTACATGTTCATACTGAGAGGATATCAGCGAGTCCTAACTAGAGCTGCAGCTGCTATAAGTATTCCAGCTGCACCTACGCCAATGGCAGTTATAGCTAGCATATACGATCTATCTGCGATGTCTTTAACATCTTGAATCCCTTCTTGTATGTTTGAATTGCTTTCAGCCAACGTCCCAATATCATCTCTAATATTGTTCATATCATTTGTGATCTGGTTTAGAATGTTAGATATCTGGCCGTTAAGGAGATTAGTATTGGTAGCACCACTAGTAGAACTACCACCACCACTGTTGGTAACCTCTGGAAAGGATATCTTTTGTGTGCTTTCGACGTCTTCAATCTGTACTTCATCACTTATTGGCTGATTTTGAATCGTACCGTTTAGCACTAGACTGTAAGAACCAATTCTTGTTGGGAGAATTTTTGCTTCGTACCATCCTTCTTGTTCTTGTGAAGGAACAAAATCAAGAGATCTTGTCACACCCCCGTATTTTACCATGATATTCATATCGGCCAAACCATTTCTCACTGGAACAGTACCTACTATTTCCAAGATCAGATGCTCTGGTTACACCTACAACGATGTCATTTATTTCGTCTACCAATGGTGGTTCTTGATCCCAGCCAGCTTGAATTGTGATATTACCATATTCGTTTGATACGTGCGCTAATACTTTTTGGAAGGGGTTATTTAATATATTATCAAAGATGTAATTCTTAGCAACAATAACTGTCATTAAATATACAAATAACATGATGAATAAAGAAATTGATTCATGGGATTTCCTATTATATCTCATATCTAGTACTATTGGTATACCTTTTATATCAATAATATATAGGTACGCAATACTTTATTAGCATGTTATGTTTACACTTTTTGTGCAAGTTTTACAAGGAAAATCTAGTAAAATTTTGATACCTATGATATTATCAATGATTACATAGCTGCGATGCAGACGGAGATCAACTTAAGCAATGATTACAAAACTCTTACAGTATGGATTCTAAGTAAATTATCACAATTTCATAAAGACAAACCTTTTGCAAACATGAAAAGAGGATATTATTACATATGCTGTATAGATGGACTAGTATATAGGCTAATTCAAATATTGTCCATCAAAAGAAGAATTGCTATCGCCGGCTGAATACTTCTTTACATAGGTAATAGATTTGCTACTGCAGAAATAGTACCAGATTCAACAGGTACGACGACCTAGGTTCCTGTTTATACCTTTCTGGCTATCAAAGGAATATTTCGTATAATTTGATGTTTACTCGAGGTCATAAGTTTATGCTTAGCAAGTAGCTACTTCCCAGTTGATGGCTACTGTGTATTTATACGCAACTATCGAGTAACTCGGTTAATAGAACTTTATCATCAGCAGTCGGAAACTTTTCTATGAACCCACGCCATGTTTCGATTTCTTTAGTAAGAACATCTTCGTCAGGAAATAGGCTCATTAGTATAATCCCGTTTTATTATCCCGTTTTTGTTGACTCAATGTCTCTCTCCCACTGTTGGTAAATCTCATTCCACCAATGGTAACTTTCTAATAGTAGTCAAGGTTCATGCAAATATAATTGAATTCAATTAAACATTGAATAAATGTAGTCGCAGTAAATAACATCCATAAATAATTCTTAGGAAAGAGTATCTTAGGATGAAAGTTTCAGATCTTATAAACTAAGTGACTGATGAATGTATATAAGGGACGGCAAGGTAAAAAAATTGTTTGATACAGGAGATAATCAGTTGCCTGTTAGCTTCCTTGATCATTGTTATTACGTCATTAGGATCAATAACAATTGTATCTGATGATCAAAATAACTTGATGAATCTAGATGTACCCAATATCATAATTGCCGAAATAGCATATGCACAAGATGACTATGGAGGAGAGGAAAATGACGGCTTAGATGCGAGCAATGATGATTCGGGAGATTCCCACGATGATGACAGTAGCAATACCGATGATGACAGTAGCAATACCGATGATGAAGGTGGGGATGATTCCTATGATGATTCGGGAAATTCTTACAATGGCGATATTGGCGATACCTATGATGAAGCGGATTCCTATGATGATTCGGGAGAATACGGGGGCGATAGTCAACTTACGCCAAATGGAACTCCAAGTGAAGGAAATTCCAACAATTATCCATTGTATGACGACCAACAATCACCAATAGCTAATGATACTACGCCATCCATGGAGCCTTCCCTTAATCCACCACCTGATACACCAAATGATCTACCACCGTCAAGTCCCATAACCGATACACCATCTGCTGTACCACCAGATCAACCACCAGTAAATTCCTTGGTCGATACACCACCTGATACACCAAATGATCTACCACCGTCAAGTCCCATAACCGATACACCATCTGCTGTACCACCAGATCAACCACCAGTAAATTCCTTGGTCGATACACCACCTGATACACCAAATGATCTACCACCGTCAAGTCCCATAACCGATACACCATCTGCTGTACCACCAGATCAACCACCAGTAAATTCCTTGGTCGATACACCACCTGATACACCAAATGATCTACCACCGTCAAGTCCCATAACCGATACACCATCTGCTGTACCACCAGATCAACCACCAGTAAATTCCTTGGTCGATACACCACCTGATACACCAAATGATCTACCACCGTCAAGTCCCATAACCGATACACCATCTGCTGTACCACCAGATCAACCACCAGTAAATTCCTTGGTCGATACACCACCTGATACACCAAATGATCTACCACCGTCAAGTCCCATAACCGATACACCATCTGCTGTACCACCAGTAAATTCCTGCCATATGCGAATAGAGATTCATACTGAACAATGTAATGGCACGTTACCAACCTATGATAACCCTAATGTAGTATCAGGCAATGGAACAATAACAATTAGAAAGTTAGCGTCTACAAGTAACGAATTAATTCCAAATTCCTCCTATCTAATAACACCAAACCCCTATACCATTACTGGTGGCTCTTACTTAGTTAATGACAACGACATAAACGATTTTGATACTACTGAAGGTGAAGTAACTCTTGAGAATATACGGTTCTCTCCATATGATATTCAAGAAGTAGACATGTCTAATCAATCACAGAATTACATTTTACATGATATTAGCATTTCTGTTAACAAAAATCTACCTGATCCAGTCATAAATATTGTGGAAAATCATGATCTAGGAAAGGTTTTACCTTATGAACAAATACCTTTTCAATACATAATAGAACTAAAAAATAGTGTAGTGGATGACCCTAAATTGATTGCAGATAAATACAATTCTAGAGGTGCAGAGCTAGTCTATGTCTTTAAGCACGCTTTTAAAGGGTTAACATTACGTATTATGGACGATGTATTATTTAAAGAACTTGCTAATGATCCAAATGTATTGTCTATAGAACCAGACCAAGAAGGTCACATAGCATCGTCCTCGATAACACAAGGAACATCATTCGATCAGAAGAGTCTACAGACTATTCCAACAGGCTTAGGAAGGGTCGATGAATTCATCGAAAATGAAAATCAGTCAGAGGTTGGGTCGGTTAGAAACATGAGTTTATTATCGTCAACCAGCAATATTAACGCGGATATCGCAATTATTGATACAGGTATAAGTAATTCTCATCCGGATTTAAATATTTATAGAAGCGAAACATTTGTTGAAAATACTACGTCCGCTAATGATGATAATGGACATGGTTCACATGTTGCTGGAACGGCTGCTCGCTATCGATAATTCGCTCGGAGTAATTGGTATAGCTCCTGGAGCAAGACTGTGGGCGTTAAAAGTCTGTGACATCAGAGGCGACTGTCCAGTCTCTAGTCAAATAAGGGCCCTGGATTACGTGATAGAACATTCACAGGAAATAGATGTAGTTAACCTAAGTATTGAAAATAACAAATCAAGCTTGCTAAATAAGGCAATAGAAAAAGCTGTAAGTACGGGGGTAACAATTGTAGCTGCTGCTGGTAACAGCGCTATTGATGCCAGTTCTACTTCGCCAGCTAGTGCACGAGAAGTTATAGCAGTTTCGGCTATTGCTGACAGCGACGGAAGATGTGGTGGATTAGGTAGAGTAACTTTTGCCGGACGTGATGATACGTTTGCCAACTACAGTAACTTTGGTCCTTCAATAGACATTTCAGCGCCTGGAACAGAAATATTTTCAACATTCATTAAAGACGAGTACGGTCTCGAAAGCGGTACTAGCATGGGCAGCCCCTCATGTGACAGGATATTCTGCTTTGTACAAAGCAGAATATCCACTTGCAACCCCTCTTGAAATCAAAAATGCCTTGATTAATGCTGCTTCTCTTCCCTCAACACCCTGCAATGGCAAAAGCCGAGGAGGATACTTCTCTAATGACAGTGATGGGTTCGAGGAACCTCTTCTCTTTGTAAATCGAGTAGGCTTGTGACATTCGTTTGATGAAAACATTATTTGTTCTCATTGGTGCCCGGTCGGATATCTATCAATTGAAGATAACTAAAGCGATAAATCCACTTTCCCTGTAGTATCAATTGGTATCCTTTTTTTTGTTACTGGGTCCCTGTCTAAGACTAACGTTCCTAATAGATCTATGTTAGCAAGACAAAACAATAACGCCGGGAAAGGTGCAAATCTTGAAGACAATGATCAACATCCTTCCGCAAGCGCTCATCTTTCCTTTAACACAATTCATAGCAAATCTTTTCAATTCAATGGTATCTGGAAAAGGAACAGCAACTGCTGAAAACCTATATTACTAGACTACTTAAGTTTTTAGGATCCTATGGGAAGGTACACCATTCATATGCTTACTTTAATGGATAGCCTGAGAAAGGAAGAGGATAAACTAGATTTAGAGCAGGAAAACACACACGGTGAATATCTGGAGATGAAAGCAGTATTTGAAAAGAAGATTTAGATAGATTAAGGCTGGAGAATAAGAAGGAATGGATCATGTCACATTTACTAGGATTAATAGCACACGAGGGTATGATTATCAAATTTAGCAACTTTACGAAGAGAGTATATGAATTAGAAAAGACAGTTCAGACCCTTCAAGATTTCATTAACAATAAAGAATGGTAGACGACTCAGATCTTTGTTACTCTCGAATTAGTAACAAATTAATGTTTTGAATTAACTAGGATTTCGATTAAAAAAGAAAAAAGGATAATATTACATTACTCGCTCTCAACACGCCTTATAAGGTGTAGGTGTACAGGCTATGCCACCAGTTTCTTCCGTGGCAGACCCCGCTGGTCATATTGCCGCCAGTCATATTTCCCGTAGTAGCGTTGTCAGCTGTCTGTGCCGATACTAGACCAATCCCAAAATTTGCTAGTGTAACCATGGCAATTACCATCACCGTCGCCATAGTTACAACTAAAAGTCTCGATTTCATCGTTATAATCTAAATCTTGATGAGTATATAAATTGTTTGTTTGTACAATTTACTCGTGTATGATTCAGAATAATAGTATTTTTGATATCAAACTAAACAGCGGCGGATTAAATTGTGGCAAAACCCAACCCACAGCTGCATAAGTGTGAACCATGTCAACGAAGTTCCTATGCTATAGCAAGTACGTTTTCAAGAGACATTTTCCAACCTATACCATATTTAGAACGCTCATTTCCATCGTCTCAGTTTATAAGTCGATTCCGGGACGATCCGGAGTTTGTTATTGAATTTTGAATGCAGGAAGTGCAAATGTTAATCATGAGTGCTGAGAGCGGACTGTCTGAATATCTTATAACTGGTAAGGCTTCCACTCCTCCCAAATACCCATGGCCTGATAGTATTTTGAGACGGGGAAGCCCGTGTTGTATTTTTAGTGTATCCAAGATTGAAGAGGAGAATTATAGAAGTACATCATAGTGTACCACTTGAATGGAAAAGCAAATTTGCTCTGGCGGCTTGCCAACTTGCAAGGGCTTTACACGAAAGATCATCTCTACAAAGCTTCGCAGCTATGGGACTCATTTAGAAATACTTACAGACGACTTAAAAGGGAACCAACTCCTCCGGAAATCTTAAGATTTGCAGGTTTAGTGGATAGGTCGCTCAACCTTCCATGATTTTTACCATAAAATATTAATTGGTTATGAGATAGCAAGACAATAAGAACTTTTTTCATGTAGTCGCATACTCTGTATATTATAAAAGAGTTGTATCAGTTCCTTGCTCATAAGCCTGATTAAATTGCAAATCAATCAATAAAATAGATTGCCACAATTCCTGTAGCTCTGAAGTAACAGAATCCAGCTGGCTCACGGAAGTAACACCCGCACCAGAATTCCACAAACGAATGTCTAAATCGTGGTTAATATTTGGTTGACTAGAGTGCTCACTAAAAAGTATTGGGAAATTTTCTAAATCCCTTTTATTCAACTTCTTTGAAACATAATCCCAAGACAAGTTGACACAGCCCTTACAAAGACCTACAGGAGTCACCATAATTGCCATTCTCACTATTATTGGTGGGATCCTACTGTGTTTCGGTGGAATTTCATTACTCGCACTTGGAGCATTTTTTGTTTCAGTTCCTATCGGTAGTATTATCTCGGAGCAGCAGCAACAACAACTGCAACCAGAAATTCAGAATCCGGCGGAACTGGAAGCTCTAACTCAGTTCCTTGCTGGTATCGGTATCGTAATAGGTGCCATTATCCTTGCTGTTGGTATCGGATACTTAGTGGTATCCTATGGCCTCCTAAAAGGCAAAGGATGGGCATGGACTGTAACAGTCATATTGAGTATCATAGCAATAGCAATACAAATCATTTCTATAATATTGAGTAGTATGTTTAATGCATCCTTTTCTAGTGACATCAATGCTCTTATATCCGAAATTATTTCTCACATAATAGGTCTAGCAATTAATGGAGTGATCCTGTATTATCTCTATCGACCTAACGTTAAAGCATTTTTTGGTAAACCACAACCATCAACAACTATCCAAAGATAAGATTGAAAGGATTTATCCAATGGTGTAGATGGCCAATAGTTTTACTAGAAATATACCTTCAGTATTTCATCCAATCGTTCTTGAAAGTTACTGTAAAGTTCCCGTATCCTCTTTCTTATCAAAACTAACTTTTCCTGTCTTTTCCACATCTCCTATCGCTTTATCAAGCTCTGATAATCCAATAGTACTTTTAGCTAATCTGTTTGCCAAACTCCAGTCCTCATCTGCCAGACCTCATCTTCTGTGTACCGTTCATAGTACTCACTTAGGTCGTATTCCATATACTGGAACCAATAAAGTATACAACCAATCTCTATAACTTGATTAACATGATCAAAGATTGTCTTAGTGAGGGTATTAACTGCATGTAGTTACAAAGTATCTGAAACAGGTAATCTTGTGTTCAATAACAAGACACTGACCTTATTCTAATTAATCGACCGCTGGATAGTTTACATAAGATATTCATTAATCATGATGATTAGGAATCAATCAATTGTTAATCTGTTCCCCAAGGATTATCTATAATAACACGCCATGTACCATCGGACTGTTGACGTAGGACGTCAGTAGCGGTGGCAGCAAAATTAACAGGATTTCCATCAGGCCCAGTTCCACTGAAAGACCAGGCACTAATTACAAGTGCAAGATCACTTGCCTGAAGTACTCTCTTTATTTTGGATTCTAAATTACCCCGCATATCTACGAATCCTTGTATACTTTGACGTATACTTTCTCTACCCTTAATGAACTGCCCCGGTTGGGAGGCAAAACATGCGTCAGATTCATAAAGCATCATCAATGAATCTAGATTCCCAGTATTGATACATTCGGCTACAGAATAAAGTACTTCTTCTGGTGTAACATTGGACATTTAACAGTGTTGTAATAAATATACGCCATAAGTTCGTTGCTTTGAACTGACTATTAGTTAACATCTCTTTTTTTACAAGAAAAGCGATCTAATATCTGCATGGTACGACTGTTTACATGAGCTTTCTATTGAGAGCCTATAGCTGCGGGGAGGCATATGATTACAATAACATTCTCCAGTCATTATATTGTGTCGACCGAAAACGTGGGAAGTTAAAGACTCACATAAATGTATGAATTATACATGTTTCTTGACTTCAGAATAGTGATATTTGTATCCAGACCACAAAAAACACTGTCTATCTTCCCCACATGTACATCATAAAAAATGGAAGGATGGATATCACTAAACATTACCTCTTAGAAATCAAAAGCTAATCCTATCAAACTACTAAAGGTACTTTATCGTTTACTTAGTATGGGAGAAAAGTATTTTGTAGCATGGTGGAACTTAGAAAACCTTTTTGACATAGACGGCTCCCCTCGCAGGACTGAAAAACTCGCTAGAACGATAAAGAAAGAGGTAAAAGGATGGTCTGAAAAAATTCTTAATCGAAAAATAGCCCAAATTTCACAGATCATCTCTAAAATGAATGAAAACAATGGACCTGATATTTTGGGTATATGTGAAGTTGAGAACAGGTGGGTTGTTGAAAAATTAGCAGATAGACTGAAACACTTACCTCAACATAGATACGAGATAGTTCATGCAGACACCAAAGACAACAGAGGAATTGATGTAGCTTTTATCTACGATGCCAAAAAATTTGAAATCGAAAAAGATCCAAGCGGCGAGAAGTTAATTTTCTCACATTATATTATGAAAAGGGAAGCTACACGTGATATATTACAAGTAAATTTCAAAACAAAAGGATCGGACAGCAGATTGGTATTAATTGGGAATCACTGGCCTTCCCGAAGTGGAGGACAATATGAATCAGAGCCATATAGAATGATAGCAGGAGAAACTCTGAGTTATTTCCATCAGAGAATATTGGATGAAAACAGCAATGATGAAGGAGGGAATACTGCAGTCTTAGTTATGGGAGATTTTAATGACGAACCATTCAACAGATCTGTGACAGATTATTCGTTGGCCACTACTAGCATACTTAAAGTTAAGCTATCAAAGGATGCTCCCAGGCTCTACAATTTAATGTGGCCTATAATGGCAAGTGGTGTTGGAACGTTTTATTTTAGTAATTTCCCAAATCTATTGGATCAGTTCATGGTATCAAAAGGAATTGTAGAAGGTACCAAATTCAAGGTCGATACGGCAGAGATTGTAATTTTCCCCGAGATGGTTACAGGCAGATATAAACATCCAATCAAATTTGGCAGACCATCTGATAAGAGCTTGAATGAGAAGGGATTTAGTGATCACTTACCAATTTCGCTAGCTTTGGAGGAAAGCTAGAAGAGGCATGAGATTTGTCAGAGATTATTACGAAAAATAGATGAGTTAAATCAGAATATGATTCGTATGTAATATTCGATGCGTTCAATCGCTCTATAAATTCAACGGTGTTGCATTATTTACTGGCATCTAATAATTCAAAAAAGAATCAATTGTAGAAGAAAATACTACTATATACAAAGATTGACAGGAGTAAAAGTATTATTCCATTTCGAGTAGTTAATAGATGCATTAGAAGACGGATAGTCTTATTTCCTCTACATCCTTCTTATTGAATAAACATAAATATAGCCAAGCTCGCTTTATATCTTAGCTAATACTGCAAACTTGGCAGCATTCCGTTGTGTTCGCATTAGGATCTTCTAGAGAAATCGCCCAATCCTTAGGAAGTACTAAAATTATGGTATGTGGCACCTTTCCGCCGTATCTTGTAAAACTCTGGAAACACACGAGTGGGGGGCAAGAGTTGATTAAGGCATAAAAATGAGATTTAAGAATTTTTCTCTATCTTAGAGATTTAGAAGTCTCTTTATATCTTGCATAAGGACTTGATTGATAGAAATAAATTTCGTAATAGTGTCTTTATTTCCTATTCTGGGAGAAACTAATATTGGTATATTTGAAAGAGAAAATACTGACCGGATTGTTGTCCTCGATTTATCTTGATTGAAACTCAATCGTCTTTCTCTCCTCACAAGTAATTAATGATGGTATCCCTTAGATTAGATATCCTCAATATCGTAATAGAATTCTATCTAGCACATTTGACAATTCATAGAGTTTAATGATTAATAATACATCAAACAAAACGAAAACATTACGATTTATCTGGGTAAGATAGGGTTACGCCAAAAGTAATATCTGTCATTTTGCACTCATAGAAGTAAGAAGGAGACTGGCTTCAGGACAAGACTGTTTTCAAGTCTGATAGCCCATATATCATATTTTAATCGGTTAGTTGGCCCATTTTTATGTCCACCTATACTTATGAGGACTACATCCAGTCCCACTTAGCTATATCTGTACAGCACAACTTGTCTCTATTTTCATTATAAGCCCTTCCCACACCTTTATTGGTTGCGGGTTTTTCTATTGTCTCATTTGTATCCCATACTACCAATAGTGATTACTACTAACATAGTCTCTAATCTTCGCTGCTAATTCTGTAAAGAGTGATTCAAATTCACTTTCCTTACCTTCCAATACAGTTACAGACTTTAGACCACCCACTATCTTATCCGGTGGTAGTGACTCGCCCATGTCTATCATTTTCTTAATATCTTCTGTAATTGCTGCCATGCAAACACCAATAATATGAAACTAGTTAAAGTTTAATGTGAAACCGCTTTCGTACTTCTTACCACTTTTCACGAGGTTGATTCTAGAAAGTCCTTAGATCCTGTTGATGGCTACCATCTGATGGATGGATCACTAACAATCCCGTTGACTGTTGCCCCCACCATCTATCTGATCCTTAATTTCATTTATTTTCTTTGACGCTCTAGACCTTTTTCTATACATATTTTGTTGAAGGATTTCTGTTCATTTCTTGAAAATTAAGTGGCATTATCTATCAACTTTTATCTGTCTTATTCAAAAAACTTTTTCTTACTTCTGTTCGAGATTATGAACATCTTCTTCCAAAGTTTTCTCGGTAATGCCCTGAATAGATCTACTAAGGAATTTTTCTAATATTCCATAGTGAAGTTCCCCTTCTAATCTTATTTGAGTGTTGCCCGGATTCACTTCCTGGCATCTAATGGTCGTTATACTTCCTTTACCATTTCCATCTATTATCTCTATTCGAATAGTATTCTCCTTGCCAAGTCTTGTGAGCCTATTAATTGACGCTATCTTCTTACCATGAAATGAACCTTCTTGCTCAAATTCGATACTATTATTTTCTCCTTCTTCCCTACTAACAATCCTGACATTCTTAATATATTCTGGATGAAAGCGAGGCAGCTCTTCTACATTCGTGAAATAATCCAGGACATGTTGAACAGAGGCCTTAGCCTCCTTGGTTAGATCAATTCGAACAGTCATGTAGTGTCAATATATTAGAGCTAACACGAAAATATATGCAAATCGATATGTGCAATAGTGGCATCTTACTAAATAAGTCTAGTTTCCTCATACTTTTTTATCTATCTCAAATCAATCTTACGGTGTTCATCCTTTATGTGTGCTTGAGTATCTCGCCGCATTTGGATTTTCATCTTGCAAAACCGATAAATATATCGTCTAACTTTGAACACACTTTTATCATGACTCTCAGATAACAGTCTGAAACATCCCAATATTCGGCCTGGAATCTTGCGACTTCTGCAAGCTTGAATGATGAACATTTATTGATTGAGCAAATTCCATATCAAAGATGATAGCTCATCATTCTGACTGAAACTAATAGTTGTAATATTAATATTCGCAAGGTCGGTACTACACAGTATGACTATACCTCTCTCCGTAGTAGGATTAAAGGCCATATAAGCATTGTAACCACCAATAGTAGCCCCATTATGCCAAATGACTTCGTAACCAAAGTTTGTAGTTATAAACCATCCTAAACCAACATAAACCCCTGTGTCATTGTTATTACCTGATGCTTGTAAATTATTAGGTAATAACTGGCCGGTACTATGTCTTATTAAATGTGATTCTTGCATGGCATCATCTAATTCTGTTTTAATTAATCCCATATTAGCTGATAAGAATTTTAGCATATCACTAACAGTTGAATGAAGGGCACCCCCTGGTGCAATAGGACTGGACATGTTCAATGTAGGCAGTTCCTGACCGTTAAAGTGCCCCACTGCTAATCGAGATTTTTGTGACTCTGAAAGACCAAAGCTTGTGTCATTCATTCCTAACACATTCAGAATATTATGATCTAAAAGTTTATCAAAAGATGACATATTTGATTTTAAGGTTAAAATGTGACCAAGTAAACCGATACCAAAGGTTGAATATTCAACTTTTGAACCAGGTTCTCTTGATAGTGTGACATTAGAAAGTGCCTGATAGAATTGGTCAAAGGTATAATTTTTGGTACAGTTCATCAAATTTTTTCGGTATTGGATTGAATCCTGAACTACTGTTTTTGCAGGATCGAAAGAAGGACAATAATTATCAGGAAACTCTGGTAACCCTGAAGTATGAGTAGCTAAATCTTCGATAGTGATTTTATGGTCATTGTATTGGGGGATAGTGACATTAGATGGAAGATACTTCTCAATAGGATCATCTAACCTAATAAGACCTTTGTTTACCATATCTGCCAAAAGAGTTGTAGTAAATACTTTGGTAGTAGAACCGATGGAAAAAACTGTATTTTCGTCTATCGTAGCGTTACTTGTATTGGACAACTTACCATGACCGTAGAACTGAGTTCCATTTGGGTCAATGAACCCTATAGCAATTGCAGCGTTAGTTTTATTTTTATCTAAACGATCATTTATGAGAGCTTTTATATGATCAGTTATTTCAAATGTTGAGGTTAAATTATTTTTTTCTTCTTGTACTGTCGAAGGAGTGGTGGAAGCGAGATATAGGATAATTAGAAGAATTAATAATGGAGGTAGAAGGCGAGCCTAATACTGAGCTTATTGTTGGGCTTATTACAATGGTTATTAAAAATACAATCATCACATATAATGATGGATTTGCAGACATGGATATGTCTACTTAAAATTGCATATATAAAAGGTTTCACGAGGAAATTCTATTGAACTTGCCATTACAGAAACTAAACCTCATGCTTTCTTTGAAGTTGATAAATAATAAGGAAATGTTTTGAAAAATTGGGTTGACATTTCTTTGATATTCAATGCCTTTTTGGTTGGCTCATAGGAATAAAGATGGAGTAATCAAATTATCATCAAGCAGTCACCAATATCATTACTAAAATAGGTAACTGGTTCGGTAGAATGCAACACACTAGTGTACGTAGTGCATAGGCGGGGGGTGGCAATGACGAATGGTCAAACAAGCCCAATATATGAGGGAATATTACACCATTCGGCGTATACGTTTAACTAAATGTGGCTGCCGCAGATATTTTCGAGGAAAAAGAAAAAGCTTGGATAACGAGTTAGTTGTTGATAACACTGCTGTCTTTTTATCCGTTTTCTTCGGATTGCTGATGGTCTTCCTAAGCTGTGCAAGGCGTATAGGTCAGACAGCTATAACAAATAAGGCGCGTGATCCACTTCATTAAATATACTCCCACAAGTAATCTTTAAGTAATAACGCCCATTACTCTATGCGTTTGTCATTAAAGATAGTAGCAATAGTTCTTTCTGTTTATACATACTAGATCTGATAATAATAAAGTTATATAATTTACACAGTTATAGATAATATGGTGTGGGAGACTCGGACAGTTTAGGCTCATCGGAAATACTGAAGCTAATTGAATACATACCTATCAGTGGCAAACTTCCGACAAACGGTCGGCTTGCAAAGAATATAACGATTGACTCCCAATTTTACTTTGATAGTTTGCATCGTGACGGCAGCTTGAGGGATATTATAAGGCTTATAAATGAAGAACTAGAAAAAGAAATACGAGAAGCAAAGTATATGAAAAAATGGAAGAATATCTTACTTCTTCAATCGGCACGGCAGACGCTATACCCAGCTGCATGAGATAGGTTGCTCGTATCCGATAGAATATTTGTTTTTCGATTTCTGCTTAGCAGTACTGGATGAAGATTATCTTGACGCAGCTTTATATCTATTACATTCCTTTCATATTCTCGGTATTTCCAAATCATTCAGTCTGTTGTTATCTGTAATCGTAAATGAAGAGTTGCTGTATGATAAGGATGTAAAACGATTAATCATATTACTTGCAAGAGCAATTGAACCACGTAATGCAGATCAATATATTGATACCTTCGGCAGTGGTTTTAAAAAACGCTACCTTCTATATAAAGAAGAATCAGACAAGAAATAATAATTATTCACTTAAGTGATATCCGTACATGATATTAATTAATATTGAGTTCCTTTTTGAGCTACCTAGTAGAATCATTTCTTGACTATCATTTCTTGACTTTTGCAATCTAGAAAATGAATATCTTCTTTTCGGAATTGCATTCGGTATTGTTATTGTAATACTGACTGTTTTTATAGCAGTTGAAAAAACATTGTATAATAATACAAATTCGGATGATAACATAGGGTTGATAGAGTTGAATCCAGCGAAAGAAACAATCACAGCAACGTCATCACCTACTACTGCTGCAGATATGGCGGAAGTCACTGGTTTAGTCACTAGTCAAACTAGACTACCTGTTAATGGAGCATCAGTAGTAGCATACAAACAAATGGGATTAATATACTCTGTAGAAAAATCAGGAGGATATTCGGTTAAATCCTTTACCCCTAGCAGTGGACATTATTCATTTGATGGTCTTCCATCAGGCATATACAAATTCACTGTTACCTATCCAGATGGAAAAACACAAGTACTTCCTAACTATGCAGTACGGCCAGGTAGTGTTTCAGAGCACAGCTTTCAATATTCAACAGATTAAATGTATAAGTAAACTGTTGATATAATTTTTTGATATTTCATGAGGAACCTGATCAAGAACAATAAAGGCGTACAAACATAGAGCTGATATAAGAATAAGAATCCCAATGACGAGAGGCATAGAGATAGTCGTTTCGGATGTAAAAGGATACGTACCGGTAGGAAGAGCAATGGAGCACAATTAGCAGGAATAACAAAGTAAGCCATTGAGGCGCAACTTACTTGTGCACGCCACCGAATCAATGCATTCTACTCAGCAGTAAGGACTAATACTTTATTTGAAAAGTCAGAATCAGAATTGAAGAATGCTATCCTTTAGCAGAATTGTTATTAATATCCAGCTATATTCGGTAAGTGACCAAAAAGAAAATCTGTAAGACCGTCCCCTCACCTATCGGGTGCGATCCGACGCTTAGTGTAGGAAGGATTATCGAAGTGAATCAGGTATTAGATATTCTGTGAAAATAATTCTGTTATTAGATTATGGGATAACTTTGGACACTAAGTAGATATCTCGCAATAGCAATTACAATAAAAAGGTTTTAAGGTTGATCCAGACATTGTAATAGTGATGTACATTCTAGTATGTCGTGAATCTGGCCTAGACTGTGATTTTGTCATCGAAGGTGGAACAATGGAAGAGTTCTTAAAAAATGGTGCGGATCATGCAATGCAAAAACATGGCATGCACGCGAACGATATTTACTTTAATGATATCCCGACCAATCTGCTGTGTCATTCCTTTAATGAAGAAGCCTAAGTTACAGATAACGCTTCTGGAACAATATTGGTTTCGAATTCATACTTGTATTCACAATCAATGAGACATATTGACTAGAGCGATCATTTGCATTCAGCTTAGATCGATAATTTTATGTTAACTAAGCTTTGGCATATATCCCATTTCTTCTTTCTAATATGAAGCCATTTAGTTGAGCTGCACTTGCAGTGCATGAAATATCTCAACAAACAATCTCAATTTATAATCTGGTTTTATTATATAATTTGGACTTTATTTTCGATCCTAGATATTTGCTCATGACTGCCTTGGATTACTTCTTTTGTTTGTTCTTTGTTCTTGTTAAACCTAACTACTCCCTCTCTATGGGATATAGAATACTTGACCCGTTCGCAATTCTGTAACCATTCAATATTTATGTAGTTTCTATTCTATATTCACAACCAGTTTTTTTCATAGGCTAGTTTCCAACTAGAACATACGATTAATGAAATTGATTTGCATTGGATAGACATAAATCAAAGCATTTCCTATTATACTACGTCTGATGTTTCGACCCACAATCCGTGATACTAGTACTAAATTAACCTCTTTGACTTTCGATGAGATATGCCCAACTTGGTCAAACAAACTTGGAACCGATCTTGGTAAGGATGATTTACATACACTCATTCGCAAGCCAGAAATGTGTATAGTGGGTGAGGCGTGGGGACATACTTCAAGATATCTCGGATATAGAGTGGCTTATCTGATTCCGTTTATAGGATGTTGGAAATGTATTAAATATGGTAACAGAATAGGGAATACTGCGAAACAGCATAATGCATTATGTAAAAGCTATCTTCACCCCATAATTGATGATTTTGTCGATCACTGGAATGAAAAGCATAAGGAAATAACTTTGAAGAAGAAGGAAGAAAAGAATATAGCGAAATTGAATACAATTAATACACTTACATCATCCTAAATTAATGGCTTCCTTTTCGTATTTGTAAACTCGTTATCCTGGAAACCCGTAATACTAAATGAATGTGTTTAGAATGTATATTGTAGGTAAATATATTTTCGTGCAACTTGTTCAAAATCTATCAATCATTCTCTATCTTCCTCATTTTCTATTAAAAACTATTGATTTAAAATGAAGATACCCGATAATGCAAAACGAAGAAAGAGAATTCTATTAGTCGCATCAAGCATATTAGTTCTCCTTATTATTTTCATCCTACTTTATACACGATTTGTTATTCCTCCTACCCCCCTCCCTATTCCGGAGGGGGAAAGAAGAATGGATAAATTTGGTACCCTGCAAATCTATTCTACTGTACAGGGTGGAAGAGAATGGTTTATCAACATGCAGGACCCTTTAGATGACGAAATAGTTTCTTTCAATTCAGATATTGCTCTAGATCAGCAGTCAGATGATTCATGGAGAGTAAATAGTTCAAAGGTAAGGATACGTGTAGATACGCTTCCAGGGCAAGAAGAATGGAAGAATGTAGAAATGACAGGGTACGTAAAAATGATATCTTCCACCCCAACCACAGGTTCTCGTGAATTCTCTGATCAAGATGAGGGGAGTGAAAATGGAGATTCATTAGATCCTCATTTGACATGGCGTGCAAGAGGAGGACGACATAATGATATGGTTCCATGTGAGGGAACAGCTTTAAATGGCGGCTTATTCTTTGATGGTAAGGTATCTTGGAAAAAGGAAATATGGCATACTGGAGGATATACAGCCGCACGTGGCGTTTCAGAGATTCCCAACTCTTTCGTAAATAAATGGATCGGATGGAAAACTGTCATGTATAATCTTGAGAATGATTCATTTGTGAAGATGGAATCATATTTGGACATTGACGCCAACAATAAATGGGAAAAAGTATCTGAAGTTGAAGATAATGGCAAATGGTATGCTGATACGTCTGACGAAGAATTTTACAGTGTAGATTGCGGTAAAGAAAAGGATTACATAATCACTAATTCTGGGTCTACTGCGACTTTTAGAGCAGATAACCTAATTTTCGATCTCAAGAATCTGAGCATAAGAGAAATTAAACCTCCTTCAATTCAATGATTGGAGATGCATTATACGCTGCAAATACGGGAACCATCCAAACGAATCAGTATATAGCTCAAATTAAAAATTGTAAATTGCAAGTGCTCATTATGGAAATCTGAAGCTCTTTCTTAATGTAGTTCGAAAAAACTCATCTCTCATAATATCTAATAGTCTATTCTTGGGATCTGCCGTCTGGGTCTGCTTAAGCAAGTAGGTAGAAAAAGGATTTGGAAAATAAGTTCCATTGCCTCTACCAGCAATTATAATCAATGAACGAAATAATATTTCCTATGCCGTTATACAAATTTTCGATATGCCGCTTGACACTGAACTTACGGGAGGAGTACATTCCGTAGATAGCACAAGCCCATCTAGATTTGCCACTCAATATGTAAACACCCATGTAAACAAATTGAGACAGTGTTTCGCCATGAAACTCATAGATTAATGTCACAGACATATAGGACAATCTTCTATAAAAGTGTATATCTGTTAGAAAAATACAAACGTAACATGATTCGATGTTATTTGTATCCGGCTCATCGAATTTCAAAAAAATGAGGGACTCGTTATCTATTTCAACTCTTGGCGTATTCTTTCAAACCAGTGAAATCGATTCCAATTACAGGTTCATTTCCGACAACCCAAGCATTGTGGCCAGGTGGAATCACAGCAGCATCTCCAGGACCAAATTCTTCTTCTGCACCATCATCCATAACTGCTTTGATTCTACCCGAAACTATGTACTGAATATGCGGTGCTTGGCAACTGTCTGTCTTTACTAGGGGTTTAACGCATTTCTCCCAGCTCCACCCCGGTTCTAATACTGCTCGACCAATTGTCATATCACCTAGATTTGCAAGCTCAATCTTGCCGTTCTCAAATCTTCGTACTTCATCGAGTGATGTATCAATATTCTTCTTTTGCATTTTTGCCATTGAATTTGAATTAATAGAATGTAATCATAAGCATTGTTCCATAAATTAACCAAATTGTGAAATTATCCAAACCTGAATCATATATCAGTTGAAATCAGCTCAGAATAGCTAAACTATAGTACTTCCAGAAATCGCAAGTCGCTACTTTATAGTCGACCGATCAAATGCATATCGTTGATTCAAGTCTAAAAGAACTATCTAGTTGCCAATAGAAAAAATTATGCATATCATCATGACCGGATTCTAATAAGATCAAACGACACGTCCGTAATTCAGTGAGAACACTAAAATCTAATAGTCTCGCATAACAGATGAAAACACAAAGTGCCAGTGCCAATAAAGAGTATTATGTTGATAATATTGATAATAGTAGTATCAATTGTAATAATGTTGATCTATTCGCTCTTCTTTGTTTCATTGTCTGTCAACAATTATTCCTCACAGTCGGGCACTACCGAGGCATACCAGGTTAGATTAAGTGATTTTGGGTTGAACGTCGGATATACAGAACAATCTTCCATAAACACACTTAAAGAAACTGATTTTCGCCATATTTTGTATAATTATCTATTAAATGTCCAAAGCCACAGTCACGAGGATTATGGGTAATTCAAGTAATCTTCAAGTAGCTTTTGAAAGAGAGCAAACAAACTTTCTACCCAGTCTTTCTTTTGGAACCAAATTAAATATTGGATTGTTAGATGTTACTTTCAAAATCGTTGGTGGTGCTGTCACATTTGGTTTGATTATCATAGCATTACGAAGAAAGTTTGAGGGGAAATTTAGACACTGAAAGATTTTGTAGGCATATATCTATCCGATTTAGGTTACAGTTCACAATTTCTGTTTGTGCCCAGTAATCTATGACAGGAATGACTATAAGAGCAATTGCCGGGACAGTTGTAAGACTGGCTTTCAAAGCCAGATATTTTCAATATTGGTACGAAAGACGTATGAGTAAACCATACGTATGCTAATAGAACAACTACTGTAATTGAAACAGCAATGAGACTAATTTTCTGAAGCTTATTCAATATTTCTATAAATTCTAGTACTCAGTGTTCTTTATATTACTGCAGGCCCAATGTTGGTGTGGAATACGTCTGGCTTGATAACTTTCAGACATAAAATAACAGTTGATATCAATCTGTAACAGGAAGCATTGAATTAGTAGCAATAGATAACAAGATAGAAAAAGCTATGTAGCAAGAATTCCAAATGTAGTATAAAGAATGCTACTGTGCATGCTAGATATGATAAAGAGCAACTTGTAATTCCGTATATCAAGAAATTGGGTAAGATCAAGTTCTGGATTATTATGGGTGTTGCTATGGTTTACTATCTCATCTCATTCCCACTCTTTGTCTTGGGATATTTTACTCCATCAGAAGACACAGATGCAATGACGAATATTCTTATTTTTTCATTATCTGGAATTCTTTCAGGAATCATATTGGAGCAGCATTCTTGGCTGTAGCGAAAACTTTACGAAAAGACAGTAGTCTCAGAAAGCACATGATAATCGCCGCATATGGATTTGTTCTCTTTTATATTGCCGGATCCGCCATGGCTGCTCAGGCTGCATATCCACCGTACGGAATTGTATCTGTCTCTTTTACTGGTCTATCATGCTATTTAATATATGCAGGTCTATTCTCTTCGACAGTTACTTTCTCAGGATACGTCTTTACGTGTATCCATTAGAAAATCATTAACTGAACAATCAAAATTTCTACATAGTATGGGGTCGGCTCAAATGGAACAAGAGCTCCAACCAAAGGTTATGAAGATCGCAAAGAAGCATTCGGATGTGTTGACAGAAAAGACCGGAGTTGAATCTTCAATGACTGATAGCGACATCAAAGAGTACATGGCGATGGTGTCAAATGAGATTCACATAAAATCTTTGACACAGATACGCTCTTTGAGCTATTGCAGAACATTTTGCCTAAATTTCAAATTGCTTATCAGGTTGTAAGTCCCTTGATCATATTGAAGAATTCGAGCTCATCCATGTTTTTCTTACCTGCACCAAGATTCTACAGCTTTACCTGCCAAATATCGGAGACGAAGACTTGGATTGCTTCTTTGATTCCTAGATAGTTCTTGACCGAAATATCATCGGTGTGATAGCTAAGTAGGTTAAGATTCAGCCGTTGTGACTCGCAACGTCAAAGTTTACCAGAACCAAACTCCACTTCGGGTGTATCATCCCATCTCTTCAAATTACTGTACTCTCGAGCATATTGCTTTGCTTTCTCCAGACACTCGAGGAGTGTGCTTCCAGTTACTGAAAAAGTCAAATGTTCCCTTAGTAGATGGTGTTTTATGTGAAATTCCTGTGTAATATTTGTCATAAAGCTCTTTACCATGATCTACTATATATCTATTCTTCAATTCAATTCTTCTTCGCTCTGAAGAAGTTCTAAAAACTGGTAATGAGAACGCTCTTATGTATATCACCCAAGTATCGATAAACTGATGAATGAAGAAATACATCAAATTTTAGACCTGAAGATGATAACCAAGAAGAATCAATTGGTAAAACAATAAGCAATGAAATACTTTCTCCATTCGTTGGAATTGTGCTTACACAAAGCAGCGAATGTCGTGGCGAAGCAGACTGCTTCAGGGGCATAGTTACCGAAATTATTGATGGTGATACTATTGATGTTAACAATGTTCGTATCCGTCTTACAATGGTGAATACTCCGGAAAGAGGGGAGCTTGGATATGGTGATGCTACTGAACTTACGAAATCTGTGTGTCAAGTTGGAGCTGAAGCACTAGTGGACGAAAATGATGGCCAGAAAGAGGGAAGCTATGATAGAATGAAAGAATTAGAAGAAAATAAGTGCATTGTAAAGTACATAGAAAAGCCAATTCAAGTAGCTGATCTAATTGAGACAGTGGCAGATACAATATGTTAGACTGACGTCAAGTCTGGCAAATGTATTGATCTAAAGATAAATCATTGTTATTATTATCAGAACTTTAGAAATTATTTATAGCATGACCTCATAGACACAACATGTCATTGTTAATTTACAATCTAATCTTCGGCGATTTTGTTAGGTATAAATCCTGCAATAGTAATGGCTCTGAATACGACTGACAATTAACCTGGTATTTATACAGACTTCGGAGGTTTATCTACAGAATCAACAGACATTGCAGAGGCAACTAAAACTGATCTAATGAGAAATAATACAGATATTAATGGTACAGATTTGGTGGACTGTCTGCTAGATCTGTAAATATTACTAAATAAATCTTCTATGGCTGAGAATATGTAGAATTAGTAAAGTTTCTTTTTCAATATTTCCGTCTCTCATCATTTATACACCTATTACTCAATTTGTCAACCCACTCTTTTCAGTGCAATAGACAGTCGGGGGTAATGTAAGTGTTATCTCTCGTATCAGAATCAATAGAAATTTGTGACTGCTTCAAGTATTTTGAAATTGAGTCACTGATCGGTTGGGCTGGGTGGTTCTGGCAATGAGACATTCAGTCTCGCTGTTACGCTTCCACTACTACTGTCATTCTCCACTCCGGTCAAATTGCTCGCATTAGTCACATTTTGAGCGTTAACGTGCCGTTCGATTACGGTACTGCTATTGACCATAAGAGTAACCGTTGCTGCACCAATGATTACGAAGAAGACAGTAAGCTTCAATAGTTTGTGCATATCATTTTATAGTTATCCCACATAAAAAATATTATGAGTGATGAGAAATCAGATGATATAGATGCCAAGATGTATGCGACTTTCTCTTGTGTAGATTGTGGTCGAGAATTTCAAACTCGCAAAGAGTTAGAAGATCACGAGAGTACTCATTGACCATGACATGTGACACAAGCAATTCAACCAGCAGCTGTGAGTTGATAAGAATATTGTATCACAAATAAATAAATCTATGACGACCACATCTTTGTGTACACAATAGCATGCAAAAGATTGGAGATAAAATAGTTTATAATACTATTGAAGAAATCTTAGATCACTCGCACACAGCGTTGGTACTATGGGATGTACTACGGGCGTTTGAAAAAATAATATTTAATAAAGAAGAATTTAGTAAAAATCTGAATTCGACTGTAGAATTAGCACGCAAATCAAATATTCCAATATTCTTTACATCAGTTCAAACGCTATCAAAACGATTTGAGTCTTCAGCAAATATATACACTGTGAGTAAACTGGGATTTGACCGCTTATTCGAGCAGTTTGCACCCGAAGATATGAATTTTACAATAAAACCCAACCAAGATGAAATAGTTATAAATAAACATACAGCGAGTATTTTCATAGACACTGGCTTTGAGCGCATGCTTAGAAATGCTGGTATTATTACTGTAGTGTTTACAGGTATTGCTACAGAATTTGGAGTAGAGTCTAGTGCCAGGGATGCTTTCAACAGGGGATTTTACTCTGTAGTCGTCTCAGATTGTGTGTCTTCACCAGATAAGAATGGGCATAACAGATCACTTGAAAATATGAAGAATTTAATAACTATTATAAATTCAAAAGAGCTTGAGAATATTTGGTCGGGGGCTAAGAAAGTTTCTTCTACTTCAATAATTCAGGACGACAATAATAGCGTGCACCATGAACACATTGGATCTACAAATAAATCAGATGTATCTCCTAATACTCCACCAGCGGATGAAGCTAATCTATAATTTACGAAGACTTTAATAACTGTAATGAAAATGGCCTACGACTTGCAAGAAATTCAAAAAGCAACATGTAGTTCATGTGGAACAACATTTGTAGCAGAAAATGCATCAACAACCTTGTGTCCATCATGTTCTGCAAATAAAGAACCATTTTTTATTTTCTCTAAAATTTCATTCATATTAATCACATGGGTATAAAGTACCAGAATCAGCGCAGAGCAAGTCAGTAGCATTACAAGTAGGGAAGAAGACAATGAAAGAAATAATATATGACTTGGGTTTGGAAGTTAGTGGAACAAACAAGTAAGCTTTTTCTATATTGACGCTGGCTGGCAAAGCATCTTGATAACTATTTTGACATCTTTGACAATCCGTCTAGGTAAATGTTTTCTATCTTTGCATTGAATGGGAGGCTGTTTTAGCTTTATGAAATAGGGCTTACAATTAATTTTTTACGATCTCAGCTACTAGATCAGTTAAGCAACTTGTCTCGAATGGTTTTTGTATGTATTTTGATATATAATTTCCGCTTATATATTTAATATATAAGGGGACCACCTCTACGCAGATGAGTATCATGTAAAACGGAGAGTATAAGCATATAATGCATGAAAACTTCGAAGATTTATAAGTTAAGTCTATAGAGTTGTGATATTTCCAAAAGTCTTTAGAGGTAGGTCACTAAATAGCTTATGTACAATCTATGGGTCAGTAGCATTGCTGAGATTCATATACTAATGTATTAATTCTCTTTATGGTAATAGGCTTTTATATGTGGTTCATAATATTATAATAATGTTAAATCATCCTGTACCTGAAAAGAAAACAGTGATGATATGCGATGATGAGCAGGATCTGCTTCTACTAGCCCTCGGGTCGAAATACAATGTAATTCAAGTTGGTTCTGGCGAAGATTGTATTGTAAAATATCTAGAAGAAAAGAATTTGGGAAATAAAGTACATCTCATACTATTGGATTATAGATTGGGCGACATGTTAGGAGATTCTGTTGCTCGTACCATAAAGCAGTATAATGGAACTAAAATAATTCTGATTTCCGCTTATGATCTAGATATCGCTCTTGTGAAAGAATTAGAAGAAAATAAGTGCATTGTAAAATATATAAAAAAGCCAATTCAGTTACCTGATCTAATTGAGCTAGTAGCAAATATGATAAGTTAGTCTGACAGCAGGTCTGGCAACTGTATCGTTCTAACAACTCAGATAATTCTCTAAACTTTGACTCCGGTGCATAGTTACGAAGTGACGGCGAAAAAAAGAGGTCTTTCACTTCAAATAGTAATAAGAGTAGAATATTGCGACTGCCAAGCGATGCATATTTAAATACAGCGAATCATTCGAACCCATCATGAACAAGCTATTAGTTGTTACTATTACGGTGGTAATGGTGTCAGGTCTAGTTGGAATTCCAACAATGATGGGGCTATCAGATTCATACGCAACAAAACAATCTAAACAGGTTCAGCCGGAAAAGACGACCGTACAGCCGGAAAGACAATCTCAACAACCATCGGAAGCACCAGAAGACACTGCTGTACAGCCGGAAAGACAATCGCAATTTGGCTCTGAACGACAAGAAGATGGAAATGATGCTGCTGTAGAGCAAAAAGATGAACAGATTAAGGATGTGCAAGAAGAAGAAGAGATGATAATGAACATGTATATTCAATCTACATTAGTTCATAATAAATCTCAATAATTTCCGAGTCGATACTCACTGATCTGGTTCTTCCCCTGGTTATTAATCCAAATGAAAAAATAAATCGCACACTAAAAATGATTGATGTAAAATAGGGCGGACTCTGTTTTTCATGTAGAGGGCCTATAACACGAGATCATGTCGTTATAAGTAGCGGCTGTCCAAGACACTATTACCACAAATATTTCGCCATTAAACACAATATTGTTTAGCTAGTTCATCGACAATGGAATCTCTTTAGCGTACAGAAGATCGGCAGAATAATCTACTCCAAACGGTATTACAAAGAACAATTGAAATAGAAACTTTAGCAGTAATATCATGATGATTATAGCAATAATGACCAGAATTACTCTTCTGGAGGATAAAATATTACAGCTTCGGTATTAGCTTCATTACTAGCCGTAGATACCTGCGCCTTTTATTGTTTCTACTGATCTGTCTAACCAATATTTTGTGTGTTTAATAGAAAAAATATCAGATTTATTCCAGTGTTTGGACTTGCCTAATGCAGATAAACCAAATTTTCGTCCTGTTATCCGAAAATGAATTTCAAATATATCGCAATTGTAGCGGTAATAGCAGTGACTCTAGTGGGAGCAACAGCATTTGCAACAGACAGTGCATTTGCAGACGGAAAAAAACGCTATGGAAAGAGTCAGATTATCTCGCAAGCCAACGAGTGTGGGAATGGTGAACTGGGACTAAATATCGGTTGTCAAAACAAAGATTCACACTTTGACGGCGAAGAGAATATAGTATCACTCGCATCAGACCAAACATTCCCAGCGATCCAAAACAACGAACCAGAACCAAAACCTGTAAAATAATCTAGCAAACTCATTTTATTTTTTTTGAGTTATTTGTAGTAACATTATGATATATATTATTCAGAGGATATGCTATAACAAATATGCATTATTGTATTTTGTTATTTGACTAACTGATACTAACTCCGAATCACATATCATTTATTGGATCACATATGATGGTTCACCCCAGTACATACGAAAAACTTAATGCCATTAGCAATAGTATGGGATATACGTTAGCTTCTCTCCGTTCTAATAGAAAAAATATCTGATATATGAGAGCGTCTGAATTTGCCTAATGCAGATAAATTAGACTTTCGGATTGTCATTCGAATGAATGCAAGATACATGGTAGTTATAGCAGCAATGGCAGTAATGCTCATCGGAGCTACAGCTTTTGCAACAGACAGCGCATTTGCAGATGGAAAAAAACACTATGATAAAAACCAGGCAACTAGTCAAGCCAATGCATGTGGTAATGATGAATTGCCATTGAACGTATACTGTCAAAACATTGGCTCACAAGTTCAGGGCGAAGAGAACGCAGTAGGAATAGCTGGCTCTCAAGGCGAAGTTCCTGAAGAGGAACCAGAACTAATACCAGTACAATAACTTCACTTTTTTTTCGATAGACGATAATGATGTACTAATACATTATCCGTAAGATATGCTATAACAATTATGTGACTTTTGGGATCCTAACAAATAGAAAAAAACTACAACTTAAATAAGTCATATATAATCAAAATAAAAAGATATGCTGTGTATCAAGGATTAAAATAAATGCTCCCTAGTTATTTTCTCCGCCCTCCCCGTTCTGATCATCATTGTCATCGCCCCCTCCACGTTCATCACCTTCTCTGCTTCCATCGTCATCACCATCGCCACCTCCATCACTTATGGTATCAATTATAGTCATATTTCCTCCAGTCATATTTCCTCCAGTCATATTTGACTGGGCATAGATAGATGATGCAAGTCCAGTCACCAATACCGACGCAACCATTGCGATACCTATGGCCATTAAAATTGGGCTTTTCATCGGACGGACATTAATTTTATTATATATAATAATTCCTATGACGTATCGATTAAGTACCATTTTGAGTAGGATGACCAAGACACTTCTGTTAACTTGTATGGATATAAGACCATCTGAACTATTCCGATTTCCACTCGAACATCGAGCTATCATACGTAGACGTGATTCCGCATTATGGACATAATTCTCTAGTGCCTAGATTCTGGTATTCACTAGGATCTTTGATATTCCGCATTTTGAACAAGTCAATATTACAGCCATTATTGTAAAAAATTGGATGTGTCCTGAGCTATAATAAGTTATCCAAGTGGATCGTATCAAATAACAGAAAAAGGTAAAATGGATGTCAATTTTCGACAATAAGCTTTAGATGTAAGATCTTTTCGAGTTACTCATTGCATAATCAAACTCGATATTATGTGGATATTGGATTAAGATAGTTTTTACAGACCCGAGACGGTGAAATTACCTTTTACCTCAACAGTCTCTTTGATGGTATTTACTTCCCCCTCCACACTCCATCTAGCCGCGTGGAGATGCGATAACCTCGGAGCATAGGTCCACATTGTCCCCTCTGCAGTAACTTTTGAGATACCTCTTTGATTTGGAGTCATCCGAGTTCCAGTTCCGATTCCAGTAATAGATTCACCGTTCTTAGTCATATGCAAATACCTAATCGTCAGGGTCGTGCTTCCATCTGCTAACATTGTTCCCTCTACTGTGTCCCAATGAACCCCTGTGTAATGTTTTCCGGTGACTTGTCCCTTGTTATTGCTTTCAAATCTTACGATTTCATTGTTGATATCAACTATCCATGTAGTCGTAGCTTTAGCTTTTATAATAATATCAATTTTTGCAGATGACCATTTTGCAGATGACCGTTTCTTTAGTGCCCTATCCACCATGCGACGCATTCATCTCTGGGTATGCGGTGCTTGGCAACTGTCTGTCTTTACTACGGTCAACATGATTGTCAGAGTAGTTGTCACCCTTGGAATCGATGATAATTTTTTTGAATGAAATCTTAGGCTTTTCTAGGGGGTTTCTATGAAGTTAATAAAAAATTATTGAAGCTGATACACATCAGCTTTAAGCTGATAAAATGTCGTAAATGTTTTGGCATTGATAAAGGAAAGCCTAAATATTCTAGCAGTGGAATTAATTTAGTTATGTCGGCCCCAGGTAGTTATGTAGACCCCGAAGAGAGGGAAAGAAGGCTACGCGAACTCGCTAATAGGCTTGTTGATGTAGAGCGGGCTGAACCCGACAACATGAATCAAACAAAGCACGAGTATGCAAATATCAAGCAGGATTTGACTCAGGAGTTTTTGAAATTCATAAAGATTAGTGAAGAATGTGCGATGGATCGTGCCATATTAGAGGCGGTTGTTTACAAGGACATTGCTGAAGAAATACATACGGCTTTGAAAAAGTTTGATAATGTGTGTTAAAATACTGGATGGAATAGACGATAGCGAATATATGAGATAAGGATTGATTCCGTTCAGGATGACCCTGCAGTTCTGGCATTAAACTGGAAAATCATTAATCAAAAACTCGGAATTCGTATGAAATTCGCCCGATTACTTTTAACTAATGAAAGATCATAACTGTTATGTCAACGAGTCGGGGACTGAAAAATGTCCTAGATATTCTTGCGGAACCCGCGCACAATGACACTGATACAGACATATTCGAAAGTAATATAATATCACAAAGCGGGCTTCCACAACCTGAGGTTAAAATCTATTTAAACGAATTAGAGTCTCGGCACCTCGCCGAGGAAGTACGACCCAGACCTAGCGATGCAGACTTCAGGCTATGGAGAATAAAGAAACAAGGGTATGAGGCGTTAGAAGATCTGGGCCTCAAATAATATATGCCTAACATATTCCTGCGTTACTAGTTCGGTGGGATTGACTATTGCATCCCCATACTCTATTCTGAAGTCCTCAATACCGTGTAGAACCATATTCATCTTACACATACCAATTGTCCCGTAGTTGACGTCTTGGCCCTTCAACACCAGATTTCTTGGATTTCCTCCGTGCTTCGAAATAAACTTCACAGATTCGATAAGCATACCACCTGAACCACAGGTTGGATCACATATACTCATACTCTCTTTTGGTTCGACCAAATTGACTAGAAGTCTGACAACTCCTTTGGGTGTGAAGAAGTTACCTCCAGACTTTTTTGTTTCATCTGCAAATTGTTCTAAGAGATATTTGAATGCATCGCCGAAAATATCGGTACTTTCTATATCCTCATTGCATAGATGTGGGGAATTGAAATGAGAGATAAGCTTATGCAGTTTATCATCTGGATACTTTCTTTTATCATTATATTTTGTATTTGTAAGAACACCATCTAGATCAGGATTTTTAACTGTTAATAGGAGAAATTTACATTCTCATATACAAGACGGGGAACATATTTCTATTGTTTAATTCAATGATTCTATTTATTCTGAGGAATGACTCAACTAAATTCCATGATGAAAAATCTTAGTACGCTATATGCTAACAGATTAAAATCTTATTTTGAATCGTTCTGCTCCAAGAATGAACTCTTAACATAAATATTCAAATTCATACTACTCCCTGAGCTATCTAATCTACTTGGTTTTTAACATAACACCTGGATTCTTGGAGATTGATATACACTCAGATTCATCATACACATATACTTCCTGAACCTACTATTCGTATACCTTTACTATCTGGATTTAACAGAATTGCAGTATCTCCGACCTTAAATGAAAACAGCTTCTCAGATACTATCTTTAGCCTATTGTTCTCTAATTTCTCTATCTTTGCAGGCCTGATTCGTGTACCTATGGACAAAAGATAGGAGTGATTTTCTGAAAGCTCATTCTTATAAAATGGTACCTTATTGAAATTCATGATCAATTCCTGATCTGTAGAAGTAAAATGATTGATATTAGATAGAATATCTCCTCTAGTTAACTCGTCAAAAGAAACACCTGTTAGAGCAAGACCTACCCTAGCTGGACTATATGATTCTTCAACATTTTTATCATGCATCTGTATACTTTTGATTGTAACCTTTTTCTTTTGAGGAAATAGTATCAGTTCATCATGTATTTTGATGGCACCCTGTTTAAGTATACCTAATACAACCACACCGACTCCTTTGACATTAAATATGTTATCTATGTGAATAATTGGTGGCCCATCTCTTTTCACTGAAGATAAGGAATCGATACTTTCTTTAAGACTTTCAATGTTCTGTTCAACTTTGAATGATGATGCAACAGTGTTTTTTAGAAGACTCTTAAGCATTTCAATATCAACTTCGTAAGAATGAAGAAGAAACCCTTTATCTAGTTGCAGCAGAATCTAAGGCTACTATTTGTTCTCCTAGATATCTATCTAGTTTGTTAATGTTTACTATAGAATATTCTGCCAAATTTGCTGCAGTAATTAATGGTTGGATTTTGTCGGGATAGCCTGACGGTATTATGTATGTCATAATTCTGTCATCTTTTTTCTTGTCATATGTCGTTACATCACTTGATTGTCCTTTTTTTCCTAATTCCTTTACAAATTCTGTTTGACCAAGGCAGACAAAATTGATACTTTCCACATGTGTTTTTATAAGAATGTCTTAATTTATTCCTAATTCAGTCGATTGGTTGTTTAGTTGATTAGGCGTTGTACGATAATTCATGATGATAAGCTTTACGTAGCGCTTGCATTACCTCGATTTGAATTTTATATGAACTTCAATATTCTTATTTCCCCAGTCCAACAATAACTTTGCCTACAAAAGCCTGAAAAAGCTTTGGATGAGGAGTTAGATCGTTGACAATTGTGTAATATCTTGTATACCAAGCCGGTATTTTAGGGACGAGATTCTTTTTTTCACTTGAGAAATATGCCAACAATAGTACATTTTGAAATTCCCTCTGACAATGTTGAAAAATCAAGAAAATTCTATAGTGAATTATTTGGCTGGAATATAGAGAAATGGACTGGAGCCGAGAGTATGCCGGAGGGAATGGAATATTGGACGATAACCACCACAGATGATAAGGGAAATAAAGCCATCGGTGGAGGTCTGATGAAAAGACAAAATCCACAACAACAGGGGATTACGAACTATATCGACGTAAGATCAGTGGATGAGTACGCTTCAAAGGTTGAAAGTTTAGGAGGAAAAGTAGTAGTACCAAAGATGCCAGTCAAAGGAATGGGTTATTTTGCAGTGTGTCTTGATACAGAAAATAATACATTTGGGATATGGGAAACAAATAGTGAAGCAAAGTGATCAGTTAATAAAAATCCCTCCATTAGTTTTTCATAATTCATATATTTTACATTAGCCCACCTCTAGTACTCTTTTTACAAAAATCATCCTGTGATCGTGCATTATGTTGTTGATAGTGAGTTGAAAGTTGAGAAAGCCGAGGAAGGCATGAATGTGGTACCGCAGAAAAACTCACTTCTATAGACATATAAATGATTTAATTTCAGTCAATCAACTCATACCCTATTCTTGCTATACTATATCATTAATATATGTGAGTTTTCTACAAATAATCGTGGATAGATGAAAACTACAAGGATTACTGTTGCAATCGCTCTACTGGGAGTTTCATTGATACTGTTGACATTGTACGGAATTGATGTTGCTATAATTTTCTCATCCGACTCCGGCCAAACGACAGAAGATTCGCAAGGATTTCTCCCGTTAGATGAGAGAACAAGGGGCACTGCCTTTGGCGGAAGCGCAGTGATTATGTCAATTATTGCCTTTGTAATCGCAAGAAAGGAACGATCAAGCATAGTTCCGATATTGCTCTTTGTAAACGGAGGACTAATTATAGTTGGTATCCTTGCCGTATCTGGTGGATTGGGAACGACGTCATTGGTTTCAACGATTGCGATGGGTATTATCTTAGTAGGTTTGGGCATCTGGAAGGTTCTTATAGATAGAAGGACCCCGACAACGCAGGATTATAGATCAAAGATTAGGTAACATCGTTCTTATTATTTAACCACCGATCAATCTTGAAAAGTAATTATTTACATTTTTTTACATTATCGTCACTACAGTTGTCTCTAATAATGAAAATAATCCTTGAAAAAAAGTTGAAATCTTTGTCAACCTTCTAATACTGAGGTCCTTCTAGCCTCCGAATTCTATTGAAAAGTGAATACAATGTTTATTCTATCTATCTAAATAAGGACATAAACTAATACATTTTTCATGTAATGTATCAATCCAGAGGATGAAACCTATAGTCAAGGTATAAAGGATACATCGCCATTATATTTAATATTAATAAAAAATGAGTTCTACCTTATGTGTAAGATGCGGATCTGATCTAGTACCTTTTTCTTATTGCAAGGTATGTAATCAAGTTGTTAAATTTGTTTGTTCATCATGTAATTTGATTTCAGACGAGAGATTTCATCTTCACCGTAAAGAAGTATCAAAAAAAGATATTAAGTTATTACCGTCAATAAATGAACGAGAAAGAAGACAAATTCTAATTGATACAGTTGAATCTCGTGCGATTCAAAAGAAGAACGTTCGTCATGAAAAATACGAAAATGATGCGGTTGGTTTATCACTTAATAGATGGAGCGACTATCTAATATCGTCAATTTCCTCGTTTATCAAGTCTGTTTATGATAATCAAGACCAACTGAACGAGCAGCTTAGATATTCATCGGTTAACCTATCATCATCATATTTATCTACTTTCTTTGAACACTTAGAGCTAATTAATAATTATTGGATGAAGGTATATACGCATAGCAGTAACAAGCTGCTTGGAAATAGGCTCAGTTCCTTATAGTAATTTAATAGTTTAAGATTCAAAACTAGCTTTCCCTAAGCCATGGTAGAATACAGATACTCGTTCAAGAAGTCTTAATTTTACAGAGACGTCGACTTATTTCTCAAGGAGGATTTTTTATGTCAAAAGTAAAGCTGTGGTTTAGATCGTATGCTTCATTCCTTTGAACAGTCATCTTAACTTCCCATTCTCCTGGTTGACTAAGATATCCACCAGATCCGTTGTACAGACCTTCACCAGCCTTTGTCAGTTCTGCAGAAATTGGTCCTAGTTCAGCTTGTTTGTTACTAAATATCAAGAAAACAGTTTTGACATTGGTAGGGGCTTTTCCATCAGAGTCAGATAATGACACAGTAAAATTGTTATTTATTCCTGAATAGAATGGAGATATCCTAAATGTTACATTAACATTGTTTATAATAGTGCTATTTACAAAATCATTATTCATCATAACTCTCCCACCCGTTTCTGGACTGTTAGATGCTTTCGGTACAGTAAACACATAGGAACCCTTTGTGATGTGACCATCATCCCTAGATAGAGCGAGCCAAGACACTGTATAGATGCCTGGTTTCAATTTCGTAGTATCAATAGATATTGAAGATTCTCGAGGATTGTTAGAGTTAACTTCGTAGTCATTTTTATCTACTCTTTCATTATCTGAGTTGGTTACATGAATATAGCTTGCTTTTGGTTCTGGTCTTTCGGAGAATACAATTACTGCCTTTTCAGGAAGAATTCCATTTTCTCCAACAATTGAGTTAGACCGAGGTGTATATGAAATTGGATTTGCGTGTGAATAAACATTTTGAGGAATCAGATTGCCAATTGTTAACATCATCATAACAAGAGAAATTAATATGGTTACTGATAAAATTGACCTCTTATTATTATTATAATATCGAAATTTCGCCATTCGTTCAAAATGCCTCTTTTTCTTTCAACATATTTGTTATCATTCCACATTCATAAACCTTATAGTACATCTCTCGACAAGATAAGACTGCTTCTATTCATAATCGATCTTTTATTTGCCCCTTGAATTCTCACTGCTGATTCCTATTTTCTAGATTACACTGTTAGTATACTAATTTCTTTGCAATATATGTTTAAGCGCTTATTAAAGCCAAAAATGTTGTGATGATGCATAGGAAGGTTTTGATGAATATTAGTTCTCATCAAGCTGAAACAATCTAAAACCATTTACCTGTCTCAATAATCAGAGGTCAAAAATAATGTAAAAGATGTTATAGCAGATCTCGTAATCCTCCAATAGTATACGCATCAATGCGGCCTCGATGTCTATCGCGGCTTCAGTAGTTCTAGTGTAATTTTCAATTCTCGCCTACTCTTTCGATAGTAAAGGAGACTCATGATCAAAACAATGGAAGCCAAAATCGATGCCGCAATGGTGAATGCATCAGTAAACCTAGGTGTAATCCCACTATCATCTTCATTACTACTGCCATCAAGGCTATTATTAGCTGATTGTGAACCTTCCATTTGCATTTGAATACCAGAATGAGCCATAGACGGAGGAGATGTAATTGTTAGAAATGAAGATATGGTAAGGACTGAAATTCCAATCAAAGACTCAACTTTGATTGTTTTGGAAAATCGTGTAAATGGATCGTATCGAGCTACTCTATTAACATTTGACGAAACTCTCAATTGTTCCCGTGATTTATTTCCTCGTTGGGCGATCTGTACCATGACAAGATGTAATTTAATCTGATGATAACCGCCTAACGCAATCATAGGTACAATCACACATAATTTAAGAATGAGAATGTTTCCATATAAGGAATCAAATAAAGATTCAGTTGATTGAAGTTGAATCCATGCCATATACAATCCACTTATACCAATCACACCCAAACATACGACTGCAATCATTGAGAAATAGGGAAGCATTAGTGCTAGTGCGAAGGAATTTCTTACTATTATTTGCTCGTCTGTTGTATCTAATTCTCTCCCGTATGTTAGATCACTACTGTTAGTACGTATTGTACGAAGAAGTATTAATGATATATAGAATAGCCCCCCCAACCAAATTGAAACAGCCATAACATGAAACCAATCAGCAGAGATCGCCAGCCATGGAAGGAACTCAGCCGCAGCGTTATGACTTACTATCCCATTAGAGATAATATTTATTGAACCGCAAATAAGGATAACACACAGGATTTTGTTCTTAATTCTTCTAATACTATTTCCATCGATTCTTCTTGCGATCAAATTTCTCCCACTTAACATATAAAACATTACTGAAAGAATAAGTATCAAAATAGATGTGATGATTCTCAGGAGCCAAACTGCATAAAGAGACGTGTTCATAACAATTGAAAAAGTATCAGAAAATCCCAGGCCCAATTCTGATGACAGACTGGATACTTGCAGCATCAAAAAACCAGTGCAGGAAACACATAATGCTACAGCAGACAGGATTATAATCAAAGATAATCTCTTATCTGTACCAAGATTTGTTTGGGTTGTTACGCTATGCCTGCTGAAATTCATCAATATACGATTATAGAATATCCTTGATAGCACGAGCTGGCTAAAGACTATTCCTACTATTGTGCACTGAGCGACTAGTAACGGTGCTTTGATTAATGCATCATTATATGAAGTGATAGATTCTTCAGAATTTTCTGAATGAGACATAATCATTGAAGGATCGCTATCTCTCTGGGAAAACACTTGTTGATTGAGAGGTTGGGCAGATATTGTTGAAATGATGATGACTAATAGGATGGGCAAAGCATTTGATACGTGTCTGAGGAGAAAGTTAGGCAAGAAGAGTCGCATTCTTATCTACTTCTTGCATAAAGAATTTGATTTGATAGGAACGACAAAGAAAAGGAGTGGAAATACCCCATATGAATTGACACAAATTCAGAACAATTTAAGGTATCGACTTTGTCGAATTAGATGTTCCTCCTTGACTGTTTAACATCTGTTGAAGCTCGTAATTTGATACATACTGTTCTGGGAATGACACATCAGCTCTTGATTCGAAACAACCAAATCCTCCAGATTGACCTATTCTAGTAACACCATCTGACACAGTTATCGTTGAATTATCTTGGGCGGGTTCTGATTCACCAGCAGGTCTGCATGTGAACGTATCACGGAATGCAGTACCATTAATATCTCCATATACTGTATAGTTGTATGTAGTTGGTACTGTTGGATAGAATACTGCCTCGTAATGTCCTGGATCTCTGAACGCTGGTTCTAGATCTAGAGTCATGTTCTTTCCTCCTGCAGATACATCTGCCTTGAGAGTCAATCCTTCAATAGGCTTTGTACCATTTGCTTGGGAATTCATAGGATCGGTCGGATCAGGCAGCCATGTGAAGACTTCAACCCCTGATTTGTCGTCCACAAACGCTGGCTCATTCATTGAACCTACTACAAAGAGATAGTTTTGATCGCCGATAGTATACAGTCTTCTTTCATGTCCAGATACAGAATGTGCTCCTATCGACGCAAGAATCAATATCATCATATTAGTGCTTAATATCAACGCAACTAGTAGATTTCTATTTTTCACAGATGTAGTTTGTTTGATAACTATTTAAGATATATGGTACATCACTCGAATAAAGATTAGCCCAGCCTAATGCTTAAAGTCTATTAACATATTCACATCTATGTTACATTCATACTTCTTAAGCATCAGAAGAAAAAATTGAAACTCAGATCATACATAGTTACTCTTTTAATATCACAAAAGTTCTCCTAGAGAAATCTTATCCTAAGAGCAAAAAAATTTTTGATATTATCTAGATCCTTTATCTACATTACCACTATCCAGCTGTAATCCAAACGCAGTCATGAGATTAGGATGGATTTTTGTATGTACGATCGTCATTATGTCCATTGGAGATGATTTTTTATTAATATCTGTAACTAGTTCCTTTAATGCGGTTGATACATTATTAATCGATTGATCTACAGTTTCAGAGCCTTCAGATAATGAAGAATTCATTATCTGATTGTCAAATAATTCTTGTACTTTCATAGCTAATGCTTGTGCAGTCTGATAATCTGTTATATTGACTAACTTACCATCAGAATTCGACATATCATCCATCGACATATTATTACCAACACTACCGCCACCCATATTCATAGTAGACATCGAATGCATACTAGTATCGCTTTCACTATTACTACTAGTATTATTATTACTATTATTGCCATCATCCATCATCATCATCGACATATTAGTCATATCATATCCAACTGCGAAAGCATCTCCGTAATTTCTAAGCACTTCATCTAGTAGCTCAGCTGCAGCTAGTACCTGTATAGTAGAATTATTCAGCTGATCTGGGTCTACTCTTGAGGTAACGATTTCATCCAGAATACCATTGATATCATCAACTAAAATATCTGTGTCACTAGCCGTGTTAATGCCAGAGGTTGATTCTGTAGATGTCTTTAAAGATGCTAAATCAGTATTAAGATCATCAGACAATCTTTGGTTTCTTTCTGCAATTTCTTTGTTTACATCATCCGTCATCAGTGCTAATGCATTGTTCGCATGATCGCTAGCCAAAGACATGTTATTGCTTGCTATATTCTGTTGTACTAGCTGAGTTTCTGCCTTTATTGTATTAACTAAGGCAAGAAATGATGCACTCTCATCGGGAGAAAAATTGTGGCCAAATAAAGTATTAGTATTAGATCCGGTCAACATGACCACTGTAGCCATTAAAAATAGTACAATTGACTTGTCAATTTTCATTAATCGCATGACATAAAATTCGGATTTCTGATAAATAACATTTATGGTTCATAACAATGCAATGCTCGAATCTGAACTACACCTCAATCATTACTAGAGATAGTATGTTAATGTTTTCGTATTTATCCTATTTGGCCATATTTATCTTATTATCCGTACGGTGCTTTTATGAACCTACACTTACAAAATAGCAGAAAGCTCACATTGGAAGAACCATTACAACATCAATAAGTGTACGGAAAATCCATCTAAAGTTTCAGGAGTTTGTTCGTCTGCTGTACCATAATACTTAATAAAAAGTTATTGATCTATGTTTTATGCGATCAAGTACTAAGTTTCTGTATATTGCATTCGTAATTGCTGGATTAATGGGATTTAGCACATATGGAATAAACAATACAACCACACAGGTACTAGCTAGTCATTCTGCTGGCGAAAACATGACCGGAATGGCTGGGATGACAAATATGACTGAAACTGAACATGCGTATAACAAGTCTGCTAATGTAGTACGCGACTCTGTTGCCGAGCTTCTTGAAGGGAAAACTATACCCGCAGGCAAATTCATTCATCTGTATGACAGTACTCCGTATATGATAACAAATGGTCACGTCGCTGTGAATGTACCATGTGAAGACAATTCGACTGCTAGCATTCAAGTTCTTCTTGGACAAGCACCTAATTTCACTGCAGCCGAATTAGAAAATCTACCAGAATTATCAACGCCAGGAGAGATGTGTCTTTACCATGTTGATATAGCCTCGCATGAAGAAGTAATTACAGATGTGGCCATTGCAAACCCTGGCGAAGGTAATTTAGAGTTTCCTCCTGGAAGCACTGCCGTTATAGGCGTTAATGAAATTGCGCCTGGCGCAGAAGAAGGAGAACATGGAAATGGCACGGAGGCAACAAATAGTACAGAGTCGTAGGACGATCACATATAATGAATGGGAAGATCCTTTAGAGTATCCCTAGAAGGCTTCTTACTCCAAATTACTTTTGTTTGTACGTGTTGTTTTGTGTTATGATATACAAGAATTAGATAAAATGAATCTAGACTTAAATATATAAGAGTAAGAATGGAAACAAAACATGTGTACTCTCATGTTGGAAGGCCGCTTAGAATTATTGATAACCTAGTCTCTGATAAACCAAAGCTCTTCATCGTTATTTCGATTATCATAGTTTCAGTCCTAGCCGTTCCCGTAATAATTCCACACACAAGTCACCCACAACACATTTACCACATCATACTTCATATTGCGAGTCTCATATTTTCGCTTTTCTTGTTCATTGTTTCAATATCATCGTACATCAGAAATGGCGGTTCAAGGTTGTTGTTCATGTCGCTAGGATTCTTGTCTCTTATCGTAGTAGAGACTTTGTTCCTTTTCTATGCCACACAAGGTATTCGAGAAATACTGATTCCAATGATTAATATAGAATTGCCCCACGTAATCCTGTTTGCGATGCTGACATTATTTGGTATAGGTATTTTAAAGGTGAATACAAAACAATGAATGTCTCATCGAAAGACCAATTTTTATCGCATAAACAGGATCTTGTGGCCAGTTCGGATGATATCAGGGGCGAGATCTATGATTTTATAATTAAGAATCCTGGAATAAGATACAGAGAATTGATAAGGCTAACTTGTACCGTCAAATAAGTTCAAAAGTCATAGTTTGGTAATGCTTGATGAAGAATGAATTTACAGATTTACGGATTTACGGTAAAAATGAAGTATAGATTCTAGTCCTAACTAATTGTATCAGCTAACATGAATATAATAAAGACTTGTGGTTAATTCGGCGAATTTTCTAGCAACTGAAGAGCCTTATCTGGTGAGGTATTCCTCCCACGCCCTGATATCTTCTACCGATTCAGCATGAGAGATTTTAGGAGCAGCGATAACTTGATCATTATTTTGTAATATTCAAGCACATGACGGTCACATCTATCACGGGAATTTATAACCAATTTAAAAAGCCAGAGTGGGTATCGATGACAAATTTTGGTAGGACCCTTATTATTAAAACAATCAGAATTCAAGTTTCTTGTCATCAAAATTCTTTTCTACGATGACAGCGTACAGTTTTCTGTATATTTAGATTGAGATATATATTTAGCATCATAATATATGCCGCAACGTAACGCAGCGTAACGCAGCGTAACGCAACGTAACGTAACGTAATGCAGAGGTCTTCAAGATGAATAAACTCATGATAATAAGACGATAACTGGAATAATTTTCTACATCCTTAGAATGCTAGAAAGAAGGACGGTATCAATGTAATAAACTGGCTGACCTTAAACGAGCTGAATATTAAGATTCTCGACCTAGAAATTGCATCGACTACCTGAAATCTATATATTTCTGATAAATCAATTTGGGGGACCATTTTTTCATATGAAGCACCCCATTAACAGTTCATAATATTTTTCTCACCAAAACTAGCTTGAAGGGATAGTGATGCATTTTTCTTTAGGACCACTTCATTGGCCTTGAAGACTCCGTTGACATCACAAAGAGAAATTTCGTCCTGAATCCTGACCAGTGGATTCATTAAATCATCAAAGTTTGCATGACCAAGTCCTAATACATGCCCAATCTCATGTAAGACGACAGCATACAAAGTGCTAGAATCTGATTCCTTATCAAATATTTTATCTGAAAGTATTATTTTTGCGTTCGTGATATATCCACTTTGATTAAGATTATTAACAGATTGTCCTGCAGTCTGTCCAGCCTCTGCATTTTTACCTAATTGATTGATATTTCCATTATCGATATCTCCAAATGTAACAATAATCTCCGCCTTTTGATCATGCGAATAACTCTCAATAAGTCTTAGTGTGGTTAGCTGTTTATTCCAGCTATCAAACGCTTCTCTGACTTCATTTCTCTGCTTCTCCTGCATGTTGACAAGCTTAAATTTTAATATTCCATCAGAAATTTGCTTACCCCAAGTACAACACAGGTCTATCGACATATCTTTCGCACGACTGAGGGTAGATGATTCTTTAGAAGATCCATATACAGTAGTGACTTGAGTATGAAATACACATAAAATAAGGAACAAGAATAGAGGTAAATAAAATTTATGATTAAATCCCAATGTAACAGTGATTGTAGTTTTTTTTATTATGGGTTCTAATAAAAAGAAAAATTTCTTTGTTATATATTCAAAACCCACTATTTTGTTCAAATTCATAAAAGAAGTGGATTGTCATATAACAATTATTTTCCGTAGCCAATAGTAACAATAGCTAAACAAAAAGAAATCGCCTTATGGAATTAAGATGATATTCTATACTAAGTCTAAAATGTTACGCTACACGGAGGTTTGTTTGTTGGAAACTAGATTGATAGCTGTCTTTTTTAACGCCAAACTGGGTATCGTAAATACCTACATCTGATTTTGGTCCTATCTGTAAAGTAAATGTAGCGTGTCCACTATTATCTGTATACATAGTCTGGGTTGTTTTGTCTTTTCCTGAGTCCAGAGTAGAGGGAATATCTGCTGCTGCAACTGCTCCCCGCTGATTGAGCTGTCTACGGACGAAGTGGTAGGAGGTTCTACATCCAGGGTTACAAATGCATTTGAGATTGGGTTTCCAGTTTCTTTATCCTTAACAGTTATTGTAAGATAGGTCTTTTCTCCTATCTTTACTGGATTCTTTGTGTATGAATACTCAACCAGAAATTGGTTTAATGAGTGTGAATTATTATTACAGTCTCCTACTATTCCTTCAAATAATGATGAAAACTTTCCTTCTGCAATATCATTTGTAATGCTGCAGAAGCTATCACCATTCGTTGCAATTCCTTCTTCACCATCAAAAGCAGCTGCTCTGCCATCTCCAGAGGTGTCGATGTCTACTGCGGCATTGACAACCATCGATTGTAAATCAGCTCCTGAAAACACTGAAAGCGACATGGTGAGTAGAGAAATTAGAATAACAAGAGCACCTACAACTGACCATTGCCCAGAGTGATTGCGATCACTGAATGATATGTTTTTTATCCCGCCGCAAAGCTTTGTTGACCTATTATTCATTGAGATTATTAGTGTGAGAAGTAATAATAAATGATAACTATATATCTTATATGTGTTTTTTCGAGAAAATTGTAACTATACAAAATCATCTGCATAATCCTAGTTTAAACTATAGCTTCTACAGCTGTTACAGCTGTTTTTTCGGTGCAATGGCAGTAGGGTTAGAGTGAAACGGTAATAATATTTACAATTGTACCTAAGAGTTTTGCCTGAAATGTCATAACCTCCTGTAACAGTTATGCTTTCCTGTAGCCTAGGAGAACAGGAAATTTCCCCTCATCTTTGAGCATTATTGCCAATTCTCCAAATTCTCAGGAATAACTATGTTCCGTAAAACCTTTTATGATAATCTTCATTACAATACATAACTAAAATCGGCACAAAGTTCACAGCTTGGTAGGGCAACGGATCGTTCCTCTGTTCATGGCGATCAATATGCCTTACCTAAGCTAAATTAGTTTTATACAGTTTTATACAGTTTTATATAGCATTGATTACCTCTAAAAATAGTACCATAATACTACTTTTAATGCAAGTACTTCTGCTTTAAATCCAAAGGTTATCTATCATTGATTTAGGTTTAGATTTTTTTTGGTTAGAATTATACTTGCAGCAGTGTTATCTGAACTCAGATGCAAGTAATAGCAATCGATAAAACGCCAAATAGCTTTACTTTTCACGCTTTAATGAGGCGATATATTTCCATTAACATTTCTTCATTTCCAATAGGCTTACGGATAAAAAGGCTTTTATCTAATGCACTATATTCTTTCATTCGGAATTCCTTATAATACAATTCGCTTGCTGTTAGAAAACATACCTTGACTTTCTTATCTCTTTTTCGTATTTCCGCTTATAATTCATTACGACCAAAATTCTTTTTCCTCTTATTCTGTCATTCATAAATCTAATGTGGGCGATCATTGTCATAGACGCCTTATTAGAGATATAATTAAATCACAAACAGAATCAGCATAAGAGCTTTTCCATGTGTGCCTTCAGAATAGAGCAATGACGATAGGAAGACATTCTTTGTCAAACATTCTCACGAGATTTTCTGCAAGGTAGTCCATAAATTATTCATCTTCTGCAAATCTAACTTCTTCTTGCTCCTGCGGTGATGTGGTATCATATAGATGACCATGTGTGCCCTGTTCTAGATGATGTTTCCTTTCTTCATTTGTCATGAATCTAGTACCGCAAACAAAACATTCAAAATCAGTAGGCACTTTTAAATCCTCTTTTGATCTTGTCTTGTCTTTTTTACCGTCATCTTTTTCCTTAATTTGTTTTACTTTTGATATTTGTCTTATTACATGCTCTATACCCATCATAGCTAATAATATGAACATATACTATAAAAAGTCAATACGGTCAAGAAAATGACGTTAATTTTCAATATATATCAATAATGAATTAATATTATGATTCTAAACCTCTAGATAATTGTAAATAGTGTTTTTCTCCCAATGTTACGCATGGAACAGAAGCAAAGAAGTCAACCTTCAATTGGCATTTCTATCTTCCACTTTATACCGCTATGTCTTTTTCAATCACAAATTTCCTTAAAAGCATTCCAAGCTTAATCTCATGTTTACTACGTATTGGGGTACCATTTTCATGTATTGATGGAGGAAAATCCCATTCTTTCAAATCATACTTTTCATCTTTTCTTGATCTATTCCCTTTACCATTTTTGTTTCCACTATATAGAACGGAGATAATATAGACATTTCATTTATTTTATCCAGTTCACGAAGGAATTTGAACAATCGAATCAAGAAGAAGGTTCATCACCGCCTCCTTACACTTAGTATTTGGCAATATTATCAAGGTGAAATTACTTGAATTTGATGTGTTTAATGCACTGCAATAGGCATATATTTATCGTGTAGTAAGAAATGTACCTTATAAACTGGTGTACATTATACTTATCGATGATAATTGATGTCTGATGGGCGGTTACAAGAGTTATGTGAAAAGATATACTCAATTAATCAACATATACGCTTTGCCGGCATAATTACTAAGATGGGAAGATTGGTAGCTGGAGGAATGAGGCCTGATATAGAATCTCTGGAGGGCAGGGATGATTCTTCGAAACTGTATGTTCAGTTTGCTCTAATGACTGAAATGCGAAAAGATTTTGATGACATCTTCGGTAAAGCAATTTACAGTTTTACCGAAAGAGAGAAGATAAAACTCGCATCATTTCCTTTGGATGACAATCATATACTGAGAGTTTCAATCGAAAAGAAAGAAAAAGATCATGCTCAAATAATTCAAAACATACTTGATATTATTGGAACGCCCATTCTATTTTAAATTTAACCCTCTTAGATGAGTCGTAGTATAAACTGCATCACTACCAAAAAGCTCTATGATTTCTGTGATAGTAGCCGCTAATATTTGGTTATAGAAGCTGTTATAGTAACAAATGCCGTTTGATAATTATTTGTTGGGTATCTCTTCGGTTCTGACATCATTACTTGGATGTGTAAAGCAAAAACATGTCAAAGTTGGTATCCTTACTGTGGAAGACCTTTCACTTATTATTAAAAATAAGAATATCATAAAAAAGATAAGTATAGCATTGTGGATACAGTCCCTTGAATCAGTCCTCAGTGCGTACAACATGTACAGTTATTATCTCTGCATTGTTCTTCGGTATGGTTACATGCACAATGATCTACAGTTGACATATTCAGCGAAGGATAACTGTTCATACTTATTAAGCATTACTAATTCGTGATGCTTCCTCTTAAAAATACAATCAGGAATTAATAACTATTATTAAATAGATCTTACCCGAATTCGTGTTGATTGTTAATATGAGTGTCTACTTATTATAGGCGGTCCAACTTTTTTGTAATCTTAGTATAGTAAAGGGTATTATAGAGCCTCAAAAAGGAGTAGACCCTGAAATAAGTAGTGGATTTTAAGCGTCGTAAATCTCAAATACTCTATATGGGAGATTCTAATGGAAAGGAGGCTCGTTGTGCAATATGGTAGATCTCGGCTTGAACCAGGGCTTTAAATGAACAAATCTCCTTATATCGGCAATATGATATATATAATCTAGAGGTTGGCACTTTCCAGTTCTCATAAGAATGACAGAAATATGATTAAGGAGAGCACCGATTTTTTATGGAATTGATAATGTAATGAATACGGTATTACGATTCTTGTACCAAACTAAAGGCAAAATCGATGCCTGTGTTGACTACACTCGACCTTCATTAGCAATTGACATTGTAATGTTGAAGAGAGCATTCCTTGATGCTAGAAGGAGAGGAGTCACGCTTAGATACGCTACTGAAATTAATAATGATAACATCTCTTATTGCATGCAGTTGATGTCGTTGTCATTGGTTGACGAGCTTCGACATCTTGAAGGAATTAAGAGAAACTTTTACATCAGTGAAACTGGATACCTTGCTCCTGCCACCTTCCATGAAGCTGGCCAGCAGCTCAGATCATCTATAGTAATGCAAAAGAATTAATCGAGCATCAAAGGTATGTTTTTGAAACCTTATGGAATAATGGAATTCTGCCGAACTCCACCCGGTTTACCCGTTGTATATCAAAATATGTGTGGAATTGAATATACTGATGATCATCTATAGCACCATATTTATCCATTCTGTCTATCTATCTCAGGACCAGCAATGGAATATACTTAAGGCCTTGCGAGAAACGAAGATTGACATTTTCGTTCCTATTGAGAGTAATAGGAAGATCTAATTTTGAAAATTGAATATTATTCAACGTGAGTCGTATACGTTACTGATTCAGGAGCTATTGGATTAAAGAGGATTCCATAAATAGGTATTTTTATTGTATATTCTCCTTTAGTAGGAAAGGTAAAGGGTATTGTTACAATACTTTCTGCAGTATGCAACGGTATTCCAGCTTGACCCGTCTGATTAGAAGCCTGAAATATTGTCTTATTAGTGTTTGTTTCACTAATTATCATGTCATAGTCTATATGCGGTTGAATCTCCTCGGTATTAGGTTTGAAAAACGAGACTTTTAACTGAGTTTGTTCATTAGACTTGATAGGATTAGGGAACGGTTCGAGTTTTATAGTTATACTTCTCCCATCAGTAAGTTTTGTCAATGATGATGAAGAATTAGAGGTATTCTGGGCAAGAACAGCATTGCTGACGGTATCGATCGTCGATGCTGCAAATAAAATGACTGCGATAGTTACAATAAGCGTAATTGCAATCGATATGATTTTCATTATAATTACATGAATCGATTATATACAATATAAAGTAGTCGTAAATACAGTTTATGTTACATTTGGAGGAGTTATGGCAATTATACATCTTTTCGTGGTATTAGGTTTTGGAAATAGGTCTACTCTTATTAATTTGAAATCAGTCTTGATAACATATTAACATATCATTAGTGATTTAGACTACCATATACAACTTCTACTTGCATGATGAATTATGGCAGTACACTTGGAATTGCCAAAGACATGAATCCTAAGGGATATCTAGCTAGAGAGGTCAGAGATTTTTTTGAAGACTCCTAAGAGACTCTAATTCAAGATCAAGAATAATGTGGTTACGTGTAGAGTTGCATAAGTCAATCAATCTTTTTATCTCTTCCCAAACCGCAACATCATTTCTAAGATTAGTTTCAGCATTTTTTCGATTTCTGCTAATTTGGTCCTTGAGGATTCAGGTAGATGTTTTACCTGGTGGCCATATAATGGAGCCCTATTCGCCTCCTTAGTTGGAGCGCCAAACAAATAGCGAGATGCTTCCGTCACCTTCATATTATTTCCCAACGCTTCTAAACCGCGGTCCAAAATGTCTTCATTTCCTCCGTTGATAATAACTGTTAAAGATAAGCCCCTGAGCAACGCCTCAGTGGTTTGAGGAGGAAGAAGAAGAGCTCGGGACAATTTTTGGATATCGTCCAACTTTGATGTAAATCCACAGATGGGATTGGTGGAAGACTGAACTGAATTAGTATTTGGTTGTTGATCAGGTACATGTTCTTTGTTATGCGGAACCGTATTTGAGGAGTTTCCTTGAGAGCTGTCGTGTGCTATGGATGCAGAAGGGAAATTGAATCCTTTAGGGTAAGTTGGATCATGCTGCTTGTAACTCGACCTATAGGTTAACGGGTTGCCTGGATAATACTATCCTGCAATTCGCCCAATCACATAATCGATCATTCGAACTATTTTACCTTGACCACGATGAAGATCCCGACTGTGTCGGTAAGCACTATATTTTCTCGTAAAGTCCTGTGAGCATAATGCACAAACCCACGTCTTGTTACCCATTTTAAAAATGGTACTGTAAATCGACCTTTAAACTAGTCGGTAGAGCGCAACGCTGTGCTCGCATTGCATAATAATATTTTACCGTAAGATTTCTCTAGAATAGCATGGTGGATCAGAACCTCAGCCTGGTAAAGGTTACCGGATGTTTTCATTCCACACATAAGACATTTACAGGTTTTCTTCCACGTGGTCCGTTATGGTTGACCTTCCTGACACCGAGGTAAGCAGGTGGGCATCCTTAACCTGACGGCCTCTAATTTCGATAATCTAAGGCGTGCACAATTTATTGGTGGTTAGAAAAAAAATGAAAAATGTACTACTTTTTGGCATGTTAGTTATTGTTGGAGGTAGAAACTAATCAATTGGCTGTATGATCTTAAATTGCAGGCATTGTTCAGGGTAAAGTTCATTTATATCTAAGATAAATAAGATGGAGACGAAGAACAGCCCATGCGGGAGGAAAGAGATGAAGGATCTATTATGACTGAAGAGATGGATAAACCGTTAGAGGAAAGTGAAGTAGGACCTACTACTTCAATTGATGTGACAGATGAACAGCTTTCGACAGTAGAAGCACCTCCAGCAGAACACGAAGTGCAAGAACAGAACAAACAAATAGAGCAGGCACAAGAGGAATCCAAAATTGGCAAAAGCAAACAGAAGAGGAGAATAACTTCTTATTTATCAAACATATCAAAGCAAGTAGAGAAGCAGGGAAATCAGATTAATAAAGTAACAATGATGATTCAATCTTTACAAAGGCAGAAGCAGACCAAGTCGACAACAGGAACAGGCCAGTCACAATTCCAATCTATAAAGCAGATAAAATCTCAAGTCAGTCTGCTGCAAAAACAAATGGCGCGAATCCAAAATGATATTCAAAGGATAAGGGCAAGCTTCTATAGCAAGGACAAAAACAAGACCAAGGACAAAATTTAGAAAATTATCATCTTCAGTTACGGCTACTGTTAAACCTAAATCTAAAAAAAGCAAGTCATTTAAGAGTACCAAATTCAAAAGAGGCAGAAACGCACGGTCAAGAATGAAATGAAGAGATAGTCATTAACAGGATTCTCATCGGCAGGTATTTCCATCGCCCATTTCCAGAGGTTTTTAGGATTTTCGGCTTATGTTAAACCATAAGATTTACTTTCTGGCTGAAAAATATTTAATGTGCTTGAAGTTGCACTGGTGATGTCATGATAGATAGGTACCTAAAATTAGCCCAGTGGATGTTGTGATACAGCATGATACTTAATCTATCACCATTCCATATCTAGTCAGAATTCCCTAACATTTAGGTACTGTGCCCTACGCAAGGCTAAAATTCCCTTCAGAATTTCCTATTTTAAAAAAGATTCCGTTGCCATCAGAATCAGAATCAGAATCTTGGAATTGAATTATCAACCAAAAGTATTATAGCACCTTTAATCTGTGACAAGTTTGTAGTTAATTTTGCCCGAACATGGAGAATATAATCAGAAATTAAAGAAATGGTTTTGTAGCTATTGGATGGCCGAAGAAGAATGGATGGATCTACACCATTATTTTCCTTCAAATAAGTTAGAAAATGAGAAGGAAAAAATGAATGATGGGCTTTGAGAACACAGGAAAAGTATTATGTTCTTTATTTTTTGAATGTAAAATCTGAACAAGAAACACTTTACTTAATTACTATTTCTCTTTATGCGCAATTAGTACTCACACCTTTATTAGGATAAGACATGTTTCGAGTCTCACTGGTTTATTAGATTGGTACTAATTAAGTAAAAAAAGTTACTATCATTGCCATTATTTAACCTATCAATCATACAATAATCATTGTGAAGATTAATACATACGTCTCCGACCTAGAATAGTCGATACATGCGCAAATTGATGGATGAGTTGAAAATGAAAGATGAAAAACTGAATCTCGAACTTGAAGAGTCTCATGGAGACCCAAACAAAATGTAAGTAGCTCTCGAAAAAAATTAATCTTTGCAACCGTTTCCTCAAGGAAAGCGACATTAGTGATCCTGACAGGCTTAGTTTAGAAAATAAAAGAGAGTGGGCTTTATGCCACCATTCTTACTAGACGTATATATAGACTAGAAAAGGCAGTTCAGCTGGAATAATCTGTCGTAGTGAGAAGTCCTCAATTGCTGGTGGTGCTCTCTTCTGACGTGTATCAACTTGGCTTGTATTAGTTCCACTGCTTAGTGAGAAGTCTTTAGCTGGAGGTTCATTCCCCGTAGCTCAATGACTCTCATGTTTTCAGCGGTAGGAAGAAAACATGAATCAAAGGCGGGTCATTGTATGCTGATACTGTTTTATCTAATGAATATGGATTACATAGCGACCAAGTGAATAACTTGGCATGTCAGACGCATTGGTCGTCTACCATACAGTCGGCAGTGAGATTCTTTAAGAGCGATTTAAATGCTCCCCACTGCCAGTAGTAAATACTTGGCATACTATTAAATAGTTTCCATACCGGGAGCTAGAGCGTATCAACAACCAACCCTGAGGAAATTATTCAAAGTTTGATGTCATACCTTACAACTGCCCTGTCTGTCATCCAAACTTTAAATGTTGACACGTATTCCATAGTTTCATGGCAGGGAGGAAGGAACGCAATAGAGTAGGAATTATACTGGACTCAGTTTACGCGACTCTTAATGCGAAGGGGTTGGAGGTTAAGCAGCTCGGTTTGATGAGATTATTGGTTTGGCTAATACCATCTATGGTACTTCTGACATCAGGAATGCCATACACTGTCTTTGCATCTCCTGACCCCGGAAGGGAGATTGACAATGTTCCTCCCTCTATAGAGATTAGCAGAGAGGTGATACCCCTAGGTCTGGCGGTCTAACTGTGACATGTCCAGACGGGACGGTCGACGACGTAGTCAGAAAATGTGAAACGCCATTGAATACAGGATGTCCTCCCAATAAGTAGTGATATTCACACAAACTGGGGAGTGTGTCGTTGTAGGCGTACCCGTCACATGTCCAGATGGAACACTAGAACCAAACAAAGCAGAATGCAACAATCCCCCCATCTCCACTACCCCAACTCGGCAACTATAATTACAGGATGCAACTACACCTGTGACACCGCCAGGCCCATGGAAGCAGTCTGCATATTGTGTTGCTGCAGACCCGGAGATCCTTCACCACCTGAACCGGTCTAGGCACAAGACCCAGAACAAGATCAGCAAGGGAGTACGGGGGACGAAGACTCGCCGGAGAACCCGGATAACGAGGATCCCAGCAGTGAAGAAATAGGCGACAATTCTGTTGGTGATGATGGGATGGCGATGGTAACGGTGGAGACAATTAGCAGTAATGACAATTAGATAATTATAATGAGGATTCAGAATAGGGGGGCTAGAGACTAAGCCCATTTTTTTATTGTCAGAATCTACTAAATCAGACTCCTAACCCTTCTGGTCTAGGTCGAGAATACTGTCTTCTTGTCTCTAGACTACTCAGCACGTAAATGAATCTAGTCATGTGATTCCTACCACCTGCATAGTCTGTCTGGGATTTTCCCTTTCCCTTCTGACCGTTAAAGTCCCATTTTGAAGCGTCGTACTTAGTGTATAGTTACTCAACAGTATCATGTAATTGCAACCACCCGTATAACACACAACTAACTTAAGGTATACAGGCTACTAACATAATTGATAAATAGGTTATGAAAACATCCGATTTGTTAATTAAGTGCCTTGAAGCCGAGGGGGTCAATTACGTCTTTGGTTTACCTGGTGAAGAAACTGCCGATATTATGATATCTTTACTAAATTCAACTGCGAAATTCATTCTGACAAGACATGAACAGTCGGCTGCCTTCATGGCAGACGTTTACGGCAGATTGACAGGTCGAGTTGGCGTCTGTCTAGCCACGCTAGGTCCAGGAGCTACTAATCTGACAACTGGAATAGCAAGTGCTAACATGGATAGATCGAGAGTATTGGCGATCACTGGACAAATTGATTCTAATATGTTACACAAAGAGTCACATCAGAATATGGATGTGATAACTATGTTCAAACCGATAACAAAATGGAATCAATCAATTCGTAATGGAGATAATATTCCAGAGATTGTTAGGCGAGCATTTAAAATAGCAAAGGAGGAAAAGGCGGGAGCGACACACATCGAATTACCACAGGATGTAGCAAAGCAGCAATCTAGAATAAAGCCCATTGAAAAACAAGAGGAAGATGTCCTACTACGTTCGCATCCAAACAGACGTCTAATAGTGAAGGCAGTAAAACTAATTCTTCAAGCTGAAAAACCGCTTGTCTTAGTGGGAAATGGTTGCATTAGAGGAAAAGCAAGCTTTCATGTTAGGAAGTTTGTTGAAAAAACTGGAATATCCTCTGTGAATACATTTATGGCGAAGGGCGTGATCTCGGATAGATGGGAAAGACATCTTCGGACTATTGGTATCAAAGATGCAGATCATGCATTGATAGCGATGAAGGAAGCGGACTTGGTCATTGCAATAGGTTATGACCTGGTAGAATACAGTCCAAGATTCTGGAATGACGATCTTAGTAAAAAGATTATCCACATAGACTTTACACCGGCAGAGGTAGATACGTATTATCCGCCTGATATTGAGATTGCAGCAGATATAGGATTAGCAATAAATGCTATGTTAACTGGTTTGAGGAGAGAAAGAAGATTTAAAAATTCCACTGTAAATTACTTTGTGCGTAATGAAGTTCCAGAGACTTTTAAGAGAATTAGAAAAGAGATAGATGAGAGAGTTCAGAGGCATGCCGATGATCTTGGGTATCCTATCAAGCCTGAGAGATTGATTGCAGATGTTAGAAGAGCCCTAGATGATCGGGATATACTTATTTCAGACGTAGGTGCTCACAAATTATGGATAGCGAAAATCTACAGTACATACCATCCAAATACTTGTATTATATCAAATGGATTTGCGTCGATGGGTTTTGCACTTCCTGGTGCGATTGCAGCACAGCTTGCTTTTCCTAAGAGAAAAGTTGTTGCTATGTGTGGTGACGGAGGTTTTCTAATGAATGTTCAAGAGCTTGAAACAGCTGTTCGCCTCAGATTGCCTATAATAATTGTGATCTGGTGTGATAGGGAATTCGGGGTGATTTCTTTAAAGCAAATTGAGGAATTTGGAAAGAAGGCCTTTACAGAGTTTAACAATCCTGACTTTGTAAAGTTGGCAAGCAGTTTTGGAGCAATAGGTTATGCTGTAAAATCAGTAAATGAATTTTCAGATTGTTTAAAAAAAGCCAGAAGGTCAAAAGATATTCCTGTTGTAATTTCTGCGGACGTTGATTATTCCAGAAATAGAATTCTGCTTGATGACGATTTTCTGGGATAATTTTTGTATTGAGTCCATTGAAAACTCAAAAGTGTTAGCCACTAAATACATACCGGCAAAAATACATTTAGTTCAGATTCTCATCGGCTGACTAGGCCTCCATCAACTAACAACGTGTGACCTTTACTAATATCGGTATTTTTATCACGTAGTTCTTGCGCTATTACTAGTATTACTTAATAAATTCAAATATACAGAATGTCGCAGTCCTTTGATTGTTCCTGTAATGTTTAACAAAGAACATTTAGAAATGATGAAGCTAACACAAGCATATATAAGTAAAGGCATTTTGTGAAGTTTCACAATGTGTAGTAAATGTGAACTTATTGAATGGCCAGACAAAAGATATCTTGGTGTATTACACAAGACGCAAATTACTATCCGATCTAATTGTTAAAAAGACATAAATCCTTAAATTGAATCTATTTCATAACTGATCATGATTGAATCGGATATCTCATGCAAACAAATAGACAACTTTATTCTTTTGCCATTTTGGAATAAATATGAATCTCTATTAAAGGAGTTGGAATGGTTAGCGTTACCCTCTAACTCGAGGTTGATCTTTGACTTTAGGTCCTAAGGACGTCAAAATTATAACAATCGTAAAAATATCACAACTGTTAACGTGAATGGTTTTCTCCATAGGTTTAAACTGAAACTAATGACTAATAATATGCATTATTGGCATAATTTCCTAACAATAATCTTTTTTTAGCCCTCCGCGGAAAAGACTGGTCTTAAATCGTCCTCTAGCTCGCCGAATAACTGCAGACATCGCCGTCCCTTCTTAGTGATTTCGTAGTAAGAAAAGGGTTTGATATCCGTCGAAACGAGCAGTCCTAAGTCTACTAACTTTCTTAGATACTTGACGGTTTGCGGATGCGTCAAGTTTGCTTTATAACCTATCCTCGTCTGATTCATCTGATTACGATAAAGAGGCTCAGTATCATAGACTATCTCGAGGATGTCTTTGACTATATCGTACTTGTCGCGCTGTTGCATTTCTTATGTTATCTTTTTAATAGCGTGGCGGTCATTCAAAGTATAAATCTAGTTCTTGGGATTCAGGATTTTCATGGCAGATTTAAGAAAATACGCAAAGACGCACTCGGCAACGCAATCCTTGACCTAGTTACGAAACCTGGCACCTTGTCGCCTATTATTAGAGTGGCTAGAAATATTCTTGTTCTAGTTGAGATATGCCACCCTTCATTCATGCTTCACACCCAATGCGGTCCCTATCATCGTCGAATCTATGCTGGTCAGGTGGAAGAACTCTGAAGTTTCTAGAAGAGACCTGTTCACAGGCTAAGGAGGGTGGAGGTCCCGTATACTTATATCTGGATATGAATGGCTCAACCTCCGCTTGACGCTGACTGAGGGGCATAAGGATAACCCGTTGTAGAAGTGGAATAGAGAGGTCCGTAAGGATTATAGTTGTTATTTTGATTAATTGCAAGTGCTCGCCAATAAAGGTGTTATAGGACTCCATCATCAGACAACACCAAAGTTGGAAGTGGCGTCTCTATGTTCTTGTTAACATCTGGTGACGGGCAATATCTGATATTACTATATGAGAACGGTTGTCTTGATTTCGTTCTAATAGAATATATATCAGATTTAAGTAATCGCCTGAACTTGCTTAATTGACATAAGTATAGCATGTTCACTACTTCCCAGAAACATGAACCTCAAATATATCGCAATTGTGGCGGTACTTGCAGCAGCGTTAGTAGGTGCAACAGCAATAACAACTGACAGCGCTTTTGCAACCAAATACCACAAGAACCAAGCATTATCTCAGGCAAACGCCTGTGGAAATGGTGAACTACCTCTCAACGTCGGATGTCAGAACATTGCTTCACAGATTCAAGGCGACGAGAATGCAGTATCATTAGCAGCAGATCAAACATTTCCAGAGATCGGTCTTACTGTGAAGTAATAGGATTCGCTGAAATACTGAAGCATCCCCCCTTTATTTTTACTTGAATTTCCAAAATACTATCGTGGATTAATGTGTAAAAAAACCTAATTCAGATCATTATAGAAAGATAGGATCATTTTGCTTGTGTTAGAACCAAATCAACGTAGTCTTACCTTAGAGAGGACCATGCGGTTTCACGTTCCACTACTTCACCAAATGTATTCAGGAAACCCGATTATGGGTGACGCAAAGACGAAGTAAGCCATTCCCGTGTGAGCCTATAGGAATTTACAAGAAACTAATTTTTATGGCAAATGAACAGACCAATAGTGAGTTCGCAAACTGGTACCTCGGATACAACCATTCCGTTTACTGGACGCACACTGAGAATGAGCGGCGCGAAATTAACACAACCAAATGCATGCCCAGCCTTACAGTACGTAGGTTACTCATCACTGGACGCCAGGTCCAAAAATATAGAGGTTGCAATGAAAGAGAAGGATCAAGAAATTGTGATGTTAAAGAAAGATATTAAAGATATGAAAGACGAATGGCACGCCTTACTATCAGAACCAGAGAAGTTTATTACAATGCTGCAAGAAGGCAGAGGGAAAGATAGGACTAACTAAAAAATTAAAATCCATCTTCTTTTAATCTATCTAGAATTGGCGTTGCGTAGTTCGCCTCCGATGATTCTAGCTGTGCTCTAATATTTAGTAAAACACTACCTTCTATGAATTTTTTAACGTCACCATATTTTTGCGCCTTAGTAAGTATTTGCATACAATCTATCTGATACTTTTTGAATTGTAGGCCGTCAATTGTTACCAGTTCTTCAGAATTATCGCTCATATCTCCTCTTGAAACCTATCTATGTATATTTTAGTTCAGTCAATACATCCTTAATTTTTCACTTTTCTGTGATTTTATTGCAGTAGCAACATCTTTAGGTATTGATACTTCCATTGGTGCAAAAGGCCACCTGAGGGTGGCATTAATAACGACGTAATACCTCAATAGTACTTTCCAAAAAACTTCTTAGTTCAATAATTAAGTCACCAGTCTTTTCAAATAAAGGAATAGTTCATGACTATGGCAGTTAGTAGCACACTGATTTCACAACAGTTAATCGGTACTCTTCAAGTTTATGCATGAGTTCTCAATATGACACAGGTCGTGATAGGGGTTGTGACGAGGCTTCTTCTGGATTGGCTGAATCCAAAACGGTAGGGCAACTCGAAGGTTATACAGATGAGTTTGTTCGGGGGTACTATGATGATTTTACTTGTGACCCAGTAAAATCACCTGATACCCAACCACCCTCTTCAAAGACAGGAGGATCGACGCCGACTCAACCTTCGCAATCCAGTCAGACCGGAGGTTCCATTGATAGAGGAGGAGGTTTAATTGACAAACCATTCCCAGCAGAGTCCTCTACTCAATCACCTACGTCGCAAGGAGAAGGTATCGACTGGATTAAGACATGAAACGACTTACAAGCAGCCTTGGTATCATCATGCGATGTTCTAGTTAATCCGGACAATACTCTCACTACAGAAGGAGAGCGCGCAGTTGAATGTATACGCAATGGCATCTTTTGGCTGGTGGTGGATCATTTCTGGCCAGTCTACCACTTCCATTGATTATTGGTGCACTTAAGGCATTGGAAGAACCTACTGGTTGTGGAGGCATAGTAAATTGGGGATCAATAGGAAATGTCGGCGACTTACAAGGGATTATAGGTCTTCTCATTTAAATCAAACTGGTTAATGGTTGAAGACGATTCTTGTTACCGTGGCAGTGGCGGTCACGTTGGAGGTGGAGCAACGACCTTTCACTTTTTTATTTTCAAAATTTTACCTACTAAATTTTTAAAAGGTTTTGTTAATTTTAAGACACCAAATTCAATGGACACCTGCACAGGATAGGTAAGGGCGTTTGTGTTGTCCGCATCCATTTACCCTTACTAACCCTTACCTATCCTAAAAAATTATAAACAAGGTTTTAATTTATCATGAAATGTCCGTAACTGGACTACTCTCATACAAGTAGAACAATTCGGCAGGCAGGTCGTCTATGCCTGCTTGCCGAGTTAACTATTCTTACACACTCAATAATTAAACTATTATTAGCAAAATTGACCCAAGTAATATAGGATTAAGCATTCCTGGCATCGGAAATGGTTGGTATTTTAGGTTGCACTTTATACCGCCGGCCAACTCCGTATTATTATTAATAATTTATCTTCCATTCGTAAGGGTTAAAACTAGCAGGTTGACCTGTCCACCCAGGACTAGTTACTCTCTTGATATCTTCTTGTATACTACACATTTGACAGCATTGGACAGTATTCTTCTTTGGATCTTCTAAGTCAATAGCCCAATCCACTGGATTTACTGTTATAATTGGAAACTCTCCATTCTTATCAGTCGTTGGATATTTCGCGAGGAATCTCTTTAAGTGCTGTTTATGTCGTGGGTTTTGGCATTGCAAAACGGCGTACAATAGCAAAGGATCCTAAAAACTATTTAACCAACATCGAAGCATTTTAAGTGTCCTTAATTGGACTATACTCTCAAGGGTAGGTAGCACAGTCGTTGAAAGGACATCCATCCAATCCACGATCTACTACCTACTAGAAGTCTTATTAGTACTGCTTGCTTGCATACCTTCCATAGTATCCACTTTTATACTATGTTGTGAGTGTGCAGCAGCAGGTACGCAAAAGGTACCTGTTCGATTTTTTTCTGGTTGTCCTACCTTTTTATTGTACCAAAAAACTTTTACCCGAATGGTCATTATATTCTATACCGTCTGAAAGCAATATCCAAAGATAAGGCGGCCATGGGCTTGTCTCTACCCCAATCCCAATCCTGGTCTAAATAGTACCTGCGGAATCTAACCTCCATCGCTCGTAAGGTGTTCATCAAGGGTAGGTTTGGTAGACCTATTTTTTGTCTCTGTTACTAGTTTAAGAGTAACAAAGTCCTGAAAGTGTTCAAATATCACTAGTGACTTATTCACTGAAGAAATGAATTGATGTTATAACTACACATTTAAGTATCGTAATTATATTTATGACTAACACGATAGTGTCAGAACATATGGCTGAAGAAAGTGAAGAGGAATTAACTTCATCTACAGTAGCAGAAAATCAGAATTTCGTAGAAGAGACGCCGGCACTAATACCACAGGAACAAATTTTACAGGAAGAAAACTTACAAGAACAAAACAAGGAAATAGAAGAATCACAGGAAAAATCTCTTATTAGCAAAAAGAGGCAGAAGAGAAGACGAGCAATTACATACTTATTACATATATCAAAACAGGTAGAGAAGAATGGAAATCAGATTGATAGAATAACAACTTTGATTCAGTCTTTACAGAAACAAAGACAGTCCACTATTGCAGCGGGACTGGGGCTAAGACAGTCTCAATTACAATCAATCAAACAAATTAAATCCCAACTTGGTCAGCTACAAAAGCAGGTGTCGCGGGTTGAAAATGATGTTCAAAAATTAAGAACAGCTTCTACAATAAAAACAAGATTCAGAAAATTGAGTTCTGCTACTACTACCATCGTCAAACCTAAATCTAGAATGAGCAAAAAGAACAAAGCAATTGCTAGCACTAGGCGCAGAAGGACAAGGATCAAGAAAAGGTAAAATGTACGACTATTGTTTAGAGATTCAATGTAGAAAGGCTGGTAGGTTGCAGTTCAATTGGATATAAATTCATACGTAATACCCACCGCATACTCAGAGCTGAATTAAATTCAATGAAAGCTGAGGTAAGCAATTCAGCTCGAATCTATCAGCAATTATGCGACCGAAATTTAGAATTTAAAAAGAGAGAAGGTTGTCCTTCCTGAAATTACACCTAATTGTTGTAACATTCTAAAGAAATCAGCTTGATTCCACCTTTCCACACATTTACCATCTCTGAATTTAAGGATAGTAATGCCTGAGAATTCGCTAGATTTATTTGTGGGAGGTATCCCATGAATTCTGCTTTATGTGTTCCACTTACAGTAAATCTGCAAGCAAGCTTGTTAGCTCTGGTGAATAAATCATCAACTGTAATTTGTATTCCTGGAAAAGCGCTGTTCAATCCTTGATAGAACTTTTTAGCACTTTCTACACCTGGTTCAACCCCAGGTACACCGTGTATTACAACATTAGAATCATAAATTAACAGGTATGAATCAAGGTTACCTTTGTTCTAATTATCTATTACTCTGACAAATCCTATGGTTCGAGTAACGTGGGGCACTTTTTTTCCTTGCAAAAATATGAGGTATTTTGCAATAGGATTCCCCCATACCATCCATGACACGTTGGTTGATTGAATAGTTTCGATATTATTCTATTATTTTTTTTGCCTTTCATTGTTACTACATAGGTACCATTTGTATTATGTTTAATCCATCCTGCACCTCTAAAAAACTCCAATAACTCTGAAACAAGCCTTTCATCGCGATAAAGTACTTGCGTCATTCTTTTAATACCGTTGTGGTCCTTTATAAGCTTCGAAAGAAGATATTTTGTAATGTCTAGATCTGTTAGTTCATTCGTACTGGCGGTTTGGTCACTTATCACAAAATACTTCACCAATTGATATTCCCTCTAATGGGTCTCATTACAATATTTGGTTATTAAAGCTGTCTAGGAATGAGAACGGAGAGAGGTGAAAGACTCACAAATATTACTAGCATATGTACATTGACAGCAAAAGGCATTGGACCAGGATTCGACTCGGGTGTTGTTTATGTAGAATGTTGCACCCTCTGAAAAAACTTAGTGATACCCGATCTTGTAAGACAGTAAACAATAAAAGGTCAGTAAGGAAAGTGGTACCGAAAACATTATTTAGGTGCCATGATGAGTCACTCCAACCTGAACATCCAATGTAATATTGCATTCACTGTTGCAATATGATTATTTATACAACAATACAAACAGATAATTATTCTGTAGTTCGAGGTTGAAACTATGGTCAAAAATTGTTACTATAGCACTTTGATAGCATATGATCATGCATCTCACTTTTAATTATGAAATATAATCAATGGTAACAAAATATGGCATTTAGAAATTTCCCTAAATTAAATGGTGTTTTTACTAACTTGAGAGAACTTTCAGCAAATGATGCAAAGCTCATAACTCGTTTTATGAACTATAACATTGCAAAAAATCTGTATGATCTACCCTATCCCTATACGATGAAAAATGCGTTAGACTTTATCAAATCTTCCTATAGCGATTTTAACTCTTTTAATGCCATACATTTTGCAATAGAATACAAGTCAATTAATGATTCTCTGCTGTTAGTAGGAGTTGTAGGCCTCAAATGTATTGATCTAGTGAATAAAAATGCAAGCCTAGGATACTGGATTGGAGAAGAATATTGGGGTAAAGGGATAGCTACAGCAAGTGTACAACTCATTATTTCATATGGGTTTACTGAATTAGAACTTGAAGAAATCTATGCTCATGTCTTCCCTGAAAATATGGCCTCGATTAGGGTTTTAGAAAAAAATGGAATGAACCTTATTGGAAAAATAAATGAATACCATCCTATATCGAGAATGTATCGAACTTCACTTAAATATAAGATACGAGGTGTGACAGAAACTACGGCATAGACCAGTGCATTCCGTATCCAATTGTTGAAAAACTAGTTTTTCATTGAAAAAATATTTTCATTATCTCATTTAACTGTGACGAACTGACCTTTAACGTTTCTTTCATGCATCGTACACTTCCAGTTTCTTAATGTCAATGACATCGGGCAAGTTAGCAAAGAGCATATGAATAAAAACATGAAAAAATGCATGAAATGCTAAAATATCACCTATATTATTGAGAAATATGGCAGCAGCAACAAGTGCAACAACTACTACTGCCGCTACTCAAGGGAAGATTCCAAACTGGAGCGTTACAGGCGATTGGTTTGACGTTTGTAAGTGTAATATACCATGTCCCTGTGAGTTTGCTCAAACTCCAACTTATGACGATTGCGACGGTATTATGGCCTATAATATCAAAAAAGGCAGTTACGGTGAAACACCCCTTGATGGCTTAAACGTATTGGCTCTGGTTAGCTTCAAAGGCAATATCTGGGCTGGTGATGGTAAAACAAAATTGAATATGGCTATCTTTTTTGACGAGAAGGCCAATGAACAGCAGAGAGAAGCTTTGAATATGATCTTCAGTGGAAAGGCTGGTGGATTTATGGCTGAAATAGCAATCGTTATCGGACAGGTTCGAGGAATCGAATATGCTCCTATCAAGTTTGAAATAGCTGATGATTTATCATATTGGAGTGCAGAGATACCAGGAAAGGTTCTAGCAAAAGCTGAAGCATTAACTGGACCTACGACACCCCCTGGTAAAAGAGTGCAAACTATTAACCCACCTGGAAGTGAAGTAGGGCCAGGAGGAGTTGCAACATGGGGAAAATCACTTGCTGACGAGGCCGATGCGATGGGCTTCAAATGGGGAAGAAAAGGAAGATCAAGTAAACACATTCCATTCGAGTGGAGCGGTCCATAAAAGGCTGTTTAGCACAAATGAACATAAGTATAAGATGAACATAAGTACCTAGCATCTTGACCTAAGCTCTACTAGAGTGTAGATTGACATTAACGAATCGGGACCTGCGATTCCGTCATTATCGGCATATCCAGATACATTGCCAACTCTATTCAAAATTGATTTATTGTCACGGACTGAAATCATGACTTTAGAAATCTGCTTGTGACTCATCCCGAATTTGCGGCATTCAACCACACGCCTTTCTTTCGGGTTAGAAAACATATTTATCAATAGCATATAGTAGTATGTTCTTAAGTATGCTATATGGATAGACTAGCATATAGATCGATTAAAATTATAACCATTTGCCATCTTAGATTAGGATATTAGAATCATCAAATTAAATAAAAATATGGAATCCAGTAGCGTTGCCACTCTATGACTGCTTGATTAGTTTCCGGAAGGGTTCGGTTGGGTATTGTCTACCAAAAGAAGAATCGCTGTTGCTATAGCTTCAGCCGCCGGGACTTATCTTGTAAATCAGTACATTCTGAAGAGGTAAAAGAAGAGCATAAGTACCATACTCTTCTTAATTAGGAAACGGATAGTTTTTCTAATTAATAGTAGTAGGCATAGTGCTATTTTGAAGTATTGCACTCACACTTGGTTCAACTCTTCCAGCCTGAGTCATAGCGAAGCAATGAGTAGGCATAAATGCTTCAGCGCCTCCAAGTCTACTCTCCCACTTTGGCAACATGGTCTGGATACAATTCTGGTCTACTGCATCAATATACTTAGAGAAAAGTAGCCAAGTGTCTGCGGTGCTACCTACTTGTGCGGCTATATCGCCAAATTGGACTTCGCTGTTAGCTTTAGCGGCAGTTTTCCCAGATCAGAGATAAATTCTTGCTGTGTTACTACATCATCTCTTGTTCCCAGCCTAGTAAGATGTCCACCAACGAAAGTATCAAAGTCATAATTATTTAGGGCTATATCATGAGCTTTTATAAAACCTGCAACATCTTCAGCAATTCCTAAATAGACATATGGAACCCAACCAGGAAATACTACATCCACTAGCATGAGTGTTTTCTGATTTGGTGCGTAGATAAAGAGATTTCCAGGCATGTGATTTACACCATAATAATCTAGGTTAAGTGTTTGATTTCCAACTTGTAATGTATAATTATTTGGAAAAGTTATAGTTGGTACCGGTGGAACTGCAGAAGTATTACTGGCTAGACTCATCGCCCGTTGTAATTCCGACGCCGTGTCTTCATGAGCTATATAGGTTGCATTCTTTGGAAAGATTCCAGCTGCGCCAATGTGATCTAAATGGGCATGACTGTATATTACATGCGTGATCGGCTTGTCAGTGACGTTTGCTATTGCTTTCAAGTAGTTTTGTCCAATTGATGGTGGAGCATCAATTGCGACAACACCCTCATCTGTTACCAAAAACATTGTATTATAAGAGCCATCTGTGACCCAATACAAATTATCACGTATTTCTTCAACTAGATAACCCGTTTCAGGGATTGCAGGCCCTCTTGCAGATTCAGGGATTTGTGTCATTGTGACATTCTCACCGCCAAGAGAGTTAGAAACATTGGACATTGTAGTCGAAACAAATTTCAGATAGCCCTGACTATCCCACGCTGTTCTCATATGAACTGACGCGTAAGCGGCAGGTACGTTTATTGCAGCTATCGTTGTCAAAATGAAAGACAAGGGCATTATTAATACGACCATACTTATCGATAAGCAAATAACCCTCATTCGTCTCGAAGTTTTATGTTCCATGAATTAAACGGTATAGATTCTTGTATAAAAGTATAGATATCTTATTTACTAATCATTCATTTTGAAAGTTGGTCTGCCCAAACCGTTTGAATTTGTTAGCTGGGCAGGAACGATAATCAATTCGATTTTGAATCTAGACAATGAACGAAAGCGTTTACAGCCTAAAAACAACAAAATGCGATTAGAAGTAGCGGATTATATTGAATTTGAAAGCACTCTCCAACCAGAAGTAGAAGAGCTAAATCTAAAATTAAAAGAATCAGATAATCTCCGAGAGTCTGACATTCTAAATAATGAAATAGACACACTTGAAAGCATTCTGGACCGTTTTGCTGATTTAAAATATGGTAATAGAATATGCTATGGAGATTGCCGAAGCCAACCACGATATTCGACGAGCAATCCGGTTGAGAAAGAAATTAATTAAATTCCAAGATATTTAAGATAAGATCAACTCTCAGTGTTCAATTACTAAATTAAGTTGGTTATATCCAGGAAGTTTATAGCTTCCAAGTTGTAGAATCTTATTATTTTCTCTTTTTATATTATATGAGAGCTTGGTTGTTTGCAAGTCATAATCCCCTCATATAGACCTGTACACATAACGAAGTTATCGCAGAAACAAACTACAGAAGGTATCACAGTTCTATAGATCAGCTGCGCGAAGAATCAAAAAGGAAACCAATGTAGTGTAGTGATCATGTACTAGATGGCTTTAGTAAAAGAAAGAAAATAAGAATGAGGAGGTTTCTAAATAGTTATGAGATACAAACTCTTCGGAAAGAGTGGATTACGAGTATCTGAGCTGTGTCTAGGAGCAATGACATTCGGGCAAGATTGGGGTTCTATGTTAGCTGGAGCTCCTAAAGAAAGTGCCAAGAAAATATTTGACTCTTTTGTAAATACAGGAGGCAATTTTATTGATACTGCAAATATATATCAAAATGGAACTAGTGAAAAATATGTTGGTGAATTTATTGCACCTGATCGAAAGAAATTTGTTCTAGCTACAAAGTACACCATATCAACAGATCCTGATGATCCCAATGCATCTGGAAGCCACCGTAAGAATCTAGTTCAATCTGTTGATGCAAGTCTTAAACGGTTAAACACATCATACATCGATCTATTGTGGATCCATATATGGGATCCTATGACTCCTATTGAGGAAGTTATGAGAGCATTAGACGATTTGATAAGATCTGGAAAAATCCTTTATGTAGGTATATCTGATACACCTGCTTGGATTGTTTCACAAGCAAACAGTATAGCAGATCTACGAAGTTGGTCGCCATTCATAGGGATTCAGATAATGTATAGTCTTATTGAAAGGACTCCTGAAAGAGAATTATTGCCTATGGCGCATGCCTTGGACATCGGTGTAACGGCATGGTCTCCTTTAGGCTCAGGAGTTCTTACAGGAAAGTATAACAAACAAGCTGTTAGTAATGATGACAAAGGCAAACAACAACAAAATAGATTAGATGTTGGAAATCCAATGACAGCTAATTATTTAAATGAAAGAAACTTTTCTATAGCAAATGAAGTCCAGGAAATAGCACGAGAAATAGATAGGACTCCATCACAAGTCGCATTGAACTGGATAAGGCAGCAAAATAAACAAAATAAAGGAGTTATAATACCTATTATAGGAGCTAAAACTGAAGCTCAAATAACTGACAATCTAGGTTGTCTAGATTTTGAATTAACACCAGATCAGTTGAAAAGGCTAGACGACAAAACTAAGATTCAGTTAGGATTTCCTCACGATTTTTTGTCTGAAGATAACCTGACATTCTTATTTGGAAAATCCTTTTCACTTATAGACAATCACAGAGCAAAAGGTCTCTGAACTATTTTTCTTGTCGTACATGTTTTCATGAGTTATAGTTTCAAATACTGGAAATATTAGGTAAAATACTGGAACAAAGAGCAGAGGCAGTTGAGAGAAAAACCGAACCTCTATACTTGACTATTTCATGAGCCCAAAGGATCTAGTGAACACTGAAGAGTTAACGACAAAAATACTGGTTTTCCGAAAGTTACTACTTATATATAATATGTGTTGCATTCCCTAATATTGATTAAAGAAGATATGTCAAAAAAAATTTCAACGGTTACCATGTATAGTTTAGATTGTATGACAACAACAAAAATATCGAAAGGAGGGAAACATAATGGTTAGGGTAGCGTTATTTGTTCGATTGGAAGCAAAACCCGGAAAAGAAACAGACGTCGAAAACTTCCTACACGGAGGTTTATCTATTGTCGAAGAAGAGCCAACAACTATTGCATGGTTTGCAATTCGCTTGGGACCATCTACTTTCGGCATCTTTGATGCCTTCCCGGATGAGTCTGGTCGTCAAGCCCATCTGTCTGGTCAAGTAGCAGCCGCATTAACAGAGAAAGCATCCGAGCTCTTCGCGCAGCCGCCCAGCATTGAGAAGGTGGATGTTCTTGCAGCCAAGCTGCCCTAAATAGAAAGGGGGAGTGAGATACTCTTCGAGACTCTATTGAAGAAAACATACTATAAAAGTATAGTGGTAGGTAGAAATCATCATACGAATTGACCCCCTAGTACCTAACCTTGCGTAGAAATATTTCTTATTTTTGATGTTAAAATTCCTTCAGTTATGCCACACATTTGACAGTCCAGTTTATCGAGATAATCGTCTAAATTATCCAAAAAAGGTTTAAGATTGATGATATATGTTAGCTGGGCCAAAGGATAGAACATAATAGATTATCGATAAAACATTAATTGTAACAATCAACTTGTAAAAACATGGAAAATATAAACAAGTCTCTTACCTCGGTGGCTGCGCAAGGAGGACCTAGTGTATCAGTGTTAGGTGATACTTATCGCATTGTTATAAGTGGCGAGCAAACAGGAGGTGCTTATGCTCTTGTTGATATGTTGATTCCCCCGAAAGGAGGACCCGGACCCCATTCGCACGCCATCTTCCAGGAAGCGTTCTACATTATAGATGGAGAGATCAAAGTAATAACAAAGGAAAAAGTATACACTACTCCAAAAGGCTCATATGTAAATATACCTTTTAAGGGACCAGTACATAAATTTACCAATGAAACCGATAAAACGGCACACATTCTATGTTTTACGACACCCGCCGGTATGGAGAGAATGTTCTTAGAAATAGGAAAGCCAGTAACCGCCGGTACTCTTTTGTCTATTCCACAAATGACGCCGGAAGAACTGAAACGACTCCAAAGCATCGCAGAAAAGTATGGACAGAAGTTGTACCCGCCAGACTATTTTGATTAATAATAACTTCTGGTACTGGTGGCCCCTGCTCTCCTTGAATTCAACTATAGTATCGTTGAGCAAGTACTTGGTCGAACATATCAGGATTGATATGGACAAATCCACCGCTATCGGGCATTATGGACCAAATTTACTCCATTGCCCGGCCGCTACCCATAAAGCCACAAAACAAGATTGGATAGTTACCAGTCTGCCTTAATATTATTTTAAACATCTGCAACTTTTCATAGATGTACTCCAACAAGCGGATTGACGGAGTAGTTCCACCGTAAATGGTATTACCTTTCTTATTATTCACTATCAGGATGTATTCAGTAAAAATAAAAAATTACTGGGTGAAGAATTTTGAAAGTTGTTCAATGACAAATTTCGGTTGTTCCTCTGGAATCCAGTGGCCTGAAAGTGGGACTGTAATACCCGTTACATTTGCAGCCAAATTTTGTGTCGATGTTACCGCAAAGTTACCCGGATAATCGCCACCCAAAGCTGGGTAGATGTCGCCACCTAATACTAGTACAGGCATTGTAATGGGGTTCTTGGCTGATTCTTTATTCTGTTCTGCATCAGTGGGGAACGCTCTAAAGTGCTCAAATTGCGACCTTAGTCCACCAGGACCCTTGGCATGGCTTACAAATACGTCTATGTCTGCATCTGTAATTGCAGACGGATTGTATTCTAATCCTCTGATAAACCATGACAAATATTCTCTTTCTTGCCCGTAACGTGTATACTTTCTGCAACAACAACATAGAACCGATGAGTCTCCATGTGAGACGCATAATCATTAATAGATACGCTGTAATGCTGGAATAAACACGACCACTAATGCAACCCATCTATCTCTAATTGCATATTATGATTAAATCTTGAATTGTACAACAGATAATTGTTAGTTCACACACAAGCAGCCAGCGACATCTGGATTTCCTCACTTTTGCGAGTGGCAAATCATTCTAAACTATATTAGACTGGCAACTTTTGAGAGTGGGCAGCCGAGTCCATAGGCGGTTTTGCAAAGTCAAGTAAATGATCCATATTTCTTTATCCTTGTCACGCATATTTTATGTACATAACCACGCCAAACGATTAGAGCTTGGGTTTGACAACAAGAAAAACTATCATTGGTGGAATGAGATATCACAGCAACGTGAGAGAGATGTTGAGACGGCAAAAACAGAGTTATGAAATTGGAGTTTATCAATGAGTCTTTCCTTGATAAATCTTGTGGAATTAATTTTTGGTACTAAAGACTTATTTTAGGTATTCCCAGTTTGCTCCAGGATCAACAGGCAACAACTTTACTGATTCCTGATTGTACAGAAACTACCACCAAAGAATCTCTTTATTTTGCAATTATGTTATATTTAATATCTTGATCAAAATTGGGCTCCGTACAATCTGGGTCTAAGCAAAGCAAGCTCGATTTATAATGAACTGTGTGATTACCCCTAGAAAATGGTTCAGTCAGGATATAAAATCCATCAGCTACCGTTTTTGAGGGTCCGCCTTCCAGAACTCCAAAAGCCGGATTGTCTGGGAATACAACATTGAATGGTCCAGTATTAGTTCTATACTTAACGAGCTCATCATAACCATATTCCTTATCATCTATTTTGAGATACAAGCTGTTAACACTATCTTGATCTTGCTTTGCAGAACTTGCTTGACCCAAAACCGATAGCTACGACCATTGATCCTGTAGACCGTGCTATACATAGGAGCCATTAACTTACGAGGCTACTCCCACAAAGCGCCGCCGATGATTACTGTACTATTATCCGCCCTGTTTGTAATGCCATAATCTATAGTCATTGAATTCTGGTGAACCGTACTCTTTGATCTTTGACTTACGATCGTGTACCTGTCTATGGATCTCCAGTCTATACCATTCAGTGAAGATAGAACCGCATCTATCACACTTGTACTCCATAAACTATGTATAGACAGATGTAATTATAAGTCAGTCTACCGTTAAGACTGGCATAAGTAAAATTCTTGACCAACCGTTTTTCATTATAACTAATGATGATGATAATGATGATGAAGATTAGTTAATAGCTATGAAAATAGTAATAGCAGCTGCTGTTATTTTCTTTTCAATTTTTGTATCGAGCTCATCATCCTTCGCGACCAGTGACGCTTACGACTCCTGACGCGACCATGGTTGTGACGATGCAAATATTTCCAGTCCATCAGATAGATACATCAAACAGCCGGGAAGTGGGCCATCATTTCGCACTGATGCTTTCATGGACGGATATAATGCTGGTTTCATTGCATGTTCTATTAGTAGGGGCAGTAACAATAGTGATAATGGCAATAACCGTACAAACTCAACGTCTAGCGAATGTCCACTGGACACGCTGGGCCCAGCTATGATCTTTTGTTGCGTTTTTGGTGTGAATAGAATCCGATTTATTACAGCAGCGGGACGTTGAATCAGACCAGATTCACTCGCTGAAACAACTCGCGGAGATACTCGAAATGGAGTACATGTACATTGAGCCAGTATAACAAGCCGGTTAAATGTGTCCATCTTTAAGCCAGGTCATTTTTAGCATATACACAAACTGTATGAACAAGGTAAGAGCGATGGTTTACCTAGCGATTCGATTCATTGAGTTATAGAATGCACTGGCATTGTAATATTTCAAATTTGAATACTAATAGGAGTAGTAGTGGATCGTGTTTCCTTGAAAGGTCAAGAAAAACTTATCTACAAGATCCGCGATTGGGAGTTGTGAAAGAATTAAATATCTATATTATCGAGGAGGATCTTTCTAAAGTGACCGACATTCTTCGTAACTTCAATGTCAGCGGTATGTCCTTCGATGAAGTTCAGGGCGCAGGCCGTATGAAACGCAGAGAAATACGTGAGAGAGATGGATGGAGTGTCAGAACAGTCACTCCAGAATATGAAGCTAGGACTCGGGTCGTCACAGTCGTACCTGATACTTTAGCAGAAGAAATTATTGATGATCTTGTGAACAACATGGGTTCGCAGAATGAGCCTCGTGGCGTGATAATTGTTAAGGAGGTTTCCAACGTATACGAGATAGGTACTGAAACATAGTGGCGATACAATTTTAACTCATGAGCATCACATAGCATAAAATTCTACTTTCTATCTTCCAGAACCTACTTAACTAGACTCACTCCCATTAAATATCAACTAAGAGATTTCTCCGATCACAAGCGTAAAGGTGGCTGACGGTGTTCAGTATTCAAAGTTAACTACTATCGATAAATCTGCACACTCTCTCCCGGTTCTGTTCGTTAGTAAATTAAATTAAATAAAAAAATGGAAGCCGATGGCTTTGATAAAACTTTATGACTGTTTGATTAGCTTCTGGAAGCTTTCCGAATTCTTTGCGATTTCTTCATTCCATGTTTCTTCTGTGTATCCGTGTACTTCTATTCCATGCTTCTTTGCATTGGCAAGAAGTTCTTCTTCTGTTTCACCATACATTATATGAGTGCAAACAGGGTCGCCGGCTTCCTTACAATTCAGACTCAATGTCATGATTATTACCGATTAGGCTTGGTTGCTTTTATCTATTTACGGTGAATCAGCTGCATGGATTACTGATAATCTGATTCTTGATTTTGAAGTCGATTTCAATCACAGGTTCAGTGACATACCCGCGGAACAATATCAGGATCTCCCAAAGTGATACTATTAAATTCAATTTTACAAAATGATAAATAGTGTCTATTAAAAGAAGAATTGTTGTTGCCGTTGCTTCAGTAGCAGTAAACTATCTCGTCAAGAAATATATTCTAAAAACGGGCCAAAATAAGAGTACCAGAGTATAAGCTATCAATAGGCCAACAAAATTGCGGAGATACACTCTCTCCCAGCTCTCTTGGTATTTTATTGATTATATCGCAAATTAGTTGTCTTTCTACAATGTATAAACATAAACTCGTCGAACTACGAAAGATAATCGAAGAGCAAGTCGGGGCGCTTACTGAAGAAGTGGAAATAGCAATTAATGTAAGATTAAACCCACTTTACATAGAAGACCGTAAAGACGAAATTGAATTTGTACGTTGGACGGTAACAATAATCGATTCAATCTTAAATCGAGATAAAGATCATAAAAAGGTACAACTTGGAACTAGCAGAATACGATTGGAGTTAGCTGATGTCATCAAGTTCGAAAATATTCTTAAAAAAAGAATTGAAGAGCTAAATATAAGATTGAAAGAATCTAATAACTTACAAGAGTCTGACATTCTGATAAATGAGATCGATACGCTTGACAGCATCTTAGGTCGGTTGTTTGATTTGAAATATGGTGAAAACGGACGAGCCATCGAGATAGCAGAAGCCAATAATGATTTCAAGCGAGCAATCCGGTTACGAAAACAGCTAAGTAAGAATCAAGATCTAGAAGACGAAATTAGCATACAAATACAAAACTAGAGCTGATAGAATAGCAGTTACTAGTCAGAGTAACAGTCATATACATGAAAGCTATTAAGGGAAAAAATTCCTAGGTCTCTTTAGTATCAAAATAGTAGGAGCTCAGGAACGGACACATAAACGCCGAATTGGAGATAGGAAAGTCGTCTATCAATTTGGGTCTCTTTTTCTTTCTAAATGACATATGTCTTTACTACTATTCCCCCCAATAGTACCATAAGTTCTTAGATTTCAATGAACCTTCTTCCTTTTTCTATAATTCCCTCTCAACTAATTCAAATAGTTCTCTACATTCGTTAAGTGACGATTCGCCCTTTGATATACAGGCATCAATTACTGCATTTCTACATGCGTCATATCCGTTAGCATTTATGCATTCTTTTAGTATTGGAACTGTATCATTTACTGCTTGGTCTAGTTCTAGTTGTGCCTGGTCGGACTCTTGTCGTGCCTGTTCAAGCGCTAGTCGTGCCTGTTCAACTTCCTTATTTGCTCCAGAATCCTTTACTGCTTGGTCTAGTTCTAGTTGTACCTGGTCAACCTCTAGTCGCGCCTGTTCAACGTCCTTATGTGCTTCATCTGCTTCTCGCTGGGCAACAAAGACATCATTCATACTCGTTCCTACCCAGACCACTGAAACTATTAGAATTATACCAAAGATTACGAGTATTATTATCTTAGACATTCATTTGGATTGTATTCATAATCCACATGGTTCATATTCTGTCTTTCTATTCCTGCAGGTTTTAACCTTTCCCTTTACATAAGGTCAAGTCAGGAGCCTACACATACGAATACCTTCAAGAGCTATGCATATGGTACATGAAACACATCAATAACAGTCTAACTACCTTGGCAATGAACTGACCTTTCAGGACATAATGAGTAGTATGATAACGAAAGATGATAAGGAAATGGCAACCTGGACGGGTCAAGGGGTAGGAAGGTTTACAAGCCCAGGAAAAATAAGCTTCCGTGGATCACTGTTCTTTAGCACAACTCTTTTCCTAGTGTGTGGATGGGATTTATGAATAGTCCTTATGATATTGAGAAAAGATAAACAAGTAAGATTGTGAAACGGAAAGGGGGATCTCAGAGTCTGGGCTAGACAGGGCCCTCAATTTTTCCCCAATTCTATATCCTTTATCAGTTTATTATTTATATTAATTACCTCACGAACAGTTTTGCTTAATGCGTCTTTACATTCTAATGCTCTTATATATAGAAATTTATTTTCGATAGGCTTCTTTTTTCTATCCATTTGAACTAACATTTCTAGAGTATCTACTAACTCATCGATACTACAAGAATTCCAGTATTTTTTCCACTCATCATCTGGGGCATTTAGATTAGGTATAGCCTTGTTTTTGGGAGGTTCAAGTGTCATATCTTATTACTATCTTTGTTGAAGCAACAATATATTTTGATGTTACCCTTGCTTCACTTTCTGTCCTGGCTATGGATGCCTCTATAAATATAATATTAAACCCCTCATAAATTAGGAATAGTTATGAGTGACAATAAACAAAGTGAGGAATTGAATCAGTTACTAGCATATATCTCAGAATGACATCCCGAATGTGAAGGAAAGAATTGCCCCTGTAAATGTCCCGGCATAACTCTATATTATTACAATATTTCATGAACAATGTCTTCATTTTGCATCTTGCGATTGGTTAGTGTCCCTCTTGAAACCGGAGGTTATATAAAAGATGTCACAAAAAAAGGTAAAGGTAAGAAATGACTAAAGAAGATAGGGTCGAACGTAAAGATATCAAGTAAAGTACCTCGCAGAATTTAAACAGGAGTTAGAATCTAAATACGGAACTATAAACCAAGACATTCTTAACGGAGAAGTAGAAACAGCAATCGTTGGATACAAAAGCAAAGAAACTCAAATTAATAGGGTTAAGATACCAGTAAGCAATGATCTTGTTGGTTAGATGATTTGGTAACTCACACTGATAGTGAATATGTAAAGGCCAGTCAAATCCCTTATAAATTACCCTGTTTGTCAAGGCATGGATCACCAATAATCCTAGTAGAATTTGAGTGGTACTCGCAAGATGCAGATCCATCATCATCATACCATAAGTGTTGGTTTCAGCGATGAAACTAGTACGGATACCGCTTATGAATTACTATCTTTGCAGGTATGATTACCAACCAGAAGTAATATGCAATTTGCACATTAATGATGGAAATCAAAATCGAAAGTGCGAAGACACTTGGTGTAAGAACAGATTGCAAAGTAAGGTTTTGAATATCTGTCGATTTTAGCGTATTCTCTATCAAACCCTTCTTCTTTGCATGCAGCCAAATTATCGTTAATAGTCCTCCCGAGAGAGTAAGGATTGATGCATAAATCGCAAATATAATGTAATAGAATCCATACTGAACTTGAAGGTCAACAGCGAAGGAGATAAGAGTTATGGAGAATAGGAATAAAAGGTTTAACCATATCATTACCCCGCGAGATTCAGTTATGTGGTTAAAGATTTGATGATACGAAATCCAATATATCCCTATGACGAAAAAACTAATAACATAAATCGCAAATTGTGAAGTTTGCCCTAATAGTATGTCAATAACTTGTGTTTGAGTAAGGTTCTCGGGCATGTTAGGAATCTGTATCGTTATGGCCATGAATGTTATCGAGAAGGCGAAAATGGCGTCACTAAAAGAAATTACATGTTCTAATTTTATTTGTTTAGGCATGAACAGAAAAACCTAGGATGATAGATAGTTGAGACATCAGAACTATGCATTAAAATTTATTATATTTACAGTATGGTATATTCTATAAATGAACTATAACTGATACTATTCCAATTTGTTTTAATAGTGAAAGAGATCCTATGCGCATAGATTCTCAATCGAGATCTAGTTAGCCATGGTGTCCAAACGGCAACAGCAAAAGCAGCAGGATCTTATGAAGAAGAACAACATGAAGAATGATTAAAGAAGACTAAACTTAGACTAATAAGGCCAATGCGATAATCATATGCATATAAGTGGTCGCCAAATATGGGACAAGAAAACGCATCACATCCAAAGAACGGAACGCAACGAGTCGTTACTGATGCCGCTGATGGTTCTGACCACCTTCAGGTCTTTATGAATGGAAGTTGGATGCACGATTATAGGTCAGTGATTATTTCTCTTAGAATTCTTTATATCCATCTTGTCTGTCCTTGAAACTGGGTAGATGATTCCGGGCCCAAGAAAGGACCCAAGAAAGACTTAATATAACAATACTATTAAATCTTCTTTACACAATGCAGGATCTTAACACTGCATCATCAAAGATTTTACTTATTACTTCTTATGAACTCAAACTGCTATTGCGAGGGTTTTTATTACCTGCATGTTTAGGTGCTTTTCTTGCGTATATCATAATATTTTTTATCGATGTCGAAAGAAGTGGGGCTTTTAATACCATACCTATGACAGTAGTGCCTATAGTTGGTACAATAATTGTGCTAAAGTTGCTCTTATACACAAAACTGGAAAAAACAGAAATTCATAGATTTAGATTCATTTTTCTAACACTAATATGTTTGTCAATTGGAGGACTAATTTATATTTATTACCAATTTTTCGCAGGAATACCGGCCCCTTTTCCATCAATAGCGGACTTCTTTTATCTGCCGGCAACGGTGTTTCTTTCATTTCATCTATTTAGTATCCTTCGTTTAAAGAGGAATATTATGAAAGCTAATTCATTTGTTTACCTAGGTATTTTGGCTTGCATTTTTCCCATTTACCTATTAGGTGATGCCATTTACAATTACGAGCTGTATTACCCAGATTCCCCAATAGAGTTTGTTACTAATGCGGCGTATTATATTAGTGACGCTGTACTTATCTTTCCTTGTATACCTATCATATTATATACACCAAAAAATGATCCATTTATTTTTCATTGGCTGCTAATAGCATTGTCTGTTTTCATAATAGCTGCAACAGATATGGCCTATAATTTTAGTGCATTAAATGATGAATTAATTCAGAATACTGAATGGTTGTGGTCTTTTTTCTATACTTTTGCATATATTCTTTTGATTGCGTCAATAATATGGTTTAGTAAGTTAAAACAAATGCTTGAGTATAAGAAATTCTCTGAAAGTTTAAAAAATGAACAGGAGATGGACTTAGATCGTAATAATTCAGCAAACGATTTTGCAGAAGAATTCGAGGATTTAAATGAAACTTTAAGGGCTATGAAAAATATAACGGAAAAAGCTAAAGAACAGGTTGATATTTTAATTCCTCAATATATCATCTCAAACAAGGAAATAATTAATTTTATCAATATTTTGGTTGAATTGAAAAGAAAAAATAAATCATTAAACGTACGCATTCTTTTACCTTCTACTAAGTTCGAAGAAAAGGAGAAGATTCCATCAACACCTCTTATCCATCAATAGAGGAATCGCCAGCAATGTCAATTAAATATTTTGACAGTCCCTTGAACTCAAATGAGATTGTCTCAATTTTGGATACAGATAACATGTATTTCCTGGGTCTTGGATCAGAAAATACAAGTTATCAGAATCGGTTTCTTATCCAGCATGTAAACAATGAATCGAAGACACAAGCCTATGGCGTGTTATTCGAAAGAATGTGGCTGCTAGAAAAATCCCTAGATTTTAGGCAAATCTCCAAATAAAATGTCTTGAAATAATAATTGACAACTTTCAAGTTTAGGCGGGCCCAACCAAAGAACAAAAAGAAATGATAAAAGATGCAGATGAAGAATACCAAAAGAGTTTGCATCATATGCACAGCATCAGACTCCTTCAATCACTGAAATGCAGGCATTATCTAGTGAAGGTAAAACGGTATCTAGTGAAGGTAAAACGGTATCTATTGATTCAGATAATCAAATGAAGTATATAGCCAATACGATGAAAACCTGTACCGAACATATCTACGCAAAAACCTTGAAATGATAATTCATCATGATGTTCCAAGTTTAAGTAGGCAATTTAAATCTCAATGCATAGATAGTGGTACCTCTCTTTCTGCATTTACAGGCATGAATTTCAAAGATAGAGAAGGACTGCCTACGTACAAGAATTGATGATGGTAGTATATCCTAAATTCTTTGCAAATCTATCTCTTAATAGATTTGGTGTTTAAAACAATGGATATAGTATTAAAATGGAATCTAGTTTCCCGACGAGTACATCGCATTATAACAGGAGTAACAATTAAAGTTAATTGGAGCCTTTTTTAATGTGGCAGCGGCTTACAAAGATTTTGTGGATTATTAATAACTTACCCAATAGAGGTTGATGTCTGCCTTCTTTTAACATAAAACGTAAATAGTTAGTCTCTACTAGTAGAGGTCGATGTCTAAAATTCAAGGCATGGCTGGCAAAGGTGCCCTGGTTATTCAAGACCCTGATAATCCTATTCCAAAAGTGATAAAGTTTCAATACAATCCAGAATCCTTATCTCGATCATTTCAGTCATTCAAAATCAGCTTCAGCGGGCTCAGGCGAAAGAGACTCATCTGAGACCTTTAGAATAACAAATCCTGAACATTAGTGTTTAATAGCTGTCTAAACACAGGGGGCTCAATTATAGAGTGTTACAATGCAGCCTGAAACATTAAATGTAATATGTATAATGGTGAGATATATTATTGTCCGCCAGTGCTGCTCGATTCCGAATAAAACCATCATTGGCTCGAACTCCCGGGATTATCAGCATAACTGGCTCATCCATTTAATATAATTACATATGCAAAATAATGTCTATCGTTATTGATGAAGCAGCAGCATTAAATTCTATAATATTCAAACTATACATGAATATGTATAGAGAACTGTATATGATTGTAGTCTAGATGGTGTATCAGCTAGACTATGTAGACCAGTCGTATGTATAAGATGATACAAAATAACAGTTGGTATCAATTTGTAACAGCAAGCTTTATGGAAATGCCGTTAGACGGCTTCCAACAAAGCTGTTTTTCCATTCACAGATATTTGCGCATAGGTTTTGTCACCAGCTGAGCTTAAAGTTAATTTCTTTAACTCGCAGCTTTAGAATCTCGTCTGGTCTTGCAGATGTATCTCGCGAAATAGCATGATAGCATTGAATACGTTTATCCGGACAATATTTCAAAAACATACGATCATCTTCTTGGCTCCAAAGATCGTCTGGTTTATAGATTGATTGTTCTTTTCTCTTTAATGGGGGAATGTCTCGCATAACTTTTGGAATTGTTCTCTTTTTTGCTGCTTCAGTCGGATCATATAGCCATTTAAAGAACTTTAAAAATATTTGTCTTCTAAGATTGTAAGTTCCAATCCATTTATGTGTTGGATCAGCTTCTTCAGACTTTCGTAAACTATCAAGATAATTAATAATATCGATTCTTGTATATGTTTGAATTTCTTACTCTTAAAATATTTTATAAGAATAATTAAAGATCTGATTACTAAGCTCTTGTAAGAGTCAGATGGATTGATCTCGGTCTTCTGACATTTTATAAATTCGATGATGGTGACAGCATTCTCTGTTGATATTTGCTGTGTTAATTGCTTGTAAGCAAATTTCGGAAGACCATTAGTATTTTGATTGATACTTTCGATTAGATCGGTTTGGTCTTTATTTCTCAAGACAGAATATGTACTATTTATTGCAGCATATATTCTATTTCATTGCAATAGTATATTCTTAAGTATACAACTCATGTTTGGATGAAGGAATTTTTGCAAATTACAATTAACGCATTATACGAAAGGAATACAGAGAGTATAGCTTGCACAAGATAGAGTCCAAGCTTATACATTTTGCCAACAGAAGCATTTACTTCTGCCAAGTGATTTAATCGCCTAGAAGCTAGATAATCCTGTTGTTTGCGCCGCATCACATTGTTCTGCCCTGTGGGTCACTCAGGATAAAAGTTGAGCAGTTTGTGGGATAAAAGAGTGGGAACTGGAAGTGTTCTTGACAGGAAGCAATAATAGTGGACAAACATTTGAAGATACAATCCAATAAACCTATGCAATATCACAGATACACACAAACTTGATTCTATCAGTATTTTAATTTATTTCCATACGTCTTAATTTTATACCTTGTATTAAAGATGGTCTTTACTTCTATTTTCAGTATCTAAAAGAGGACTAACAATTTCGTTAAAGCTAGTATCAAGTCACGCCTTTTGTGTATCCAGAATTCAAAGCCCTAGCTAACTACGACTTTACCAATCATCCACGGATGTAATACACATGTGTAATTGTATGTCCTATACAAAAAGAACCCTTTACATTAGAATCAAAAAAAGGATGAAAGGGATGAAAATTAAATTGGATTGCGAATTTGCGAAGGTCCATTGCTTCCTCATGTTTTCAAGTTTGCAATTTATGAGCGGTTCTTCTTATTTGATTGAAGGAATAAAAACCTGAACATTGTTATTGCTTGTATCAGATACATATACTCTGCCTGATAAAGAGTCTACTGCAAGACCTTCGGGCATGGAAAACTGACCATTTCCCTGTCCCTCTTTACCCCACTGGGTAATAAATTCTCCAGTGCTAGTGAATTTCTGTACACGTTGGTTGCCAGAATCAGTCACGTATACATTACCTTCAGAATCAAATGCTACTACGGCAGGTCCATCAAATTGCCCGGGGCCTGATCCAGCAGTTCCCCAGGAGGTTATGAAATCACCATCTTTTGAAAATATTTGTATCCGATTGTTTCCAAAATCAGGTACAAATACCTTATCATCAGAACTGACTGAAACGTCCCAAGGCTGAATGAACTGTCCCTCTAACGTTCCTTGTGAACCCCATTTCTTGATGAATGTCCCATCACTAGAGAATTTTTGAATACTTGGTTGATCTCGGTCACTTACATAGACGTTTCCTTCTGAATCAAGATCTATCCCATGTGTATGCAAAAACTGGCCATCACCTTCTCCCTCCTCACCCCACTGGGTAATAAAAGTGCCATTCTTGGAGAACTTCTGAATGCGGTCATTGTTTTGATCTGCTATGTAGACATAAACTTTATCAGTATTGTTATTGTCATCCTCTACCTCATTTCCATGAGGATGACTGAATTGTCCAAAATCCTCTCCTGCTGACCCCCATGTGGTTATGAGTGTGCCGTTTGCATCAAATATGTTGATACGATTTTCGCCTATCTCATTTACAAAAACATTACCGTCTTTATCTACGTCTATACCTTCGGGCTGAAGAAGTAAATCACCGCTATTAGTGCCTTCGTCCTCAAAGTTTGCAGAATCTAATGCCATCAAGAAAGTATAATTTTCTGTTTGGCCTGATACGCTTAAATCTAGTATCGGCAATGCTACCTGTCCAAAAATAAGAGATAACAACAGTAAACCGACAACAAAGCATGACAATACATAACAAGATAGGTGAATTCCTTGCATATTATACTTCAAAATCACTATATGTATTGAGACTATATATTTTGTTCTTGTGATAAGCTTAAACAGTAAAAAACGAGATGAGTTTAAATGATACTCTTCTAATGCAAATTGGATATCTCCACTCAGTATTATAGGCAATGGTATGTTCCGATTGATCAATGCAGAAATAGAGACATACTATGAAGGCGATCATGATATACCATTCAGTCATTGAGCACTTATCGATGCAAAAATAACTCTAGGAATTTAAGGAGTCATATTCGATATAGATGACATGTGAACAGTTCCTCCAGATGTTGTAACTACACGACGGCAGCGCCTAGCTATAGCACACATTACGCGCAGAATCATCCGCTTAAATTTAGAATGATAATTTCATAATGTCAATATGGTCCTTTTTCATGAGAATACGCAATAATCCTCGATTGATTAGCGTAACTAACTGACGAGGCCTACAGTTTACCACATAGGGTGGCAATAAAGTTAGTAACCCCAATTGTAGACTATTTAGAAACTCATCCGTATCCCAACTGAAGCATTCTCTTCGGAAGAAGCGTTCCAATATCCATATCTTGTACTGATCTCTGCGAAACGCGCAAGATCTTCGGACGTTACAGGCTGAGGAGTGTTAGACTCTGGTCTTCCTGACTCTTCAAAGAAGTGTCCCATCCTTTTGGTAGTGATAATATGAACTAGAGCAGGTTTGTTGGAGACGTTGCGCCATGCATGCCGTGCGTTAGAAGGTACATGGATGTAATCGCCCGTTTTTGCTCCGATCCACTTGTAGCCCTCACTGTCTTGCCTCAATCCCTCTATCTCACCAGAGATGACGAGAAAATCCTCTGTGTCGGCGTGAGTGTGAAGCGGAACAGAGATGCCGGGTGGATCGTGCCCTTGAGTATACAGAAGTCATTTTGTGAGTCCTGGGGCGATGTCAGAAATTCAACAGGTGGTCCGAAAAGTTCGAGGACTTTGCCGGTAGTAGGATTCTTCTCAAGACTCATTTGATTCTCTCCTTTCTAGATCTCCAAGCCATTCTTATTATTAAACCAATCTCTATATCTATTTAGAGTATGCTTTGCAATTGAAACCCAAGTAAAGCTCCTTTAAGGTATCAACTGTAGGTACACTACTTGGCGAGTCCAAATGATATAATGAAAAAAAATAGGTATAGTCGCAGTTACTATTTGTAAATATGCATGCGACTTATGGTGTCATTGATGGAGGAGGAAGTGGTGATGCCATTCCACCGCTTGTATCGGGTGGGGTGGGGGCACACTTCCTCCAGTGGCGTTGCCGCTACCAGTCATATTTTCACCTTGTGCAGATGCAGGTGCAACCATAGATATTCCACCTACAGATGTTACTGCCGCTGCTGCTAAAGTGATTGCCGCTACAAATAATGTAGCCGAAATTAAAACTACAAACTATATAATAGTTGTACTTGAGTCATTCTTATTCGTTGACGTTTTAGTTCATAGGTGTTGATAGTTTCCTTATTATAAGGGGTATTAAAAGATAGAAATCTTAGCAATGCCGCCCCTAAGCAGACGTTTCTACTCTACCATCTTCGAAAGAATAATCTAGCTACAACCATCTATCTTATTACAAGTTAAAACAGTTTCAATTGCTTTCCTTAAGAATGTCAATGATATTGTTGGATTTACAAGTATTACAAGTATTATATCTTTAACTCATTGTCGCCCAGTAGTATAAAATGTTTTATGCATTAAACCAATATTTATTAGTCACGACTTGAATAAAAATCTGCAATGAGGCAAACCAACAGAAAAACATATTTTGTATATTGTTGGTGACAATCGCAGCGACTTCGGTAACTATCTTGAGAGGCACTAAAGTATCATTTGAGGTGCTAGACATAACCCTTGGTCACTTAGACGGTGTAGACTATACAGTTAAGAATGTTGGAGATGATGTTGTTGCAGATTTGGAACATGATGCAGACGACTCCGTAGATAATGCCGGCGAAAACGGTGGAGACGTCTAGGAGTCCGTTGAATCCTAGTCAGAAGAGAAATAACGGAATATATAGTCATCAATTTAGAATAAAGACCAGTAGAGCCTATGCACTATTTTTCTTGTGTTCATAGCTCTTCAATTACTATATCATAATCTGCTTCCGTATTTTTTGTTCCAAAGATTCTTCCACTTAATAACGTGTTACATCTAGATCCCGGTCAATCCAAGCTCCATGATGAAAAATGAGATACGTGAAATAAAAATGATAAACTGCACGGGAATATCAAACATTGGGTCTTGATGCTCGTATTGAAAGTGTAGTGAAATAAGGACTATTCTATTTTACCGTCCTGAATTATACCGGAGTAAAAAGCAAATCAGGAATGAAGGCTAGGCAATAATTTATTCGCTAATGCGGCTTCTTCTTCAACTAAGGTTATATTTTCCCAAGCATGTGGTCGTTCATTGTTATCTGTATAGACAGTGACCAGGTCCATAAAAGAATCACCTTCCAGAACCTTAGAACACCACAGGCATTTCCATTTGCCCATTATACTTCACTTTTACGTATCATACACAGCATTCCTTATAAAGATCATCGTGGACGCACGTTACAGAAAACTTAGGAGTGATAATAATAATTGAACGAGACTCGGTTATCAGCCAAGTTCCCGTCTCCCCCAGAACCCGGTTTTCAGGACAAATGGCTCTATTAAAATAAAGGGAAACTAGCGGTGAAATAGTTTCAAAATCTGTGTTTTCAGATATTATGTATATTATTTTCTCCAGATTACTAATAAGGATCGTAGTTATTTAGAAACAAACATGGGTACTTGTTAGCCTTGCCATTACGGTTTACCTTCCTTCTTTACTTCATGTATAGCGGAAATGGATAGCGACAAACCTTTAATCGCAGCCCTTGATATTAAGAAGAAGTGGTCTACGTATGATTGAATCTATGCGAATGCGAATGACATTTACTAGGAATACGAAAATGTAATACCAATGTCAGAATTTCTGACCCCGGAAGACTTGCTCAATTCACAAGTAGAAGAATTCAATAAAGGAAACACTAACTTCTTGATGACGCTGTATGAAAAAGATGCATGCTTTGCTTCTGAGCCAGGACAAGTTGTTAATGATCTGAATAGTATACGCCGGATTCTACAAAGTTTCATTAACATGGGAGCTAGACTAGAAGCCAAAGTAAAAAGAGTAATTCATGCAAGCGATCTTGCACTTCTAACCACGGAATGGTCGATTGCTGGAACTAAACCCGCTAATAAGGCCGAATTAATTCTGTTGGCAGAGGAACTATAGTTTTACGTCGCCAGTCAGATGGTTATTGAAAATCCCTGGGGCACAGACTAATACAAATAAAGATGATGATGATGGTATTAGTAATGAAAGAGTGACATATTTTCCTTATTACATTGCTTCTTTACTATTCTATAAACCATACGTATGGGATACTTTACTTGTCAACTATTAACTTAAAATCTTATTTTGGCCATAATGTTTTAACACTTTCACGCCCAGGACTTTGTTGCTCTCTAACTAGTAACGTCAATCCAAGTCATTAGATTCATCCTCTTCCATATAAAGTTCGAGACCATCATTTGAACTGCTATTACTATTGTATTCAAAGTCGCTGCTGTCTGGTAATAGGTCAAGGTGTGGGGGAAAATGTTCTGAACAATAATAGTTAGTGCATTTTTTACATTGAGTGATTTGCTTGTTGACGCAATTTACTATACCGCATATGCCTTCCTTCCTTGACTTTCGGGTCCATTCATTTATCTCTACTTCACTTGGTAGGTCGTCATCATCATCAGTGCCGGACAACTTCTTTTCTATCGTCGATTTACAGGGTGGCAGCGACATTCGCAAGTAATGTTATCACTCCATTTACATGCCCTATGATCGTTTGCTAAACAGGCCAGCGAGAGGTTCATTATTATAATTATTCCCTAGTATAAAATAGAAAAAGATCCTAAAAACTGATCCTACTTCAAGAAGAAATCTATGAACAGGACTGTGAACTTAGTTCACAACATTATTGGAGAACTATAATATAAGAATCTTATATAAACAGAGTATGTAATATTCTTAGAGCAATGAGATGGATTTGCATTTATTGTAACTGCATAATGGATTGTACAAACTTTATGGAGTTCATAAAGCAAAGCGAAAATGACAAGAATAGTAACCAGCAAGCAGTAATAGAGTACCATGGTTGGCGTCTACTGGCAGACTAACTAACTAATGTCATGACTGCAGAGATAAAGATTGACGTATCACTTCGTACAGATAGACTCCGAGAAAAATAGAGGATTAATTTTCTTACTTCTTAATCGTCTTCGTCTTCGTCTTCTCCTGATGGAAGTTTTTGTGTTATCTTAAGTAATTCAGTATCTGCCGTGTTTATTCTTTGGAATACTTTCATAGTATCATTATTACCTGAAGCATCCTGAGCCGCGTTTATGTGATTTAATAATTTCAATAGTTGTTGCCCGCCAGGTACTATCCTCTCCTCCAACTTGTGTCATGAAAATTCGTACTTCAGTTTCTGCAGAACCTAAATCGCCGACTGCTCCCGCAAGATCATTGTCTTGTATGGCTTCACGTGCTGAATTTAAGTTACCTGTTAGTTCTTCGAAATCTGATTGTGTTAGGGCAGCCATAGGTCCTGGGCCTGCTCCTTGCGTTTGATTGGATGAGGTAGCGTTGGCACTTGTAGTGTTTTGTTGTTGTTGTTGACCTAATACCTCGTTTGTCAATCCTGAAGCGGCTGCTGCTATTGAAATGAAAGAGGAAAGTACTACAGCAACAACACACTTTTGGTTCATTGAATACATTATTCCAGTAGAGCTGACATATAATATAACCTTTGTATCAATAAGGGGGCTCAAATACTCACTGTATATGTGATATTCTCAAACTCGTCGCAGGTTATCGAACACATTGCCCGCAGTTAAAAAAGGCTGGTGTCACCTCTTGTGGTCAGTAAAGAAAGAGCATAGAATACATATTATTTTATGTATCAATTCTTGGGAGGTTCATAGTTGCATAAAGCAAGCCTAAATGTATCAAGTATATCATCATGCGATGTTTGTTGTTTGTCCAGGCTTCTAGTCATCGATAACTACTACTGTTCTCAAAGAAACTATCAGCTTTTGCAGTGACGGATGAAACTTAATGACACTTTACGCGGCTTATTACCCTTTGTACCCATGCATTTTTGGGTCCTGGCATGTCATCAATAATGTAGGTAGCTCATTACCACAAGTCCAGCCGGTCAGGGCCCTCCGTCGTCAGTACTCAGACACTTTTCACCTTTTCTGGGTTCTTTCTTTCCAGATTATGTAAGAAACCTTAAATGAATATTGGCATACATATGCTAATACTTGAAGTATTTGTCTTATTACTTGGTTCATAGCAGTTTTATTTATAGACTAACCCTAGTCATCGCCATTCTCACATTAGTCGCATGCTTAATAAATAGCCAAATATGGATAGTTTATGCTCAAATCCATTATCCTCCTTTCCAGTATATGCAAGAGCAATCAAATATCGTTGGGCAGCAAAGTACCTGGTCGTGCTCCTGTCACTAGTTCTGCTTTATCCTCCGGTCCAGACATAGGAAATCCAAGTACCGTGCCTAATCAGTTTATTGTTGTGCTAAAAGATCAGAGTAATGTAGATACGGTGTATGCAATGGCTAACGAAATGATTTCACCTTCAGGGTACTGCGCAAGCATACTTGATGTCTATGATTCTACAATCAAAGGATTTACGGTTTCGGTGTCTGATCAGCAGGATTTTAACTCTCTCGCAAACGATCCTCGTGTGGCATTTGTTGAACAAGATAGGGTAGTATACGGTCAACAATTTTTCTCTAACGATCCTCAACAATACGAGTCTGAATCATTAGAAATGCTGCCATCTAAAGTCACAAGATTCAACCAACAGCTACAGCGACAAGTATTGGATCCATTATTTCCCGTCGTACCGCAGGATCAGTCGGCACCTATTCCTAGTGTTGAACTGCCGTACGTACATACGCAGCAGCAACTTCAACAACACCCCTTGTTGCCACCGTCAATACTGCCACCACAGCTCGAACAGCCAATATTCATCCCTCAACAATTAAATGAACAGTCATACTCGACTCTACAGCAGCAGGAGCAACTACTGCAGCAACAACAAGACCAAGGACAGGGACAACAACAACAACAACAACAATCCCGACAGGAGTTAATAGGGTTCACCCTTCTGTTTTAAGTAATGATGATCAATATCCCGATGATCCAGTTAATGTAGACATCGCCCTTCTGGATACCGGCATCGATTTAGACCATCCTGACCTTCTTAATGTATACAATCAGATATCACTCGTACCTGGAACTCAGTCTGCAGACGATGACAATGGTCATGGTACTCATGTAGCTGGAATAGCTGCAGCCAGAGATAACAATTTAGGAGTAGTAGGAATAGCTCCAGGGGCGAGATTATGGGCAGTTAAAGTACTTGATAGTAATGGTCAAGGTCTCATATCTAACATAATAAAAGGCATCGATTATCTAGGACAACACACATCAGAAGTAGACGTAATAAATATGAGCTTTGGATGCAATAACTGCTATTCGACTGCTTTGGATCTGGCTATTCAATATCTCATATCAAAAGGGATCACATTTGTAGCAGCAGCAGGAAACGGTCGTATTGATGCATCCACCTTTTCGCCAGCGAATATCAACAACGTTATAGCAGTATCTGCTATTGCTGATTCCGATGGTAAATGTGGAGGGATTGGGTCGTCCACTAGTTTTGGAGCAGATGACACTTTTGCCAGCTTTAGTAATTATGGGTCTACTGTATCTTTGGCTGCTCCGGGAGTCAACATCGTGTCTACATACATAGGAGGAGGGTATGCAACAGTCAGTGGTACAAGTATGTCTGTAGCACATGTTTCCGGTGTGGCTGGTTTGATTAAGGCAGCCAGCCCCAGCGCTTCTGCAGCGGATGTAAAAAATGCGCTTATACAAATGGCAAATAAGCCATCCTCTATTTGTGACCAACAAGGAAGAGGAGGATACTTTACTGGTGATGTTGATGGAATAGCCGAGCCATTAGTATACGTCCCTCCTATTCAAAACGATGAGAACGGAAATGGTGATAATGGTAATCCTCCTGGTAATATTAACAATATATGCCAATATTTAGATTCTCAAATGGCTAGGCTTTTGGAGCTATTGCAAAATAGTAGATACAATCAATACTATGATGGTAGTATACAACAGTTACTTGATTTAATACAAAACTACAAGATTGGCCTTGGGTGTTGAAAGAGGCTTATCAGATATAATCCGGAAGTGCTTGCGTTACACTGCGGTGCTAAGCCCCGGCGCTAGTTGAGTTCACAGAATTAGGCACTCTGTCATGAACATGTCTAATGGTTGTAGAAAGCGTGGTAGGCATCAATACCTCCTCCTTTCATAGTAAGTAATCGTCAATTGGTGCAGGTTCAATAGATGTATACTCTCCAGAAGTATATGAACCCACGTAGTGGATGGGCCCAAGGGGGTTTGGCAAGACTTTAAAGTGTTTTCAAAGATCACGAGGAGGACTGTTCAATACGGCTTGGTCTGGGGAAGAGGATACATGCTTGTTGGATACTGAAATACAGGCAATAAACACACCGAAATTTGGTGTAGTAGATTAGACTTATGGATAGAGCTTGCATTTTCTTCCATATAGTATTAGTATGAGCACTTCTTCTTCTGAACGAGTTAAACAAAGAAATGAGTTTCACTGGTGATTAGTTGTGGGGAGAAAATGAACTTTGATTGATGAGAAAAAGGGGCAGACTGAAATTAAGACTACACTGGATAGAAAATTAGGACATTGGCGCAAGCCGACTAAAGCTCTTGAGATAACCAGCGCAGATGCAAAGACAAGTATCGACAAGATGCTAACTGAAGGCGAACAAGTACTAATTAATGCAGACCAGAGCAGAATGATGCCAGGCGGTAGCATAGCCACACCAAACTCTATCTATGTGACAAACAAACGTATTATCTTTAGAAATCCAAGAATGTGGGGTCTTAAGGTAGATTTGATGGACTATGCATATGAAGATCTGGCAAACGTGGAGCTTCACAGAGGTATCTTTACGACCGCAATAGAACTAACTCCCAGATTTAATTCCGAAAAAGTGAAGCTGCCAGCAGTTTCAAAGGAAGTTGCAGAAGAGTTGTTCGGTGCCATTAGAAAGGGAATGCACGGTGATTTTGGACTGGATGATGTCACAGGCGATATAGTAGTACAGCAACAACAGAAACCCGATGATCCCATTTCAAGACTAGAAAGACTCTCAGCTTTGAAGGAGAAAGGCATGGTATCAGATAAAGAGTTCGAGGCAGTAAAAACAAGACTTCTGAGTGAGATATGAACCCAAAAGCGCTGCTGTCTTGGCAGTATTTGTTTTCCTAATTCTGTTCAAAGCTGTTTTCGACTCGAGTCTCCACCCCATTTCATTTTCCTGCCTTTTTCTAAAAATTCCTGTAATCCCTTACTAGCATTTTATCACACATTATCAAACTTTTTCAAAGCCGTATGTATTTCTTCAGCAATGTCATTGTAAACAACCGCCTCTAATATGCCACGGTCTATCTCACATTCTTCACTTATCTTTATGAATTTCAAAAACTCCTGAGTCAAATCCTGCTTGATATTTGCATACTCGCGCTTTGATTGAACCACGTTATCGGGTTCAATCCGTTCTTCATCAATAAGCCTATTGGCAAGGTCGCGTAGCCTTCTTTCCCTCACTTCGGGCTCTACATAACTACCTGGGGCAGCCATGACTAAACTAATTTCACCGCTAGCTATTCTTTTATCAATGCCAGAACATTTAGAATAGAGAAAATGCGTATGCGTTTGATTAATGGTGGAAAAATGAAGAAAGGGTCTCCCTTATCCGCTTGCTACGCCATTGGTTCAGTTAGTTTGCTAATTTCAATATTGGATCGAATGTCTGACTACTATCTGTACCTATTCTAGCAACTGGCTCAGAGATGCTACTGGCTCATTAGATTAAATTTGAACGTTGCCAACATGCAAGATATGATCTGACAAAAGATCTTCATATCGTCAGGACCGGTTCTTGGTCGGTCATATAACAACTATTGCGTTACAGTCATGGATTAAAAGAAGCTATTGATGGTGCAGTATCACTTGAATCAGGCATTACCCTTTTACTGCTTGGATTAAATATATCCATAACATTGAGTTGATCGTTACCCGAGCCTTTCCAGGCTATCCACAAGTCATCGTCGAATTCAGTAACTGAGGGTGAATGAGAACTTTCTTGGTCTGATACTATCTTAGTTGAGGGAATATCTACATTCATAGCATTGAGTAGATCGTTATTCAAGCCTCTCCAGCCTAACCAAAAAGCTTCACTAAATCGGGTTAATGAAGGGGAAGTTTCACTCTCATCACTCAAGACTATTATAGTACCTGGAACGGTGATGTTGTTCATAAAATTAAGTTGATCGTTACCCGAGCCCTTCCAGGCTATACATATCAAGTCATCATTGGAAGATATTGTAGGAGAAACATCGATTTTCTCATTAAAAACTATTTTACTGCTTGGATTAAATACATCCATAACATTAAGCTGATCGTTACCAGAGCCTTTCCAGGCTATCCATAACTGGTCGTTATGGGTTGTCAACGCTGGGAAAGTGTCACTTTCTTCGTCTAAGACCATCTTACTATTGGGATTAAATATATCCATAACATTAAGTTGATAGTTACCAGAGCCCTTCCAGGCTATCCAAAAACTATTTCTAAAGGCAACTAATGCAAGAGAAGTATCACTTGTTTCATCTAATACAATCCTCTTATTTGGCTCAAATACGCTCATAGCATTGAGTTGATCGTTACCAGAGCCTTTCCAGGCTATCCATAAGTCACGAGGTTCTATTAAGGCTTTAACAGCATTAATACGGCCGTAACCCATTTCTTGATTCCAAGTTCCATTTGGGTGACCAGCTGCATTAGTGTAAGGTACCGTTCCAACCTTATCGGTATTTTTTTCAATTCGCTGCCTGAACTTGAGCATTTGTAAACACTGGAAACAAAGTTCTAATTAACGCAGCAAGGCCTGCTACATGTGGAGTGGCAGGCTGAGGTTCCATTGAAAAACTTCGTATAATTAGTATCACCATATTCTCCTGGTTTAGGAGGTACTACCGGATTGAATCCAGCAGTTCCCTGGTTGTCAGTTGTTGGAATTCTTACACCTGGAGCTGCTACCGATATCTCCGGTCCAAAGTTTGATCCCCACCAAGTTTCGCCATCTGGACTTGTCGGTGATTTGCGATTATCTATCTGGTCAGATGCTCCGCAAGCAATAACTGCTGAATTTGATCCTGGATAAGCTATTTTATTGGCGTTTTCGTTACCCGCGATAGCGCACATTATTACATTGTTATTAGAAGCACTTTGGAGGGCATCATCCACAAGCACCTTTTGTAGGGGGGTAAGAGCATCCATTCTAAGACTCATGTTGATAACTTGGGCGCCATTTATCCTTGCGAAATTGATTCCAGCAGCTAGCTCCGCACTTGTCCAGTTCTTTAGAGCAAGAGGCATTATCTGGCAAGATCCAGCAACACCTGCAACCCCTAGACTATTATTAAAAATGGCAGCTGCAATACCAGCACATGAAGTTCCATGAGCAGACACCCCAGGGACTGAAGGGTGTTCTATTGGAGAACCATCTGGTTTCATATCATCCAAATGAACTCCTGGTGTGGAAAACTGTAAATCAGGATGAGTTAAATCACATCCTGTATCTAAGATACAAATAACCACATTATTAATACCAGTTGAAGTATCCCAAGCTGAAGTTCCCTTACCTCCTGCTCCAATACGTGTCATATTCCATTGGTCACCAAAATGGGTGTCATTGGGTTGTAAGGATGCGGGAAATATCATTGGCATACTTTCATATACTACTTCGTTAACAAACTGGGATTCATTTAATAATATGTATTTAATTTGATAGGCATTTTCATTCCCAATATTCTTTATGATAAAGTAGTGATACTCATTTAGATACTTAGATTTTTCAATCACCTCTTCCATATTATACCTAGCAAGTATTTCTAACAATTCGCTGTCTTTACTACTCAAGGAAGTAGCAAACTTAATGACCAGAACATTTGGTATCGGACAAAATAATCCTTCACGACCAGATTGGTCTGGGTTCTGGTACACAGGTCCTATCCAATCAAGTTGCTCAGAAAATATTTCGCTTAATCTATTAAGTGTTCCCTCGCTTATAGGGTTACCTTCCCGTGATCGGGTCCAGTAGCGTTTATCTGTATGATTGATTAATTCCGTTGGTCGTTCACGTCCTGTTTCATTATTCCTTCGCATATCGCTTTCAAGTACAAGTTCTGTTCCAAGTAATCGAGCTTGTACATCTTCTAACGTGTGCGATTCTCTTAGTGCTATGAGCAACCGAGTTTTATCAATCAGTATCTTATCCTTAGAGGGCTCATTTAACTCCTCAGGAAATTTATTCATGCATCTTTCAGATTTATCAAATATTTAAATATTCTGAGAATATTACACAATATTTGGAATAATTAGTTAAAGATATGCGAAGAGTTAGACTAACGTTTCAGTCTTAATTTTGTATATAAGAATTGAACAATAATCTTTGATCCTGTGCTGCATCCTGATTAGTGGCTTATCCCGCTTAGCTTGCTGGTAGTCATTATTGGCTCTGCTTTCTCGATAGCGCGTATTTTTTCGCCATACTTTAGATCAGATAACGGCCCAAGACACTCTCAAATTGTATCGATTTCATTTATCAAAATGTTTGTAATTAAATCAATTTACACTTAATTCCAGTTTTGAATGCGATATAAGACCTTTGTTAACAACATACAACCTTATGACTCCTTGATTTATTGCACTTATGTCCGTTCTACATTGAATATATCATTGAAACAACGGTATAGTTAGTGAATGGGAAAGGGATCTAATTGATTATGTTAACTAAAAGTGGTATCATAACAACTATTATATATAAACAATTTTTAGAAACAAATCAAAATTGAACTCATTAGTTATCAAGGATATCGATCTATGGCTAGGTTAAAGGTTTGGTTGGTGTTAATATTACTTTGGGTAATTATAGGATCTACATATATCACTATAAAAATTGCGATCGATACTATCCCTCCATTTTTAATGTCTGGAATAAGGTATGCATCATCGGGTGCGCTTCTTATGCTGGTATACATTCTACTTCCTTCCCAAAACAACAACTTTGGGACTAATCGAGGTCAAAATTCTCATGTCAGCCATCGGTACAAACTTGCATCAATATTTAACAAGAGACAATGGAAGGAAGCAACAATTATTGGGTGTGCATTAGTACTTGGTGGACAGGGACTATTGGCATGGGGCGAGCAATATCTTTCATCTAGTGTTACTGCACTCTTATTCTCGACAGTTCCTATCTGGGTATTACTACTTGGGAAAATAGTATATAGAGAAAAGCTGAAGAAGTTTACTGTAATTGGAGTTATTACAGGTACCGTAGGCTTTGTTATATTGATATTTCCTTCTCTGGCAGCACAATTTGTAGAAATAGATTCTCCTAAAATGGAATTTGAATTTGTTGGTATAATCGCATTAGTAATAGCTGCAATCATCTGGTCAGTCGGATCGTTGTATTCATCTAAAACAGATCTCCCTACCAACATACTGATTTCAACTGGTATGATGTTATTTGTAGGTGGAATTTTTTTAATTCTATTGAGTATTGCAATAGGCGAGCTACAGAATTTTCATGTATCTGCAATTTCTATGCCGTCCATGACTTCACTATTGTACCTCATAACTGTGGGTTCAGTTGGATGGGCTGGATTTTTCTGGGTTCTTAGAAATACCTCAGCATCATTAGCCAATACTTTTGCCTACGTAAGTCCAGTAGTAGCTGTTATTTTGGGATGGGCGATACTTAGTGAAGCTATCACTCCACAGATAATAATCGCTACCGCGATAATAATGACTGGAGTAGTTTTGATTGCAAATAAAGGGAAATTATGATATTCAAATGTCTTGTATAAGTTTGAATCGTACGATGATAGGGTTGAAAGTAAAAATCGAAAAAAAGAGAGATAAGCTATTTCTAAAGTTTGTAGACGTAAACATTGTTTCAAAAGCGTGTTTTGAAGTGGGGTTTTTGAGATAAATATTCCTTCGTAGAGGACTTCAAATGTTCCGGTTTTCATGTATTTTTGGAGGGCATAGCTGTAGGCAGCTTTGGTGACCGGGGATTTGAGACCCTCTATGAATATGCGATAAGAATCTCCTGGTAAAGTCAGTTGATATGTCTTGCCCACCATTACCATTAGCAGAGATATGCTAGTTAAAAAGCGTTTCAGTTTATAGAGCGCACAGAAACAACATTGACTCTTCATAAACATGGACGTTTTACCGAAATGATAATACTCTACTATAGAACAAATAATGACACTAAAATTAGCAAAACAATATACCGTAGTCGGTACATCATTGCAATAATTGCACTTACGTCTAGACATTTAGATCCCATTCTGCATTATACTTACGACCGCACTTGTAGCAGTGCCAGTATGTTTTATCATCTTCCATATGCCAGATACGCTCCATCTTCTTGTTACCACACCGATAGCATTCCGGCATATCTATCTACTAGTCAACCACTAACCCATATTTACGATTGCAATAATTTTGACTTGTTTAGGAGCCTTCACCACCTTCAATGTCTGTCAGCATTTTATTATAAAGGGTGGCTTTCATTAAGACGTCTGCTGCTGATGCATGGTCACCCCTAGAAAAGAGAGCATTAGCCTCATCCATAAACTGAACGAACAGTGCAGAATAATGTTCCAACAAGGAATCTTTACCATCCTTCCTCATCTTACGCAATCTACTTTCTCTTTCTTCTGGACTTATTGTCATAACATAGTTGCACTGCATTTTGAATATTTAGGCTTTTGTTGATTCCAGGGTTAATAGATCGCGGAAGATTTGGGCCTCTAGTAACCACACCTGCAGGTTCATCAAGAATAGCCCATCCCAAAAGGACTGCCACGATAGGTGCTATATATGCAAAGGTATTAGCTATTGGATGTGTACTCATCTTGAGTAACCAATAAAATTTAGCGAACGGTACTACAGTACCGATAAAAGTTTGAGATGGGGTGATATCAGTCCGACAATCAAGAGGATAGGTACTCTATAGTACCTCAAGTACTCTATAGTTGATTCGCATACAGGATGGTTTATACCTTAGTAATAAAACCCAACAATTGCGTAATTAACACTTCAAGAAAACTCTAATTGGTATTAACAGCCAATAGGTATCTTGTTCGCCGTGACTAGAAAATGTTTATTATATGGAATTGAGGTTATTAACCGATTAAAATGAAAGAGACAATTATGTTTTGCCGATTTCAGTCCATTGTATTAATTATGCTTCTAAATCAAACATACGTCTAATACCTGTCAGATTAGATGAATGCGATTTATCTAAGAAACTCACGGATATCGGTATCGTCAATATGTTTCCTAGATGGGAAGTTGGTTTGTTAGTTTGTTGAAATTGTATTACTATTCATTAGGGGAACTGAGAACGCATAAATAGCAGGCATCGATTCTACGGTCACATGGCTCTAGGAGATTTAGCATTCGAAGAAACTGGCAAGTTCGCGGGAATAAGGGCACTCCCCGACGGAAAAGTGGAAGCGACCTATCAGGGAACTGGCAAATTGTTCGGTGCAGACTATTCATCTATCTATACAGGCGTCGCAACCCCGCATGGAGGAACCTTGATTGCAGAGTTCAATGGAATCTGCACAACCAAAGATGGGGACATTGTAGGTGTGTGGGCTCATGGAAGGGGGCGACCTACCGGAAGTGACCTAAAGGCGAGCTGGCGGGGTGGAGTTATCTGGCAGGCTTCCTCGCCGAAATTTGCAAGGTTAAATAGCGTGCCGGGAGTTTGGGAGTTGGACATCGACGAAGGAGGCAACTTCCATTTGAAGGTTTGGGAATGGAAGTAGCCAATAAACCAGCAAGAGGCTTCCTATCTTCGTCGTGTATTGTTCCTTATCCCTATAACTGAAAAGACGATGCTCTAATTTAAGATCTGATGCGTTTGCCTCTTAGTTTTTGAACCGATAGAATATTGCCGAGACAGGAAGAATAGATTTCACCTATTAGTATCGCTATCGCGGAAAAAGCGAATGGGATCACTCATAGCCCTAGTCTGCATTAGGCTAAATCGAGTCGAACCAAATCCTTGCAAGGTTAAGAAGATAAAAATGCCCACTATGGCGCTAGTGTTAACCTGAAGTAATGTTGCGTTGTCAATAGCCATCCCAATAATTAGAGGTCATACAGAGTTGTTAAGTATCTATGCGTTACTAATTAGAGAATAACAAAATCCTGACAAGGACGATTTAAGACTAGTGGTCACATATTACCGTAATCGAACCCGCGGATTCCAAGGTTCCTAATACCTCCGAGCCTCACTCCAATCTTAGACCCAATCCTTGTGCTCACGGCCATAATATGATGACAATAGGTATGCTCAGGTTGAGATGCATTTATTCGCTAGGATATACTATCCTTTTTAGTTAGTTCCACGCTCGGAAATATATCAAAATGGCTATCTGTAAACGATGCGGCAGAAACGACCGTGCTATCTTTCTTTTTGTTATTGCAAGTTGAAAGGTCAAATCGTTGTTCCCGAAGGAATCTTTGAGGCATGACTGCCGCTATCGAGAATGAAGACAGTGGGGATAACAAGAATCCTTGTCCAACTTGTAAGCACCCAATGGATATTCATTATTTCACAGAGGACGGAGAAGAGAGGATAAGATGTCGAAGTATGGATTGTAAATGTGTTAGTTTGGTAGGTCATGATCCAGAAGGTCTATTAGATGAACTCTAAAAACTCCAACCACTTTTGGCGAACCCTCCTCTATAAGGGAAGAAGTACAGAAAGGGGAACTGACTCTAGACAAGAAAGCAACTAATAATGATTACTTGATATATTCAGGTTATCGCTTCAGTTATAGCATTAGTTAGTTGGGTTAGTTATTACTCATCTCGATTCGTCATTAAAGACGCCTATAAAATGAGCAACATCATCCTTGGCTTTACGAACACTTTCCAAAGCTCTTACATGATCCGCGATGACTCTTGGATTTTTCGATATACGTTCACGAGCAGCATCATCTTTTGCTCAACATCTTCTATTCCCTTCATCAAATCGTTCTGCCAAATATGAGGTAGTTCTGACGACATGTTTAGTATTTCAAGTCTAGGTAGGATATTATACTTTTTGAACGTCCTTTCAGATGTGGAATAATCCCGTTGAAAGGCTTTATCAATCAGATGTAAAACATGTGTCACTAAGTCATAGTTTTATGTTCTAGTATACTATATCCATCTTTGAAATATACATTATCTTTCAGGATATTCATATAACGAGAAGTGAACCAGGATAGTCTGTAATCAACAATCTGTTCCTCTTCATTCAACATTTAAGATCTGTTGGGTTATTGTTGTTATCTTGTTAGTGAGCCCTCTTGTGTTACAAATGAGTATATTTGATAGCAGGTTGGGCATTGATATTCTTTATTCGTGTTGCTCTTGTGAAAAGTTGTAAGTACCTGATTCATCTTCTGGCATTACATCTGTTCTGCTATAACTCTCCTTCAAGCCTCGATACCATTTAATACCAACCGATCTGAATTTGAATTTAATACCAACCGATGAATACTACAAAGGCCTTCCTTCAGAGACCTTTTTTTCCACTAAATCATCAGACAACTAATGATGTGTGACCTCAATTATTAAATATGATTCCTGAGTAATTGTACTGGAAGAAAGTGATATTATAGCCCATATGAAAACGGAACTGCTCAACCCTTCTAACTTTAATCTCATGGTAAGCCGACTTGGAGACGTGCTAGTGAAGGCTATCGACAAACCATTGGGGTACGCTATAAATTGGGGTAGAGTGTGGTCCCTCTGGCCAGTCCATTTGGAGACGGCCTGTTGCAGTGTTGAATTTGGAGCTGCTTCAGGTCCAAGATATGACGTTGAAAGATTTGGCATTATTGAAGCTTTTGGCTCACTTAGACAATGTGACTTGATAGTAGTACAGGGAACTGTGACAAGAAAGATGGCACCTAGATTACGGATGGTGTATGATCAAATGCCTGAGCCTAAATATGTTATAGCAATGGGTGCGTGTGCTATCACGGGTGGCTTATACATAGATTCTTATAATGTACTACCAGGTGTAGATGGAATCATTCCAGTCGATGTATATGTCCCTGGCTGCCCTCCACGTCCTGAAACATTGATACAGGGGACTATGTTACTGCAGGAAAAGATCAAGAGATCAAAGATAAAGTAAATGTTAATGTCTAAAAGGTTCATCAAGATTCACCCATCCTTACGGCAACTAATAGTCTCATTTCGAACCGCTGTTGTAGTCGATGATTGGAAGCTGGACAAATCCCAAACTTCACATAATGATCTTCTGGATGGATTTAGACTTGCTTGTCTAAATTATAAATTTTTCACAGTATAATGCGACGCTATGGCCGCGAATCTCTAGTTATCAGGTTCTAAACCGACAGTAAATGGTCAGGGGCAATGGTCAGAGTTACTTAACCACTTACTTATATTGCTATGTCATGATTAAGCCAATAACTAATCAAATATCCCAATAGTATATGGGTTCTGTTAATTTTAAGACACCAAATTCAATGGATACCTGCACAGGATAGGTAAGGGCGTTTGTGTTGTCCGCATCCATTTACCCTTACTAACCCTTACCTATCCTAAAAAATTATAAACAGGGTTTTAGTTTATCATGAAATTTCCGTAACTGGACTACTCTCACACAAGTAGAACATTCAGCAGGTAGATATCGATACCCTCATTACACGCATGCCTAACCTAACCTTTATTTCATCACATAGTTTCATTATGTTGACTATTCATAATATCTAATTATACGGCATTAAATGGCAAATGTCACGTCAGGCGGTAGTATCTAAAGGAAAGAGGAAGGAAATTGACTATAAGTTACTGGATTCAATGCTGGAAAATATAAAGACAGGCGTCGGAAATCAACGTAATAACTAACATAAACTGAAAGGTGGCACGGAAACAAGGACCCAAACCAAGTAAACGTGGACCCTAGCAAAGGAAAAGTTGAAAGATTATGTATAAATGAAAACACTTTACAACTGGGCGCATCGAAATACTACCCCTGATGCATTTGATTTGGCTGGCCAGTCCTTAGTCGGTCTAAGGTGTTAAATTGGCGGACGACTACCCAAAAAAAGTGAAATTAGTTTGAAAACTCAAATATAGCCTTTTATATTTGTGGATTTAAACTGATAATAAAGATTGGTAGGGTTAAAATTGAGTGCAGATGCGATAGAAGGCATGAATCCTCAACTCTCAATAGGGTTAATTCATGAATATAAAACTTTGAACCTAGTTTATACAAAATCAGCATTTTTGGATGAATTATTATAAAAGTTTTATATGTAAACCACCATTTCTGAAAAAAATATAACTTGTATAAAATAGTTGATTAACGGTATCAATTGAGCGAGATCATCAAGGAAGATAAGCAATGCAGATGTAAGTATCTGTGTACAAGAATTGAAAAAGGAAAGTAATGTATCAATAGAAGATATTTTCGGAGCGTTATCTGACAACAAAGCATTAGTTTTGTTCAATACTATCGCAATTACTGCAGATGTCGACAATGGTGGTAGTAATAGTCATCAAATTCAAATTCGAAAGTTGGGACTCACAACAAGACAATACTACTCTAGAATAACAAGGCTAACAGAAACTGGTCTGATACGAAGACAAAATGGCCGATATTCTCTAACTCTATTGGGTAAGATGATATACGATATTCATATCACGACATCCAAAGTACTTAGTTACCACTGGAAACTCAAGGCAATAGAATCTATCCAGATGTCAAATCCAGTAGGCGTGATACCAGAGGAAGAATTCTCTAAATTAGTTGATACATTGATAGATGATTCTAAAATAAAGAATATGGTTGCAAAAGCAATATACCCCCAACTGACAAGTGAAAAGCATCCAAGACAACAACAAGAAGAAGAACCACAATCGATCAAAGTACAAGCAAGTACAATCCGACACCTCCATGGGTAGGTCTAATTTACAGAATGTGGCAACATATTGCGGACACTATTATGTTGGCTTGTGAATATAAACTTCTTCGTACTTAGGGCCTACGTTGTTTTGGTTACTTAAAAGAAGCAATTTCATAATGTCTGTCTTTTTATGAGTTATTTTCATTATTTTAACTGCGGGCAATGTGTGCGTTAGTATCTAGAAAGGATACTTAGTCCTCTTTTTACACTGTCAATTGATTCCATTGACAAGGAGATGTTTTATCGGATACAGTTTCCGATTATTTGCTCGAATTATACTTTATTAGTACTGCAACATCACTCTAATGTTGGTGCTTTCAATAATTTGTCACTTTACGAAGTTAATCAAGTATTATTAAATACAAGCAGTCACTAAGAAGGGAGAAGGAGCACCTACAACTTTCCTAAATTCTTGTACGTAGGCAGTCCTTCTCTATCTACTTTTACACTTTGTTGTGCAAATAGTCGCTGGTAGTTGAGGCCTTTAAATCACTCTTAAGGAACCAACTGGCAGTATGCAATCAATGCGTCTGACATGTAGTCTATTGATCACCTTCTTTTCACTCAAATTTTACAATCCACCATCAGTATGTCATTTGGAATACCAAATAACCAAGTTCCGTAATGCCTATTATATAATAATATAATATGAAATGTGAGCATATCGTAAATCGGCATGGTTTGGTAGTGGCGGCCAGTCCTTTCCTTTCAATTGGACAAATTCTCGGCCGCGCGCTACCTTTTCTAATTGTCTGTTTTTTATAATATGTCGCGCAAAGGATACAAGGTAAGCAATCAGATGTCTGGTCAACCTCCTGGTTGTTCTACCTTTTTATTGTACCGAAAAACTTTTAGTTTTGAATAACGATAATACAAACTGATAGCAAAATCCGGCACTATTCTATAATGGTCGCCTACCTTCTGTCAGGTTATTGACTAAACTGTGATTATGTGCGCTTTATGGATTATATATGTGATTTGCTATATGTACTTCCATGGAATGTCCAAATTGTAAGACCAGTTTTCACCCTCAAATGTGGAATTTTCCGATAGGCTTGAACAGGGACAATAAACAAATGTACGTTTACTATCAGATTTGCCCAAGTTGTAGGGACGCAATTGTTGGAGTCAAAGTACCCGAAAGAAGGTCAATCTTTCTGTTATCCTAACGACACTGACGGTTTAGTCCTACTACATAGATAGGTTCCAGTAGAAGTTTACCCTCCTCTAGTTCCTGTGTCACCAACCCGCTATGGTCGTCCTACCTTTAAACTGAACCAAGTTCCGGAATACCTTTTATTCACAAGACTAACTAACTCATATGGATAAGAATAAGAGTAAGATAAAGATCTGTCCTATTTGCAATTACAAATATAATCTTGGTTACGAATATTGTGAGGAGCACGTTCCAGTAGTAAAACTGGTTATGTCTTATCAATGAAGCCGTTACTAGTTAAAGAGTAACAAAATCCAGAGAGTGTTAGCATAATGAATATCACAAGAAAAAGAACTGAAGAGTTCAAGACGGACAAGAGTCTATCGACACCGTTGATTCGAACGGCGGCGATGATGGACAGAGCACATTTGATGAAGATGACGAGGCAATAGTGAAAACCATAGTGAAAAAAGTCGTTGACACGTTATCTGCTTCTGGAATATTGAATTCGGAACACTGACGCTAAGCCCACTTCATTTTTCTTTTTAAGATCTAAATGATCGTGTAGAATAATTCAATAATTTGTCAAGCTTAAGAAATGTTATGTGCTTGATCTACGATATTTAATGACAAATCTCATTTGCTTCTAATTTCTTAGTCTCAGATAATTGGTTCTGCCGTTAACCATCTATCCCCGTGAGAGAATAACTCGCATAATCAAGATGGTTGAATTAAAGCAGAATGGGCGTTGTATTTCATATAAACAACCAATCACTAAATATCATGTCGTTATAAGCAGCGGCAGACCAAGTTATTATCATAAAGATTGTGCTAAAAAGCATCATATAACATAGTCTACCCATTAGCTCCAATTTCACTGTAAAATACGTTTAATAAATAACAGAATTCCAATATTCTTGGTATAATGGTAAAGATATACTTATTTCTCTTAGCTTCTTCAAAATATAGTTCATAAAGTATTATATACACCACTGTCCTAATAGGTACTAAGTAATACTAACGTGGATGAAAAAACCGAGCATATTCAAGTAACGCTTAGCAAACAAAAGTACAAGAATTCTGAATACGACGACAATACTATCGAATGCCTAATGAAATATCTTGAGTTAGAGAGCTATGAGCAGTTAGTAGATTTCTTAGAACATAGTCATGTCCCAAAGTTCGATTAGATCTATTTAGAGCAAACATTCAAAGTCTTTTATACGATAAATGTAAATTATTATTATGGTAAATGATTCTAAAAATAATGATTCAATTTATTCTGAAAAGAGTAATGATTTACTAAATGGAATGAAACATTATTTGCGAATAGAACATAAAGACGATGATAAAGAATTACTGGAATATCTCCAAAAGCAGGCAGGTTTACGTCGAGAATAGCACTCAGATAGCTAGATGGCGCATTTGAATCGTTCCCATTCCCATTAGGCTATAATGTGAATAGCGATACCTGAGACTAAGTTAATCGTTAATCTTAAATCACTGGCCGTCTGTCAAGACATCATAGTCGCGCGTGTGTTGTCAAACGATCTCAGCTACTAGATCAGTTAAGCGATTTGTCTCGAATGGTTTTTGCAAGTATTCTGATATATAATTACCATTTTCTAACTCTTTTACGAGCACATCATCTACATTGTATGCTGAGTTGAGAATTATTTTGGTTCCATGAAAACTTCGAAGATTTATAAGATAATCCTTATTCTATAAGGTTTGTAATTGCCATTACAAAAACAGTCATATTAATGACCTATTTGATTATGCCCATTTTAACTAAATTGCTACGACCTTGGTTATTTAGTACCTGATCGAAAGATAATTTTTATATCATGCATATCTTAGCTAAAGAAGAATCAATTGACAACCCTAGATTCAAAACAATACAAAGAGGAACAACGTCAGAATTGGGATAGAGTAGCTAATAATTGGCAGAAGTGGTGGAAGACAATTGAGAGAGGCGCTGAAAAAGTTAGTATACGGTTAATAGATCTTGCAGAGATTAAACCAGGTTCAAGAGTTCTTGATATCGCAACAGGAATAGGAGAACCAGCTATAACCGCCGCAGATAGAGTAGGTAGCAGTGGTCACGTATTAGCCACAGATATTTCACCACAGATGCTATCTGTTGCAAAGCAAAGGGCTATTTCATTAGGTCTACAAAACATAATTGAATTTAAAGAGGGAGATATTGAAACCGTTGACTTACCATCTTCAGCATTTGATGCTGTACTTTGTAGATGGGGATTGATGCTTCTACCAGATCTCAAGGCTGGACTATCTAATATTTACGGGCCATTAGTAGAAGATGGTCACTTTGCAGCTGCTGTTTGGGCTTCACCAGCTCAGGATACCTTGAGTGCCACGACAATGAATACCATAATGAAAGAAACTAATGCACCTCCACCTCCACCAGGATCCCCTGGACCATTCAGCCTGTCTGACGAAAATAGTCTAAAGAATTCATTTATGATTTCAGGATTCAAAGATCTTAATATCGAAAGAATGAATGTGTCCTATGATTTTGATTCACTCGAGGATTACACAACATTTACAAGTGAAACTATTGGACCACTACAAAAAGTGCTTGCAAATCAGACTAGTGAAAGAAAAAAAGAAATATTGAAAGTAGTAACTGAAGCTGCAGAAAAGTATGCAGACAAGAATACAGGAATAGTAAGTTTCGTAAATGAAGCTATACTTATCGTTGGTAAAAAATGATTAATACCTAGTTGGAATGGATATACTATGGAATCTGTCGATATTTTACCTCCAGAGAAGATCGCGTTTATAGCATATAATATCGGCGTGTATGAATCGGTTCAGAAATTTGGAAGATTAATAATAAGTGGAAAGGTAACTAATAATACCGATGTGTCCAAAGTGGCAGAACTATTGTCAGAATCAACTGCTTTTTATGATGCAGAAATGATCTCTGGGCTTATAAATACAATGCTACGATATACAAATAATAATACCATAAATAAAGTTTCTACTGATGAAGTAAGAAATGTAATGAATCAACTCAAAGCAGTAGGAGTTTCTATTCCATGAATGCCTAACCCACATTTCCTGGGAGAATCCTCTGATTACGCATGGATTGTATCATCATCTTAAAACCATTTATCCATACATATATTATGATTATGATTATTAAGGAACTTAAGAATTTATCTCATAAGGAATTTGAAGGACTTCGTAACATTTACCTTTCAACTTTTCCCATTGGAAAACGCCAAACATCTTGACATCTACCTAAATCATATCTATGACATGCTCAAAAATGATAGTAGATATCATCTCTATGTTGCCCTAAAAAATAGCTCTATAATAGGCATCTCATTGCTATATATTTTTGAAGATCTAAAAATGGCGTTAATTGATTATATGGCAGTTATACCAACCTTTCAGCGAGGTGTAGGTGGACAACTATTTGAATTCACAAATAATGAGCTGAATCGCCTCCTTCCAGATAATATAGGAATGTTATTAGAAGTACCCGAAAAAAGATGTGTCTGATTCATACGAACGGCTGAAAAGGAAGAAGAGAATTCAATTTTATTCCAGGCTAGGAGTAAAAGTATTGAAAGGCGTTAATTATTTACTACCAATACAGGTGGATAGTAATGTCGAAGAGATGTATCTGATGATCAAACTTTCAAAGAATATAACTAAGATACCAAAAAAGAATATAATTAATTTCATTGATTCTGTATATACAGATGTGTATGACTATAGAAAGGATGATTTACTTAGCATAACCAGTGCTAACCTACCTGGTTCTTTCTATTACTTCTATTTTTGAGAATCTATGGATGCAATCGGAGATCAAACAGTAGTAAATTTCAGTAGTTCCTCAGTAAAATCTTAGACACTGCACTAGTTCTATCTCCTGTGAACCGTAGAACTTCACATCTATCATAATTCTTGTAGATCTGAACTTTTACATCTAACTATCTCCTCAGGATTTGCTAATAGTTCTCAATTTGCGAACAAGACCTCTGAGTCGTAAGTCAGCCAATCAATAAAAAAATGTATATCAAATATTACGAACTACACTACGTAGTCGAAAATCTTCCTGCACACGTTATACAATGAGATCGAATAGCGCTGGCAGTCCTGTGCGTTTGCTGATGACATAATGGATAATATTGTCTGCATTTGTGACTGCAATGAGTTAAACTTTTCTTCCATTTGTATTAGCTTAGTTTCCTTGCGCTTATCCGATTCCCATGTTTCAATGTAGCCATTATATGTCAATACCATTCTGCATTTGGCACAGAACTTCTGGTCTGGTCTATTTGGTTCATTACAATTAGGGCATTGCTTAGGCTTAAGAACATCAACTACTGCATTGTCCTTTGGGAGGATCCATATTCTTGAAGTATAGATTCAGATGACTCATTTCCGAAGTAATGAATATACTTAAGATGCATTTGTGAGCGCCCAGACCATCCAGCATGCTGGCGAAGTATATGCTCCTTCAAGAACTTGCTTTTCTGCGTTAAACTGCTATGTCTTCGTATGTAAGGATTCCATGGCTTTACTAACAGATCTTTAATCTGTTTTTTATCATTAATTGGAACCTTTGGATCATTTAGTAGGTTTGGAAAAAAGTCTTCACGATATCGAATATAAATCTTGTATAGGCCTCTAGTAGATACTGGTCTTCTGTTTGCAAATCGTCGGTCGCTACTACAGATTAAATAAGCATTAGGATTGGTGCGTTGTGGGTGGTGGTCTAACCAGTCCTTTAAATAGGGTAGTGAATCGATTAATGGAAGGTGTCTGGTGCCGGTCTTACTATTTACTAATACTTCTGCGTACTGTTTTGTTCCTTAGTGTTTAGGTACAATATCTTTAATTTTTAAATCAAGTATTTCATTCGGACGTGCTGAAAGGTCACGTGATTTTGCATGATAACACCGGTCCCGCTTGTTAGGACACCATTTCAAAAACAGAAGGTCGTCTTCTAAAGTCCAAAGGTCTGAGGGCTTGTATGTTGAAGTTTCCTTCCTTTTTAATTGAGGAATATTATCAACAACATTGGTCTGCGTCTATCATTCGGATTTTGGTTAGGGAAATATAACCATTTGAAGAATCTAGTTATGCATGTTAAATACAAATTATATGTCCCAATCCATTTATGCATATGGTCTTGTTTTTCCGTTTTTCTTATACTATTAAGATACACAATAATATCGTCTCTTTTCATTTTTCTAATAGGTCTCTCCTTATAGTAGCGTGATAATTTGGTTACTATGAGAAGAGTTAGGCCTTTGTAATTCGGGGTTGGATTAACCTCTACCTGCATTGCGTCGATGTATTTTGAAATTATATCTGAATTGTCTACTATGGTTTGCATTAAACGGCACATAATTACTCTCGTACAAGGCTAATAAAGTATCCCATATGGCTACTTTACTATTCTAAATATACGTCCATCTGAATAGGTTAAGACGTATACGTAGCCATCTGGGCCAGTCTCAACGTCGGTGATCCTACCGCTGAATCTGGCGAAAAGCGCAGGAGATAGATCATCTTGAGGATCAGCAATTGAATCGGTTAAATCGGTGTGATCTGACGGTGAGGGATCAATTCTAATTCCAGTTCTGTTGTCATCTATTATGAAAAAATACAGATCACCAGCATTGATATCGCCTATGAAAATATTGTTTGAGTATTTATCCCCAAGTTTAGATGAATTGTAGAACTCTAGATCAGTAACGCCGATTGGTTTAACCCAACTAAACTTTGGATCAGAATAATGCGAATTGTTTAACACTACTAGATCATTTTCGCTGAAGTTTTTGTTCCTAGATAATGGTCCCATAATCTTATACCAGCCACTATTAAATCCAGGTTTTACTAAATTGGTTTCATCAAATTTATCTTCTCCATTTTCCGTATCCCAAAGGCTTCCAGTAATAGGATCAAACGATATGCCAAAGCTATTCCTGATTCCGTATGCATAATAATACTCCAGATTGGAACTATTAATGAGATCGTCCTGGCTCTGGTTTTTGAACGGATTACTTGATGACGGATTTCCATTTAAAGGATTAATGCGTATTATGACTGATGTATTATTTGGAGCAGCATCACTGTCAAGTACGTGGTTCTGTAGTACAGTAGAAGGGCTAGTGAGATCACCAATTACTACATACAGCTGTTCGTCTGGACCAACCTTAATTTTGCCACCATTGTGATAGGGACCAGGATCTCCGGGCAAATCTAGCAGAAGTACTGGATTAAAAAGATCTGTACCGTTCCAATTATATCTATAGACTCTATTCCTGGCACTGTCACCTTCGGTATTTTTGTTTGTTTCCTCTGTCAAGTAAATAAAGACATAATCGTCAATTTTTGTTAGCCCAACACTCCTCTTAAGTATATCGATGCCAAGTAAGCCACGTTCTCCTTTAGGGCTAACACTAACACTCAATGCAGGATTTTTTTCAAGTGTTCCATTATTTACTATTCTAACCATCCCAGTATCCTTTTCCAGGACCAGAATAGTATTTTCATCCACAAATGTCATACTAGTAGGTTGGGCTAAGCCATCGGTAAAGAGTTCAATTCTTAAGTCGTTGTCATCGCTTTGATGAAGATAAGGTGCCTGAGATAGTTCATTATAAAATCGAATCAAAGCGGGCAAATAATTAATAGCCAATATAGAACTTGGAATTATTATCATGATAATGATAACCAGGATCCGTGCAGCTCTATTGTTTTTAAGAAGATTGAACAAAGTTTAGCTTCGGTTTAGTATAGTGTCTAATTTAAGAATTTTCTCAGAGAAATTTCCTACTCGCTATCAGTTTCCAAATAAAGAGATTATTTGCATTTAGGCCTCTTGAATGGATCAGCTGCGAAAGATGTTATAGCACAAACGCTATTAATTGGCATAAATGAAATAGGAATTTGTATTTTCGTTTGTATTAAGATATCCGTTACTTTCGCTCTGCTATGTTGCAGATCAACCCGGCGTATTCGAATCTTTACATCGTTTGACGAAGTGTTAGAGAACTTGAGGAAAACCCCTCATGCATGGATGCTTATATGAATACTCCAACTTCCAAGAGGCTTTTGGACATTTATGAATCAAATTTACGCAGGGACCAGTTTCTACCCTGGACTCCCCCTCGGCCAATTTCTTGAAGACAAAGGTTAATTTCTTTTATAGATGGAACTATGATCAATTCTGCCTGCGGCCTTGTTATCAGATGAGTAGAATTCTCCCTTAATTTCTTCTGAGAGGGTGTTATGGGCTCAAAATTAACCATCTATATTTGTTGAATCATATGAGTCGGTCCTTAACCAGGATCTAGGTAGAATAGTTAGAGACCAAAAATCCTTGTTATCTAATGTAGATCCTGTAATGGTTAGCTTATTGGTTCGATCAGCGGCTTTCATAAGGGTGTTCGTATTGTCCGAAGAAAATGAATTCTAGATAGATTATACTAAGTGTTGTCAACCCTGGAGTTTGTAGATCATTATTATTCGAAACCGGTTGTGATAGAAGGCCCTCGCTTGCCTTGAGAGTGCTATCTACCTAAGAAGACGATTGGGGGCATCTTCCAGATAAAAATAATGGTTGACAGCTTTAAACCTAATTCAACTTCCAATGATGAAGATTACATTCACCATTCATGCAATTTGGTCAGCCATTAACGTGTGTGTGAAGGATATCTCCCTAATTTTTACCATATCCTTCCCGATGACTTCTCTTAATAGATCCAAATCACTCCCAGATAGCTTTACTACTATGTCATAGACGCCTGTGACTCGATTCACCTCTTCCACGCATGGTAGTTTCGCTATTTGTTCCATGGCTTTGTCTTCAAAGCCGATTTCACACGTGACCAACACATATGCTACTGGCATAATATATGTACTTTCTATATATGCAACAACCAGTTAATTAACTGACGGGTATTTGTAGGCCAATACCTTATATAGAAGTTATTTAGTTACAAGGCGGGTTTTATGAACTAGTAACGTATACCATAATGCAGTGGATAACGTCAAAGGTGTTTGGTCAATCATGGGATTCCTTGGAAGATGTGTGTTGGATTTACCGCATTTATACCGTCGACAGCACGTATTCCTCCACTGGCCACCATCTCGTCAGGGTCATATCTTGCTGTTGTTGTTCTCGTTTGAGGGTATATTTACCGAGTTGCCAGCAACTGATCTCACTTCCAATTCCTTATCTGGTTCAGGTGGTCCTTGCTGCCCTTGAATGCCTTGCGATCCCTGAGGGCCTGCTGGTCCTGCTGTTCCTTGAGGTCCTGGTGGACCCAGGATTAGAAATTTGTAAGGTGGTGGTGTACTGACGACCCCGTCACCTTGCGTTTGCGGCCTGTTTACTGCACAGTTGGTACCAACATCACAATCGTTAGCATTAGACTGTGTCTAGGTATTTGTATATCTAGCATATGCATAGTTTGGCAACACGACCCGATATCAATGGTATTCCCGACTAAGACTATCGTGAAAATTAAAGCGTATTTTACTTTCATATTTATTTGTCATGGATAACTTGCTTAGGTAGAGTTGGTGACCTTTCAATCCTAAATTAAGTCGCATATTTCTTCCAAGAGATTTTATTGGCTATAAGTACATTAGGGTTGAGCATCAAAGTACCATATTATGATGTCAACTATAATCTTGAATTGGCACCTGAAGGCTTGTAAGAATTGTAAGTATTTTTTGTATAGATATACTTCTCATATCCGTCTTCTATGAATAGAGCTTTGTTCTCTTCAGATATATCGATAATCAAGTCTAAGGGTTTGTGTATGAACCTAGACTAAATCTAATCTGGTAGGACATGGTAACTTGACTAATTGTTATCTATAACGCGCTCCAAAGGTGTCTATCACGTCACTTGATAGGTCTTCAAGAAATTGTCCTCTGATTAGTTTCCCATACACAACTAAATCACGGGCAAGCATTCTTAGACGTTTATCTAATAGGCTATTGACGACTTCTCCCACTTCATTAAAGTCTTCCTGTCCGTTTACAGAGATTCCGTAAGGCAAACTCCACCCATAACACTGCCGCACAGCCGTTCTCATCTGATCCATCACCGTTAATCCCTTCTCATGAGATGTACAGATATACCCAAATGTCTTTCCAGCGAACTCTTCCCAATAATAATCTAAAAAGTTCTTCAAAGCACCTGAGATTGAGCCGTGATAATCAGGTGAGACTAATACAAATGCGTCTGCCCAATTAACATCATCAGCTACCTTTTGCAATCCCATGCTTGACTGCGCTGATGAATCAGGATTAAAGAGAGGCATCTTCATTTTTCGGAGTTCGAGTAGACGAGTCTTGGTCCCATATTTCTGTGCTGCGTTCTAGTACTAGTTTCAGTGTCCTAGTACCAAATGAACCTTCCCGCATGCTACTGCTGACACCTAAAACATTTAATGATTGCATAAACAATACGCCTTTTTTTTCTCATACTAGTTTTTGCTATCGCTTTATAATACTGTTTCACGGAATAGTATGAGCTACAAGATGGCTGGTCGTATACCTTCTGTAGGATAATATAGAAGACCTAGTTCCCTTCCCTTTAGCGAACGCTTGTGATAATGAATGCAGTTCTTGCGATCATTTCCTCATCACAACATTTTGAGCTCAACTCGAGCAAATTTCCATAATATGGCGAAATAACGGCGGAACTAAGATATCGCAGTTACTTCCATCGTCTAGCCTATTAGCCTACTTCGAAAATTTAAGATGTATTAGAATTATTCTTCCAGTTTTTTCCCTAATCCTCGTCTCGTAAACGTGTATAAAATGGAATTGTAAATGATAAAAGAAGGGTCGGCTGCAGCCAATATTGACGATGCCAAAGTGTCATATCTGCAGAAGATCTGGACCATATACTGAGATGGTAGATCATACGGTATACTCTCAACATCCAAGGTGTGAACGTACTCTCTTATTTACATCATACAATGCGGAAGAATTCAGGAGTTGTTCTGTATGCAATAAGATAGATACACCAACATCCAAAGAAGAACTAAGAAAACATCTAATTGATAAACACACCAAAGAAGCATTAGCAGATTTGATCGTAGATCGCATATACTAAAAGCGGTCGAAGGTGACAGGTAAGTCTACGAGTCTAATTCCTGGTAGAGGTGCCTGAATACAAAAATAGGACAGATGCGTATGAAGACAAAGTCGAAGTCAAAATCGATGATCCTCAACGCAATATCATAAAACTATAGAAATACCGCCAGACACAGACAGACATGGAAACATCCGGATCTGCATACAATGATGGAAATCTTATTTCTTTCCTCAATTGAAGGGGGCCTCAGTGGAGGACATATCGATAGCACGTAAGGAGTCACACTATTTATCTATTGAAATTTCTTTTGCGTGCAAAAGAGGAAAGAACTCGGTCAAATCATATCTATCATATGGAGATGCCATGCTATTAATTTTAGCAGATTACTGGCCATCCTCAACCGAGACCTTGGCTCCTAAGTTGAATGATGGAAATCGTTCTTTCGAAAACCCTGGAAAACGCTGAATGAACCAACTCCAGGTTGATTAACAAAAATATTAAGCAGGAATATTAAACAACAGTCAGGTAGATCTGGCACTATTTGGCGATGCAGACTTTGCATCAAATCTTTTACAATTAGGTCTAATTGATGAATATCGAATTATACTCAATCCTGTTGTCCTGAGCAATGGCAAATCATTCTTTAAAAACACATATAAACTCAGTCTGAACCAATTGCGTCCAGGACCGTAAAATGATGCGGGCTGTCATTAACCTTCATCTCTCTAGACATATCTAATATAGTTTATACACAAATTATGATAAATTATTGATTTACTACTTGTTACAGCACCTTGACTCAGGCGTACAATATATGTAGGTTTGTTGTGGTAGTCTAATGTCAGAACTTTGAACGCGAACAAATAGTAATTGGTACGACAGATCATTATAGTGCATCATTGAGCGATAAATGTCTTTTACAGGAATCTCCAAAGGTACTGCTACTAGCATCTTCTACTCGTCATCATTTGTCATGGAAGTGACAAGCGTTAGATACTCAGTCATCCTAATCTACTTGATGATGTCAGAACACGGGTTATGACAGTCCATCAACAGGTTAAAGAATTATCTCTAGTATCGTTATTTCTAAAGGTTGTTCTAACGTCCTCAAAGCGTTTGTGATCCGGAGGAAATTAATATCACTTCTAGTATCAGACGTTCTTAAATGACATTGATAAGGGTAATTTTCTCCTTAGTTTTACTAGCTGTAGTCATTGGCTACTTAGGTTCGAATGTAGCGCTCGCAAGCACAATCCGTGTTACACAACAGCAAGCTGAACTGATAGAATGGTGCACTAAGGAGATGGTGAGAGTAACTGATGCTAGTATGGTTCAAGCTTTGAATGTCTGTGCAGAATATTATCTAGGTGTAGAATAAGAAGACTACTTGCCGTGTAACGTTTGTTATTCAAACAGACGAGATAACTGAGGAAGATCAAAACAAACTACCGAAAAAAGACTGTTGAAGCATCTCACTACTTAGTTGAGAAAAAAAGGGACAATTTCAAATAGCACATTACATTCGGCACAAGAGCGTGATCATCTACGCAGTTTGACGCCTTCTTCGGCTATTGTCCCGATATTATATCGGACTCGTTCATCCATTTGCTGGTAGAACTCTGAAAATGCTATTTCAGTCTAAATGTGAGTGGTTTAAATTTGCATATGCCACGAGGGGGCTAACTCCCCGCCTGGCAGTTTTTCAGAGGAAAAATCGCCTAATTCATTACGCGCTACTGCATAGGGTTGTTTTTCTAGCTCGTTTGTTATGCTTTCTTTGGTCATTAACAATTATGAAGGTAATAGCCATCAATTAAAATGCTAAGGTCATAGAAGTCCTGTTCAACCATAATCTTTTTCAGAATATCCATAATAGAGGGCAACGCTTAAAAAGATTAACTAGGGGTCATGATGATATTGTGGATGCTATTATAGAATTGGGTATGCTGCAAGCATTACGGTAGCGAGACCATTCGAATTCAAATTCTCCTATATGCTTAAATGGGCTAGATATCAATAACGACAAGTTACATTACGCATGAGAACTGAAGGCATTCAAATACGGCATGAATCACGCTCTGGTTTCGAAACTAGGCTACAAAGACTGTCATGTTACTAGACTGTCTCGCACCTCAATCAATGTTAGCATTCTACAGCTTTTGACAATATAGGATTGGCATAAAAAATAGTGATACGTGCCTGAGCTCGGTGGGTTTAGCCGGATGTATTTTGAGTATCGTATTCATGCAAGTCTATTAAATCATATAGAACCATTCATTCATAATGACATGGTTCGATATAGTCCTTTATTAGTTAGAAATTAAATACTTACAGGGATCATTTCTTCATAGTTCTTAAATAACCATTAAGTTTGGTTTGGGAAAGCGGCTAGATAATAGTAAAGAACTAGCTATGAGAACAAGTGAAAAATTTTCGATACAACCACTCAACAGTGATGAAATGGGCGAGATTAGAGGAATTCAAGACTTACTAAATCCTAATGAGAATGTGATAATTGTTGCTCGTCAATCAAGAATCTTGCCTGGAGGTTCCTACGTTACTCCTAATACTATTTACGCGACTGAAAAGCGGTTGATCATTAGAGACCCATATATGTTAGGCATAAAAGAAAACTTAATTGATATCCCCTATGATGTTGTTACAAGCATCAAGCTTGAAAAAGGATTGTTCTCATCCACTATAAGATTCGAAGCCCCTGCCTTGGTTGGTTCCAAAAGGTTGGGTATGATACATGGCATGATACATGGTAACAATGATCATGAAGGAGTGATACAAGCGATCCCGAAAGCGAAGGCAGAGGATCTAATAGAAGTAATACGATTTGGAATGCATCAAAAAGGAATTGAAGGACTCCACAACCCTGAAAAAGAGAATTTCTCCGTCCTAGCCCTCCAGTCCAACCAACAAGACGGTTTTTCAATTGCAGATGAATTGACCAAACTTATGAATCTAAAAGAACAAGGGGTATTGAATGAGGAAGAATTTAACCACATCAAAAAAGATTTACTAGACAGGAAGGTGAAGTGATCGAAGAGATGTTAGGATTCCCGACTTGAAATTGACTGTAAAGACTTTCAATCGACAGTAATAATACCATTTTCGGATTTCTCCACTTGACTCTAATTGTTATGGTGTGATCACCATCACCATCATCACCATCATCACCATCATTGCCTCTGCCATCATAGACACTTAGACTAATTTTTCAGAATCGGCGATGATTTTTCCTCTCTTTATTCCTAATACGATGTTACCTGTGAGTACCCCGCCACTGTATACTTTAGCATATTCTTTACCGAGTCCAAGAAACGATTCCAGAATATTGGATTTAGAATGATATCCAGCTTCAACTATTTTCATATTCAGCTTGCTGCTCACCTTAACTATTATATGTCGGGCCGCAGACCACTCCCCTTCCCATGAAATTACTTCAAAAGTTCCAAAGTTTACAGTTGATATGGTATAGCCGATAAGCTTTGTGTTAAATTTTTTGTTTCTCGCGGCCGCATAATTATTCATCCAGTTTATGGCTTTTTCTGCCTTACCCTTCTCAACAGCAAAATTATCAGATCGTGCCAATTTAGTATGAATACACCAGAACTTATATACACTATTGGTCCCATTTAATGTGAACCTGTTTGTGAGAGAATCATGACAAGTATTTGTTCAAAAAGATGCTTCGCATATCGTCATATACCATTTACCTTTTTAATTGATTTTGGTCAGATCTAGGAGGTCCTTGTAGGAAAAGTATTTTGGAAAAGTTGAGGACCAGGTCCACGAACGGTACTGACTTTGAACTCCTTTTATTAAATTCGTAGTATCATCAATATACTTAAAAGTTGAAGACGTTTATCATTTCGAATAGATGACCACAACTTTAAGAGACATGATGAGGAAAAGGCTAGAGACTATTGACGATTCAGCTTCCGTCCAAGACGCTGCAAAAAAAATGAAAGACAAGGATGTCAGCTCGTTGATAGTAGTCGATAGAGATGGTAAACCTCAAGGTTTGATCACTGAACGGGATTTGGTCACCAAAGTGTGTGTTGATGATACCTTTACAAGTACGATCACAAATAAGCAGATAATGTCAGTGCCTCTTATCACGATAGATTCCACTTCTACCCCTGCATTAGCCGCTGATATGATGTTACGGTACAATGTAAGACATTTGCTCGTTATTGATGACAAAAATAATAATGATAAATCTGATCCAAAACACTTTGTTGGGATAATTACTCCTCTCGATTTTGCGAGATATGAAGAATTTCCAAATGACGAAGTAGGTAAGGATGAAATCGAAAAAATGTTAGAGTATTATATTTGAAGATATTTACACTCTAGAGTTTTCGCAGAGCTAATTAATCAGGTATATTGTATTATCTCCAGAGCTCATGATATCTAATAGGGGATTCAAGAATACCAGAAAGATATTGCTCCCTATAGACGGGTCAGTGACTTCAATGAAGGCCGCTCGCTATGGGATCAGTCTTGCGACGAAATTTAAATCAGATCTAATTGGTTTGACAGTAATTGATCTAATGTCCTTGCCTTACGGATATGTTCTTATTCAAGCTGGAACTCGCTCACAGGAGGAGGATGTATTGGAAGAAAAAAGAAGAGAAGCAAAAAAATGGTTGGAAGAGGTCGAAAGAGCAATATTAGATGTTTTGAAAGAAACGGAAGATACAAAAAGAAAATTTAGATCAGAAATTCTCGAAGACCCCTTTTCTAAGGTGGAAAATGCAATTATTGAATATGCAGAGAATGAAAATGTAGATCTTATAGTAATGGGAAGTAGAGGGAGATCACGCCTTAGAAGAACACTTTTAGGAAGTGTTGCATCAGCTGTGTTATCGTATGCACGATGTCCTGTTCTGATTGTACGGTGATCCTTTTTTGAGCTCAAATGCTAAGATTCAGTGGTGCTTTGAGATTTAATCCCTTCAGAAAATACTGAGATTATTGTAAATTCATAGATTGAAGAGGCGCAAAAAAAATTAATTCGGTCCGTTAGCAGACAATTCTGAATTGATGGCAGAAATTAACGGATTTTTAATCTAGTAATTTAGAAATCACTATTTCTATGCAAATTAGGTGGCTAGAAAATATGTTACCCAAATGATCGCCTGCATTGATTTTTGGGATTTATACTTAATTATTACGTCTGACAAATTTGATATTGCTAGGCAAGCACCACAGTTTATGCCACACTTGACCCGAACTAACAGTTATGTACGTTGGAGCCACCGCATTATATCAAACTCAGTAAGCTCAAAGTCATCAATTAGTACTGGATGGGAAAAGCAAAAAGGAGGCGTTGTGTAAGGCATCTTTCTATTTTCGAATTCATCAATCTTTGAGTTCTTAGTTCTTAGTGCTTCTGACTTGTTATTCGCGTTCAACCGCCAGTGAGTCAAATAAAAAATGAAGCAGTATGTTTAGTACCCAGTTTCAAAATTCTAAATCCAAACTATATTGAACGTGCGTAATTCATAAATTCCACCATAATGTTACATTTTTGGCTTAAAGCCTGCCGCTTTAATACAGTTGTAATAGGTAGCTAGCATATCAGTCTTCAATAGCCAAAGATGATGTGTAAATCGGAATCAAATTCCTTAAATGGGATTGACAGTTAACCTTCAATGCCAGGCAAGCAAACCCGATAGCTCAGGAAGATTGGGCAGGGACGAGACGAAAAGAACTCAGACTGACTTCAAGCAAAGCATTAGTTATTGGACCTTATAGATTTGACTCCAGAAGAAATGATTGTGATTCATCATGATTCCTTACAGACGACTACAAAACGCCTTAAGCATCTAGTTTATTGTTAATTTCGCTTGCTTCAATCCTTAAGTGTGGGTTACTAGCTCTGCCTTTGCAAATCTTTCGCCTATGACAGTTATTCTTACTCTCACTTTGTCACCGACCTTTCCATCCTTAACGAATATTACTAATCCTTGAATTTTGGCAATTCCATCGGTAGTACCACTCTTTCCTCGATCAGTGATTTCTACATCATACTCATTCCCTACTTCGACAGGCTTTGAAAGCCTGCCGTGGGTTCCGAGACTGCTAACACGATGTGTGCTATTATCTTGTACCTTCATTAGAAGGCTCCAATTTGAAATTCATAGGCTCGCACAAAAATATACTGACTTGAAGGTAAAGCAGGGCAGGAAGTTTTGGGATCATGTCTTGGGTTCAGAAGAACAACACAACCGTTCAAACTCCGTAAACTGTGATAGGTTTTTCTGTGACATCATCATAACTTTCGAAGAATGCGTAATCTGATTTCTCATTCATGAATAACAGATGTAATCCTTCTCCCATAAGGTTTTCCACGGTGACACTAATCTCTTCTTTCGTAGTAGCAGACAAGTACGATAAAGAATCAGTTACAAGAATTAGGTTAGTGTTTTCATAATTGTCTATAATATCAAATAGGATTGATTCTATATACCCAAAGAATCCAAGATCGTAGTCTTGAATTTTTGAATTTATAATGCATACGGTAGTGGTAATTTTGCTAGCATCCCGCTCAAACACTCCGGTTCCTTTTAGGTCACCTTCCATCGGCCTGGCCTCTTGATTCTGCGCTCGCATGTTGTTTTTGTCTTGCCCTTGATATACAAATTCGTTCAGCTGGTCTTGGGCGGAATTTCTATATCCTACTACAGGGGAAGTGAACTGATATCCGCCCTGATTGAAAGTTTGGTTAAATTCAATCTTTTGGTACCCACTCAGTTTGATGAATTTCTCTGCTCCTAATACTAACTTATCTTCAGTAAGCCAGAGATCATTTCTTCCAAGAATGTCATTAGTCTTTCTCGAAGTTCTATCATGATTTAACCTAAGAAAAAGAGACCTTACACTCATCATTCTATTCGTTGACATCTACATTTTATTAGTGGCTCCGTGTTAATAAAAGGCTATTCCTAGGTTGTTCATATGATAAGAGGAACGCATGGGTTAGCATATTGAAGTGGACCGCTAGAAAAGGCGGAGCTTGCATCTATTAAGTTGAATCTTATGTCTAGTTATCGAAGATGTACTTAATATTCACAAGAGCAAAAATATCATAGAGAAGTACGTGAAAATGATTTCTGTATTTTTTAGATGGCTGAAAATTGTTGGACGTGATCCAGGTTTAGTTTTAGCGAGATTATGTCAGCTGTTGGACAGCCAGTGATTGGTTTCCCTTTTGATAGTTTCCTGATGTCGTGTTTAATGTAGATATCTTGTTTTTGAAAATGCGATTTAGCATTGATTTTCTTGATTGCTTGTGGTGCACACAGAATTAGTACAAGTGAACTTCACAAAGTGGGAGTTTGTCAATCAGTTGTTCCTTACACTCACTTCAAGAGCGTCTTTGACATTCTTTGTAAATTCTAGTGTGGTTTCAGTGGTTTGACTCTTGTATCTCCCAGAAGCCCGAACATACTGAAGGTAGTCTTGCATCTCATTCTCGTATAGCAGAACGTTGTCTGCAACTACCACCACCTTATCACTTAACAGATTGTTCTTCTCTGCTAGATTAAGATACTTTAAATAATCGGATTTTATAGCATCCAAAAACATTAAGTCAAACTTCTGTTTTTGAAGCAGTACCGATTCCCTTTAACCCATCTGCATTAATGACCTCAATAATGTGGGACAGTCCAGCATCTTCAACATTCTTCATCGCTATATCAAATAGATTTGTATCCTTCTCCACAGTAATTATCTTTCCGTCGTCTGGTAACTTATCAGCCATCAAAATTGCAGAATATCCATGTAGCGTTCCAATCTCAAGTATCATTTTAGGTTTGTATTTAGAGACAATATCTGTCAAAATCTTTCCCTTTACTGGACCTATAGATGGCAAACTCTGTTTCTTCGCTATCTGCTCCAAGTCTCGTAACACCTGAACAACTTTCGAATTATAAGTCAAGATCTGTATCAAATATGGCCATCATGATTATTCAAAGGTTTCCAATTGTTTAAGGATACTTTATGCCTCTTCTTTCGATGCGCTACTAATGAAGCTGGAAACTTTGAAGTGATAGTCATGATTAACGTAATCTCTAACCATTATATAGTTATGGTTATATGTGCACTCGATGAACTCTAGCATAAACAGAAGAATCCTCTTGACGACGACCATCTTCGCCGCAGTGGCTACCTTATCGGCCGCAATGCTAGTAACGACAACAGGTGCAATGTTGATGTGAACACCGGCATTTGCACAGGGCGAAAATATGTCTGATGGAGGAAATTATACAGAAGGAAATATGACTGGTTCGGATATAGCGAGAAGTGAAATGGCAACTCCTCCATCGATGACGCCATAAGTCACGTCCATATTTACAGACCTCCTAACTCTATTTTTTCCCAGTTAATGGGCATAAGCTAGGTAGCAAAAAACGAAAATATATGAATGTTGGTTAGAGGATGTTGTTGTTTTGTTAATGCTCTATTCCATAGGATAAATAAAGATATGGTAATAAGGAATCTTCCATGATAGGAACATTTGATCATCCAATATGAAATGTCTTAATTGTTACTCGGAATATATTCCGACGCTTTTACATCCAATCTGTGAACAGTGTGGTTTTTGCTACTATTGTAGAAGATTTCTATCATGTATTCATTACAAAGAAGATCTGCCTAATATGCTGATAAAGTGTCCCCAGAGACAACCGCTGCAAATGCCGGGTCAAGGATATAAGGAGCTGACATACCGCGAAAGGAAATGGGACTCATATAGAGAACTCTCGCTCTCGTTGATCAGTAGAACACCTTATGATCGCTTTGCCGCAGTCTTAGTCATTGATGAATCAACTAGACGAGGTCTAGGAAAATCAAATATGTTAGTGTTACTACGCAAATTGCAAGCGATGCAATACCCTCTAAGCTGCTATATAGATATTGTACCTACGGGCAGCTCTGATATTGAGATAATACGAATTGTGGGTTCCTACAAAGCTATCCCTGTGTTTCTGCTGACTTCTGACAAAGAACTCTATAATAAGCTATTACCCAAAGCAATATTAGTTAAATCGAAAGGAACCAGTAATGCGGTAAGAATAATCTTTAATACCATAAGAAATAGAGTCAAGAGACTATAGGATTCTGTTTCCGGACATATTTGATCTTCTTAGAAGTGGTACAAAAGATATAACCAAGAGCTTTGATAGAGGAGTAGGTTATTTAATATGATATCTCTCATATGCAGGTCTTGTGAAAACAAAAATGGACAAGAATAATAAATTCAACGCAGACGGGCGGGACAAACGTAGGTACTCGGATTTTCTGGTAGGGTTTGGGTTAGGTGCAGTCGGTGTTGTCATTCTTTCGTCAATATTGAAACCACGATGTCCGCAATGTCGGAAAAAGATATTGCGTGGAATTCATGAATGTCCATTCTGCGGCGCTAACTTGCAATAAGCATTACATCTGATATCACGCAAAAGAGTGCTTGTAATTGTATCTGTACGCCTTAATGACTGACATTTTAATTCCTGTAACAAGTGTACATTGGTAGTTCCGTATATTTCAAGAACCATAGCTGTCCTTACATAATTCGGTTCTAATAGATCTTATTTCTTGATGAGAGCCCCAGTTATCTCTATTTTCTTCAGATAGTTCTTTCGATGCCATAGTTCTTGCAAATTACAATGATATCAATTATCTGCAGATTCCCGAGTATTTGCTGATCGGGGAAAATGATCGCAAGTAAAAGTCCTACTAAGGCTACTAAAGATTGAGTTGTTCTTGACCAGAACAATCAACTTTAATTTTAGAGGTGATAGTTTTATCATGATACTCTCTTCGAATAACTCAAATCAAATTTCGTCTCAAATTTGCGAGCCCAAATATATGATAGGGTAATAGACTAGACTCAGAGAAAACTCAAGTGATGCTGAATTGATTTAGTGTGCCTTTGAATCAAATATCAGCAAAAAGCAAAAACTATTAGAAAATAAAACGATACTGTAGGTTTGACACTTTAGGTACTTTATGCCACTGCTATTGCCCGAATGTGTTGATGCGGATGATCTCGTCCTATTTGAATTCAATGTTTTTGATTCGGCTGTTTGAATTATCTGAGGTATCTGGGCTTTCTCCGATAAGATCTTGAAGTATTTGATAAATTGTTGAGCTAAGTAGGCGTCATCGTAACATGCTAATGCGCTTGTGAACTGCTGCGGATTCGTATGATTAACAGTCTCATACACTACTTGAAGCTCATCAACTACTATAAAGCTTACAGGAAGGTCTGAGAGTCTAAGAAGCTCAAATTTATTTGACGGGGCATGAATCATTTTATCGATCATATTAAATGTGTCTCGATCAGGTGCTTTTCTAACTATTGCGTTAATCCTTTTTTCCAAACTGATTTGTTCAGGAGTACTATCGATGATATGCAGTCCAATTCCCTTCGAAAATGTCTCAAATAACTTGCTTGACACGTGGGAGTCATGATATCGAGATGCGAAATAAACATTCCTTTGTGCATTATCGAGAACACGCATCACCTCAATGATGAGGCGATTAAAGTCCTTTATAACAGAAAAGCTAGACAAATATGTGGAATTCAACATCCTGTTAAGGCTATTATTTGATTGCACCAATTGATTGATAATCGCATCTTTCTGAACAGGTGGAAAATTCGGGTTCGTTTTCAAGATGTCTATCGCTTTCAGCTCCCAATAATTAGAGAGGGCCTGTTCCATTGTTTCAATGTGTCCATTATAAATTATAGAACCTAATGAAGTCGTTCTATACATCGACTTACCTCTTCCTGTTACTCCCACGTCTCGTTTTTCTATCAAGCCAAGGTCACAAAGACGCCTCAGTCTAGTATAAAACTGTCTCTTACTCAAGTTCCCAACAAAATTCGAGGAATTAGTCTTAAGACCAGTATATGCTGCTTTTAAGAGATTAACTGATCCTCTGTCAGACAATAGAGAAAACAATTCAAATGAGTCAGGCACGGTCCGTAACCTTATTTCGGCTGCCCCTGACAAAGCCTTCTCAGTTTCTCTTATTTCTCGTCTTTGTCTTCCTACTTTTCGTGCTCCTGGAAATACATTACTTTTGATGTTATTACCTATTTCATCATCACCGTTAGATAATTCCTTATTCTTGTCTAGACCCATTTTTCGCTCATCTTTATAGCTAAGCCCGTGTTAGCCAGTCATTTGTATATCTCTCGCAATATATATTAATTCCCCTTTTTAGGTGATTACTAGAGGAAAAATGGAGCAATGTAAGAATTGAAAATATCTTAATCCCCAGATACCGCTTAAACCAGACACTCAGAATCGAGGAATAATGGACGATCAGGGTTTGGAATACTGTTTGGGGCCATTGCACATTTATTCATCTACCAAACACATCCTGTCGCATAGTGCCGTGACGGAAGATATCATTTACCCATGACTAGGATCGTCTGTAGGGGGGTGATTTGGTTACCTCATTGATTGTTCGAGTACTCAAAACATTTGTAAGCTTCTTTAGAATGAGGTTTATACAGAGTTCAGACAAGAATTGCCAAAACTGCCAAAACACACAATAGTCAAATCCTTTATTTACTGAGGAGATAAGAAAAAAATGTGCAATTACAATAATAATGAGAGTAATAGAGAGACCGGCATAATGACTTTTGATGAGATTGATAAGGTAATTATCGGGTATAAGTCAAAAACAATCGTGCTTGCAACTTCAGTGTCGTTGGCTTTCTTATTAGTTTATCTATCACCAGAATTGATTGATTCTATCGTCTTTGCCCAACTACCTCATCCGCAGCAAGGGTTGAATATTGATTATGATTCGGATTTAGGGCAGGCAAATGCTTCTTCACCGGTCATGCCCTTAACAAGGGATAACAGCAGCGTTTTTAATGATGTATTCAAACAGACACAAGGATCCGTTGTACAAATAACTAGAACGGTACCCCAAACAGGTATCGCTGTAGATCCTTCGCAAGAGAATAGAACAGCATTGGGATCTGGTTTTGTATTCGATCAAGAGGGACATATTCTTACCAATAATCATGTGGTTGCGAACGCCAAAGTAGTAGATGTGACATTTACAAATGGAGACAGATCTAGGGCCAACATCACAGCAGTAGATCCATACGTAGACTTAGCAGTTCTAAAAATTATTGAAATAGAAAATAATACCTTGGAGCAAGGACAACACGTAAATGCACTCCAACTTGCCAACTCGTCAGCTTTACAAGTAGGTGACCCAGTGATCGCTATCGGAAATCCTTATGGACTTGCTGGAACTATGACAACAGGTATAGTGAGTCAAGTAGGCAGATTAGTTCCGGCCCCTGGTATTGGCTTTTCGATTCCCGACGTAATTCAAACTGACGCTGCTGTGAACCCTGGTAACTCCGGAGGTCCGCTATTGGACACACAAGGTAGGGTAGTGGGAGTTACTTTTGGAGGCTTTCCGGGAGGTGTGAATTTCGCAATACCATCTAACCTCGTACAAAAAATAGTTCCAGCTCTGATTGCCGAAGGAAACTATACTCATCCGTACCTAGGATTTACAGGAGCCACCCTTACTTCTGATTTGGCAGCTAGTATTGCAAATATAACCCAAAATCTGAAGGGAGTATCTGTAAATACGATAGTACAGGCGGGTCCTGCAGACAAGGCCGGGTTGAACGGGACTACAATCGATCAATATGGCAGAAAGCACGGGGGAGATGTAATAGTAGCAGTTGATGGAGATAAGATAAGGGAGTTTGAGCAGTTAGTTTCCTATATAGAGGGGAATAAGTCTCCTGGCGATCATGTAGTTCTAAGTGTATTCAGGAATGGAAATGTGTTGGATTTGGATGCAGTACTGGAGGAGAGGCCAGTAAGTTCGCTTCAACACAATAGTACGGAGCAATCATAACGGTTTGACTGCATTATTTTATGCTATAATGCTAGGGAGATTACGTCAACCTCCGTTACTATCTTTTTTTGCTTTAATCGTGAACGAATTCCTACAGACCACATATTATCGCAATTATACTGCAGCGAGAAACGTTAGTAATTTGATACTGTATTAAAGGAACGTATGGATAACAAATAATATTCTATTTTTTTGAAGTATTGCAGTAGCTACTGAAATTATATTCCTTATTTGCTGAATGTACTTCATATTTCATATTCTGCCTAGTATGGATTCCATTCCTTAGGTGCTGTGAGAGCTAGATTTAGCTCTAAAATGCAACTTAATTGTTCAAATACTGCTAAAATTTTAAAAATGAAGTGACACCTTCCATGGTAGGGATGGACATATCACTAGTTAATTCAACCAGTGGTACCAGCCACAAAATAAGGTTTAAGACTATTCTACCAAATAAGAATTAACCGGCTCTAATTGATGCTTACTCATATAATTATTAGTATATTAATGATTATTTAATATAATTAATGTGAGAAGGGCACTAAATGACATTTTTCAAAAGATTCATAGATAGTATTGGTAATAGTAGAAAAACTAATTCTGATTCAGATGCGATATTTACATTATCTTCAGCATACATCAGCCTTGAAACGGGACTCAATTTGATATATACCGGAAGATGTTGTATATGTATCAAGAAGGCTGATGCTGATGTTTGCTTCAATGAGCTCAAACTATCTATTGAAAATCTCTTGGAAGCAAGTAAGAAAACTGACTTAAAGCTGTCATATGACGTTAGTATTGACAAGTACCATGACCTCCTCTGGTTAGTGATTGACGCGAGATCAATAGAAGACAGTGTAGCATGCATAACAGTGGTAAGCGAGACTTTGGAGCAAAAAAGATCTATGATCCTGTTAAAGTCTGCTGTTTTCGAATTTGGAAAAAAAGGAAGCATACATCAACCTTACCATTTGATCTATGATTACGAACTTGACAAATTCTATCCATTCGTTCCTATCATAGGCCGACAAAAGGCGCGAAATAGTCGCGAAGAGATGAATATGATGAGAGCTGTTTCAAACGATAAATTGCCACTTGAGGAGGATGAATCTAGATGGGATCCGATTTGGCATCTTCCATTGTAGATTTCAGTATGTACACTACGTAGATGAAGGGCAGCATTCAGATGGAATTTCAAAAGGCAGGATTGGAAATCTACAATTATGGTTCTACACATTACTGTACTATACTATGAATTACTATACTATGAACTCATTGAAACTATTCCACAGATCTCAAATATAATTTACTCGCTTTCACTTTCGGTTGGCTATACTTTAAATAGTAACAGACATAATTCTTGGAATTTCTTGACGTGGAGGATGTAACGACGTATTTTTATTTCATTACATAAACCCTCGATGTGAATCAGGTATATTAATGCTGTATACTAATTGTTATGTGGTGAGGGGAATGTTGAACACGCGTTGTTCCTACGCATAGATCAATAAATCTCATCTGATTAGTTGAAGGACTTGAAAAACAATACAACGGATAAACCTCATCTTACCGGAAGAACTTTTTAATTTAGTCAAAAAATCTTAGTCAGTCAATCAAATTCTCAGCCTAAGAATTCACGTAGTGAAAGATGCTGATAGCCATTCTCTGGCCTCACTCACATCTTTTTGGGTTAGTGCATGTCCACTATTTTGCCATCTTAATGAAACATTTGATCCAGTTCTCCTTAGTAGATCGAAAAGACTTTTTGTTCCGGGGCTGGGTATGATAGGATCGTGTAGACCAGCAGACATGAATATATACTTGCCTGACAAATTAGGGACTGATTCAGGTACAAATGGAACCATAGCTCTTAAACAGAATAGAACCGGCGAGTACCTCAGGTCTAAGCAATAGCATGCTTGCAGCGATATTGGCGCCATTGGAGTACCCTACTGCCACAGTCTGTTCCAAATTAAACTTGTAGAGCTTTGATGCATTCTGTAGAAAATCTGCTAGTTCATGGGTACGAAATTTCAAATCTTTTAAATCAAAGACTCCTTCTGATAATCTACGAAAAAACCTTGGCAGACCATTCTCGAGCACCTTGCCACGAGGACTTAGAATTGAAGCTCCTGCAGTATCTATCATCCTAGCCACCGGAATTGGATCATTCTCGTCCCCTCCAGTCCCGTGCAATAATAGCAGAGTCATCGATTCTATCTGGACTGTTGTGCTCTGATGCAAGAAATCGATGATTAAATCCTAGTTGGTCTTTTTCTTTCATCTATTCCACCTATTGATTCTATCGTGAATCAGAAACTCTATTAGTTCCTCCGTCACCGCTAGTCTTGATTCCCTTTTTTGGATGGACTATCGCGGGTAGAATTTTCTCAAGGTCCCCACGAATAGATTCTAGCCAAGGAGGAAGCACCAAGTTAGTGCCAAGCTCTTCGGCCTTCTCATCTACCGTAAATCCAGGAGGATTTGTGGCGATTTCGAAAAGGACACCACCAGGTTCACGGAAATATACAGAATGAAAGTAGAACCGGTCAATTACAGGAGTTGCGTTCAATCTAGCTCTAACTAGTTTGTGGCGAAGCACCTGTTGTTGAGCGTCTGTAGGGGTACGAAAAGCTACATGATGGACTGAACCAATTCCTATAACTCCCTGTTGTGTGTACGGTAGACAAAGGACATCAACAATTTTAGCTCCGCCCTGCAAACCCCCATCCTCTGTGTCGCTTTTGGCGGAGAAGGATGAATTGCCAGTAGGAATCTCATAGCGGAACCGACTTCCGTCCTGACGTGTAGGAACAAACCCCAATTCATTGGTCAAAACTGAGGCAGTATGTTCGTATCCTTCCTCTGACAGAGTTACAGAGTAAAATCCTCGAACGGCGTGTTCTGTTGGTATCGGACCCTCCTTCCAAATGTATGAGCTCCGATCATCTGCCGACTTATGTGCAACAATTTCCAATTCTAGCCCATCTGGATCGTGCAGAGATAATACCTGTTCGTCATCAAAACGCGTAGACGGGCCATGAAATTCTATCTGATTTTTCTTCAATCTATCCATCCAGTAATCTATAGAACTCTCCAGAACCAGAAAGGCCGTGGCGATCACTTGGCTAGTTCCCCGATGTCACTTAGGAATATTGGGCCAGTGAAAGAAAGTAAGAATAGTTCCCGGCCGTCCAAGCTCATCTCCATAATAAAGATGGTACGATGTCGGATCATCTTGATTTACTGTTAATTTTACAAATCTAAGTCCCAAAATTCCAGTGTAAAAATCAATATTCCTCTGTGGATCACTTGTTACCGCCGTAACATGATGAATTCCAAAGATATCCCTGTTCATGATGATACCGTCCTTTCACCTTTTTTCAGGTCACGCGTTTTATATAGGTACATAGTAATCACTCACTCACAATTTAAAAATTCGTGTAACATTTCGCTAACGATAGCGGGTTTCTCGGCAAATGGAGAATGTCCAGCATCTTCTACTATTTGCAGTAAGGAATTCTTAATAGTTTGTTCAAACAATTTTGAATGTTCAAGCGGTATCAAATTGTCGCTTTTGCCCCATACGACTAGAGTGGGAACATCCTGAATTTTCTTTAGCCTATGGAAGCCAATTTGTGTACCGGTACTATTAAAAAAAGCTGATTCGAAGGCATGTTTTGCTCCTGGTCTATTGATCCTATTTATGAAAACATCAACCAGTATAGGAATGACCCTCCAAGACTGAGCAACTAATTGTTCAAATACTTTTTTTACTTTTTCGTGGGACGCACTGATAGCTGCATCAAGATACTTCTCTAGTAAAGGAGTAGGTCCATCAAGCATTCCTGATGAGTCTATTAACACTAACCTGTCTACCATACTCCTATTTTCAATAGCTATTTCAGCTGCGATATATCCTCCAAGAGAGTGGCCTATTATGGTTGTCTTACCATCGTCAATTTGAATGGAACTCATGAAATCCAAAACAAATTCTCTGAAAGTATTTATTGTATAATCGAGTCGAGGCGAGTCGCTTCCGCCGAAACCTATTAGATCCACGGCTACTGTGTGATAATGTCTTGAGAACGCTTCAGGAATATCTATCCACCTGTCCGATGAAGAACCAAGGCCGTGAAGAAACAAAAGATGCTTAGAGGTTCCACTACTTTCTCCAAATTCTCTGTATCTTATATTGGAACCTTTTATTGTTATGTTGCGATCTACCATCCTATTTGTTATTGTTCATGAACGAATACTTATTTGTTGCATCTTTTTTTGCCTATCCTCACAATATGATTCGCTCGATCGATCTCGTGTATAAACAAGATATTTCCGCCTAAGTCCATGCTCAACTGAGTCTTCAGTCAGGTGGGAGATTTCTCTATGAGTCGATGGTTAACTATAATCTCCTTTCCTTGCTGCTGTTGTAGTTGTTTTAATGAAATAGACCTACGGATCTGTGTTTGCCTTTGTTATACATTCCGCCGTCACCGACCATATGGCGTCTTCTGCAGAGCTAGTACCAATCCTTTAGATATAGTGAACAATAGAAATGTGGCATGAATAAGCTACCATCATACAAACTTGATCCTGAATTGACAGTATGCAGAATCCTCAATGGCATGTGGCAGGTTGCAGGCGGACATGGGTATATTGATCATGAAAAGGCAGTTGAAGATATGATAAGATATCATGATTCAGGGTTTACTAGTTGGGATCTGGCAGATATTTATGGGCCAGCAGAAGATCTTATAGGAGAATTCAGACACAGGTTACTGAAATTAAGAGGCAAAGAAGAGCTTGACAGAATTCAGGCATTGACAAAGTGGGTGCCGCGTCCAGGAATAATTACACGTTCTGCAGTTATCCAAAATATCCAAAAATCTCTCAACAGAATGAATGTTAGCTCGATTGATTTGCTTCAATTTCACTGGTGGGATTATAATAATCCGTATTACATGGACGCCCTCAAATACCTAGCCGATCTCAGGGATAATGGAATAATCAAAAATATAGGTCTTACAAATTTTGATACAGAACGAATACAAATCATAATGGACGCCGAACTACCAATTGTGTCGAACCAGATTCAATATTCAATCATTGATCGAAGACCAGAAGTAAAAATGATACCGTTCTGTCAGAAGAACGACATCAGACTCCTTGCATATGGAAGCCTCTGCGGCGGATTAATGTCTGAACGTTATTTCGAAAGAGAGAAACCCTCTGTTGATGAATTAGACACATTAAGTTTGCGAAAATACTACCAAATGATAGAAACATGGGGTGGATGGAATTTGTTTCAAGAACTACTGTCGAATTTGAAGGCAATTGCACAAAAACATAAAGTGAGTATTGCAAATATAGCAACACGATACATATTTGATAGTCCATCAGTAGCAGGAGTTATTATCGGCACTAGACTTGGAATAGTAGACCACAGAGTCAGTAATGAACAGGTATTCAACTTAAAGTTGGATAGGTCAGATCTTGATGCTATAGATGTCGTATGCAAAAAGTCAAACAATGTGTTTGAGATAATCGGGGACTGCGGCGATGAGTATAGATGATCTTGATTTTGATTACCAAATGCCATATCTTTGTAAGGAATGATTACCTAGATTCGAAAATAGGACTGGGATGAGGACTAACTAGTATTAGGATTGACTAGAGTAATGCGGGTAATGATCGATAACCAATCTCATAGTTATAATCATAATAAACCTCCAATGGTACCCATCTTGCTCCAGGTAATATGAGGTGGTGCATGAACGATATCTGCGATTGAGAGACAGATCAGTTCCGATTATTCAGGTTCCAAATCAGGAGACTGGTACCAGATTTTCCAGCTACAATTTTTATGACTTGGTAGAATGCAAAGAGTAGTCGTGCATATGTATGACATATATACCCAAAAATCCTATGATGCCTCCTAAGACAGCGATATATATATTATTGGGTAGATTGCTGGGAAATCCTACCTCTACCAACAGGAGCTGTACAACTAGCGTAATTATGATGCTCGAAGAGCCTATGGTAGCAGTAAGGGATGCTCCTATCCTACTTAGGCCTGTAGAATATGACAGTGATCCTACAAATGGTAGCAAGGAAAATGCTATCAAGATTACCACAATGAGTATTAGTTGATGGCTATTTTCGATATTGTAAGTTAGTATGGATGTGCCACCTGTTGTAACGTCTTGCGCCTCATCCAACACTACTCCTACAATCATAAACCCAATTAGGATGAACCCAGAAATCAGCATTGAAGAAGCTGCCACTTCTATCGATGAATGTCTTGATACTAGTTTTGTTAGAAAGAGAACACCCAATGCAAATCCAAATGCAGAAAGTATGGCCTCCAAATCACCAAAATTGATATCGAATGCCTCGGGTAATGTTGATGCATTTGATAGCCCACTCCAGTCTATATTTTCTTTATCCCCATTGATGCCAGAGTCACTCATAATGGCCAAAATGAACCCGGATAATGCCAAGACTATACCAATGATCTGAATACTTTTCAATATCTCTCTCAAGAAGGCTCTTGCTAGAAGAACTATTATCACAATTTCTAGTGGTCCTGCAATTAGGAGCTCTTTTGAAGCACCGATTCTATTAATGGAATCATACCATGTAAATATCCCGATTGATAGAAACAGAGATGCCAATAAAAGATTTTTCCACGATCTAATGAAAAGTATAGTAACACCGTCCCTTTTCTTAAGAACAATGATCGTTACTATTAGAAGCATTACACCTCCCAAGGTAATACTTATCGCTGATAGTAGAATCGGAGAAATTTGTATAGACGAGTGAGTTGTTAAATATTCAATGACTATGGACTCGATGGAAATAGTTATTGCATAAACAAATACAACCCAAGACTTTTGAATCAAGAGAGGCAATACGAGTACTTCCAGCATTTAAAATAATAATAATAATTCATTTCGATTGTCATCACCATTATATATTCTGCAAACCCATAAATTTGGTTAAAATATATTTCTACTCCTTGATACGGGCTAACAACTGGAAGCAAATAGAATTGGAGAAGGAGAGACACCATGGTAATCTGATGACTAGTCCTAGGATTTGAAATATAAATGTCTCAATTCAACTAAGAATAAATAACTAGTGACAGAAGAAAGTGTTAGAATGAGTTATTTGCATAATCAGTTACTACTTCAGTAATCGAGAGCTTTAGCGCAGGGTTGCGCGAAAAGTAGAAGGTACGTAATAATTATGAAGAATGTTGATTGATAGAATTATCTCTTGTTGTCCGCCGATGACTTCTCTCTTGATGTATCGTGATTAAATTGATTAGACTACTTCATAACAGAATTCAATCATAGAGCATCTTAAATGAGGTCGTCATGTAATGTATCCACAGGGAGGTAAGGCGAAAGACCACTTCAGACTATCGCCCAATCTAACCATGCGGATTCGTGACAAACTCACATTAAAATTAATGCGTTCACATAAAAGGTGTTCCTTAACTTAGATATTCATCGGGTTTAACCGGCGAGATCACCAAAGAATATCGATTGATCGCCTATGCAACCTCGATTCTGTATGCAGGGTACGGCAATACATTTCCCCTTACCCTAACTGTTGTCACACCTGCTTACTTCCAGCATGTTAACATGGATATTAAACAGTTGGAAAAAACATGGGTAAATGGAAAGCCCTATGTTGTTCCAAGGTGCTGGAAGGTGAGTCCTTTATGGATTCGGAACCTATGTACGCATGGGTGAATATAACTTTGGTTTGACGAAGAAAAGGCTGTCGCCTTAGTGAATAATTTGCTGTCAGTTTAGTATATCTTAATGTTCATACTAAAATGGATGGGGATGGTGACTTACTTTAAGTTTTATAGGTTAGGCCCATAGAATGTCCCACTTGGCGAAGATTGTCCTGCCTTTCTTATAGTGCGTCTCGTGTTAGTATTCTCCTCATACAATGTGTATTTAGGAGCATCAAGAGGTGAGAATTGGAGTTTATCAGCTGTGTTTCATGTCTGTTTACCTGAGGAATACCACACAAGTATCCATATCACAAAATACATTTCCCAATTATTAGAAACAGACTAACTGCTCTATTCGCGCATCGGTCTGATCACGATTTATCTGTACTCTGGGTTATTGTTTTCTTATTGAACGCATCTTTAGTGGCCTCCCAAGGGAGGCAGTATTACCAAAAGCATTTGCTGGTTGTCCAAAATATTAGGGCTCATTCGTTTCTAACTTAACTTATTTAGAATTTAGGAGACGTAGTGACTGGGTTTAACTGGGCAATCCAGATAGGTCAAAGTTCTACAATCTACAATCTGGAGATTTGCCGACGTGTTTATGGTAATAATATCTTAGGTGACCAAGATTTGAATTAATATTGAATGCTAAACTCATCTAAAAGTATACGACATTTTGTGAGATTGATCTAATAAGTAGATGATCAGAAGAATTTAAGAGATAACAAAAAAAGATGAAGGCCCCCAATTTAGGGAGCTTTTCAATTCGGGTTTACTCACTCTTATTGGATATTAATTTCCACCAAAGAGCTTTGATATCGCTTGACCTAATTGCTCGAATGGATTTTGTGATTGGGTCTGGTTTTGCTGCTCCGTTGAGCTAGGAGGTGCTCGTCTGCCGTCTGGTTTTGCTGCTCTGTTGAGCTAGGAGGTGCTGCCTGCTGCCGTCTGGTTTTGCTGCTCCGTTGAGCTAGGAGGTGCTGCTGCTGCCGTCTGGTTTTGCTGCTCCGTTGAGCTCAGGAGGTGCTGCTGCTCCGTCTGGTTTTGGCTGCTCCGTTGAGCTAGGAGGTGCTGCCTGCTGCCCGTCTGGTTTTGCTGCCTCCGTTGAGCTAGGAGGTGCTGCTGCTCGCTGTCTGGTTTTGCTGCCTCTGTCTGACCAGCTTCTCTTACCGCGGTCTCGAAAAATGTCTCATTCGCTTCGCCTTGCGCGAACAATAATTGTGGTGTTGCAAACAGTGAGCCAAAAGCTATCGATGTAATTGTAAGGTAGGCTATGTACATATGACTAGAGAATTTTTGCGTACCTATTATTTTCATCAGGAAGAAGGTAATAGAATTTAGATTTAAATGTTTACAAGATTAGCTAAATTGAGACTCTTAGTATATCATGAATAAATTTTAGCAATTTATCTTGTTTTTTAATCCTTTCATACACATCAGTCTACCCTAACAACAAATTTACTAATACTATCAGTTAGCCTAATTTTTGAAGATTTATCAGGGCTGTAAAGATATTATGTCAATATTATTTAGCGAAAAACCTGAATCAGGACGACATGTAGCTGTCAGGTATGGTATGTACTACAAGATAATTCTATGCGATAGGCTCTTGAATTAGAATTTTAACTGTATTAATGTCTAGATCCATTTGTTCAGCAATCAGGTCTTCAGTAATACCAGAATCATAAAGGTTTCTAACCATCCTTCTCTTTTCCTCATCTACCATTTTTCGTGGTTTCTCAAGTTTTAGTTCTGGTTCAACGCTCTTGACATAAGCTGTAATCGTGGTCACGATGCTATTTACATTTACTTCTTTCTCAGTAGAAAATACCAATATAAGATCTTCTAGAATGGGTATACTAAATACTAGTACTTTATCATGGGCATAGACCATATACTTGAGATCTCCCAAGTCTGTGGAAAAATTTTTCCTCATCTGAACTATGTGGGCCGTCTGCGAAAGGCTGACTTCAGAATTCCTACCTATCAGGTGTTGCACAATGCCTTCTATGGGGCCACCAGAATAGAGATGACCTGACTTTTCCAACAATCCTATGAATCTGATGTTCGTGTCAAGCTTGAGAATACCTTTTAAAAGATCTTCTGTATTCAATGGAAATGCTTGTAACGAGGAGGGAAATATATTCTTTAGTTAACCAAGTTAACTGGCTTATTGCCTTCAATAACCTTAAAAGAAGCACTTTTAATACGAGTCTATGAAAATTGTAGCCGTTCTTTATTCGGGAGGAGAGATAGCTAACCGAACCCCAGCACTATTAGGTTCTGCAGAAAATGCTCTCGGATTAGGGAATTTCTTGCAGGAAAAGGACACGAATTTGCCGTATTAACCAATAGAGAGGCAGAATTAGACAAACATCTCCTTCAACTGATATTATGATAATGACTCCTTTTTGGCGGCCTATATGACAAAGGAATGAATTTCACAAGCACCCAACCTAAAGCTGATCTTGACGGCCGGGATAGGGTCAGATCATATAGATTTAGGCCAAAGTTACCACCATAAGATGTGTCGTTAGTTGTTCATGATTCTTGTCTTCTGGAACTCTAGCCTTTAAAGCTCTGATGAATGAATGGTTAGTTACAGCTATGCATTCAAAACTTAGGTTTTGTATTTGAAGAAAAAATAGGGGACAAAGTGGACAGCAATAGTTAGATGTATAATCTCAGAAGAATTTACTTATACTCAATTTAATTACAATTAATAACACAAAATTAAGTATTAAAAGTCTTGCGAGTAATATCTGTAATACAAAAATAAACGTTAACTTATAGAAAATTATCAATATGAAGGACAAAGCCTTTCCTCTGATTTATTTATGTATCTCTGGTGTGGTAACGCTAAGTACCTGTACTAGGCATTCTATTGTTTGCGACTCATTTAGCTGCAGTGAATTCTAACTTGGTTTTTGCACAGGAATCCAATGAGACGATGTCCTTATATACAAATCCAGGAGGTAGTTTCGAAATCAACTACCCGTCTTCTTGGGAAAAGAGGGAGTTTCCGGCTGCTGAGAATAGTTCCATTATAGAGTTTCTCGGTCCGTCTACAGGGGTTGAACCTTGTACCCCGTCAGTAAATGTATTTATATTTCAGTCAGGAAATCAATCAGTTGAACAAGCAGTAAACGAGGTTATAGATGAATTAGAGGATATCCAGGTAAACTCCACAACCATGAAACTTAGCGAGTTGAATGTAACTGCACATGTGTTGGAGTACATGGTCAGTACAGCACATCAAGAATTTCACAAATTGCAACTGTGGATAGAAAGGCCTCAAAGAACTTACGTAATAACATATACAAATTTGCCTGATAAATTTTCAGCTTATCTTCCACAATTCATGGAAATGATCGCGACAATTAAAATAAGATAGGCACTAAATCAAGCGTGGGTCAGGGGTTTCATTTATTTAGCTATTTATGACAATAAGTGAACGGACAGGGTACCATTATGATGATTCCAATTGCATGGCTCTATAATCATTCCGGGTAATAGACAACATGTAGCTGTATCGCACTAATCCAACGTGTGTTCTTGTTGACCAATTTGAGCTCCCCATCTACCAGAGGAAGCTCAAATAATTAAGTATGAGTTCCCTCTCTATCTTACAAGTAGTACAGGGCAGTGAGCATAAGCCAATACTCCTTGACCTACACTACCGAGTAATAACCTTCTTAATCCCGTTTTTCCTTTTGTACCGATTACTATCAAATCAATACCCTGCTTTTCAGAATACTCTATAATATCTGATACAACAGATTTCCCTTCCATTGCGATTTCAGTCTCGATCCTGACATTACTAGCCAAAGCATTTTCTCTGATGTCTGTAAACCACTTATTTTCAATCTCCATGCGAGATAATTCAACCACACCCTTCACAGGGGCCATAGGAATTTCCGGATCTACTTGATCAATTTCATACTCATATCTTAATTCCTGTGGTAATACAGTGAGGACAACCAACGTTGCATCATACTTCTTTGCAATTCCTATGGCACAATTCGCAGCATGCATTGATTCCTTTGAACCATCGATTGCTACCATGATCTTATCAAATTTCATTTGCATTTCGGATCGCCATGATATGGATTTCCAAGTATTAAAGATGCACCAAGGGTAACTTAGTTGCTTTCACTCTTATATGATCTGGTACAATGACTGTGACTCATTTCCATAGATGCTGGTCAATTAATACTTCTCTTGCGTAGATATATCTGGTGAAAGGAGAAAGAAAATGACCACAATAGTTGGTATAAGAACAAAAGAAGGAGTCGGTACTGGGCTCTGACAGAAGAGCCAGTAAGGGATTCTTTATAGGTTCTAAGATTACGCAAAAGATAACAAAAATAGATGAAACCTTAGCAGTAGCAATTGCTGGGCGAGCTATCCGATGCAGATTACATGGTTAAGCTTGTAAAGGCTGAAAGAAATCTAATCGAGTTACGAAGAGGATTTCCAGTCACGGTAAAAGAATCAGCGAGGCTAATCGCTAATCAGGCATACACCGGGCTCAAGAACTATCAACCATACTTCGTGGAATTACTGGTAGGTGGAGTAGATCAAGAAGGTGGACACATATTTGTTGCAGATATGAGTGGAGCCATTACCGGTGAGGAATTTGCTTCCTCTGGTTCGGGCTCTCCCATTGCATATGGAGTCCTTGAAAGCATATTTCACAAAGACTTGACCAATGAACAAGCAAAGGAGATAGCTACTAAAGCCGTAGCTGCAGCAATGGAAAGAGATCCTGGTTCTGGAAACGGTATAGATGTATTGACGATCCCAAACCTTTCCTTAGTAGTGAAGGAGAGGGAGAGATAATAGAAATGGCCGATTTAGGTAGCTCAGGAATTAACACGAGATATCCTTACTACTATGGACCTGAAGGAAGACTGTTATTAGTAGATAGTGCTCTTGAGGCAGTTGGTAGGGGTTCAACCACAATAGGAATCAAAACGTCAACTTTTGCCCTGATCTCTAGTCACATTAAGCCTACAAAGCCTTTGGTAGAACCATCAGAGAAGATATTTGCAATAGATGGACATGTGGGTGCTACTGGTTCTGGATACATAGGAGACATACTTCAGCTAATTGATGAGATGAGAATTGCAGCACAGAAATACAGATTCACTTATGATAGTCCCATAGATATAAAGTCGCTCGCAAGACAGCTCAGCTCCTACTTGCACGACTTTACAATTTATGCAGTAAGACCTCAGGCAGCATCGATAATTATTGCTGGACTTGATCCGACAGGGGTTCAATTGTATCAAGTTGATCCTAGCGGTACATACTTCAGTGGATCTGGTTTCGCAATAGGACAGTATTCGGACACAGCTATCGACATAATTCAGAAAGAATATACCGAAGATATAACCATTGCTCAAGCCGTCCAATTAAGCGATCGAGCTATAGAGAAGGCGTTAGGAGAAAAACCATTAGTGGATAGAGGACTTGTTACAGCTAAAGATGCAAAATTCGAGAAGATGGTAAATAGCTAGTTTCGCCTCATTTTTTTATATTTTCTATTCACTGTGAATTAATTGGAGAATTATCAAATCAATAACAAGAATATTCTAGCAATCATAGTCCATCTTGAATTTTTTCATGTTGTTTAAGACGTCGACGGGATACCAATATTCACAAGAAATGAGATGTGCGTAAGCACATGTTCTACGCCATACATATTTTAGACACCTATAACAGGCATCACTTTCTTGGACACATCAGCGGAAAAAAGTCAGGTAACGGATAACAGAAATAAAAAATGCTCATAAGATTAGCAGTACTGTATTATCGGTCCTATTGGCAATATAATAAAACTGACTCCTACCTTTTACTCTCATAGAACAAAAATATATAGCCAGTTTATTGAACATAGTTCTCTAAACATAGCTGTTACTTCCATAAGACAGGTCAACTTATTTTGAATCTTGTTAATCATTAAATTTCCCTTCGAGCTACAATGTCAACCATTCGAGTAGGTTGAAGTCAACTATAAATGCCTGTAGGACTGCTTATAAATCATCCTTAAAATTGGATAAAGAGGGAGAAATAGACGTTGGAGATAATCAAAAAACAAGATTAACAATAAATAGGGCTATCAGCTATGCGTGACAATGTTATAAGATATAATCAAAAGGCGGAACCTAACGCTAATAATGAAGTCGATGATCTTTTATTGCCTGTCGCATTAAAAATGGAAAATGTTTCAAAGGTCTTTAAGTCTCCAGCAGGAGAATTGATTGCTCTTAAGGAAATTAGTTTTTCAGTTAGAAAAGGTGAATTTATCTCAATTGTAGGCCCTTCTGGAAGTGGTAAGTCAACGTTACTAAACATTATCGGTGCATTGGATCGACCATCCAGTGGAAGAGTTTTCATCGATAATGTAGATATTTTTTCCCTAAAAGATAGTCAGATTGCTCAAATGCGAAATTCTCTAATAGGTTTCATATTTCAATCCTTTAATTTAATTAACAGAACATCGGTTCAGAAGAATGTTGAGATTCCAGCTGTTATCTCAGGAATGAATAGTGAAGTGCGACATAGACGGTCACTAAAACTGCTAAGAATATTAGGTATCGAAAATAAAGCAAGGCTTAAGCCAGTAAATTTAAGTGGAGGACAGCAACAACGGGTAGCCATTGCTAGATCTCTTATGAATAATCCTGCCATAATTCTTGCAGATGAACCAACTGGAAATTTAGATACGAAGACAGGAGAAGAGGTTTTTGATCTATTAAGAATGCTTGCTAATAAGTTCAAAAGAACTATCGTATTTGTAACACACAACTCTGACCTTTCATCTAGGACAGATAGGACCATTTTCATCCGGGATGGGGCCATTGAAAAAGAGATAATAAATAGAATATGATGGAACAGGGAAGATATAACCTAAGGGAGAAATATGACAATGTTCCTTGTTCCTTTTTCGAAGGATGTACTTTGGAGCCCATGCGAAGAGGAAACCTACTGAGGCGGTATAGAAATATTGCTGCATCTAAGCGGAACAGAAAAAACTCAAGTGCTCTTATCAGTTTAGGGTTATGTCCCTTATTAATATCACTAGTCGCATATTTGGTACTATTTACAATATTTGGAGCGAATGTATTTGCTCAACCGTCTAATTCATCTCCTCCCACTATTATTCCCATCTCTGTTCAAACTGATAGAGCTCCTTCTTTTCTTGAAGCATATTGGACAGAAGATTCTATCTCTACCTCCACGTCAACCACAAACAACTCCAAGAAGGAAATTGGCCCTGGAGAAGGAACCTCTACTCTTGCGATAGTATTCGTAAATAGAGGAAGAACTGATATTACAGGGGTAACTGGATATCTAACCCTTCCCCCTGGATTTAGAGCGATTGAAGGTGAGAATAATGTCACCTCTCCAAATGTTGCAGTGGCCAGCTACGATTCTATCATTAAGGCAGGTGACACTTTCACTATGTACTTCACAATGGATGTTCTTCCACAAGCCAGAGTGGGTCCATACACTGGTGACCTAACATTATCATATTCGAAGATTCTTGAGGTCGGGCAGATTTCAACCTCAATGATGATCCCATTTAGAGTGACCGGTAAAGTAATTTTAGATACCACATTATTAAATCAAAATCTAACTGCCGGTTATCCAAATCCATTACAAATTCCTATAACAAATGATGGAACAGCTAACGCAACAGGAGCAGTAGTTACGGTGGTAGGAGTTTCTGGGGGAACGACTGCCGCAAACAGTATCTTCTGACAGCAATTCGGTAAATGGCTCTTCTACTACAACTGTCGATTCAGAATCTTTTAACATCGGAAATATTCCGGCCGGCAGCTCAGTCTTAATCACTCCGATTATATATCCTGACTATTCTTCTGGAGGAACGATACAGACTTTGGATCTGGAGATAGCCTACAATAACGCATATGGCATACGTACCGATTCCGATTATTCAATAGGAATGATCGTAGCGCCAAATCCGCCGGAGTCTGTGCTCAGCATAAATCCAGGGATAATTTCAACTACGTCCAGTAGCCAGGATTATGTTGCCAATGATAGTAAGAGTAATGTAAATGAAGCTGAAGAAGAAATTAACGAAGACCCGATAAAACTTACAGCAGGTAGGTTAGAAAACCTTAGGTTTAGTATAACCAACAATGGGAGTTTACCGCTTACAGATATCGTTTTTTCCCTTTCGTCAGGGACAAATTCTGTCAAGATATTAGGAGACTCGAGATGGAGGGTAGATTATATGGCTCCTCTATCAAATTTCCCAATGTCTACAACCGTTTATGCCGCCGCGGACGTGATTAATACGCCTACGGAATTTGAAATAAATGCCGAGTACCATAGAAAGGGGACAGTCCAAAACAGACACTCTAAACATTGGCGCTTACGTTGACGGCCAAATACGGATTAGGACATACGATCTTGACTTAAATTACGTAGGTGGTGCCCCAAATCTAGTCGGTAATTTATTGAATGAAGGAAATACAGTCGCACTATTTACGACAATAGATTTAGTCAATCCTGCAAATAGGGCAGAATCATCATCGCAGAGCAGCTTGAACAAATCTTTGGTTAAAGGTCCATCCCAACAACAATATCTAGGGGATCTCTCCGAGAACTCTCCACTTCCATTTAGTATTCCTCTTAGCCTTGACAGTGATCTACCAGCAGGTAACTACCCTGTGAGCCTAAACGTTACTTATAGTGATAATCTTAGAATGGTTCATGAATTGCTATTAAATGATACAGTTGTATATGAAGGACAGGTGTCGGCGTCCAATAACAATGACAGTACTAGCGACGCATTCACTTTTGCGAATGGATTTTCGGGTATCTTTCCAATTGTGATCATTATCATCATTGTAATTATAGTTGTATTGTTTTTGATCAGACGTAGAAACAAGAGGAAGAAAGAAGAAAAAAAATCTAACGCTAAAATCACTCCTGCTTCTCATCGTTCTGATTCCAATACGATCAGAGAAGTTACTGATCAGGACTCGGATTTTTTCCTTGACGATGAATCACCTAGCAAGAATAAGCCTTGAGGGGTTTAATGGTGGCAAGCTTGGGATTAAGAAAAATTTTCTGTTATCAAATCCTCGAATTTGCATAGGTCATAAACCTAATTTAGTGGAGACATCTTTGATATTAGCTCTGATTAATGGGTAATTGTGAAGTAGCTGTGGCTGAATGAATATCAAAATAAGTAATATTACGCCAGATGAATACTAGTTCAAACCATGAATATTCTTGAAGAGAAGAAAGAAGTTGATGATGAGAATGCAAAAACTAAAAAAGTCTAAACGTTGATCATGCTAGCACTATCAGCAAAATAAAAGGTGGATTTTTAGCAAATTCTTGCATGATCAGTTCACGACATTATGTTATCATCTCCCACGAACCTGGTATATGATAGTTCCAACTATCGTAAATCCACCGACAATTGCTGCTACAAACACGTTTCCGAGAATCTGTGCTTGTTGAGCGTCATCGTTGCCTAGGGCTGCAACAAAAATCGCAGTGACTAACACAATAAAGCCGACGAGCAGGAATAAACTTATGATTATTTTTGTGACATTATTGGAAATTCTCTCAGATTCAGAATATTCACTTGTCTCTCGCCTAGAACCGGGGCTAACCTTGTTCATGATTCTATCTGTAAAAGAAGACTTCCCTGATGGGTCAACTGATTGAGCTCGTTCCTCATTTTTATCCTTGCTACTGTAGCTAATATTGGCTGCATTTGTTCGCTCGTATCTCATCGTTAGTACTTTTACTGTCTTGACCGACATACTTGTCGTTTGGGTTTGACATTCAATAATACAATATTCCTGAGGAGTATAAAGATATTTTTATCGAAGTTGATAAGGGGACAATAGCTTTTTTCGTAAATGCATATCATTTTAAGACTTTCCATGTTTTTGGCAAAATTCATGCGAATTGTGTAGAACAGTCTAATCCAAAATCCTGCACAAGTTCACTTTGCTAGTCCGTAGAACCTAGGTAGATTCTGTCTGTTTTGAAAAGCGTCTATCAAGGTGTAGCTGATTTCTTGAATAGAATTAGATATTATAGCTAGCTATGACGCAATTTTCAAGACCATCATCATATGTATCCACTATTCGAGTCCTATCCATTTGTAAAAATTATATCAGTCTTCAATCATTACAAATCAATGAACAATAAGGAGATTCAACACGCGTTAGATTATCATGAAGCAACTAAACATTCAGAAGTCAGCATAATGACCTCTAGACATTATTTAGACTACGATAACCGTCCGATGCCTTTTAAAACATATCTTGAACAACCACGTTACCCTCTTACGAATAATTTCCCTATCCCAAATTTAGATTCGATCACTTCAATCTCAGATGTCAAGCAACCTGCAGATTATAATACAATAAAAGCCAAGGAATCTGTTTCTGCCACGGATATATCTGAGATCCTATTTTTTGCTGCTGGCATAACAAGGGTGATGAGATATAGTTACGGCACCTATTTCATGCGTGCTGCCTCTGCTACAGGGGCCCTCTATCCTATAGAATTATACGTCGTTTGTGGTGACATAACTCCAGATCTAACTGCTGGAGTGTATCATTTTGGTCCAGCCGATTTCAGCTTAACTCAGCTAAGAAGCGGAGATTACAGACATGCATTGGCTTCCACCGCGTTAGCAAAAAGAGAATATGACACAATCTTTACGTCGCCTCTTTCCATAATATTTTCTTCTTTGGCATGGAGAAATTCATGGAAATATCAGGCAAGATCTTATCGTCATTGGTTCTGGGACTGTGGTGTGATTGTTGCTAATCTCTTGGCAACTACTGCATCGATGAAGCTTCCTACCAAATTGATTATGGGGTATGTCGACGATATAGTTGATAGACTATTGCGCTTGGAGGCTCTAAAAGAAGCTTCGATAGTAATTGCGTCGATTGGGATAGGCTATTGCCCAAAATCTGACTCCAAGACAGATAGCAATATCCAAAAAGAAATTGGTGATCTACCCATTCCAAAGATTGTATCGGTGTCACAAGGAGAAGAGATAGATTATCCTGATATTTGGAAAGTGCACCAAAATTCAAAACTTTTAGATAGAGGAGATGTCGAATCTTGGATCGACATTCAAACAAATAATACCTCTATCTGGCCAGCAAATCCAAACTAATCACAATACGAGCTCAATTTCCAAGCAACATTTAGAACAACGACATCAAAACATTGAATTGGAAAACAACACTGAACCCATTTTGGACCGAAAAGAGATGTCAGATGTCACAGGTACACCTACAAGGATGACTATCGGCGAAGTAATATTGAGACGAGGATCAACTCGAAGGTTTGATAAGCGTTCGTCTATTTCAATTTCCACACTTTTCTCTATACTTGACAGCTCCACACGGGGAGTGCCAATGGATGTCTTCGCAAATGAACAAGCTATGTCATCGGTAATCGACGCTTATCTTATCTCTAATAGTGTGGTTGGTCTAGAACCTGGGGCATATTTCTTTAATCGCAAACTCAAAGCGTTCGATTTGTTAAAAAGAAATGCATCAAGGCAGATCTCCGGTTATCTTTGTCTAGGCCAGTCTCTTTTTAGTGATGCAAGTGCAGTGATATTCTTGATGGCGGATCTTCATAAGGTGCTCGATGAACTTGGTAACAGAGGATATCGGGTTGCTCAGCTTGAAGCAGGGATCATTACAGGTAAAATATACTTGTCAAGCTATGCACACTCTATAGGGGCATCTGGAACAACATTCTTCGATGATGCGACGACCGAATTCTTTGCTCCACATGCGGCTAATAAGAGGACCGATGATCGCCGTGGGAGTAGGAGTTCCTGGATATAAGGCACGACCTGGGACAGTATTGCCAGTCATATTAACCAGAGAGCAATTAGTTAATTTACATACTTAGTATTACAATAACAATAACATTGATGACAACAATTCCATTGATCAGAAGCAATGAATAATGGTTGGTATTCGGAAATTAATCCTTGCTCATCAGAATTAGCCACCAAGGTAACATAAGTATTTTACACCTGTATACTCTAACATTATTTGGATTTGGGATGACAGACTTGAAAATTAGGGAGTTAGATTGGTATTTGCGAGATCATCTCTTTAGGCAGTCAAATAAAGGAAGACTAGAATTTGAACTGAGAATGCTTCCATCAGAAATAACCAAAACATATCTAAGATATAGAAATGATGATATTGATCAGATTTCTCAATTAGTAGATATTGTGGTTGGTAATTTCCTCCACCAGCGTGTCATAAAGATGAAGGATGGTCGTTCATTCGAGCTAGGTAGCACTTTGAGGCGTATGCAATGTTCCAAATGTTACTATGTATCCTATCTTGCTGAAGCAGAAGAGTTAGCTTGTTTGAGATGCAATTCAAGTACATTATCTGAATTTCCTAAGAGGATAAAGCATTCTGAACAATGACTTAATCTGTGTTGTTCAGTATTGTAATGTATTTCCATATTGATATAGCTTCAAATTCAAGTTGTGATACAAACAGGCACAGGCCAAGTAGTCAATTGACTCATGCAGCTTCACAGATAATTCGTAGATACCTGGTAATCTATCCAACTAATAATAAAAAATATCTGATTGGTAGGTACAACTGGGACAAAGAGTAGAGTCTTCAAAAATAACTGAGATCTTTCGAATTAACGCACTTTACTTCCAATAATCGGTCAAAGTGCAGATTTTAGGTGTTAGTAACAACAACAATGCACGTATGCCATGTAGGCTTCATCAATTCTTTCAAATTCATCTCTAACCCTTCCGCTCATTGGGGTCTATCAAGATTGAGAGGTGTAGGTTATAATGGTCCAACAATCTCATTGTTCTAGAAAGAAACATTCAAACCAGCCACTAGCTCGTCTAGCAACTTCTTCGAGGGCACCATCCTCTTCAAATAAGTGTGTTGCGTTGGGGATTAAGATAATTTTCTTCCTTTTTTCGATTCGTGTAAGCAGCTTTAACGCATTTTGATTAAGTTCAATTACTGTCTTATCATTTTCGCCTACTATTAACAACGTAGGAGCTTCAATTTGATCTAATACCTCTTTACCAGCTAAGTCAGGTCTACCTCCGCGTGATACGATTGCACTGATTGCATTTGGACGAGCCGCAGCCGCCACTAATGCAGCTGCAGCTCCTGTACTAGCACCAAAATATCCAATCTTCAAATTTTTCAATTCGGGATTCTGTAAAGTCCAGTCTGTACAAGAAATTAATCTTTGAGCTAGTAATACAATATTGAATCTATGTTCCTTTGTAAGGTTATCCACAGTTTCTTCCTCTAGAGTAAGTAGGTCAACCACGAGTGTAGCGAAACCAACATTATTCAGCACTTGTGCAACATACTTGCTTCTTGGACTATGCCTACTGCTACCACTTCCATGAGCAAAAATAACAATACCTTTCATAGTGGTACCAGAGGCGGGAAGCATTAGATCACCTTCAATCATATTCTGTTGGTTAATTTTTATTTTCACTACGCTATTACGCCAATGGGAATGATTATTCTCTTCCAACGCTAATCGACCATATTTTCTATTATCCTATCTATTTATATACTAACTTCATATAATGACCTTTTTTAATTATCCGTTTGACCGTTGCTGTAGAACATGCTACAATCACAATCTAAAAATAGATTGTGAATTTTAGGATTTAGGATTTTGGTCCCTGGGTAAACGAAAGTTGTTGATTAATTTAACCGATACTAAAATGGGTCATCAATTGATATTGAGACTACATGGTTTGATATAAACTGCAGTAAAGTTCATTTATGGTATGTTATTGTTTAATTTTCCCTCCTTCCTAACACCAGTTTGAGAGTTAAAGAAATGTAGTTTCTCATGTGATATTCCTATTAAAACACGTTGGCCAACTGACAAATTTTGGTGTGTTTCAGTCGTCATACTATTGGTAAGTACTTTCATACTATTTTTACCTATATTCACTTCCAAAACTGTATCGTCACCTAACATTTCGACAAAAGACAAAATACACTCCATGGTTAGATCTGAATGTAGCCGGTCGCTACCAATATAGATATCGCGTGGTCTGATTCCAAGAGTTACTTTCGTAGATGACTCTTCCTTTCTGTACAATCGATCGAAAACATTTCGTAAGGCACCGGATTCTGATCTAACCAAACTACCTGAAATTTCAAAAAGCAAATGAGCATCGCTACGGCTGACTTCACATTCGAGTAAATTCATTGGGGGACTACCTATAAATCCTGCCACAAAAGTATTTGATGGTTTAGAGTACACCTCTTGGGGTGTGCCCACTTGCTGAATTAACCCATGATCCATGATGACAATTCTATCGGCCATACTCATTGCCTCGATCTGATCGTGTGTTATGTAAATAGTGGTGATCCCCACTTTTCTTTGCAGTTTTTTTATTTCTGTTCTCATGTATACACGCATTTTTGCATCAAGGTTGCTGAGAGGTTCGTCCATTAGGAAAACCTTGGGTTCGCGAACTAATGCCCTTCCCAACGCAACTCTCTGCATCTGTCCTCCGCTAAGCTCCTTCGGCTTTCGATCGATAAATTGTGAGATTTCTAGGAGTTTGGAAATCTTTTCTACTTTTTCCTTTATATTTCCTTTAGATTCCTTTCTCATCTTCAAGGGAAATGCTATATTATCATATACTGACATATGGGGGTAGAGAGCATAGTTTTGAAACACCATAGCAATATCTCTGTCTCTTGGAGGTAAACCGTTGACTAACTGGTCTCCTATATGTATGGTCCCGCTGCTTGGATCGCTAAGGCCTGCTATGCATCTAACTGCGGTAGTCTTTCCACACCCAGAAGGGCCAAGCAGAACCATAAATTCACCAGGATCAACTTCTAACGAAAAGTTAGCAAGAGCATTAACATTTCCGTAATTCTTGGTTAAATTTTCAATCCTTACGCGAGTGGACATGGATATACGTGTTCGCCCTTTCCAGGACGGTACAGATTAAGTATCATACTTATTAGTATTGATTAAAGGGCTATCATTGAAATTCTAGACTCGAACAAAGGAGCTTCACGTAGGTAAAAAGAATTGCATGTATGGGCTCACTCAAGTGGCTTTGGTCTCTGCAATTTATTTTGTGTGAATGCAATAGGTTCTAGCCAATCAATGGTGCCTATTTTCGCCAATCCAATCTAGATCCAGCCACTCAGTCTTTGTACCTATTATCATATAATAATCTTTGAATAAACAAGGATCAGGGCAAATAAGCCTGCGATGTAAATCATAGAATGAAATATAATCCGAACGATCATTCCTTTGACAAAAACATTTAAAAAGATGCCGCGTCTTTGTTGTTTCTAATGAATATTTTATACATAAATAAGAAAATGGTGTTTATACTTAGTTCGGCCTTCTTAATTAGCGTAATTTTTACAGGATTGGTTAATTCCTTGGATGCTCAAAAGGAAAAAGTCACTCTAACTGCCATTGTGGCTGAACCGAAGGAGAGGTGGGACGTTTTGTTTGATAATGCTACAAAGAAACTTAATGAAAATCATCCCGATATGGATATCAAGATAGATTACAGGGTCCTGCCCTACGATGCAACACGCACACAGATTCTCACTTCGATGGCTGGAAGAACACCGATCGACCTAATTTCAGTAGACCAAATATGGTTGGGGGAATTTGCTGAAGGAGGTTTTTTGACCAATCTCACACAGAATGCGACTTCTTGGGGAAGAGAGGGTGACTGGTACCCTGTCAACTGGGAAGGAGGAAAGTATGAGGACAAGATCTATGGAATATGGGCATGGACTGATGTACGAGCATTGTGGTACTGGAAGGATCTTTTGAAAGATGCTGGTGTGGATCCAGGCACTCTTGAAACATGGGACGGATATCTATCAGCTGCAAAGAAACTTAATGATGCCCTGGGTCAACAGGGAATTCAGGGAGCGCATCTAGTTGGTGCAAGTCACTCGCCGGACATGTGGTACCCCTACCTATGGATGTTAGGGGGCGATATATTAGAGCAAAGGAGTGGACACCCTACTCAGGGAACCTACTGGTTTCCATCCTACAACAGGTACCTGAGGGAGTACAGTCATTAGAGTTCATCAAGAGACAGGTAGATGCAGGTATCAAGCCGCAAGTCAATCATTTTTGGGGCCAAGAGTTTGCTGATAAGAAGTTTGCTATGATGTTAGAAGGTTCGTGGTTACTGGGCACTTTCCCTCGTGGGCAATGGGCGGGTCTCAACCAGAGTGTGGGTATGATACCAATGTTTCCGGTTCCAAACGAGGGAAATAAATCTGCCACCATGATGGGTGGATGGATTCTAAGCATTCCTGAAACGTCTCAGAATAAGCAACTCTCTTGGGAATTACTTACATTATTGGTGGATCCCGAAATCCTTGCGCCTATGCTCGAAAAAGAAGGCTACCTACCTACCCAAAAGCCCATTGCTGAAGGACCCTATTCTCAAAGCCTTAATGCTACAATACCATACTACTCAGATATGATTTCCATGATCCCAATTGGCCATAGCAGACCAAACATTCCAGAATATCCACAAATAGCCGATAATATTCGCGAAGCAATAGATGGGGTTTACTTTGGCGGCAAGGATCCAAGTCAGGCATTGCAGGAAAGCGCCATCAAATCAGCTGAAGTTCTTGGGTGGTAAAAGGCATATCCTTTCAAGCTGTTTATAATAATCACCAAATCTTGGCCATCTCAAGAGAAGGGTACAGATAATGGTGTAGCAACAGAAAACCAGTATTTATTTGAATGTCAAATATGGCTCAAATATCTAAGTTACAGCCATATCTCTTTCTCGCACCTTCATTTGCAATACTTCTTGTATTTCTTGTTTTTCCATTATCCTGGAATATTTACATCGCATTACATGATGTAAGTCTTACTACACTTCTCAGGGACTGGGAATACGTAGGGCCTGAAAACTTCGTTACCCTTTTTAAAGATCCAAATTTCTATACGTCACTGAAAGTAACTTTGATGTTTGTCGGAGGGTCTGTGGTTTTGCAGTTTGGTGTGGGGATGTTGATGGCGATTGTCTTGAATCAACAGATTCGTGGTTCAGGTGTATATAGAGCAATCCTGATCATACCATGGACAATATCCGCAGTTATAGCTGCATTCTCTTTCAAATTCATACTTGACGATAATTTTGGTATACTGAATTACATTCTGAACCAAATGGGTGTTGAATCAGTTGGATGGCTTTCTGATCCCAATATAGTGGTATGGTCACTTGTAATCGCAAATATGTGGTACGGTACCCCATTTACCTTGTTGTTTCTAACTGCAGGATTACTATCCATAAATCCTTCCTTATATGAGGCAGCCCGAATAGACGGAGCGTCTAAAATGCGCTCTCTTTTTCACATTACGCTACCATTATTGAAACCGTTTATGATAATTAATCTTATTCTGATCACTATGTGGTCGGTAAACCTCTTTGACATACAATTGATCATGACTGGCGGAGGACCTTTATTTTCGATCACCACTGCGTCGCTATATATGTACAGACAGGCGTTTGAGTTTGGATTACTATCTAAAGGTGCTGCTGCAGGTATAATCCTGATCTTGATCAATTTAACAGTAGCGATCATTTATGTAAAATTTCTAAGGAGATAAAATACTGAGAATCCTGAAATGAAACAAGACGAAAGCAAAAACGGAAATCATGAATTTACTCGCTATTTCAGGTCAGCTGACAAAATCAATCACGAAAGCACAAGGTCAACTTTAGGTGAGAGATTGATGCTTTATGGCCTAATAGCTATTTTTCTTTTTATTACTTTTACTCCAATAGTTTGGATATTTTCAACGTCATTGAAGCAAAATCAAGAAGCAATGAGTTTTCCCCCTAAGTTAATTCCAGAAGACCCTACTCTAGAGAATTTTGTTTTTGTTCTGACTGATCCCACTCTAGTTCAGAGTCTATCAAATAGCTTTATCGTAAGCATCGGAAGTACGCTCTTAAGCGTGACAGTTAGCGCACTAGGGGGTTACTCATTTGCACGATTTGAATTCAAGGGTAAAAACTTGATCATAAGTATTATTTTAGGGCTTTTTATGATCCCTGTTGTTATTAACATAGTACCTCTTTACATAATGTTGGCAGATTTAGGCTTGTTAAATTCCTTATTCGCATTGATGTTAACGTTTCAAATACTCATTATTCCTCTGAACATATTGTTGCTAAAGAGCTATTTTGAAACTATACCCAAGGATCTTGAGGAGAGCGCTCTTCTAGACGGATGCTCAAGGTTAGGTGTATTGCGTAGAATTACCATCCCTCTATCGATGCCAGGATTTGCTATCGCAGCCGTTCTTTCCTTTAGATTTGCATGGAACGAATTCATTTTAGCTGTGGTGCTTGCAAATCATCCTGATTCGACGGTATTTCAGGTTGCACTTTACCAATTTATTTCATTATATAGGATTGATTGGGGATATCTAAGTGCGGGAATAACGATTGCTATAATCCCTGTGCTTGTGTTAATGTTGAGTTTTCAGAAAAATATGGTGAGAGGGCTAACATTGGGAGCTATTAGAGGTTAAATGGGCCGTTACAGAACAATGATGCACGTGTATGCTCCTTAGTTGTTAGCTACTAATAATATATCTGGGCTACATCCAGTTATCTACAACAACCAACTTGTGTTAAAGTTTAATTCCTCATATCAGCATGCCAGGAAGGTCTAAGTATTTATTATGTACATTCTTGTTCCTCAGCCTGCATTTGAGAAAAAAGACCAAACATTGGTGCTCTGTTGATTAGTGGTACTAGGTAAGTGAAGAATCTGTTTATCAGTTCATCTTGTATGCAGATTCAATATTTGCTTTCCTCGAGTTTCGTTCTAGTTTTTGTCCTTCTCTGCGAAATCTTATTCCTTCTTTTCTTCCGCTGTGGCCTTTATCTCTTCCTTCCCTTGTACTTGTACTTTTGCTAAAAAAGGACCCCACACTGACTCCATCCACTGTTGATTCAATTTCTGGAAATGATTGAGGTACTGAGTATATAGATTGTACATATTTTCATTGACTTTAACCAGATCCCGATACAGGTCATTCATTTTACTAATGTTTCGTGACGCATCTTCGAATAACTCATTAAGCTTTTTCATTTTATTGACATAGTCATTATAGAATTCATTCATGCTTTCATAACTTTTTACATACTGGTTGTACATATCAGTCCAAGACATACACATTGCTCACCTGTATACAAGATAACGTCATCGGATTACTTATGGCTTGTGTTTTAACTCTGCCTCAGTCAATAACCTAGGTAAGAAGTAGATTGAATCCACTGACATCCCATCCTGTTTACAATGGCTGAAACTTGATCGAATTAGGCATAGGTGCAAATCCCATCCTGTATAGGGATATCATGTATAGTGATCTACTCCGAGTTATGATATCAAAAGCCGGATTTAACAAAAGTATAAGTATACACACTATAAAGTAAGTCCTAGAGCTTGGTGGTAAGCCCTGAAATTTTTCACTTATTCGTCGAATACATAGTTATCATCATAGAAATAATTGTTGGAGTTCTTGTAACTGCGATAGTTATTATTACATTGGCCAATTTGGTCAAGTTGCTTCTCTCTAGAATAAGGAAGGAGCAGCGACAGGTATATGTTCATAAAATTGTCGCAAGAATGTTAAGGGGCCTTCTCATCGCACTAGATTTCTTGATTGCCGCTGATTTACTCCAGACTATTCTAGATCCGACGCTAGAGGAAACTGCAGGGTTCGCATTGATAGTAGTTTTAAGAATATTACTAAGCTGGTCCCTCTCAAAAGAAGTAGAGATGAGTACCAAAGAGGAATTGAATACGAATAAGAAAGATATCTGAGTAGTTCTTTTAGAAATGTATTTTCACTATAGCTCTAGACAACAATAATTCCAAATTGGATTTGAGATGAGTTATGGTATTAAATCTAAAGTGTGAATGTTGTCTGCTCATCACAGTCTGCCAAATTCGTTTCTCATACAGAGGTCATTCGATTGGCAATGCCATCCTACACCTAGTCAACATATCAAATTTTGTTCTCAAAGGCCTCAAATGCATTCTTATTGGAAATACCTTTTACTTGTTATCAGCTGTTTTGCTGGGCTGATTTCGCATATACTCTTCAAATCCATTGATTGCGTCATTGTATCCTCGTTCAAGCAATAGGTTTATAGTTTCGGAAGAAAAATCAAATATCTTGTTAGAAATAGTGTCAAAATCGTTTTCCCTGTCTACGCGTATTATTTCATCGATCTGAAACCGTCCTTCAAGTATGTCTTGGTATCGTCTTGGCTTCAAGAACTGACCATGGAAATTTGTTTTCCTGTTCAAGAGATTGGCGATAAAGTTCTTGTCCACTCCTTTTTCCGTTGCAGCCTTTAATAGCTCCCTTATCAAATCAATATAATCAGATACTAGCAGGAGCATGGTCTCCTCTTGCTGCGTCCTATCTGAAAAAGTTATATCACTATTTCTATTGATAACACCGTCCTTATCAGATGGAATCTCTGTCTGTTTTCTAGGATGTAAATTAATTACGCAGATGCCTAATCGAGGAACCTTATCTTTTAATCCTCTTACCTTCCACCAATAATGTCTATGCATTAGAACTAGCTGCATTAATGGAGTATTAGTCATAAGTCCTCCGTCCCAGAAATAACGCATACCTTTCCTGTAACCGTCAGCGTTCACAGGACTAGGAGTCTTCGCGTCAGCCAGTCGACTACTAGTCGGTTCAGAGGATAGCTTTCAACTTCTATTTTAGCAAAATCAAAATTGACTGGATATGATCCGCTTGCCATGACTTGATCAGATGTGATCCCCTAGTCATAGTGGACAACATGTCCAAATCCAATTTCCCCATCGTAGTTACTGAGGAATCTGCCGTATTCTGTTTTTCGTGTTCCGTCCTTTTTAGGATAACTATCGAATGTAACGGGTATACCATCTGCTACGTCGACTGCCACCAGTAAGAGTCTTGGCTGATTGTCTTCCTTAGTAGTAGCTATTGGAAATTTTGCAAATCGTTCTAGACTCCGTCTTAGAGGTTCGTTGCTATAACAAAACCAAGTGTTGTCTGAATCGTAAAATTTACTGTCACCGGTAGGTCGATGAGGATAAAAAGACGTTTGGTACTCCAAATATCGCAAACTCTTTGGCTGAAAAGTACCTTCTTGCTGCTTCTCCTGAGGCTATCCCGCCATTTATTGCATGCCAATAATCCCACCAAGGTTTAAAAAAAGGATTAGTATCCACCATCGATTCTTTGGAGAGGTAATTCCAGAAATCAACAAGCTTCTCAGCTGACCCATCATAAGTCTGATTTTCTGTGACATAACTCACAAGAACAGCAGCATTGATAGCACCGATTGAAGTGCCTGCAACTATATCAAATGTAGATCTTCCTTTTCTCCCTTCATTAGAGAGAGATTCATATAGAGCCCTGTAAGCTCCAGCCTCATAGGCGCCAAGAGATCCCCCACCTTGAAGTACTATCGCCCTTTCCTTCTCTGGTATATCCATTTTCTCGCTCATGTACATGTCTACTAATAAGACTACATGGGAATTAAGGTAAAAAATCTTATGATACGGGGAAGTGAACACGAATACGAGAGCTCAAGATAAATCACCCTGTTCGAATAGGAGAGAAACTTACACCTTTATGAAGTGCACTATAAATGCACTCCACAGAGTGAAACACATTAGTCGTAAAGATCAATAAAAAAAATTCTTCGCTAGAATTTAGCTATTGTCAAATCTAGCTTAGCAAATTTTATCTATTGTCTTTTTTAGTTTTTACACGCTCTCTAGCTTTCTTTATTACTTCAGCCGTCTGAGGAGCCGCTTCCTTCATATCTTCCACCGTTTGTTTGAATGATTCTGCTGCCTTCATTTGCTGTCTGCAACGGTTTCGTCTAATGTCTTCGCAGTATCCTTGATCATTCCCCTTTCCTTGAGATCCCTAGATATTTTACTTATCTCTATTGTGGTATCTCTCATTGTAATAGTCGCTTCATGGACCGCTGCAATCAACTCATCAATCGCTCCGCTTTCTCGTAGAGCTCGCACAGTATCCCTAATACTTGCCGATATATCCCTTATTGTACTTGCGACATTCTTTATTGAATCTATTTTTTGTTGAACATTTGGATCCACGGTTGACGTTGTAGTTGTCGTCGTTGTTTCAGCTTCTGCTACTTCTGCTACTTCTGCTACCTCTGCTTCTGGTGCCGATTCAGCCAATTCTGTAGAGCTAGTCGTGTCACTAGTGCCAGATACATTACTTGGTCTTGTTGTGCCCTTAGGATAAGTCATTTCTGATATTATTAATGCTTTAACATTTATATAAGATATATCTTTATTCGGGGTAATTTTAGGCAGTTAAGAGGATAATGAATTACAAAATAAAGGGCTTGAACAAGCGCATTTCGTCATGCAATATTTTATAAATCACAGTGCGTTAGTATAAATATTGCAAAAAATAATTCTTCCTTATATAGATATGAACCACCCAATCACAACCTGAGGTTCAGGAGTCATTTCTAAATTTCCCTAGAAAGAGATATTGTTGCGCTAATATTAGTGAGTTCCGCAAAGCGATCACTTAGGAAACTTGTGGATCTCCATCTTCTTCAAGACCACACTCAGGTACAACAAATTTAACTACAGAATCATTATTAATTTTTGTCACAACAATGACGTATTATTTATCACAGGTTAAGTCTTGTATTTCCTATAAAAATCAAATTAGGAATTGGACGATGATCGTGTCCATAACTATTTCACTTTTGTACATAATTCTTTCGGAAGTCGAAGACGTTACTGCTCAATTAGAAGATATCGCTGATGAGGAATTTCTAAGCAACTTTATAGAATTGACAAATAAGTCTGGCGCCTTGACTAATTCATATCAGCAAGAAATTGGAAAATGGGAAAATAATCAATACAGCAATACCACGATTATGATGATAACAAACGACACTATAGCACAAATAAATAATCTGATTGATGAAACTAATAATCTTCAAATACCAGAAAAATTCAAAAATGGTGTTTCACTATATATAAAAAGCTTGGAATCAGAACAAGACAGTTATAAACAGTTCGGCGACTTTATCAAGACAGGGAATACTGTGTTAAATGAAACATCAACTGATCTTTTAACTGACTCACTAAAATATGAAATAGAAGCGTTTAAAGCAATTCAAAATCCGCAATAGTAACGTCGCTATCAAAATATATTGACTGCTAACCTAATTTGGTATTGTAATATCACAATGGAATTATGGGGTTTAGCTAATTTATTGCTAACATTAGCAGCGATACCTATTCACTTTTACACTTAAACTTTGTTATGCTTGGATCTGGATCAGTAACAAAAAAGGTATGATGGTAGAAATATTAGAGTTTTTAGGCCGCCTACCTGCCGGTCTAGTTTATCTTACCTGACATGCCATGTTGTTGTGTATTATTTCTAAATAGGTAATTGGGACTATTCTTCTTCAATTAAATTCGTGATATTGTAACCGACGAGGCATAACCATTAGAAGCTTAATATAAAAAGACGCTCTATATTAAACGCTATGAAAGCGAGATTAATGTGTGTAGATAGAGTCAAGGTTAAAAGTAATCATGAAAAGGTTAAGCATTAGGTATTCGACGGACATACTGTAGTTACAACGAGTCTAGGCTTAACATTTGAACTGTTTCTAGTTAGGAGAAGGTAAGAAATGACTTTTGAGAGTTATGCGATTAAAAAGCAAGTTAGTATTGGGGTTAAACTTGTAGTAAGTGGAGGTATTTTTTTTGTTTTAGCATTTGTTGTACATGGGAGCCCGCCTGGTTTAGGATTCGGAGAACAAAGTCTGTTGTCTTTAGTTATAATGGTAAGTGTGCCTGTCTGGGTAATTGGAGGAGTGTGCCTTGGTGTAGCGGCAGACAATTGGCTATTAAGTAAAGGTCAGCATAAAAGGTATTAGATTCTGGAATGTTCGAGGCAGTGTAACCTAGAGGGTCTATCTGAGCTCAAATTTAAATACTATATTAGATGGCACACTCTTGTTGTTTAGATCATACACTCTAACGGTGGGCAACTTTATATAAATGGCTTCATACCTCCCTTAGTATGTCAGATAGTAATGACATGATTGTTGTTGGAAGTATTGACGAGATACCTCAGGGCAAGATGAAGCATGTGGAAGTAAAGGGAAAGGAAATTGTAATCTCTAATATAGGAGGCAAATTCTATGCAATCGATGATAGATGTGGACATATGAGTGCTCTGCTTTCGATGGGTAATATCTCCAATGAGCGAATCGTGACATGTCCATTTCATGGAGCAAGCTTCGACGTTACTACTGGTAGAAAAGTAAGGGAACCTAATCTAACCCCTTCTCAAGAAATGGAACCACTACCACAAAAATGGCAGAAATTTATGGAATATGCTGGACAACTTATGTCTCATATTAAGACCTATGATCAACAGACTTATGAGACCAAAGTAGATGGGGACTTGATTAAGATTAAAGTTTAAACCTGATCCCTGGCTATTTTAGTTCTACTGTGATGATTCTATGTTAGAAAAAGTTTGCTTAATTGATTCATTGTCTGCAGAGAGTCAATGAGGAGTGTATTACTTGCTTGCTCAATGCAATTAGAATTATGATATCCATCTATTTTCTAGTCTCATACTACCCGTAGTTAAGTGCTTTTGCCGCCCACCTATAAGATGGATTCTACCTTTATTTGTTCTAATTAAGCTGAGGTAGCTTTGTATTGAGTTCTTTACATCTATTTCTTAGAGTTACTTCTGTTACTCCAGAGGCAGCCGCAACATCTAACTGAGTTCTATGCTCATTGCTTTGTAAGCACGACAAGTAAAGAACGGCTCCTGCTATTCCCATGGGATCTTTTCCTGCTGCTATCCCTGTTGCTATTACATTGTGCATATAGCTTATAGCGTGTCTTTTTGTTTTCTCGCTTACCTCTATTTTATTTGCAATCTTTGCAATACACTTTACTGGATCTACCATTGGAACCTTCAAATCTAGGTTTAAGACTATCAATCTATACACCCTGGAGAGTTCCTTGTATGATATATTACTAAGAGATGCTATCTCTGCTAATGTTCTAGGAACGCCAGCCTCTCTAGAGGCAACATAAATAGACGCAGATAATGTAGCTGCGATTGTTCTTCCTTTAACCATTCCTAGTTGCTGTACCTTTCTATAGACATAAGCTGCCTTTTCTATTACATTATCCGGTAGTCCCAACTTTCCTCTTAACATTTCAAGTCTCTGAAATGCCCTTGCAAGATTCCTGTCTGTTGGTGAACTTACTTGAATTCTATGATCCCAAGTCCTTAATCTTTGCATCATAGATCGCATTGAATCGTCAAGCTCTTTTCCACTAGCATCTTTATTTGGTCTACCAATTACTGTGGAAAGACCTTTATCATGACGTGTTAGTGTCATAGGCATTCCTACTCTACTTCTATCTCTCATTTGTTTATGATCAAAAGCACGCCACTCCGCAGTATTCATTTGAAATGCCTTGTCATTAGAATTAACCATGCCGCAATTGGTACAGATTATTTCGCCAGACTCTGCGTCTGTGATTACATCGGAAGGTCGACTACACGTTCTACATACTAATTTGCTTGCTAACATAACATATATATACACCTACCCTCCATTAAAGGCTTTAAAACGCCGCTAGAATTGTAATTTATTCATAAATAAGTTTATGTTTACTGAATCTAAACATCAAAGTAATCAATATCATGCTTATATTTGATGATTGAGGAAAAAGTAATAAAAATCATCAGCCCCCATCAAATCACTCCAAAACTGATTTTCAAGACGCATTGATCGATGACCTTGGTCTTTCCTTCAAACAGCATATTTTGTTTCACACTCAGCCAATTGATTCATTTATGAGCGGTTATGTTCATACACTGCAACAGGCTTTTAGGCTTCAATGGAGGATGAAAATTGAGCGATAAAGGTAAGAAAATAAGGAAAATTGCTGATTGTAGGAGGATCTGTTATTACGCTACCTACCATCATAATCGTAGTCTGTGTAGAGTAACAACTACTTACCAACAAACGTATATGTCATTGAAGCGCTAGTATATGTATGAAGATGCAAATACGTAGTCTTTTCAGATTCAAAAGGAAAGAAGAAAAACCCAATCCGGTGTCAAGCTATTATTATTATCCGTATCAGACGCGCAACCATAGCTCCGAATAGCCTATTTGAAGATATTATTCATAGTAGATGTCATATGATAATAAATAATGGAAAGCTAATATTTCGATTCCCAAGATATCTAACAACAAATCTCTGAAAAATCTTGAAAGATCAAGAAACTTGTCCTAAAGAAGGATAGGCCGATCCCATTTCCTACGTTCTGTCTTTAGGTTTCTAATTACAGCATCATTTTTTCGGTGAGATTCTCCTTATAATTCAAAGTAGGCTTGAATAATGAACTACATTTCGATCAGACATACCCATCGGATGTAATTGACCATATTAATTACTTTAATTAAGCTATATATATAAATAGAATAAGTAATCTGTTAGGAAAAAGAAGAAGCTGTTAACAGCCTTAAATAGATTATTTTACTGTATAATTGGAACCTAGTATGTATTTGATTATTGATACACTCATTTATATACTCATAATACCATAATAGTGATTGCACGTACTCTGTGATAGCGGTAAAGCACAGCCTTTTGAAGAATGGCTGATTCATAAGTTCAGATCTAAACTAAAAAAAGCGAACATGATTTTTCAGCATTCTCGTAAACCTCTCCTACTGTATAGGGATACCATTGAAGAAAGTAATTGTGCAGCAGAAGAAGAAGTCTGTTTATTAGCTGAAAACTATGTTATTATTTTACTTTATGCCTACGGGGGGTTTATTCCCTCTGAATTTCAACGTGTACGTATCCACACAATAGATAAGTTTACAAAATCGATTCTAAAAAAAGATCGGAAGGATCTGCTTCTCCAATGTCTTGAAAATCTTGGATAGCAGCGTAACAAGGGCTAAAGTTCAAGTTCAAGTTAATGTTCGCAATTAAATTAGAAGCATGTATTAATCGGATCGTGAATTGCAATGAGAATTGTAAGACCATTCTTGAAATTGTTCAAGAGAAATAGCTTCCCTGCTCCACGAGAACGCCTTCCTAATACACCCACAAGAGATTATTGATAGAGGATTTTATAGTAAATGTTACTGAGTCTAGTAATTATATGACGAGGCAATGTAACTGGGTACTGCGGTAGATTGAAACACATTATAGCTATGAACTCCGCCAACGCGGCTCTGGCGATCGGCAGCCATTAGTTCCTTGTACTTAATTAGATCGCAAGAAAAGAAATATGAATTATCTCATGGGTTGCAGGAACCAAACTGATTGACATTTAATAGTGCATCTTTTTGGTTTCAAATTCTCTATCAGGCTTTTAAAGATCTCTTGTTGGGTGCCAGGCATTGCTGTTAAATGTTATTGTATTGATTGAATAACACAGTTGATTGCTTCTTTATCTACAAATTCGATATTACTTCTACCTTGATCTGTCTCGATAATCTTTATACGTTTACAATCAGGATCATTACAAATTTGTTTTGCTGTGTCTGCAATACGATTAGCCCATTCGTTGATTGTGAAATGATCTTCAGATTCTTCTAGGTTTTTTAAGCATTTTTTGTATGTAGTCAATACTTTTGACGTCAACTCTGAAAATCCACTGTATAAATCGTTGATGTTATAACTTTGGAGACTTATAAAGAGCTAGTAAAGTAAGTTCTCTTCTTGTGAAATTACAAATATTTGTAAAATTATAGATTGATGTTTTTGTTACTATCAAGCTTGGATATGAAAAAGGGAATGAATGAGTTTACTTAATGTCATTCAAATTGTCGCATGCAGGAATTAAAATGGATGACTTGAGCTACTACACAAACTTTCACGAACCTAAATTCATATGCAGTCCTTTGAACCTAATTTTGGCTAGCATAACGGGAGTAGTGGGATCTCGCACTAATCATTATATGCTATTGGTTGGAGTATATTACAAGGCTGAAGCTGTACTTCGATTGGAATAAGATTTGGTTTAATGTTTGTCGTAATAGTAGGACATAACATACGAGTTGAAGCGTTATAGATATTGTTAAAGAGAATCGTCGTCATTGCAATAACAGTCCTTATTAATACATTTACAATTTAGCGACTCTTGTAAACACAATTTAGAGATAGATGCGCCACAACCTGTACATGTATAATTCTTTACAATACAACCCCAATGTTTGCAATTAACCATGCAACCTATTATGGTTCAAGGAACTTACAAAAGTAAATGTGCAAATATGATGGACATGAGTCCCGTTTTAGATAAACTGGAGTATAGCGTTATCAGCTTACGGCAACGAAAATCTCAATCGTGAAGATACTCGCTAGCTTTTAACTAGAATAAGCAAAGGAATGTCCGTTCTAGTATCCTTCAATCAATTATATCACAGTGATCAGGTAATTTCTCCAAGCCCTCAATTATATAATAATTTTATTTTCTCCATTAAAATACTCGCCAGAGGCCAAACTATCTTTAAGCTATAAGAATTTTCAACCATTCGAGATTATAAGATTATTAAATTGTCTAACAATATTATGCTGATGTTCAAAGCTGGTTTGTTGAATCGAGTCAAAGCTTCAACAGTTGCAATAGGTCTCCTCAACAAGGATACAAAAGAAGTCATAAGCACCTTTGGCACAGGTTTTTTCCTAGGTGGTAAGTATATTGTCAGTTCTGCACACGTTTTTAGTCAATGCCTAAATTATAACTCTCTGTATAAGGAAAAAAACAACAGCTTCGAAGGTATCTATTCAGCATTCCGCATTTTCAGAAGAGGACAAAAATTAGATCTCGATACTTATCGCATAAGTGAGTCGATCAGATTACCACCAGTCAAGGAAGTTGCTGGGTTTAATGGTTCAATAGATCTAGATATAGGGCTCGGAAAACTGGATCGTACATCGGATAGTTTCTTGTCTATTAAGGAACCCTGCCGCTTAGAACTTTATCGCGACATTGCAATGTGTGGTTATCCTAGTGGAAGATTGTCGTTGATACTATACAGGAATGAAGATGGGGTTGGAATGCATTTGAACCCAATTATTCAATTCGGACATATTGCTGGGTTAATGCCTCATGATGAGAGTTCTTCGCCATGGGGAATTCAAACAGATATCGTTGCTATTGGGGGTTCTAGCGGGTCTCCTATTATAGATCCGAGCGATGGAGAAGTAATAGGTATGGCGCAACAGGTTATTTCGACAATGACTACCGTGTACAAGGAGGGAATGCCAACAAACTTGTACAAGTTGACCAAAGGCCCTTTGTATGGCGTGGCACCACTGGGATTAGCGTACGGAGTTTCCAATATGATATTATCATTGCTTCCGAATATTTCCAAAAACTATTTTGAAAGAGGTCATCCTCCCGACCTATTATTTGAAGACACGCAAATTGTCATAATCTTCTGAACTGCATTGAAATACCGGGTATAAATTGCACATGATATCAAAAATTTCATAAAAATAGGCATAGAAAAATTGTAGAAAATAGTGACAAAAATGATATACGTCCTGCAGAATGTCGTACAAGCAGTAGGCGGACCACAGAGATTATCATCCTGAAAATATAAAATATCACTTACAGCAGCTGGCTTGGAATACTAGAGGACGACGTGAAAACAGTCTTGTATTTCGTCTAAACCTCAAAAACATAAGGTTCTGTTGAAAGGCTTATGTTAGACATTGACTCAGTCTGTGACAATTACTAGATCGGGTTGCTACCTAGTTATATGCATCATAAATTTCTTTTTCTAATAAATAGCCAATTCTTGGCTGGCCATAGAACTTAAATACATGGAGTTTGTATATAATATTGAAAAGGTGTATTTTAAGAGCACATATGTATGAGGTAACTTGTCTCCCTTGTGGGATACGAGAGCAATTTTTCGAAGAAGATGATGCAATCATGCATGCATACAACCATGAGAGAGTATTAACCCATAGTACATCAAGTGGTTACTTCGTAAGTGTGGATGAAGTCTAGCAATTAGACAAACTTCTTCTTTTTTTTATTTTATTTCCATTCAATTTCGGTATTTACTTCACGTTCCCAGTGTTCTATCCGATAATACTGATATCCATTGGACCTAGATAACAAAGTACAAGTTTATTACAATAATAACACTTAGATGGAAATCTGTTCGTCGGTAACTCTTCCTAATCCTTTGATTTGAAAAATAAGCCTTTACAAGAAAAAATTTCTTCCCCATATGGGGTGGTGAAGATTTGTTCTAATATTGAGTATTTCATACATCGATATGAATACTCATTGAATTGATTTTTTGGTAATTATCATTTAATTGGCTATGATATTTGAAAAAAGTTTGATGGAATGATTACATATTTATAGTGTTATCTACATCCATGACCACAAACATTTGGGAAGGCTAGGAGCGTAGATATGAAAAGTGCATAAGGGGCCTAATAATAACCCACGGACAATAGACAAAGGATTCTTTGATGCATTGCTTGAATTTATACATTCAGTTGAATCCGAACTGGATATAATGTTACCTCATTCCTCATCTTTACAATTTCTATCGTATTATAAAGTAATTGACTATCTGATAACACAGAGACGTCGGAAAAATATCATCATCAGGTCGTTATGTGCTTTTGATGATAATACTACCAAGATAATAAGAAAGATAGTTCCTTTTATAGGTTATAAATCTATAAAACCAGTATTTACTAAAACAGCAGATGTGTCATTGGTCTTTATAAGAGATAAGCAAGATATTTTTTCTATATCAATCGTTATGCGGCAATATGATAAAATGAATAAAGATGATATTGAAAATGAAAAAAACGATAATAATATTTTTTCTATTGTTGATTGGAGGTATTCAAAGAACATCTCTTTAGTCAAAAACGCCGTTTCTAGTTTCGAAGTCATATGGGAAGAAAAAGATAATTATGATAAAATTATTAAAGAGAAAAGGCACTCTGAGCTTCTAGTTGATTTAATTACACATGATATAGGAAATTATCATCAAATAGTACAAAGTAGTTTAGGACTTGTGATTTCTCTTCTTAAGAAAAATAAGACAAATGTATCGCCACAAGACAATGAAAAAATTTCTTCTCTTCTTAATACTGCAAAAGTTTCACTTGCTAGGAGTCAATCATTTGTCGACAACATTCGAAGACTAGAACGGCTATATAGACAAAAGGATTTAAAATTAGTATTAAGAAACATTCCAGATGCAATTAACAATGCGTATTCCACTATAGAACGGACTCTATATGATAATAATCCTCACGGCAAAATAATTTCGTTAAATTTGATGCATGATGGATATCCTCCAGATATAAATATAATGGCTGAAGACTTGCTTGATGAAATTTTTATAAACTTGTTTTCTAATATAGTAAAATATACTGATTTATCAGAGGTAAAGATTGATGTGACTATAAAGGATTATTTTATTGGTGAAACAAAGTATTGGATGATAGCTGCATCTGATTATGGTAGGGGTATACCAGATTCAATTAAAAAAGAGCTGTTCGAACGTTTTTATTCTAAAGCAAAAGGTGGAGGATTAGGTCTATCTATAGTAAGAGCATTAGTTGAAAGATACAATGGGAAAATTTGGGTTGGAGATAAAGTATACAAAGACCATACGAAGGGAACTACATTTGGAATGATTTTTCCAGCAGCTTGATAATAAAATCAAGGGTTATAATAAACGGGGCTTTTTCTTTCAGGGATAGTAACTATATTATTGATGCTATTGGTCGTCCATCCAAACTGGGTTATGACGCTCCCGAAGCTGCTTTAATTGCCCTGTCGTCATATTCTCGATATCTATAGAATCGTACGCGCATATACCAATAACAGGAAAGTCAAATTTTTGTTCCAAGCATGTTTCATATTCGAGCAATTCTTTGGTAAATCCATTCCTAAAAAATGCGGCCATATCCCCAACTACTCGTAAGCCCCTTTTGCCTTTGTGAAGTGAGTTTTCTACTAAAGTAGACCATAATGCGATTGTTCGTGGAATATTTGGTACACCATCGGGAAAGTATAGTTCTTCAGTGGTTCTTATGATGATTTCACCATTTGATTCAAGTTCTGAAACTTCGACTTTCCATTCATTTCTCATCCTGGCCCGAATTTCATCTTTTGTTAGATCGGTAGTCGTGAAAACAATCACTTCATTTCGTTTCAGACCCTCTTTCAGAAAGGCAAAGGCTTCATTATATTTTTCTTCTTTAGTGGAGTATACTGCAATTACATGGTTTCCTACTTCAAGTGTCTGTAGCCTCTGCGCCAACATCTAGTAAATGTAAGAACTAGGATATAATAATTATCATACAATAAAAATCGGAGAAATTATTCAACTACTAGAAAATGCCTTTGGAAAGACAAGACACACTCATGTTGCAAGAAATTATTGGGCTAGCATTCCAATAGCAGTTTGGTTTAGTAAGGAAAGCATCAATATTCGAGTATTGTGACATTTTTATATGTGGTTATCACATATTGTAGTAATTCTAGTCTTGAATAGCACTATTCAACCTATCATGGAACTTCAAAAATTGCTTTCGATGAATTGCAAAATAAAAAGCCTTCATCCCACGGTCCTTGCTTCTGATGCAGAGGTGAACATGGTAACTGTCACCGTTATTTGTCCACAGGGGGAAACCAATACTATTAGGGCATATAGAGAGGAAGCTAGTGCATTAAGAGAGTATGTAAGACTTTTGAAGCTAAAAGAGTGATTCGAAATTGCTTGCAACATTCGAGAACGGACATGTTCTAGTTAACTCTAGGCTATGTAGTTGATAATTCCATTTGTAATCATGTTATCCTGTTTGTAATACTTTCAACGTCTACCAAAGGCTTTCATTTAGCGAATAACTTTACACACTGACGCCCCTTCTTAGTGCATTCGTAATATGAAGATAAATCTGATTTCTAGTCTGAGTGTATGATTATTATCCTAAGCTTAAATATTCAACGATTATCCTGGGCAGAGCTGGTCATTGATACTATTTGTGCTGGTCTTCAATCATCTTCTAATTCCTAATTGATGCTAACGTTGAATAATCAAATATTATATTTCAAAGGCTAACCTTTTTTCTTTTCTTCTGGTTTTTAATCCCCTTTGGTTTCTTATGTTTAAGAGGATGTATTGTTTAAGTACCCCTAACAAATACCAGACAAATGATGATATGAATGAGAAACAAAAATAACAAAAAAATATTGGATGGTTACGATGGCGGTGGTAAGGGTACTGATATTCCATCTAATCTATCATCAAAGATCTCATCTACATCATCTTCGTCAATACTCCGTTCACTCGGACCGCAAAGGCTTCCTGGGGGAGATCCGTCTATCTCTTCTTGTACGCATTGCTTAACTTTCACGTTGTCGGTATTTGCAGCTGGACTTTTTGCATACGTATTTTCTGTTGTAGTATATGGAATCGATGCTGTAACTACTGCCGCTGTTGCCATTAAGACCACCATCATCACCATTGGCGTCTTCACAATTTTTTGTATGACTTTTGTCATACAAGACCATCCAATATAAAATTGATATAGTTATCTAACAATATATTAAACTCTCATATTCTAAGGGATTTAGAATGTATTCATGATATTTAAGAAATCATCAAGTCTTTCTATTGTAGTAGACTATAACTCATTTCATAATGCATCTTCCTACATCTATGGCTGCATGAAATGTGTATGTATCTCAGTCAATGTTATTATCACAGAGGTACAAATAATGACCTCCATCAACAATACGGTGTGTCATATTCATATAGTCGAAGAATATTAGAATATAAGACTATAGCGATTATTCATAAAAGTATAAATATTTTTCCCTCATGATATACGATACGGTGTTATCCAATAAGTAGATGACGTGCAATATGGTGTTCATCTTGATTACAGGAATTTCTCTCGTATCACTTTTATTTTCTGCAGGAGAATTTTTACAATTAGAAACAAATGATCCATTACTTGACTTAAATACTGCATTAGCTGTTTTCAACTCCAAACAGTACCATAAGTAGTGAAGGTAGTAACTCAATCTTGAGCTCCAATATTTCTGCTCCAACAACAAATTCAACCGATACAACTGCCGCTAATGGCAGTATTTCAATAATCACTCCTCAAGAAATCAAAGATAGACGACATGCGCCTTCTTGAGTAACATTAAATGATTATAGTTGATGCTCTTCAGATTCTAAGATTAGCAGCAATATGGACGGAGCTGTTGAAACACGCCTAATAACAGTCATTCTATACTAACAATTTCGGTATTAAGTGGTACACTACTCTTAATATTATTTAATTCTAATTCTCCCATCAATACATTTTCAGCGGCGGCCTCAGATTTAGTGACAGGAGATGATGATCCTTCTGAAGACGATAATAATGATTCTTCTCCACCTCCAGATAGAGGTGATCGAAATGAAAATGATGATCCCGCTGACACTCTTGTGTCAAGAGAAGGAAGAGGAGAAGATGAGAATCCATCTGACGTAAATGGTAGAGAAGATAGGCAGGCGCCAGATGGTACTCTACAAGGTGAGAGAGAAGATTTTTCAGAAGACGATGAGAAAGAAACAGATCAAAGGAGCGTTAAGGAACAGGAGAGGAAAATAACATGCATAGAGCTTCCCCATCAGAATGAGAAAGATGAAGATAATGAGGATAACAATGGATCGTTAACGATAAACAAGATATTTGCGAACACAGTAGAGCTAAATCCTGGAACACTATTCAGAATAACTCCTAACCCTTATACTTTGGACGGTTCCCTCATACTGAATGAGAATGAAGACATAACCAACCTAGATTGTAGTCCTAGAAAAGGTGTTATACATTTAGAAGACATTCCATTCTCCGCGTATAATATACAAGAAATACGACCAACTCCCTCAGATGACGACCTTATTGTATTACATGAAACAGATCTATATATTCATAAAAACTTTGCTAATCCAGTGATAAACTTTGTCGAAAGACATTTCAACAACATCATTACTCCAGCCAACAACGATGATAGGTTACGAATAATACCTGATCAGTACATAATAGCCTTGAATGATGATATTGAAGAGCAAGATATCAAGTCTATAGCTCAAGAATTTGCAGGTAAAGGAGATCAGGGTACTTCATATATATGATGATTCTTCTATATTCAAAGGGTTTGCGATAAATATAAAAAATAACAGAGAAGAATTATTTAGGGAGATAGAAAATGACTCCAGGATGGCATTCATTGAACAAGATAAGATGGGACAAATAGCATCATCAAATGATGATGATGTTATATCTGCTATAAATAACGAATTTGAAACTATTCCAAGAGGGATTGACAGAATTGATGCAGATTTAAATAATGTTTTTTCTTCATTATTAAATTATAATCAAACCGTTTCTAATATAAATATAGATAGTGAGGTAAGTAATAATACTCATTACATAAATGGATCTAATATTCGACAAGTATTTGAATCAGAAGTTGATGTAGATATTGCGATTTTGGACACAGGGATCAGCTTTACTCATCCAGATCTAAATGTATATCAAGGCATTAGTTTTGTGAATGACACAGAATCTGCAGACGATGATCAAGGCCATGGTTCGCATATAGCGGGAATCGCAGCAGGTAAGGAAAATTCTGTTGGAATGATAGGAACTGCACCAGGAGCTAGGTTGTGGGCTGTTAAAGTCTGTGACAGATTAGGCAACTGTCCAGTATCCGCTCAAATAAAAGGAGTTGAATATGTAACAAAACATTCAGATGAAATAGATGTAGCTAATATCAGTATAGAGAATCCTCTTTCTCCTCTATTAGATAGAACGATTAACCAATCCATTATTGAAGGAGGGGTCACTTATGTTGCTGCAGCGGGAAATAGTGGTAAAAATGCTTCATTGTATTCTCCTGCGTCCAATCCTTCTGTTATTACTGTATCAGCTATCGGTGATAGTGACGGGAAGTGTGGAGGAATAGGACGATCTACGTTCATTGGACAGGATGATACCTTTGCTAATTTCAGTAATTTTGGTCCTGCTATTGATATAGCAGCTCCGGGTGTTGATATATTCTCAACCTATAATGGAACTGAATATGCAGTATATACAGGAACGAGTACTGCAGCTCCACATGTTACTGGAGCGGTAGCATTATACAAAGCCACTCATCCATTATCACCACCATCTGAAGTTTATGATACACTTATGGCTTCAGCTTCCGTATCTTCTACTAAGTGTAATGGAAACGGTCATGGCTACTTTCAGGAAGATATAGATGACATTGAAGAACCTTTATTGTATATGGGTAACAGTGATTAGAGTTACAAATTATTATGATATTACAGAATTAAAATCAATAGTTACAAATTATTCTTATCATAAGTTTTTTACAGTAAGAAATAACATATCGTCAGAAAAGTAAAACTACGCAGAAATCAAGGGTTAGAGTCAGATGAATAGAACTCAAAGAGAATACTTATAAGGAATTATTGTTCGTTTCTTGCCCGCGTTTTAACCTGTTCATACGCTTCCCGCGTGAGCAATTGACTGTACTTTAGATAATCAATGAATTTATCATTTTTTTCTAGTTTGTCTATTAAATGAAGTAACACAGCACGAATAAAATCCCTTGCTTCATGATTCAATCCACACTGAGTACAGAGTAATTCTACCGTTCTATCTGGCATCCAATTTTTAACTATTTTTCCATTCTTACTTTCAGATGTTAATTCATCTAGCCTATCGAACACTCTTTGTATGAACCGTAAGAGTTCGTTGCATAATATCTCTTCTTGCTCATTTCCAACTATACTATCCCAAGCTTTAGTAAACCCATCTGAAAATTTTACATTTCCAGGTGGAAGAGGAGTTGGTTTTTTGCCCTCATAAGGATCATGATATCCACTTGCATCTTCTATAACAATTCTCACTCGTTTCCTTCGAGCTTCTTCACTAGACCTTGATGCAGCAGAAGGTCTGCCTCTTAGGTGTTTATACTCCCCTTCTTGTTCTACGAGATGACTGATATAATATTCGCGGTAAAGTTCAGCTTTCTGAGCATAAATTGTTTTTATAGGCAATCTTGTCTTCTTTGCGAGTTCTTCAACCGTTAATCCATCAGGATATGCCTCTCTCAAAGCTTCCAAAATTCTTCTATTGCTATCTTTGTTCATAATTTGCAAATGAAGGTCATCACGGCAATAAAACCCGCTAATATAATTTTTCATTATTTTGATTACATATAGATGCATACTTTCTAATATTCTTATACTTTTAGAATTTAAGATTGAAAATATACAATCTGCTGTATCTTTTTCGAGTTAGATACGAGACCCTATCGCTGTTGATCGTGGATATATTGATCACACCATTCATCAGCAATTGATAAGTACCAGTTTAGCTTATCTTGTCTAAACGGCCAACATCTTGCTATGAGAGGCACCGAAAAAACAGAGGTTTATCGCAGTCCCTATGGTGTAATGAATACCGTTATTAAATTTATAGATAATGCCACTGAAAGAATTGACGGGTTTGTTGATAACACCCACCCTTTATTGCTCAATGATATTGAAACACTAAGGATGACCTTTAGCGATGCAAGAGAACGAGGGGTAAAAATAAGACTTGTTACAGAAATAACGGATGACAATATTACTCACTGCAAAGAGCTAATGAAGTCCAGTGTAAATGAGCTTCGTCATCTCGATGGCATTAAAGGCAACTTCTATGTTAGTGAAAAGGAATATGTGTCACCTGCAACTCTATACAAAGAAGGAAAACCAGCTTCTCATGTAGTATACAGCAACGTCAGAGAGGTTGTTGAACAGGGTCGATATCTTTTTGAGACTCTATGGAGCAAGACTCTTCCAGCAGACCAAAGAATAAGGGAGATTGAAAAAGGGGTAATACGTTATGAAACAATTGTAATAGACAACCCAGAAGAGATCATAAGGGAGATTTCTAATCTCACAGCTAATTCAAAGGAGTTAGCTACTTGTCTGACTTCAGGTGGTATGCATTATAGTCATAAGTACTTCTTTAATGTGAAGAAAAAGTTGTTAGATAAGCAAAAAAGGGGGGAACATAAGGGTATCAGGTACATCACATACATAGATGATCAGAATCTGAACCTTGTGAAACAATATCTAGATTGTGGTATGGAAGTTAGACATGTTCAGAACCTGCCGCCAATGAGTTTTGGGATTTCAGACAAGAAAATAGCAGTAACTATAGAGAAGATGGAGGAGGATAAATTGGTTCAGAGTCTTCTATTAAGTAATGATCCACACTACCTAAATCATTTTGCATCTGTTTTCCGTGAATTATGGGAAAACGGTATTGATGCGGTAGTAAGAATAAAAGAGATTGAAGAAGGAATTGAAACGGCTAAAATAGAGATTATCAGAAATCCTAAAGAAGCACTGAAACTTTCTCGCGACCTGATTAAAACAGCAAAACATGAGGTGTTAAGGATATACCCATCTTTCAACGGATTTCAGCGCCAAATTCGAATCGGCGCGCTGCACTTATTCAGAGAAGTATTGGAACGTAGTGTAAGCGTAAGGATACTTGTTCCTGCTGATAAACAACAAATAGACGAGATAATGAATGGGCTAGAATTGGCATTGCCGAAGCTTGAGATAAGAGGATTGGATAAGAGTTTACAAACTCAGATCGGTATAATAGTAGTAGATAGAAAAAAATCGATTATCATTGAACTAAAAGACGATGCAAAAGAGAACTATTATGACGCAGCAGGATTAGCCTCCTATTCTAATAGCAGACCTATTGCGCTTTCCTATGCATCTATTTTTGAGACTCTTTGGAAACAAGGAGAACTCTATGAACAACTGAAAGCATACAACGCAATGCAAAAAGAGTTTATCAACATAGCCGCACACGAATTGCGAACTCCAGTGCAGCCAATACTGGGTTTGTCTCAAGTCCTTCTATCTGAGAAAAAAGGTGGGGAACGCTCGGAGTTATTGCGTGTGATTAATAGAAACGCCGAAAGGTTACATCACCTTATCGAAGATATACTTGATGTAACAAAAATTGAGAGCCGGTCTCTTCATTTAAAGACGCAGAAATTCAATCTAAATGATTTGATATTGAATGTAGTTTCGGAGCATAAGAGTCTAATTGAAAGACAACAAAGTCACAAGAAAATAGTATTTAACTCTAAGGATGACATTAACACAACAGGGGATAAAGGGAGGATATCACAAGTCGTTTCCAATCTACTTAGTAACGCAATTAAGTTCAGTGAAGAAGAAGGCAGCATCCTTATTTCCGCTGAACGAAAAAAAGATACTGACAAAAATATTGTTGTCGTCTCCGTGAAGGATACTGGCGCTGGAATTGATTCAGAAATGTTACCTAGACTATTTACGAAGTTTGCTTCAAAATCTGAAATGGGAGGCACAGGTTTAGGTCTGTATATCTCTAAAAATATCATAGATGCTCATAGCGGCAGAATCTGGTCTGAGAACAATAGGAAAGGGGAAGGATCTACATTTAGTTTTAGTTTGCCACTGGACTAGAGGTCATTGAAAATTAAAAGATAATATGGAAGCAAAAGCAGCACTCAGAAAATAAAGTTCTAGTGTAATAAAGTCCTAAGTCTCCACGTTCTCAATATTATTATTATGCTGGAAGACGCGCTTGGGCCGTCAAGAATGGCGGAGCTAGTGCCATATCGCACTCCCTTATAGAGCAAAACGAGTTCGTCTTATCAGAGGGGTGCCTTACTTATGCATATGCCAAAATTACTTGGTTTGCAAGTGTGAGACGAATGCTGCGAGCCAAAAGACAAGTGCCCTTACCTATCCAAGGGGCAACGTTCATGGAATATGTGTGTCTTAAGATTAGCAAAACAATATTAATTTCGCTAAAGCATGACCTAACAGAATTAAATGTACCTAAGCCAATGATAGTCACAGCAAGAGCCCCAGATAATGTTCCGCCTCGGGAGTGGCTACTAGAGAAATGACGGATAGATAATGAACAGATAGATGTACAGCCTCTATGATTCTTTGCCAGATGTGGATGCCCTAAGCATGAACTTATGCCAGTAATAACATTAAGGGGCAATGAAAGGACACAATCCTACAAGTGCAAGATTTAAGAAAGGACACGTGCTTTGAAATAAGAAATGAATCCACCAGTACCAGCAGACGACGCACCATTAAATGTATGGAAAGAATTTCTGCATAGGATAAATGATGCAAACGTCAAAGAATTAAGCGACGAAGATCTAATCCTATGTAAGAAGAAGAATGAAATGCTAGACAAGCGTTACCACACACAAACACAAGCAATATTAGGAGAATTAAGGCGCCGGAATAGATTTTACGAATTAAAGTAGATTTACTATTTGCTAATTAGATAAATGAAGGCAATCGCAAAATCAAAAGATAGGAATTCCTCGGCTATACATACCTATAAGCGAAGATCTTTTCGCAAATTAATTGATTCTAGGAAATTAACAAAGAATGAATCAGATAGCACTATTATAGGTATGAAAATTAGCAGAGTGGTGGAATGAAAATAAATGAATGGCTGATATTTTATATCCACGACTGCCTCATCTAAAGCATAAAATATTCAAATGAAAAGGAGAAAGAAGATGTCATAATTAAGAATGGTGAAATGCTTTTACAAAGAATTAGGTGAACGTGGAAGACGTAAAAGGGCAGCAAGGGATTTACCAATCATATTTATACTTTCTGTAGATACAGTTGGAGATTTGATTATTTTGCCAATCTCATCAGTGATTATTTTACAGGTTTGAGCGTAGGACAGTTGCAACCTGGGAAAGGCTGTCGCTGATGAAGTTGATGCCCCATTTCTATACTACTATCCTGGAACTGGTTTATCAGAGATTTATTATCTATCAACCTGAAGATCCTATTATTTTACGTCGCCAAATCCCTCTCCGCGATCCGTTTTGAACCTTTCTAATTCGCTCTTCTCGACTTTGAGTGACACTGAATGACCATCATATCCCTCTACTATGTGCTTAGGAATTTTATAATGTGTTCGTGCGCCTTCGGTTGAAACTAGGCAGCGAAGTATCATCAACAGCGTCTACATTTCCTACTAGATCTCCCGTCTTAGATGTTACCATCTTATGCAGAGTAGCTTCCCAATCATAAATTTCTGGTGTCATTACTTATTGAATAATTCATAGACTAGCTATTAGGTCTTTCCGTGAAAAAACTCAACAATATTTGATCTTCTGGACTATGAATGAAAATCGTTTAGGCGTTATTTGCCTGTTGTCTTTTCTCAACGTACTTATTATCTTAGCTGATTATGGATTTATCTCGTCTATCTCCCTTATTCTTCCTCAATGCCTTCAGGTCGAATGACGCAAATATATTCTGCAGTTATTGTGTATTGGATATCTTGGGCAAAATTAGGTTTTGTACATCCTGGGTCCGGACAAATTAAACTTGACTTATCTAGCATTCTTCCATAACTGTTAACATGTTGGTATGCTATTTAGCGAAGTTCAATTTGCGTACACACTATACATAAAATACATGGATAGTCTAACTGTTTTGTTTTGAGGTAACTAGTTTTATGTGAGTTATTCTAAGTGATGACTTGTATGTGCCCACAGACTTATAGCCGCAAAAACATCCAAAGGTCAACAACTAAAATTATCTCCTAGTGGAAGCACCTAATTGATAGCATTATTTATACAGTCATGACTTCGGCCAACGAGAGGCGATATCAATTAAATTTTATTGTAATAATCACTATTCATTGATTAATTACTGCATAGGAATCCAAAGATGACTTTATAATACTCATCATCATAATTAGATAATAATGAGCGAGAGTGATAATAAGATAATCCCAGATGGGTATCATTCGATCAATCCTTATTTGGTTGTGAGAAACGGAGTTAGGGCAATAGAGTTCTACAAAAAAGCGTTCGGTGCTGAAGAGCGTTTTCGCATGCATGGGCCCGATGGTAAGACTATTATGCACGCAGATCTCAAACTAGGGGACTCCGTCTTTATGCTAACAGAAGAATCTACTGAGATGAAAACTCTCTCTCCTGAATCTATAGGCGGAAGTCCGGTTAGCATGTATCTGTATGTTAAGGATGTAGATGTCGTATTTAATCAGGCTGTCTCTGAAGGTGCCACGGTACTAAGTCCTGTCAGGGACCAATTCTACGGAGACCGTTCTGGGTACTTGAGAGATCCATTCGGACATTTCTGGTCAATAGCAACTCACAAAAAGGATCTCTCGTCGGATGAACTTAGAAAAGCGGGGGAAGCATTCTTCGAAGGAATGTCGAAAACGAAGCTTGTATAATGGAACGTAGCTATTGGATAAGGCGTACGAGAATAGGTCATAGATTAGTGCAATCTCGGCGAAGCTACTCTCTAATGATCTGAACTTAACCCAATTAACTGGTACCAATTAATTGGTAAGGTGTAATGATAAGGCAAGCAGGCATAAACAACCTACCTGCCGTGTTGTTCTACTTGTGTGAGAGTAGTCCAGTTAAGAACATTCATGATAAATTATGCCCGTTTTATTAATTTTATAGGATAGGTAAAGGGTTTAGTAGCTTCATGATGAATCCCAAGAGGGGGAAGTGAGAAAAAAATTAAAGACGCCACCGGGGAAATAGAATATCATACTTGGTATACAAACGCCATTCGAAGGCTTAACGCTGGAGATAGAATTGACGTTAGAGGAGTTTGCCATCGTCTAGAGCCTACAGGCGAGATTTATTTTCACTCCGTTAGAAGTATCGAGACAATTCACTTGCTAGAACAATAGTCTCCTTCTAAGACATTCTCCGATTGGAAAGTGGACATTATTTTTATCTCCCTTCATATAGAAGGGTAGGCGGCTAATTTTGCTTCATATATACTTTCAATGCCGTGTGCATGTAATACCGATTGTGGAATTTGTTATGCTGGTACCTCCTATTGTTCCTCAAGTATATTCTTCCACGGACCATGCGGCCCCATTCCTATAGAACTATTCAGGATATCCTGCACATATTTCTATTTACGTGTAAAAAATATTGCATGATAAAATATTTGCGCTAGTACTACTGACTACTGTGTCCAACCACGATGGAAGTTGGTCTTGCTAGAGTATGTTTCTGTATGTCTATGAATCCAATATCTTTCAGCATTTTATTGATCTCAACAAAAGTATAGCCTCTTCCTCCTTCAGTCTCTATCATCATATTCAGACCCATCAATGCTGATGAAATCGGCCCTATTTTTTCATCATTTAGTAACCATTCACTAATAATAATAATTCCTCCTCAGGGAGACTATCAAAAATATTTTTGGACTAGTGACCTATTTTTTAATTCGTTATAGTCATGTAGAATAAAGGAAAGGAATGCTACATCACAATCATTTGGAAGATCTTGATTAAAAATATCTAATGATTTAGTTTTGATTCTATTTTCATGAATACCGAACTTTTTGATATACTGATTTGCTATCTGGCACACTGGCTCTAAATCTATGACAATAGCAGACATGTTATGATGTGCCTTCACTACCTCTATAAGCATATACTCCTGACCCGCCTCCTATATCCATCATGCGATTATGCTTGGAGAAATCAATAGTTCTGCTCAATGCTAGTGCGGGGCCTACGCTTATCCCATACATCGCATTCGTAAAACTTTGAATCTGTTGTATTTCAGCCGAGGGCGGGGGCTGGTTATTCCCGGCAATAGCCATACGAAAAAGACTTTCTGCATTCCCTCCTTCGTTTAAAGGAATAGGTTTGTTTGTCCTCAGTGATTCAATAAGCTTATCCCAGGCTTTGTATAATCGTTTATCAAACATCGCAATGATATCTCCCATATAACTTTCCTGTTCCTTTACCAAAAAAGTATCCGCTAGTTCAGAATTCGACTTAGTTACGATTCATGGAGCAGAGAATCCCCAGCTTCCACCTGTCGCCCAGGTCTTTTCAAACGACCGTGTGTATATCACTGTTAGTATCAACGGCCAGCCGCAAAGAATGCTCGATGACACAGTGTCCACAATATACAGAATATAAAATCACCAACAGAGCACATCAAATGTTATACGATGCAAAATGGAGAAAAGAGAACTTTGAAAGCATTGACGTTCCAAAAGAAGATAGCGTTACAGGCATCAGGAAGAGGACAGGATTAGCAACAGAACACGATCTGTCGGTACCAGTTCTTCAAAAGGGGTAAGGCAGTTGGTCCATTCGATCCAACAGAGATAAGGGATAAACAATTCCTATAAGCAGTAGAGGAAGCCTTAAAAGGCCCACCCAAAAAATCGCTACGACTATCTTGGCTAGGCCACGATACGGCTTCCCCGTTGGGACAACCGGCTTCTGGTACTTAGATATTGTTTCTCGTTATCTATAACATACTGATGTTCTATATCATACTGGATGAGACTGATCTCTTGTGAATAAGTCTGGTTAAGTCGTTCATCCAATCAAGACTAATTCAAATCCCTAATAGCGATAAAGTAACCAAATACAAGCTTAATCTACATCAATAGGAAATTTTTCGATGAATCCACGCATGGGTATTGGTACTCAAAGACCTCCAAATTTAAGTAATAAATGTACCATAAATCGGGGTGGGATACCCACTAATTTACAATAAGCGTACAGGGACATTCTATAACACGCAATGACCATAGGTTTGTCTGCTTCGAGATTAAGAAGATCCTAAAACCACAGGGTTCTATTACATTCATTTTTGCTGTTATGGTAATATTATCACCTGTTTTCATGCTTGCTAATCCAGCTCAAGTGTTTCCTGCTATTAATCCAAATAGAGTTGATGAGGAGCAGTTATCATTCAACCCCCCTCATACCAGAGACTATTTCGTCATCGTCCTCATCAGCGACGCCTACAACTAGTGCACCATCAACATCAAACCAACATACGAGTGATTTCACTACTCAGGAAACACTTTCATCTCTTACTGCTAGACCAACAAATAATATTGTAAATACTAACTCTTTCTACGATGTGGTATTTGTCACCTCTACAACTGGTGCAATCAAGAGAATAGAGGTAACTTTTCCTGCTGGTACCACTGTACCTTCCAGTGCTAATTTCAATGAAGCCGAGGGGATAGGTCCAGGTAAGTTAGCAAATTGGGGCGAACATTAACATATACAGTTACTAGTGCTGTAAATATACCGGCTGGCGCACTGATAAGACTGGAATTTGCCAATATCAATAATCCGCTGAGTCCCAGTGCTAACTATAAAGTTACAGTTACGACCAGGAATGCAGCTAATGGATAATAGACGGACCAACACAATCAATAGCTTATACCATGAAGCAGATATCGGGCCCGAATGCAATAGCAAATAATGCAATAACAACAAATAAGATAGCCAATGGTGCTATTACCGGAAATAAAATATCAGGTATTAACAAGCTGATATTTGGCAGTTGCTTAGGAAGTGTACCCAATTTTGGGCCAGGTGGATTCTCACAATTCTTCTGTTTGATCCAAATGCGAATTTTGGTGACATGATAGTCACTACATGGAGTAATCCCAGATCACTACCTGCACCCGTACCTCATGAATTCGGTTGTAGGTAGCAGTCAGGTAGGTTTTGGATTTGAAAATCAACATCACTTTGTTTCGAGTTCCCAGATAGTGGAGGTTACTATATAATATTCAAAAGAGCCATAATAACCTGACAAAGACTGTTTCCATTTTTGACATTTTTGGTGAATCTAGTTCGGGCTATTCATCTGATTATAACACTGTTAATGTGGGGAGAAAATAAATGTGTATAATAGCTAACATTAGGTTTTAATTCAGAGAATAATCTTTAACCGCCCTGGACTAATTGTCGACGTGATGAGTAGCACAAATAATTCTTAAATAAACATCTTTTTCAGAAAAACTGCATCTGTGTCGGCATAGATTAGTTCGAAGCCAGCTCGCTACAATATCTTTTGTCTTTAAAAGAATCTCTCTGGAGTGCTTGTTTATCTGCTCAAATACCCGTACATTACTATAGCGGTTCCAAATTGAACCAGAAGTGCCATATAGACAAACAAGTATTTGTTTTAATATATCCAAGCGAGTTTCACAGTTCAAATATGAAAGACTATCTGGCTGTTGGATTTTTAGAATTTGTTTTAGATGAACATGTCTCTCGACAAGTTCTTGTACTATGGATGGAAGTATGGCTTCCTGCTTGTTATCTGCCGACGCATTTATTCCAGGATCGGTAAATTGATTCTCCTCACTAATATTGTATCTTGTAATTATGTTTGCCTATTCGTCATTAAAATCGAGGACTGCGACATTTTCGTGCAACCCAATCTCTGGGGATATTATCATTCCAGTTTATCCATATCTATTACATCTTCTAATGTTCTGATCTGCTGGTGTTTTGATATTGACTTCTTCTTTGGAATAACAAAATCTCCCTTAAGCAACTCGTACGTAATCCTACTATCGATAAGTCTTAGCATTCCATACTTCGAAACAAGTTTTAGAGGTAGATACTAAACCGAGCATTCTCAACTAATTCAACTAGAGTAATATCTTCAATCGACTCTCGAGCGTACATTACCACAATTTGCTTGGAATATTGGTTAATGATGTCTCCCAGTAAATAGAGAGTGCTACGTGCCAGTTGGTGATCGCCATAGATGACAGCAATATCTGGCTTGTTCTCTTTGAAATAAGAAATAAAATTCTCATCAGACTCTACTTCAAACATAATCGATGTCTGATTTTCGAGTCTTAGGTTAAGTTTTATTCTATCATCGCCGATCCTGATATGTACCATTTTAAATGGTGGGCCACTATCTCTTGTCCATCATCTATTTTTGATATAGACAATAATTCTTCATTATTATACTCGATTCTAACTTTGCTTGTAGGCGCAATCTTTCGCCTTATTATAAACGAAATAATGAGTCACAGATAATTCTGTGTTGTACAATGAGCGGACTCTAGAATCTATTTCTAGTTTCTTGATGAGTATTTGAAAGTCTTTTGAATAGATATTTGCCATACTTATTCCAATCAATCTTATCTTGTTCCTATCAGCAAGATCTACATACTTCTCATCCCAGAATATTTTCTTGATTGCTTGACCTTTCTTGATAATTGATGATAGAGATCTTCTCCCCAAACTGAGACTTTGGATGTATATAGAAAGTATATTATTTGAGTCTTTGTTTGAAATTGATGACTTCATCTTGTAACTTTATAATTAGATTAATATCTTCTACAGAATGGTCGTATACAGGTACACCTCTCTCCCCCACTTACAAGTCATCACTCATATAATAGTCATTTTTGATAAGAGTAAGATATGTCCAGACAAAGCCGTGCGAAACTAGTTTCCCCGGAAAACCAAGGTCTCGAAACTATAGAAGAATCCAGTATATCAGAGCAGAGAGAAGAGCTGGAGTTGTCTGAGCTAGACATTGAAACTCAATGAATGAGATGTAATGATATTATGGAATTGTGCTCCAGCTTTCGATAAGTTAGAGTACTCTTGTGAGAGCTGCAGTTACTTGCTGAAATGTGTTTAAAGAGAAGACTATCTCTATTTTCAGATGTCAATCTTGATTTAGTATTTGAATATTGAGCACTGATCTCATCTTCAGTATCTTGGAATTTAATTAATTTCTTTCTCAAACGATTTGATTGTTTGAAGTCATTGTTAGCATTTGCGACTTCTATTGCTCGTGTCTCTGCGCCATATTTCAGATCAGACAAACGCCCCAGAATACTTTCAAGCGTATCTATCTCGTTTATCAAGATGTCTGACTCTCGCAAATTATTACAATCTTTTAATTTCAAATTTCAGCTCCTGAACTCGTTCTTGAAGCGAGTTCTCAAATTCTATCGTTTCCATCATTTCTAGGCGCTTTTTGGGCGCTTCAAGTTGTAGACGATCGTCAATATCCCGGTTTAGTATTGATTGAATAATTCTTGTAGTCATTGGAGAAATTGTATTTCATCTCGCCGGTCAGCTATGTATAATGCATTCAATTTTATGTTAGTTCCGATTTCTACTTCTTCTTTGAGCGTTCCGATTTTTTCATCTACAATCTTTTGAAGCTCGACGAGTTTGTGTTTAGACATACCCAATGACTTACCAGTTTGTGATATAATCAATAAAATACCAAGAGAGCTGGGGGAGAGAGTGCATGATCACAACTAACATTTAATAATATCATGATTTGAATCGGACAAGAGTTTACAATTTGATGAACTTATGTAACAATGCTTATAATCTCATTCCATTATTTCAAATTCTTGGCTAGACTAGTCTAAGTATAGCAAGAAATGATCGAGCTTCTTACAATCTCACCGAAACAACTAAAGGACCCCCCCACCACGCTTCGATAATGTATCATTCCTGTATATATCGTAGAATTCACGCATCTCTTTTATCTCACTAGACCCTGGCTACAAGTTTTGTAAATCCGACTAATTTTAAAAATCTCTTTTTTCTAATTTCTAATATATAACATATACAATACTATACACTATGTATATATCAATAATCGTTGGATTAATAATAATATTAACGACCTCTACGGCAAGCGTATTTGCTACTCCTAGTGATGCATATGATTCGGGATACGATCACGGATGTGACGACTCAGACTTTAGATATCCTGGTGACAGATACATAAATCAACCTGGGAATGGACCAAGTAAGCAATCAGATGAATTCATGAATGGCTATGAAGATGGATTCAATGCGTGTAATGACAAAGGTTATGAGAATACTGCATATTTCCCTGAACTAGACCAGGGAGAACGTTATGACACATGTGAAGAACGGAGTGTAGGCTTGGTATGTGACATCATTGAGAATGAATACAGAAAATGAATAATAATAAGCTAATTTTCTTAGGCTTAATTCCTGTCTTAATGCTGTTAGTACCTAATGTATCTGCCTCAATAGTAGACTATGATGATGAGCCAGAAGAGCAGGAAGAATGTGAAGAGAGAAGCGACTACGATTTTCTTTGTGGTGGTAATAATGGAGCAACAGGCATACCATTCTGCGATAAGTATAATTCAACACAGAGAGCTGAACAGTTTCCTAATCTTACAAATCCAAGTCATTGTTTGTCTAGAGAACACAATCCAATAAAATTCTGTGAAGAATTTGATGATTTAACCAATACCTATGAGTACTGTAGAAATGTTCCAGGGAGTGAAGAGTATTTTGAATATGCAAAGACAGGAGGACCAGATGAAAGCTGTCTCTTTGATGTATATCAAATAAAATGTCAATCATTTCCCAACATGAATGAGACTGCCAGGGAGCAATGCCCTGAAGGTTTTGGAACAAATGAAGATGATTATTGCTTCCCTTTACATCGAGAAGGATGTCCTGAAGGCTATCATGATACAGATGATGATGAAACTGGTCAATGCTATCCAAATGATGAGGGATGTGACGCTTGGGTCATGCCAGCACTTATAGATGGACGTTTCGAGGACATCTTGGTGACTGATGGAGAAGATGGCAGAGGAGACAATTGTGCAATATCCAACTCGTTATTGTCCTGATCACCCAGATCATCCAGAGTGTGAAGACTACTTGGAAGCAAGAGCAGAACTAAACCAAACCAGAACTGATTAGAAATCTCTTTTTTTAACTTTATGTGTGGCTAGAAGTTATGGGACTTCTGTAATTAATTTTCCTGGAGCTGGTGGTGGCACTAGCTATCTCCTCATCATTGGTGCTATTATAGCTATTGTAGGTTTAATTCTCTTTATCAGAAAGAATCCTAATTTTCTGAATGAAAAGAAAGTAAAAGCTATCTCTCAAATGATGTACATTTCCTGAAGGTGATTATGAAATCCCGGAAAGCAATCCTTCATACCCTGGTCAATATTACTGCGATAATCTTCCACCAGAGTACTTAGTATAAAATAGTCGAAGATCCTAAAAACTGGAATAGACAATCAATGCCAGAATTGCATTGTCAATGATACACTACTATGCTACAAATAGAAGATAAATAAGATATTAGTGGTATCAATATCTGTCCTAATTGAAATAAACAGTTTTGGCACACTATTCCGAAGTAATGGTACCTATCCTCCACGGTCGGCCTAATATTTCTCTCGACGCTAGTTCTCGCCGGTAGTGTAACTGCACTTGTGACTACAGACGGCGTGTTTGCAGGCAAGAGGGGTATAACATGCATACCGCGCGTATCTTATAGGACCTCAGGGACCGGCAGGACCTGAAGACATACCTGGACCAGCAGGAACTCAAGGACCAGTTGGACCTAGAGGAGATACAGGAGAGCAAGGACCACCACTTACTGGTCCTCAACAACTCCTCAATGAACTAAATCCATTCGTTAGTCCTAGCCACGCTAGCGGAAGTGTCGCATGGTCCGCAACCGTTGAGAAACCAGGCCCACAGACTTCCGCGAATAACCGATGTGCTGTGTCCTAAAGGCGTCAAACAAATCATCATGACTCGTTGCCTCTCTAGTCAAGGAATCTGTCTCTTTTTTCTACTGCAGTTCGAAGGGTAATAATGAGTTCGTCATCGTTCTTAAGATATTCTAACAGTTCTTGAAATGACCTTATATGCAATAGAACGGGAGTTTTCCTGTAATGAGAAAACTCTTCATCCTCTTGTCTGCTCTGTTGACAGGGGCAATAACTTTATCTTCTCTCTTCGGACATCAAGCAGTTGACGCAGGAATGAATATGCAGTGAATTGATGAATAATAATATCGTCTGACAAGTAATAGGACTAGTAGTGGCATTTACAGCCGCAATCCTTACCGCTGCATTGAGAGTGTGCTTCAGTTATGCATGCTAGTGACTTGACTACGCCAACTCTACTCTTTACCATATTTCATACTTCCATAACTAACCAGGCGATCCTAATAATGAGAAGAGCCTACCCAACCCCGGGCCGCTCTCAACGGCCATCCTCGATACTAGTAATTTATTTGCCAAGCCTCGTTTGCAAAATATCTATGGTTATCCTTCATTTCCTTCTGTGTTTGTGGCGATGTCAGTCAGTGTCATTAAGAATCCCTCTCTTGACACTCAGCCATTTCCTCAACTTCTTCCATCTCACTACTGGGCTCGATTATTCCGCATTCACCAATCATTCGATTTAGTGTGTCATTCTCTCCGGCCTGATCAGGTATGCCTAGTATTAGTGACTCTGGATCTACAACCTTCTCTGCTATTGATTCCGCTGTACTATTACTAATCGTACTGCTATTTCCGTTTGATGCATTTTCTATAAGCGACTGACTAAACGCCGGTTGTATTCTTAGTCCTAGGAATAGAATCACGCTGATAAGCCCAATAATGATTAGATCGTTTCCCTTAGTCATTTCTTGCCACTAAATATCGAATATCGCCGGAATTGCAAAACTACTACCCGCAGCCTACTGAGGGACCCAACTGTCTAGCCGCCTGCCCGCTGCTGGGTCAATTAGATACAAAGCACCGCCTCCCACGACGCAATACAAGACCCTCTCACCTTCGCTAGTAAGTCCGTATCCATCAGGAGTTACCAATGTGCTACATGGTTCTGTGATCACAGCATCCACTATAGGGTTGTTGCAGATACCCAGCCAATAGATTCCTCCCCGGGAGGTCTGAGTTGGTCGAGGGTCTAGTTCAGAGGGTTGTAGTGTGTACAATGGTTCAGATGGTTGTTCAGACTCAAGTCCTGTTTCAGCCGGAAAACTCCCTCCACACTCATAGTAACCCCTATAATATTCCTTCATAAACTCATCTGTTTGGGACGACGGCTCATTTCCTGGTTGGTTAATATACCTTTCATCCCCGTACAATTTTACGTCTCTACAGCCAATATCATATGTTGACTCTGTGGGCGTTGCTTGGGTAGTACTGCCATCGATATCTCGCGTCATATTTGTCATGATTGAGTTGTTCCCTGTGTCGCCCGTTGAGCATTCTGCAAATCCCAAGTTATATCCTTTGATAAATGGTGTATTTCTTACTTCAGTGTTGTTGAGAGAGCCACTTATCTTATCTCCGCAGCCCAAGTCCCATCCCTCTGCAAACCATTCATCATAGGTCTGTGAATAAGCAGGATTAGCAACTAAACCAGGTATGACGATTGTCATTGTAACTATTGTAATAATTCCTTTCATTAATCCCAGAAAAATGGTCTTATCCATTTTTGTACCATATTATAGTGATAACTTGGCCAAATACTTTCGAGTGAAAAAGTCTAATTATTAACATAATAGGCAGATTAAGAGCCAAATACCTAGATCCAGTTAAGAAGAAATCTATGATTTAATATATAGCCTAATTGACCAAATCCTAGAAAAAGGAATCTGCCGTTAGATTGATTGGAACTGGCATGATGATGGAAAGCCTTCAATGAAACTGGTATTATAGTTAATGAAGGGATCTCTTGTCGTTTCTGTGTTCTCTGTCATTGCAGATTATTCACCTGCAACTGTAACTTCTTGAGTTGTACTACATTCAGTAGTCGGATAGCCTTCAAGTTCTCAGGTCGGTCGTTCGGACTTTTAGAGGTGCGGTCTATCAAAAATCCCAAGTCCTCTTCTATTGTCGCAGATTCCGGATCTGTCTTTCAATCTCTTCATTCATAATAACATACATACTGCTCTCCTAACACGGTCCGATTATACACAGTCTGTTGTCGTTGCGATTGCTATTAGCATTAGAGTTCGCATTATCGTTGTCTAAGTAATTTTCGTTACCACCACCACTACTAGAGCCAGAACAATCATTATATCCGTCATTGTACCCATTCATAAACTCATTTGTATGGAATGATGGTCCCTTACCTTTCTCGTTGATATACCTATCATCTGGATCTTCGCCTGCATCACTCAGCCATGGCTATGGCCTGAGTCGTACGGTGACTTTTCAGCCTTCACATGAGTCGTAACAAATCCTAGAATAGCAGTCACTACAACAAATCCCACCAGTGATACTACTAATCCTATCGTTATCTTATCGCGTCTTGTGAAACTCATTTGTGATACACCCACTTCAATAGCAACGCGCCGCCCAACAATCACAGCGAGTGACATAATCAACAAGAATATGCCATGAAAGATCGTTACATTCATCGCACCCACGAATAGAAATAATCCTGCGATTATCACTATAGTGCTGAAGAAGTACCCAAAGACCTTTCCGGCTTTGTGTGCTCTTGTCTTGTAATTGTATTCGATATCTCTTTGTTTCCTTTCCTTGATGTAATCTCTGTTTATTGCTGCCATTATGCCCAAGTCCTGTCCGCCTTTGCATAATTAATAGGCATGTCTACGGCTTTCTTGATACCTGTAGAAACACCCGCAAAGGGTATCTCTATAATTTGTCTTTCAGTTTGTTGATTTGCTTTTCTTGCCAAGTTAATCATCCACTAAATACTCTTTCGTCTGCTTTGAAGACTCGACCATCTGGTAATGTAACCGTCAGATATGCATAATCAAAGTCATCACAAACCGTCTCTGGTTCGTTTATAAACCATGCATATGCGATAAATTCCTGTCCTGTCAGTTGTAATTGATACGTTTTGAACTCTGATGCTGATACGTCTAATTTGCCTTCCATATTGCATATTCTAAATGATACTTTGGCATCACTAGCAGCCGCATGATTTCCGTTATCTATCAGACTGAATCGTGCATTGTACAGATTACCCTCATCATGCAAGACAACGAATGATTTGATTCCTTCTATGTCAGATACATTGGTGTTAATGTATGGCTGTGATCCCACTATCATCAAGAAGGTAACAAAGCCAACAATAGGGATTAGGACAATTGCTACTTTCTTACCTTTACCCATTCTTTTCTTTCTGGTTTTGGTGGCGGTGGTGGCGTCTGACTATTGTAGGAGGAGGGGAAGATACTCACCGTTAATCATCATCCTCATCGTCGTCGTTGTCGTTGTCGTTGCCATTTGCTTGATCTACAATGCCCCGTGATCTCTCACCATCAGAATATCCACCGTTCCAGCCTACACAATATACCAAGTCAGTATATGGACATTCACTATATTCACCTCTTGCTCCTGCTCCTCTACCGTCAGGAGCGCCTTGCCTATAATTCTCTACTCCGTCACCTAAGTCATGCAGAATATTCGCTTGTACCTGTTGTTCTGTTGCTAAGGCTGCAGTTGCAAAGAATGCAACCATGCCAATAGCCATTATTATTTTTGCTTTCTTCAATTTCTTCAGCCTCTAATTATTGTCGTGGTCGTCATCGTCGTCATCATCATTGTCGTTGTCGCTACCTCGGACTTGTTGCACATCACTAGCAGAATTAGAACCTCGAGCATATCCTCCATCATACCCGAAACAATATGCCACCCATTCTAATCCGTGACGTGGACATGAACTGCTGCTCCGCCATTTACTCCTGCATTCAATCCATTCTGATAGCCGTTGCCATAATCATTCCCTGCCTCATCGAGTCCCCTGCCTAAGTCTCCGAAAAACGGTACTTTCTTCTGCTTGTACCTGTTGTTCTGTCGCTAGAATTGCAGTCGCAAAAAATGCAATCATGACAACAGACATCGTTATTATTTTCTGTTGTTGTTTGGTAATTATTGTCACCAATATCCACTAGTAACCAATATAGTTGCGAGTTAATAAAATAGAATGATGACAATGAATACATTGTATGCAGCAATTGATGCTTCTTTAGCCTTTTTAATAGTACTAATTCCTAGCCCCGCTGTAGATGCAAAGTATTCAAACAGTCAGGCTCAATCTCAAGCCATAGACTGTCATACAGATAATTCAGGCGGCGCTCCAAACTGTGCGAGCTTTAGTAATTACGGGTCTATAATATCTTTGGCTGCTCCTGGAGTCGACATTTTGTCCACATACGTCGGAGGAGGATATGCAACAGTCAGTGGTACAAGTATGTCTGCAGCACATGTTTCCGGAGTAGCTGGTTTGATTTAGGCAGCAAATCCCAGTGCTTCTGCAGCGGATGTAAAAAATACTCTTATACAAATGGCAAATAAGCCATCTTCTATATGCGATCAACAAGGAAGAGGAGGATACTTTACTGATGATGTTGATGGAATAGCTGAGCCATTAGTATACGTCCCTCCTATTCAAAACGATGAGAACTGAAATGGAGATAATGGTAATCCTCCTGGCAATATTGACAATGTATGTCAATACTTAGATTCTCAAATGGCTAGACTTTAGAGCTATTGCAAAATAGTAGATATAATCAATACTATGATAGTAGTATACAACAGATACTTGATTTATCTACAAGATGCCTTGGGTGTTGAGAGAGGCTTATCAGATATAAACCAAAAATGGTCATGAATGTGACGCATATTGTCTCGACATGATTATATCACTGTGAAGTAAAACTAACCAATAATGACCTTTTGTAAAGGCATGTGTGGCAGACTATATAACAGGATAAGATCTCCTCATTCAAATTATAAGTATGGGCCGATGTGTAAAACGTGTCAGATTAGAGTAGAGACTCATGATATAGTATGTCGGTGCTGTCATACTAGACTTAGGCTGGGTAGTAGGTAGATCCGAATCATGAACTTCAGTGCCAAAACTGAAGAGCTACAAGCCAGAGATACAAGAAAGATTGGCTTTAAAACATTGGGATATACCTATACGATTTGTTTTTTAGAAAATATACAGATGGTCTCCATCATAATAACAACTTGATAGAGCTAATGTCATGAAGTTAGTCATTCGGTCTAGATACCTAAATGTGCTTCTACAGAAGAAGGTCCCCTGTTCTGTCAAATAGAACTTGGAGCTGCCAATTCAGGAGTTTACTATCACCTTTGACAATGACTAGTCGGTAGCAGCATCTGAATTCATAGCTTCATGAATAGAAATGGATTATGGAAGCGTTTCTTCCTATTTCTGTCTTCTATTTCGATATATCCTCAGATGTTTAGGACAATAATAACTCTTGCCATGGGTTGGTGGAAATGGTATATTGGTCTGCTCACCACAGATTGCGCAATAGACTATATACCTTTGATCATCAGTCCTTTTAGCATATTGTTCAGTTAAAGTCTTAATTTCATTCCATTTTGTCATAATTTCTAAGGCATCTGGGTTATTCCACCAATCTGCATAATCTTTTGATCCTTGTTCATAGTTTTCAGTACCGGCTCTGAATTCCTTAAATGCACTACTTTGTCCCTCTAATACTGAACCTGTTGGAGGCAGACTCCATAGTGTGTTACTTCCAATAAGGTACCTATCATGCATTTTTCTATGCAAGTCCCTTGAGGATACTATTTTTACTTCGAGTGCAATACCGTTATCATGTAAAATTCGCATAAAGTCTCTTGATTTTATTCAGGAATTCCTCATTTATTCCATAATTTCGTATTAGGGAAGTAAGAATTCGAACTGATTTTACATTGAGATTTCCTAATACTCTTTCCAGCAGAATAAGTGAATCTATATTAAGAAACCGATCCTCGAACCAAATATAGTCTTCACATGACTCAAATGTTTTTCTACATGATGCTTTGTTTTCAGCAATATCAGACTGAGATTAGTGGAAGTTCCAGTTCACCGGTCTTACTAATATTTTCTTTGATCTTCTGTGCAATAGTTTCGAGTAATTTCTCTCTCCAACTGTCGTTATTTTTGATACTAACATACAATTCTTCATTGTACCGTAATACCTTAGACAGTTTTTCATTGAATTCATCTCTAAAGGTAGAAAAGTTTATGATATTCTCTAGAGAGTTTCCGGTATCCTTGAAATGCGAAACTATCACGCTATCGTGCACAATCGAATTCACTAGTTTATCTACACATAGTACTTCTGACTCTGTAACAGGCCGTCCGGAATACTCCTGATTAATCCGCAGGATCAAATCGGAAAGAAGAACTACAATGTCCTGGGGTTTAGTAACATTTGTTGAAATTGATGAAACAACTTGACCATCTCTCTCAGGAAGATTTACATTGAGTGATTTGCTTGTTGTGGTAGCAATTTACTATACCACATAAGCCTTCCTTCCTTGACCTTCTGGTCCATTCATTTATCCCTTCTTCAGTTGGTAGTAGGTGGCCGTCAGTGTTGGACAACTTCGTTTATCGACGATTTACTGCGTGGCAGCGACATTCGATGATCAATGTAGGACCCCAACGGTTTAAACGATGACGCTCTAGGCCAACAACACTGTATCTGATGTACTAATGAAGTTTTCCACCTTCTTTTATTAATTACTAGTGCCAGAACTGCAGAGACAATCTGGCAGCGTCTAGGCTTCTTTGATATAAACTATTGATTATAAATCAGATTAAAGTAGCAATCATATTCTCCAGAATCCAGATAAATTAACTAGCCGTCTCTTTTTGTTGTCAAAAAACATGGTAGATAATAATGAAAGAGCCAAAGAGAATCTGACACTATCTAAGTCTGTAATCATGATACTACTTGTCGCAGCAGTATCGACAATACAGTTATCATCTATGGTACTATCTAATGGTAGCATAGTCTATGCCTATTCTAATAGCCAGGCACAATCTTTTGTTAATGAGTGTGGTGAAGGTAGATCCTCCGGGATTAACTGCATAGCAAGCGGTCCTCAGACACAGGCTGATGGTTCAGCAACTGCCATACCAATAGTCTCAAATGCTGAAGGACAAGGAGAACAAGGACCTAAGGGCGATAAAGGGGATCCAGGCGAACAAGGACCAGCCGGACCAGCAGGCGCAAGTGGACCAGTTGGACCTAAAGGAGATACGGGTGACACTGGACCAGCCGGAGTACAGGACCAGCAGGTGCTACAGGTGCCGCAGGGGCTCAAGGACCACCAGGTAACGATGGAACCCCAGGACCGGCGGGACCAGCAGGAGCACAAGGACCGGAAGGAGACCCAGGAGCAGCAGGAGCACCAGGAGCCAGCAGGAGCGAGCAGGAGCACCAGGAGCACCAGGAGCACCAGGAGCAGCAGGAGCACCAGGAGCACCAGGAGCAGCAGGAGCACCAGGAGCAGCAGGAGCAGCAGGAGCACCAGGAGCAGCAGGAGCACCAGGAGCACCAGGAGCAGCAGGAGCACCAGGAGCAGCAGGAGCACCAGGAGCAGCAGGAGCAGCAGGAGCACCAGGACCTCAGGGTATACAAGGGATACAAGGAATTCAAGGAGAACAAGGTCCACCCGGACCGAATAAGGAATTGCAAGTAAGAGAAGTTCGCGGACCAATTGTGATCGTGCCCCCAGGGCTATTCGGTGATGCCTCGAGCTGAATGCGGCCCTGGCGAGGTTCTTACGGGAGGTGGCGGTTTTTACGCTGACTCCGGCAACCTAATAAACCCAAGCCATGGAACAGCCAATACTGTCGATAACACGTGGGAAGTGGCTGTTTTTAATCCTGGTCCTGGGTCAATGGGTATAGAGCCAATTGCAGAATGCGCACAATTAGTTGACGTACCATGATAAGGCGATCCTCTGACCACAGGGATCTCCGTCAGCAGGTGAAACTTGGGCTGAATCAGTACGAATCCATGATACAGCAGCGCGTTGCGTCGGAACAACCAACGCCTCCGTCCTTTATTTTTTGTTCAGATTTAAGTAAAAAATACCTTCTAGACTGGGATGCTACTTGGTTAACATTTGTCGCCAGACTGTAGCGGCAGCATTTCTCTCGGTGAATCCAAGACATGTATAATAACAAATGAGGTTCGCCCCGCAAGCGGAAACTGCGAGCCCTTTGTATCCTGATGTATGCATACCACCGCCGCCCCCCGTGTTGAACTGTGATGACATTTCAGCAAGAAACTTCAGAATAATTGGACTTGATCTGCATAACTTCGATGGAGATAACGATGGCATTGGCTGTGAGGAATAAGGGATAAACAGGTATTTGCACAATGCGCCAAATTAGTCGACGCACCCTGACTCTTTTTTATGTTTTTTAGTGCCAGAACGCTTGATGAATACCTAGAATTAGGCCCTATTATCGATTTCCAAGGTGACAGTTGCATTGGCGGCCACTACCACTAGCAAAACTATGTAAACAATACTCATGTCTATCTGAGAGACAGGCAAGCGACAATAACTTCCTCGTCTTCATCATCATTACTTAGTTGAAGTACCTAAAAACCAGTCTAGTCAGTCAATGCCAGAATCGCGGTATCAATGAAGACTACTATGCTACAAATAGAAGATAAATAAGATATTAGTGATATCAATATCTGTCCTAATCGAAATAAATGGTTTTGGCATACTCCTATTTTGATATAATTGGTGCTACTCCTCACGATCGGCTCAATATTTCTCTTGACGCTAGTACTCTTGAGCGGTAGTGCATTCTATGTCTCGATACCACAATTATTCGCATCTGCCTATTCTAGTTCGCACCTTTCTGATATTCCATTAGAGGGTATAAGTTCACAGGGGCATGACCGTGGACAGATAATATGTAACCGATGTACGATAAATATTGATGATGATGGTAACGGTGGGGGAACTCCTGGTCCTCAAGGACCTCCAGGAGAACAGGGACCTGCAGGACCTAAGGGAGATACTGGTGATATTGGTCCCGCAGGTCAACAAGGACCGGCAGGACCAGCAGGCGCAACTGGACCTCAAGGGCTACAAGGGGTAGCAGGGCCACAAGGACCGCAAGGACTACTTGGACCTCAGGGTCCAGTTGGACCTAAAGGAGATACGGGTGAAGCTGGACCTCAAGGAGCACAAGGACCTCAAGGTCAGCAAGGAATTCAAGGAGAACAAGGACCGGAAGGACCACCTGGACCACCTGGACCACCAGGGCCCCCTTCAGCGACCGGAATTTTACAGGTATGCAAGGATCCTGGTTCCTCGGAAGGCATCTATCAGTTTAGCGTAACTTTAGGTGATAATCCATCTCCTCCTCAATTTTCACTTATGCCCGGCGAGTGTCTGGACGTTAACGTCGGTCAAAGCGGTTACAGGATTTCAGAGGATAATGGCGGGATAGAAAATGGCAGATTCCCATTGGTCTCTGGCGCTTGCGAATTAACGACGTATGATCCCCCCACAGTGGTCGGTTTTGTAGAAACTGGCGAGACAGAAAATTGTTATTTTTCTAAACACCGAGCCAGATACGGCGACACTTAATGTGATAGTAAACGTAATATGCCCTCAAGGATTTGATTGTCCAACATCAGAAGAAGTTAGTGTTGCAATATTCCATGGGTGCTGCTTGTTGACGTCTTTCCCTGGGTCATCGGAAGGGACACCTGGCACCATAGTAGCAAATGTGCCATACGGGGTCAATTTCGGCTATGTAGAACCAGCAGGATTGGATTCCATTCCACGTCACAGCAGTAGTTGCACAGGGCAACTTGCAGCAGGGGAAAGCGCAACTTGTTTTATAACGATTACCTTTTTTGTAGAAAGTTAAGTCACCACACTAATTAAGTTACATATCTCTTCTGCTTGCCCGTCCGTCTACTAATCCGGCGCTTAACAAGATATACAACTTTTTGGCTGAAAGTTTACATAATACTTCACTTAAAAAGCTCTGCAGGAGTTTGTTTACCCAAGAGTAGCAGCGTCTCGGATATTAGTGATTGTAACGGGGATTATATTCGGTGGGTTGTTGATCTGGGGAATACTAGCATTACCTTTATCTTTTCCGTCTTTAGCAACGCCAACTACGCAGATACCTCCAGCAACATTGACAACAAACCAAAGCACAGGGCTTACAACTTATACCAACAAGGCATACGGCATTGCTTTTGATTTTCCTATAGATTGGCAAATCAGCCAAAATATCCTGACTCTAAATCAACTTCTTCATATAACACCCCCTAACGAAGAAGCCAACAGGATCCCACAAACAAGCGAGATGAGAACAGGGTTTATAGTGAATGCGAGCATTATTAACCCATCGTCTTACTTTGGATCCTCGTCCCTTTAGAGGTGAAGACTTTAACGCCAACTGCGATGGATTATGCAACTTTGGAGAAAAACACTAATGCGAGGATTGATATGCCATCAAATGGCAAATTTAGATCCGATTATGTCAAGGACAGTCCTGTCATCATTTCGAATGAAACCAATGCTTGGCGATTAGACGTGATAGGGAATGTAAATAATGAACAGTATGGATTTGGATCTAATGTCTATGTTATCCATAACAACATACTATATCGCCTGTCCTTCAATACACAGCCATTGAATGTTCCTAACATGCTACCTATAGCAGAGAAAATAATAGAGTCATTCCGATTTATTTAGGCGTCTGCCTTTGCATGCAGAGAGGTATCCAGCAGACGAATTCGTTGTGTGTCTTGGGGCTAAGGTCACACTCCATCTTCGCAATCCACCTGCTCCTTGTAAGTGGCTGGCATATGCTTATGCCCTTTGTTGCTACTGGTAGTATGGACCACTATCGTGCTATGGTCACATCATAACCAAATGGATCAAGGATTGTTTCTAACTAGTAACACTTGATCTACATAGTCGATTTCAAGTCATTCCTTGAGTCTTTTTTGCCTATTCAGTTTGATATTAGATTCCGTTAGTTAGCGCCTTAGTTTAATGCACAACTATCTATATGGGTTAATACTACGGCTCCTGGCCTGCGGATATTTCCTAACACAGAATTTTACCCTCAGGTCAATAATAACCTCCTCCTATAACTTGACTCAAAATATTATAATTCGAGTAATTTTAACTCTCAAGTGGTTTCAGCCCTAGCGCCATTCATAGTTATACAATAACCCCGCTTGCAAAAGAACGGTCATTAAGTTAGCGAACTATATTCGATAGGTGAGAACTATATTCAGCATGAAAAACATAATCCAGAAATTTGCAGCGATATCGAAATGAAAAGCCTTATTGAGAAGGATATTGATCTATACATTCGTATTTTAGCATTCTCTTCATGTATGCCCTATTGATTGCATATTTAATCTCCTCTTCTGTAAATCCTTCGATTCTAAGTTGGTTAATGAAGTTTTTTATCAACATAATACTATAACCATCCGGATAATTCAGACGCCTGTAAGTCATGGAGCGTTGAATCGCAATCCTCATACGCTCAGCATGAGTGAGCTTATCGAGATTCGGTATCGTCTTCATTACAAAACACACATTGTACCCAAGCCTTCTATTTAAGCAGCAAAGCGGCAAATCCAAAATAAGGAATCTCCGATTCTGCAAAAACCATCTTGACTGCATAGTTGTTTGGCATATAGGATAGAACCTCCTCAATTAACCATAGCAGGAGAGATAAAATCGAACCACCATCAACTAACTCGATTATACAACCACCAAATTTTGAAGAGACAAATCCAGAGTCTCTTATTTACCCTCATGAATCCACTAGTTCGATACGTGAATCTATGAGTCTGAGAAATATTATCAGGAAACCACGTGGGGTGGCAGGTTTTCAACAAGATAATACAGCACATCACCTTCTGAAGGTGATAACTCGCAAATCATAAAGAATTGCCCAGAGGAAGCACTAGTTGCTTCACATCCTAAGTCAAAATCTAGACGAACACTTACAAAAGTTCCATCGGCAGAGCCTACAGATGGTTCGGTTATTAGGAAATTATTTGTAACACCATCAGGATCCCATCCCACGGCGTGTCCAGGACCATTGTCATTCACAGTGACTCTCTTCATAAAACTCTCAGCAGGCTTCGTTGATGTTATACTGTTATCAGCAATAGCATTAGCACCTATCTGCTTTATGTTATAACCCGTGGATTGTGTTGGTCCATCTATATGCATTATTTGCATTTCTAGTTGTAACTGTAACCTTCAGGCTAGACTGGGATTCAGCGGATTATTGATATTTGCAAACTCTAGTCTTATCTTTGTTCCTGCCGGTACATTTACAGCATTAGTAACAGTATACGTTATGGTCTGTCCAGACTTACTTACACTGCCATGGCCAATACCCTCTGCTTCATTAAAGAACGCACCACTTGGTATTGTGGTATCTGCAGGGAATGTAACCTGTATCGTTTTTATTGTTCCTGCAGTCGCTGTTAGAAAAACAATGTCATAAAAGGAATTCGTGTTTACAATGTTGTTTGTTGGTCTGGCGGTAAGCGAAGAAATAGTTGCTTGAGTAGTGAAATCACTTCCATCTTGACCTATCGTTGAAGGTGCTGATAAGGGTGCTGCTATTAGAGCAGGATTAGTCAGCATGACAATAGGCGACGAAATAACCATAAGCACAATAATCAAAGTTAAACCAAGCCTAGGACTTGACGGGATTGATTGGCTTCCTACTTTCATACATTACTGCAGGCTATGATTGGATAATCCAACTTATCTGCAGTTCGAGACTCTTGTCACCCATATTAGTCATAGATTTCATCTCGGAGATTCAAAGTATTGTTTAGTATATAGATTTGATTGTGATTAGTGTCAGAACTGCATAGACGATAGAAAGCCAAATATTCTTAGGTCTTACCCGTATGTTTCATGATAGATTTCGAGAAACACGTTAAAAGATTGCGGGTGGTTGTGAGATGGTGAAGCGACGGCATTCAAGACAATGGTAGATTAATTGCTGTGTATTTTAATTTACTTCCATCAGGTGGCGGAAAACCGCATGTCATACTGAACGCTCCCCCTCCTTGATTGACTACTCTAACCTCACATTGAGCATCGAAACCAAGGTCATCGATATTAACAGTTATTACAGCGGTACTTGCTACAGCCGGATCAGAGATTGAAAAGGTCTCTGTGACGGCATTGTTGGCAATAACATTTACGCCTATCTGCTTCATCGTATAGGCTGTAGATTGTGTTGGTCCATCTATGATAGCATTGGCGCATTTCTGGTTGTAACTGTTACCTGATACGAGGTACTGGGATTTACTGGATTATTGATATTTGCAAACTCAAGTCTTATCTTTGTACCTGCTGGTATTGAAACAGCGTTAGTCACTGTAAGTTATTGTCTGTCCGGATTTACTAACTGTGCCTGGACCTATACCTTCTGCTTCATTAAAAAAAGCGCTAGTGGGTACCGTGGTACCAGCCGGAAATGTAACCTGAATCGTCTTGATTGCACCTGTCAAGGCGGTTAGAAATACGACATCATAGAAAGACTTAGTATTAACAATATTATTTGTGGGTCTGGCGGTCAGAGAACCCAAAGCTGCTTGCGTGGTAAAGTCGCCATCTTTGCCGTCTTGACCGATTGTTGAAGGTGCAGTTGGAATAGTACTTATAGTAGGCATAGGCGATGATGATGAAGTTTCAGAGTCAGTTTTCGCTAATACCACTGGATTAACTAATATGAAAGTAGGTGACGAAATAACCATAAGAATAATTACTAGAACGGAGGCTTCGATACGGCAGATGTCACGGCTTAGTGGGATGGTGTGCGCGGGAAGCGCTGCGCGACCGGCGCGCGCACCCGCTCTCCGCGCTCGCGGCGACGAAGCTGCCGCTCACGTTCAAGGACTACGGCGCGTGCTCGAAGCGGCCCGCCGAGTCCGGCTCGCTCTACGTGCGCTCAATCGCCGGCGAGCGGGCGCAGGGGGCCGACGGCTGGGTCTACAAGGTCGGCCGCCGCGTCGGCTCCACCGGCGCCGCCGATCCGTCCGGTCCGTTCGGAACCGGGCACAAGCTCCGCTCGGGCCAGAGGGTGCTGTGGTTCTGGTGCGTGAAGGACGCGGCCGTATGCCTGCCAGCGGACGCTCGAGATCGCCGCGCCGCGGACCGTCGCGCCCGGTGCCGCCTTCCGGGCCACCGTGCGCGGCTACGACGAGAACGGCGCGGGCGTGCCCGTCGCGGGCATCGAGGTCGCGCCGGGCGCCGTCGACGATGCGGGCGGCACCGCCGACGGTGACCGCGCCGGCTGCCGGGGAACGCTCACGCTGCGCGCCGAGCGGCCCGGCCTCGTCCAGGCCTTCCCGCGGAAGGTGACGGTCGGCTGATGGCCCGACGAGCCGCGCTCGGGATCGTCCCTGGCCGCTCACCCTCGGCCTGGCCG
>CAVQMO010000011.1:0-23185 GCA_963713605.1 uncultured Nitrososphaerales archaeon | reverse complement strand
GTGATTTCCTTACTTTTTTGCATTACAGTTTGTCTGTAAATACAATATATATGTCACTTGTCATTCTTTGATAGAAGATGGATCCATAATATTAGTATGATCTACGTCTGTAAATTATAATCCAAGAACCACTGATAGTTACTCGTAATGGATCAGATGCTGGTCTATTGATAGCAGTTTTACACATCCACGTCTGGTCCAAATCATCTCTGTATGTACAGGCGTAGTGGTAATAATCTAGGTATATTATCACAACATCAATTGGATGACAAATTAATAATAACGATATGTGTTGTGAAATCCCTTCATATTGTTATTAAACTCTGGCAAATTCATCAGTCTTTGTTGAGAGGAATATGCATTTGCGAATAATATTGTCTTACAGAATTCGCATCGAATCATCAACTTGTCTGTTTTTGTCCAGTTCACACCAGCTTACCATCACGGCAGAGTGGGCAATCGACATAACGAAAATAACCATATTCAGAGAAGCCGTTTCTCAAACAATATTGCTACCTATATGATTTCATTTAAGTGTTATGATTTCATTTAAGTGTTAGCTTGAAAAGACTACCAGAGTTGTAGAATCTTTAGCCACTATTGTAAATAAATCGCTATATATATAGCATTTTAGAAAATCGGTATGCCATAGAAGAAAAAAATAATATAGATTATGAGAAATTTAAACGGCCCTAATTGGTCAAGACATTATGACATAGAAAACCTTAATCAAACTTAGGTCTAAAGGGGTAATTCGGCTCAATCGATCAGTATGATTTTCAACTTCCAATTTTTCACCGGTATACATTATCATTTCCTTTAAAAATTCTGCTGAAACCTTAAGTTTTTCCACATTCTCAATCTTTCTCATAATACCACTGAACAAGTTTAGAACTACAGTTTTGCTCGCAGGAACGGTAGCTGATCCAATATGGATAAAACATCTACCGATTTCCTTTTCAAAATAAGGTTTCTTGCTATTCTCGGCCTCAATCTTAATTATTGGATACCTTGTTATCCTCATATAATGTATTTACAGTTACCCTTGGTGCGGGATCCACGTTAACCATAGCATTACTTATTTCAATATTAATAGACTCTAGCTCGTCATCCGGAAATCCTTTCTTCTTGAAACCAATGAGGACTCCATGATTCTTGATTTCTTCTATTCCCAGTACCATCTGGCCAAAGGAGTTATTGGCGAATGCAGAAAGCTGTGGGGATAATTTTTTATAATCACTTTTGAAGTCGAAAGCATCAGTTTCTATATTCCTTAGTTTAATTAACTGATTTAATACGGCAATATTCCATTCTGATTTGTTTGTTGGGATATTTGTTAGAATATCATTATTCATTAGTTAACTGATGGACAAATTTGACAAATAAGGGTTATAAGTTTAATATCAGTTGCGCCTTCATCTTTTAAGAAGAGGGTTAATAAATTAGTAGAGGTAGTTCACCATAGTGGTACTGCCCCATAGTGAATTCCTTTCCTATAAACAGGGTATGGATTTACCGCGAAGCAGCTATATTCGCCCTTTTCCGTTTGTTAAATGGGCAGGTGGTAAAACACAGTTATTAAGTAAGATTCACCAGTTTATCCCAACAGATTTCAAACGTTACTTTGAACCCTTCCTCGGAGGGGCCGCGTTATTCTTTTACCTGAATTCGAATAGAAATCATCAGTTTGAAGCATTTTTAACAGATATAAATACAGAATTAATCAATGCCTATCTAGTTGTTAAGACGGATATTGAGCTTCTGATTCAAGTCCTCTCCTCTTATCAGAAAGAGTTCAAGAAGACACGTTCGGCTTTTTATTATGGTATACGAAATAACGCTGAAAAGTATGTTACGAATAGGACAGAGCAAGCCGCAAGGTTCATTTTTCTTAATAAAACATGCTATAATGGACTTTATAGGGTCAATTCTCAAGGCAAATTTAATGTTCCAATAGGACGTTATAACAATCCTCTTATTTGTGACAGCCAAAATCTGCGGAACGTGAGTTTAGCATTGCAGAGATTAAGAGTTGCAGTCAAGGCTTGCGATTATAGAGATGTGCTTGAAAATGCAGAGCGAGGCGATTTTGTGTATCTTGACCCTCCATACAATCCAACGAGCAGCACAGCAAATTTCACGAGTTATACTAACTCGGGATTTAAATCTGAAGACCAACAAAGACTAGCAGAAATTTTCAGAATACTTACCAATAGGAAATGTAAGGTCCTACTCAGCAATTCAGATACTCCTAAAATTAGAAAATTGTATAGTGATTCCGATTATACGATAGAGAGAGTCGAGGTCTTAAGAAGTATCAATTCAAATGCCTCAAGACGTGTTGGTCATAGAGAATTGTTGATACGTAACTTTCAGCTAAGCCGGAGTGTGTTGGAAGCGTACGGCCAATAGCAATTTAAACAGAAGTAGAAATATAGAAAAATGGGATGATATCATTGCCCGCCTATCCATAGATATAAAACAACCTATGACAAGTATTTCACCTTCTCTTATCCGCCAAATATCAGGAATAGACGCACGATTAATGGCCAAGATGGACACTATTGAGAGTTTGCCAAAAATATTTAGAGATAATAATCTGTTTCTGATACCCCTAAGCGTTAAAGAGTATGCTATTGTAAAAGGGAACGGATATCACAAGCTAGAACCAATAGACAAGAAGCCAATAAGCCATTACACGGATAAACCATTCCCCGTTTCTGCAGAAAATAGTAAAGGAGAAGCAGCTTATTTAACGATATTTAATAAGATTGAACCATACCTCACGTTTTTGAATGTGCAGATATACAAAGAAAAATTGCAGAATTAGAGGATCTTAATCAATCCCTAAGACAAAGGGATGCAATGAATACAGATGCCATTTCAGCTCTCTCCGATTAACTCTCGCAAGTAGTGAAAGAGATAGAACTACTTAAGCAGAAGAAGGAGCCAGGTTTCGAGTTTTTCCCCGCTCGTTCGCTGTCTGTTAAGCCTCCTCTAAAGTAAGTCCATTTAGATTCTTCTAGCTATTTAAACTAGCCCATAGAAATTAGAACTGGTGGAAGCTTTATCAGTAGTAGGAATATTTTACCACGCCGCACCATACTTAGCGAGTGAGAATTGTTGGGCTCAGTAGCACCGAATAAAGTATATCCAACATGAGCATATCCATATACATCTAAGTTAGTATAGCGTAGTACGGTATGTTATACACCAACACTTAAATACTGAAAATACTGTTGTGCCTGTTCTATTTGTTTGTTCTGTTCTTGCACATTTCCTACTTGCAGTTCTGCAAGCGGTACTTCCCCTATTGAAGTCTGTTCATCTATCACATCAATCGAAGTAGGTCCTAAGTCTTTTTCCTCCAACGGTTTATGCATCTCTCCTATCGTAATAGAGCCTTCTTCTCTTTCCTCCGACATGTACTGTTCTTTATCCCTATGCTATTTATCTTAGATATATTTGATGTAGGTATTAAATAATAATCCAAAATGGTACACATAACATTCCTCATCGACATAGATTAGTCCTGAGCAGGCATTGTAACAACAATTAACATCATATAGTGTATGAGAATTAGAGGAGAAAGCATCCAGTATAAACACATTTTTTGTGGTTTGCATAATTAGTTAGCTTATGGATCTCTGTCACGCTTTCATCTTCTTTCGTATTGGCTTGATTTATTCTTGGACTTCTGATTTCTCTACTTCATATGTAAATAACTGTTCTTGATCTATCGAGATTAATCTAAGCCTCTCTTTTTCTGCCTTTTCATTGTTAGTCCACACGGAATTAACGATCCCTGCACGACGGTCAGCTATTAAGGGGGTTCCTTTTGTATAACTCATTACAATATATACCTTCAAATTCAGTTTCTGTTCTTGATCTATCAAACATCCTAATTAATGTAATAAAGATCGAAGCCTTCAGACAGGAAACGATGATAATGATTATAATCATAATGCAACTCTAATCAAAACAAAACAGACAAATCTCTCTGATTTTCTGTAAATTAGATTGTTATAACAGAGTGAATGAAGGTTGTACTATAGGTCCATGAGTTTTCCAATCATTTTCATCTTGATATACTTGTTTGTGCTACCTAATTTTCTAGCTGCCGCCTCTCACTTAATGAATGAAGTTCACCACAGTTATACCACGGATTTCCCCTTCCTAAAAGTTATTGCGAAGTCCGATAGTTATGATGATATCATTTCAGATCGTATTTTAGATCAAATACATCCAGAAAATCTCAAAGAAACGGTTTATGATCTATCTTCCTTTCATACACGACACACAGAATCCGAGAACATAGATTATGTTGCTTCTTGGTTAACAGAGAAGCTTCAAAATATCTGTGGTAGAGATGATGTTTACATCCATACTTATACTTGAGAATGGATGTATTTGAGAAGGTACTACAATCCTATCAATACCCTAGTTAATTTCTAATTAAGCGTTTAATATCCTTTATCAGCCCTTCACTTCCAACAAGTTTATGGATGAATAACTCTATCTCCAATGCCCCATACTCATTCTAGCATTAGAGTCTTTTTCATTTATTTCCTTACAGAATTCAGTATGAAGCTAATCGCTGTTACCTCAGGTCTGACAGTAGTCATGACTTAAAGAAAAGATGTCGAATAGCTAAAAGTCGTAAATTCATGAGATAATCTTATTAAAGCTTGCAGAAGCCATAATAATATCTAGGCAGTATGTATCAATATGGCTGCAACAACTTTTTTGGTGTTCTACAGATTCAAGAGTATGAACAGTGAAGAAGCAAGTAAAGCTAAATCTGAATGGAGTGACCTGAGGAATAATTTACCGTCAGGAATAGAACTGATAGGTGAATATGATCACGCATGGGGAATTGAGTATAATGGATTTCTGTTATTTGAGTCAGAATCAAGTGATGCATTTCTTGATTGGTGGTCAAGATTTAAGGACAAAGTTAGATGGTATATAGAACAAACGCATACGATAGCTGCTAGAAGACGTTAGTTAGTTACACAGTACTAGCTAATCCCTTCCAAGCGCATAAGTGCTAGTGAGTGATTGAGTTTTGTGACTGAATAAAGTGTGGGTATGCATTGATTACTATTTCTCATTGTATGATTCTCTTGATGCACTGATACTTCAAAGAATTTGTTCCAATCATTTCATCATCATGCCACTTGTTGAATTTGATATTTGTCCACGGATTTCTCCATCTGGATATTGAATTGTATGAACATTTACATATAATCCCATAGAATGCATAGAACTTAGGAGTTCAGAAAGTTGTTTGCCAGCAAGTGGTCCTTGAAGATTATCGGCAGTAATATCCCCTTCAGAGAGGAGGCCAGAAACCATTTTCGGTGTGGGTATATCAGGTTTAAACAATGTTATTACAATAGGTCCGTTTTGGCCTTGTTTACCACTGTGAATGTGGGCTGCTGTGACATTGTCTATATCTGTTACATTCAAAGTATAAGTTACTGTATTCTCATTTAATATTGGTCTAAATTCAGCTAATCCAGTAGCATTCGTTTCTATTGGGGATCTTCCATATCACCGAAGAGCTTGGCAGTAAATTGCTGTTCAGTTACCCCTGCAGTAGCAAACACAGGAATTAAGAAATTGGTTATAGCACCAGTTTCTACTATCATTATTATCTGTATAATTAGAGCTATTGGTATCACAGTAGAACATCCAAAAATCATATTTACCATCGTGAATGGAATAAGTAAGGCAATTTAATATTTAAAGGAATTTCAATTCAATATCAATACAGTACCGCAATACGATCTATGCTTCGATGCCGTTTCAGCACAGCAGACCTGAGTGGAGGTACCGTGGAGGTGATGATCCCAAGAGATTGTTTGAAGCAAGGATTAAAATGGGTGATTCTGAATTTGAGCTATTTCAGAACTACTACAGAACTGACAGGAATATTTTTAGATTATTTAGGCTAACTAATCTATAACGCATATTTCATGGTGTGTCGAACAAATTGAACCTTTAAAATGTTTGTTGTGCTCATATGTACTCATGACGAGAAGTTTCAACGATTGGTGGAATGCTATCCCGTCTGACTTAAAAGAGAAAGCTCATGGGGGCGATGAGGGAAATAAACAATCACTTAATCAACTTAATCATACTCTGTTACATCTAGATTTGGCGGGCAGACACGATGCAAAACCATCCCATGAAGAACTCAAAGATTGGCTGCGTAGCGGTCAAGTAATATGGTCAGGGTGAAGTAAATTACAAAGCCTTCGCCATAATGTAAATGATTATTACGAATATTATGATAACAAAAGCGCTAGAGCTCAACTAGTGGGATACAAGGCAATATCGACCAGTATTGACTCTAGAGATGCCTTAAATTATGCCTTTATTAGAAATGTAGAATATTTCAAAACTACATCAATAAGACAAACTTGATTTTTATTTCAATTGATAGGAGTGTGTCCTCCCATATTCATTCTGAAAGAAGTGCATGAGTCTAGTTCTCTTGCTTTAGTACCAAAGTTCTCTAAGCGTTCATCCAAGTCTATGACTATCATAAAAATGTCATATCATAAGCGGCCAGAAATCTAGAGTACAGCAATAATGACCCACATCACTGCTGAATTTATGATGATGATTTACGAATAGACAACTCTTTTTGTCTAAGGTCACAATCACTTTAAATACTTCGCAGCGTGCTAAGATTCGTGTCAAGTCACAGACTTGTTAGGAAAGTTCATCTAGTCCTTATTGTTGTCATATTTACGCTTGTTATCTCAAGCCCATCAATTAGTAATTTTGGTAGTTTTGACATTACTAAAGTAGTGTATGGTCAATCAGATCCAGACCAAATGAATACCAACACTACGAATTCGGTAAATATGCAAGATATCCCATTAGAAAAAGTCCGCGTCGGAGATATTGATGTTGCGTACAAGATGTTCGGTAAAGGTGACCCTATAATACTTTTCAATGGCGCTTCTGATGGCATGGATGCCTGGGATCCTTCCTTTCTAACGGGTCTTTCTTCAAATCACACAGTGATTGCGTTTGATCAACGTGGAATTGGAAATACAACCGCTGGTACCAAACCATACACTTACCAGCAACTAGCAAACGATACAGCTGGTTTGCTTGATGCTCTGAAAATACCAAAAGCAGATGTTATGGGATATTCTTTGGGAGGACATATAGCTCAGGCATTTACAATTAGCTATCCAGATAAGGTTAACAGGCTCATACTTGTTGCTACATCCTGTGGTGGAAAAGATGGTATACCTAAACCACCTGAGTTTTTAAAATTGCAATCCGATATTGTAAACAAAACTCAAAATAATATTCCCGTTACTCAGGAATTGAAAGCACTTAATGTTGCCTCGTTAGGATCAGGATGGGTCAAACTACATCCTGAATCTCTTGAAGGATTTGAAAATATTACATCATTCCAACAAATGAAGTCTGGTGTGAACCCTGAAACATTGAAGAATCAGGCAAACCTAGGTATTTGGGAGAATACCAACTGGAGTGGTGCTTGCGATGCGGAAGCGAAATTAGCTAAACCCACGTTGGCCATAGCAGGAACAGATGATAATGACTACATGCCTCACGGAAATGCTTTAAAGATTGCAGAAAAGATTCCAGGAGCCTGGCTTGTACAGATCAAAGATGCTGGTCATGCAGTAATGAATCAATACCCGGCTGAGATTGGTGAGATAGTAAATACATTTCTATCGACTACTAGCCAAAACAATTGAATCATCCATTGAATGAAGCATAAACTGAATTTGGGATCTAGCTAAGACATGATTCCATAAACTGAAACACGTTTTAGTTAGCATATATTATAGTACAGATGATGAGCCCCTTTACCTACGGGAATCTAACCCCCTTGGGCCACTAACAAGCCAAGCGGGTGTATGAATGATATGTTCATAAACATCTACTTATCTTCATTATAAAGACACATCTACTGCATCTATACTAGCAATAGCGATCCAAATCATTTCTATTATGTCAAGTAGTATGTTCAATACATCATTCTCTGCTGATATGAATGCTCTTGTATCCGAGATCATTTCTCACATAATAGGCCTAGCAATTAATGGAGTGATTCTGTATTATCTCTATCGACCTCAAGTCAAAGCATACTTTGAAGAATCTAAGCTTTCTACAACAATGCCAAGATAGAAATAGCTATATACATCTAGTTTTTTCATCACTCTTACTGACCACATGAAAAAGAATAGATCCAGACTTCTATGACAGCTTTGCCAACATCCCTTTCATTGTCGTATAGCCAAGCGGTATCTATATGTCTATAACCAATATTCAATGCATATCTTACTGCACGCAATGTACAGTTCTCCAGGAGGTGTTTGATAGACTCCTAAACCTAGACGTGGAATCTCTACTCCATTATTCAAGGTAATACTGGATTGCAAAGTCAATTGCATAATGAAATATCGTATTAAGGAATCTACATAACTCTACCGGTCATATAACTAAGCTATAGTAAAGTAGAAGACTCTCTAATGATTACTTTTGCTCCGTCCTTAATCTGGTTCAAAATATCGTCCTTATTAGAAGAATCCACAATCTTACCTATTATATTTACAGGAGAGTACGCCAGTATTTTTCCGTTCTTACTAATGGGAGTTGGTCCGTAAAATAAACATAATACATTTCCTTCAGGCCAGTAAGCAGCGTCTAATTCATTAACTTCTGCCTTTGCATGATCTTCCTGTTCAACAGCTATTGCAGTTCGATCCGTATAGAGCTCTTCTCCCCACATATTTCTGACGAACTATTTTTGCAGTACCATAAATGATTACAAACGAAAATTGGGGAGTCTGATCATCTACACAAATACTCACTCTATTATCGCGTTGAATATTTGTTTAGAAGCTATTATCGCGCTGAATGTTTGTTGCCTTAACTGAATCCTGGGAAGACATGAAATTCTTAAAATTCTAAAATATAAACATACAATTCAGAAAGAATCCAAGCAGCTGATAATGCCTTGATTAATCTTATCCAGGACCAGTACGACATTCTGCAGTACTTATATTATCATTTTCCACAATTTGCCTTATACCTATTTGCATGAAACCCTCTATATTTCGTGCAATTTGTCTACCTTCTTCTTGAGTTATAAATGAATTGGGGCGTAAACCTACAGTATCAAGTGTAGTTCTATTCGTATGATTATAACTTACATTTTTTAAATCTTCTAGTATTTGTCTAAGATATAGTTTCTGTACCATTCCATTGACAACATACTTGTCTACGTTACCGATTTGAGTATTTTCAGTCATCTTGATCTTATATTTGGAGTTAAATTCTACAACTTCATCTTTGGTTCCACTGAAGGTAATTGGCATGACAGCATTAGATGGTTCGATAGCATCTAATTGAAGCTGCAAAGTCATAACAGATCTTTGGGTTTCCAATTTTCTATACTGGTCGAAAGCCGATCCTACCAATTCGTAGCAAATGCCGTCGATATTTACATTTACATTTTTCTTAGGATAGAAATTGTACGCAAGAAAGAAACTAACGATGCCACCAATTGCCAAAACAATAATTATTGGTATAGCTAGTCTTTGAAAGTCGACCAAATGAATATACCCGATTTTACACTTTGGTACTTATAACCATGACTCTACCCAGAATATACCACAAGAAGCTACAAACTTAAAGAAGCTAACAAAGGTTACGGCAAGGTATATGGAAATGGAAGAATTCAAGGATTCGGATCATCATACTGGATATTTCTGCTACAATTGTACATACTTTATGAAACCCAATCATTGTGCCATTGTTACAGATGAAGGTTCTGATGTATACGGTACAAGCTCTGGTGAAATAGCGTCATATGGAATATGTGCTTTATGGGAACCAAATAAAGAAGAGATGCGCTAAAACTCATTCAATTTTTAATTCATGCTAAATACATATTTTTGACCCTTCGACTTATTTTTGACCTTTCGACTTAGATATCAACAATAAGAGTATTGACACCTATGAACGAATCAGTTAAGATGATAGCAAAAGAGCTAGAAAGCAGAGTGCAAACTTAAAGTCCGATATATAGAACCGTCATCACCTCTCGTATTACTGTAGTCATATTAGATAGAAGTTCTCGGTCAAAGCAGAATTGAAAGATAATTCGAAACCGACTATAACTGAAGCCGTCAGAACTTCGACATATTTGACAAGCAAATCAACAGTATTGTCTTATGTTTCAATGTTTGAAAGTTTCCTGAAACTTACAGACGAAGAAATAGACAAGTTCATAAAAGCTAAATAACACTCACAGTCATTGACTTAACTGAACTTGGCATTAGAGATACTGTTAAGGAGGCCTTTATTGAAGATGTAGAATATTCAGAATTACATCGATAGGAATATGACCTTTTTCGCTATCGATTAGGTCAAAGGGAATGATGATAAAGCCAAGTGCAGGCAATGGAAGCTTTGATCTACAAGGATGGAAGAAAAGTACTACAACGCGCTGGCCAGTAGAGCATACGGTGATACTCAAGTTACTAGTTAGCAATATAGGAATTAATGTCAGATTAAGTCTGATGTTCTGGCACTAGTACATTTCTCGAATGATGATTAATATGATAGAAACATTCAAGGTCATAGCGGTAAACTACTTCTGCAATAAGAAAATCCTCTTATACCATATCTACGTTCGGGCAGAGGATGAGTAAGAGCATATTAGTGCTATTAATTATGGGAGCAATTGCAGCGACGATGGTAGCGTCTACAGTGGTGACTTCAGTTGCACTTGCAAGCAGTGGTAGCGATCCACGTAATGAGAGAGCATGTGACAACGTAGTTCGGCTTGAAGGTGAGCAAAACGAAAGAACAGAACCGCCAGACAACACTTTCCACGGTCATGATATGCCTGATGCGCAGGGTCATGGTGCAGACCAGGCAAGGGAAGGAGCCGAAAAAGCAACGGGAGATTGTTTGAACTAGTTCCCTTCAAAATCTCTATCTTTTTGTGTAAGGTGAGGTAACAACATCTGAGAACAATAAAATTAATCAAGACAATGAGCAAAGTAATGAGAATATATCAGATGACTCTAAATCTTCACAAGAGGCCAGCAACAACGTAGATATCAGCGGTTCATCTGATAACTCTGCAAAACAGAGCAATAATCAACATTCGGAATCTGATGATGGCTCCAGTAGCCAACAGCGAGCATCAGCTGAGAAATTTAGGGCACAGCCAGGGTTTATCTCAACGCAACTACACAAAGGTATAGAAGGAGCGGTACATTCATTAACTATGTGGTTTGGGAATCTGCAGCGCAATTTAAAGGCAGCAGTTAATAATGTTATGAATTCCCAGGACAGAATGTCTGCTTATCCTCCCAGCACGGTTGCATCTCCACATCTGTTCAAGAAAGTTTCAATACCCGGGATCTGTGTGGAATGAGTCTGTTGTAGCATAATGATCTGGAGGGAAAAGAAGAGTAGGTTAAAAATATCTGCTTGTGTCCAACCCTCAAATCTCTGAATCATAGTCTGAACCGCTCACTCATTTTTCTACCATGCGAAAAGTAAAAAGACTTATTCACTATTTATCAAGTCGGTAGAGTTGATCTCAACTAAATTCAGTCAAGGCTTCTTTTTTATCTCAATTGGACTATCTGTAGCACTACTTGTGGGTTTCATACAGACTAGTGCTTCTATGATAACTATAGCTAAAGGAATAGGAATTCCAACATATATGATATCGACTAGAGATATTCTCGGATATGAAGGAGTGGAAGGTTCTGGATATGGTAACTATTCATTTTCAAATATTAGCGAATTAACGAAGCAATGTCGAAAGGAAATAGTAATCTTCGTTCATGGATGGAATGTTGATGAAAATAAAGCCAATGAAAGGTTAGATAGAGTAAAGATGTCATTAGAGCAAAATAACTATGATAATATCTCGTTAGTTGGTTTCAGCTGGGGTTCTGACACAGAATGGCATGCTGCCGAAGCCTTAGCAAAGTGGAATGGACCTAGACTTGCAGACTTTATCTTTGATTTAATGCATGGTTGCAAACAACAACCTGGCAATGAAGAGATGAAGATTAGAGTAGTTGGGCATTCGTTAGGAGCAAGGGTAATCCTTAGTAGTTTAGATACTTTAAACAAGAACCCCGCATGGAACGATAAAAATTACACGGTAGCATCTGTTCACTTGCTGGGTGCTGCTGTAGATGATGAAGAAGTATCTAAGTATCCTCAAGATATTCTTGATGACCTAACCAACTGGGGAACTCTGAAATCGGACTATGGAGTTGCAATAGAAGACGAGGTAAATAATTTTAGCAATTTGTTCAACCCAGAAGATAATATTTTTCAACCAAATTCTACGTATCCATTTCTCCCTTTCCAAATATATCCTTCATTTGAGGGAGATTCTAGCGCTAGGATTCAAGGAACAAATACTTCCATCTACTAAATTGCCTGCAAACTATGATGAAGCAAATGTAATGAGTGAAATAGTGAATATTAGTGACGCCGATGGATTAGATGCAGAAGTTTATGGCCTGCTGCAAAAATGATAATCGTTACTGCGAGATCAAAGATGAAGGCTGGGATGATGGACTGTGCAATTTATTTCTTCCAAAACCTTTCTGCCAGGTCAAAACAGGTGATAATCATGCGGGATATATAGGATTCAGGAATAGCACTAACACTTCTCTTCTGGCAAACGACGGAGCAATGAATGTAGTAGTAGATCAGTGGAAAAAATATCCAAACTTAATTTCAGAAGAATATCAAACAGAAATTCCAAGGTAAAGCACAAATCATATTTAGTGATGGCAGCAATTACGAACCACTCACTCCAGAATAGCAAGTAGAGTACCTATGGATGATTCAAGAATTCAAAGAAATCAATTAATTTTTAGTCATGAACATATAACAATCATCCATAGGTAAAATATCAAATTTTATGTAGTTTAACTCTTTACATTTAAGAAAACTATATAGACAAAAAGGAAACTATACATGATTCTGCCTGTTTATTATTACATAATGTTGTAATGTAATTTGATTACCTGACTATAGCTAGCTGAGCTTATTACAATTATAGCTCAAGATTAACTGATCTCTTGGTTTCAACAGTATGGACCGGAAGTATTTCATTCGGACTAGTCAATATCCCTATCAAGCTATATACAGCAACCGATACTTCAAAGGATTTTTCATTTAATCAACTTGATGCTCAAGGACATAGAATACGATATAAAAAATGGTGCCCAGTTGAAGAAAGAGAGGTGCCTTATTCTGAAATAAAGAAAGGATACGAGATTGCTAAAGATCAGTATATTGTAATTGAGAAGCAAGATTTAGACAGGATAGCTATAGAGGGCACAAAGACTATAGATATCAAGGAATTTATCGATGAACAACAGCTCGATCCACTATTTGTTGAAAAGAGCTATTACATTGCACCTGATTCTGTATCAAATAAGGGAGGAAGAAGAAGAGTAAGAGCTTCCTCTTCCGTAAGCACTCAAGACAAAGCATATTCTCTTCTAGTAAAAGTATTGCATGATAAGAAAAAAGCAGCAATAGGTAAAGTCGTCCTTAGAAGTGAGAGGGAGCATTTGGTTGCTATTCGAGCATATCAAAGAGGGCTTGTTCTACATACCCTGCATTATTTAAGCGAAATAAAACCTCTAGAAGTCATCAAAGAAATATCTGAAGCAAAGGTTCCCTTTATAGATGAAAAAGAAAGTTCGTTAGGTGAATTACTGGTTGAAAATCTAACAAACAAAGAATTTGATATCTCCCGTTATGAAGATGAGTACACTGAGCAACTAGAAAAGCTGATCAATGCAAAAGCAAAAGGCAAAGCACACTTAATAAAGCAAACTACAAAAGCACCGAAAGAAACACGGGATTTGGTAGCTGCATTGAAAGCGAGCCTAGCTAAACCGGTGTCTACCAAAGGGTCTAAAAAATGAGATTATAATTCAGGCAAATATCTGTCTGATTTAAAATGATGCCGTTTAGGATGCAAGAGGTATCTAAATTGACCCCATATCTGCTAAGGTGTACATTGGAAAATCTAAGCTTCCTACAACGATGCCAAGATAGAAGTTAAGAATAAAAATAAAAATTAAGATAGGATCTAGATCTAGTGGTCATGGAAGGAAAAACTGTACGTAGGGAGTTTAAATTATATGACATATACTAAACGACATTTGAACGCTCATCAGTACGGGCAAGTGAATTTAGAGCGGTCATTTTCATAGAATCAATAGTATCATTGATCGTTACTCCTAATTTATTCAATAGCTTCTGTGTTTCGATTGTATCTGGAATATTTTTTACCCTAAAATACTCTTGATTAACTACATCATAGAGGATCACAAATAGACCTGAAATCGCGGCTCCAGCAAATATAGGCTTTAATTTGCCACTTATCCTGTCAAAATTATTTAAAGCATCTCTTAGTCCTTCAAACCCTTCTTTTTGCTTCTTTCTGTTTAACCTCAATCTGCCTATATCGACAAATTCCTCGGCTTTCTGTTCATTATTAATTTGCAATTCATTCACAATGGACTTCCCCGGTAATCTGATGTTTCGAGTACAATCACAGAATTCACATTCCATTGTACATTGATCTCTTAAGCGCGCATCTTTTACTTCGACTATATCTTCAAAATATTCCTTTAGTACAGGAATTTCCATAGCCATAGGATATAGTCCTCCTTCTAGGCAGTAGCAGATCTCTACAAAATGTACAATACCTTCTTCATCTATTGTTCCTTCTCTTAGCGCTGTTTGCATTCCTTCGTAAAATATTTTATTTCTCTCGCGTTACAGTCAGCACCTATAATCAAGTAAGATTACGAAAATAAAAAACTGACACATAACTGCATTTTGTATACTACTGTCAGTTAGACAATTATTAGGTCTTGAGGAAGCAGAAAAGATCATAATGCAACTCTGATCAAAACAAAGCAAACAAACCTCTCTGATTTTATTTAACAGATTTGGCGGAAAAGAAAAAAAGTGAGTCGGAGTCTACTTCTACCTGTTATTACTTATTACCTTCCTATACACAGACCACTTGGATTACTTGTTTGACAACTGTTGTCCGCAAATTGATTTGCGTTGATGTTTGTTGGTAGGCCATTGGCATTATTGATGTCGATTATGTTTTCCAGTACGTTATTTGCTGATATTGTATTCTGTTTGCTCTGTCCATCTAGAAATACTCCATTCTGACTTCCAACTACATTGTTCATTCCTACACTGGACTGTTGTGTGTTGACAAATGTTATTCCTGCTAGCAAGTTGCCATTCATAAGGTTTGAGTCTATAGCACCACCTGTACTTGAGTGAGATGCTACACCTATACTATTACCCTGTATGATGTTTTGTTTTACTTGTGCATTTTCAGCTCCTGTCATAAATGTACCTATCTGGTTGTTAGATAGTATGACAGAATTAATCGTAAATCCATTTGCTCCAGTAAGAAGTACTCCTGCTTGGAAGTTGCTGAGTGAACCAGGTCCATTTACTACTACATTATCGATGTTGGTTACCATAATCCCAACTTTAGAGCTGTCCTGTCCAGGTCCTGTGATTGAGAATCCATTCATGTTAATTACTGTGTTTGGACCACCTACTATGATACCATCTCCACTATTGCAGTTAAGATTTGCAGTTAGATTTACTACTCCGCTTACCACTTGTCCACATGCTGCGTTTGTTGATGCTGCTTGTTGTGGTTGTGCTTGTTGTGCTTGAGGTTGTTGTGCTTGTTGCTGTGGTTGAGCTTGAGGTTGTGCTTGCTGCGAAGCAGTGTCATCGCCACCAACACTATCTCCAGCATTAGGACTGATGCCCATGCCTAGTGGTGCTAATTGTGGTTGCTGTGGGAGCGTATTAACAACATTATCTCCTCCACTATTGTTACCGTTATCATCATCATCATCATTGTGTTTCGGTTTTGTTGCATCCGCTGGTGCAGTCAAACTACTTACCGATACTACTAATGCTGCCGCGATTATTACTGCTAGTATCGTTCTTGTTGTATTTATTTGATTCATTTATAGTAACCTCCGATGCTGGCGAACTTGCCTTCTACGGTCGGGGCAAGTGGTGGCACTAATTCAGACATATTTTCGTAGAGTTCCAGCAATTTCATGCCTTTCTCTGTAGTTCTATAAGCGTGTTTTCCTTCCTCGTATTCGATAAGTTCGTTGTCTTGCAACATTGTAAGGTATTCTCGGAGCTGAGCAAATGATAGAAATGCTTTGTACATTATTTTTGTCTTAGTTGCTCCTCCTCCATTTGTGGCCTCTAGGATGAGGCCAACAATTTCAGTTCTACTTCTGTATTTCATAATAGAATCAAACAGAAAATGTAAACTAGATATTTATGTGAACCCTCTATTACTACTAATATTACCATTAGTATGTGTTTAATTAAAGTATTCATATATCGCATCAAGTATAACTATGTGATCTTAGAAGTATCCATTTTACTAGAAGGATCATCAATATTCAGAGATTATCTTGATTACATTCAAATACTGCAATGTTCGTTAACAATTTTACAGTTAATATTGAGGTGTTAGCACGGACGTACCCGTCTGAAAACAATGTAATAATAACGTGTTTGATAAGCAGGATAAATAACCTTCACATAACTGAAAGCGAAATAGGAACCATTATGAATCAGTTCAAATAGATTCATCTTCGACAAATTAAGGTAACATATATTCATGATACTAATGAATATTTATTTGATGAATTCAACACATTCAACGCCAGAAGGCAGGTTATTTAGACCTTCATCGACCAAACGTTCTAAAAAATAAGATTTTAGCGTTGTCTGACCAAGGGATTCTGCAGAAAACCCATATTTTATATTTGTGTCCAATACGCTGGGCATACATGTCCAATGATAAAGAGTTGGAAGAGATCATAATTAGCAAAGGTGAAATGGTGTACAAGAGCTAGAGGAACGCGAAGGGCATGAAAGTACAGCAAGGGATATACCGGTAGAGTCATATGTATACGCTTACCTAAAAGCGATTGACAGTGGATATAGATATCTTATCGATACTCACCAAGATGATAAAAGAATGGAGCCAAGACTTGACAGTCTACAGAATAGGTTTAAGATTGTCATGGAAGATTTATGGTCGTATTACAATAAGAAAAAATAGTTTTGCAAGTAACGAGTAACGAAATCATGGCTCAACTATATATGTATAGTTCACTAACCAGATTACTACGACATGATAATTCTTGATATAGAATATTAATTGCTATTATAGACCAATAGCTTTTCTAAATTCTATCAATTTAATTATTAGTGATTGATGCTTATAGTCATGAGTCTATAGCGATATATCTTTTCCAGCATTAGCATAAAGGACTTGATCCTTTCTTACAGTATCTGGATTAGTACCCGACTCGTTTCGCTAATTCTAAGGCAAGTTGTTGCCCCCACACAAGTTGGGCTAGCCAGTTAAACTCATAAGATAACGAAGCGAACGATTGCTGCTCATCGTTTATCTCCATCAATTCTGCACCTATGGCGTTTGTATATTTTATTAGAGTATCCTGTCTGTATTGTGATTTTGAAGTAAACGCTATTAGGCTTGATTCTCTGTCAAGAGTAACTCTTGGACCATGCAGAAACTGTTCTATACCGTAACTTCTGACTGGCAAGTACGAAGTTTCAGAAATCTTAAGCGCAACTTCATGAGCTATAGGTTCCCTGATTAAATCTCCCACTAAAATTAGCTTCTCGGGAAATTTCGGTAGCCTCTGGATATTAAAAGGAAGCCTAAATAATTGCAGCCAGATTTTGAATCTTTCGATAAGCCCTTCTGAATACAAATCAATCCATTGCAGGATCCGAACTATAGCAGAGGTAAGAGATATCGTGAAAGAACCGCAGTTTTCTTGCGGACATGTTTTCACTCTTATATCTGCATAAGGAGAAATTGAGCTTTGCAAGCCTGTGATGAGAACAGTAGTAGCACTATAATGTTCCTTCGCTATCTCTAAAGCTCTTCTATTATAGGTCTTGGTACCTCGGTGTGAAAAGGTAACTACTATGTCATCTGGAGATACGAAATGCCTTGAATTGACAAAGTCGTAGCTTTGTACAGCGATAGCATCAATATTTACATACTCTCTCCACAGAAATTCGGCGATTTTAGCTGCCCAGAAGCTACTGCCGATTCCTACAAAGCAGATTCTTTTGAAGTCAAGAGTAGACAATCTAGAAGGAAGTGAAATATCTAGAATCCTTCTCCATTCAAGGGGTTGGTTGAGGATATTAGTTTCATAAAGAAAAGCCATGGAAATTGCTTGCCTATATTATCTTGCTAGTAATAAACGACTCTAGCATTGATATAACAATGCTTAAAGGCCAACAGAATTCTAATATAGTTTTTCATTCTGTTAAGGTTATGGCTTCTTCATGGGAAGATTATCCTGAAGCCACGAATGTAATTTACGATTCCGATAGGATTATTCAGAGGGCTGTAGACACATTCTATTCACTAAAACACGGTTGTGATGTTTGTGTAGATGCAGAAGGTCCATCCATGTTCGTTATACCAGGACATCCTGTAACTAATAAATAGACAATTAGAGAACAGGGTTACTGTGAGGATATTACTATCTGAGAAAGACAGTCCACCACAAGGAGCATGGCAAGGAATTTCCTCCTCTCCGAATCCGAATCTTCAAATTCATTATACTGACCAATTACCATCTAGCAGATTGACTATGATAATAGTAGACAATGAATTATCGTTGGTAGTAGAAGAGAAGAAATATGAAGATCCAGTAGGCATTGCTACGTACTCAAATAGTGAATCGACAGTATTATCTTACGCTTCCATTTTTGAAAATCTTTGGATTCAGTCAGGAATCAAACAATATTAACGTTCTCTTATGGCAACAATTAAACGACCGAGGAATACCATATCAATAGTTTCATCAGAATACGTACCCTGAGGATCAACTCGTACATTTTGAAAAGATAAAGAAAACAATTGAACTAGCATACAATCAAGTGATTGAATCATTAAATGAGAAAGTTCTACCTTATATTCCAAATGTTTATCCAATTCCATTTATGATCACAAAGACATATACTGTTCATGCAAAAATGGTAAGGGTGCTATTTTATAGTATCGTATATCCAGATAAAAGCAACTTTGAAATGCTTGCTATATATCCAACTTTGACACTTATTGAAAGACTGTCTGAATACTTAACTGGAGTGATAGGCCATGAAATAGCACACATAATAGCATTAGAAGGAAAAGTAAGTATATCAAAATCTGACCTTTATTCGATTCTAAGAAATAGAGAAGAGAGTGCCAAATCAAAAGAGAAAAAAGCGGAAGCGGCCTACAAGTATTTTAATGAACCTGTGCTATCTGAAATAATCAAATGGGATCGTATTAGTATGCAAAAAGAAATAGAAGAAACTGTATCAAAAGATATTCAGCTGATAAGCCAACAGGGATTTGACAGAATTGTGTTTCAGAAAAATATAGGTAATTTTTATGATTTTATTAAATCAAAGCTAGCTGAATCTGAAGGTTAAACGTATTGTCTAATGATTTTAATTTCTTTAGCACAGAATGGACGTATCTAATCACATTATAATCTATAATCCGATTATTCTTTCCTTTAACTGATATATGTCCTGTACCGCCCGCTTCCGTTGTAAATGGTGCTATTGCCTCATCTTCGACCATGTTTTTTTCATTGTTAGGCATCGGAGTTCTATTCTCGAACCGATTATCACAAATTTGGCTGTATTGGAATTAGTCATTAGCCGATCACAAATGCATTCTTTAGTCTGTGGCATGTACTAACTGCATAACAGCGAAGAAATAGTTATTACTAAATCCGATCCTCCTGACTATTAGAAAAGTATTGATATTAGTACTTGTCAGATTTGATAAGATAGCGATCTAATCTTTCGCTAGATGCCTTCTAGATATAGATCTATTATTCTCTAATTTTATTGCAAGGCTTATGATCTCTTATAGAATATATCTAAAATTAGAACTACAGCATTATAGATCCTAACTCAGAAAAATGAAACAGTCGATAAACTTAGGATGAAAAAACTAACTGCTGATGCTCACCCTAAGGTCTACTTGCGATATGCGTAAGTATTCCTACCTAGCCAAGTTATTAGGTACTCATGTTCATTGTAATAATAGACATGGGAAGAACTATACCCTCATTTCGTATAGCCAGCAAAATGGAATATATGGAATGGAAGAACTTTCGAAGAGCGCTTCCCAAGGCTGATAGAAAGGTGTTTGATAATATGTTTTTATTATCTGTTTTGTATAATTCTGCATGCGTATGCTGTGCTAATCCTGTACGAATACAACCTATAATTATGTCTATTTTATTTCATCATTACAAGGAACTAGGCAAACTCAAAGCAAATGAAGAGAACAAATCTTTTCTTTCAAGCTAGAAGGCTATTTAATGAAATAGCATTTGAAAGAAATACGAATACGTCATGAGAAAATAATGATGATAACTTCGGCCTTGCATAAGGATTATTAGATTGGGTCATTAGACTTCAAAACTTTATTTAAGGCTTTGGGGTGAATCCTAGTTTAATATGGCAAAGTTAGTTGAGATGGATGAACGCGTGCCAATCTTCACGCAGATGGAAGAAGACATTGGTCCAGTTATATTGATAAACAAATTTAGTGTAGATCCTCAGGAATTTGATCAGTTTCTCAAAGGATGGGCAATCGAAGCTGAGAAATTTAAGACGCAGCCAGGGTTTATCTCAACGCAACTACACAAAGGTATAGGTGAAAGCGGTACCTTCATTAACTATGCCGTTTGGGAATCCACAGCACAATTTAAGGCTGCGGTAAATAATGTTATGAATCCACAAGACAGGATGTCTGATTATCCTCCCAGCACAATGGCATCTCCCCATCTGTTCAAGAAAGTTGCCATACCGGGGATCTGTGTGGAATAAATCTTTTGCTGAGCCATAGCTCTAACCTCGAAATATTGAATGATTATCTGTTAGTGTTGTTATACACATGAATAGGCATATCGCAACAACGAATGCGATATTACATAGAATGTTCAGGTTGGAGCTACTCATCATTTCATGGCAAGGACCGTTCTATCCTAAATCTATCGAGAATTCTAGGTGGCTAAAATATTATTCTAACGTATTTGATTATGTAGAGATACATTAGCTAAGTTGGACTGAGTAGCATGCAATATATCGGATACGCCATTTGTAAGACATTCTACTACGGGAAAGTGGTACGAATTTTAGATGTCATCATCACTCTAACCCTTTCCGTGCTTTGAAGAAGCTCTCGTACCCATATTGACTACAATGCAAATTAAGCTAGTTTGCCGACACAGCAATATCGAATGTTTTTGGAAGCATTTAATTAAAGGCGTCATTTTTGAGTGACTGTATATATGAAACCACTTGGAAAAGATATCGATCCAGATACCCATAAAAGGACTTCACAGAGTTCTTGTTCTTCAGGGGGGAGGATCACTTGGCGCTTATGAAGCTGGTGCATATAAGGCGCTCTATCAAAAGATAAGTGAACGGATAGATAAAGATGACAATGTATTTGATATCATAGCCGGTACGTCTATAGGTGCAATAAATGCTGTACTTCTAGTAAATCACGTTTTAGAAAACAGGAAGAAGGGTAAGAGCAGAAAGGAAAGTTGGAATGGTTCAGATGCAATGCTCGAACATTTTTGGAAGGAAGATACTTCTACTATAACCTCTGTAGAAAATCCCTACTATGAATACTGGTGGAAATATGGTAACATTCTCTCTTCAGCATCTAGCGAAGCTGCTAGAAGATATTATTCGGTAAAACAACTACTGGCAGCAGGAGCAAAAAATGTATATCATCCATTACCTTCAAAAATGGATACTAAATTCTTTGATCCTTTAAACACTTGGTACCGTTACTCCAACGATCCCTTAAGAAGTATTATAAAAAAATATTGGGATTATGACAATTCTCCAATAAAGACGAGTCTTAAAGACGGTCAACCCAGACTTCTTCTTGTTACTGTAGATATACAAAAGGGAGCAGTCGTTACGTTTGATAGCTATGCAAAGGCTGTAAAAGATAATAAAAATAATGTTATGTATCAATGGAAAACAGAGTATGATGATGAAGAGGGTCTTATCATAAAATATGACAAAGGTATAAGTATAGAACACGTAATGGCTAGTGCATCAGTTCCAATATACTATGATTATACAATTTTAGAAGCTGAAAAATCAGGGCTAATCAAAAATGATGAAGATAAGGTGGTTAAACGATATTTCTGGGATGGTCAATTATTGAGTAATACTCCTTTACGTGAGTTGATAGGAGAGCATAAGAAATATTGGGAATCAGAGATCGATTCCAAACACCTGGAGAATGAAATTTTGAATGAAGACTATGAACAGAAAGTTCCTGATTTGGAAGTATATATAGCGAACTTATAGCCAACTGAGGAACACGGAATACCACAAGATCATGACCTTGCCATTGATAGGAAGAATGACTTGCTATATCATGATAAAACAAAGTATGATCAAAAGGTAGCAGAATTCGTAACAGATTATATAGATTTGGCAAAGAGATTAATCAAATTTGCGAAGGAGAAGGGAGCATCAGAAGCCGAAATTAAAGGTATACTAGATTCATACGGCGAGAGCAGATTCAGAACTGGAAAAAGGAGAAGGAATATAGATTTGTTGAAGGGTCGTTTCGCGATAAAGAAAGTAATACGTATAGAGCGTAAAGATGATCCCGATGCTATCTCTCAGAAATGGGCAGATTACTCTTCTGGTAGCATAAATAAATTGTTTGCTCAAGGAATAAACGATACATTGTCAGCCATCAATAATTTAAAACTCAATTGATCCGATTTGTTCTGAACTGATGTAAAAGTTGATTTGTCATCGTATAAAAATGACAAACTCAGCCTACATTTAATGTCAATCCACCTCTTCTCTCTTGTTAATAAAATAGATGGAAGTAGCCGGCCATCGTATACAATTTCAACTAGTGAGTTAGTTCGATTTAAACTCCCTCTCTTCGAAGCTAATCCAAGACTCAATCTGGCCTCGTCATCGACACTGACAAACT
>CAVQMO010000010.1:0-1130675 GCA_963713605.1 uncultured Nitrososphaerales archaeon | reverse complement strand
TGATAAACTGAGGGATACATTCAGATTGTCTTTGCAGTATGGTGAGTCACTGAGGACTTCAGGCTTTCACTGCAGTTCTGGCATTAATCTGGCTATCGATTCATTCGCGTTACAGATGAGGAATCTGCTAACAACCTAAGGCATTTGCGAAGATAAAATGGTTAACTTCTTAAAGTCTCTGACTGGATCTGAAAGCCAGCCAAAAAGATCTTCCAGAACCTTTTGTTCCATTGGGCCAAAAGCAGTTACCCATTGAGATGAAGGATAGAAAGCATGGCCGAGGTCAGAGTATGTTATCAATGTATGATCAGGATGTCTTACTTCTGTCAGTTCCTGCTGTAAAAGAAGTGCTTGCTGTATTGGGGTTTGTGAATCATTCTTCCCTTGTTGTATTAGAATAGATGTATCTGATGGAACTTTACTTATGATATCTATAGTAGGTGTAGGGTAATGCGTTTTAAGCCAAATGGGACAGGTGTTACGGGGATCGCACTTTTCACCTGGTGTTACAACCTGAGATGAAAATGATTTGATAAAATTTATTATCCTAGGTTTGAGTTCTTCATTAATACTTATGAAAGTATCATTATTCGTATTATATCGGGGATTTAGTTGTTCGGATGTTCCATTTGTAGCAGTTATATTTTGAGCAAGAAATAGAGTAAGGTTCCCAAAAATAGTATTAAAAATAGGATTCTCAGACGCTTCTTGTACTGATATCAATCCATTGTGATTATGGTCTAGAACCTGTTGAGCGTAGTGTACTGGGTTCGTAACACCTTGGAAGTATCCTATTTCACGCAAGTTTTGGGCCAAGGTCCCCATCAGTACAATATTATCTACTTTATCTGGATTGTCGATTGCAACTCTTGGGACAATCGTTGTACCCTCGCTATGTCCAACTAGAGTTACATGGCTAGCATCCACCTCTGGTTGCTGTATAAGAACATTTAAGGCCTTCTCTGCATCTTGCTTTAGTTCATCAACAGTTACATTCCCCCATACATTGCTATCCAGAACTGTCAGATTCGCGCCAATACCTCTCTTGTCATACTGCAATACTGCAAAACCTCTTTCTGAAAGATATTCGGCTATTTCAAAGAACGGTCTACCAGGCGGATAAATAATTGAGCCTGTTTCGTTATCTATGTGAACGTAGCCTGCAGTTTCATTCATATCCGTCTTTCCAGAGCCAGGTACAAGAAGAACACCTGGGAAGGGACCGTCCCCATTGGATGGAAGATTTAGCCTAGCGTTAGTCTTTAAACCATTACCCAAATCTATAACCATATTTCTATATTTTGTTGTCTGCAAGTCCGATTGAGCATGAACTGTGAAGGCTACACCACAAAATAAGAATGATATTGAATAAACTGAAAGAACTACTGCTATTATCTTTAATGACAAATGCATATGATAATGGGCCTCTTTACTTAAGGATTTCCTGCGGGAGGGATCGCTTGACAAAGAAGCGACCTTATGGACGCATTCAGGATGTCATTGTTGTTCTGGCATTAGAATCAAAGATTTAGGTCATTTGTGTTATTGCGAGGTCAATAATGACCCTGTTACCGTATGATGCAAGAAATGAAAGATTGATTGACAAACTATCTCTTCGGTAGTCTTTTACGTATTTATGTTCTGTCTACGAGGATACCCCGTGAAATTGAATATATCTAAATATTTTTATGAATAATGGTTATTATGTCTAACCAGTCGGAAGATAAGAGAGAAAAGAGACTTAGTAATTTATCCAACCTCCTGAGAGGCATCGACCGTTCGGATATGGAGTTGACGATGGGCCACCTATCACTTGAGCCTATAGACAAGCAACATTGGCTGAGGGCTATGTCCATAACGGTGAAATAGGCGAAGCGGAAAGTCACAGGCTTACCGCAGAGGCAATACACGATATCTTGAGAACGCTAGAGGTAAAAAGACGTGAAGCAGTAGAGGCAGAGATAGCACCCAGTGTTACTGATATCCAACGAATAAAGGAGGAGAAGTAGGTGACTTACGAGGAATCATAAATTGTATCACCTAACTTCTGGCAGTTCTCCCACTAAGAATCCTTCATAGTCGTCGCCCTAACAGGCTCCTTTTGTATCTGTCTTTTTCTCTTCTTTTTCTGCATCAGTTAGATCACTCTCTGTTCTATAATCAGGGTCATCTTCGTTATCATCTTGACTGTTTCCTACCTTTCCATCACATGCAAAATGACTTGGATTGTCACTACAGAATTCGTCACTTCCGATACTGCGGTTGAGATCGCTCACAGATTACTGAGTCGGTCGCGTTCTGAAGATCATATAACAGGTCCATATCGGTATCGAATAACTCAGAGAGGACAACGGTATTTGTCCTTATTTACCGAATGAGTAATTTCCTTTATCGATGACGTTCGGGCAATGATTCTTCTGCCGTACCTATTTATACTTCGTCGCTATAGCCTGGCCCTGCAATGAAAAAGACCATACTCATGGGATTAATGTTAGGGGCGATATCTGCCTCTGTGATGGCTGTACTAGAGTCTTCCACAATAGCAATATCATTCGCAAGTTCTGGCGAAGACTCACGTTCGGATAGGGCATGTGATAAAATGCTTGATTTAGAAGGAAAGCAGGATGCAAAGACCGAGCCTGATACTACAACTCATGCAAGTGACAGAGGAATACAACAAGCCAACGAAGGTGCCGAGAAAGCGTTAGGAGATTGTCCAACCTAGCCATAACCCTCTTATTTTTACCCGACCCCGTTACAATCGTAATACACTAGTTAGGATCTCCGACTATTATTATGATAAGTAAATAATGCAATTATCATTAGGGTGCTTGACAAACAATCATAGGGCATGTAAGTGGAGCGATAACATTACTTGCGAATGTCGCTGCCACGCTGAAAATCGACGATAGAAATAACAAAGATAATGAAGACAACGGCTCAATTTCTGGAATAACTGATCATTGAGGGAATGTTTTGCTAATCATTGACAGATTAATACTTTGATATTCGAACAGAACGTTTATCTTCAAGTTTGAAGGAGTTATTACCGACCTGACGGTGAAATTCTGTACTAGGAAATATCCGCAGGCCAGGGTGGATAGTAATAACCCCGTATAGACAGTTGTGCATTAAACTAAATAAGCCTCTCCCGTCGTTAGAGACTAGAGAAAGTAAGCCTGGCTGGCCTTAGATTATGGTCCGCTTGGGCCAAGGAACGTCTACCATTTCGTGTTCCTCCTCTGATGATGATGACGACGATGAGGTTGGTGGCAGCAGAAATCTCCAGTGGTGATACTGTACCTACCGCTTCTTGATTGCTATATTTATCGTTGTCACTTTCCTTTATGAAATCGACGAAGTTGGTTTTGTCCAATACTTTGTTACAATCCACACAAACCCACTTCATTTCCTCTCTCATGCGGCCTCATCTTATTTGTCATTGCTTATAACAGGTTCACACATAGTTCTGTAAGTCTCCCCCTTTGACTTCTATAGGGGAGTAATTAATCGGTTAATTATAGAAGGGCTATTACAGGCCTACGGTGAAATTATGCTAGAAATATCCACAGACCAGCAGCGATAGGTAATAACCCATACAAGATCCAAATGAAGACAAATTATTGAAGGACAGGGTGCTACCATTATCGAATCTACAATTGAATTGATTGATTCCTCAGGAATGAATCGAACCATCGTCAAAAGGAGTTAGTAAGGCCTATGTAATCTCTTTACTGAATGTTTACATAATACTTCTCTCTAGATTGCTTATAGTTTGCAGTTAGGGGTGATAATTAATGGACCAATATCCAGGAAATTAGCGGTGCTAATAGTATGCTTTCTTCTGTTGCCTTTGTTATCTTCGTCTCTACGTCCCAACTTCAATGCCCAGACGGGGACTCAACAGCAGCAGCCCCAGCAGCCTACTATGCAGATGCAAGTCCAGCAACCATATTCACCTCCACCTCCCCAACATATAGTGTCAGCGCTAATTCAAAAGGACGAGTCTAGGTCAATTGGTATACAACAATATTACAATATTCTGGCTCCTACAAAGATAGACTTAAGCCGATTTGTAGGTGGACAAATATATGATATAGTGTTATCATTGGTATCTTTTTTACCATGGTAGGAATATTAGGGATTCTAAATACACAAGTGCTAGCACAAGTAGAAATAGTAGGCAAAACAGAATCGTGGCTAGACAATAATGAGTTGACGCCTTCATATCATATAGCAGGAGAGGTTATAAACAATGGAAACGGGGATGTAGGTATAGTAGAGATATCGGCGACACTATACGACGCAGAAGGAAATGTTATAGGAACCGACATAACGTATGTTACTCCTGATACTATACCTGCAGGAGAGAAAGCCCCTTTTCAGTTCAGGATACTTGAATCGTCAGTATCAGACCTATTGAAGATACAGAACTATTCTCTATTAGTTGATGATCCGTCATAACAGTTTGTCAGGAAGACAGATCCATAGTATGCAGAGATGTTGTCTGAAAATGAATTCACGGGGCCCTCTCGGTATCGAATCACACAGAGAGGACATCGATATTTAGCATTATTTATGGATTAAATTACCCAAACCCCTTAACAATCGTAATACACTATTTTTTAGGATCTCCGACTATTATTAAATCAAGTAAATAATGCAATTATCATTGGGATGCCTAACAAACAATCATAGATCGTGTAAATGGAGCGATACCTTTACATGCGAGTGTCGTTGCCATGCTGTAAATCGAAGATAGAAAAGAAGTTGTCCTGGCAGTGAGTGGGGGTCTATCTGGGGCATGGTTTTACATCTCACCACCTATTATTCTTCTTCTACTGAAACCCCGTAATTTTATATCTGTGTCTAATTTATCTAGACATAAAATGTCGAATGAAAAAGAGTTGGAAGAGATTATAATTAACAAAGGTGAAATGGTATACAAAGAATTAGTGGAGCGTGAAGGGCGTGAAAGTACAGGCAAGGGATATACCAGTAGAGTCATATGTATACGCTTACCTTAAAGCAATTGATAGTGCATACAGATACCTTATCGATACTCACCAAGACGATAAAAGAATGGGTCAAAGACTAGATAGTTTAGAGAATAGGTTTAAGATAGTCATGAAAGATCTACGGTCGTATTATAATAAGAAAAAGTAGTTTTTATTAGGTAACGTAAGAAGATAGTTCCTTTACTATTTCCAGCGCATAATAAACCCACCATGGTAAACAATGTATACGCAGTATTGGGTAATAGGACACTTCCGAATCACACCTTGAAAATATCTTGCAAAACATGCTTAAAGCAACGACAACTAAGTAAAGGTTGAGACAGACAGGTATGAGCGCGGCAGAAGGAAAAGTAAACATTCCCGAGAACTCTAATCTAACAAGGCTTCTAAACCAACTACTATCAGAGTTATGGAAGGCTGGTAGACTAGACAGGGCAGCAATCGACAGAATATTAGAGGCTGGAAAAAGCTGTAGGTCAAGTTAGACAAACCCAATATTTTTTTCTGGGTTCATTACGTGGGTTTGTGTGTTGTTGCCAGTTGGCCAGTTTTAAACCTTCACGAATGGTATCGCTAACGATATTAGAAAATCCTGAGTCTGCATAATACTTACAGCACTTCTAACTAGCAAACGAACCCGCATACTCAAAGGTTCCGAATCCCTCCGAGCCCGCGCCAATCTTGTCCCTTTAATTATGCCCACTGCCATAAAAGAATAGGAAGTTTGCTTAGAGGACCCATAGAAAGACCAAGAAAAGACCCGATGACTGTTTTCACGTACGCACTAAAGGCACCAGAATCTAAGCGACAGTATCCACGCAGATTCAAAATATTTCTTGATTACTTGGGGTTGAAAGGCTCTTTAGTTGAACAGGCCGAACAATTCTATCTGACGGCAAGCAAGGATCTTAAGTGGTGTGAAGAAAGTCTTATGGCATTTGTAGCCAAAAGAGGCGAGATAGCAGAATGTACCATCCCAAATTACAATAGGGCAACCAAATTATTCTGTGAAATGAATGACATCGTATTGAATTGGAAGAAGATATCGCGCGGTTTGCCCCATTCGGGAAAAGCCGCCAATGACAGGGCGCCAAGTCTAGAGGAAATAAAAATCATTATTGAATACCCTGACAGAAGAATTAAACCCATAGTCTTTACAATGGTCTCTTCAGGGATCAGAATTGGTGCATGGGATTACCTTAAATGGAAACACGTAATTCCTTGGTGTAATGATACTGAGGATGATATCCTGGCCGCCAAACTAATAGTATATGCCGGGGACGAGGAACAATACTTTACCTTCATTACCCCTGAGGCATATAAATCACTGAAGGGATGGTCTCCTTGAGCACCTGTCACTCCTGTCACTCCGGGCGGTCCTGCTAAATAATTTATCTGGGTTCTGGAGAATATGATTGGTATTTTAATCTGATTTGTCATCAATAGTTTATATCAAAGAAGCCTATGACGCCGCCAGATTGTCTCTGCAGTTCTGGCACTGATTACCAAGTCATTTACTTGTTATCCTTGACAATCTCGACCCATTGAGATCTTCCACTCAGGTGGTTCAAATGGATATGCAAAATAGAGTGTTTCATGTGCGATTTTATCATTTCGAAACTCCATGATGGCTACCCCATTGACTGGGCGTTCATTGTCATTCTCATAGTTGACAGTCACTTCAGTAGTCCAGAGATTTCCATCTCCACGAACTCTCAGGATTTTATAAGTAGCCTCAGTGGGGTAGTGTGCTCTGAGATCGTATATGTTTTGCTTGCCCCGAATGCGTTCGCCAGATTGTGGAAATTCGACTACAACATCATCATGATAAAACTCATGCACCCTCTCTAAATCATGAGCTAACGTGGCTTCCCAATAACGATCCAGAATCGCACGTATTTCTTGATTATCCAATATTCTCCTTAATCAAAAGACTAGACTATTAGTTTTCTCCACCTTACCTTGACTTCATATTGGACAAGGAAGCACTAGCCATGATGACTTGTTTGATGCATTTCGACAACCAATCCTAAACATACAAAGTTAGTCGCAACATTCCGTAATGTCTCTGCAGTTCTGGCATGTGTAAATTATTTAGTAATGTCCCTTTACCATTATTCGGAAACAGCAAGCGCCAAAGGAGTACTTTCGTTGGGCCATTCATTAGTAAGTTCCCTCCATGATTCACCCAAATCGTTCGAAATAAAGACACCATGATTATTGACGGCATAAAACTCTCCTTGAACCTTTTGATTTGATGCCAAGATCGACATAGTAGTTCCACTTGGGTGAGGAACACCGTCTGAAACAACCTTCCATTTTTTGCCATCTTCATCATCTTTTCTGTATAGAAATGTTTCAGCGCTGTTGGGAGAGAATGACTTGAAAGGGCCATCAGAGGCTGAGACAATCACAGCATCAGGATTACCCGAATCAACTGCTATCCCAGTAAGGTAACTATGTTTCAATCCTTCCATGGGTCTATTCCATGATTCTCCATAATCAAGACTTTCATAGTACCCGTCGCCTGCAGAGGAGTAGAGGCGCTTGGGCGCTTTTGGATGAGTAGCTAAAGTATGTGTGTCATACGGGCCTCCTTTAACTCTGTCCATCCAAGTTTTACCTCCATCACGGCTTTGCACCAGGGCTCCTGCTTCTATAGCGACAAATAGATAATCAGGATTGGTTGCATCTGGTTCAATCCAACGAACGTGATGAGTATATGGTCTCGGTGGAAAGCTCCATGTTTTTGACGAGGGTAAATCATTTAATGCTTTCATTCTTTCCCAACTATCTCCTCCATCATTTGAAACATAGAGTGCACTTGGTTCGGTTCCTGCATATACTTTGTTAGATTTATTTCCACTATTCAGAGAACTAACCGCAACGGACATGATTCGTGGGCTGGAGAAACTATCTTTTCCAATGTTATCCCAGGACTGGCCACGATCATCTGTTTTCCACAGGCCATTATTGAAAATACCCCAATATGCACGATGGGAGTTTTGAGGATCAAATGCTATGCACGATGGCTTATGCCCTGGAGATTCTGACTCTTTACCTTGTGGATTACCACCTTTGGAAATCTCCCTAATCTTAAAATCATCTGAGGAATCAAGCACGAGAACAGAATTGTGAATTCCAACCATAAGGGTAGTCATTAACTCATGTATTTCGAACAGGTCTTATAACTTGGATCATTCCATATTTAGATTATTGAAGCGACCAACATACTGATTGGCCCGAACTGCTTTTCTGGAATGTCTTATATGTATTGCCTCCTATGGATAATTCGTTGACTGAAGAGGTATTATCTCAGGCATGCAGAGACGAAAAGCATATTGAATGTTCCGGAGTGGCCCCTGTTGAATCTGGAACTGCGACATGTCAGTGTCGTTGCCACCCACCAGGAACATGAAGATCTGTTTAATTAGTTTGGCAGTTAATCACTGCGTTAAGGACTGCGGTAGAATGGTGAAGGCACATTAGACAAAGATACGACTAGTCATGACGACCTATTCGATAGTTTTAGACTATCCTTGCAGTATGGCATTGATATATGACGATGATGTAAGAACATGCTGTAATTATGTTCTCGAAGATTAATAAATATCTTTCAGGTTAGTTGTTCTAATGACAGAAAGTAGTTTAGTTGTAAAATCCAAGAATAGGATGAAGATATCTTTTCCACTTGTGGCTTTGTCATTGACTTTGGCCAGCGTTATTTTCATCGGAACTTCGGTAATGCCTTTCGAATTGGTAAACGGGCAGAATGCTACTGGACAGAATGCTACTGGACAGAATGCTACTGGGCAAATAGAAAATGCAAGTGCTATTGATCAGGTCGATATTGACGTGCTCAAAACACTCGCAGCCCCGGGCTATGCAAATAAGTATGACGTAATGGCTGATGGTCAACCGAATCCTATTAGTTATAACATCATCGGAGGTTCACTCGTTGGAATGCTAGCAAATCCTGATAGAAATGCATTATATCTTGCTCTTAATCCTCAAAGCGGCGTAGAAGGAGGTGCCTTAGAGGTTCAATTACCTAGAAACTTCATAGACTCCAAGGCTGCTGACAATAAAGACAAGCCATATACTGTTGTGATGGATGGTGACAGGATAGGTGGTGAACAGAGTGGAATATGTATCGGAGATTGCCCCAACATCTTTAATAGTTTCAAGCAGTCTGAGGGAAACAGTCAGGAGAGGGTTTTGACTATCGTATTTGGTCCTGAGAGCAGATTCGTGGAAATCATCGGAGATAAAGGAAAGTAACATAAGATTAGCAATAGGTCATTTATTTCGACCAGCAAAGAGAGTGTCCATTCTTTTTTCTTTCCTTTTCTTTCGATATTATTTGCAATTCTGGCTTGCTTAAACTATTTTTTTGGGTACTCAGAATCTAGGGCAATTCTTTACCAAAAGAGTATGGTATTACAAGCCAACCGCTCAATGTAAAAAATGCACTAACTATTATTGTTCAGAACATTTTCCCCCACACCTTGACCTATTACCAGACGGTATTTCTGAATACTCTAGTCCAAATGAAGGTCTTGAAAACCATATGGAGGAACCTGAAGACCATAGTCAGATGAGAGTCCCTTAGTGGCATCAGGACGTTCATTTGACTCCTTTGTGCACTTTTAGGGATATATAACTTCATTAATGAATCTCTTTTTCGTCTTTCCACTATGTCATCCTTTAGGAGGTCCCAGACTTTCAGAATAACCCAAAAGCCTTCTTCGATGAATTTATCTCCGTCTACAAGACCATGATGTGCTAGAACGCCGATTTCGTTGCAATCATTTTTCACTATCTCTTTGCATATTCGAGTCAGTTCGTCATAACTATAATTTCCTTCAACTGTAGGCCTATTAAGTCCAATGATTTCAAATGATGAAGGGTCAGGATTACCGTAAACAACTTTTCGCGCCACTCTATGTCTTACATCATATAACAATCGAAAGGCTTCTGCTAATCTAGCGAGAAGAACTCTTTGTTTCTCTGCTTTAGCAGTCTCATGAGATCTTTCCCGCTGAAACCAAAATGTAATAAAGGAAACTACTACTCCTATCCCGGTGATTCCGGCAACAATCCATGGCAACAAATCGGTGGCAGCATTTTCAGCAGTCATTGTGTCGATATGCTGTTGCTGATCTCCCTTCCGGGTAGGTAAACTTAAGACCACATGAAACCAGAAAATAAATAACTAGATCTTTAACTGATAACGTAATGGAGCCTCTTCATGATGTGTCCTCTGTTTTGGTCTTAGATTTTGATTTAGGATTAATGGGGAGAAGGCGTCCTGGACAAGGAAGCAACGTCATATGATGACCTGGTGGATGCATTTAGGCACTAGAAAATACAAAAGAGAGTCAGGGTGCGTCGACTAACTTTGCACATATTGCGTATGCACCTATATTTACTGCATTTGGACCGGGATTGATAATCCTAAAACTCCCAGGGCCGAAAGCACTTGTATCCTCAAGTTTATTTTCGTTGTTTTGACTTCCGGTAGTAAACGTTCCCCCTCCCGTCACAACCTCGTCAGATGCACATGATGGTGCGAAAACCTGGTCGCCCGTACCCGAAGGTATGGTCTTGAAATTTGTAGCAGTAACTCTGGCTTGCAATACCTGCGTGGTTGCACTCTCTCCTTGTGGTCCTGCTGGTCCTACTGCACCTGCGGGTCCTGTAGCGCCAGTATCTCCTTTAACTCCTTGTAGTCCTTGTTCACCCTGTGAGTCCTGCTGGTCCTGTAGCGCCAGTATCTCCTTTAACTCCTTGTAGTCCTTGTTCACCCTGTGATCCTGCTGGTCCTGTAGCGCCAGTATCTCCTTTAACTCCTTGTAGTCCTTGTTCACCCTGTGATCCTGCTGGTCCTGTAGCGCCAGTATCTCCTTTAACTCCTTGTAGTCCTTGTTCACCCTGTGATCCTGCTGGTCCTGTAGCGCCAGTATCTCCTTTAACTCCTTGTAGTCCTTGTTCACCCTGTGATCCTGCTGGTCCTTAGTACACCTGCTGGTCCTGCTGGTCCTGTAGCGCCAGTATCTCCTTTAACTCCTTGTAGTCCTTGTTCACCCTGTGATCCTGCTGGTCCTGCTGGTCCTTGAGGTCCTGGCGGTCCAGGTAGTGTGCTTACCTGCGCATTATTGTCATTATTTTTTCCCTGTGATTCCAGATTATTGTTTACACAATTTTGACTACTCTCATGATCTCCTGAACAGTTAATGACAAGAGACGCTGCCGAATTAAAGTTGGAAGAATACGCGTAAACTACATTACCATTGGATAATGTCATAGACGACAGTTGTACCACTGATGCTGCCAACGAGCAATATCGTAGTTACCGACATAGATAACGTCCGAATTCCCTTGGTTTTTCTAATATTGGTTCCCATGCTCTCTAGCGGTACCAAGAAGGGGAAATTGATTTATTTGGATTTGGTGAAATCTGTTTGCTAGTTAAATCTGATTTATCATCTATAGTTTATATCAAGGATTCTAAAAATATTCGTGTTCTAAAAATATTCGTGTTTCAAAAAGATAAAAAGAGTGGGAAGTTTGAATGGAAAAAAAGAGGTGGAGGTTTGTCCTTACTTAAGGTACCTAGAGGTGGTATTAGTGAAGCACAGGTTGCCACAGCACGCAATTGGGCATTAGCAGAAGTAGGAGTACCATTAAAAAATTCAACCGTCCATCCATTGCCAATCTGGTGGCCCGTTTCAACAGAGAACGTAACTTGGTTGGGCGCCGAGGAGCTCCATTCCTCCTCCCGTCACGACTGTTCCTGGAGGGCAGGTCACCATGCTAGTTCCAATTCCCGAGTTGGGCGTAATTGTAGTGGGCGGATTTGCTTGTAGCTCGTAGTTTGTAATACCTTGTCAGGTCCTGCTGGTCCTGCTGGACCTGCTGGTCCTATTGCACCTGCTGGTCCTGCTGGTCTATTCACCTGCTGGTCCTGCTGGTCCTATTGCACCTGCTGGTCCTATTGCACCTGCTGCCACCTGCTGGTCCTGCTGGTCCTATTGCACCTGCTGGTCCTGCTGGTCCTATTGCACCTGCTGGTCCTGCTGGTCCTATTGCACCTGCTGGTCCTGCTGGTCCTTCTGCACCTGCTGGTCCTTCGGACCTGCTGGTCCTATTGCACCTGCTGCACCTGCTGGTCCTGCTGGTCCTTTTGCACCTGCTGGTCCTGCTGGTCCTGCTGGTCCTGCTGGTCCTATTGCATCCTGCTGGTCCTGCTGGTCCTATTGCACCTGCTGGTCCTGCTGGTCCTATTGCACCTGCTGGCCCTGCTGGTCCTGCTGGTCCTTCAGCACCTGCTGGTCCTACTGGTACCTGTTGCAGCCTGCTGTCCTTTGCACCTGCTGCCTGCTGGTCCTGCTGGTCCTTCAGCACCTTCTGGTCCTTCAGCACCTGCTGGTCCTGCTGGTCCTACTAGCACCTGCTGGTCCTGCTGGTCCTTCTGCACCTGCTGGTCCTGCTGGTCCTGTAGCGCCAGTATCTCCTTTAACTCCTTGAATTCCTTGAATCCCTTGTAGTCCTTGTTCACCCTGTGGTCCTGCTGGTCCTACTGCACCTGCTGGTCCCTGCACTCCTTGTGGTCCTTGGGGTCCCTCCGGTCCTTGAGGTCCAGAAGGCCCTTGGGGTCCTGATGGTGTCGAGATCTGAGCATTTACATCATTATCTTTTCCTTGCGTTTCAAGATTATTGTTTACACAATTTTGGCTACTCTCATCTTGTCCCGAGCAGTTAATGACTTGAGATGCTGCTTGATTCAGAATTGGCAGAATAGGCGTAGACTACATTACCATTAGTTATTACCATAGACGATAGTTGTGCTGTTGATACTGCTCCAACTATGAGCATTATCGTGACTACTGAAACTGATATTTTTCGATTTCCGTTGTTGGTCTTATTATCCATACCTTCTGCTACAAGCATCCAAAAACACAAAATGACTAATCTGGATTTGGTGAGATATGTTCTCTACTTAAATCTGATTTATCATCTATAGTTTATGTAAAAGATGTTTTTATGACTGAGATTGAGTTTCAGATTGTCACTGGAGTTCTGGCATTAGTCGATTAGTTAGTCAAGTAGTTAGTTAGTTAAAATGCGCTTCTGCTCGTCCTAGTCGATTTGTCATCAAAGTAGTTAGGACTTAACTCTTGACCTATTTAGGCATAAACTCGTTAACTTGGCCCAACCACACCCAGTGATTTAAAGCGGTCAGGAAAGGATCACATGGAGATACCATCATTACAATAAACAGTTTCATATGAAGAAGTTATCCGTTCTGCAAGGTACAGTAATAGATATTACTTCATATGGACGGTCAGTGGTTGGCGGGTCTCTATCCTATACCGGCTCCACTACTTTTTAGCGTCTTTGATTTATTTGTAATGTAGGAATATGCAGATGAGTCTAGCCTGTTATTGTCAACGACACGACCAATGCCCACCGATCGTCCTTCTTAGAAGGAAATACAATATTTGTTCTAGCGAGTATTTGTGAACCCTAGTAAGGCCCTGAATCTGATAGGCTCTCCTTGTTATTAAGGCCACTCGGTAAGGAGATAGTATGAGGTGGCTTTATAACGTGTGTTAAGTATTAAGATTGGTCGATCGTGGCTAATGGAGTTCCGAGAAAGCGAATAGTCATTCTTTGCGCTTTCTCTTACGATTGCCACTAGTACCTAGTACTACTACTACTATTACTACTGTTACTATCGTTGAGAGCCGATGATATTATGCCCTTCACTTCTTCCGCGGTCATATTTTTATCCGGGATCTCGCCTTCCATCCTCTGCCTAAGTACTTCTGCTAGCCGCTCGTGGTCCTTTTGCATACCATTTTCAGCAATCCATTTTTTCCTTTGTATATCATTGGGACGTCTTCCAAAATGGGCTAACTCGAGGAATTCACCATCCCTCAAATCTTCGAAAGATACAACTGATATCTTTAGGCCATTGGGATGCTGCAGCAGAAAACTACAACCATTCTTAGATAAGCCAATTTCATCATGAAGCTCATCCATTTTCTCAGCCTGAGAAAGGAATTGAATACCTGTTTCAATACTTCTTATATCACTTACTTCACGCTGCCTGCTTTCCATACATACATAAAAAGTTTGAATTCTGAGCGTGCAAGTTATGCTCTGTTTCGTGACTTTGTAGAAACAGGTGATCCAGAGTTAAATGAGACTTCCGTAGATTTACTGTCGAACGCTACCAAGTACGAACTTGAGTCCTTTAACTTAGTAAGTACGCTAAGATGATTTAGTAATGCAGACAAGGAAGCAACGTCAACCGATGATTTATTTGATGCGTTTCGAATGAGTTTAGCGTTCTGGTATTGTTTCCGGCGCTAATCCATCCTTTATCCGTGCTTTAAAGGAAAGATTGGATGAGGATACAAACTATGAACGCGTATGTTCTTATTTGAAGAAACAGTACCCATCAATTTACGACTTGAAATTCCTGGAGGAAAATATGTTTGTGATCCCGGTAGCATTTTCCAAGGAACATAAAAAGATGCTTGCCCATTGTAAGCAGATGCTCGAGTACAATGATGGCCAAGTAGAAATTAATCCCAAGCATGCGAAGTTAATTACCGCATTACGTACGGCAGTTGAAAAAGGAGAAGGGTCCCTAGATAAAGATGCTACTTCATATGACGATTTGTTCGACGGTTTTAGACTAGCGCTTCTGTTCTGGCACTAGCCTCGTCGCCTGACTCTGGCAGCGGTCTCCAAGTATGATATTGCACTTTCGCTTGTTGAACGCTGTTCCTGTCGTTGTCACTTTGTTTTATGAATTCTGTAAAGTTTGTGCTATCCATTACGCTGTTACAGTAAATACATTCCCATCTCATCGTCTCATATCATCTCACTGTAAAACTATTATAACGTAAACATCATTTATATAAGATTCTTCTATAGTTATGTAAGAATGGATTCTTCTATAGTTCTCTAATAATGTTTCTCTAGAAAATGGGGAAGGTGCATTAGACAAGGAAGCAACTAGCCAGGATGATTTATTCGATGCGTTTCGAATGAGTTTGTTATTTTGCCATTGATCGAGTCAGTTTTACTCTCTTGTGAGACTATTTAGTGATAATATATGTAAGGATGGCTCCATCAAGGGGTCTACTTACAGAACCAGTACCATCATCCCGAGTACAATCTAGGCCAAATGTATTTGTAGATGTATTAACATCACCCAGTTCGCATTGCCCTGCTCTAGTAATCACTATAGGTGGTTCTTCTGGTGTTTGGAATGTTTCAGGATTCTGAGGATTTACGAACGTGGCTTCTATAGAAAATGAAGCCCTCCAACTCAACCGGTGATTTGATTGTGATGAGTCCGAAGGGTGGAGCGCTAATTATAGGAGGAATTTGTAGGGGGGTAATAGGAACATTACCAGGATTCCATCCCGCGGCATATCCCTCTGCATCATCATGAAGAGTCACATGTGTAGAATGACGACAGAGGGAACGACACATGACCCTCACAATGATGTAGGTTCTGAAATTTAGAGGGACAATTCTCGGTGATACCGTTCCTTAGAACATAAAAACTTTATTACAACTAGTCGAATAGTACTTTGAAGATTTGTTTTGAGCGACCCTATTGCAGATCTCAAGGAGAAAGCGAAGGCAACTTGGGCCTTGGGTTCTTATAACGACATAGCGACCTTCCTTTCTCCTATGTCCGCTCACTTAGTACGTGCCGCAAGTGTCAGTCGTGGTGAGCAAGTGCTAGACGTAGCATGTGGTACTGGCATTACAGCTATCACTGCGTGCAGAGCAGGGGGGAAGGTAATTGGGATAGACCTCACACCTGAACTTTTGGCACGTGCGAAGGAAGAAGCAGCCCTTGCCGGTGTAACGGAAGGGATCGAATGGAAACACGGTGATGCTGAAGACCTTCCCTTTCCTGATAATTCATTTGACATAGTGTTATCAAGTCTAGGACATATGTTTACTCCTCGTCCAGAGGTTGCTCCAAAGAGCTGATCAGAGTCACAAAGGAAGGGGGCCGTATCGCATTTACAACTTGGCCTCCTGAACATACAGTAGGAAGATTCTTCGCGGCTATTGTAAAGCATGTCCCGCCTCCTCCTGGGAGCCCTCCCTCGCCTATGCAATGGGGAATTCCACAGACAGTACAGGAGCGTCTAGGCAGTAGCAACGTCAAGGACCTTCACTTCGAACGAGGTGCCGTACACATTCCTGTATTGAGCCCAAACCATTTTTGGCAATTGTTTAGTACAAAATATGGGCCCCTGATACGCGCCATCCAAGCACTTGGGGGACAGGGTACTAGCTAAGGTCGAGGCACTAGAACACGACTTTATACGAGCCATTACACCTTACATACATGAGAATTTGATGAGGCAGGACTACCTGCTCACACTGGCGCTGAAGGCGTAAGTTCACGACCTCCGGGAACAGGGCGGCCGATGGCTTCGTGCACGAGCTCAATCGCCTCGCCTCGTGATATGACCAATGGTTGTAGGATGCAGTAAGATGGTATTTTCCGTCTTCTACCATTCTCGGATGTTGGTCACTTTATCCCTCTTGCCCCATTCCCGATCTTGCATGCTAACTTTAGTCATTCTTACTAATTACTAGTTAGGTCCTGGTACTGCTGGTTTCCCTTGCCGTTAGAACATTAAGAATCCTGTCGAGTTTTGCGTCCATCGTTCGAAGCAATGCATAGTAGTAACAACATTATTTTCCGACTGTCGGAATTGTTGCTGCTGCTGTTGTGCCTGTTGTTGGGAAGGTACTTTAGTTTTGTGTACATGGGGTGTTACCCCGTCACTTTCTAGTCGAATTGCACGACCCTGATCATCTTTCCCCGCAAGATAGACTTGAACATTGGCGAATCCATTGGATCTACAATCATAGGCCACCTTAAGACCTACCTCTTTTAACTGTCTGCGAGTACTTAAGTACGCCTCTATCGCTTCCCTAGCCGCTAACTCAAGAATCCTTTTATAGCAGTGGACGCTTATCCTTGCACCTTTCACGGTTTGTTCAATCCTCACGCTGTACAGTTAATTCTGCAGGAGGGGGCAGTTGGAGGGTACTGCCGTATTTCATTATTTTCTTGTTTTTGAATCTGATTTTGACTCATTTCTAATATTACTATTAATATACCCACCAACAGGTATATATACATTTGGGGATACTAGAAGGTATACTTATAAGTTAGCTGATTATATATTCCATTGTATGTATACAAGTAGTATTACTATGGGAGAGAGAACAGCCCTATCTTTGAACACGAAAAACAAGGCATCCTTGAAGACGACGGTTCCAATGTTCATCGTAAAACAGTGGGGCCTGAAGGCAGGGGAAGAAGTTGAATGGACTTTAGAAGTCTGTAAGGATGGCGAATTAATCGCTGCAGTACGTAAGACTGTCGTTCCGGCTAAAAAGTCTAAGAAATGACGTCCGCAGAAGGGATAGAACCCAAGCGCTCCGGAGAATATTCAAAACTTCTTGAGGAGCTAAAACAAGCATTTGTTAGCGCTGCTGATGTAGCCGTAAAGTTATACGAGCAGGGTAAGAAGGACGGCCTGTCAAACGAAGCAATCCGCAAAGACATAGAAACTACATTTGATGGAATAGTCAAGGAACGAAGACTTAGAGAAATACTACCAACAAAGTTAGAGCGGTCATATACCCATGCGCTTACTTTCGATTCGGCACTTAGAAAGGCAGACATTGGCAGTAATAAATTGCAACATAAAATTAAAAGTAACAAAGTGTTAACTCCTCAGCAATCGGTTGCGTTAATAGGCTCAATCATAATTATAGTTATGGCATTTGGGGGCTTAGGCCTAGTCTATTTCGATAATGTCTTTGGTTCGAACGAATTTCTAACTTATGAAAACCCAGATTATGATATAAAGATGGATTATCCGCCTAATTGGACAAAATCTGAAATAAACCTTGCAGCATATCACGTAGCCTTCCTTTATTCATTGGAAATAAACAGAAGTATTTTTGATTTAGCCGAGCCGGTTAGCGTATCGATAAGTACTCGTATATTACCAAATTCAAGCATGAGTCTGCTTTAGAGTCATACTTTAACGGAAACATAAAGTAAGTGATTAGTTGACCAATCCAATACTACTCTCTCCGGGATTCCTGCTTATCAGATCGTCCATTACTCATATGTCAATAATGAGACTCGAAAATGGCTAGAAGTGGCTGCTCCTCTTGAAAATGAAATGTTTGAAATAAAATATCAGGCAGAACCCGGTTATTTTGACACCTATCTACCTGTTGTCAAAAGAATGTTCGATTCATTTCAGATAATGAGGAACGACTCTATGAGGTAGAATGTCAGAATTCAGATAATCAGGAACGATACACGAAGGTAAGGTAAGGGTAGATTACCGGTTGTTGTCTTAGTATCAAAATTGGTCGTTGCAATATACTACAGTTACAATCAGTACCAATGCCCGACTGCAAAAGAGCGCTATGAAAAGGAAGTAGGTACGAAAGGAAGGTATGCTTGATAAGGATGCAACTTCATTTGATGACTTGCTTGATGCTATGAGAATGTGCATGCTGGTCATAAGGAGTAATGATTAGAAATGATATTCAAAAAAGGATATAAACGATGATGTTGTCCGGCATGCATATACAACGCCAATTAGCTCGAGTAACAGGTTCACTGACTTTATACAGTAGTAGTTTGCTCATATGCTGTGTGGGTAAGGTATCTACTGTCAAATTGTAAATTCTGTTTTAATCAAACTACAACATTTATGAAGATAGAACGGTTTATTGGGTTTTGCTACAATTTAACCCGCCGCTGTTTAGTTTGATATCAAAAATACTATTATTCTGAATCATACACGAGTAAGTTGTACAAACGATATATATACTCATCAAGATTTAGATTATCACGATGAGATCGAGACTTTTAGTGGTAACTATGGCGACGGTGATGGTAATTGCCATGGCTGCACTAGCAAATTTTGGGATTGGCCTAGCATTGGCACAGACAGCTGACAACGCTACTATAGGAAATATGACTGGCGGTAATATGACCAGCGGGACTACCACGGAAGAAACTGGTGGCATAGCCGCGACCAAAATGTGCGGTGGGCCTCACATGCCTCCTTGTTGAGAGCAAACAATGTCATAATATCCTTATTTCTTTTTTAATTGAAATCCTAGTTAATTCAAAGCACTAATTTGTTACTAATGAGAGGGTAACAAAGTCCTGAGCGTGAAAGTGTGTAGATATCGCTTGTGATATACATATACGAACGTCCATTATAGAGTTTAAAGGAGTTTAAATTGTTTGAAATCTTTATTTCACCGGCCTTATTCTTCTGTTGCTAATCGATGTATCATAGAATGCTGAGCCTAATTGTTAAGTCAAATATGATTCATACACCGACGGGGTGACCTCAAGAATTTATCTCAATGCTGTTCTCTCCAATCTGCAGCTACTTCGTCCATCGCGCCGTTACTAATAATCGGTATTGTAAACCCTCTGTAACCGAGATAGCCAGTGATTATCTCCCCTTACAAATATCAAACACAGCGTGTCATCACAGTCGTTGTCGACGTCAGAGTCTGCATATGCTGGCAATTCCATTCTGACGCTATATTCATCATATTTTTCAGGTTCACTTATGTTGTTTGCATCGAAACACAACCACCACGAAGTCCCCGCTCCACCTTCCTCACCGCACCACCCAAGGTTATAAGCAGGTTATAGTACCTACTTCTATATCGTGAAAATGAATCAACAAACACTTCATATTATGATATCGGCGATGATTGCAACTGCAGCCGTAATGATAGCTGGTCTTGGAATTGGTCTAGCATCGACACAGACGACTGGCAACATGACTATGGGAAATACAACTGGCGGCAACATGACCGAAGGCAATTCCACGGAAGGAACTGGTGGTATAGCAAGTTTGGGAGATGAATCGGAAGCAAGTTCGGGAGATGAATCGGAAGCAAGTTCGGGAGATGAATCGAAAACAAGTTCTAAAACACACACCACACAGCCACTTTGTACTTTGTTTGATAGTTGCTAGTGGCAAATGATTATTTCGGGTCCCTTAGTTTGAGCCTGAACCTTGCGTCAAAAATGATTCACCAGTTTTTCTAACTGGTAGTAGCAGCAACAATTGCTGCATTCAATGTTAAGGATAAAGCATTTCTAAAACATTGTTATTTGTCACCAGGGCAGGAGCACGAATTTTATTACCACTACCACTTAGAAATTGGTACAAAAAACATGTCCCAATACTGATATATCCCTTAAGCAACTCTGCTTCTATTCTTACAGTATTATGAGATGAGATTCTGCGTTATTTAGTCCTGTTCGGGGATCTCTTCTCATTTAACAATAAATGTAATTCGATTGATTTAAAACTACTTCAATGATTGAAAGATTCCCCCCACTTTACATATACATATGTATATAAGTAGTAAATGTGCATTTTTTTCATTCACAATTGCTCTGGATATCTCAAACTGCTTTACATCATGACAATATACCTATCGATGTTGGACATGGGTTTTCTCAAAAGTTACAACCACTATGAACTTAAAACCAGGGAAAAATAGAAAGATGACTCCAGAAGGGGAGCCCCTTGAAGACACAGGTGGGGGTGACAGATTTCCAGGTGGAGGTGGTTTTTTTCGTAGAGGATCAGGAGGACCTGGAATCGGTAAGGGATCAAACTCACTCATAAAAATAGTCATTCCCGCAGTAATTGGCATAATCATAGTAGCATTCCTAGTTACAAATAGTGTAAAGATCGTCGACGCTGGAAATAGAGGAGTATTGTTAAATTTCGGTGCCGTTGACGTTAGTAGTTCATTAAATGAGGGGATTCATTTCGTAGTTCCAGTAAGAGATAATGTAGTACAGATGGAAGTAAGAACACAAAGGATAACAGAGGATGCAGCTTCTGCATCCGGGGACCTTCAAGACGTAAGAACACAGGTAGCACTGAATTATCATCTAGATCCTGATAATGCACAGAATGTTTACAAAAATCTAGGACTTGATTACGCAAACAGAGTGATTGTACCAGCAATTCAAGAGTCGGTCAAACAAGTAACCGCCAGATTTAATGCAGAGGAGCTCATTACTCAAAGAGAGAGTGTCAAAACAGAGATTGAGCAACAGATTAGGGCCAGATTAGCTGCATACAATATCGTCGTAGACGCAATATCAATTACTGAGTTTGAATTTTCACCAGAATTCGTAAGAGCAGTAGAGGCAAAAGTAGCAGCCCAACAGAGGGCATTGCAGGCACAGAATGAGCTGCGTAGAATTGAGATTGAGGCGCAACAGGCAGAAGCAAGAGCAGTGGGAGAGCAGCAAGCAAACATTGCTAGAGCTGAAGGAGTTAGACAAGCGAACGTACTACAGGCACAAGGTGAAGCACAAGCTATAACCACAATAGATGAGCAGCTGCGGCAGAGTCCTAGCTATCTAGATTGGCTCAAATCCCAGAAATGGGATGGCCAGTTGCCTCTAGTGGTAGGTGGAGGAGCAGGAGGGGGAGAAACACCATTCATAAGTATACCTACCGCAGGAAATGGTAGTCACTAATATTACGACAGCAGCAAAATAAAGGCGCTAATGAGACTATAATAAACCATAGAGGAAAAGGTGCTCAAATTGTACTGCAGTACAGACAAGCAATCTCGGTGCAGACTTTAGAAACTCGCTCTCCAGAAGGTATAGATGGATAATAAACCCTGACATATTCGTCGGCTTCGTTACTCTGCGTGATTAGAAAGCAGGAAAGCCCTTCGAGATGAGAAATGGGCGACTTCGTCACGCATTTCAATCTATTCCTTGATCCAGTTTCGACTACCTTGAATAACATCAATCACCCTTCTTACTTCCTTACTGTTATCCTTCTGCAGTTTCTTCCGCAATTGGTTGATGAGATCGGTTCCATTGTTGGCATTAGTGGTATTGTTCTCATTGAAACTATATGCAAGTAACTGAGAAAAAACATCTAGTCAAGATTTCGATTGAAAAAGAAATGACTCAAAATTGCAAATTAACAGGGGATCATCATATATCTTGTTCATCGTAGTATTTTCAACAATATGATTCCAATCGGGTTCGACATTCTTTTCAAATTTCTTGAACGATTCAATGTGATACTCTATCGCGTCTAATTTATGATGAATTTTACTTAATCTCTTCTTAATACGATTTTCCCATCCATCATCTTCTTTCAAATCCGAAAACGGCTTTAACAAATCGGCTATCTCAATATTCCATGAAATTGGGCTGCGAAGTGTTGTTGTGAAAGCCTATTTTCAAACTTGATGGTGTCAAATTCGCTAATCTTACATGAACAATGTTCGGTTGAATAAAATGGCTTCAAGTGACAGTTTTTATATTTATTTCCGGTGCCGCAATAACATGCACCGTTTCGACTCAGGATTGGGTCTACCAACACTGTTATATCATCTTTGAGAGTCTGGCCAAATATGTAATCCATTACAGAATTTTTTGGCTCACAAGGGTTCTCTGACAATTTAAATCATCATCTAATGCGAAAAAGAAAAACAACATAAACCACAATTTATAAAATTGGGTGAAAACCCATGTTGTCAGGCACAAACATGAATGTGTTTGGGAAATTTTGATTAAGCAATCTTAATCCTGTGAAAACATTCTTTTACCTACAGTTACGAATAATTAGATACGAAGTCAGTCAAGGATACATACGAATTATAAGTATGGTAATATTTAATCGGACTACCAGACAAAAACTCGCAGAGTGATATGTTGTGCCAGCACTGAATTCCTTGATTGGCTAGTAGTTGCCTTTCTGAGACAGATAGAAAATCCGATTCTTTTTTGCTTCAATAGGATCTACGGCCCCCCCTGCCCTAATCGCTACTATCTATTCCCTTTAAATTGCATCTTTAAAGAGCAGACGATCATCAGCTAGATGATTAAATTACAATGTCTAACGTGTGGCATAGGAGACTCCGCCTTCTTCTCCTTCACAGGTGCTCTACCTTCAGGAGGTACTTCGTTATCAGGAAGAACTGCAACTTGAAAAAGAATATGTGGAAAGTTTCAGATGTTTGTTTATTGGCATAAAACATAGTCTACTTTAAGTAAGAATTAACGTTCTGAATCACAGAGAAGAAAAGGGGTTCGAATCTATTTCATTCAAGTATTAATTATAAAAAAAGGAAGTGGGTTTTGTTTCCACTAATTGTTGCCTTCGCCGTCACCATTGCCATTTCCTTCGCCGTCACCATTGCCATTCCTTCGCCGTCACCATTGCCATTGCCTTCGCCGTCACCATTGCCATTGCCTTCGCCGTCAGCTGGAGGTTGTTCTGGTTCGTCAGCTGGAGGTTGTTCTGGTTCGTCAGGCTGGAGGTTGTTCTGGTTCGTCAGCTGGAGGTTGTTCTGCAGGAGGTTCAGCTTCAACAGCTGGTGCTGCGCCAGGTTGTTCAGCGGCTACCATGTTATCTATAACCGGTTGTTCAGCGGCTACCATGTTTCTCTGAGACTCCTCTGCTGCACCTGCTGCTGAAGAACCTGCTGCCGGCTGCTTCTTCTGGATCTGCGCCTCCTGCTGCTGCCGCACCAGCTGCTCCAGCAGCAGCTGCTGCTCCGGCGGCTGCTGTAGATTCATCTCCTCCAGCAGCAGCAGCTGCTGCAGCTGCATCTTCTGCTGCTGCTCGCAGCTGCTCTGCTGCCGCTACCTGCTGCTGCTGCTGCTGCGGCCGAGGCTCCATTCTCTTCTGCTGCTGCTGCGGCTGCTGCAGCAGCATCCCCGCCAGCTGCTCCGGCTGCTCCGGCTCGCACCACCTGCTGCTGCTCCTGCTCCAGCCGAGGCTCCGCCTGACGCTGCTGCTGCCGGCTGCTGAGGCGGCTGCTGCTGCCGCTCCAGCACCACCACCAGCTGCTCCGGCTGCTGCTGCTCCTGAGCCAGCTGCTGCGCCTGCAGCTCCACCACCCGCTGCTGCTGCTGCTGCTGCCGGCGGCTGATGAACCACCACCAGCTGCTCCGGCTGCTGCTGACGCTGCTGCGCCAGCTGCTCCGGCTGCTGCTGCCTGAACCACCACCCGCTGCTGCTGCTCCAGCGGCTGCTCCGCGCTCCACCTGCTGCTGCGGCTGCTGCTGCTGAACCACCGCCACCCGCTGCCTGCTCCGGCTGCTGCTGCTCCACCTGCTGCTGCTGCCGGCTGCTCCTGAACCACCTGCTGCCGGCTGCTGCTGCTGCGGCTGCTGAGCCAGGATCTCCTCCAGCAGCAGCTGCGGCTGCTGCTGCTCCACCTGCTGCTGCTCCGGCTGCTGCCTGAACCACCGGCTGCTGCTACTGCTGCCGCTGCTGAGCCTGCTGCTGCTGCGGCTGCTGCTGAACCACCGGCTGCTGCTACTGCTGCCGGCTGCTGAGCCTGCTGCTGCCACCTGCAGCTGCACCATTGCCAGCTGCGGCTGCTGCTGCTGCTGCGGCTCCGGAGTTACCTGCTGCTGCTGCGGCCGCTGCTGCTGGATCGTTTCCAGCCGCTGCCTGCGGCTGCTGCTGCTTCACCTGCGGCTGCGGCTGCGGCTGCTGAACCACCAGCTGCTCGCTACTGCTGCTCGCTCCACCTGCTGCTGCTGCTGCCGGCTGCTGAACCGCCACCTGCTGCTACTGCTGCTGCCGGCTGCTGAGCCTGCTGCAGCTGCGGCTGCGCCGCTGAACCACCAGCTGCTGCTGCGGCTGCTGCTGCGGCGTCACCTGCGGCTGCAGCTGCGCGCGCTGAACCACCAGCTGCTGCTGCGGCTGCTGCTGCGGCGTCACCTGCTGCCGCTGCTGCGGCTGAGGATGCACCAGTGGACGCAAATACCTGATTAATTGGTATTACGTGAAGTCCAAGTGCCCCCATTAGTATTGCTACAAATATGTATGAAAAAACATTGTTTCTCAAGTTACTCAAAGTACCTGGGTATAACAATAGTATATAAGCATTTTTATATAAATTCTACTAGAAGAGAATACACGTTGGAGTATTCTTTTAGAGTCCAAGGAGTATTCTTTTAGAGTCCAAAGTGATATTCATCTTGCACATAAGAACCGATTACGGTCATAAGAATACTGAAGGTAAAAATAAGTATACTAACACAGAATTGTTCGATGTATTTAATAACAAGTTAAATTCGACATATCATAAAAGTAGATAGAGAAGGACAGCTACATACACAGCTTACCCAACATGCTTTATTACTGTACACTAATACTACTAATACCAATCAAATTTGTTATTTATAGGTTTTTACACCATTAGGTAAAAATTGACAAACTAATGGCCTCATGTAAAAACCGTCCTCCGATTGTATAAAATTATAAACTAAATATTCCATCACATCGAATAAGATGATTTGGGTTACATCCTGGTTGTAATAAAGGAAAATTGATTTTTGCGATACTAGCAGAAATATCACTATAATTTCCAGATTTCAGTAATTCATTTATCTATAAGACTGCTGAAGTTTTTAGGAGCCGGGTGTATGACACACCCCGTCGCCTTGCGCAAATCCAAATCTGACTTTCTGATTTAAATACCGACAGACCCAGCTCGCACCATACCTAATGAGTCTGCCGTTTCCTAATACTCTTACCCAGGAAGTAATGCACCAGTTTGTTTTAGCAAATCAAGGTGATCTACCACATCCCAATGCCCAGTAATTAAATCATTTTATATTTTGTACAGACCTGCGGATCTGATGTTCACCTTATTGTGTGTAGGTTGGTAACCGTGAAACTTGCCTATGTGAGTTCCAGATCCATTTAGAAATACCATCACATGATTATTTTCTGCCACGAAAAGTTCTACCGTTGTATGCATGTCAGGAAATGCCTTAAAGAATGCGGTTGAAAACTGTCTAAATCCTTCAACGCCCTGCCCTGCCTGAGGAATGCCTTCAACAGAATCTTGACCGAAGTATTTTTCGGCTGATGATAAATTGTGTTCGTTGAAAATCTCTTCAATAAATGATTTTATGATAGACTTATTTTTTTCCGAGGGAATTCCCTTCTGTTGGGGGCATATGGCATCATATAAGGCGTAGTATTATTTATTCTTCATTTGGTTTTGTGCGCGCAAGATTTGCAACTGTGATCTAAAGATTATTTCCTTTCATTCGTTCATTCATTCAACTGAGCTCCTCGAAGAAGAACGCAGAGCATATGCTAAATTTATTGGCTGCATACTATCAGGTTAGACAGAGGTGATTGAGAACTCATCAACGATTAGGGCAAAATTGACCATCATCTCGCATCTTTGGTTTATCATTTTCAATTAAGTAGGAATATTGCATGGGGAACAGATTCAATTGGACTCTTAAATTTGTGATTTTGGATATCCTGGTTTTACAAGATCCGCAATGTCGACCCAACATTTAGCAATCCGGTCCATAGAATAGACGCAGTTGAGAATCGAAATGTTTGGGTCAGGTTGTGAGCCCTTAGTGGACTTCTCTTTTATAGAAACAGATAGTTTTGAGAATTTTAGGTACATCGTCACTACTTCCTCGCTCAGCAAATCGTCCTTAGCTATAAATGCGCTTATAGCTCTGTGCTGCATATTGTCAACGATCATGCCAGCTTCTACAATATCATTTCCAATTCCAGTTCCCCATAATTTCGGTATTGAGGACGAAAATTCTGAAACATAATCACCAGCGCTTTCTAGGTAGCTCGCCGCTACTCTGTAATCGAGAATGTCGATATTGCTCAGATCGAGTTTGCGTGCAATTCGTTGATTTAGCATTGCACTTCTGATCAGACGAACCAGCAAGAAAGTACTGTCTATCGATTTCGTCGTCTCGTCTTGCAATGAGTCTTTATTAGCTTCATGTCTTTGTTCACTATAGCCTTAAGCCCATCCCTCATCATTCCTTTGATTATTGCATTCATTCTACGGAGAATCTTCGCGGCATCTAGTGAGTTAGCATCTATAAGGAATTGAAAGTTGATGTTGAGGCTATCCTCGTCAACAATTTCAAGTCCTACTAGCTTACTTGAGGCAGTTAGGATTTTCTCCCGATCTTCATAGTCTATTGGGGTTCTAGCCTTGATCCTAATGTTATCAAACCCTAAAAGGTAAGCTCCGAATAACTGGTTAATGAGAATATCTACAACCCTAGCGGGATAACCGATACCAAATCCCCGGATGATTCCATCCCTGTCATTTGACGGAATTATGGCAATTGAATTATCATTGCTAAGTTCCATTAGAATGGTATCACCTTTCTTTAGTTGATTCTGACGGACCCAATTAGCTGGCAGTGATACAAGCGTGCTACTTCCTATTTTCTGAAGTCGGCGAGCGTAGGAGACCATTTAAATTTAAACATATTTAAACTAATTAAACATTATTCTTATATTATCAATAAATTCTAAATAAGTTATGGCTACGTTACTCTCAGATATCGTTGCTACATCTACGGCATTCAGTCCCGGACACGTAACAGGTATATTTGCTCCTGCAGAACCACAGAAGACAGATATTCTTAGTACGGGTTCAATAGGTGCGGGTTTTTCAATTTCTAGGGGCATTACCACGACTGCTACCACCTTTGAAGCTAAAACCAAAGGCTATTGTATTTCTATTGACGGTATTCAAGTGCAAGAGGCACCTGTATCATCGTATGTTGCAGAGTACTATCTCAATCTAATTGACAAGCCTATTTTTCTGCAGATTAGTCACACCACTGGGATACCGATTGGATTTGGTCTTGGCTCAAGTGGCGCAGCGGCGGTGAGCCTTTCCTATGCCTTAAACAATTCGCTGAATATAGGCCTTAGCAAGGTAGAGGGCGGCTTAGGTAGCTCATTGCGCAGATATTGCGTGCAAAACAGGGCTAGGTACAGTTGCGGCGTTATATGTAGGGGGGTACGAAATTCGGTTGAAACCAGGTGCACCTGGAAAGGGACTGACGTTGAGAAAGGAACTTAACGGCTACGTTGCAACTATCCTATGCATTTCGCCGCTATCAACCAAGACGATGCTGAGTAACCAATTAATGAACATAGGTGATAAGAATTGCTGTTCTAGAGAGTCTGTTGAATAGATTAAAGTTAATGGATGACATAGACGGATTTCTGGATTCATCCTTTAGTCTTGCTAATGCATTGGGCTTGACCAATGGCATTTGCAATGAACCCATTAGAGCTCTGAAATCTGAAGGATTCAAATGCAGTATTGCATTATTCGGTGAAACTGTGTTCACGATTGTCCGACGCGAAAGAGCAAAAGAGGTGCGATCATGTCTGAGTAAATTTGATGGAATGATTATCGAAGCTAACATTGATTCGATGGGCGCAAGACTGATATGCGAATGTAAATATGCGAATTAGTATTCCAAAGGATCATCCGAGAGCAGTGTCACTACGAATAAGAGAAATGCTCGTGGATGGATTAAAAGATGGACTTGTTGTTGAAGAAGGTCTGATTGCATATGGAAGGGGAGAGACCTTTGACTATCTAATAGGCGAGAAAACAACCCGAAGTGCCATCATGGCTATCAACGCTGCCTGTCGGCCATCTTACTTACTTCTAGCCATCCCATCATATCTGTGAACGGGAATTTTGCTACTCTGTGTGGAAAAGAGATAGTAGAGCTGAGTAGAGCATGCGGGGCACTGATCGAGGTGAATCTATTTTATCATTCAGTGCGCAGAGAGCGCGCAATAAGGAATCATCTCGAAAGATTAGGAGCAACAGACGTTCTAGGAGTAGGCAGAGATAGGACTGCAGTTATTCCCAACTTAAATGGAGAACGAAAGCGCATTGATCCAAGGGGGATTGCAGCTGCTGACACCGTATTTGTTCCTCTAGAAGATGGAGATAGGACTGAAGCCCTGATAAGAATGGGTAAAAAGGTAATAGCAGTTGATCTAAATCCACTCTCAAGGACCGCAGTCCATGCTACTATTTGCATAGTTGATAACGTTGTCAGGGTAATCCCCATTTTGATTCGGACCATATTGGAGTTTAAAAGCAAGAATAGACATTCTTTAACAGACATGATTAGTAGATTTGACAATATTAGGAATTTGAATGAAAGCCTAAGACTCATTCGTCTTGGAGGTTCTGAAATTAGTGCAACCATTTAGCAACCAATCTAGAAAAAAAACGGTGTTCGAAATCGTAGATACAAAGAAGAAAGGAGAAAAACTGGCGGTTTTGACTGCATATGACTTTTCAATTGCTTTAATTATTGACACGAGTGACATTGACATAATACTCGTAGGAGATAGTGCAGGAATGGTAATGCTTGGATACCCAACCACACGGCCAGTTAATATGGTAGAAATGTTACTATTTTGTAAGGCTGTATCCAATGCCGCAAATAAAGCAATGATAACTGTAGATATGCCATTTGGATCATACCAAAATAGCATCAACAAGACCATCTCAAACGCAGTAAGATTGATCAAGGCCGGAGCGGACTCAGTTAAGGTCGAGGGCGGGGAAGAAATATTTGATCGAATAAAAGCCTTGGTTGATATAGGGATACCTGTTATGGGACATATTGGATACAAACCTCAGACTTCGAGCATGTGGAATTCATCAAATGCTGCCGGAAAAACCAAGGAATCAGCCCTAAAACTCTTACAAGATGCAAAGTCTATTGAAAAGGCAGGAGCATTTAGTATTGTACTTGAAATGGTAACTACTGAAGCCGCCGAAATAATAACCAAGAATTTATCGATACCAACTATAGGAATAGGCTCAGGACCTATTTGCGATGGTCAAGTATTAGTAACTTATGACATGCTGGGAATCTATCAAAAGTTGAAGCCAAGATTTGTAAAGAAGTATCTGGATTTAAATCAATTAATTGCCGCTTCTGTTCAAACCTATTCGCGGGAGGTAAAATCAGGAATATTTCCCAGCAATGAGAATGTTATCCACATGGATTCTAAGGAATATGGAGAATTTTTGAATGAATGCAGTCTTCGAGTTACCAAATGAAAAAGTATTCGTATCGTCCAACTAGAGACATTTACTGTACTGAAGGAGAAGAGCTGAGTAGGCATCCGCATTATATTTTGCATTACAGGCAGTGTTGCGGCATACAAGGCCATTGACGTCGCTAGATTGTTGATTAAGCATGGAGCAGAGGTCTTCGCAGCCATGAATCATGTGACGTCAAAAACATTCGTTTCCAATGAGATGATGAAATGGGCAACAGGAAATGATGTAGTTACTGAATTGACCGGTAATTTGGAACATATTTCATTGGGTGATCGAAATACTACTGACATGGTTATAGTTTACCCGTGTACCGCTAATACGCTTGGAAAATTAGCTAGTGGAATAGATGACACGGTTGTGACTTCTGTCCTAACTGTGGCACTTGGATCCGGTATCCCAATTGTTATCTGTCCTGCCATGCACGAAGCGATGTACTCCAATAAGATCATACAGGAGAATATCAACAAGCTCAAAGCAAACGGAGTAGAATTTCTGGAGCCGCGGATTGAACAGGGAAAAGCCAAACTGATTGCTGCCAATGAACTTCTTGAGTATGTTCTAAACAATCAATTGGGCAACAACAAAAAATTGGCAGGAAGGAGCTTCTTGATTACTGCTGGAAGTACTGCTGAATACATTGATCCAGTTCGAGTTATCATGAATATGAGTTCGGGAAAGATGGGTATGTCACTTGCAAAGGAGGCATGCGGCAGAGGGGCAAGTGTGACCTTAGTCTATGGACATGGATCGGTGGATCCTGGCACTTACCTACAAGCTCAAGGCATGGAAATTCAAAGGGTGAATACAGCTCAAGAGATGTTTGAATTAGTAATGTCCAAACTATCTGAGAAGAGATTTGATGTAGTTATCCTTACATCAGCCACTTCTGATTTTTCTGTTGCAAAGAAATGGAAGAACAAAATCGAAAGTTCTCTAGGAAAGGTAGAAATCACTCTTGTACCGGTCGACAAAATTATTACAAAAGTAAAGAAGGTATGTAATTATGACATTTTCTTGGTTGGATTTAAGGCTGAGCATAACGTAGAACCGAGAGTCCTTATTGAAAAGGCTTACACTAAACTACTAGAATCTGGAGCGGATCTGATTGTAGCAAATGACGTCGGAAAAGGGACTATAGGGTTTGGATCAGATAATAATGAAGTCTACATAATCGATCGACAAAAGAGCACCGTACACTTACCGATTCAATCAAAAGATAAGATAGCGGCACAAATATTGGATTTGATTGAAAGAAAATATCTTTCGTCCGAAACTACTAGCCTAAACAAATCAGCTCCTTAGGAAAGCTGATTTAGATTAGAGATCGTGTTTCTGATTTTGGGACTGTTATCTTTGCCGTTCGCAGTTTTGATTATGACGCTGTCCTCAATTCGCACGCCAAACCTTCCATTTATATATACACCTGGTTCAATCGTGACACACATCCCTGGCCTTACCTTCTCTTTTCCAGTTTTGCTGATCCAGGGCGATTCATGCACTTCCAATCCTATTCCGTGGCCTGTGGAGTGTACGAATTTACTTCCATATCCTCTATCAATAATTAGATTTCTGCAGGCCAGATCGACATGCCCGAAATCTACGGCTGAGCGCAGCGAGTCCAAACCGACTTGTTGTGCATCCTTTACACATTCATAGATTTGTTTTATTTCGTCAGTCACACGACCAATAACAAATGTCCGTGTAGCGTCTGCCACGTACCCCCTATATTGAACTACCAAATCAACAATTACCGTATCCCCCATTGAAAATGGTCGTGTGGTGATCTCAGAATGAGGAAAGGCTGCGTTAGGGCCACCAGCGATAATAAACGGATATCGAGTACTCTTATATGAGACTATTGTTCCTCCAAGAAGATAAGTTTCAGAAACAAGCAATGCCATTAATTCAATTTCTGTTCTATTCACTCTAATTTGTTCAGCGCTTAAATCGAACAAGCGGTCAACAATTTTTGCAGCCTTAGTGATATATTCCTGTTCATCAAGATCCTTTATGATTCGACTCATGGTAAAGGGTTTGTTATTCACTTTTACATTTCTTTCACCAAGTTTTTCAGCCATCATCTTAATAGTATGAAAATTGGTACGTATCTGTACACACGGATTTCCCTGCTAATTCGTCTATTACGCGTAAAAGCATGTCTTTTCCTCTTTCTGCAGATATTACCTCACATGAAAGAGCGGCTTCTTGGGCTCTATCCGTCTCAAGAGCAGGAGTAATAATCTTGGTGCTTTCATCAGTACAAATGCTTACTGACTCTCCCCAAAAACCTGTTAGATAGTATGTGTCTTCTGGATTAAATGATACCACTGTACTACAATTAATCTTCTCCGCGTAATCCAATACTCGCTTCCTATGTTCCTTGATATGCATGGTTATATTGTTACATACCTCAATAGGCAATTAGGTAATAAACGTAATTGTATAAATAACGGATGATGTTCCACGGTATTGAGACCTAAATGGAATATCTGGTAATGCTTCCTGGGCCCACAAATGTGCCAGGCAGAGTGATGAACGCTATGCTTTCCCCAATAATTAATCATAGAAGCGACGACTTTCGAAGCCTCTACCGAGACGTAGTAGATAAAACCCAGCGCGTTTTTCAGACCTCTAATGATGTAGTCGTCTTAACTGCTTCAGGCACAGGCGCAGTAGAAGCATCAGTTGTCAATCTAGTTAAGAAGGGTGATAATATCGTGATTCCTGTCAATGGGGAATTTGGAGGTAGATTGGCTGATCTCATTGAAAGTTGGGGCGGCAATCCCATTCGGATAAATTCGAAATTTGGAGAGAATCCGCCTCTTGAACAATTAGAGGGTGCATTTGAAGCAAATAAGGACATAAAAGCACTCTATGCGGTTTATAATGAGACTTCAACTGGAACAACCTTAAGATATCTAGAAAAGCTTGGAGAACTTTGTTCGAAGTATGGGTCCCTTTTCATTGTAGACGCGGTGTCTATTTTAGGAGGAGACGAACTTCCGGTTGACAAATGGGGAATAGATGTGTGTATGACCGCCTCCCAGAAGGCACTCGCCGCACCACCAGGTGTTGCCCCTATATCCATTAGCGCCAGGGCAAAGAAACAGATGATCGAAAGCCCGCCTCCAACCCAATACTTTAACTTAAAAAGATATTTCAAATATTTCGGAGACAATGGTGAAACTCCCTTCACTCCTGCGTTACCGCTATTGTTCGCATACAGAGAAGCTTTGGAGATGGTATTGGAAGAGGGACTAGAAAAGAGAGTTGAGCGCCATAGGAAATGTGCCAATGCATTCTACACCGGTCTGAGTGAGATAGGGTTCACTCCTTTCGCCCATCCAGAAGCAAGGAGTAACGTAGTGATAGCCTTTAATTACATACCTGGCATCGAAGACAAGACTTTCAGAAAAATCCTTGGCGAACATTTCCGAGTTCTGATTGCAGGCGGTTTCGGCGAGTTGAAAGGAAAGGTTTTTAGGATAGGCTCAATGGGTGAGGTAGATCGCTATCATGTAATTAGAACTTTGTCGGCTATCGTGTCAGCTTTGAAAATGATGGGTATTCAAACGAAATCTGAAGCCATACCTGTCGCGATGAAAGCCTTGAATGTTTGAAGGCAATCTCTTGTAAGGAACACTCAAACTTAATATATGGTACTTCGATAGCGACATGTATGCCCTTAGAGAAAGGTTCGCTCATACTCTTAGATTACACAGCCAAGATTAAGGATACTGATAATATAATAGAAACCACCATTGAAGAAGATGCCAAAAAATCGGGCACACACGATCCTTCCCACAAATATGAACCGAAATTAATCTCGGTGGGGGAGGGTTGGGTCTTGAAGGGACTGGACGAAGCTCTATCCACAGCAAACGAAGGTGATAAGATGGATGTGGAAATTTCGCCAGATAAGGGCTTTGGCGAAAGAGATCCTAGTAAAATCCGAATGATTCCTCAAAGGAAGCTTGGTGACAAGGCAGATGAGGTCTCTATTGGTGACGAAATCGAAATAGAAAAACGAAAGGGCATAGTCAGGTATGTAGGTTCAGGCAGAGTTCAACTAGATTTCAATCATAGGTATGCCGGTAGAGTTATACTCTACAGTGTCAATGTGGTAAAGAAAATTCAAACGGACGAAGATAAAGTAAAGTCATTGACTAGAAGGTGGATACCGCTAAAAGAAGATAAGATCAAATTCGAAATGAAAGATCCGATTCTTGAACTGATCCTACCAGAGGAAACTTTTCTATTGGACGGAATACAAATCATAAAAGGAGCGGTTTCAAATGAAATTTTTAAGTACGTTACCTTCAATAACATCAGTCAGATTCATTGAAGAATATGTCAGTAGAGAGAATGCTCAAAAGGACAACAATATTGAAGAGCAAGGAAGCAAGAAAGTAGAAGAGCAAGGAAGCAAGAAAGTAGAAGAGCAAGGAAGCAAGAAAGTAGAAGAGCAAGGAAGCAATTAAAAGATTACCTACCTTTAGTATAAGCTACTTGTCTTCAACGGCTCAGACCACTTTTACCGCTTTTGCAAGACTAGCTGCCTTACCTTTGTCTAATTTTTCTCTATTGAGAATCGTGTATCTTTCAGGTCGTAAAGAACTTGCTAAAACCAGCGATTGCACCACTTCATCTTCAGTCAAATTGATCTGCTTTCCTCTTGTTGGGGCACCAAATAAAGCTAAAGTCTCGACTATCTTTTCCCAATCTAACCCATGTAACTTGGCCATCATGATTGTTCCAATGCCGACTCGTTCTCCGTGAAGTCCAGAATTCTTACCTGCCACATATTCGACTGCGTGACTAAAAAGATGTTCCGAGCCAGAGCAGGGTCTGCTGCTCCCTGCAATGCAGGACGCTACCCCTGCGCTTATTAGCGCCTCTACCACTGTTCTTAATCCATACAAATTATCTTTCACAAGATTGTAACCCTCGTCGAGAATTATTTTTGCACTTAAGTATGCAAGATTCGCAGCATATGTTCCATAGTATTCATTTACTTCGTCTCTAGCAAGTTCCCAATCTTTGACAGCTGTTATCTTACCAACGAGGTCTCCACATCCGCTTATCATCAAGCGAGGTGGAGCTTTTGACATCAGTTCCACATCTGCCAATACGCCAATAGGAGTTTTTGCCTTTATCGAATATGGCTTGTCTGATCCCCTCATTGAAACAAAAGGACTTGATATCCCATCATGCGAAGCAGAAGTAGGGACGCTTATGAAAGACTTACCCAAACTATATGCTGTCATCTTGGCGAGGTCGACGGAACGCCCTCCTCCTTGTCCAATTATTACGTCAGGGTCGTACCCTTTAAGTGCTCTAGCCAATTTTCCTGCTTCATTAACATTAGCGTCAGCGGCTACAAACCATTTGTATTCGTTTAACCCTGCATCTCTCATGGATTTTTGGGAACTTATTTGGGTCCTCTCTTTCACAGTCTCACCGCTGATAAATGCTACTCTTGAAAAAGAGTGGTCAAGCTGCTGAATGAAATTACCCAATCCCACAATAACAGTTGATCCTATCAATATCTTTCTCGGCAACTCCATCAAATGCGATTCCTGGGTCAAAGGTAAGCTACCACAAAGCTACCTTACCATCAGTTGATCCTATCTATAACCGTATCTGGACAATTTGGATGTGTCGAATTATCATTAGGCTCTGAAATTTCCTCCGTTTAATAATTTTGAGCCGGAGTAGTTTTATGGCAGGGAAAATGATTTGGAATTCAACCTCCAAATATCGCTGCCTGACAAATCGATTAGATCCTAATTGATTTCTAAGAATTATGTTCCCCAGTCGAAGATTGTTATTGTATTAAAGGATCAGATCCATCTGTAGATTATTCAAAACGTAATTTGAACTAACCTCTGAATTTGCTGAATTCAACTTTGCCATTACTATTGAATAATTATTTCACAAAATCTTCAGATTATGAATCTGAACTTGTAATGTTTGTATGTAAAGTAGATCCTGGTGACATGTCTTCATATCCATTGGCTTTGAAGAATCCAATGTAATGTTAGCAACTATCCCCAGAAGCTTGATTCCTTTAGTGGATATTTTCTACTATTTGTAACGTCTACATTTATGCAGTGACTTTGATAAGTATCTATACTTATCTACATTGGTCGAAGGGAAATAAAATTAATCCCGATGCAAATGCAAGTCTGTCCATAATCGGACATACTTCTGCTTGTTAATGGCTGTTATTGTATTGTTCCGAAGCGTTTAACGTCAAGCATATATATATGCATAGGTTGAGAACGATCTTAGCCTATGATTCGCGAACAGACCGGACAGAATTTAATGGTGAAAATATTGAATACATTACCTTCAGAATCTGGGCTCACGCGAATAGAATACGAGGGACCAAGAATCGCTTTGTTCTCTACTAATCCTGCATATTTTATCCTAAACAGTAACATCGTTTCAAATATGGTTAATACGGTAAAAAAAAGGATTGTCGTTCGAACTGATGAGTCCATCAGGAGATCAGAGGCAGAATGCGCTGACGTGTTACGAACGACACTTCCTAGTGGTTATAAGGTTTCAAAATTACTATTTGATCCTGCAGTTGGAGAAGTCACAGCTTTGGTCGAAGATTTAACAAGAGAATATTTGATAAACGATCAAGACAACGCAATATTAGCTGAAAAAACTGGATGGAAGTTCATCATCAGACGTTCACCAAAGGATACTGAATTGTTGGAACAGGTTAACGCTATTATGGTTCGAAGGGCCAATGACCGAATTCGATTCTATAAAGAAGTAGGTGAAAAGATCTTTCGTCCAAGACTAAATGAAAGAACTGAAGTTAGCCTAGTTTTGTTGGGTGGATTTAATGAGATAGGTAGATCTTGCATTTTAGTGACCACCAATGAGAGTAACGTCCTTCTTGATTGTGGTTTCAATTCATTTGCCAATGGCATTGCGACTTTCGCACCCAGGTTTGACATTACTGGCCTTAGTATAGACGATATTGATTGTGTGCTATTGAGTCACGCCCATTTAGATCACTCAGGTTTCCTGCCAATGCTGCTCAAGCATGGTTACAAGGGCCCAATTTACTGCTCTGAACCTACCATTCCTTTGACGTATTTGCTACTTAAAGGTAGCCTGCAATCAATGAAAGAGCTGGGCTTTATGAATTCCATTTCAAGTGAGATCGAGGACGTCATTAGTCATATGATACCATTACCTTATGCGGTGGTCACAGATATTACTCCTGATGTTAGGCTAACCCTTGCGAACGCAGGTCATATTTTGGGATCATCGGTCACTCATCTGCATTTTGGAAATGGTGACCATAACCTACTATATACAGGAGATTTTAAATTTGGTAGATCATTGGCGCTTGAAAACGCCTATTGGAATTTCCAACGTGTAGAGACACTCATAGTCGAATCTACTTTGGGAGGTAAAGAAGACATCCTTCAATCAAGTGAAGAAATGAATCAAAAACTACTCGAACTGATCAACAGCTCGCTTATCCCGAGGTGGGAATCTGCTTTTTCCCGTTCCTATTTTAGGACAATCTCAAGAACTGATTTTGACTTTGAGCAATTTTGTTAAGGCGGGTTCGCTTTCTGCAAGAATTTGCATTGAGAAAACGATAGGTGAGGCAAGTTCGATTTACGAGACCTATATGGAATATCTTTCAAAGGAAATCAAGCAGGAAATTGATGGTTATTCTGTAAACATGTTCTGGCCACCAAATTCTCAGATTATTGAATCTAAGAAACTTAGGAAAGGCTCACATCTGATAATCTCACCTTCGTCAATGCTAACTCATGGCCCGTCTGTCGATTATCTCCAGCAGATGTGCGATGATCCTCTGAGCGCCGTTATCTTAACGTCCCAGCCCTTTTTAAACACTCCAGCCCGTAATTTAATAGAAGGTAAAAAGGATTTAATGATCGAAGGAAAGAGGTTTAGTATTGAATGTAGAGTAGAGAGCTTTACAGATTTTACAAATCACTCAGATTATGGGCAGATCCTGGCATATGTAAAAAGAATGAAGCAAAAGCTAAGGAAGGTTATTGTAAACCACGGAGATAAGAATAAAGCTCAGAACCTGGCTGGATCGATTAATCGGATTCTCAGGATTCACACACAGCATCCTCTAGTAGAAGAGGCAGTGAAACTAATATGAAAGCTTCAATTGCAAATGCTTTTCGCATCGCTTTATATTAAAATACTATTTTAACTCCAAAGTGAATTAATTGTTGTTCTCGATTCTAAATTACTAGGTAAGTCCGGAAGAACCCCTCCAAATTTTTACTTTTGACGGAGTAATTACGACCCGTTCTTCACCCAATCTTGCTATATCTCCGCCTGCGGATTGAACAAATTTGTATAGATCGTCGATGACCCTTCGTAACTCGTCGACGCTCTTTTGAGTGAGTGGTGTGACCCTAATGATCACGATCATCTGTTTCTCCAAGTCTTCTTTAATCAACTGAACTTCAGTAGGATCGCGAAGAGTTATCGCTTTCAAATAAACCTGTGGCTCATGCGCTAGCATTAAATTATCTCTTATCCATTGAATGAATTTCAGAAATAATCAAATAGTCATTCTGGTCAAAAGATATTGACCCGTAAGGTTAGATCATATACTTAATTTTCTTACTACAGAATTATCCAACATTTGACAATCTATCCTTGACTCTTTTTGCTGATTGATAAGGGTCAACTTCACGATATGACCTCTTGGGGCATCGCTGTACCGTCCCACAATTCCTCCCGCAATTGGCATTAGATCGTTCCTAACATCAGAATCTTTTTTAATTCTTAATATCCCTAATGGCCCAGTAAACTCAATAGCCTCAAGAGAGTAGTCGTCGTCGAGACAGAGAAATTTCATGATTTCATTTTCCCTCTGGTTTCTACCAACTATAAGCTTGGCATCAGTCGATAATCTGAAATGCCTTCCCACTTTGAGAAGTTCGACGTCGTTAAGGGTCGGAATTCCATCAGTATGGTCAAAAAGATCATAAACCCGCTTTGAGAAGCAGGGATCGGTAAGAAGACACCCACCTGCAGAATTTGGAGGGTCTTGAATTCCAAACTCCTTAGCCAATGCCAATTGTTCTTTTCGAGATCTGCCTGAGATAGAACGCAGCTTGCTTCTATCAATAAAACCTAATTCTTCTGCATTGGAAGGAGGAGCTTTCCTGCTGAAAGAGGCCTAATTACTTTGCCGACCAAGTTGGATTCTTCCTCAATTGTTCTGAGAGCGTGATGGTGTTGGCTCATAGGTCTCTGGGACAATACTTCTCCTGTCACCAAGTACCGAAGCTCCGATGTCCTCCATATGCTCTTTCGCAGCCTTGTACATCATCGCCCTACAGTCGATGCATGGATTCATACCCGATCCAAAACCATGTTTCGGATTCTTGAGCATTGCAAGATATTCATCTCCAAAATAAACCGTTTTTAATCTAATCCCCAATGAGTCTGCAACCTCCTTTACTCTGTGGCCGCATCCCTTTCCACAATCAAAATCACAGAATGGAGTTTTTACTGCAACAGCCTCCACTTCAATTTCCTGATCCAGTACCAGTCTTGTGGAGAGATTACTATCTAGCCCCCCTGACAGTAGCACAACTGCCTTTCGTTTCTTTAAGTTAGAGGGTTTTGTTTCAGATGAAGATGACATTGATAATGATGAATCTTAGGTCTAGGTATTATATCGTTTGCCCCAACTGGATTTGAACAGGGATGGCTCTATTGACGTGTACTGTGTAAACTAGGTATATCGTTTATAGGATGGAAACCAGAATATAGGACATGAAAAATTCTATAGGAAAATTTATGACAGCTGAAATTGTCGTATATACTTCAAACCAGTACAGCACAGGAGGCGGCCCTGAAAATGGACCAGGACAGTGCCTCTGCATTAGTTGTTTTGGATTCGAATGAGACTCCAGTAGGAATTGTTACGCATAGAGACCTGGTAAGGAGTTCATGTATTGAAGATGTTCCTTGCAATAGTATCCTTGTCCAAGACCTAATGTCTACTCCTATCGTTACAATTGATCCATATTCTCCAGTTGAAGCTGCGAGCAGATGTGATGAAACAGAATAATGTTAGACATCTTTTGGTCGTGAATACTGATGAACCAAATAAGCCTCTCGGAATCTTGAGCTCTCGTGATTTTGCATTGTACATAGAAAATGAAATCGAAGAAAAATAACTCATTCTGCATGTGCGTGACCAACGATTATATTGGAGGATCGGAATCTCGATATTGAATGACTGTAGAAGCAATATCAAATTTCGACTCGTATGCCTGGATAGCAGTTTCGTTATTCGTGCTAGGCATAATTGGGATACTAGTCTATGAAAAGTCTGACGCACGACAGCATTCAACAAGAAACTCAAGGAAGAGTTCCGACATCGGGTCGTAGATGCTTGGGAATTGAGGCTAACACAAGAGAATTTTTTCTGAACCAGGGCTTCACAAATCTTACAAATATTCAAGCCAGATCTCTACCAGTAATTTGTAGAAAAATAGATTCGATACTTATTGCACCAACTGGTTCGGGTAAAACTGAAGCAGCGATCCTGCCGGTGTTAACTATGATCAGGGATTCGAATGTTGAAAAGTCTAAAGGGATTAGGGCTTTGTATATTACTCCACTCCGGTCGTTAAACAATGACGTCTTTAGAAGAATTGAGAAATACGCGAACCACCTGGGCTTGCGCTTAGAGATAAGACACGGAGATACAAGTGCAATTAAAAAGAAAAAGATGTCCAACGATCCTCCTGATGTATTGATAACTACTCCTGAGACTCTCGGGAACATTCTAACAAATAGCATACTCATTGGACATTTAGCATCGGTAGAGTGGGTCATTGTTGATGAAGTCCATGAGCTACTTCCTAACGAAAGGGGATCTCATCTATCGGTGAGTCTAGAACGATTGGAAAAGGTTGCCAGGAATAGACCATCCAGAATAGGCCTTTCTGCAAGCGTGGCAGATCCGCGTGAAGCGGGGAAGTTCGTGGCTGGCTCTGGTAGGGACATCGCAGTATTGATGGATAAGTCATTGAGAGAATATGATATAGACATCAAATACATTAACGGATCTATAAACGACGTGTGTCAGCTGATTCTTACATATGTTGATCCCATGATACACGAAGGAAAATCGATCTTGGTCTTTACTAACACTAGAGATGAAGCAGAATATATAGGAACAATCCTAAAATCGCGTGCCAGGTTCGGGGTCGATGTTCACCACGGTTCCCTTTCGAAGACCAGTCGGGAGGAAACAGAGAAGAAATTGCGTGAAGGTTCTGCTGGACTAGTCGTTTGCACATCATCTCTGGAATTGGGATTGGATATTGGTTCAGTTGATCTGGTCATCCATTATGGATCCCCAAGACAGATATCAAAACTTGTTCAAAGGATTGGTCGAAGTAGACATAATAATCGAAGGTCCGCAAAGGGACTAATTATTACCAGTTCCCATGATGATGAACTTGAAGCCCATGCCATATTATATCGAACGAGGAAGGGGGAAATGGAGGAGCAAGTAATACATCAGTTGCCATTTGATGTAATGGCTCACCATTTGGTAGGTATCTCTTTGCAAGCAAGGAGATCTATCCCTATGAGTGAGGCATTTCAACTCATCAGAAAGTCGTATCCTTTTCGAAACCTTCAGATATCGGATTTGATGATGTCGCTCAAGATCCTTGCTGATGTTGGATTAATAAGAATAGACATCGCAGAAAACTCATATAGATATACGCTCAGATCCTACAAGTATTATTTCAATAATCTTTCAATGATACCTTTTGTTCAGAAATTCGAGGTCATAGATATTGTCGCTAAAAGAAAAATAGGGATGTTGGACCAACAATTTGTTGGAGATTATGGAGAAAGGGGAAACGTTTTTGTTTTAAAGGGTTTGCAATGGAAAATTGTCTCAATTGATGAAAAACGATTAGTAGTTAATGTTGAGCCTCTGCGGGGGGTCACTATGAATGTGCCATATTGGGCAGGAGAAACGATCCCAGTAGATTATTTAACAGCTGTCAGGGTAGCCGAAAGCCGACGACGCAGTGCTAATTCTGATGAATTCTTCAGTGGAGAAACTGTCAAAAACAGTTTGGTCTTCTTGAAGGAGCTACCTGGTTCGAAGCTGATTTTGATTGAAAGTAGCCGAAAGAATAATGCATTGATTTTGCATATGCCGTTTGGAACAAAAGTGAACAACACCTTTGCATCGGTTCTCTCTACGCTCCTTTCTTCTCAACTGGGATATATAATCGAAAGCAGATCTGACGCTTACAGGATTTTGCTTACATCGGCTGCTGCAAAAATAGGAAAAGCTCACATTGAACGGATATTCAATGAATTAGTCGACTGCGAACCTATACTGATTGCTTCATTCTCTGGTACCTATGTTATGAATTGGAAGGTATGGACAGTAGGGAGGAGGTTTGGTATTGTATCGAAAGAGTCAGTATACGACAAGAAAATAGCCAGATTGCTGTATGATAGGTATATGAAGACCCCTGTTAGTGCTGAAGCAATACGAGAACTCGTCCATGAAAAATACGATGTGCTTACTACGAATAGGATTCTTCAAGGATATGCAAATGACTTGATTAGGCTTCAATGGGTCGAAGTTGAAGAATTTACTGACTTAGCCAAGCCTACAGTGGAACGCTATCAAAGATTTTCTGCTGCACCGCTGAGTTTAGAAACTGGGATCATTGAGCTCGTTAAAGAAAGACTCCTAAGGGCTAAACACCGATTAATCTGTATTCGTTGCGGAGAGTGGGAAAGAGTATTTGAAACGAAGGATGTACCTGACCAAATTCATTGTAAGAAATGCAGTTCCCGCCTAATTACCGCAACTTATGTTTCGGATCTTGAACTTCCTAGTATAATTATAAAAAAGCTTAAAGGAGTCAGGATCACAGCCGATGACAACCGAAGGTTTGATCGAGCATGGAAAATTGCTTCTCTAATAAATAACTTCGGGAGGAAGGCAATTACAGTTTTATCAGGACATGGTATCGGCGCAGACACTGCTGCTAGGGTTCTTCGCAATAGCATCGATGAGTCAACATTGTATAGAAGTATATACGAAGCAGAGAGACAGTACATGTACTTACCCGAGGCTTTTGGAATGACTAATAAACCAAAGTAGTTTGGGACACATTTAAGATTACCCAATTTTGTGAATGCTAGAATAAGGTTTCAATGAGATTTGAAGTTTGCCGTCCCTACTGGTGCTAGTGACGACTCCTCTGATTTTTATTCTCTCGCCAACCTTAAGATCGGTTACAAGATTAGATAGATCTCTCCACCCTAAAAGGGTTATTTCAGCAGTATCATCCCCTAACATAGTCTCGGCCAGTGAGATATTCTCCCCATTTCTTGTAGTAACGGTATTGATTGAGGGTGTCTGAAGCACGATTCCTTCAACCAGATACGGACGGTCAGAATTGGTAATGTCTTCGATTTTGGTTTCGAGCGTTTCAATGGATGGGAATGATGAATCATCTTCGATCTCGCTGACATAGGAATCATCCCTAGACAGAGTTATTTGATTACCAAGAATCATGCTTGGTATGCATTGAATTATTGTACCCGAATTGATCGAGGTTTTCAACAACTTAGAATCAATTCTAAGCATGGTGATCTTCCCATCTTTTTGGAAAGCGAGACATTCTAGGTAGCCAGTTCCTAAGTCCTTTCCGATAGAAATCAATTTGAGGGCTAGTACATCAGGTTCTACTCCAGAGTTGGATATATCCAGAGAAGTCCCTTCATCTCCGTGTATTTCAAATTCGGAGTTTCCATATTGCGCACTTCCTTGCTTAATTCTTACACCTACGAGGTTTATATTCGAACCCACTGCCAAAATCTTGGGAAGTCTCGATTCGTCTATATTCCAGATAACTGTTCGCACTGTCTTTGTGCCATCATCGTTTGATACATTCAACTGAAGAGCCTTGCTGTCTTGACCTCTAATGTTCTTATATTCAACTATTCTAGGTGATGATGAAATCCTTCCGAAAATTACCACATTGTCAGTTTGACCGGAAATTTTTGAAATATCACATGCAAAATGGTCCAGAGTTGGTATATCCATAATACCTTCCTTAATTACATCAATAGCGCTCATATCTCCCACGTTAAGGATTGGTTTTCCGTCTAGACCTGATTTAACGTAACCTTTGGTCACTTTAATGAGATCTCCTGGACGTAAACCGGATTCCTCTGGAAATTCGACTCTCTTCTCCCAAAGTTTGAGCCTTATTGCAGCATCGCCGTCAAGAATCGTAAGGGTTCTGTTGCGCAACTCTTCGCTATTATCCTTTCTCATGAAAGTACGTGTGGGATAGATCGACATTACTCTGCCAACAACACTGATATCTCTTGCCCCCACATAAAGATCCTTTAGTTTCTGGAGGCTGGACTGATTTCGTTCAAGTGAGATGCCCAGGTCAGCGGCGACGAGAAATAAAGCCCCCTGATCAGTCAGGTAACCCGCCCCAATCTTCCGCTTTTTCTCGTCTACAAGATTTTTAATGTCTTCTGCGCTGATCTCTGGCTTTTTTTCAAGCAGGACCTCAACCATTGCTTTAAAATCACCTGACATTCACCAGTAGCCTCCAGATAAACTCAAATCCCTCTTAACAAGTATATAGAAGCTACCTGCCTATATATTTTGAGAAGCACCCGTTGCATACCTCATCCAAATGTCAGACCCATTGGTTGATCGCTACTGTTCAGCAAGACAGTTTAAGCTTCTTTTGCCTACCTCAAAGGTCAATGTCGAATAAACATTATCGTGAGCAGATGAACAACTAGAATCGCCCGGAGGCATGGAGAAGGCTTAAGGCAATTTCATCGTTCGAAAGGTTCGTAGAAGGAGAGGTATGTAAAGAAAAATAGATGATAACGCTAATTGGATCGCTCTTCGGGGTGGGCTAGTGATGATGAACCGACTTGGTTTGGACGACATGAGAATTGCGCTGAGATGATTTTATTCTCCTTAACTTAGTATTCTAGCATAGTCAAGGTCCGCTCAAGGTCTGAAGCTGAACTTGTTCTGAGATCGTAAATGGGAACCTAGAACCCTCAAAATTTTCTGTACCTACCCTCTCCCAGTTTATATCATATGCATGACTAACCCTCTTACTCCTTACCATTATTTGTGTAGGAAGACTCGTATACATATTTTCAACCTTTGAAGGATCTTTGGTCATCAAAAGGGATCTTCTCCTTTTCATGAGGTACTTTACAGCGACATTTCTGTGAGTATGGCCCAAAACTGGGATCTGGGTATCATCAACTACCATAATGAACTCCTTTTTGACCATCGCCAAAAGGCCTGTTATTGTTTTTAATATTAAAGGAGTTACGTTAAATATTCTAGATACTAGCCTTAACTACTATCCTCTTCACTATCGTCTTATTTTGATAGTTATCTAGCTCTTGCAAATCTTGATATGACACATACGGAGTGAAAAAGCTAACCTCCACCTGCACCACCACCGAGAGCCCCCCAATTGTGTTCCTGGTAAACATCTATGAGCTCATTGAAAAGATCGTCATACGTAAGATCTCTCTTGGAGATATGCATAGTCTCAGCGAGGATTCCAGATAATCTTTTAAATGTTGAATCCTCTATGATTATTGACTTCACGTTACACTTAACCAGCTAAACTTTATTAGTATATCTGCTACCAGCTCTGGATAGCTCATAAGAAGCCGAACGAACCATTGCAGATTGAATAACCATGGGATCGGCCGGATTTGAACCGGCGGCCTCCAGCGCCCAAGGCTGGCATCATACCAAGCTAGACAACGACCCCGGTCAATTCAGTTTCCTTTTTTTCACACACAGTAGCTCTATATATATCATGATAAACAGATTCTCCTGTCCCATGGATTATCTGCAGTGCTATCAGAAGGCAGGACAAATAGCGTCCGAGGTTAGGGAGACTGCAAGAAATACCAACTATGTTGGAAGAAGACTGCTGGACATTTGTAATACTTTGGAAAATAAGATTCGGGTACTTGGAGGACTTCCTGCCTTCCCTGTCAATGTCAGCCTAAATGATGTAGCTGCACATTATACTGCCGAGCCATACGATGAAACAGAGGTAAAGGACGGTGACGTACTCAAGATCGACATAGGTGTGCAAATTTACGGATATATAGCTGATACTGCTATAACGGTTTGCTACGACGCGAAGTATGATCCTCTAGTAAGAGCATCAGAGGCCGCATTGGCCGAGGCAGTAAGATACGCCACCGCTAACGCCCGCGTAAACGAAATAGGAAAGGTTATTGAAAGCACGATAGCCAAATTTGGCTTCAAACCCATCCAGAATTTGAGCGGTCATTCTTTGGAACAGTATACTATTCACGCAGGGAAATCGATACCAAATATACGCACCATAGGACCATCATTTGGGTTAGTGGAAAACCAAGCTTACGCAATCGAACCATTTGTGACCACAAAGAATGGTCAGGGTGTTGTATTCGAGGGGAAAACAAGGAACATCTTTGCGATTCGATCTAGGAAACCTTCCAAAGACAAGAAAGCTGATAATATCTTGGAAACAATATGGAACACGTATAAAACCTTACCATTCGCAGCTAGATGGTTGATGGATAGCTATGAAGCTGCTGAAGTGCTCAGCTCAATAGACGTTCTAGTCGCAAAGAAAAATATTCATGCCTATCCTATCCTGATCGAGACTCAAGGCCAAATCGTAACTCAGTCTGAACACACCATAATACCCAAGATTGATCATGTGGATATTATTACTCGTTAGTCTAATTAGGTAAGACCATCCATTCCTGAAGGTTAGGCGTCTGTTCCTATGGTGTCCTGATATACAATGACTAAATAGGACGAAGTCAGTTCAAAACCACCTTGCATCCTTTGAATAAGTCTATGGCATCAGGACCAAACTCAACAGTGAACAATAAATAAAGATATTCTCATACGATCGATACTATGCAAGGTCCAGAAGAAAGTATAACATGGGAATTGATAATACAAAAAAGCTAGTTTCAAAATTTTAACCAAATTCCTTTTCCAGCTTTTCTTTCTTTTCGCTAATTCGAAATAATTCGTCTGTTCTTTTTATTGCTTCTAACCTAGGTCTCCGCATAATCATTGACTGGAGAAGAAGATGATTCTCTGGGATTACCAGACCTGTTTGGTCGTCTGAATATACAATCTTTAGGGTTTCACCTTGGGTTCGTAGCACGTCTTGATGAATGTGTACCATGTTCGTGTCTCCATGTTCAAATCCGAGCTCAATTGCTTTCATTCTAACATCCGCAGTTCCTTTAGCAGAATTTAAAATGGCTACAGCGAATTCTTTAGTAAATACGTCTAGAATTTGGTCCTTGGTAGGTGATTTTGAACCAAATCGGACAATCATCTGGTGAAGATGCATCATTCTAGAAGGCACTTTAAAAGCCTCAACAAAAAGATTGGCACGAGGAATAAAGTCCTTCACGTCCTCTTGATGATGTGGATTCTTGTCCCACTGGATGGAATCTTTCACTTCTTTGGAATCTTCTAGATCTGCCCACCTTCTAACCAAAGTGACATCAAAACGTTGGATTTCATCCCCAAACCTTTCCATCAGCGGCTGAATGATCTTCCCCATTCCAGATACGTTACAGCTGCCTTGGATTACGTACTGTTTCCCTGAAGCTTCATCGTAATTTACCCTGGAATTATGTATCATTTTTGCGACTGCTCTATCACCATGTCGTTCTTCTCCTCCTTGGAAGATAGCAGGTTTTCGGAGAGGTTCATAGAGTTTAATTTTATTACTGTATCCGCCGCCTTCCTTAGCCGCATCTAACACTAGGTCACACTCAGAGACAGCTTCTCCAATAGAGCCGGTTATCGAGTTCTTGTATCTATGGACTAAGTTTTCAGGGACGTAAATATCAAATTTAGCCTTGAGATCTATTAACATCTGCTCATCCATGGTGTATTTGGCAATCCCTAACAAATCAATTTCGTTGTCCTTTGATAGGGCCGAAGCGATTCTCCTTCCTATATTCCCATATCCATTAATGAATACTTTGACCTTTTGCTTCACCATAGAATAAGAAGCAGAAGGTTTGCTTTTATATACTGTAGTTGTCCTATAGAAAACTATCCAAGTATCAATTAGATTTTTATAGGTTGAAGAAATTTAATTATGCATACACTCGTGATCGATTCACTTCCGGCTTCAACTACAAACGAAGTGCAGAGATTTCATATGGAGGTGACATTTCAAGTTGAAAATCCTTATCATTGACAACTATGACTCTTTCGTTTACAATGTGGCTCAACTAATTGGCAAGCTTGGATATAAACCAACGGTGGTGCGAAATGATGAAAGCTCTATTAGAGAAATTAGGAAAATGAATCCGGATGGTATCGTGATATCGCCAGGTCCAGGAACTCCTACAGAGAAGCGAGACTTTGGAATATGCGGCAGTGTTATCAGTGAGATGGGCCCTTCATTTCCTATACTTGGCATTTGTCTAGGACATCAAGGCATTGTCAGCTCATTTGGCGGAAGGATTATTAATGCTAAGGAGATTAGGCATGGAAAGGTAAGTGAGATAGAGTATGCTTCAAGTGATCTGTTCATCAATATTGATAATCCATTTGTAGCGACAAGATATCATTCGCTAGTTGCTGACCCGTCCAAGGTCCCGGATTGCCTAGAAGTTACTGCACTTTCCAAGGATGATCGTGAAATAATGGCAGTGAAGCACAAGAAGTATCTAATTGAAGGGGTACAATTCCACCCGGAATCAGTAATGACAACGCAAGGCCCTCAGATTCTTTTGAATTTTTTGAATATGATAAGAAGATGAAATCTGCTAGATCTCCTCTGCAAGTGTTGATCGAGAGAGTGGTCACAGAAAAGGCCAATCTTAGCAAAGCGGAAACGGTTTTTGCCTTCGAACGTATGTTCAATGGAAGCGAATCCGACATAGCTATTGGTTCGTTTCTCACCGCGTTAGCCATGAAGGGTGAATCCGATGACGAGATATTGGGTACCTATGAGGCAGTTAGAGAGAAAGAAAACGCGTTTGGACCCGCATTAGGACCATCCATTGATATCTGCGGTACAGGTGGAGAAACGTTGAAAACTTTTAACATAAGTACTGCTGCCGCCATTGTCACAGCGGCTTCGGGTTGCCGAGTTGCAAAACACGGAAACCGTTCCATGTCTGGTCCTTGTGGAAGTGCAGATTTTCTTGAAGCTGTAGGGTTTGATCTTCTTTCGCCTAACGAGAGGTTGCTGTATACACTTGATAATGTTGGAGTTACCTTTCTGTTCGCGCCAAATTTTCATCCCTTGATGAAAAATATCTCCATCGCCCGGAGGGGATTGGGAATAAGAACTATTCTAAATATTGTAGGTCCACTTTGCAATCCTTGTGTTAACTTGAGTGGTCAACTAATTGGTGTGTCCAAACCGTCATTGTTAACACAAATATCGAATGTTATGAAAAACTCAAGTCTTAAGAGGTTCATGGTAGCTTATTCACAAGATGGGTTTGATGAACTGACTAATACTTGCGATAGTAAGGTTATTTACTTCAATCAAGGCGAGGTAAGCACAATCCTCATCCGCCCACAAGAATATGATTTGACTCTTTCGGAGAGGGACGATCTTACAATAAGTTCGAAAGAGGAATCTGTTAGAGTAACCATTGAGACCATATATGGCTATGCCCCAGAGCAAATACAAGATGTAGTGGTGTTAAACGCTGCTGCTGCTTTGTTAATAGGGAATGTAGTAGACAAGCTAAGTGAAGGAATAGAATTAGCAAGAAATAACATAAAGAATGGAAATGCTCGCGAGATTCTTCGCGAGCTTATAAGGGAGTGTGGCGACGAGGAGAAACTAGGAACGGTCGAACGAACTCTTCGTAAGCGACGTTGAGTGGGAAACCAATCATGAGGCCGCAGGGGGGAGGAATTAATCAACACCACTACTACTGATAATGCTCTATTGTAATGGGAGAGAATTAGGTTTCGTCGATCAAGTACGCCAGGATTGTTGCGATTACAAGAAGAAAAAATTTGTTATCTAACACTTGCTTCCGTTTATCAAGTGCAGATGATTTTTTCACTTTCTTTTAGTTTTTGACTTCGTCTTTGCCTTAACCTTAGCCTTAGGGCTAGATTTCTTTGCTGTTTTGCTTTTGCCCGCCTTAGCCTTAGGAGCAGCTGCGACTTTCACTCTGCCACCACCTATCTTGAACATTTTTGTACCACAAACAGGACAAGTTCCCGACAAAGCCCTTTGACCATTTTTCATCGTTATCTGCTTTTCATCTTCCATATCTCGTTTTGCCTTACATTTTACACAATACGCTTGTGTTGCCAACGACAGATAATCTATCCTGCTTAAATATAAGAATAGCTCCTATTACAGGGCCAATGTAGTCTTTATTACCATATCGATGTGGGGTTCATGATACTTTATTCAAGAAACGAGCACTTTGATCTTCGGTACGAGGTCTAAAATTTCTACTGTCCTATGAATTGGTGTTTACTATTTAAGAGATTTGGATTACATTGAAGGAAAGCTTTCTAGTAAAAACCATTCGACTGAATTTTATGGTTCTTCAAGGATTTTCGTTTAGGGCCTGCGTGAATGGTAAGACGCATGTTATCTCGTGTAGATAGGGATTATTTCTTGATCTGATAGCTAGACATAACTCGAATCTACAAGTAGATTTAAGAAAATGAATTTGATTAAGCAACTCGGCAAGAATTAATGCATTGTGCGTATTGGTCAATGAAGATGACTTAGCATCACCCTATTTTGTGACTACTGCGTCATAATCATTTGTTAATGAGGCGCCTATATCTTGTGTTGCCAGAAGTATTGTCAATATTTTTAGCAAACAATTGAACTAAGAGGAGGTATGAACGAGAATGAAAGTTGATGGTCTAAAGATGATTAGGGAATTATTGGATAAAATCGTTTGGTTAAATAGTAAAACGCTTCGTAGTTCTATATTTGTCGCTCGAGCTACTATTTTAAAATCATTACTTGTATTCTAGCTAATCTTTGTGAACTGAATGAACCACGCGTTACAGGTGTAAATAGCTACATTTGCTCAAGTGACGCGTTTTGAATCGTCCATTCCGAATATCTTATTAAAATAATCTGCCTGTTCATGGTCTAACTCTTCTGTTTCACCTTCGTGGACATTTGCTAATTTCTTTGCTAACTTCTTTTTGTATCCCAATTGCATTTGTCTTGCAATTTGAATGCGTTGTGCCTGAGGTGAACCGGCTCCATGCATTGATTCAGTAAGATATCCCACCGCGTTCCTGCCAAGTGTCATGTTTTCAATTAATCTCAATATTCTAACACGGTTTTCCGTCGATACACCTTTTCTTCCCTTTAGGTATTTATCAAGCAAAGGCCCAACTTTTGGGCTCTTAAAGTCCTTCTCAGAAGGCATTGTCACCATTAAACCTCCTGCAACATCCTGAGCTATTCTGCTCAGCTCATAAGGAAATCTAGTTACATTGTGCTTGCAGACGTTAGCGAGCATATCGTCGTTTTGAAAATTACCAGAAGCAGTCTGTTGGGATTGGTACGACGAAGCAATTCCTGCTGCAAAAATAGTCTCATTCAAATGAGTCATTTCGACTAGCTTATCCTTGATATGAGAAGCGTTTGCCACCCCATTGTAATCCGCGATTGCAGCAGCAGCTCCGATTAAGACGTCCCCTAAACCAGTCTTGCAAACATAACTCCGTCTATGATAGCATGTAAAGCGCTCAACAAGCATTGATGCATACTCGACTTCTCCATCCATGAAAATCATTTTTTTTGGAATGAATACGTCCTTAAAAATTATCATGGCCTCTTGACCAGAAAACTGTGCATTTCCGGCGTCAATCTCTCCACCTTCCATGCTCCGCGTATCGCATGATTGTCTGCCGTAAATGTATATTATCCCAGGAGCATCAACGGGTACTGCGCCCACTATCGCGTAATCCCGATCTTCTGATCGCAATCTCATGGTAGGCATTACCAGTATCCAATGTGAATTGATGCAGCCAGTCTGATGTGCTTTAGCTCCGGTCACGTATACACCATTCTCATCTCTTTTTGAGATATGGAGAAACATATCCGGGTCGTCCTGTTGGCTGGGAGAAAGACTTCGATCACCCTTTACGTCAGTCATTGCTCCACCAATAACCAAATTTTCAGTTTGAACAAATCTTATAAATTCTTTTAATCGAGGATGATACTCGGTATTATACTTCTTATCGATCTCATAAGTAGTGGAATACAAAGAATTCAGAGCATCCATTCCGACACATCTCTGAAAACAAGTGGCGGTCAGTTGTCCTAATTTTCGCTGCATACGATTCTGATTGACTAAATCCGCTGCACTTTCAGTAATGTGTAGAAATCTATTCACTCTCGTTTTAGACAGGGACGATTGAACCGAAGCTAGCTCAGGCTCCTTCTCGGCCAATTCATAGGTTTCAGCGACAGCATTAATCGAGGGTCGTATCATAGGATGATCAACGGGTTCATTTACAAGTTCTCCAAATAAATATACCTCTAGATTTCGCCCTCTAAGACTCTGTATATATTCTCCCCCACTGCGAATAGGCATAGTTATCTAAATATTATCTTTGATATTATTTATATCTTCTTTTCAACTTTTTGAAAAGTACAATCTCTAAAATAGAATTATTTCACTAAATTAAAGTAAACTATTCGTCTTATTCGGTAGGATACCAAACTTGTGAATAGATATAGCAGAAAGATGGACTTGAAAATAAAGCATTCTAAATTCTCAATTCGAAAAGTAGTAGTGTAACAAATGAGAAAGTTATATCTAAGTAGTGGAATTCTGGAATATTTGCCCTGCTTAAAGATTCCAATTGAATGCTAATATGATTACTATTGTTAATATTTCTTATTCCGTAACTGCGCACGACTCGAATTACTAAGAATGGGGAATAAACAAATGATTGGACGTATTAGCTTATCGACGCTTTCGCAGTTAGTTTAGAAAGGTTTTTTATCTACGGGATTTCCGTAGGGATTTATTGACTGCGAAGCCACTCGATCTAAAGAAACTAATAAAGGATTTTCCCGATTTCCCAAAACAAGGAGTATTATTCAGAGATATTAATCCTCTAATTAGTGACGGAAATGCTTTAAATTATATCTCGGAAGAATTCCATCGCAGGTTTATTGCAGAAAAGCCTAAGGTGGTTGCAGGAATTGAATCTAGAGGCTTTATCATTGCGACCTGTATCGCAATAAGATTTGGTTTAGGTGTAATCATGATTAGAAAAGCTGGAAAATTACCAGGCAGGACTAGTCGACAATCATATCAGATTGAATATGGCACAGCAGAGATGGAGATCCAACAAGGGAGTCTTCTACCTGGACAGAATGTCATAGTTGCAGACGATCTGATAGCAACAGGCGGTACGGCCTTGGCAGCTGCGAGGTTATTGAGGGATGAGGGGGCTAATATCTCTGGATTCGCTTTTTTGATTGAATTAAAGGACCTGAAAGGTGGAGCATCATTGCGGGAGTTAGGGTATAATATTCAGTCATTAATTGTATACTAATTCAAGATGACAACCGGACCCACTGCTGATATTGCTATTATTGGAGGAACAGGGATGTACGATACCACCATGCTCACAAATATAGTTGAAGCTAAGATGAGTACACCATTTGGGCAACCTTCTGACCTCATCACCATAGGTGAATTAGAGGGTGTAAAGGTCGCATTTTTGCCTCGACATGGTAGGAATCATACAATACCTCCTCATGGCATCAACTATAGAGCAAATATTTGGGCATTAAAGGAGATTAGAGTATCAAGAATAATTTCTCCCTCCGCCGTCGGAAGTCTTGATAAGTCTCTTGTCCCAGGAGACATCATCGTACCTGACCAGTTTGTAGACTTTACTAGAAGAAGGGAACAGACCTTCTACCATGGTGGAAGAGTTTGTCATATTTCTGTCGCCGATCCATTTTGTCCTGAGCTTAGAGATATAACTGCCAAATTGGCTAGAGAACATTCATTCCCTTGTCACGATCATGCCACCTATTTGTGTATCGAAGGTCCGAGATTCTCAACCAGGGCGGAATCCAAATATTACCGAGAGGTGGTAGGTGCCCACATAATCGGGATGACCCTAGTTCCTGAATGTGTGTTGGCTAGGGAGGCAGAAATTTGCTATGTGTCGTTGGCAACAATTACTGACTTCGATGTCTGGGCTCAACACCCCGTGAGCTCTCAAGGTATTTTGAGCCAATTGCAAGCAAATATTGGGAAGACTAAAACCCTGATTAAGGAATTGATCGTAGAGGTCCCTAAAAGAAGAAAAAAATGCAACTGTGGAACTTCACTTAAAGATGCCCTGGTCTAGACAGTCATTTTATCTCTATCCACTTGCCTACTAGGTTTCAGAATTACGTCCCCTTCAATGAGCTTTCTCTGCAGATTTAGAGAAAGTTTTTCACCATCTAGACCCATCTTTGTCACCTCTGCAAGAGTTTTCTTTGAAAGATTAAGGTTAATATTATGCCCGCCGATCCTCCCAAATGCCAACGCACTGAAATGAAATTTCTTGCCATCTATCAGTATATATCCTCTCAACTTACTTGCGATGTTGCCTCCTCTAGAGGATGTTATAACTGCAGTATAAGGGTGGTGGAATTCTGAAGTTTTATCTGGCAGCATTTCCGGGAAGATCCTCAGTAACGTCCACTGTTCGATTTACATTGGGTTCTACCAAAAAACTCCACCAATCAACATCAACAATGCTATAGCTATCACTACTTACTTCAACTACTGACTCATCATCAGAATCTATGAATCGTTGAGGACCCTTTCCAATAAGTTCAACTAGCTTCCATCTGTTAGTTCCTCTTCTCTTTCTATGTACTGCAACTGCCCATTTTTTACTCTTGTCAATTCTATGCAACCCAATCTTGTCTGAAATATCCAGAATACCGATTCTTTTTTCCTCACAGAAAAACTCTTTGGTCACTACGCTTCGCCAGACATCAACAGATCCAATATTTCTATGTCGTTCATTTATATTGATTACCCCAAAATACACAACTCCGGTGACAGAATTGGAATCACTCGTATCCGCTGTCAATCAATTCGTCCTTAGATTTAATCTTCGGTATATTTATTTGGTTCTCGCCAAGTCGTAGTGCTTTTCTAAATAGATCGCTAGGCTATCCACTTGATCGTTCCTACCATATTCGATGCCTAACTCACTGCATCTCCTTCTATACCTGTTTGATAATGCGAATCGAGGATGAAGTGACTCAAATTCATCGTCGTTGATCTCGATAAGCATTCCTTTCTCCATCAACATAATTGAATAGAGCTTCGCCTTTTCAACGTTCCAATTGCAAGCCTCCGCAATTTTGGAGACAGTCATTTTCCCTGAATAAACAACCAACAAGTAAAGTTGGGCTTCATTTGGTTCAAGTCCTAAAACTGATTTCAACATAATGTCGCAATTTCTACGGCGGGCAACCACTACAGTATCCAGTACCTTGCAACAGCCTTTATTAAGGTATAATAGCCATGTTGACTGGCTCAAACGTAATCTAATTTAATAAACTACTTGATTCATCGTTACTTGTGCATCCAGCCCTGAGAACACAAGAATATTAACAATGACTACCGATATTACAATTAGAGCAGGAAATGTCAATCCCCTAACCCCTCCTGGGATTATCTGCCTCCTGAACATAATCAAGAATGCTGCAGCGAGAATACCTGTTATTGATAAAGATGATATTAAGCTTGCATTGGCAATTATTTCAGTGGCATAAGAAACACTAGAAATCACACCTATCTGTGTATAAAGCCCCGAGAATACTATTAAATTCACGGCAAGTACTGATACTATAGTCGCCGTAGACAAGATGATACCTTTAACTCCCCTAGGGATTATCTGCCTCCTGAACATAATCAAGAATGCTGCAGCGAGAATACCTGTTATCGATAAAGATGATATTAAACTTGCATTAGCAATCATCTTGTCTAAATCCAATCCGGGGAGACCCAAGGCCGAATTAACCTGCAACACAGATATTATTGCGGCAACTATACCTGCATAAGGAATTATCCACATAAACCCCTTCAATGATTGTCGGCCTATGCTTTCTCCGGAAGGCATCTGAGCCTCCATCACCTTTTGAGGGACAGGGATCTGTTCTGGTCGGTTGTCGATATAGCTATGATCGATTTCTTCAAGAAACCGAAATCCTTGGTCAGTAAGGGTATATTCCTTCGAATTTTTCCCTACATAATCAGCCATTCGTTCAAGATGATAGTATATTGAACCAGTAGAAAGTCGCGTGGCATTCTTAATGTCGGAGAACCTTGCAGCGCCACTTTTATCTGCTATTGCTCTCAAGATCTTTATTCTGGTTCGTCTTGCCCGCAGTCTGCGTTTCTCCGGTCAATATCGTTGGGTATGCTCCGAAATTATTTATCTCTTTCCTTGACAAGTATTTTTGCCTGAGGTTCAGATTACACAGATACGCAGATATTACGCTTCAATATTTACAGCCGTTGCTGGGTGGGGTCGTAGCGAAGCCAGGAATCGCAACGGGCTCCAGATCTTACATCCCAACCAACGTAATTGGGCAGAAACCCGTGGATCAAGGGTTCAATTACTGACACCTGATGGTGCAGGTAGAACATATCCCTTCGGCCCCATCCTTCATGTCGTGAATATTAAGACTCATGCGCGTGACCATCTCATTGAACCCGATACACTTTCGGTAATGATGCGACGTCCGTATTCATATTAAATGGATATCGCTGTCCTAAGTGATTTTTCTAGTCCTGCGCCACATCCCTAACCTTAGCAATAATATCCCAGCAGCTATTCCTGCCAACGACGTAATCAAGGTAATAGGTTGAACAATACCTCTGAGTGGTTCGGGAGCCTGAGAAATGAATTCACAATTGTCAGTGTTACCCTTACAGTACTTTGAGACCGGATAGGCTAAAAGGACAATGATCAATGTCGTCAAGATGGCAACCCCAATTAGAGAGGAAATCGCCCCACACTTAATCACGACTTCTTCAAAGTGATCCAATCTTTTTCACTCTTACTTGCGTCACAGATGGCGTAGTCGTTTCACATCTATTACCTTGTAATAGTATGTTGAGTCATCTGAAACCTGTGCAAATTTATCATTATGGTACACAAAGGGAATTGAACCTCTCATATGGCTTTCCCATAGGTCATGTACCGATGAAAAATACTCTTTTCTGTGTCTTCCTAAGAGTCTCAAACATTCATGGGTAAGAAGGTGAGATATTTTTGCACAGTTATTTTCCGCGAAGAATTTTGATCTATCATATCCAAATACGTTATGTTCTGGTCTCTTCCAATATACCATCGAAAAATTTTCAGCTGAATATCCTTCGATCTTACAATCAGTCCAAATTGGTTTAAAATAGGCCAGATAGAAATGATATGTCGATGACCCTCTTTCTTTGTGATCTCTTGTCAGATAGCCAATAGACATTCGATCAAATAGATGGCCTGGAATCACAGGTAATATATCAGCATCTATTGTGAAACTAGTATTGAAGTTTCTTTTCATCCACCAATTGAAAAAGCGCACCATAGCTAGAACATAGATCCAATCTTGACTTTCTCTGTCCTTCCATTCTGACTCTTTAGCAACATAGATGAAAAATAATTTTCCCTTATTCACAAGGGAATCAAGACACAACTCTAGATATAGACATTTTTCCGCCCTTCCAGTCCAATAATTGTTACATAATGTTACCTCCTTTTAATTATGGTATCAACTCAAAAGGGTCAGTCCAGAGGCCCCCTTGCAAGCGAAAGGATTAGCGGGATCCTGGGTTATTAGATGGACAAAAATTTCTTACATCAAATCGATCCACATACTTGCATGGGTGCAATCATAGCCAAAGGTAAGCAACAAAGTGCCGCTCACTTATATCGTTGATACGGTATATTTTATCCGGATGCTAGACGATGACCATTGGGGGAAATTGGCAGGCAAGGTGTACACTGATCAATGGACAAGGCTCATACACTCAGTTGATGCTAGTCGTTTTCAGATTCTTCCGTCAATGGTTTTTGTGCCGGAGGACGTGACTGATGTTATTAATATATGTCAATACGCATATGGAAGAGAAATTCCATTAACTCCCAAAGGAGGTGGGACGGGCCTACTAGGACAAGCACTAACCCAGGGAATAGTAGTTGACATTGGCAAGCATTTGAACAGGATCATTGAAATTGAAGAAAGTTGTGTGGTGCTCGAACCCGGAGTTGTAAAGACAGTATTGGACAAAGAGCTTAAGAAAAAAGGAAAGTTGCTTCCCCCCGATCCATCGAGCAGTAATTTTTGCACGATTGGTGGCATGATTGCCAACAATTCGAGTGGAGCTCACACGTTAAGATATGGTAGGACTATTGACTACATCGAAGAATTGGACGTGGTCTACTGTGATGGATCCACGAGTACAATCGGCTCATCAATCCAGCCTGATCAACGCTGTGGGTCAATTCTTCCCATAGTCTTATCAAATTTAGGCCTGATCGCCGCGTCTTACCCAGATACCTCAAAAAATTCCTCCGGATTTAGGCTGGATGCTTTGGTCCGAAACGGATCATATTTTCCCCAAAGGGTTTTTGCAGGAGCAGAGGGTACGCTTGGAATCATAACTAAAGCTAAACTGAGAACAATAGAAATTCCGCAATATGAGATTTTACTTGTTTGCGAATTCTTAGATATGGTAAGCTTATTGCAATTCATCCCGAAAATATTATCGTTTCATCCTTCAGCTGTTGAGCTCCTAAGTTTCGGACGCCTTAAAGAGAAAGGATTAACGGATTTCCCTACCATCTATGCGGAATTCTGTGGAGAGTCCCTGACAAAACTAGAACAACAAGTTGATAGATGTAGATCTGCACTCCAACAGAGATGCAATTCGATAGAGATCTTGTCTGACACGAATAGTTGTAATGCTGCATGGGAAGAAAGAAGAAACTCATTAAACCACATTCTGCGAATCAGTGATGGTAATAAGAAGGCTATAGGAATTATTGAGGATACTATAGTTAATCCGTCCTTGTTAGAAGAATTCATTCCATTCATTCAGAAAATTTATGATAGGTATATGTTGGATTATGTGATGTACGGTCATATTGGTAATGGGAATATTCACACCAGACCTCTAATTAATGCCCAGTCTGCTCAGGGCGAACTGGTCATCGAGCAGCTTGCCAGCGAGGTTTTTTTAAAAGTGAAGGAGCTTAGAGGGAGCATTAGTGCGGAACATGGGGATGGGTTGGTGCGTTCTCGCTACATTAAAGAAATGTTTGGTGCTGATACTTACCAACTTTTTGTTCAAGTAAAGAAGATTTTTGACAAGAAAAACATAATGAATGCAGGAAAAAAAGTGTTGCTCGCCTAACAATGCAATTTGAACAATTTCAAGAAGATTATATGACTTCTTGAAAGATTGTAAGCATGATATCACCTATCACGGAATTTAATCTTCAAGCCAGAAGCAAATCTGGTAGCGGTGTATCGCCAAGGCCTGTCAATGGCTTTTGATATCCCTATCCTTGTGCTTGTCATAAAGTCGGCGATCTCTAGCCCTTGATGGATAGAGATAAGAGAGGTCTCTTGAGTAACGTCCAAGCCATTGTGAGCCAACGTTATTGACATAGCCTCTGTAACCCGACCAGGACCTATTGTCAAATTCTTAGAATTCTTTCTCATCTTGCTCATCATATCTTGTCCCGCTAAAGGCAGAATGGATCTAATTAGTACGGCACCAGCCTTGGTATCGTTCTTTCTTGCGGTGACGTTAGCACAAAAGTGTTTACCATAAACAAAATATACATATAAACAGCCCACGTCCCCGAACATAATAGAGTTCCTGGGCCTATTACCACTAAACGCGTGACTAGCGGGGTCATCTCGGTAACCATATGCTTCAGTTTCGACAACGTAACCAGCCAATCTTATGTTACCACCTGGCGATATTATTTTCCGTGCAAAAATCTTCCCCAAAAGTGATTTTGCTACCTCACAGGTATCCCTTTCGTAGAAAGTACGTCCTAAACAAGCCGTTACATGATTGAGAGGTGCGATCGTCATTGGTGCATGCTTACTTCCTGTTTTCGAAGCAACAAGCTTAAAAAATCTGCGAAGTCTAAAGCTGTGTTAGTGTTCGGTAGAGATGGAATCTTTTGATAATTTCTTCATTGCCGATGTTAAGAAGTCTGGTCAAACCAAAGTCTTCTACTGCAAAAGAGCCCATGACGTTACCGTAAACTACTGCAGACCTAAATTCTTTCACATCATTAGCTTCAATTGAGGCCAAGTGCCCCATAAATCCTCCGGCAAAGGAGTCACCAGCTCCAGTAGGGTCGACAATCTCCTCAAGCGGATAAGCAGGAGCAACAAAGATCATATCAGATCGCACCAAGACCGAACCGTGTTCCCCCTTTTTGATGATAACAAATTCTGGACCCCACGAGAGTATCTCTTTGGCACATTTAATTAGGTTTGACATGCCACAAAGCATTCTTGCTTCCTGATCATTAATAATCACACCGTGGACCATTCCAAACATTTTTTTCACCGCATCGGGTTTGGTTTGAATCCAAAATTCTATGGTATCACAAACTACCAACTTTGGATTTATGAATTGCTTAAGCATCTTCATATTCTGAATCGGATCGTTGTTTGCCAAATAGATATACATTGAATTCTTAAGTTGATCTGGTACCGACGGTTCGTATTCTGATATCACGTTAAGCTCCGTCTTGTTAGTAGTCCTGTGCGAAAGATCGTAATTAAATGAAGAATCATATCTAAATGTTCTTTTACCAGATTTCATCACAAGTCCAGCTGTTCCAACTTTTGATCGCAAGATCTCCAGGTATTTTTCTGGAAAATCAGATCCGATTACTCCCAGGATCTCTGTTTCGACGAACTTGCTGGAGGCAAGAGCTGCATATGTAGCGAGCGCCTCCCATTATTTCCACTTCCGTCCTAAATGGAGTTCTAGTAGTGTCCAATGCAAGACTTCCAAATACTGTTAAGCGCATTGTAGAATTGTCGTAGATGAATGTTCATTAATTTGTTTTGTTACTACCGGGTCATCAGGAATAAATAGGAATTGCCTTTTACTAAGGTAGAATATGAAACTCATTGTAGGGATCACTGGGGGCTCTGGCGTTATCTATGGGATAAAATTTCTAGAGGCACTCTTTGAGTTGAATATTGAGAGTCATTTGATTATTAGTGAATGGGCCGAAAAAACTATTAGAATTGAAACAAATTTCACCACCAAATACATTAAATCACTTGCATCTGTAAATTACGACCCTCATAACATGGCATCGGAAATATCCAGTGGGTCTTTTCTCTCAGATGGCATGGTGATTATTCCATGCAGCATGAAAACATTGTCAAGCATAGCGAATGGTTATGATGATAATCTAATTTCACGTGCTGCAGACGTTTGCTTGAAGGAGACACGAAGATTGGTAATAGTTCCCCGCGAAACGCCTCTATCGAGAATTCATCTTCTCAATATGCTTCGGTTGAATAAGACCGGTGCCGTGTTGCTCCCTGCCATGCCCGGCTTCTACCATAAACCGGAAACTATTGACGATCTAGTGAACCACATCGTAGGAAAGGTCTTAGACCAATTCCGTATTCCAAATAACGTCTTCAAGCGATGGGCGCGAACTATCGATAGAAAAAAATTAGATACCTAGTCATCAGAAGCGGAATAATGGCTTCATTCATAATGGTGAAGTCCTAACCTAATTTTTGTTTACCCATGGTTAACTGTCCCTCCCAGAGGGATATCTTTTCTTGTTTTAGTTTGCGTCTGTAGTTCTGCAACATTGCATAAACACTCCTGTGAGAACTTCCTTTCGTCAATAGAATTATCGCCTCAACTGCTACCTTAATGGCCTCAAAAATCCCAATAAAGCCAACGGTGTGTCCGTAGACTGAAAGATCGGCCCCACTTAGCTCTTCGATGGTGCGCCTGGACTTTCCTCGTTCACCGATTATTCTGCCCTTTAATCTCATCAATGAACTCTGCGAGTTCCCTACATAGTCCCTCATATCAAGCAGTTGAAAAACAACATCTTCATGGAGCAATTTGAATGCCCTCTCTGGTGAAAAGCCTCTGGCAATGGCAGAGATTATCTCCAGCGCTTTGAAAGGATGTCCTTCAAGTAGAGACATGGAATCGTATCTAACAATCACGTTTCCGGTCTCGCTCTCAATCTCAACGTTTACGCTACATTCCTGTTTTATTCTCTCTACTACTGCACCTTTCTTGCCTATCAGAACCCCTATCCTTTCTCCTGGAATCTTGATGAACTGTTGGGAGACTTCTGCCCCATGTTTAGACGCTCTCAAGTTATCTTCCACACTCAATCCTGGTACGTCCCTGTTCCTTCATTGGAATAAGTTAGATATATTAAAGTAACAGCTTTGAAAATTCAAAAAAAGTCGAACAACAACAATACCATCAACTAGTTTTATGCGAATCACGATGTCTGGCAGAACTTAAAAATCATTAAGAAAGGGACGCCGCAGATTCGTTTCACACTAACCTCTTTTGCTAGTCCCATAGAGATGGCCAATGCGACAATCTTCTCACCAACAAGATTAGCAATCGAGCACTTATTCAGAAGGTCAGCAGCTTTCTCCTTTTCAATTATTTCTTCCTGAAAATAGTCTAGCGATAGGGAAATGACCATTTCTCCTTGATTCAATGTTTTACCAACTAGATCTGCATCGCAGACATTTATCATTAAAGAGTCACTGTATTTTGTCATTCTGGCGGCATAGATTTGGATATCTCCGCGCATCGACTTCATGTAAAGTCACACGTTAATAAATCAATTATCGTCTTTGAATGAAGCAGTTTGATCATATAATGTAGAAATCAACGTCATCGATTTTTTTCTTTTCACGGTTAAATGTTTTTTTCTCAAATCTCTTCTTGATCAGATTAATTAGGAGGTTCAACATTCTTGTAATCTGTACGTGCCCTCGAATTGTCAGATGTGATCGGTAAGAGTAAAGGATATCGAAAGAGCCTACTTTCATCCTCAGAGGAAATCATAAAGAAACCTGCATCACATAACAAGATTCTTGTCCTTTGTGTTGATAGAGATGACGATATAGGCTCTAAGGGAGGACTGCAGACGCCTATCGTCGGACGAAGTTCATGCATAAATGCAGGGATACGCTTGGCCATCGAGGACCCAGAAGATCCTGATGCAAATGCAATCTTTGGAGCAGTGAAAACATATGAAGAGTTGATTTCTAAAGGACATAATGCTGAGGTCGCATTGGTTGCTGGAAGATATGAAAGAGGAATAGAGGCTGATGAAAAAATCTATTCAGAAGTTCAACTAATTATCAATTCGTACCAAGCGGATGCGGTTGTTTTGGTATCTGACGGGGAAGATGATGAATCAGTAATCCCTGTTTTGCAAACACTAGTGCCTATTATTTCACTCCAACGGATAATAATAAAGCATAGCCGGAGTGTGGAGTATTCCTATGCTGTTCTAGGCAGATATGTAAAAATGCTAGTATATGATCCAAGATACTCCAAATTCTTCTTGGGTGTTCCCGGAGCATTGTTGGTTGCGACAGGGATCGCTACTGTTTTCGGGCTTACCAAGGAAGCAGTTGCCCTTGCCTTAAGCATTCTTGGCATTGCCTTTATTATGCGAGCCTTTGATTTAGATAAAGCAATCGGATCGTTAGGTAGGCCTACACCTTCTGGTTTTATTAGAATATTTTCGGTTTTCTCAGGAATACTGATAATTTTGGTTGCGATAGTCAATGGATTTTCAAATATTCCCGCTAATCTCATCGAACCTAATTCCGGCCTTACCGCAATACTTACGAATAGACTGATAGTCGGGTCTTTTATCCAAGGCACAATTACACTCCTGTGGATTGGTATTGCAACTATATTTGTTGGTTCGCTGCTCAGCAATTGGTTCAAAGGTAGTATCAAGGCGATGTCAGATATTCTCCGATTGGTAGTCCTAGCGTTGCTTTATATTCCAGTCCTTCAGTTCACTTCGATTCTTACTGAGAGAGCAAATCCCTTCAGTCTAATATCGTCTATCCTGATTGGTTTAGCAGTTACGCTTGTTGCGGCTACATTTTTGTTACAGTGACTTTAAAAATCGCAAGGGCGGAGAAGTTCTGAAACACTAAGCTAACTGATCCTAAATTAGGTCCAAACAATAAAATCGCAGATGTGGCTTTCGCTAACTTGGATAGGCTCCAATGCAGACAATTGAGAACGGGAAGGCATTTGCTGAAACTCTTCTCCAACTGAGTGGGCTATACCGATATTATGAGAGGAAACTACAATCACACATCCTACATAATCCGTTACCAAATCACGTCGCTATTATTCTAGACGGAAACAGACGTTGGGCGAGACTAAATCTCCTAAATGTAGATGAAGGACATTTTGTGGGCGCGGACAAAGCCGAAGAGCTTCTCAATTGGATCCATGACATTGGGATTCGGATTACGACCCTGTACATTCTCTCAACGGAAAACCTCAATAGAAATGATGAAGAAATCAACAATATTTATGATCTTCTACATATAAAACTACAAAGGCTTTACAATGATTCGCGTATTCATAAAAGAAGAATGAAGATAAAGGCAATTGGGAATGTAAAGTTGGTGCCGCCTAAGCTACAAAAGATTCTATTCGAGTTAGAAAAAGCAACCTGTGAATATGACTCAATGTTTTTAAATATAGCAGTGGCCTACGGGGGACAAAAGGAACTTATTGATGCGATCAGGCGAATAGCTGCTATGGCCGTCACGGGGGATATTAGGGTGGAGGATATCAATGAAAAAACCATTGAATCGTGCCTCTATACTTCCCATTTACCACAACCGGAGCCTGATCTTGTTCTACGGACGTCTGGAGAAAAGCGCCTCAGTGGTTTCCTGTTATGGCAGAGCGCATACAGCGAGATCGTATTTATGGATGTTTTCTGGCCTCAGTTCAGGAAAATTGATTTTATGCGAGCAATTAGAATTTATCAGAACAGAGTCAGAAAATACGGTCTTTAGAAAATTATGCAATTTGTATCACCCGGTGATTTATAATTTTGTGGATAAATGCTGCATCGATTCCAACTTGCCCGATGGAAGTTATCGTAGGCGAAGAATGGATTTGCTTCATAATCGGAGGTACTTCTGTGGACAGAGACTGAGACTGACACTGAACTTTAGCTGTTTATGGACGTTCTAAAAAATGATTAAGGAGCATTCAGCAGGAGCAGTTCTTTTTGGATATTTCGCAAGCGATGAAAGAAAGTATTTGTTGCTACATTATGCTTCAGGTCATTGGGACTTCCCAAAAGGAAATGTCGAAGCAGGGGAGACTGAAGTAGAAGCTGTCATTAGGGAAATTTTCGAAGAGACTGGAATAACCGACGTGAGATTCTTGGAAGGATTTGTCCAAGCAATATTTTATAATTATAGACGAGATGGGAAATTGGTACAAAAGAAGGTCAGCTTTTACCTTGCCCAAACACCAACCAGTAATATTAGGCTCTCAAATGAACACCAGGATTTTCTATGGGTAGATTTTCCTTCAGCTTTAGCGACTTTAACATACAGATCGGCAAGAGATATTCTCATCTCAGCAAACGAGTTTGTCAATGGCAAGCAGACATTATGAATGTAGCCCTAACATTTTCTCAGGCTGTCCTTAAGTAAACCCAGAGTCTTCAATGGTTCTGCACTCTGAATTATGTTTCTCCCAATGATAAAATAATCTATCCCATACTTCGAGGCGTCCGTTATGCATCCTCCCTGACGTCCTAAGCCGGGAGAGAAAATCGGTGCCGCCATTGCTGATGCAACTTCCTTGATTACATTGGGCTTTGTAGCTCCTACCACCAATCCATCAACCCTTGCCTCTTTGGCATACTTTAAAAGCATTCTATATAGTGGCACCATTCTATTTCCATTCTCTTCAGTCTTATCATAAACCCGGATTCCATATGTTTGGGAGGCTCCAGGATGACTCATGTAGATTAGCGCCAAAATGCCTGCTCCTAATAAGTGGGCTTTTTTTGCTAATTCAATTATCTCCAATCTACCGATAATGGGATTCGCTATTACTGCGTCAAAACCCTCTTCAATTAGGCATTCTAAGGCTATCTCATTGGTCGAAGGAATATCATTAAGTTTAATGTCGGCTATTACTTGCATGCCATATGAATGGCACATTTGTATAATTTCAGTTATTTCATCTTGACCGAGAGGTACGATTACGTGAAGGTTGAATTTGATAGCGCAAAGACCAGATTCTAGGAGACTGATTGTTTCATACAAATATTTGGATAGGTCATTTTTTCGGACGGGATCGAGGGCCAAGATAATGTTGCTTTGCTTTCTCTTGGAAGATCTCAAAATTCGAGAGGAGAAATCATCACTTAAACTCAAGGGATCTCACTAATGGGTGTGGTTTCGCAAGTCGTATCAACTTGAGATATATATAGCCATGCTCATCAATCCTATTGTAAAATGAGGTAGCTTCGGATTTCTGGCTTGAATATCTTAGGAAAGATGCGGCTGGACTTTCATCCAAAACTACATAATAAAAATAAGAGAATGTGTCGCTCTCACTCACGCTCATTGGTGCTCCTATGATATACTTTATATCATTTTCGATTTTTTGTTCAAATACCAAAAGGGGTAATGGTGGTTCTTCATAGATGGTCTTGTAGGCACACACCTTGGCCAAACTTGCAAGATCCATCAGCCTGATGGCTATATACTCAAATGTAGATGTGACCTTGCTTGATCTCGAAAAACTCTTGGGAGATTTATCGATCCTTACAATTGGAGAATAGACAAAGGTGGGATTTGAAACATAATCGACGAGGGTTATCTCTTCAACTTCACCTACAATTCGATACGCCAAATACTCCCCAACTCTCTCAAACTCATTCTTCACGAAGAAGATGACAGGTCTCCCATTCACAAAATCGACCTGAACTGCCAAGGCCGAAGATCCATTCAACGAAAGGGCAAAGGACGGGAGAGGTACACGTTCCAGCGCACAAACAAGCCTGCCAAAGTCCTTCAATCCAGAAAGTTGAACATACCATGGAGATTTTATCCGCAATTTCAAATAGATTCATCAGAGAGCCTATTAAAAGCATGTGAAAAAGATAAACGATGCTTTCATACTGCGATATTGAAAACGGTAGGATGAGGCATTCTGTATTTGCTCGGTGGGAGCCTTACGACAGCATGGCACGACAAAGTGTAGGTAGATAACATTCTTATTGATTAGAGGAGATGAATACTAGAAATTTACTGGGATAGTTAAGCGTCTTCTCTCACCCTCTGAATTAAATGCAAAATCGGTACCCGGGCCTACGCGTCCTGATATAGATTCTTGGGAGAATATAACTAACACGGATTTTTAACGAACCAATTTGAACACTCAACTGGAGAAATTTGGATTGAACTATTACCTGCAATCTATTATGTCGTCAAGTTCTTGCCCGGTTCCTATTACTGTCACTTTTAGGCCTATTTCTTTTTCTATATTATTAACAAACCTTTTGGCATCATGGGACAGATTATTGAACTCCCTTTTTCCGGCGTCAGAAGGAAAAACAATATCGAGTTTTGTCAATGCAACCTGTGTGGCGCTGTTCAACATTATCGAACGCCTGGCCAACTCAAAGTTAAAAGGTGAGGCTCTCCTCAATCGTCCCGTGACACTACCATATTCAGTCCATCCTTTTGAAGTAGTTTCTTCTTGCCCTAGTTCACCCTCTAGGGGACCTGATCCCACTCTTGTAACATATGCCTTAAACACTGCCATTACCTCACTGACTTTTTTTGGTCCAATTCCAACATCGGAACATATAGCAGATGCCGTCACATCCTTTGAGGTCACGTAAGGGTATGTCCCATGGTAAAGTGAGAGGAATGTACCTTGTGTACCTTCAACTAGAACAGTCTTATCACTGTCGATTGAACTATTTACGATAGTAGGTATGTCCTGTAAATATTCCGATAGCTCTGATGAATCCCTTGCAAGAAAGGCTTTGCGCAAAGCCCTGTCAGCATTTGCAGGCCCTGTTCCAGTTCCAGTTGTTCCTATCCTATTTAGATTTGGATCGGGGGCATCCTTGTCAATGTGGGTACTATCTATTATGCCACACTGAGGATCAACAAAAGTTCTATCTTTTGTATTGAAATTTTTGATTTCTTCAAGGAGGACGTTCACGTTAATAAGAACTCCTGGGCCAATCATAAGTCTGGTTTGATTGCTTACCAGCGCACTGGGTAGCATTCTAGTCTTAAGTTCTTTTCCATGGAAAACTACCGTATGTCCGGCGTTGGGTCCCACACCGCCTCGAACTGCTATATCGGCTTTATCTTTCCTAGCTAGATATGCAACAATTTTCCCTTTTCCTTCATCGCCGAAAAATCCACCTACTATAACTGTGCACGGCATCCCGTCTCATAGATAGGATCTCAGATATTTTAAGCAAATGGCACTGTTGTGCGAAATACCATCTTACATTAATAAGCAAGATTTCTAAATTACTAAAATATGCATGATGAATTACAACAATACCCTACCGAGAATATTGTTCTAATATTGTCGAAGATTCCTGAATTTTTAGGTGAGTCGATGATGAAAAGCCGACTTCAGGAACTTTGTGCCAAGGATCCAAGTGCACGGGAAGAATTTATGGACTCGATATTAATCGGTGTTTCCTTAGCAGAAAAGGATCCCTTGATGAAGGTAATTTGAACCTAGCTTGAAGTGTCAAGGCTAGAGAGCAATATAATCTTGACAGTATTTGCTGCCTTTTATAAAAGATTATGCGAAAAGGAACTAGCTTTGATGGTTCTCTTTGAACCCTATCAATCGTTAGAAGAAAATCAAAGGATTATCCTTCGTGATTGTCTTGTTAAAGTGGTATTCAATCAACCTCTAGGTAGATAAATGCTCAGTTTGCCTAAGAAAGTACGCTCAGCACTAGTGTTGCGTTGAATTGTCCTGTCCCCTACTGTCTGGATTTTTTTGCAATTCCTCGGGCTTTTCCAATCCAAAGAACATTCTTTCATGCTTGCGTAACGCTTTTCTATGTTCGGGAAGAGACATATCAAGCCTCAGTTCGTTGATTACCATCACGGAATAAGTGCTCCATTCGGCCCAACAAGTCGGACATGAAGGATACTTCTGGGAGAATCTGGTCTGTAATAGAGGAGTCATCAAAATCCTTTCCACACTTTATGCAAGTTTTAGACATCAACCGATTTCTAGCTTTCGAATATTTTATTGTTTGTTACTTTAACAAAAAATGACACATAAATCTTCTATGGATATTTTCCCTTCAGTTTTTTCATTCTGCAACCTCATGATCTAACCATTACACTCTCCTATTGTTGTAGCGATGAAATTTCATGATGTGAGCCCGCATCTGTTCCATCCCAAAATATTCAAGTCCGCATGAATTACATCTATAAGATTTGTCTTTTCCATGCACGGTTTGTTGGTGCTGCATTAACTCTTCGATTTTTCTGAAGGATCTACCACATTCTTCGCACTTATTTCTCTTAAAAAGCAAATTTGTAGTCGACGTTTTCCTTTTGTGTTTGGTGCGCCAAATTAACTGATGATTTCAAATAGGTTGTCATTTCTAAATTTCCTTCATAATCTAATCTCATAATACTTTAATAAAAGGTCATTGTTTAGTTGACCCCATCTATGAAAAAGATAGAGGCAGTAATGCCATACGCACGTTTGGAACTTGTGCTCTCTGGCGCTAATGGATATGGGATTGGGAGGCCTCACGTACTACGAGTCCAGGGGTAGGGGGCAGAACCCACGTCCGATATTACATTCTGGGAGAGGTACGTCCACCTATACCCCAGAATTCAATCTCAACGCTACATTGGTAGTCGTGGCTCAAGATCAACCGTAGAAAGCATAGTTAACACTGTACTGGAGAATTGTAGTACCTGGACTTAAGGGAGAAGGAAAGATATTCATATACGATGTAGATGATGCCGTAGACATAGGGTCAAAATCCAGAGGTGAAGCGGCGATATGAAAGTCATCTTAATTTGAATGTACACCGTGTAATAGATGCGCTTCATCTTCATTGTTGAGATCTTTACCATGTGCCTTTTGAGTCGAATTACGCAAGTGTTTGAATTAGGTCATTTGAATGTTTCCAAGAAATTTAGTTTGATCTAGGTGGTTTGCAGAACATACTTTCGAACTCAAGTACTTGGGAATAAGGGCATACCCGCATCAAGGAATTACCTCTCTGTCCGTTCTAACCTTTCGCTCGCACGACTTTAATTCGTTCCAGCACTCTCCAGTATTCAACCTCGCCACCTTGCCTGATTTTGTCCTTCATTTCATCATCAGCGGCATCAGTCTCGAATACTTCAAAGGTTTCAAGGTCCATAATTTGTAGCGACTGGCCAGACATTGATATGATTTGACCGCTTCGTTTGTCAATAAGTGGCACCTCAACGTTAGCAGATACCGGGGAAACCATACTGTGTTTAGAACCATCGAAAACGCCAATCGCTGAGATTCGAGCCTTAGCGGACCCGTGCTTGCCAGGTTTACTATGGTCGTATGATACTATTCTGCAGGGTTCATCGTCGATTATTATATAGGATCCTACTTTTAGGCTACCTAATTCCATTGGCTTACTCAATGTCGATCAGGTATCAGGAACCTGATGGGATATATTTAATATTTCTGCTTAAGTTACTCAAATTCCTCTAGAATGGAAAAACTAAACAAGTTAGAAAGGGACATTCCCTTTCGGATTGCATCTCTTCTAGTTCTTTCACAATACCGCTGATCGCTCTGATGAGTACGACCACCATCAACCTCAAGAATCAATAGATTCCTTGAATAGGGAAAGCTAAATTTAGGCTTCATTGAACAGGATACTGTCATTTCCGCCAGTGCGGCCTTTGTTACCCTGTCTCTTTTGGCCATCGAACTGGCCAGGTCAATCAATTCTTTCTGCCCGTATGTGTACCTCATGAAATAAATGGAAACATAGTTAAGTCGCTCGCATAGTCTTTCGAAGAGAGTAGTCGTTATCTTGAACTCAAATACGTGTCTCTCATTGGGTGGAAATTATTTCCGTTGTATTCTCCTTGTCTTGCTGACCTAGATTGGAAATTAAGATATAATGATTTGCTCTGCCGGGAAAGTAAAGCCTGGTTTCTTCTGTAAACGTTGCAGTCACAAAGTACACTCCTCTTAGGTCTCTGGGAGCCCTTCCATTTTTCCAGAGCCATATCAAGGCTCGCATGGTGCGGAATACATAGGTAACTCTGATTACTATCTCGCTGGTGCTCCAACCCAGATGGTTTTTATTATGGAAAGTATTTATATGCTACGAAATTTTGTTACTTCGTTTTAGAACTTTAAGTCGGGAAAGGCAATTCTGAATGAAGGAAAATTGCTACTTAGTCATCCAGCCTGGCTTTTTGTGGAGGTCGCAATTGTCCATTTGTATGAATTAGTCTCCAGGAAGTCTCGAACTATAGAAAGGGAGAAGGCTTGAACATAGGAGCATAAAAAAAGCATTAGTTGGATTGCCATAAGCAGTCTTTATAGACACCGTAAAAACTGACCACGGCGAAGCACTGATTCCTACGCCCTCTTACCTGAGTGGATATTTGTCTGTGGCCATTCCTAGACCTCAAGACCTGGGATGCAAAGTCCCTCATAGTAGATGGTGGTGTGAAATACACCCTGGCTTTTTCTCTGTAAAGGATGCGATACCCCATTTCTAAAATTCTGCATTGCAGATACAAGTCGATTGCAATCGTTTCTTTAGGAATGATAATCCTTTTGGCCAAGTCAGTACGTATAGAAAGCGATCTTCCCATAACAGTGTATTGGGAGACTCCACGCTTTCTGATAGTTTCTAACCAACTTGAGATGAAAGAAGCTGCTCTTGCGGCTGAGGAACCTGGTTTTAGGCAAATGGGGTTAGATGCACATAATTCTACTTTGTTATTCTCCATGCATGACGCAAGTTCACTTATACATTCTTTGTCGGGCAAGACATCGGCGTCAAATAGCACTATGATGTCACCTGTAGCTAAGGAAAAAATTTCATTCCATGCGGAAGCGGCACCTCCTCTTTCATCATGATGCACAAAATGTATCGGTATGTAACGGTGTTGAGACATAAATGTCCTTATGATCTGAGGAGTCGAGTCGGAGGAATGGTCGCAAATTATTACTTCAGTAATCAATGCTTCATCGCCATTGAGCGTACTTTCATACACCGATCTAATTAATGATATAATTCTTGCTCCTTCATTGTAGGATGGGATTCCAATTGTAATTCTCAACATGATCCCTTCGATGGGCAATCGAGGTATCAGATATTTAACATTTTGCACGCAGATACGACGAGAAATATGCATGCGGATTCGAATCCTTAATACTCGTTATCCACTTCTTTTTTATTGACCTTGAGTTTGATGACTCGGACAACTCAGTACTTGGAATGAAATGATATTATAGCGGGTAGTCGAAATTATGTAGTTAAGTGTCCTTAACGGTCTCAGACCTTATCATTCCTATTCTAGTATATCCGAGGAGCTTGAAGCATCTCATTTTTGACATCCGAAAAGGTGGTCCGATACTAGCCTCCTCGGATGAGGAGATCTGTTTACTTGTGAAAGATCTGATTAACAATGGAATCACCGACGTCCTTCTATTCGGACTGCCTTTTGAAAGAGATCAATACGGAACCTCAGCGGCAGACAAATTTGGAGCAGTTCAGATTGCTACCAAAGAGATAAAACGAGATCATTGGGTCGACTATAAATGTTATTACCGATGTCTGTGTATGTCAGTACAATTTTTCAGGACATTGCGGAATATCAGACAACACTTATGATATCGTCGATAATTTCAAATCGCTTGCACTACTTGACAAAATAGCAATCAGTCATGCAGATAGTGGAGCCGATTGCGTCGCACCCTCATCCATGATGGACGGGCAGGTATATTCAATTAGGAAGTCCCTTGATTCTTGTGGTTTTGGAGCTGTGAAAATAATGTCCTACTCAGCAAAACATGCGTCGTCGTTGTATGGTCCATTTAGATCGGTTGCCTTCGCTAAGAGTAAGACTCACAATCTGGTATTTGACAAATCAACGTATCAATTGCCATATTCTAATAGAAGAGAAGCCATTCGAGAAATTGAGCAAGATATCAACGAAGGGGCGAATATGGTGATGATCAAACCGACATTATGGTATTTAGATTTAGTGTACGAAGTCAAAAAAATGATTGATGTACCATTGGTAGTTCAAGTGGTGTCTGGAGAATATTTGATGCTTCTGAACGGCGAGAAGGTGGGGGGACAAATACGGGGCGGATTTGATGAGTTAATTGAAACGTTGATCTCAGTCAAACGCGCGGGATCAGATAGAGTGATCACATATATCGCAAGGGATATTCTTGAACAAATTAACAAGAAGATTTCTTGAAGCCATGCCCCCCCCGAAAGAATTCTCGACTCACCTGCCATCTTTCAATGTAAATGATTATGAAATATAGACAACACAACCAAGCGGCATCACAATTATATATCATGAACTTAACGATTGGATTATCCCGCGGTAGCTCAGCCTGGTAGAGCTTTCGGCTGTAGATGTCGGCAAATGTTGGTGCTGACCGCGTGAAGCAGCCTATCGGGCTAACATACTAGCAGTAACCGAAGAGTCGCAGGCTCAATCAAGAATGCTGAAATGCATTTTGGGGCAAATCCTGCCCGCGGGATACAGTTTCACATTTTGGGAATGGCCTATTGTCCCATTTTGTTTACTTGCAATTTGGCGTAGAACGTGATTGAGATTGAAAGAGTGAACTGGATTACTAATTTAAAAGTGCAATCTATGACTTAGTACTTGGCACCTAAGACAGTATCCAGGACATTTTTTTTAATCATAGCACGAGCTCTCAGACTCCGTAATGTCCCAGATACATCTAAGACTACCGCTGAATGTTCAGTATCGATTAAAGTTAATGCACACAAAACCTCTCCTAAAAGCTCTGACCTACATCGGATCACATGTAAGTCGGGCCCAATCTTATCTATTAATTTTAGGAAAGCCTTTTGAGCCATAACGTGGCCGAACATGTTTACCACCCTACCTCTTGTTACTGATAAAAGATCCTCGGAAGAGGACCGACATAATACTACTATGTATCGACGCTTGTATCTTCTCTTAAGCGTCAAAGGTATAACATCTCATGCTAATCTTATGTTCTAACCAATTATTCAAACTATTCCAATACGTCTCAGGCTTAATATCACACAGTTGGAGTAATGCATCAAAACATCTTCCTGATACCATTTCGAATACCGATGATGCACCACTGGTCAGAACAAGCTGATTACCGTACTTCTCTGTGAAGCTGTGAATTGATTTGATGAGAGCTATATTTCTTGCAAGCCTTTGACCGTCAGTAGCACGCAGCTTGCTAATAGTAATTTCAACGCCTAGTTTTTTTGAAGTAGTACGCCTTAGCATTTCATAAAACTGTTGATCAATATCATTTATCTCTACAATATCCACTTCTTTCGATGCTAAGTCGTGGTAGTTATCAGAAGCAACCAAGAAAGGAAATTTAGTAGAGGCTAGAGGCTTTTTCCTCAATAGGCGTATGACATTTACCTCCTCACTATCAATACCTGTGCTAAATTCAGTGCCTATCGTCTTCAGCCCGAGCAGATCCTTGAACCTTAAAACTGACTGAAGATCGCGAATTAGTACATGGAGATCTAATCGTTCGAAACTAAAAGCCTCCTATATTCTCGAATGTAATCTTGCTTAATCCTACTAAAAAATAGCTTCGGCTTGAATTTTATCTTAATGGAATCAATGTCTGATAGCTCAATTTTGCCCTCACAGATCTTCTGCTTATCAAGACGGAGATACAATGTCCCTTTGTCATCAACGTAATCGTCCAATGAGTAAAGCATTTTCTTTCGATCATAAGAATCGAAGTTGGTGAGAACATTGTTTGCGACGTCCTTAGCTGGTTTTCCCTCTAGCCTACCCTTTATCATTTCGATTTGATTCCCCCAATGACCTGTTAGGTTCTCGGACTCAAATTCATCCTTCTCGGCAATTAGAACAGATGATACTAGATTGAGCACTCGATCTTTATCTTCTGTTGCGTGAACTAAAAAGCTGATTTCTGCAATAACTATCTCAAATGCCTTTAATTTTCCCTTTTGCATTTATAAAGCAGTCTGCAGATTACATCGTTATATTAGAATCACAAAAAAGTCTGGTCTCGCCATTATCATGATACGCAAATTTTATTTATCTTCATGATGATGATCCTACTGTAGCTTCCTCTGTGGGCGATGATCCTACTGTCAGCTTCCTCTGTGGGCGATGATCCTACTGTAGCTTCCTCTGTGGGCGATGATCCTACTGTAGCTTCCTCTGTGGGCGATGATCCGACATTCGCGGGAGTCGATATCAATTTTGTTTTCTTGATACCTATATGCCTAAGTGGGGTCAATTTCTTCGCAGCCTCCAGTAAATCGTTGTTTAAATTTCCCAATGGAACTTCCTTTATGAATTCATCAACAGTAAGTTTTGGCAGCCGCTCTTCCAAGAATTGACGACAAAGGACTCTGATCTGGTGTTTCTTTTCTGTATTTATTCTCCTCTGACTAAATGCGACTAGAGAAACTCTGAATACGTATCCGTCCACGGTCTTGTAATCAGCTACGTAACTTACCATTGAACTTCCTCTCCTCATTAGGCTTCTGAGAAACTCTTTGGCATATTCATGCCCTTTGAAAATTGTTGATGCAGTACCATTAACGATACTTACTATCTGAACAAATACCTTAGTCTGGTGCTGTATGGGGTCTTGTTTCAAAATATCATACATAGTATTTTCAATCACTCGCCCACGAGCATTATTGATATCGCTGACGGGCACATAATTAATAACACTCCCACCTAAAGCAGCAGGTGCATTAACCATAATCCATTGCTTATCCTTCCACTTGTCACGAACCCTACCCCCTCTTTTAGAACCTTTGGGCATCTGAACTAACCATTTTCATCTCCAGAATATAAGTTGTAGGATAACATGATCATGTTTAAAGACAGACCAGCCAATTTCATTTTCGATTTTTGTGGGAACAGAGATGAACTTTAACAATTATTTTGAGTAAAAACTATGACATTTCTGTTTTTTTGTCATCCTGACGAATAACTTTACGTGTCTTGTATAATTTCAAAGAACATGGGGAATCGAATCTTTCAAATGATACTGATTCTTCGCACCTGAGCTCGTTCAAACACAATATTACAGCTAAAGTAGGCGGTAGATCTTTTTACTCTATTCGTCTTCGAAATGAAGCGTCAACAACGCTCATCCAAACGTAAGAGTATTATTAGCTAAGTGACTAGCAGGCCCTATAACACCATAGTGCGACAAGAAATTTGTCTATCTGTTTCCTTTTCGCATTTATGACTGGGATAACGAACACGTGACGTTATCGAACTCGACTCAGAGTACCTTTGAATATCTGAACTAATCTTACTGCTAATGAACTCACGAATTTGACTACTTAACTCAGCCTTCGAAAAACTCAAATTCCTTAATTTAGAAATGGATTCGCTCATAGCTGCTAAACGGGAAATAACATTTTCAGTGAAATAAATGATGATCGGATATTTTATTTTGATGGGTGAAGCGAAAGATCGACCTTTAGGGCAACAACAGACGAGATTTTCTTTTTAGAATGTTCGTTTTACTTGAAAAAGAATTTTCTGCCCCGTTACTTGGGCTAGAGATCTTCTGCCTTTATTTCTGATTGATCATATTGCATCTTCATTCATCTTCCCCGTGCTAAGATCCACCGCTTTTTGGACATCAACTACAAATAACTTGCCTCCTATGTTATCGCCCAACCTGTTTCTAAAAGCGGTGATCAGCCTTTCGACCTTGTCGTCGCTGACAACTACTTCTACCTTTATTCGAGGAATAAATTTTGGCTTGTACGTCATGGTGCCTCTTCCTACATAGACGTCTTCTGGTTTAATTTTGCCCATTCCTTCTATTCTGTACTGGCTCATGCCGCCTATATTTGCATCTTTAAGTACTTCAATAACATCATCCAACCTACGATCGGGAATAAATAGTTCCATTTTTTTCATAATAACCAGCTCACTTCACGCATATTAAAGATTGTTCAATCAAGTTTAATTATACTATATGTCATTTCGCTCTTTTTCATTGCATCCAGCTTAAACTGATTTACAACCTATTTAAGTAAATGTCAGATTAGTAAGTGATCTGTTCATTTTCTAAACGTTCGTATTAGAAATCAATGTGTAACCTCTATTCACTCATTAACAACTAATCTGCTGTAATTTTTGCACTTTTTTGAAAAAGGATTACGTAATGATAAATAATCACAAATTCCATACAAACCGTGATCAAAAATCCAGTACTGCGATTATCTACAGTGCCTCTAATATTCATTCTAATCTTTTGCAGTGGCTTAAATATTCTAGATTTGAATAGTTATGCGTCAGCTTCTCCCAGTTCCTCCGATGATCAAACTACGGCAAACCCACTACTGCCCTTTCTTCCTCCTTTTCCTAGACTCGGCGAAGGAATACAGGGAGACCAGAAAATTAATCTCATTTCCGATACTGGGTCAGTTACGGTAAAAAAAGTTAAAGTAGGAACGTCCGAGCAGCTTGGAAACACTACGCTTATGTTTACTCCCAATCCATACATACTGAAGAATTCCCTGCTTGTTGCCGACAATAGTATTGCTGATTCAGATCCCACTGATGGTAGCTTCCAATTGAACAATGTGGGCTTTGGATCGTACGCCCAATACTAATGAAGACCCGTGTGACAGTTCATCCTACTAATCCGAATCCAGTAGTTCAAATTGAAAATAGAAACATCAGTGTTCCTTTCGAAGGGACTGCAATAGTCACCGTACCATCACTAAATTCAACTTCCTTTGATTCATTCGTGGGAAATGGTGCAACAGTAGGGAATTCGAGCATTAAAGATGTAGACGCTCTACCTCCAGGCTTCATCGGGACTACAGAGGCGCAGATACGACAAAAAAGCACATACCTCCAACCGGTAGTATTCAAAGCGTCTCGTCCAGCGAACACTACCGCAACTGAGATCTATGATTCACTTAAAATTCCAACCTATCCGGCACCAGTCAAGAACATCTCTTCAAGTATCACTTACCTCTCAAACAGATGAAAGTGAAGGTAACTTTTTATTAACTCCAATCATAGCCAAGGCATTTCCTGGAATGTCCTCCTCGTAGAACAAGTCTCCTCGACATCTGGGAAGATAGCGGAAGTGCAGGATATCAAGATGCAATTTGCGAATGAAAGCAGCAATGTAGGATTTAGTTTTGGAATCTCTGATTCAATACCCAAGTCATTAATGTTACCAAAACCTCCAATAGAATCTGTAAAATTTATTGATGTTGATTTTGTAGGCACGGCTACTGGCAACAAATACACAAATTTCTCAAATACACATAGCCTCACAACCTCCCCTCAAATCGGTATTACGGTAGACAAATCAGCTAGAAGATGGATGTCCAGATATCAGGTTGTTTACTCTAGATGAATCAGACGAAAATATGTGGAAGGAACTTTCAGAACCCACAAGAAATAAGATACACGATACCGAAACTGGCTGTGCCTATATATTAGAACTGGAACGGGGGCGGTGTTAGGCCCTCTTCGCCCCAAACTCTGGAATAGGTGAATCAAGTGAAAACTGATGCGTCTTCATGTTCTTGTTTGCCAAAGTATTTCGTACCAAAACCCCATAGGAGAATGACTGATGAATCTCTTTTGATATATTTCTATTAAAGCATCCAAAAGGTATAAGGCATATTCTGCTTCAGTATTCACAATGAATACCGTCAGATGCGTTGATTTCGGCTTTGAATGTCACCAAAGCTGACTTCAATTTAATTCATGCGCACTTTTTTTTCGTCGATATAGTAGGCCTTTCTGATCCTTCCAGATCAAAAAGATTCAAACCCTCAATTCCATCGTAATGAATTTGACGAGCTTCAGATTCACTCCTAAGGACACTATGCTGGTTTTGCCTACTGGTGACGGTATGGCGATAGGGTTTTTACAAGGCCCTGAATTGCCATTGAATCTTGCAATAGAAATTCATAAAATGCTTTCCAAATACAATAAGGCCAAGATACCCGCTGAAATAATTCGAGTTAGAATTGGGATACATAGTGGAGCCGCATTTGTAGTCGATGATGTACTCAACAACAAAAACATCTGGGGCCCTGGCATCATATTGGCACGAAGAATTATGGACATTGGAGATGACGGGCATATTCTACTTAGTTCAAGAATTTCAGAGGATTTAAGAGAAATATCGGACTATTATAAGCAGATTCTTAGGCCAGTAAAAAAACATACTATAAAGCATGGTCAAACAATCTCCCTTTATTCTGCATTTGATAAGGGGTATGGTAATCCGAGGGCCGCCTGCGATCAAGTCGTCAGTGCAGAAGACTATTCAAGAAAAAAATGCGAAAAACCCCACTTTAGTAACGATTTATCCACATATGGAAGTCCACATAACCATCAAGAGTCCCAAGAGCCAATTAGTGCATTATAGAAGACTTTATGAAATTAAGAACACATCTGAAAATCCGATATACGAAGTAGTTCATGGGATAGCCACTGATGTGGAGATGAATTTGTCTGATCTTGGAATCAAGGTTTTTGATGAAGATAATGTGATTCTTCCCATATCTAACGTAATAATGGATAAACCATACCAAAAAGAGTTTACTACCGTATTTAATAGACCAATCGAAAAACTAGAGAAAGGTCGTTTCTACGTTTTAGAGTATCAGGTGAAAGAAAAAGAGAAGTATTTCGAAAACTATTTCGGAGTCGACTGTAACAAATTTGTTGTTACAATTGATTACCCCAAGGGTATAAGCTATCCTGTGGTTTACGAAATAAACCTAGAGGCAGAGTCAAAGAAAAGGTGCAAAATGCAGCCAATCATTGTTACCAAGAAGAGGATGATCAACAGAGGACTTAGCTCAGATCGAACACAAGTAAGATGGGCAAAAAAGGACATCAGTAGAGGTCAAAGTTTTAGATTTGAGTGGAAGTGAGATCCAATTACTAGTCATCGCCAGTTTCTCTTCAGACGTTTGCAAGCCATATCACAATTAAGTCCAGTAATAAAATGACTATGTTCGAGTTAAGCTGCTACACGAGGGCATTCTGTGCGTGATTTCAAGGCACCAGCAGCAAAAAAGTAAGATCACACTCCTATATCTTCAGGTATATTGGCGACTGGTTTATCCGCTGTGGAACGTAGGTTGTATGGGCTTTATGCGTACGAAAAGATTTTACCCCCCCCTAATGTCTTCAGATGGTTATGGATGGTATATGATGCCATGGTTTATATATGGAAGGTGATGAATTAGAGTTATGTCTTCCACAAAGAAAGATCAGACAGACTCATCTACAGGTTCAACTAAATCTGCGTCAATTAATACAGGGACAAACACAACAACAACATCGCAATTTCAGCATCAGCAACAACAACAGGCCGAACGCTTCCAAGAAAGTACCGAAAGAATGCTTGATGAAACCAAGCATAATATACAGAAGTCATTAGAAGAAGCACGTAGTCAAATCCCTCGTTATAATCAAGCAATCTACAACTATCAGGAACAGGTTCTAGCTGCTACAGGAGAAATTGCAACCAATTATATTGATACCCAGAACGCCATTATACATGCATTCAACGCTTCGGTTGCTCCATACTTTGAGAATATTCAAAATACTTATCGACAGTACTACAGCATAAACCCCCAAAATGTCCAAGAATTCTATTCTCAAACTATTAGCAATATTGCCAACAATAGCGTAACTGTTGTGAGAGTAGTAAATAACACAATCTTTACAAACTTTGACTTGCTCAAGACATCGTGGCAACAAGCTACAGATAACGTCAAAGAGATTTCAAGAGTTACTTCAAATACAGCCAGAGCATTTGAGCAGAGTAACAAATAGGTCTCGGCAGCAGCTCGCTACCACTGCTGCAAATGCGGCAGCAGCAGCACTAAAACCTACAAACGCGTAGAAGAAGGATAGCCTTCACCCACTGTTTTATTTCTTTTTCTCTAATCAAGTCTTCCTGCTTTACAAATTCCTGACGAATTTGTGTGCTTTTCGCTTACCACTTCTTTAAGGTTTGCAATTCTCCCTATGGTTATTTTACATCAAAGGCAGATAGACCCTCTTTTGTTTGACTACCGATGGAGTGTTCAAAAATTCGTGAGCCCAAGACCCTTCTTCGGACGCAGCAAGAGAGGTACATCCACTAGAGAGCATAGGCTGCTTTATCAAGAAACTCATCTCTACAGAGCAATTGGTAAAACGGCTTAGAGCTGAGTTAGTCGTTCGTTCTGACTATGCATCTGCTAAAACTGATGATACCCCCTATTAAACTTAAAGCATCTATCACAAATATAGCTCTATACTCGAGGTTCTCGTTGAATATATGGAATAATTCGCAAGTAAAACCTAATGTTCTCCTATAAAAGTGATAGAAAAATTTCAATTATCAATGTCTAAAGCCTGGCGAAACAGTAATACAATTAAGCAAAAAGCAATTATCTACTAGCTCCTTCAGACCTGCCATTGTAGGCATTGGGCGAGTTCACAGATAAATCCCCTAGGTGAAAATGGAATGGGTTAGTGCAAGAACCATAGGAGCAGCTGTTAGGTTCAAGAGGAATTGAATAATTAATGGGCAAATTTCACTATCCGAAAAAGGGCAAACCGTACAGCCAAATGTTAAAAAAGTCGATATGACAGCAAATAGAGATGAAAAAAGTTCCGTCTTTGCAACATTCAAATAGATAATTTCATCTTTTTACTATGTTTGATTACATATTCGGAGCCGCTCCATAAGGAGGACTTAGGAAAGAAATATCGTCCCAAATGGGGGGCAGTATGGAAATAGGAAAAGGTGCTGAATCGCATGTCACTCTCCCAAAATCTTTACTGTCATCAGCAGTAGTAGTAGCAGGGCCCTCCTCTGCAGGTCTAGCTACCAATATCTCTAAAGCAATGTGTTTGAGCATGATATGTCCTGAAATAAGGGTATTTTCTGACGGTGAGAGCAAAATTCGAATTAAGGAGAAACTAGAGGATAAGACATGCATAATAATTCAGTCTCACTGTCCACCACAGATTGATAGACACATAGTCCAAACTTTAATGATACTAAAGAAATGTATTGATGATTTTGCAAAGGATATAATCGTTGTTGTACCCTATGTGGCGTATGCACGCCAGGATAGAGCGTTTCTCGATGGAGAAGTGATAACAATAGAATTGATGGCAAAGTTGTATAAGACATTTCGGTACTAGACACTTAGTAACAGTTGACATCCATAGTCTGCGGGCGTTAACATATTTCAAGGGAAAGATTGATACTATCAATATCTCCGCAGCACCGCTCTTGGCCCATTATGCTAAAGCAAAACTTAGAATGAGTAAAGATGATTCTATTACCGTATCGCCAGATGAAGGAGGCCTTAAGAGAGCAAAGTCATTTGCCCTTGAGTTAAATAATAATATTATATGCATGAAGAAAATAAGGGATAGGAAAACAGGAGAAGTATTTATGGATTACACCACGTCAAATGACAAGGATCGGATTAGAGAGCGAGATGTTGTCCTAATTGACGACATTATTAGTACTGGAAGTACAATAATTAAGGCAGCTGAAACATTAAAGTCAGATGGTTGTAGAGATATCATCGCGATGTGCACTCATGCATTAATAACGAAAGAATCTTCTGAACGTATTAAAGCTGCCGGAGTATCTAAGATAGTTACAACAAATTCTATACCGAAAGCTACCGGAACAGGTTCGTTTGTTCAAGCAATAGACCTTAGCCCTATTTTAGCTTCTGCAATATCAAAGATACTAACTCAGTAATGCACACAAAGAGTCGAACGAGTATAAAATATTTTGTTTCCAATGATCGAGATGACGCATCTCGCTCCATAAAAAATTTCAAGGATCTTCCTGAATCCTTCTTACTCGACTACTGACGCTACATCCCATTTGTTTAAAGATCTTCCACTTTAAATCTTGATGACTTTGAAAATGCAAGCTATCGATGAATGAGTTTCTGGGATTGTTATCTCGCATAGGTATAATTAAAATACTTTTTGACATTCCCTATAGTACACCAATAATATATTGTAAACAGTAAGAATTGTGTAATATTTTAATGATCCTAGACTACAAAAAAATATCTACGGCATTAATATTCCATTTTAGGAATTCAATATTAGTTACCCTCATTGCATTCGTAGTGGCTTCTCTAATGGTCTATACCGGTTCTTCACTTGCTTTTCACCACTAGAGCATCAGGTACTCCTACGCAATACAAATTAGATTATAGCGACTTACTTGCCTTCTAAATCAGCGTTTACGACATCAGAATTTATCTCGTTCTCGGGTTGGCCGACGCTCTCTTTTTGCTTTTATACCAGGCCATTAGACTTTCTTCTTCTGGCTCTTTTTTCTCGTCGGACTGTTGTGCTAAACATTTTTTCAATTCTTCTTCCAAATCTTCCCATGAGCTATCGCTAATGTCAGCTCAACGTATACAAAAATGACCCAAATGTATAGGCATATTTATTTCATAAGTCATATATGACTGTAACAGCAGGGTTGATTGCCAGAATACCTGGTACAAGTTCAAATTCACAGTTTTAAAAGTCAAATACTTCGATCCGAGCTAATGATAGTCCAATGACATATTCATATGGCCATGATGGTCTTCAGCTTCACATACAAAAACGGAAAGCAGGTGATTACTGTTATACTTGCAACAATTATGACCCGGAAGAATTGGATTAGACTCTTTTGAAAGATTGCATGCAGACTATGATAATTCTCCAGTTAGATGCTTTCTAATGGTATTAGGGGTTTATTGAAGTACCAAAGACTATTACGTGAGCAAGCTGAACAGAAGAGGACAAACATCGAACAAGCATCTAAAGATACTTATACTGTTCATGGTTATATCCTACCCAGTTATGTTTCCCTCAGGGGGTAAGGTGATAGTATTGACGAAATTGATAGTGCTATCATTTCTAATATCACTAATAATTATGAAAAGTGAAGCGTTGGCGCAGAATCAATCCCGTTCCGATATGCTAGATTTAGACATACTAGGTGTCTCCGCCTTCGTTCCAGAAAATAGAAATATCTATACAATAACAGGAGAAGTTTTTAACAACAACACATTCCCCTTCAACAGTGTTCAAGTGTCAGCAACATTATATGATCATAATGGCCAAGTAGTGGGAGTAGGTTCCGGATTCACCTCGCCATCAGGTATTCAATCAGGTCTTAAAGCGCCATTTAAGATTGATATCTTTGGCACTGAAATAATGGGAGGTGTAGAAGTAATTAATAATTTCACATTGCAAGTTGCCGGAGACCTTCAGGTACAACTATTTCAGTAATTTGCGTAAGTTAGATATTTCCTGTTCTAGATTCTGGTAATAGATTCATTCTCCCTCAGGTCACATACACTCTGGCTAACCCCTCTTCCTAGTGTAGTTAATTCAATTGTTCATCATTTCGGCTAAGAAATTTTACGGACGGCGCGCGCAGTTATAACATTTCATGATCTAAATGTTGTGATACTTGACAAGAAAAAGATTTACAGACATCTGGGAGAAGAAGAGAGGACATATATTTCATTCAGTAAGTTAATTCATAATTGTGGATTCTGACTGGTGGATTGGGCTCACAGATTCTCAAAGATATAGGCACAGGATAGAACTGTTGATTCACTATTGAAATAAATTGCCATACCCAAATTATCTGTACCCTTCTCTTCTTTTTCTTCAATTACTAGTGACAACTCTCTATCTGTTACGATTGTCGTTAGCCTAGTCTTTATCGATTTGAGGAGATATCGTAATTTTATCGTGTGTCATTTCGAATGGTACGATAAGAGGAGTTAATCTTATTGGACCATTTATCTGCTGGATAGCAGTCAAATAAACGTAGCAGTCTGCCTGTTATTGATTCTATCGAAACACGATTAGAAAATCATGTGAGTTAAATTGGACAAATACGCTCGTGGTTCGTGAAGATGCAACGATTGTATGTCAGAAAAGCTGCCGAAGAAGAGCTTTCTACTACCTCAACAATCTAAGCCGACTGTAATGTGGTTCATCATGCACGTAGGACACATGGGGCCTGCAAACTAACCTGATGTATCTCCGAATACTTCACCGGGGGGATGAGGCAATCTATAATTTACGAAGGTTTTAATAACTGTAATGAAAATGCCCTACGACAATGCAAGAATTTCAAAAAGCAACATGTAGTTCATGTGGAACAACATTTGTAGCAGAAAATGCAGCAACAACTTTGTGTCCATCATGTTCTGCAAATCAAGAACATCATCACAGCGGCTGTGGTTGTGGACACTAACTTCCCTCTTTTATCATTTTTTATTTTGTCGAGATTTCACTAATATCAATTGTTGCCACAACATTATTAGCGTACAGCATATCGTTAGAAAAGTCTGCGCTAAGTGGCACTACAAAGAAGAGTTGAAATAGAAACTTGAGTAGAGCACAATGACGATAATTACGATAATAATAACTAATATGCAAAGTAATGTTCCTAGCTTTATTCAAAACATGTTCATTAAAGTATTTAACTTGATTAGCGGTTATCGATTTATGGTATTGCGGCATTCTCGAGAGAATCATCCTTGATTGTGATTACAATAGTTCCATTCCTACCTGTTGAATCAGTCAGTTCAATCCAAAATCAATGATGCAAAAGCCCTGACGTTCCATCATTTCGTCTGCCTCTAGCCATTCAGGATGCCCACGTAGTAGGTGGGCCCAAGGGAGTCCGAAGTAATATTGATTCTAGAAGAGGATTCTAACAAATAGTAAAGGGGTTACTGGCTTAAGTTTTTTCTATGCTACTATGAAAAACGATGATTTAGAAGTTATGAAAACTAATTCGAACAACTCATACTTTACGTAAACGATTTTCTTCATTGATGGTCAGGTTGTCAATTGCCTTAACATATCTTTGTAGTACATAATTCTCTTCTGGATTGAAGTAATTATCATCCAGGCCTATACTGTGAGTGCTTCATGAACTCTTGAAATAATCTCATATGAATAAGAAGTGAGACATTTTCAGATTCAGCCATAGCATTAACCATCAGAAAAAGAAAAATTAGGGTGCAGAGATTACTGAACCTTCCATGGTTATGTCACATTCTCCTATCCCACCGCTGTCTCCGTCGTCGCCGCAACTACCGACTAAGAGACGTCGATAAATAGTTAGCACCGAAAACGGTACTACGTTGCTAGGCCACTGCTCAATCTAGCAATGAATGGAACCGTAGGCGAATCAAATTAGTAGATTATTTTTTATTCATTAATTGATACTGGCTAGATAACAGATTGCTGTCTAGCAACAATGTTGTTGCTCTTGTAAAATTTTATCTGCATTCCCGTGGTTAGATTATAATCTATTCTAAATGATTCGTCAGCCGAGATAGACATCAGTTAAGTATTATGTAAATTACAAATATACAATCAAGAATATGTGATGATGATCCAGAAAGGAACTCTAATTCGTCAATTCCGAAATAAGACCAGAATTTTACCCAGTAGCCGGTTTGTGATGGAGTAGCCATGTCTCTCTGTCACTCCGACTTGACATAAAACATTGTTTCGGAACTATAGAATAATGTTATATAAACAATGTGTGCGTAATAGTATTAGTCTTTACCTATGAGATGGATTTGCATTTACTGTGACAGTATGATGGATTATACAAACTTTACAGAGTTCATAAAGCAAAGCGACAATGACAAGAATAGCAACCAAGAAGCGAGAGTAGAATACCACGCTTGGCATCTGCTACCAGATTAAATTCAGAACTGCAGATGTATACTGGTTCCTAATTTATTTGATCATCATTTCAAGATCCCTAAGAGTATTGTGTATCGCATAAGCCAACGTCCTATGGTATGCCGCTTCGATGAGATCATTTCGGTCAGCAAATACCTCTGCTAGCGACATTTCTTTATCAAAGTCACGAATCAAAACGTCCTTTAGTCTGTTCCCCGCCCTTCTAAAATCTTCGTCTAGTTCGTGACCCAGTTTTCTGGCAAGACTGCTTAGTCTCCTTTCTCTCTCAGATGGACTTGACATGCAGAATCTCGATCGTGAGTTAAATATTTAGACGTTTGTTGGTGGTAATGATGGTGGTGGTGTCGATCATTAATGCCAGAAATGAAGAGACATCGCATCCTATTTGCATTGAATAGGTCGTCATGAGAGTCGGTAAAAAAACGCTCCCTACCAGACAACCTCATGATAAAGCTGTGTAGATAAATATAGGCTGCTAACATATATTCCTTTTTGACATGATTCTGGCAGAGTAGAATATCTTTTATAACCTCGTGATCTCCAGGTAACGCGTTGATAAGTTTGTGTCTTTCTTCAGTGGGCATTCCCTCTGCAGATAGAGATGTATCCAGTGAATCAATAGCTTGAAGTTTCCATCGATTGTGGATTGCAAGTCCTATTGTATTGTGGGTCTCATAGACCACCTTTCCAAGTGAAGTAAGAACAAATCTCAGCTCCCTTCCTACGAATCAAACCTACCTCGCGGAAGCGGTTTGATGCGCGAATAATATTGCTTTCGAGTCAGATTCATACGTGATATTAGAATCTCGGCTTTGGGTTGCTGCTCGCTGTGATGGTCCATCATCTGCTGCTGATGCAGGATTCTACGCCCTGACATCATTTGATTGAATATAGCGATCCTGGTCCAGCCACATTTCGACTAATACATACGCGCTGGTCAACTCTGGGCGGATGCTACTGGTGGACACGAATGTTTCAATTCTACTCACTTTTGTGCGGCAGTTGTCTGGTGATGGGTTTTCACCAGCCGCCACATATTAGTATAACATGTAAGATTAAGGTGGTTATTATGAGTAGAATCAAATCTCGCATATACTAATGCCAGAACTGCACAGACAAACGGAATGCGTCCAGCAAATCATCATGATTAGTTGCATCCTTATCTAGCATTGTTTCGCCATTCTCTACTGCTTTGAAACCGAAGAGAAGACTAATAATCTAGGCTTTTGATATGGTTTGGAAAGATAATGGATAATCAAGAAATACGTGCTGCCTGGATCATTACTGGGAGGCCACTGTGGCTCGTGATATAGACAGATCACATGACATTTATCATGACGACGTCATAGTTGAATTTCCACAGTCTGGTGAACGAATCTCTGGTAAACACAACATATATGAACTCAGGGCACATTACCCCGCTAAACTTAGTTTTAAGATCCTACGGGTACGAGGAGAAGGAAATCTCTGGATATCTGAAATAGTTATTACCTATGATGGGCATCCAGTCAATGCAGTAAGCATCATGGAGTTCAGAGATGGTAAGGTTGCACGTGAGACGTATTACTTTGCTGATCCTTTCGAACCGCCTGAGTGGCGATCTCAGTGGGTTGAGAGATGTACATTAACCCTAAACGCATCAGACTACCATTCAAATGAATGTACTCCATCTCAATTTCGCCTTGATGTTGGCGAGGTGTAAGTTTGTTTACTACTATTACATTTTTCAGATTCGATTCGTTCTCTGCTGATTCGACTACTATATGCCATCAATACATTTTCGGTTTACAGATAGACCTTATTTACTGTTATAACAGCTGACACGATTAACTGGTCCTAGCTTCAATTATGATAAATCGGAATAAAACGTACTATCGTTTGAATCTGCTGCAGAGATTACATTGCAAAGATTTGTTGCGAACAAACATTCCGTTCCCGTTGTATCTGAAGAGGTTGGCCCTATTTCAGCAGCGACTAAGCCCACCATTACAGCAAAAGCTGCTGCGAATACTGCCATCGCAACTACCAGATATAGCAACCTTCGCTCGTCAATCATAGTTATAGCCAATATTATATACTTGGTGTAACGAGGCTTATCTCCATTGATTATCTTTATCACTTGACGAAGTTAAGCAAGCTGCTACTTAGCGCCAAAACTGTAGCGACAATCTGAAGGCGTCTGAATAAAGCATCAGGGAACATAAATCATCAGGGAATATATAACATCTGTTCATAGTCGAATAAGGGATTCTTCTGTGGCCTATAGTATAGTTGAACGGCAAACTGGATATTTGAGCGTGATTTTCTCTCGATTAAAGTTCGTGTTGCCAATCAGAATAGAATGGTAATCCCTTCAGTAGATTTAGCTGCTCTATGTTTATTCTATAAGCCAGCATTCCTACCGAGACAGCTTGTAGTCTGTTCCTTTCTGTAGATTCTAAGTTATTTGCAATGTCCCATGTTTTGCATAGTATGGCCTCTACGCCGATCAGGCATTTCTGATATTCCAATGGTAGCCTTTCATCAATGATTAGCTTCCTGTTTTATCTGAGTTGATGGTTGCAACACTTTCCTGATAGGCTCCTGCCCTCACTTGAAAGTTTCAACACTCTACTTCTGGTTGTCTGTTGCCATTGCATCGTCTGTTTAGCATTCTTAATCAAACCTTCAGTATTCCACTAGAGCAAATATTACACCTTTCAACATATACGTTTAACTACCTGACTGCCGCATACAAATGAACCATTTTTGACCTTAATGTTGGGCTGAAATATCTCCTGGTCTCAGGTCTGTTCCTTAATAGTCCGCATCGTATTAGGGTTTATGTCAAACAGCAGCTTGGGAAGGCTCATCTAATTCCTGCTGCAACCATAATTATTATCGCTTCATTAATTAGTAACGATGGCACCAATAAATTTGTGTATAGTCAATATATTTAGATCCAGACCAAGTGAATTCTGATAAACGAATTCGGTGGATATACAAGGTTTCGCATTACAAAAAGTTAGTCTAGATGATATTGACATTGCATATATGATGTTTGGTAACGATAATCCTATTTTACTCATTAGTGGTAGTAATAATGTTATGGATATTTGGCCATCATCTGTGCCCCAAGAACTGTCATCAAATCACAAGGTTATTGTATTTGATCACTGAGTAACGGGAACTGAAGATGTTGCTGTACCAGTAGCTAAATCCTTGATTCTTGCGCAGAAGATCCCAGGAGCTTGGCTTGTACAGATTGAAGAAGCAGGACATGGATTGATGTATCACTATCCACAACATTCACAGACATATTAAATGCCTTTCTAGAAAACACAGAAGTGAATTGGTTGCTTCTTTAATACACTTTACTACTAATGGTATCATGTACGCTAGAATTCGGTGCTCATCCATTCTACTCCGAAATGCTTATTTCCAGAGCCTATTTACGACCTTTCGATATGAAGGCAATAGATTCCTTTTGTCTTTTTCATATTCTAATGGTGCATCAAGACCGTCGATACCATCAATTCATTCTCTGAAGTGCCTATTGTTCTTCTTGTTTTCCTTCTTTATTTTTTGACAATGGCTTCATCCAAAGGAAGTCTAACCAATATTTGGTCATTTTTTCTGTACCTATTGGCAGATTCCTTATACAATTCAGTCATCTTCTCTGCATTTGCAGCTAGTTCCGTGTACAGTTCTGTCATCCTCTGTGAACTTTTAGCGTATTCATTATATATTTCAGTCATTCTTCTTGTGTATTTAATATATTGATTATATGTTTCACTCCAGGTCATAGGAGAATATTGTTGCCATAGATTACTAATTGACTCAATTTCATTAGGATTAACCAAGTCAATCTCCTTCTTCAGTTTGGCGTCTTCTTTCTTTTCATTGCTGTCGTTATTGACTTTCTTATTTTTCATAATATATTCACTAACTCATCCCTATATACTCCTAATAGTGTTGTGTATAAAATTGTTAGAATAGTTACCACCTCTTAATAAAGCAGAAAGTAGTCTTTTGATTCATCCATATTATTCCGTAATACCACCATTAAGATCATGATATTCTGCCTGTAGTTGTTCCTCTGTGTATCTGCCAATTTACTCCTTTGCCTGCTGTCCTAAGTAAGCGACATCCCTAACGATTGTAGGGTGTTATATTTACAGAATTCTAGCTATTTCCCCATATTCCTCACTACTCAGATCTGGTGCCCAGTCTCTATGCCATGCTACCTGCTGTTGGTTTGCCGCACTTCGGGATAGGTTCATTATTTGAATGTGATATATATAGAATGGTTCATAACCATCCTATTTTGTTTCAAACTAAGGAAGGATGAAATTGAATTTTATCCATTTCGGATATTTTTATATCTAAACATCCCTAGGTTAGGATAGGTTCATTTTGGATGGGCTGACTCAAGGGTATTCGTGCCGTTACCGGCTCTTGAAACGAGTTCCATTATTTAGAAGTTCAAACTTGAAGATAAATTTCATCGATGAGCATAATCGAATCAGTAATCCATTCGATAGGATTTCTAAGTTGTTCAAATAAAACTGAAATCACAATAATGAATAGTATGAACTCATAATATTGTTACGGTCAAATGTGATTTCTCATACTCATCATCAAGTTTCAATATTTCAAATAGGCTTTGTGTCCGTCTTCTATCACATAATTATACTTAATGTGATATCTAGATATTTCAAATAAATACGTACTAATTATCAGGTGGAGATTACATAGGTGTTATAAAGTGGAAGGTGAAGCCGCCAATTGAAGGGATTAGTTTTGGGGCATTTGTAACTTTGTGTAGTTAATGAGAAAGTTATTTTTTTAATTCCTTATACTTCAAATTATAACATTAATCCATAATTGATAGATAGAGTGGTTCTCTATTGGTTTTCTAATTAACCATCGATGATAGTCTAATGCAGACCGATTACATACAAGTCAAATATTCTTATTTCACGATAGGCGATCGCATAAAGATGGAGTTATTGCTTCTGTTGTAGTTGTTGTTGCTGCTGTTGTTTGACGTATTCTTTTACACGCTTATCAAGTTCATCCTTCGATAAATCTTCTTTATGTGTTGCAATAAACCAGTGATTTCCAACGGGATCCTTTATACCGCCGGTTCGATCCCCATAGAATTGGTCTCTTGGTTCCATCAAAGATATAGCTCCAGCTTCGAGAGCGCGCTTGTAAACTGTGTCACAATCGGTAACATATAGATATACTGAAGAAGGCATTGCTTTCCACGTTTCTTCTCTAGCATCACCCATCATAACGATTGAGTCATCAATTCTAACTTCAGCATGTCCTATCTTTCCATCAGGCATTGACATGCGTTCTATTTCTTTTGCATCAAACGCCTGCTTCACGAAATCAATTAGTTTTTCAGCACCCTGCACAACAAGGTAAGGTGTTATTGCATGGTATCCATCAGGTATATGTTTGACAGAAGTCATTGTGTGCAATCATACAACAACTATTCTTAAAACTTTTTCTAACGTCTATTTCCTACACTGATTGCGCTCGAAATTGTACCTGGCTCATTCATAATGTATCACATATCATATTTTCTCATCATTGGAATAGAAATGCTGCAGTTTTTAGTTGATTCATTGTATATCTTACCTACCTTCAAGAACTAAGCGAGACAACCAGTTCTGCTTGATTCTGAATTTCTGGTTGCAACTGTTGCTGCTCTGAGATATACTACTGATAGGAACTGAAGCAAAAAATGCTCACAGCAAGTGGAATTCACTAACAAACATTTGACTATGTCAGATCCAGTGGAGCTTCATAATTCGCAATTCAAGAGTAGTGACTAGAACTCAGATTGTTATGTTTAGAATCATGTTCTTTTAGTGATGATGTTCTTTGAGTGATGATGAAGTTTTGGTTTGGTGACTGGTCATATCTTCTGTATTTGATGATGCTGGGGATGCTGACGCTAGTATACAGTTTCCAGATCTCACATCAGAAAATCAGTGATTGTACCTCCGTTTGGCTCACAAAGGATGGTATCTCTCCCAGGGCCACCAGTTAGTGTGTTTACACCACTGTCGCCAAATATCTGATTACTACCTTCATTACCCTGAACAATGTCATTGCCTTCATTTCCATGTACTAAGTCATTACCTTGACTCCTGGCTATTCCATCATTTCCAGCGTTCCTAGCGCACTCAATAATTCCATCATTGACAGACCAGCTAAATAATCAACGAATGAGACAATGTATTGATAAACCATTATGCGCATTGGCAACATGACGCTTAACAATGTATATTCTTCTAGAATACATTCCACAAATAGCACAAGCCCAACGAGGTTTGCCGCTCAATGTTCATTCACCAGTGTAGACAAAATGACACGATGCAACCCATTATCCTTGGCCAATGAGATTACGGAACTGTCTAAAAATATATTCTTGGCCTTTAACTAGCGAACATTTTTTATTGATCAACTATTTTGAGTTGTCTGTTTTTGAAATCTTTTTCACTATGCTGTCTTATCTGGCTCAAGTGGTTCGCATCCATCTTGGCCGACTTCCATCGTGATAAATACTTCACTCTCATTGTCTGCTTCGAAATCTAATTCAGGTTCAAAGCCAATGAACCATATAGTTTCAAAACCTTGTAGAATAAGAAATGTCTGCTAATCTCCGATTTATCAGAGGTGACGAAACTTGAGACTGTAAACAAGGGCCATTTTCCAATAGAAATACTCGGCCATTCGGTCACTTCTTTGACGTTACCTTAGGAGTACCTCGTTCCCTCCTGCTTATTTGTATTCTCATATTCACACTTATCACTTGGATAATTTACTTGACAAGACCAGCCTCTTCTCCTGTTGTTGTCTTTCTGGTGTCGTAGTCATTTCTTATTGGATTCTTCTTCTTGAGATACTTCTGCCACATAGACATTCTTGATTTCATTATCAAGAGAAAATCTATCTACTACTAGTTTTCTCACGAATAGTTTAATCTCTGTTTCGTTGGGTGGACTCAGGTTTGCTTCAGTAGTAGATTTGACTCGACTGATTTCTTGTACTCGTCATACCTGGAATCAATATACTGCTGAGGGTCTATCTTTATTTTTACAATTACAATAAAGTTAGTCATTTCTTAGATTCCCGATTCCTTCCTTCTTTTCCTTCACTTGTGGTCGTTTACACATACAAAACAAATGATTTCTATAGCGCATTTATTCAACCCTCCGCGAAATGACTGACAGTTGATTAGTTGGAATTTGATTGGGTTGATCATCATTTGCAATTGTAAAACTTAAACTTAAGAATTGTAATATGCAAGAAGGGCAATACCATTGTTGATAATACAAAATCCTGTGATATTTACCATTTTCGTCATTTTCTCATCGGCTTCGACAACAAATCTTAATATATAATTATTTCAGGGTAAAGGTCGGGCTACAAGGTAAAAAATAGCAAGAATAACATGTTTCGGGGAAAAATGCAGGGTAAAATCTGGGGTAATATCTTCATAAAGAGTATTCTGAATTCATTAGCCATTATGTCAAGGTAGAAACATGAAATACTAACTTACATCCTGCGGTAGACGGCAATTCTTCAATGTATTCGCCAACTTAGTTTAGTTAACCAGTTAAGCTTCATGATAACTACCTAAAAGTTTTGATCACATCTTTAAATGGTTAGCTAGGATTCTATGCACATCCCAATTATGCCTTTATGGCCTGCACAGGATATGGGAGCCTCTGAATTATTTGCTGAGCTTGCTGTGTAGATATATTACCCGCTCGGGTAAATGAATTTGCTGTTTTGAGGAAACCGTCTTGCTGGATGCTTCTGTCGTGGTCGTACGATTTACCTTCCTTTTGTAAGACCTCTTTGAAAATGTCATACTCAAAATTGGTTGCTAAGCTGAGAGCTCCGTCTAGAAGAACATCCAACTGATCCACATGAAGTACTCTGTTGGCTCCTGAACTTTTTGTCCTATCCGATATGATACCCATGAATTTTTGTATTTCGACTAAGTATGGGGGCTTACCATGAGCACAGTTTGTGAGAAACTAAGGTCTGGGATATTGAGTCATTTCTTAGCTTCGTTCATCTTCCCCTGACCGCCATCTGCACGTAATCAGAAACCTGACGGCTAGCGCCAAACTATGGGACATTAATATGCTGAGTCAATCTGCGCCTCCCCATACGCAAAGACTATAAAGCCTAATTCTTCTTATTTGGAAAATGTGACCTCAATATGTAAAGTATTCAAATCTAAATACTTTTTTAGTAAAAAGAACGCATTTAGCTTATTCTGGTAAAAACTAAGATACAGTCTCTAGTAAATATTAACTCCCTTTTTCAACATAAATGTAAATGTGATGGAACGATCAGTAACTGTGGAAAAATCCCTAAAAGCACTTTCCGACGACAAAGCATTGATCTTGTTTGAGACGATAGCTCATCAAGATCTGGATCCTCATAACGTCTTGACGAGGTTAGGATTAACTAAACGACAGTATTATTCTAGAATGTTTAGTATGCTAGATGCAGGACTAATAAAGAGAAAGAACGGAACTTATAGCGTAACTTCATTTGGAAAGGTTGTCTACAAGGCGCAGACATTAATAGGACAAGGTGTAAGTTGTCAATGGAAGCTTAAGGCAATTGACTCTTTGGAAATGAATTCAACTCCTCTTGTACAGGAAGAACTTGTTAAAGTTATGAACTTGCTCATAGACAACAAGGAAATCAGGGAGATCCTCGATCAGCTTTCTAAAAAGAAATATAGTGATGAGATGATTGCTGCCAGCAGTTCCTTCTTCAAAAATAGCTAGGAAGGTACAACAACAACAACCTACAGTTACTCCTTTTATTCAAAGTATATGAGTAGGCGAATAAGTAATAACTTTACCCTTGAGAAATACCATTCTTGGAATATCTATTACAAGATTATTAGTTAATAATATATTGATACCTAGTAACTTGTTCTTCGATAATTTATAACTATTATTTTAGGGCTTGCAATTCTGGGAGCCTCGCTTTTAGCTAATTTTGCATAGTTTCGGTATTGTACTAATTATGCAATCAACGATGGTATAATGATCATCTATAATATTAAGGAAGAAAAGGTATTGTAATATCTGCCATATTCGTATTAAAGGAAGTTGGGAAAAGCTAAAATAATGAGTAAGCATAGCAGCCAAAGTCATACGTATTTTGTTGTAGCAAAGTTTTCTTCTAAGACTCCAGTCTCAGCACAGGATGTCGAATACCAGGTCATGAAAGCACTGCAAGATTTAGGTGAGGGGATCGATGTCGAAATTGTGCAGTTAGGTAACATGTAAAGCTATTATTACTGCAACATCATTGCCAAAATGAAAATGTAGCAAGTAATAATCGGGCTCACAACTTTTTTTTCTTTTTACGTTGAAGCCATCAGGGTCCTTTGTATGGCCACAACATTACGCTGCCATTGGAACTAAGTAGAACTTCCTTTCTTCAATTCATAATATTAGGCGAAGTAGTTTATGAAAGGGCTGCCCTGGAAGTAAATCTTCTGAACTTAGATGGAATATAATCCAAATATCACCAGTGATGTACATCAAGCTGCATTAAGTTATAATTAAGCGGAAACTCATCTATTCTGTTCAAAGTATTAGCTAAGATGAGTAAAGATAAATCTATACGAACATTAAAGAAATGTATTTTGCAAGATTTGGAGATTGCTGTTATAAAATGTCCTCAATAGTGTTGTTCTCTAGTACATAATGACAAGCGTTCAAATGTTGTTCAGAATCATGCGTGACCGAAGGACCATAAATTAATAGGTCGTGCAAGGGTAGAGGCTAATGTTAATCAATAGCTCCACCTGATAATACTGGATATCGAGTAACTTCATCTTCAGAAGGAATATTTGTGGTCATAATGAATAACCGATATGAATAACCAAATAGTAACAACTGCTGCTGGAATTGTATTCTTTGATGATGAGAAAGGACTTCAGAGATGTCTGAGTTCCATACAATCATATGTCGATCTCATAATCGCAATCGATGGAAAGTTCAAGCATTTTGATGACGATCATGATCTCAGTATTGATAATTCAAGAAAAGTTGTAGAATCATTTCCTAATGCAATTTATTATAGCTACCCTAACCTTACTGAAATAGATAAGAGAAACAAGTATCTTGAAATTGCCGGTACCAAAGAGATAGATTTTCTTCTAGTTATTGATTCAGACGAGTATGCGATTATAGACGCAAATGAGTTTTCTAAAAATCTTGCCAAGATTAAAGAATACAAAACTGGTGCTCCTATCAATGATAAAATGAAGGATACACCAGATGTTTATGGCATCAAAATATTTGAAAAGCATTTTGAAAAGCCAGATTTCATTAGGGAAAGGTACATAGAAAGGGTATTTTACAAACCTGCCAAACTAATATATCATTTGATTCATTGCAATTTGGTTGACGTCGATGATCCATCTAGAAATTTCACAACAAGAAAATACTCTTCCGAAATCAATGGTATTACTCTGTATAATGACGATGATCTTCGGAATAATCATTATTTACAAAGGAGTATCCAATATCAGAGTAATCTTCTTGAGAATGAGATGGTTGCACGTAAGAAAATATTCGCATAAGCAATACATCTCTAGATCTGACTGTTAAGCCATATCAGTGAGTGCCTAATAGTAATTCTGATTATGAATTCCATATTTTTGAATATTAATATACTAAAAATGGCTTGTTACTAAGCATCTTCAAAAGAACGCATAGAATTCGCCAGAAAGTGGATTCTAGCTTTTCCGTCTGAAAATAAATAGGCTTGCAGGCACTCCGATTCCTTGGGATATGAAAACAGGGAAAGACGTACCATCAAAAGATATAGAAAAAGCCAAGCAGTACAAGGAAAAGTATAATACAGAACACTTCATTATCGTTACTTCAAAAGGCATTACAATTGAAAATAGTGATAAATCCCAGGTAAATAAATATCTGCCCTAAAGTGTTGTGGCGCTGACATAAGAGTCCTGATCCTGGATCTTACACATTGTCCACAGTTTCACCTAATACATTCGCTTGTTGATCAATCAGTTTTCTTATTATCGTTCGAAAATTACCGAAGATCAAGAAAACTTTAGTATATCAGGGAAGGTCTCTCAGTTGAAGTTTTAGATGAAGATACATTCGAAGACATAACATTATGGTTTTATCTTTTAATGGATAAGAGATTCAGTTCTTTGGCCATCATTATCACTCTAATCCTTTCCATAACTTGAAAAAGCTCTCGTGCTCAGAGGATGCAGCTTTAACCAACCCTAATTGCCCCATAAACTTGAGATCATCTCTTATCGCTCTATGCTCTGTTATTTTTCCATCATTGCCAATTGTAAATATGTGTACAGCTTCATAAGAGATCTTATTCTTTGTTGGAGGAACAAAGAAAAAATTGCCTGTATGTGTCCCTGTTACATTACCTATAAACACTGTCTTATTTCCTTGAGAAACAATTTCGTGTTCTTCATAATGGAGATCAGGAAACGCGTTGCGTAAATTCTTGATAGTATCCATTAGTTCTTCAGGTCCTCTAAGTTGGGATCTGTGCGAATCTTTATGTTTTTGGGACTCTCTATTAACATATTCTGGACTTATGAACTCGTGAACCTTACTTGTATCTCCTGTGTTAAAAGCATCAATAACACGTTTAACAATTCTTATATTCTCCTGAGGTGACATGAATTGACTTAACTTAATGAATCTGAGATATAAGAGTTAAAGGAAAGGTCAAGTTCACAAATGGTAAACCCATCTATCTACCAATTTCGCCAGAATCAAAACGCATTGATTGAAATTGAATTAATGCTTATGTTGCTGCTTTGAATCCGAGATGAAGTTAATTACACGAAAAGCCACAGCCTGGGATTGGAATTCTAGATTTTACATCGCATGAGATAATGCGTTTGCGCGAATGGCTGCAGATAACGCCGACCTTCATCTATAATTTCATAGAGGATTGATGATTGCCTTTTCTTTTGTGTTTCAATAGGTCTCTCTCCTTCCCCAGAATATCTTAGAGAAAGAGAGGTGCCTTCTAATGAGAAACCATGATGTTGGCTACTAGTATTAACATTATTACTTTTGGCCGATAGAAGATCAACATAGGAGACGACATTACCATCAACGTGATAATCAAAGTTAGACCGATTCTTGAACCTGACCCAGTCAGCTGTTTGACTGATAATCCTGGTGAGGATCCGACCTTCATGAATCACAGGTTTGATTAATCCAATTTATTTAAAGACACTCGTTACTCATATTATTCATAGATTTCGTCTCGAACATTCAATGTGTTCTTGATATATACCATTTTCACTAATACCAAAACATGGTGAAGACGAAAATGTCGTCATGACTAGTTGCTTCCTTATCCAAAGGCCCATCTCCTTTTTCTATTGCAGTCCTTAATGTAGTGATTAATTTAGCGATCTTCCAATAGTTGGCATCTTTAAAGGTTCAAAAACCATAGCTATTCCTTAAGTAGGACCTACTCAATCTACAAATAATGAATAAACTTAGTGCAAGTCTTTTGTATACCGCATTGATTGCTACCGCGCTAGTGGGGTCTTTTTTCTCACCCTATGTATCAGTAGTAAACGGTCATCACTGTCGGATTTAATGAGCATGATGAACGGTAATGGTGATAATGAAACCGAAGATGGGATGACAATGGGAGATATGATGATGGGAGATGATAACGGCAATATGTCAATGATGCAGTTTAACATGGGTGTAATGGTAATGCCAATGATGTGCACATCTACTTGGTGCATTTTCAGGCATGTTGGGTGGTGGTAGTAATGCCACTGAGAACGGAAATGGTGATAATGCAACTGAGCAAATGGCGATGAATATGATGCAACAACAGATGATGATGGCGAGCGGCGGATTAGATGGCGGGATGGGGAATATGTCAGAAGCTCACCTGCAACAGATGATGAACATGGCGATTTGCTTCCCAATGATGGGTGGGGAGATGATGAAAGGAATGGAAGGAATGGAAGGAATGGAAGGAATGGAAGGAATGATGTCGATGGGACAATAGTTGTATAGGGGGCAAATCAAGAAAATAAGGATAGAACCTTAGCTTCTACCTATTTCTTTTTGCTAATGCCAGGACTGCAGTGACAACCACATACCTGAATCAGGAGACGGTGGACAAACTTATGCAGACAAGATTAATCTCAGTAACTCAACTGGTCCAATTCAACTGACTTTGATGTGGAAGCTACTGACGATAACGTAATCGTAGGTTGGTGCGAAACTAATTCTACAAGCTCGGAACCAGTAGTAAGATTTAGCACTGACAACGGCGGAACCTTTGGCCAGGTATTGAGAATAGGAACTAATGGAACCATTGGCGACGGTTAATAAACACCATTGATATCCCTATGAAGTCAAGAGATGGAACTTGGTTAGATTGCTTAATTATTCTACACCGGCAAGACTTTAAAGTGTCTTAAAAAATTTACGAGAAACCAAAAAAAATATACATGCCAAAAAATACTAAGGTTGTTGGAATGAGAATCACATCACAAATGGAAAAAGCGATCAATGATCAAATTGCTTATGAAGCATCAGCTATCAATGCATATGTTGCGATGGGATCATGGTGTGAAAGAACTGGATATGATGGAAGTGCAACATTCTTTTTTGAACAAGCAATTGAGGAAAATACACACATGTTAAAGTTCGTCCACTATCTTAATAATGCTGAAGCCGAAGCTATAATTCCACCAATAGAAAGACCGCAAGGTAAATTCGATTCACTAGAATCTACTTTTCAATCCGCTTTGCAGAGTGAACAGACTGTTACTATGCTCATCAACGGCTTAGTAGAAATTGCTGAAAAAGAAAAAGACCGTGCTACATACCTGTTCTTACAATGGTTTGTAAGCGAACAAGTTGAAGAAGAGATCCTATTTCAAACGATCCTTCAAAAGTTTGAGATATTTGGCAGAGAGAAATTGGCGGTATATCAAATTGATCAATCCCTGGCTTCAATTAGATCTCAGGTATCGGCTAAGAAGCAGAGCTCGAGTTGAACTTACTTTTTGAGAGAGTTGTTATCACAAATACAGCTTTGGAGGTAGATAAGGTGATTATTGAAGAATTGTGTTCAACAAGATGATTATCGAAGAATTGTGTTCAACAAGATTAGATTCCCGTATGTAAAGGGGTTCATTACCGATTACAGAATATGTAGTATTGGTATTGAACCATTATCGATGTTCCTGATAGGCATAGGTTACGATAAAAAATACTGTTTTTTAAAGTATTAAGGAACTCATACACTAAGGAAATGATCCTTTAGATAAGCTAAGGATAATCTTATTACCCTTCTTTCCTGAACTCATTAATACGGATTTAACTCTTTTGAATGAACAATCCGTACATGATATCTGATTACAATCCGCCGGGTTTCATTTTTGATTTGTAGACTTTTCCTATTACCTTATTTAGATACTTGTCATATCTCATCCTTTGTATCACCCATTCTTTAACTCTGCAGTTATCGAGGCATGTTTTGCTTTTCAACCAGGACAAATTGTCAAAGATCAACAAGGCGTACGCCAAAGACTAAGGATTTATCGACATGAAAGGCAAGTTAGAATTAAAAGTAATGAGAATAATTCAGACAAGTAATCTTGCTCTAGTGATTAGTGGATGGTCCTTCAATGGAACAGGAACTGATGGTAATCCTGTTAGTCTTACTGGGACCGCTCGCTGATGTCCTACGTCAACAGTCTGACGGTACATGGCGTATGATCATCGATAATCCTTGGGGAACAATCTAGTTATGTCATTCGAAGTGTTTTAGACAAGTAATCGAAATTTCAATAGTCAAAGCATACTAACATTCTGTTCAGTTGGTTGAATATTGCAGGTAACGGTATCAAACTGATGATATCTTCATAAAATTATTTATAAAAATAATAGAATCCAAAATAAGATTTACTAAAATATGACTTATTGTTGGGTCGATAGGAATAATATAGATTAGAATGCTGGGTAGATTGCTAGGTCTATTATGCGAGGCTGGTTCCTTATTGATTATAGATGTCATTCCTATGGTACCACGTATTAGATAACAACAATATTATTTGGCTATTAACTATAGATAGTCTATCTATCAAATTAGTGATTATTATATTTCCACAGAACACTAACTATCCTGGTATTTGTCGTGGAGCTCCATACTCGCTAGCAGATTGCTGTCTAGGGTACCCGGTGGCGTATCTTAATGAATGAGGAGGATTTTCTAAATGGATGAGGTAATCAATGATTTGATCCTGCGCAATCTTGGGATTTGAATTAACAATTCATTTGTTTTGCTGATCTTTAGATAGTTAATGTATTTTTGAAGAGCAAAACTATGCGACCGGAGATTTCAGACCCTCGACGAATATACGATATGAGTTACCGGGCAAAAAGTCGGTTGAAATACCTCACCCCTAAACACATAAGCCTCAATCACAAAGAGAGCTTTTAAACGTTCTGAACCTATTTTATGGTGGCCCCAAGGGTGTGTAAACCATTTTCGACCTAGAAATTGGGCTCAGACTAACGCAAAATGATATCTTGTCTCTGTACTATTCTCAGCTATCAAGAAAGTAATCGTATAGAAAAACCTAACCAGTTCTGTTTTGCTATATCGTAAACTCTAATTTACTTACCTTTATAAAAATTCATTTAGTCGAACTAACCAATGATCAATTTCTCTTACAAGGGAAAACCAGCATTACTTTTGATATTGTGTTCGTCTTCAGCATTGGTTATCGCTTTAACTCTGGCCTCTACACAGTATACTTCCCACGTTTATGGAGTAGTTAATAGTAGCAATAGCTACGGATGACTCAGTTATGGTATAATGTGTGATCAGTTTTGAAGACTTGAAACCTAAATGATGTTATAGTGTAAGTGGAATTCTGTATCGGGTACTCCTTTCTAGTGTCCTCGAGTAAAACTCAAACATACTAAGTTGGTCAATGTTTAAAGTAATATTCAATTTTTTTACGGCATTAAACAGGTTTAACAACTCATCTGAAATGTCAAAGTCTGCACAATCAAAATATCCTAAAGTACACCACAGGGTTGGAAACTTTCTGGTAAAGTCTGGCTCAAATATGTAATCTAACTCATTTCTAAGATATTTAGATAAAGAGCGGCCAATCTCACAAAATTTCTTATTGACAGCTGCTGCAATATTACCAGTTGCAATAACAATTCCATTACTACAATTATTTACTAGTTTCTTATTCTTACCGAGGCGCCATGTACCAGGCCTAATACAATCAAATTCAAGTCGAAGAGCTCCAAATCTTTGCTGATCGATATATTTTTTTACTGAATCATAAACGACTTTCTTAAATTCTGAGTTTGCATTTACTTGTTTATTTCCGTCTAGAAGCCCTAACAGAGTGCAATGCAACTTATCCACTCTTGTGAATCCAAAATTAATGTTTTGTAGATTACTTAAATGGTCTAAAAAATTATCTTCTCCTATAAGAGCCACGACCGTTAGTCCTGGGTAGTCCAATATGCCAGACTGATGCTTCACTATGTCGGATGATCTTGGACAGATTCTTTCGAATATTACTTTCTCTAGTTGTCCGGTCTCTGGGTGATAGTCTTCATATTCAAGTGGACTTGGCATAAGTTATCCATACAATTATCATTTGCATTTAAGTGTGATATGCAAATTGCTAGCCCAGTTTTGAAAAATTAATCAATGAAGTATCATATAAGAGTTACGCAGGTTAGTTGGTACAAAAAGAATGCGGATGGCTTCCGAAGTCAGGATATGTCTCTGGGGTTTGCATCTCAGAATGGATGCTTAATAGCCACAACGGTAGTAGGATTGGTCATCATATGTATTATTTTGACAGTTGCAATCCCAACTTGCGTATCCGACTTTGATACTTCAGCTACCACTCTGGATGGGTATTCCATCCCATATCAATTGCAGAATATCTTAGTTAATCACTGCATTACGGTCAGTGGTCGAGAATGGCAATTGTATTCTGGATAAGGAAGCAACTAGTCATGACGACATATTCGACTTTTTTAGATTGGACTTAATGTTTTGGCATCAACAGACGTGAAGATCATTCCATAGTATCTGCATATAGAATCCGCTTCGCTATATTATAGAAGATTTATTGATACCAATATAGAATATTGCGGTCCAATAACGATTAACCATTTTAAAATAGTCAAATATATTATTCCAATACGATGCAGATAAATCAATTGAACTAGATTTTAATTCATCAGTAAGTTGTTGTTTTTGTTTTTGGTTTAACTGAGACGATTTTGGTTTTTCAATCAATTTGTATGTAATTTTTAGATTTATATCTTTATCATTATTATTAATGGTATCACCATCCCGGCAATAAACATGAATTCTTTCATCAGTGTTCATGGAACATGATGAGCATGTAAAATATAATATATCGTGACATATATTACAAAGCGAATGGGGGATAAGAATTGCGCCGCATCTAACGCAGAGAGTAGAACCCATAACTGCATTTCAATTATGCGCCTTTTATGTATTCAGGCTGAACAAAATTAATAGACTAGTTTAATATCTTTTTCCAGATCATTTGATCTTTCTATATAGATAAACTATTTCCATATACGTTGAAAAATGTCAATATTGGGCCATAAATCTTAGTGCCAGACCAAAGCTGGGAATTGTTATTCATAATTACTGCCTCACAATCTCACATAGTATATATTAGAAGTATCTTCTATAAAGATATATTTACGCTAGCTTGCAATACGTCATCAACGTTGATCAGAGGCGGATATGGAGCATCTCTGGTCTAACTATTATATGAGAAAAATATGCAATAATAATGGCATTGATCGTGGGTGGAATAAGTCTTGCATCGCGCAGCTGATGCAACAAGAACAGCAAACTAGAAGTCCTCATAAATTCGAACTAGATTCCACGTTACTCAGAGTAAACAAAATGCTAGCATTGTCTTTCTATTTTTTCTGAAACTACGACATGAATTCCAGTTAGCTTTTAAAAAAAGAATGCAATATCGAATATGCAATGATATATCCTTAGTAACATAGAGATTCAGATGTTATAGTACTAAATATGATGTTTAAAAATATTGAACAATAGTATATGACAGTACTAGGCTATTGGACCTCTCAAGAACAGTATTCTATGTAGTGTTCCTTTCATGAATCCTGCACTTTCAGTTCCTCAATGTCAATGACATCAGGCAAGTTAGCGATGGTTTTGCTAAGCAAATCAGGCTTTCTATAGTCATAAAGATCTGTATATACAGAATTAATGAAATCAGCTATACTCTTTTTTGATAACCAAGCTATATTCTTTGAAAGTTTGATCATCAGATACATCTCTTCTACATCTCCATCTGTTTGTATTGGAAGTAAATAGTTAACGCCTTTCAATACTTTTACTCCTAACCTGGAATAAAATTGGATTCTTCTCTTCCTTCTTAGCCATTCATCAGGATTAGATACATTTACTTTCGGTACTTCTAACAACATTCCTATATTATTTGAAATAAAGCGATTAAGTTCGTTATTTGTGAATTCAAATAGCTTTTTACCTATACCACGCCGCTGAAAATTTGGGACAACTGCCATATAATCAAGTAACGCCATTTTTAAATATTCAAAAATATATAACAAAGAGATACCCATCATAGAGCTATCTTCTACGGGAGCATATAGATGATATCTGCTATCGTTTCTGAGCATGTCGTAGATATGATTGATGTATATGTCTAAATGCTTAGCATTTTCTAAAGGAAAAGTTGAAACATATATGTTACGGAGTCTTCAAATTCTGTAGGAGTTATATTTCTAATTTCCTTCATGATCATAGGAATAACTTATCTGTAGACGATATTAAGATAATGATAAAATACTAGAAGTGACAACAAAAAACAATGACTGACCACAAGATCGGAACACGTGAAGAGTGGCTTGCGGCCCGGCTGGAGCTGCTCAAGGCCGAGAAGGCGCTGACGCGGCGTAGCGACGAACTGGCGCAGTGGCGGCAGAGGCTGCCGTGGGTTCGAATTGACAAGGAGTACCGTTTCGAGACCGATGATGGCATGGCGTCTCTTGCCGATCTGTTCAGAGGACGCTCACAGCTCCTCATCTATCACTTCATGTTTGGTCCCGATAACACAGGCGGCTGCCCGGCATGCTCTGCGAATGCGGACGGCTTTAACGGCTTTGCCGTGCACCTTGAGCACCACGACGTCGCGATGATCGCGGTCTCACGCGCCCCAATCGCTGCGCTCCAGGGCTACAAGCGTCGCATGGGCTGGACGTTCACATGGGCCTCGTCGCTGAATAGCGATTTCAATTACGACTTCAACACCTCGTTCACTGAGGAGCAGGCAGCGCTCCGGCAGCATCGACTACAACTACAGCACGCTCGGCACGACACCCGACTCGGCTGGCGTAGGCGATTTCGCGACCATGACCGGCACCGACGTCCCCACCTACACCCGCGAGGCGCCGGGAATGAGCGCGTTCGCACTCTCCGACGGCGTCGTCTACCATACCTACTCCACTTACGCGCGCGGCCTCGACGCGCTCTGGGGAATGTACCAGTGGCTCGACCGTGCACCGAACGGGCGGAATGAAACGGGGCTGTGGTTTCGGCGGCACGACCAGTACATACGAGATTCTCGATAGCAGTCATCAAGCAAAACGAATGATCTGGAAACTATCAAGCGCCACCGGGTACTTTGAATCCCGAAGTTCGCCCGGTACGTTGAAATAATGCATCCAGTAGCTACCGCTTACCGCCCGTGTTAACTAAAACACCAAAATGAAACGATCAAGAATGCCTATGTGGTACTGTAATCCCAAGTTGAGTAACACTTTGGATTAATTTCTAGAACAACTGACTGTCATTTCTTCTGCATATCTAATAGCTCTTGCGCTATTGGATGCTCTATGTTTCCTAATTACCCGACCATTATCTTCTCCGCGATAGGAACATTAAAGTCGTTATCTTCATGAATCTTCGCACTCCCTTTTCCGCTCCTTTGTAAGGCGGATTAGGATCATCCATACACCTAGCACGGTTAAGCGTCCTCAAGTGGTTTCAGGTGATGAATTTTATGGTAGCTAGTAGGACTCTAACATTTGGTAAATTGCGAAATGTAGCCAATGGAGGAGCTGAAAAGAAGAGGAAGTTAATCAACTCGTTCGCTAATTATCATCCTTTCACAGTGCTCATCTGTCCACACACCTACGCCTTCCAGCTTACCTTGCCATTCTGCATCTATCTTATCGGCGCACGATTTTGTAAGGGCGTTAAAGTATGCCTCGGTTATCGCGTTGCTACCATTTATGCCTTGAATGACCTCTGTGCGATTGACTTCATTTAGGGCTGCCATGGCGTTTTCGCGCAGGTCGTTTACGTACTCTTGCTGTACTAAGATATCTTGCTTTGTACCAGGCTGGCCGTGTCCCCCCACAAAAACGTCAAAGTCCAAAGCCAGAGCCTGGTCAATCGATTTGATTAATGCGGGCACGTCGGGAGTAACGCCAAGGTGTTTCCATAGGAGGCCGCCGGGCACAACATTGTCTACTGCCATCAGAACTTTGTGTTCAGGGAGATATACAAAGATATTACCCTGTTGGTGGTATGGGCCAGGGTAGAGGAGCTGGATAACTTGGTCGCCTATTGGTAAGTTCATCTCCTTAGAGAAATTCATGTCCGGCACCGGTCTATTCGTGTCGTTTCTTTCATTCAGAATTTTGGCGGTTTCGTTATGAGCGATTATTGTGACGTTTTCAAATAGGTTGGCAGCACCTATGTGGTCTTTGTGGGCGTGACTGTATATCAGGTGAGTGATAGGCCTATCTGTGACATTCGACACTGCTAAATATCTTGTCACCTATCGCTGGCGGCGCGTCGACCACAACAACTCCCTCCTGAGTCACCAAAAACATAGAGTTGGATCCGCCTGCAGATACCACATATACGCCGGGCTTGATTTCTTGCAGCTCATAGTCTGAAGCCTGCGAGTATGCAAGGTCCGAGAAAAGAGTATAAAAGAGGATAGAAGCGGAGGCTACTAAAGAATACCGCACTATATTTGTCGTCATGAAGAATGTCAGCCACCGTTACTAATAAGTATGTTGTTAGACCCAGTGCTGTTGATTATTGGTGTCCTTGTCCCTGTCTATAACTTCGTAGAATCATTTAGTCACCTATGGTTCCGTTTTGAGGTCCAAATTCCTGCTAGCGACTCATCTTCCTCAAGAATTGGAAAAAGATAGATCTCCATTTTGGTATCTCAAATGGACAGTTTAAGAATGGAAGAGGGCGAACCAAATCAGTAACAAGATCTCTGAGGTATCAACAACCTGGAAATAAATCTAATAATTTTTTTATGGTTATCTGTTGACCCGGTTTATTACTTTGATAGAGTTTTTAGATGATTGTAATTAAACATATTCATCTATTGATGGTCGGAATGCCTTAAATCGTCCTCCACTTCAGCGAATATCTGCAAGAAGTGGAGACCTTTTTCTGTGATTTCGTAATGTCGATAGGGTCCGGAATCTTGCGATACCCGCAATAAATCTTGGTCGACCAATAATCTAACGTACAAGTTACGTCAGTCCGTGTGACATGCCGGTATCACTTCCAATGCTTGTTTTAGTACTATGACGACTCGCTGACTTAGCATTCGAAACCATTAGAAGAATATCTTTAGAGATTTCGTACTTGTCACGATGGGGCTGACTAACGTCCTTATTAGTACTCCTTTTCTTAAGAGAGAAATGAAAAGCTGTTGAGGATTCAAATACAAAATCAAGAGTCGAATCGTAAATTAACATTACAGCTAGGAATGGGATTACCACAAAGGTCAAGTGTTTAGGCCCATAGACGAAAGGAGACGTCATATTTTCAGGTCCTCCAATGATCCATGTATCGCGCCTCTTTTAAGTTTGAATAAATCCAAATGGAGGTTAGGGCGGCGTAAGAACCGAATCTTGGTAAGTTTTATAGTAAGTGACGACTAAGGGAAACCTTTTTTTGCCAACGCTCATTATGCTAGCTACTAACTAATAATCTGCTAACATGAAACCAGAAGGGCAACAACAGCAGGAACAACCTCGCAGCAACAGCAAGGTTCTATACCATAGTAACAGAACCTACTTCACTTAAAATTATGGCATTGATAGGATCACGGCACCAAAGTTAGAAATGACAAAACAATTTAAGGGCGAAGACTGAATAGTGAAGTCACAAGTCTTATCTGTTTATTATACAACAAATCAAAAGTTAAATATCATAGTATTTCATTAAATTTTGATTTCTAGATGGAGACAAGAACAAGAAGCGATAAACTCAGAATAAATCAACTTTCGGAACAAGCCTTTCAGTGGTATCTAGGATACTTGAATACCATTGTTAAATCTTATACAAGCTATTTATTTGATGATTGTACATTGCAAATAAATAATAATCCACCAGTGAATGGAAAAGATCAAATTATAAACATCTTACTTCACTTTGGAAATCGTTTAACGGGAATGGCCATGAATTATTAAATATCTATGGTATTGATTCATCTTTTTCACCGGAGATACTAAACCATTTCACCTTACATGATGGAAATGAAATCACTGTAAATGCAGTAGGATATTTAGATAGAAATGAGGAAGGGTTACTAACTTCGGTAAGGTTATACGCAGATTTTTCACCTCTATTTTCTAAAACATAGAATAGCAAATACGTGAATAATTATATTCTCCAAGATTGTCCTCCGTTTGGTAGCGCCTATTATACTATTACCTTCCTTTTCCCCTGCGAGTGGTGTGAACCATTTGACATGAATATTGGACTGAAGAATTCTTTAACCTTGTCTCATATTGCTCACAGATGTTACACAGCAGCGTTCATGACTTTTGGATCAGCCAGGAGCATGTCTGACTCCCTTTTGAGGCGCAAGGAGGTTTGGCAAGACTTTAAAGTGTTTTAGAAATTCTACGAGATTTCTATACTTCACTGTCTCTACTTAGGGTTGAGCGTACACATCGGTAACAGCTGTGTGATGATCTAAAGTAGATTCACTGACATAGCAAACAAAAATACTGCAATGATTGTTATTGAAGCATCCAAAACGTCACGATTCTTCCTGTTGTAATCCTGATTGACTAATGCCACAGTCTTGCATTACTGGATCGTAATATAGTTAATGCTATTGTTGGCTGACTTTCTGTAAAGTTAATGCTATGTTATCTTTTTGAACCCACTTTAAAGTGGGCCCAAGGGTGTGTGAACCATTTTTCTCTTAAAGTTTGGGCTCAAATCATAAGTATCCTCATAAAGGACATCCGTGTTTGTATTATACGCCAGTCGTCTGAAGAAGAGTCACGCAAGGACATACATACGAAATTTGCCATTGAAATGCGAATGATTGGAACTCGGCATAAGTCATTATATTTGACCAAGGTTGTGATTCAACCATTTATGTTCTGCAATTGAGAAGGTGAAATAACCTAGACAAGGTGACGACATCATATAATGGTTGGAGTCTTATAATGGTTGGCTGAATGGTTGGAGTGAGGGGAAGAGTGGGAGACCTCCATCCCCCTGATGAAACAATTATTTTTTCTCATTTTATTTCTCCTTAAGATCCAACAATACCTGTCTTGACTTTTCCAGCTCGCTTGTAATTGGCAATAATAACTCCACTTGGTGTAACAGAACTCTCTATTAATGTAAATGCTGCCGGAATCGTGCTATTGTCAAACAACTTTTTTCCTCTACCAAGAGTCAACGGGTAAATTTTGAGCCAGAGTTCGTCCACTAAATCATTCTTAAGTAGCAGTTGAATGAGCTCACCACTGCCGTGAACTTGAATGTCAGAACCTTTTGAATTTTTGAGCTTTTCGATATCTGCCAAGCTTTTGAAGAAAACTGAGTATTTCCAATCTGATTTTTTCATGGTCTTGGACATGACATATTTTGTGACATCATTGATACCTGGCCATCCATTTTCATGCTCTGGCCAGTAGTGGGCAAAAATCTCAAATGTTTTTCTGCCCAAAAGAAGATCTGCAGGTTTCATCTGTTTTTTCATGACGTTACCATAAACTTCGTCAAAATAAGGTGCAACCCAACCGCCATATTTGAAACCGCCTGATGTATCTTCCTCAGGTGCACCAGGTGCTTGCATTACTCCATCTAATGTAATCATTGATAAGACGATTATTTTTCTCATATTATTTCACCTCCTCTAATAATTTATTCTTTAAAAAGCTTCTTCAAAATTGGTTTTGTTACGATATAAATCTCGCCAACAAAGATCGGTTCTGCTACCGAAAAGCAACTTATAGAATTGCAGAAATCACCAGCTGACGAATTCGGTGTAAAGCATATCATTATCGACTCCTATGTGTATTGTTGCCAAGAACGTAAATATTTGCATCATCAAAAAGGTTAATAGGATTAATGCAGGGAAATACTGGAAAATTGAAGAAATTAACTGGCAACGATCAATACCCTGCGGAAATCAAGTATAAGACATCGTTCAAGTTCAGAAATTGTGCGAAGTTGATCCTATCGTGTAACAAGATACCAGAATCCGACGATATGACAGATGCATTCTTCAGACGATTAATTATCATAAACTTTAAATATTCTTATTGAATAGATTGAGCTTCATATTATAGTTTGTGCTACTGTTGGTTGATCTTCTTTGAAGATACTAAGTCTTTTGAACCCACTTTAAAATGGACCCAAGGGTCCAAAGTAATATTGATTCTGTAGCGGGATCCTAATAATTAGGAACGATAGACTATCATAATCTCTTGATAATGAATTTATCTGGTATTATTATTCTTGTAACAATGCATGGTTGGAGTAATAAGCCCATAAGCATACCAATCGAAACTGACATCAAGTTCTTTATGTCAAGATTCAACTCGGTAAGTATTATTTGCCTCAACGTATTTTACCTATGTTATGATATCAATGCACAACCTTTAGCGTCTTGAGCCTAATTTAGAAATCTAAGGAAAGAAAAGAGGGATAATTTTCTAACACTCCTACCGACGCTGTTGAAGATACTGAAGAGATGGATTCGTTATCCATATGTCTATTTTAGATTCCCCAATAATTTGTGTGCTGCCATCCCTTTCAGTGCTGACTACCACTATTCAATGAACAAATCAAATTCAATTATCATCTATAGAGATCGTAAAGCGTCAACAGGGAGATAACGCGACGCTTTCCACGCAGGATAGAACCCGGCAATCATGCTTAATCCCACTGAAATAATCCAAACTCTAAACATATCCTCTGCAAGGAATACTGGAGTAAAAGTTTCAGTTTGTTGAGTTTCCTGGGTTTCTTGAGTATATAGTTTGCGGCTCATTGCCATCTGTAACTGCTGTGCTATCAGTATCATTCTCATTTCCACTACCTTCCCCACCCCCCGGGCTTGAACTTACAAGCATGTAGCCCATTCCAATCCCAGCACCCAAACCCAGGGTTGCTCCGATAATACCTATCAACACAGCTTCCATTAGAAAAAGGCCAAGGATTGTGATGTTCTTTGCACCAATTGCTTTCAACGTTCCAATTTCCCTTATTCTCTCTACTACTGATGTATATAGAGTAGTGATTATGCCTACAACTCCTACCACGAGTGAGACGATAGCAATACTGGAGAGGAATGAATTGATTCCTCCAGTAAACTCTTCAACGGTTTCAAGTATTGCCTGAACTGTAGTTATCCCAATGTCGTTACCATAAATAGCTCGTATTTCTTCCTCGACCAAATCAACACTATCAGTTGAATCAGCAGCCACGAAAAGCGAATCATATTTTCCAGCTCGTTCAAGCAATGTATTACCCGATTGTAAGCCTATAACAACAGCATTATCAACAGTAGGATTACCTGTAGATTCAATTATACCTCGTACAACGAAGCTTTTGACTCTTCTTTAGTTTCCCCTGTCTCAGGTTCAACGAATGAATAAGTGAGCCTGACGCTCTGTCCCAAGTTAATAAAGGGAGTTGCTTCACCAGGTGGAAAAGCTATGTCTTCGGCTACAAGAATTGCAGTTGGATCAGACTGAAGAGGGAAATGTGGATCCTTCTGTCAGTTCAAGAGTAGGGGCGACGACTCGCAGACTGACTAGGATCCATCGAAAGTAGGGAGAATGATTTGGATTCACTCCCAGATTGAATTGACACATCACTTTGGTAGGAAGGAAGGACCTGATCTACATAAGGAAGAGATCGAATTCTTGACTCCACAGCCGCATTAAGTGTTATCTTTGCTGAAGGAGGAGCTGCAACGCTACCAACACCTGTGTTATCTGTCTCTTGTTGTACACTCGAAACGAATAGAATGTTAGGTGCTAGATTGCTGAACTGTTTATTGAAGAAGTCGGAGAAACCGACTCCAAACGCGCTTACAGCAACAAGTAAACTGCTTCCGACCAGAACCATCAATATTGTCAGAGCAGATCGAACCTTCCTATCCTTAATAGCACTTACAGATAACACGAATATTTCCTTAACATTCAACTGTTATTCACCTCTCCACTTCATATATTATAAGATTATTCATCTCCCAACTATTCTATAAGTTCATCTGGGATATGACCCGTTCCTGAAACATCGGTTTGAATTAAGTGACTTGAATTAATGGGACGTATGAAGACAAAACAGATGGCAATCCACCTTTTTTGAAATATCTACAATAACTAGTCTGGCCACTTATCGGTCGACATTGCTTCAAGCTTCCATATACCTCAAAAGGCTCTTCTAAACGCATCAAAATAAGATTGTGATAGTTCGTCGAACTAATTTTCCCATTGCTAGCCGTTCGAATCATCCCATTGTCTACGGTTCTCCATCTTTCTCGATCTGTTCCTGAATAAGATCTATCTTGTGCGGTGCAACTGGCTATTTGAGCTACTATGGTGTTTCAGTCTTCAGCAGTTCTATCTCTAGTCCTTGCAGTTTTGGCAGAGGAATGTTCCTCTGTCATTCGGTAAGGAGTTAATGATATATTTTTTGAACCTAAGAACTTGGTTATATTAGCGCTATAAATGGAATCGGCTACGTTCAAAGGGAGGCTAACCTTTTCGTTAATACTTGGCTTAGGAGTCTGTGCCAATAAATCCGTGCCGAAATGAGGTAAAACTGCCACACTGGAGATAATCAACAAGGACAGAGGTAATGACAACAACTTTAGTGATCCTATTCAAACGGGTTCTATGAAATATGGTGATTTAAATACACTTGGATCACAAAGTTTTCACTATACCTGAACCTAATACTGAACCTAATTCAAATGAAATACCAGATAACGGAAACCGGCACTGTACATATTTTGGGCCTCATGCCGATGAGATTATTAACATATTCTCAATGGCTATTATATTAGGACTAACTTCAAACGAACTCAATGACCCCTTGTTATTCGCCTATCCAACTTATTTTTCAGATGTTGTATATATGTTATAAATCATGGGTTCACTCAAGTTTTGCTAGAGTTATCCAGACTTCATTTACAGTAGGAAAGGATGGTATAGCATGCCAGAGTCGCTCTAAAGCTATCTTACCTACAATTGCTGTTGTTTAATAATGGTTTTAAGTATATAGAGCTGGATAGATTGATAGGCTGATGATTGGATGAAACTTTGTTACTCTTGAACTAGTAACTGTTTGGTAAAAAAACATAGACCGTTAAGCCCGTCTACCGCAAGCCAATTAAAATGTTTTCTTCATAAACAAGTTAAGAAGATATTATCTAGTAGGGAATGCATCCAACACTGCAGAGAAATAATGATGATACCTAGACACCATGGCTACAACCCAGGGTTGCATTAACGACATGACTAAGGCGCTGATTTCAGCTCATTTCGCGTTGCGGCCTCATCATGTTGCAAATGACGCTCAAAGAGATGAGCATGCGACGAAGATGAATACAGTTGCGCAATCAATGCTACCGTATCTTTTTATTCGTGGATACATAATGATATTCGTGGATATCTATTCATTGTTCTCTTACCTAGCCAGCCAGTATTTTTTGAGGGTCGTCTAGTACCACTTAAAGTGTTAGAGGGATTATTTAGAAGTAAGTATGTATTATCTCTAAAGCTACTTATGCTTTCATCAGCGTAGTAGTTACTAACTAAGAGATAAGCGACTATCATTTAGCGGTAGTTATGAGAAATATAAAGAGCAAATTGAAGTGTACTTTAAATTCATAAATGATGTAAGACGTCAGAGAAATATTGGTGTTAGAATGTCAATAGATGTTATAAAATATCTATTTGCAGATTCAAGGAATGATAGGAATAGTGACGATGATACCGACGGCAAATGGATATCTTTGAACAATACTCTTTGTGATTATGTGTTGCCATAATTTGATAGACTTGATAGCAAGACCATAAACAACGTTTTGACTTATGAAAATTCACATCTTCACAATTAAGCATTTGATCCTTTAAAGGGAGAGCTAAAAAATGCCTTTGATAGGCTTAAGAAAGCTTCGTCATGGTTGGCCGATAAAAATGACATCTGATTCGTCAAATAACGATCTTCTAAAGTCAGAAATTAGCAAAATAATGAAGAGTGATCTTTACAATCTTATTCGGAGGTATTGCAATAGTTACAAAATTGTAGACTTTAGTTATGAATTATTCTTACATGATTTCACGATAATAGAATATGAAATGATTCCCATTTTAGAATTAGAAAAGTTAATCTCACTAATAAACAAATATTGGTCCTACTTTTCATATTTGGTTTCTAATTTGTCATTCGACGAAGAAAGGATCACCGTCGAGCGGTGTATTTTGTGTTGGATGTTATTTGTTATTTGTGGTTTCATATAATGGAAGGAAAAACTTTATCTTGCGATTGTTCAATCCAAATCAAAGTCATTAGACTAATTAGGTGATTTATCGATGGGCTTACATTAACATTAAGTATTTATTAAATATCATGCTACCGTTTAATTTAAAGTCGAAAATGCCATGAAGGAGATTCAAATATTTGTGCCAGATCAAGCGCTGAAGGATGTAAATGATATGCTTAAGGAGTCGCAAGTTGGAGGGATGAGTCATTACAGGATCCACGGCAGAGGAAGTATAAAATCAGAAGAAGTAGCAGTAGGTTTGGGCACAATGAGGTATACTCCTGAATATAATCCAAGAACAAAGATCGAAGTTATCGTTAGGGATGATCAAGTTGATGGCCTTATTCACAAGATTGCAGACAAGCTACGTACTAATGATATTGTCGGAAAGATATTTGTTTTAGATGTTCCTATTGCATTAGATATAAGAACAAATAAGACGGGGGAATCAGCACTTTGAGGTGCTGCAGCGGACAGCCTAGGAATAATTATTCATATCTAAAAGCTTAGAAACTCTTGCTTGAGTGTTAATGAACTTAAACTAGAGGATTTGCCAACCATGAAATACTAAGTTATTTCATTCGTGATATAGTGTTTAAACAAGTAGGTAACAAACAATACGCAGAAGTCTTGGGAAAAGGTAAAACAGGAATGAGACACCTACCGCTGATCGGTTCACTCCTTTATGTTAAGGAATAGTTAGACCAACATCCGCAACGCAATAACAAAAATGCATATTTAATTTGCACTCTGATTAGAAATAATGTCGGCGGTCGATTATTAAGGGATGGCTAATTGCATATCTACAGACATATTAATGCCCTAATTGTAACGAACCCAATAGACCGGACCAGAAATTTTGTGTCAAATGTAAGATGGTATTAACTTATGATGCCTATAGCGAAACGATTGAAGAAAAGCAAATTAAGGATAAACTGGAAGATCGAAATTAATGCCTGAAAAAGAAGTCTATCCGACAAGAAATTGTGCAGGCTGCGGCAATCCTATTTTTTTGGATAAAGGCAACTACATACAATTTGTCAGTACAAGTCAAATAAAATGGTATACACATAAAGTTTGTTTTACTAAAAGTTTGAGTAAAGGGCTAAATGATTGGCTAGAGATAGAGATGAACTCCTACTTTAGAAGGATGGAAGTACACTTAAGCCTTTCTTTTTCCTTCTTTTAAACAGATTTCTCCAAGGGGGTAATGAGTTTACAATTCAAGTTACATACAGTTGAGGAAAGTCCTCAAGTACCCCTCAAAACATCCCTTTAAATAGAGACTTGTCTCAAGTCAATTTTGTGAATAATAAGATTACATTTCACGAATGAGAGAAATACGTATAATGAAATAGATGATCGGCTAAACGAGAATGAATCTGAGCAGCGTGATTATTTTCATAGAAGAGAAATAACTAATTTTACAGTGCATTTTTCTATAATAGAGATGATATAAATCTTTATGACTAACTTTACTGAAATACATACAGGATAGGCTTGTTTGGATTTGTTTTATTAGTAGTAGTTATCTTAGCCATAATAGGCCTCGGATGGGAGACTTTCTCTTCTGGAATTATTATCGGGTTCGAGAAGGCTGTAGATGTTGGTACTCCTATCATCAAAGACTTAACTCAGGAAGCTAGAGATTTTGTGGATAGTCAAGAGAAGCTAACCACTACTTGATAGCGATTTCATGTGTAGTAATAGTAGAAGTGGCATCAGTCTAGAACATATCAGTTTCATGGAGAATGCAAATCTAAAATAGTCACCTCGTATCGAGACTTCATAAATGTGAGAGCTAGCAGAGCAAAGGATTAACAATGCGATTCCACAAATATAAAATCTAATGAGAGGTAAATTACGGGAGTTACCTGCAATGAGGCATCTTTTGATTACTAAATCTCAATGGCTTCGTGTTCACAAATGAAGAACAGAAAACGTAGAGAACTTCTGGAATTATCTTTTATTAAAAAGCTGACACCGTCCAGAGGAGTCATTCTTGATTTCTTTTCAAAGATAGAGTCTTTAGTCCGTGAAATGATACAAGCGCGCATATTGGAGATATTTTCTGAACAAGGATACGAATTTGACGACTTATTACAAAGGATTAGCCTTCAAGACTGTATCGATATATTAAACAAATGAGGCATGATAGATAGCACTTCCATATAGTAACAGTTTCCAGAAGGGAAGGCAGTCTGTCACGCCGACGAATCGTAGTGATCCCAGGGCTAACACCCGTTATCGACTGACCAGGTTCAATCAATTACAGATTCTACGTTAAAGCCATTTATTCTGCTAAGTATCCTTCCAATTCTCTAGTGATTCAGCTATTATCATTATAGGAAACTTTTACCCTGCATCTTCTGGCTTTCAAATCTTACATAAAAAAGTGAGGCAAGACAACAGAATGTACAAATGCAATTTAGGTGCTAATCGATTTCTTCCGGCCATCCATCATCGGTATTGTGTTATTTTATTCCACTCTCTTCATTTTTGAGCCACATTTAGGGCATGCGATTTCTTTGTGCTCATTACCACAACTCATACAATAGTATTTTAATGGACTATATCCATGCATGGAAGGACCCATATCTGACGACCGTAGCGAACCAAATAGTCCTCTCATACTAATCCCCATCTTTTTCAACATTGAGCGTGTCCTCAAGAAGTTAACTAGCATAAATCCTCCGATCGCTCCAATCAGAGATGCAGGGAATGGCAATAATAAGGCTGCAATGAATCCTATGGCTATGTATATACTCATCCACTTTAGAGTATACAACAGGAAATACCTATTGCTAGAAATTTCATTCATTATACCCTACACCTTTATTCCTTACCTATACTACACAACATACACTATTAAAGTAAATGTGTACATTGCAATAACGGAATTTCATACTGATTTTTCCTACTGATTGTTATGAGACTTACAAGAGGCAGGAGAGACAGATAGACATTGGAATGAAAAAGGTTTCAGGTCAGGACCTTTAAGGTTTGTGGAGATGAGTTATACAAACGATTGAAGGAGTAGTATAGTTTCAAATAAAAGTTGCTATCATCAAAGACGTCCTTGGTGGATAACAGACCAGCAGCAACACTCGCTTAGGAGACATGATGGACATTCTGTCGACGATTTTTGCTCAATAACACTCGTGCTGACTGCGAGCCACAGTCAACACATGTTATTTTCAATTGTAAAAATATAATGGCTCCTATACTAAATTTCATTCGGGTAGAGACCAATCTACTGATGAAAGTCTAGTGACCAAGTTAGCATGACCATCAAATAAGGACTTGAGGTTGTAGTCTAGGAACAACCGTTTGTAAAAACAAGTCTTTTCTGATTCTCTTTCTATCTCCTCAAAGAGAACGTCAGGAGCATTAAATGTAGAGACCATTACTGCCTCCTCCGCTCTTGATATTAAATCCTCTACTGCAATCACACTGACAGTAATTAGGAATTCAGCTAGCCACCCGTTGGTCTTATTAGATAATATAAGAAGGGGTTGACATAATATATACGGCAGATACTAGTATTCACATCATTCAGACAATGGCAAACTAAATGAAAATGTTGCACCTTTACCCTTAGCATTATTCTCAGCCCAAATTCTTCCACCATGAGCTTCGATGATGCTCTTGGAAATAAAAAGTCCTAAACCTGTTCCCTTTTGTGATTTCGTAACAAACTTTGAAAATAGTCTTGGTAAGATTTCAGGGTTGATTCCCGTACCAGTATCCTTTACAGTAACGATGACCTCATTACTATTATTATTAACAACTACATTAAGAGATATATAACCTTCCCTTGTAAACTGCATCGAATTACTTAAGAGATTAGAAATGACTTGGATTATTCTTTCCCTCTCCACTTCTACAATGATGGGATTATTATTTTTAAGATTAACATCATAAATTAATTCAACATTATCATAAGTACTGTCTTTAATCTTCTCTTTGTAGTCCTCTATAATAGTAGGTATCAGATCACAGATGTTGAATCGTTCCCTCTCTAGTCTAAAAGTTTGACTCTCAATTCTTGTTGCATCTAATATGTTAGCAGATAGCCTTTGCAATCTGACAGCGTTCCTGCTTATCACTTCTATCACCTGATCTGTTCTTTCAGGATAATATTTCAATAGGCCGCTCATACCAAGTATTGCTTGTATTGGCGTTTTTAACTCATGAGCTGCTATACTTATAAACTCTTTTTGCATTCTATCTGCTTTCTTTAATTCTTCAACCAACATACGTTCATTCCAAAGTAATTCGAAAACTGACTCGAAGGAGTCCACAGTTATTTTTCTATTAGAGTATACTACTAGACCAATTGCGTCTGAGAATATTTCAGCTCCTGGATTTTTGAGCTCTGCTCTAAGAAACTTTTTACGGTCCATTATATACATGCCATATGGAGAATTATTGCCATCGAGTATTCTGATATCTGGTGCGTTATCTGATATTTTTTTCTGGATCTCTGCATTCTGCTTAGATAAGCTCACAGATAATCTTCACATTCGCTCCATTCTGTGATGCCTTTACAAGGTAATCGACTACACCTAGTCTATCGATCCTTACCATAGCTTTATCATTAGGAAGGAAGATTAGGGCTTCTTTGCTTGTAGATTTTGTCATATCAACAAGGATCTGACTTGCTTTTTCGTTGTCAGTGATTACCTCATAAAATTCTGCTTCGGTTCCTTCTTCAATTTCTCGTATTCGCTGCTCTGCAGGGATAGTTTTACTCCATAAGGTTTCAAAGACATACTTTTGATGCTCGATGATTTCTTTGACATTGCTATAGATGATTTGTGCTGCCGGTTTTCCTGCTTCATGAAAAGTAGCAGGAGCGAGATATCCTGTTTCACTAATGTAAAAGTTTCCTTTAATTCCATCTAAATGTCGAAGCTCGTCAACCATCATCATCATCTGCTTGCAATAAAAGATGTTGTCCTTGGTAATTTCAGTAACGTATCTCAGTTTGACGCCTCGCTTTTTTGCATCGAGAAATGCTTTCTTCAATATCACAATATCAATTGCCAATGAAGGGCGAGTATAGTCTACGCAGGCATCGATTTTACCATCAGTTTGGTACAAAAATTGTAACACTGTATTCATAACGGCATCAACACCATAGAAAACTTCAGTGCCCTCCCTAGTCATTTTCCACCACTATGACGGGAACTGGAAAGCGTCAACCTAAGTAATATATTTCGACAGCGTCTATATAAGGGGATTTATCTTATTATATCTCCAATTATGATGCAAAGGTCTAGTAGTGGCCTTTTCATTTTATAATTTCCTATAGGAAAAAAATTAGTAAGCGAGCACTCGGTTGCCGATTTAAAGGGAACTTATCCTGTTTATTCCGTAACCAGTAATTACACACAATTAAGACAAGATCAAATAACGAAGACCACTGTACTTTGTAAGACACCTAATCAATAAATAAATTGAAAGGAAGGGTAAGGCCAATTTGGAAGTCTGATCTGGCACAATCCTCTTGGTAGATGATGATTTAGATATTCTTTTGACCTACCAAAGCTTCTTAGAAGTGGAAGGCTATAAGGTAGACACACTCAGTGAGCCGGAGGCGTAAAGCGTTTTTCACAGTACGATGCTTCCTACAATGATCTGGTATAAGTAGATATTAGAATGCCACACCTTAATGGACTTCAACTATTTTATCAGATGAAATCAATTGAAATGAGCACAATGATTATTTTTGTTTCAGGGCTTGACGCAGCAGATGAACTATTAAATATGTTATCTGGAATTAAAGTTGACACATAATTAAGAACCCAATTGGCAAAGAGCCTTCTCTTGAAAAAATTAATATAATGATGTCTGAACCCCTAGCATGCATGACAGCAGGTTTAGCTTCCCCTGTATCTCCTGTTGCAATTGTTGTTGCTGTTCTAGATAGTTGTACAATAGAGTACTTCAGCGATAAATCAGTTTTATTTTAGATGCGATTTCACAGTTCTAATTAACGCTTCCATCCCTATTGGTTTTCTAATAAACCATTCTGTTTTCTCTGAGTGCGGAAATCGCTTTTTGATTTCATCATAATATTCCTCATATGCAGTAATAAAACATACGTTGACTTTATAGTCAATCGCTTTAATCTTATCATACAGTTCAAAACCACCCATCCGCGGCATCTTTATATCAAGCAATAATAGGTCGTATGCTCCGGCTTTATAGGCAGATAATGATTTTATGGGATCATTAAATGTATCCACAATAAATCCGGCACATTCCAGGGCTATCTTGAAGCAATATGCAATGTCCTCTTCATCGTCTACTATAAGAATCCTTTTATTATGAGGACCAATAGACGAAGAAGATTTTACAGTAGCGCTAATTATTGTGTCCGCTGCTGAGGGATTATTCAAGGCAAATATCAGTAATCCAGAAGTTAATATACAACTAAATAAATAAAGAATACTGTTCTATAGTTAACTCTTTTTACATCCCGTCAGACTCTACTATCATTTTTTTATAATTGATTGTCATGTATTTACACAGTAATGGATTTCGATAAGGCAGTTAAGAAAAGAAAGATGTTAAGCAAACATCATTTAGACAGAAGGCACTATGTACTTCTAGTTAACTTCATTAACTCTTTGTAATATCGATGAGAAACTTAATTATGTTAGAGTCAGATTACATTTTCCTATAAATTTCAATAACTTGTGCAGTTGTGTTAGCATCACCATACAAATCTACTCCATTTTGTCGGGATAGAAACTGGGATGGCGTATCTGCTACGCTTTTTTTCACCATAAAGTACATGAGTTATGCTAGATTTATTGTCGGACAAATAATATTACAGGAGTTGATGTTCAACCAGATAAATAAAGGGTACAATTTTTCGAATGGAATATTTCGTGACAACCAAAACAAGCTGAAGCAGTTCTTAAATATCGACTTTATTTTTTTTCTAGTAGAATGATCGCTTCTAAGATCACATAGTTCTATTTAATGTGATAACTAGATACTTTAATTAAATAGATAGTAACATAGCTATTAGTAATAATAGAAGGTTCTCATAAATATCTAGTCTACATGTTCTATTTGATTCTGTCATGAAATTCAGAAGTAGAGCAGAAATTAGAATACGTTTACGACGCATCTATAATAAGATGTATGAATTAGCATCATTACCTACAAAAATTGCCCTACGCGGGAAGGAAACTAGCATAGGAAGAGGATCCTAACAATGGATCAAAGAAAAACGACGAGATCGATAATAATAGTAATCATTGGGGTATTAGTAGTGGGAGGTAGTTTAACAGTGATACATACATTATCCGCTGATACAACAAATCCGAGGCATATCAATGGCGATAATAATAACCATTATGAGGATAATAGCAATAAAAATAACAACATTGAATCAGTCCACCAAAAACAGGTAATACAGAATGTGGGTATTAGGCCTAGTAGTGAAGGTGGAGATATTAGTAGTGATGGAAGTGGCATTGGTGTTAGAGGCGATGGAATAGGTAATGTTGGAATAACTGGTGCTGTTGGTGTTAGTGGTGATGGGGATGACTTTACCAAGCAGCTGCAAACAGTACCTATAAGTGCAGCATGTGGACAAGTGGTAAGCGGAGTAGTAAATCTAACTGCAAATCTTAACTGCAATAGTGGAGATGGTATCATTATTAGTAGTGCAAACACAGTAATTAACATGAATGGATTCTCAATCACAGGACCTGGACAGGACAGCTCTAAAGTTGGGATTATGGTACCAAATGTTGATAATGTAGTAGTAAATGGACCTGGTTCACTCAGCAACTTCCAAGCAGGAGTACTTCTTACTGGAACAAATGGATTTACGATTAATTCTGTCATACTATCTAACAACCAGATAGGTACATTTATGACAGGAGCTGAAAAAGTACAAGTAAAACAAAACATCATACAGGGTAATAGTATAGGTGTAGCATCTCACTCAAGTAGCGGTTCAAAAATATCTTCGAATATTATGAGTGCGAACCTCTTGGCAGGTATTACTTTCGTTAACACAAAGCGTTCAAGCATAGACATTAATAATATCCGTGGAAGTCAAAACGGAGTATTCCTTGATGGACAAAGCGCTGATAACACAGTAACTGCCAACAACATATTGGAAAATATAGTCGACCTCAATAATGCAAACGGCCTACCTACAAATATTAACACCAACAAGTTTACTGACAATAGCTGTGAAGCAAGTAACCCTAGTGGTCTGTGCATAGGAAGATAATAAGAATAACAAGCAGCACCCCATTTACAATTTTTTCTACCTCAAGGAAGTAGAATAATAGCTAGCAAAAATATGTACACATTGATTAAACAGTATTTTTGTCAGTATACTAGAAATCTCTTTAACCTGTATGAATAACCAAATAGTAACAACTGCTGCTGGAATTGTATTCTTTGATGATGAGAAAGGACTTCAGAGATGTCTGAGTTCCATACAATCATATGTCGATCTCATAATCGCAATCGATGGAAAGTTCAAGCATTTTGATGACGATCATGATCTCAGTATTGATAATTCAAGAAAAGTTGTAGAATCATTTCCTAATGCAATTTATTATAGCTACCCTAACCTTACTGAAATAGATAAGAGAAACAAGTATCTTGAAATTGCCGGTACCAAAGAGATAGATTTTCTTCTAGTTATTGATTCAGACGAGTATGCGATTATAGACGCAAATGAGTTTTCTAAAAATCTTGCCAAGATTAAAGAATACAAAACTGGTGCTCCTATCAATGATAAAATGAAGGATACACCAGATGTTTATGGCATCAAAATATTTGAAAAGCATTTTGAAAAGCCAGATTTCATTAGGGAAAGGTACATAGAAAGGGTATTTTACAAACCTGCCAAACTAATATATCATTTGATTCATTGCAATTTGGTTGACGTCGATGATCCATCTAGAAATTTCACAACAAGAAAATACTCTTCCGAAATCAATGGTATTACTCTGTATAATGACGATGATCTTCGGAATAATCATTATTTACAAAGGAGTATCCAATATCAGAGTAATCTTCTTGAGAATGAGATGGTTGCACGTAAGAAAATATTCGCATAAGCAATCTAAATCTGGCTGTTGAATCAAAATATTAACGTCATGCCTTAATATGAAATCTGTCATTTCGGTCCTTTCGCCTACAACACCTGAAACATTATTTTGATTCCAATTCGTGTTCAATCGGTTCGCTGAAGACCTAATAGGACAAACTTAAACAATTTACCTTCTGTCTATCTATCATATAACAGATCTGGGCAATCTTTTTGGCTGGCTTTAGATCTCGTCAGAGACTTTAAGAATTTATCTATTTTATCTTCACAAATACCTTAGGTTGTTGGCAACTCCCTCTTCTAAACGCATGAAATTGTCGTCGAATACATTTAATCTTTGCAACCAAATTTGTAATTGCATTAAGAAATGAGTAAGAAATAGCGCAAACTAAATTTGACTGCATTTTTAATGGCATTAACATTACTTTCTTCAATAGCATACACGCTATATTTTTCGACAGACTGTGTCTACATCCTGATAGGGGATTAGATTACTCATTGAACCTAAGTACCTTCAGGTTATTCCCTTTCAAAGGAGGGCTAGTTTTAGCCTTGGTTATTTCTTCTAGCATGTAGAATCGTATTATATTAGATGAATAACTTTTTGTTAACAAATTTTATTAAAATTAATGCGTCAAATCACTTAGTATTATCAACATAGCTGACTATTCTTACCACAGTAGGAATAGACTGGATGAGATTAGATTCCTGCGTGTAATCGGATTCTATTGTCTAGACTTTAAGATTATCCGCGAAGTACCCACTTCTTGCAAAAGAAATCATAAAAAAATAGTATAAGAAGAGTTAAAATATAATTTTAATCAAATAGGCTAGGCTTTAGAACCCAAGGTATTTAGTCTCTATGTAGGTAACAAAGTAATCCGGGTTATAGCCTTCATTTAAGGTATTACTAAGAAGTACTTTGGGGGCATAAACAGATCCATACTGGTGTATTTTTAATCTTAACCATTTCCTAATAGGCTCGAAATTACCCTTCTTAATGTCTTCCTCGTAGCCCTCCAGATCTTTGCACATCTTTGAAGCAATGATCGCTGAAATCAAGTTTCCCAAAGTGTAAGTTGGGAAATAGCCAAAAAGGCCACTGCTCCAATGTGTATCTTGAAGCACTCCCTGTGAATCCTTAGTTGGTCTCACTCCAAGCAACTGCTCCATTCTATCGTTCCAGAATTCAGGAATCTCAGAGACGCCGAGCTCATCTCCAAATATTTTTTTCTCTATCTCATATCTTATTGCTATATGGAGATTGTAAGTAACTTCGTCGGCGTCAACTCGTATGTAATCAGCCTTGACATTATTGAAATATAGGTACAGTTCGTCAGCTGTTGCTTGGTTTGCGAAACTTACTTGCTTTCTAATCAAAGGAGCTATCAATTGAACAAAAGGCAGGCCTCTGCCCACAATATTCTCCCAAAACCTTGACTGAGATTCATGGAGCGCGAGCGAAGATCCGCCTTCAAGAGGAGTAACAGACAATGACTGATCGCATTGCAGATTATACAAGGCATGACCAGCTTCATGAATAGTACTGGATATCGACTTTTTGAAATCAGTCCCTTCATACCGGGTAGTTATTCTGACGTCGTTGAGGCCCACAGCCTCAGTGAAAGGATGAGTAGATACATCCATTCTAAAACGTTTCATGTCGTATTGCAGGAGAGTCAAAATATCACGATTGAGCTCATCAACTTTTTGGATATCATACTTTGATTTTCCAAGTTTGCTCTCTTTGCAAAATGGGCTGCCTGAATCTACGAGTTTTTTCAGAATCTTCTGAATACGTGGAGTCAATGCACCGAATACTCTATCCAAGTCATCCACTGTAAGCTCTTCTTCGAAGGTATCCAAAAGCGCATCATATGGATGCTTTTTATAACCTATCTTCTCAGCGATTTGCTTCTTTATTTCTATCATTTTCTTCAAGTGGGTTTCATACATCTTGAAAGCAGATTTTTCTCTCGCTTCCCTCCATGCTATGTTTCCCCTTATTCTTTCCAGAGATTCTGCTTCAGTTAACTCTTTGGGTATATTAATCTGCTTGGTTATTTCCCTGTTGAGTACCCGTACAATTCCCTTCTCTAAGTCGCTAAGCCTCTCCAGTTTCTTCGCTGACTCAACAAGACCAACAAAATCTTTGTTTAGCAGAAGATCCTTATGCAGCATATGAAGTTGAGAATCGGCCACTCCTCTTTCTTCTGTGCCTTCCCTAGGCATATAAGTCTCAAAGTCCCAGCCCATTAGAGAAATGGCATGTTTTAGCGACCACATTGGTCTGTAAGCATCAAGGATCTGATTCATGACAGGGCTCTCGCACCTCATTTTGTCACACCTTTCATGAATTCAATCACATCGGTCAATTAATCATTACTAGCCATGATTGCATCTTTGAAAAATTAAGTTAAGCATGTACATAGAAGGGCCTAACCGAATGGATCAGTTAAGCAATCAGGCAGTCTAAATGACCATTTTAAATAAAAAATGTGAACGGAGCTTTCTAGCTCTTTCAGTTCTAAACACTCGCCTATGTAGTCTTAGCTAGTTTCCGGAAGTTTTTGCATTCTTTGCGACTTCATTCCATGTTTTTTATTTGTACCCGGCACTTCCATTCCATATTTCTTAGCATTGGCCAGAAGTTCTTCTTCAGTTTCGCCATACATGGTATGTGTACATACTGGGTCGCCAGCTTCTTTACAATTCAGACTCAATGTCAGTTGTTATTTCGGCTTAGGCAGGGTCGTTTTTATCTATTTTCGATTTTTTCTTGCAATCCTTACTTGTATGGCTCGCCAGCATTGGTATAATCATAAAGATGCACACAGTTGTATATGGAACTTGGTGAAGGTGACGTGGAATTGGTATTTTAATAATAAGAACATGAACTTTGGTTGTCAAAGTCTTTATAATAGTGTACCAAAGTTTGTAGTCACACATTCGAATTTGACTTATGATGATCAAACTAATTTTGAAAGAAAAAAGAAAACGATAATGATATGTGATGATGAACCAGATGTGCTTTTATCGTTTGATCTAATATTTAATTCAAAATATAATACAATACTGACAGAGTCTGGCGAAGAGTGCATTGAAAAGTACATAGAGGAAACAAATCGGGGTAATAAGATCCATCTGGTACTATTGGATTATAAACTGGGTGACATGATGGGTGATTCTGTTGCTCGCAAGATAAAAGAATACAGCGGAACCAAAATAATTCTCATCTCAGCATACAATGTAGATGATGAACTCGTAAAAGAATTAGAAAACGGTAGTTACATATCAAAATACATACAAAAACCATTTGACACAGATCTCTTAACTGGTCTAGTGGCTGAAACAGTAAAGAATTAATCGCAAGTTAAATATATCAATTAAAACTCATTGAATCAAATGCCATTATAGCCGGACTCAATCTAGTTCATCGATAATAGTAACTCTTTAGCATCAATATTCAATACTGTTCCGTTGGACTTTGAAAACTTAAATAAGGTCTTTTAAATGTCAATAGAAATTAAGAGACGACCCCCCCTCTTAATACAGCTTAATTGCTAGTTACTCTTTATCGTGTTTGCTTAATACTTGCATATTACATATGTGGAATTGTTGCTAGATAGCTCTTTCTATTTGCTATCGCCTATCAATAAGTATAAACTCCCGCTACCGAAACTCTATATCTGATATGCTCGACAAAAGTGCGGACGGTTCTTATCAGAGCGGTGGCGAGAATAATGGGGAAACTGTCTTGGTGGTCAATCCAAGTTCAGGTAGTGGGACGACTGGAAAAAACTGGGACAACCTATATGCCCAAATAAAAAATATTTTTGGTGAGAGCCCAAAAGTTGCATTTACCAAGAAATCAGGAGATGGCATTATTTTGACTAGAGGATTTTTGAAAAATGGGTTTAAGAATATTGTTGCTATTGGAGGGGATGGGTTGATAAATGAGGTTGCAAATGGATTTTTCTCCATTACTGTAAACGAAGAACGCAGAAGAGGAAGAGTAGGCAATGATTCTAATGCATCCATAAATGACGGTACATCTGAAGTACACGAGGGAGAAATACAACACGTGTTAGAACCAGTAAATCCTAATGCGTTTATGGCTATAGTGCCATGTGGAACGAGGAATGTTCTAGCCAAACCATTAGATCTTCCTTCTCAACTGGAAGATTGTTGTCAGAGGATTGTCAATGGTAACCCAGTAAAAATTGATGTTATAAGCGCAGCAGTCACTCGTATCTCGGAAAATGATATAATAGACAGCAATATTGTATCAGATTCGGATTCTCCTCGGATTTTTCTTAATGCAGCTGAAATAGGAGTAGGAGCAGAGATTATAGATAAATCAAAAAAGATTAGAGATACAGTAAAGAGTCGTATATTATCCACAATTACCAGCATGATTGCTACGATTCCAACATATTCCAGTAACGTCTGTGAGCTTTCTGTCGATGAAGGACGTAAGAAGCTTATTACAACGATGACAATGGCAGTTATAGCTAACGGTAGATTTCTCGGAGGAGGATTCATGGCCGCGTCGAAGGCACATATTTCAGATGGATTATTGGATGTAGTCGTACTGAAGAATTCAGGAAGTCTGAAAATGTTGGACGAATTTGTGAAAATGAGAGGAGAGGACAATAGTAACAAAAATAATGGTGACGAGTATACTGATGACGGTAACATGTTGTATACTAGGGCAAAGAAGCTCTCTATGAAATCAGTGGAGCAGGAAAAAAAAGATGTTATGGTCGTTATAGATGGTGAACCTATTGGAATTCTGCCCGCAATATTTCAAGTTCATCCAAATGCCCTAAATCTAAAAATGTGAAAGTACAGGTAGGTGAATGGTGGTCAATTAGAAGTTTTATTTATTCGATTTGTGCTAAAGTGAAACTGACGTGCAGAGAGTTCGTGAATTTATTAAGATAATGAAATGCATTTAGCCGGACTATCATGATGGTCTTACAATCTAGAAACAGAGTAGCAAATCTTAAAGCGTAAGCGATACATTATAAGACCTTGACTGCTTAAATCTGTTCAGACGCTCTTTCAATATTCTCTTCAGTATTCAATTCCGTTTTCCCAACTTTGTTGTTAATACAAACGAAGTGTTCCGCTTTCTGGTTCCACTAGGGTCATGGATAACTTTGAACGTAAGATATAAAGTACAGCGTTATAAAGTAGCCCGTATGGGCTCGAACAACTCAATCGGATTGCCATCAGGATCTTCCACCTGAATCTGTCTGCCACCAGGACCGACTTGCATCTCATTTCTAAAGTGCACTCCTTGATTCTTGAGGTGGGCAATGCGTGCTGGCAAATCTTGCACTAGAAGGACTATGCGATTCCATCCGCCCGGCTCTTGCTGATGACCATCGGGCATAGGCCGAGAACCCGAAGCCCCGGGACCGCTGAGGATCAGTTTGAGGTCGCCAATTGAAACCTGACCAAAAGCGGGCAGGTTTTGCTGGTCCAGATTGAAACCAAGCGTCTGCGTGTAGAATGCAATCGAGCGCTGAACATCATTGACCTGATATCTAACGCCCCAGAGCCCTAGGTACCAAGCCTTGTGTTTTTGTTGATGAACCCGCAGTGCCTTGCTTGTCCTGCATAGAAAATGATTCTCTCCTTGTGTACACATAAACGTTTCTTTATCCCATGCCCAATACCTGCCTAACTATATTGACAATGTTTGTTCTAGCACGGATCATAATGACGTACTCCCACCTTCAACATGTCTCATGTCTAATTAGGCTTTTTTTGCTTCAATAACTTGTACTAATCCAGTCGCATACCTGGGATGCAAAATTTGGCTATACTTCCAACCAGAGCGGTATAGCAAGATAGAATACTCATCAGCAGTTCTTTCTTTTCCTGATGAGACACACATCATGTGTATATCAAATAGTTTTGAAAAATGTGGCTTTTCAGGACCTGGGATCAAGAGCTCTGCAATGAATAATCTAGCATGCTTTGGGGAAGCCCTATGAATATTGGTGAGAATTTTCACGCATTCATCATCGTTCCAGTCATGTATTATCATCTTCATTATGTATACATCTGATGGGGGAACTTCTTTAAACATGTCTCCACTTACATAGGAGCAACGATCGCTTACACCTAATTTATGCGCTAATAGCGCTTCCTTTTTACTAGTTACTGGTTCTAAGTCTACAACAGTTCCCCTCAAGTGGGGATACTTCATAAGCAAATTTGAAAGGAGGTGTCCAGTACCTCCTCCAACATCACAAATATGAGTCACATCAGAAAAATTATTTGCCTCCAGTGCTTCCAGCACCCAAGTAGTTTGAACAGCAGAGTAACTTGCCATGGCTTGATTAAACGTTCTTGCATAATCTAAATTCCTTTCTGCATTTCTGCATAATCAAATATTTTATAGCCGTGCTCACGCAGGAACGCGTCTTGTTGACCGTCTTTTATCATCGCTGGCAGATGTTTCCAGATAGCATAATGTTCTGGTCCTTCCTCAAGTAACGTTATTCCTCTGAGAGATTGTGCATGATCCTTGGTAAGTAACTTGCCTTGTGGAGTTAAAGAGAACCTGCTGCTCCATCTTCGCTGTTGACTTCCTCCTTCAAAAAACCTAATGAACCTAGCGCTCTCAATAGTCGATAAGTCAATTCATAATCAAGGTATAATTCGTTCGCTATTTCAGAAGTGTTTCTAACGTCAGATTTAACATAGTCAAAAACGCCCAGTACTACTCCTGTATAAAGTATCTGGCTTCTCCATCTCCCAAATATGATATCTAATACTTTTTGATGGTCTGACTGTGGAACCGGAATTTCATCATTTTTGTCTATTATGTTGTTTTGCAATATGTGAACCCAATTTAATAAGAGTTTTAGACTTTAAATGTTTTGTTTTGAGTTTATAGCCTCTTAACTATCCGTCCTATTCCTAACAACCTAATCAGTCATCATGATTGCTAACCACATTGAATAAGCCATCATACTACCAAACCATCCAACAAAATGTGTGTCTTAATTGCTGCCTGCTATTGATTTTCAAGGATAGGTTAGGGGACGGGTAAGAGTAACAGATGCCGACGTCCGCCAGCACCACATCATATCATCATGAAGACCTCTCTTACCTATACTATGGATCAATATCACTAAAACCTGATTTCAGAGGCTACATCTGGCCATATTATATGATGTGCGTGTCATGAGAGATTGGTCATCACTAAAACTTCAGAAACCGTTATTGCAGAGCTTAAAGAGTATGATCTCCTATTTAGAGATACAGATGATCGGTAAAATATTTGGGGCTATCACACCATATCTTTCACCTTAATGCCGTGATAGCCCCACCATACATTATTGTTGGGCCGTCACTCCGAATTATCTATGTGTAGCCTCATTATTATCTGTTATAGAACTATTTCGGCCAATTGTGCTACCAGAGAATGCGGCTGACATCATAGGTATGATTAGTAATGAGACATAACGCGAACCTAAGGGAACGGACGGAATGTGTAAATTCCCTTTTCTTTTTATGATCTTCTTGTTCCCATGGATCCAATAACGCATCCTTCCAAATTACTCTTTAATCCCTTAGGATGGACTTATAAGACATATCTGTGGAAGATCAGTCAGCAGGAGGCTCATAGTTGCATGAGAGTCTGAATGAATTCTCTATTTTCATGAATATTGACCATAGAGCCCCTGTCTATTTTGTTAGTGAAACCCCGTCACCCTCAGGACTTTGTTTCTCTTGGAACTAGTGACTTACCTGCCTCTATCGGCTATTCCAAGGCCGGCACCTACACTGGCCATTATTTTGACTGTCATAAATCAGATTTATGCATTGCATCATGATTAATACCGAAGCAAATGAGTTATGTAGTTATTCGGTTGGACAAAACGAAGTCAGCAAAGTAGTCTAAATTCTGAGCCATGATAACAGCGGTTGCTTCTGTACGCACAGATATGCAATTCTCTTTGTTTGATCTTTAGATTTGACATTATTATGATCTTTAAATTTGACATTATTATTCATTCATTTTCTACCAGTATGTTTTTTCATAAGTTATGTCACTGGGAAATGAGGTCATCTTACCAGCTGGCCATATTACTCCTTGTATTGCAATACAAGAGGTATATATACAGTAAAAATGCTGTTGGGGGGATTCATTCTTATATTCTGCATTATTACTATTCCTGCTTTATCTGCCGAAACAGAGGCCGCTTGGATTACTTACACCGCAGTTATTTTCAGCATATTGGTTAGAGTTAATGTTTAGTGGTAGTCCGTTGGCATTATTGATATCTACTGCATTCTGTAATACATTGTTAGCATTTATTGTATTACCAGAGCTCTGTTCGTCTAGGAACACTCCATCTTGGCTTCCGTGTATATTATTCATATCCATACTGGAACTCTTTGTATTAACAAACGTAATTCCTGCTAATTGATTATCACTCATAAGATTTGATGATATTTTTGAACCACTGTTTGAATGTGAGGCTATGCCAATATTATTATCTTTGATCATATTCTGCTGTACTTCAGCATTATCGACTCCAGTCATGGACATTGCGATTTGATTATTTTCTAATATTGTGGAATCCAACCTGAACCCATTTGAACCACTGAGAAGAACAGCAGCTTGGAAGTTGGTAATCGTACCAGGTCCATTCACTACTACATTGTCTACGTTAGAAACCATTATCCCTACTTTAGAGCTGTCCTTTCCAGGTCCTGTGATTGAAAACCCATTCATATTAACTACTGTGTTTGGACCACTAATAATGATGCCATCTCCGCTGCAATTAAGGTTTGCAGTTAGATTTACTACTCCGCTTGCGACTTGTCCACAGGCAGCATTTGTTGTAGTTCTTTCCATTGGTGATCCTAACTGTTGTTCGTGCAAAGAAGATTGAGTAGATAGATCAGCAACGCCACTTGTACTGCTATCCATAATATCAGTGTTCATACTCTGTTGTGATTTTGGACTTGGTAATGGTGATGACGATAAGGGGCCATTGCCATTATTAATACTACCATCAACATTCCGATTCTCTTCTTCATCTTCGACTTCCCCAGTCGCCAATACTAATGACGGATCGATTGTTAAAGCACCAAATATTAATAATGTAATCATTACTGATATCGCAAACGTGTTTGTGAGACTATTTTGATTTCTATACTTTTTTGATTTGTCCATTCTCATTCAAGAGTTATGCGGCGAACAAATTATATATCAAGAATTGTTCAATTTACAGAGTCGAAAGTTGATCGCTTTTCATTATAATTTTCTATTAAAGCCATTAACAATAATGCTTGAGTAGAATAAAGAAAGTACACTTTTACTAGTACTTGGATATCTCACCACATTTAGACTTGACACAATTCAATTCATCGATATTAATGGTTTAGAGAATTTTCACATACTCCGATACTATAGCTGTATTACATATACTTCCTTTCCGTCCATCTAATTAAACGATCGTAAGTAAGGCTATTTTCCTCTTATCAGAAGGAGGATTAAAAATAGGAGAACTGTTCTCGTACCTATGCCCATACTCTTTTACTTATTCCATAAATGACGCCGGATGAACTAAAACGACTCCAAAGCATCGCAGAAAAGTATGGACAGAAGTTATACCCCCAAGACTATTTTGATTAATGATAATCTTTTTCAGCTACTTAATGATAATTACTGCAGACTGATAATTCCTGCGATAGTAGCGTCCATAAACTATATTATAGTTGAGATAAGATGATAAATAGAGAAGCTAAAAATCCAATTTTATTGCTTTAGTCACTACTAAATTGTTTTTTGGCTGCAAGTTCGACAGTAATCGCATAAATTACACATTCTTTGCTAATACTACAAATTTGAATTCGGTTATATTCCTCTGGCTGCATAGTAACGTAGATGTCATCTTTAATCATTGGAGAAGCTCAGGAAACTACCTATAAGAAGGCAGTAGTGACCGATAGTCTAACGCCGAAATATTTTCTTATATGTGAGTCTTGTTTTTGGTGTGCTTCTTATTGTGATTCCTACTATTATGACTATGGGAATGCCTGCAAACTGTCACTCTTGTGGATCTAATAAAGCAGTCAAGTCGCTTCCGCTATCCATCGGTAAATCGGACTAATCTTCTTCACCAGGAGTGAATTATTACTAATCAATGACAAATTACAGATCTCTCTTACTAGAATATTAAAAAAAGAGTCATATAATCACTTGGTTAAGATGCGTAAAGTGCCATGGGGTTGTAGAATGGCTTGAGGACAACACCCATTATAAAAGGAAAAATCGTTTTATTATCATATAAGGAAAAAGAAAAGTCGAAGTAGTTTTTTTCGCTTATTAACTAACGCATCAAAGAATTTTAAACTGAGGTCTCTACCAACATTCACAACAGAATTCCCCATTAAACTGAAATATGTCTGCGAGTCTTTTCCCACATATAATACAGTAATGTATAGGATCTTTTTGTCTAGTCTGCGGTACTGGCAAGGTGATATAATGCATAGGTACATAGAATATATTATCTCATAAATATGCAGAGAATTACATTATGTGTAAAATTTTCATTAACAAAAATAGTATTTTACGTTCCTCTTTTGAGGAACTCATTGATAAGGTATTAGAGCACTTTATGCTGATCACGTTCTAAAACTTGTATACTTTGCATATTGTCTTCAAATTATACATATTTGAGAATACAAATATCATTATAGAGAGATTATTAGCTATTGAAACAAAATGATTCAACAAGACTAGAAGTACCATTCTAAGAATAAATAGAATCCTAATTCTTAATGACAGATATGACGATGATACTAATGACATAGAATGGCTGATAGGTCCCTTACGGTCTAATGGATTTCAGATAAAGAAGATAAATTGCAACCCATTCAATTTGCCCGAATTATTAGACACTTAGGCAAGATTCTTTTAAGATGATCATTTCCGGTTTTCCTGTAACAAGGAAGCATGCAAGTAAATTATATGATCAAATCAAAAGGATAAATAATGATACTAGGATCTGTTTTTTTAGGCTAGATGTTCTCCAATTATTTAGAGTATACATACCACTATTAAATAGGCTCTTTCTTACTTATCTTATTTCTCCCAAGAATCATAAAAATCAAAGACATAGATACTAGTTAACTTAGCCTGGATGCCAACTGACTGATTTAACTAGTATCTACGCTCTTTGATTGAACATATTTAGTTGTTGTTTCAATATTTTGGTCGCATTCTCTGAAAATTATTTGTCGCAAATAGTGCAATTTGAAATGGGGCATTCTTGTCATGATTATCCAGACTCATTGCAGTTCAATTCAGCAGAGTCTTAGTTGAACTAATCCTACCAATTCTACAAACGGGACAACTAATTTCATATTCAGGTTCACTAATAACCTAACATTTTTGATGAATGTACTATATCCATTTCTGTTATGTGTTGTCTATGTAGTAACAGCAATATAATTAAATCCAAACATGCTGTTTCACGCAAAAGTATGCATAATCTGCATATTAGTATTTAGTGTTGCATGAGGTTGCATTATTATTTTTCTCAGAGCATATTGCGCTCGCGAAGTTACGATTATTTTGAATGTACCCTCACCTGATTCTTGTTGTGAACAATATCTTTAATTCTGATTCTTAAGCCAGCATCACTAATGCCTGCTACCCTTGCTATGTCTATTTGTTTCATCGTCTCACCATTCTTGATGGAACAAACATAGAGTATCGCTGCACAAGAGTGATTGGATTTTTTCCTATACACATGCCTGTTCCCGAAGTATGAATTACCATCTTGATTGCTTGGTAATCCGTTCTCTTACTGAAACGGATCTAAGACGACAGTTTTCTGTAACATTAATAGGTCAAAAATATAAGATCAAATTATAGGAATAGAAAAAAGAATAAAAAAATTTGAGGTATTTTAACCTGCCATATCATCTCACATTTCTATTTCTTTGCTACGCTACATCTGTCAATCCCTGAGTCTGGTTTGTAGCGTTACTAGTGGCTAGTGGTTGAACTCCTTCCGTGACTTCTATTGTCGGCAATCCTTTCTCACTTAACACCTGATCAAGTAATGTAAGATCGTATATTCCAGTTAGATCAGGACGATCCTTCCCTTTTGCTAGAAATCCTAGGTCATATGCATCATTGGCTGATTGAAAGAGTGATAGCTTAATTGGGTCATTCGTAAACTCCAGCCTTGTGAGTGCCTCGGTGAGCGTGTCCTCTGGTATGGTCTGACCTGTGAGACTTTTTAAGTTCCGTATTGAAAACTTCTGGAACCTCATCTTTGTGTTCATTAATCCATTGTGTCTCATTCACGTGAGCTGTCAACAACCTTTTGATCACATCTGGATTTTGCTTTAGATAATCAGGGCTGACAATTAGATGTGCTGTAACAAATTTACCTTCTGGCGGCCACAAGTCTCGTTCATCTAGAAGTATTTTTCCACCAGCTTCATTTACTAATCGTGTTGCCCATGGTTCAGGAACCCACGCTCCATCTATCTCTTTTTTCAGAAATGTGGTGAGTATATCTGCGTTAGCTATTGGAAGGACTGTAACGTTTCCCCCATTCTCTACTGTGTTAAATCCGTTGTCACTCAAGTACTTTCTCAACGCTATATCCTGTGTGTTACCGAGTTGAGGAGAAGCAAATTTTTTACCTCCTAAATCTTGTGCAGAATTAATGTCCGAATCATTTCTCACTACAAAAGAAGCACCTCCACTTGTGGCACCAGCAATTACTCTATCTGCTTGTCCATTAGAAACTACGTATCCATTAACTGCGGGATTTGGCCCGATATACGTTGCATCAAGTCTTCCTGCAAGTAAAGATTCGATTGCTGTGGGTCCTGCATTGAATACAACTGTATCTAAAGTTACATTATCTCCTAACGTTTTCTGAAAGCTTCCATCTCCTATTCCGATTACCCCTTGTGCATGATTTATGTTCGGGAAGTATCCTAGTCTTAGGGATTTTTGTTGTGCAAATGCAGTATGAGTAATGCTTGTGTTAAGGAGCATTACAGCTACTACTAAGACGACCGATACAGTTAGTAATGGATTCCCCATCGCGGGTTTTCGTGTTCTTGTTGACATATCTAGTATCCAAATAATACTATGGGGCACATATTACTGCTCTTAAACATGCATTATACTAATTTTATACGCAGGAATGGAATAGATATGTTAGAAAGGAGACATTTTAATAACAGAGATTTATAGATGTATGCAAATATGTATTTGATGACTAAATTTCATTTGTTAGGATAGTATTTTCTATGGGCGACATGTCGTCGAAATAACAAATCGAAAAATTACCGTATGTCAGCTATTATTATGCAATAAATCTGATTTATCTGCATAGACTTAATACATCTGATTTTTTCTGCGTATGTCATAACTTCAATATATGTACATTTTGCATAATTCAGAATCGTAATATTGCTTCATGATTCCATTAAAGAAAGGGTAGATAACGTAAAGCCTAGAAAAGAAGGGCTAACCTATATTAAATATAAATTACAAGGATTAGATAGAGAAAACTTTGAGATTATTTCTCCGTTTATTGATGTAGTCAAGATTTGTGGTGCTCCTCCACTATTAACCCTGATATCATTCTTGCAAAAAAGATCAAATTCTATCAGTTGGAATATTTGAAAATCTTACTTTGGTTACATCTATTGGAATGACAATGTACAGACTTCTAACTCTTCTCAAATGCCTTTTACTTTTATCGCTATGTTTGAATGATATTCTTATACCTCATATTGCATATCTAAATAATGGGAAAATTAGATGTCAAATAGCAATTATGAAGCAGCTGATGCGGGAGAACAAGGTTCATCTTCAAACAGGGACGAAATAATTAAAGGCTTAAATGAAGATCTAGCAAGAGAATACAAGGCGATTATTCAATACGTAGTCTATAGTTCTACACTGAAGGGTGCGGAATATGGAGATATAGCAGGACAGTTAAAAAAGCACGCTTCACAGGAGCTTTCACATGCACTTGAAATAGCCAGGCAGATCGACTATCTTGGCGGAGACCCAACTATGAAAAGCAAGGTGGCAGAGTATTCGGAGGATTCAAAGACAATGCTTGAATTGGATCTCAAAGCTGAACAAGAGACTATCAAGAACTATAGGGAGAGAATACGACAGGCTGAAAGATCAGGCGAATTTGCCCTTTCTGAAGCATTAAGTGATATTATTAGACAAGAACAGGATCACGAAATAGATCTGAAAGATGCTCTTGGTCTACAATGAAGTGGATACTATATTGTAACTCGAGAGACCGGTGAATGCGATAAGAATTGCCAGTTAACATCAGTTGAAATATCTTGCCTATAAACCCGCATTTGTGATGGATTGACAAAGCTATAAACCTTTTCAACCCACTTAAGGTGGGCCCAAAATGGGTTAGATTCCCGTAGGTAAAGGGGGCTCATAACCAGTATGGGAGATATCCTGCCTAGAAGAATGTTTCAGTGTATAGAATCATTTCGTAGCTAGATCCCAAATTCAGTTCATTCTTCATTCAATGGATGATTCAATTGTTTGGGCTAGTAGTCGATAGAAATGTATTTAATATCTTACCAATCTCAGCCGGGTATTGATTCATTACTGCATGACCAGCATCTTTCATCTGTACGAGCCAGGCTCCTGGAATTTTGCTTGCAAGAATTAAAGCATTTCCATGGGGCATGTAGTCATTATCGTCTGTTCCAGTTATAACCAACGTGGGTTTAGCCAATTTCGCTTCCGCATCACAAGCACCACTCCAGTTGGTTTTCTGGAATGAACATGGGTAGGACATGCTCTTATCAATTGAGATAAAAACCAAACTTGAGCTTAAGGGTGTGTAAACCATTTTTGACCTAAACTTTGGGTTCGACTAGTTTGTTTTGTCGATATATTATGATTATTTTACCTATTGATGAAAAGGGGTTTCTTAAGGTACAAAATGATAAACGCTTTTATACGAAAAAAGAGATGCCAAGGATATTTGATTTACGGAAAACTATCTTTAGATATATTTTTATTGGCTTTGCTCATGTTGTCCTTTTCTATTTTCTGTAACGATTTTATTCAAAATGAATTTCAATTGGCATACAGTCAGCAACAGACTTCCATTACGAATAATTCCAATTGTTCTTCTAACCATGAAATATCAAATTCATTATTGGAACAGTTCAAGGAAATAGTATTTAACCAACCATCAAATAAATCATCCAGTCAATGTTGCTATGTCCAATTCCTCCATCCCCATTGTTGTGGGCATTGTAACTACAAATGGAACTCAGGTTTCTGGATTCGGGAACATTTCAAGTTCAAATAATACGAAGGTTGATGGTGATATTGTGTTTGACATAGCATCCATATCAAAAACATTTGTAACAATTATTTTGGCAGACATGGTAAAACAAGGCTTGGTCAGTCTAGATGATCCCATCGAAAAATATCTTCCAACCGACAATGTAACGGTCCCCTCTTACACTGGACACAAAATAACACTTGAGGATTTGGCAACTCACACTTCAGGTTTGCCCGATTTCCCAGTGGGCTGGATTAGAAACAACAGTTACACCACTCAACAGGTCTATGACTTTCTTTCAAATGCAACTCTATCAAATGAACCCGGGACTAAAGCAAATTACTCTGACATAGGGATGGGTCTTTTAGGTCATATTTTATCTCTAAGGGCCGGTGTTTCATTTGATCAACTAGTAAAGGATAGAATTCTTGATGTTCTTGCCATGGATAGTACCGGTATGCGTATGAATGCAACAGGAATATCAGTTCCTGAGGATATCAAATCTAGATTTGCTAAAGGCCATATCGCAGGCAAAGAAATCAATCTGGAGTTTATACCAGAAACAATTCAGTCGGCGGGCGCAATGTATTCTACAACCAATGACTTGCTAAAGTATCTGTCAGCAAACATGGGATTGATAGAAACTAAAATTAATGACGCAATGCATGAAACCCACCAAATAAGACACTCGTTTGGACAATCTTCTAATTATAAATCGCTTAAAGACTACATAGGTTTAGGGTGGACAGTGACGACGGATTTTGGGAAAGAGGTTATTTCACATACCGGTTCAATCGACGGATATACTAGCATAATAGGATTTAATCCCAGCATGCAAATAGGCCTGGTGATATTATGCGGTTGTGATCATAGCGATTTTTCACCACAAGAAATGATAGATCTTGCAATTCCTTTTCTTCTCTTACAATAACGAAAAATCCGAGATTCACGGCAATCAATTTATGAGAGGAGAGGAACCGTGCCATACTAGAGGCGATTGTTTCCAAGGACATTGCTGAGGAAATACATGCGGCATTGAAAAAGTTCGAGAATATGTGACAAACGTCTGAAACAGCTGGATCCGTTGTCCTATTAGAATATCGAATAAAGAGTGTTGAATCAACTTTGTGTATCTGAAAAGACACTGTAAATATCGCAATCAATGCGATTAAAAAGTATCATATGTAGACTTTACTCGACTACCACTCATGACTTAAATGGTTCCCTTCCGATAATGTAACCATCAATAGATTAATACAGGATGACTAGAACTTTTTAGAGAAAGGAAAGATAATGAAATGGAATGGAGAGAAATTGACACCATGATGGTATCAAAGTGCATCCAATTTATCGAAAATGAAATCAACGACGGAAAAATAGACGCATCTCGATTTGTACCTGTCCCTGACCTTAAAGAATCGCAGGCCCTACACTTCTACAAGGCATGGCGAGTACATCTTGTAGACAGAATGATGGAAGAAAATGATAAGGTTCGCTCGGAAAACTCTTCCAACCCGACAAAAGAGTTGGAGGACGATATTAGGTATTTCAAAAAAGTGGAAGAGAAGGAGCGGGCAACAAGAACTGATTATGATGATTATTAGAGATCTAACAATAAAAGGTTATTGTCAACCTGGGATTCGGTGATAGATAGAGAGAATGATGCCTTATAAAATGGAGACATATCAACAGATTTTGACGACACTCTCCTCTACAAGAATAAATGAATTGATACAGTTTAGTTGTCTTCACATGACTACCTGTAGTAGAGATTGCTCAGAGGTTACCTCGTGTCCATCAATATTCATGTCTCGCCAGATTTTTGCAACCCTTCTACTGTAACGCCTAATTATTTTCGACCTGTCTATTTCCTCATCTTCAATTAGATATCAAGTGATATTCTGAGTTGATCTTCCAGGACTTCTTTTGGCGGCGATATCCGATCCAGAATTTTAAGGCAACTACAGCTGCCAATATCTCCGATATATACCATGGTGGGGGTTTAATGGTGTCTGCCTACTACTTCCAAGCAAATATCAATAAGAAACACTTTCCACAAGAAATAACTCGACATGGAATGTGAACTATCATGAGGTACACAGCAATTGCAGCATAATTTCATTCTTTACTTTACTGAAGATCAACATGATAGAAAAAGCTCATGTTTCAAACAAGAAGAATCCCATTAAGGCTTGCTAGGGTTCAAAAATAACTTGTTTCATCTGGAAACAAGGTCATTGCCTTCACTAAATTCTTCCTCCTCCTCAAAATCACCATCATTGGTTACGTTGTCATCAATAACAGTGTCCTCTTAATATTCAGTTTAGAAAGTCAGACATACTCGTTTGTTTAGTCTTAATAGTGCGGCGTCTGTTCACACCTTCGTGATTGCCCTTTTCCAGATCATTAGTTGTGATAAATTCATCCCCCCATTTCACCTCCTGCATGCCTATTAATTGTCTGAATATGTTTACTGTGCCAGGACCAAAGCCGGCGTAATGATTATTCGCGGCGACGATTGAAAATTTTACACCAGACATATTTCCTCGATCGGTATCATCTGTGAAGTTGCGCGCAACTTTCTTCATTTCCTTAATCCTGTCAATTTGGATTCGCCCAAAATCTTTTTCCTGTATACTTCTATCTCCAATTAACCTAACATAAATAAAATCCGAAGTAACTATTGGAGGTGTTCGAATATCTGCGAGTTGACTCCAGACAAGACACATCTGATTGTTCCTGAAGAAATTGTATGCAAGATCCTGAAACCATGATCTATGTCTTACTTCTACTGCATATCTGAAACCTTTATCAAGATAAGGAAGGATATTTCTGAGAGCATCAAGACCTTCAACAATATCTATTGAGGGTGGTAACTGAATTAGTAATGCCAGTAATTTTTCCTTTAATTCGGAGATAGAGTTAAAGAAATAACGTAGTTGATCCCCATCGAAATCTGACAGTCTTTTGTCGTGTGTTATAATTTTAGGGAATTTTGCAGTGAATCGAAAGTTTTCAGGGGTCCGATTATACCAATTCTTGACCATGAATTCATTCGGAATTCTATAGAATGATGAGTCTATTTCAACATAATTAAAGACCTTCGAATAATATTTTAACCATTTAGAATTTTCAATACTCTTTGGATAGAATGGTCCTTGCCAAGATGAATAAGACCATCCAGAACACCCTATATAATACTGCAAGTTCTTGGTTAAATGAAAGAACTTGATAAGATAATAGTTTTATTTTTGAACTGGAGTTGGAGACGGTTGGATTCTATCGTGAGCGGACCACCCCCTTGCCCGACTGTCGCAGAACAGTAAAATGAAAATAGGTGTCCTTGAGGTCGAGGGCAATTGAGGCCATCGTCTTGGTGGTACCGCTGCCGATCTCCGCGAGGTCGAACTCGATCCCATTTGGGAGGTTGATGCGGACGCGATGCTCAGCCCCCGTCGCAGGGCTTCGGATCGGACGGGCGGTGGACTCGAGCACGTCGGGGATCACGATGCGTGCTTTTCGGCGCTCGATATTCACGTCAAACTCGATGTGTTTGAAAAGCGGGGGATGGACGGTGCTTGACATCATCCGATAGACCCACCAATGGGTCGCCCCCTCGTTGGTCTCGCCACCGTACAGGACGGTAGCAAGAGCGTCTCGTTGCTTGCCGTCCGCCCGCTCATCGATGACGGCCTGAATCTCACCGTTGCCCTCGTAGATCGGTCCCGGCCAGGCGTAGAGAAGGGCTGCGCCGAGGCCATCGAGCGCCACGTCTCCAAAGTGGCCCTTATCGATGCGAACGCCCGCGAAGCCGCGACAGTCTCCGTGAGTGGGGTGGCGTGACTCGAACTGACAAGGACAGGCGTAGTCGCAGTTGCAATTGCTGAACTCGGCCCCTTCGATGTACCAGTTAACCTGTGCCATGGTACCCTCCATCAGAACTACCTCCCGACGATATGAAGATGCTCGCGTGCTGCGCCAAGACGACGACTAGGATGACGAGAAGCGGAAGGTGGGTACTGTTCATGATTGCCTCCCGCCGACTGAGTGGCTGGAATATCGATTTTGTTCTGAATACCAGGCGTCTTGCGTCAATCATGGTCACATTCTATCATACGAAAAGCTTGCTTGTAATCTTTGATGAAATTGTCATTCTTGGTTTGTCTACTCGCAGAATTGTAGCATACCCCTAATTCAACACGCCGTGACCCGAATTCAGCAGGCAGTCGGTTTTCACCCGATTTTTCACCCGTGTCGATTATAAAGTTTGTTAAGTTAAAGGAGCATACCAGTAACGGACACGTTATATCGGTAATATAGAGTGTAAATCTCTAAGTGAAAATAATCTGGAATGAATTTACACCTCGCAAATTATGTGGAACATGAATTCTAACAATCTGAGATCAAATATAGTAAGAGCTAAGCTAAGTTAGAGTTCTAAATAGGTACTCGTTGTCATCTCAACAGATAGATGCCTACGAAGATCTATTGGACACGACATCAGATTTCTACTCCGAGCTGATGTTTGCAGTGAAGTCATAACGCAGGACATTGTGTATCACTAAATAAGAAGAATGACTTCCATAATTAATTCCCATATTGCTGAGGTTAAGTCAATCCATGATAAATTTGATACTAGTTTACGTGATCAAGACTCGGATCCACGTCTTAAAATGACTCTTGACGACTTACAAGGAAGAATGGCCGCTAAAGTTGGTGGTCGCCTATCTATGAAAAGGACTTGTGTGTAGATACTACTGAATTCAAAGTTTAACTTCTTAATCGCAATAGATCGTGTAGTTGGAATGAGGCATACTAGAACTAGTAACAAGGAGACAATGAGCGCTTACTTTTGGGTTCTAGTATTATTTTCTTTTGCTGTTTGATTTAATTCTGAAGTGAATGTTGCATTTTCCTCCTCTGCATTGAACACGTCACCATAAGCATACCCAGTTGGTTCATCTATTCCACCCAATATAGAGGCCTTTGTATCCTCTGGATAGAGTACAGAAGCAAATACAATTCCAGTAATTATTAGCATGATGCCATGATTTTCTATGTTGGATGCTATCATGATGTTCCAAGTTTTAGTAGGCAATTTAAATCTTAATGCATAGATAGTGGTCCCTCCCTGTCTGCATTTACAGGCATGAATTTCAAAGATAGAGAAGTACTGCCTACAGAATTTAAAAGTTGTAGGCGCTCCTTCTCCCTTCTTAGTGACTGCTTGTACTAATAATACTTGATTAACTTCGTAGAGTGACAAATTATAGAAAGTACCAACATTAGAGTGATGTTTCAGTACTTAGTAAAGTATAATTCGAGCAAATAATCGGAAACTGTATCCTGAACATATCCTTGTAAATGGAATCAGTTGAGAGTGCAAAAAGAGGACTAAGTATCCTTTCTAGATACTAACGCACACATTGCCCACAGTTAAAATAATGAAAATAACTCATAAAAAGACATTATGATTTTGCTTCTTTTAAGTAAGCAAAACAACGTAGGCCCTATGTTCGAGGAGGTTTATATTCGCAAGTCAACATAATGGTGTCCGCAATATGTTGCCAGATTCTGTAAATTAGACCTCCCCGTGGAGGTGCCGCATTGTACCTGCTTGTACTTTGATTGATTGCGGTTCTTCTTCTTGTTGTTGTTGTCTTGGATACTTTTCATTGTTTGTCAGTTGGGGGTAAATTGCTTTTGCAACCATATTCTTTATTTTGTTGTCATCTATCAGTGCATCAACTAATTTAGAGAATTCTTCCTCTGGTACCGCCTACAGGATTTGACATCTGGATAGATTCTATTGCCTTGAGTTTCCAGTGGTAACTCAGAACTCTGGATGCTGTAATATGAATATCATAAATCATCTTACCTAATAGAGTTAGAGAATATCGGCCACATTGTCTTCTAATTAGACCAGTTTCTGTTAACCTTGTTATTCTAGAGTAGTATTGTCTTGTTGTGAGTCCCAACTTTCGAATTTGAATTTGACTATTATTACCACCATTGTCGACATCTGTAGTAATTGCGATAGTATTGAACAAAACTAATGCTTTGTTGTCCGATAACGCTTCGAATATATTTTCTATTGATACATTTCTTTCTTTTTTCAATTCTTGTACACAGATACTTACATCTGCTTTGCTTATCTTCCTTGATGATCTCGCTTAATTGATACCGTTAATCAACCATTTTATACAAGTTATATTTTTTTCAGAAATGGTGATTTACATATAAAACTTTTATAATACTTCATCCAAAAATGCTGATTTTGTATAAACTAGGTTCAAAATCCTATATTCATGATTTAACCATATTGAGAGTTGAGGATTCATGCCTTCTATCGCATCTGCACTCAATTTTAGCCCTACCAATCTTCATGATCAGTTTAAATCCACAAATATAAAAGGCTATATTTGGTTTTCAAACTAATTTCACTTTTTTTGGGTAGTCGTCCGCCAATTTAACACCGGGGTAAGTTGTACGTGTGAATCAGTAATAATACACGATTCGTCCGCATGATGGCCCTGGAACAACCAGCAACGGCGATCACCTTTCATAGTTGAAGGATTTCCAATAATAGGTAACGATCACTTCCCGGGGAGACCAGGAAGCCCAATCGAGAATCAAACGGGTTCTCACGGGGCTAGATGTATGTATCCCTGATAACCCTAGCTCGATACCTAGGCCATAGACTAACTCAAATCAGTTACAACAACCCTCTTAATTTTTTTACAACGCACCATAAACCACTTTTTCGAATGGTTGTTGGTTTGAATCTGGATTTCAATTGTTGTTTACTAATGTCTAGGTTTTCACTGATATGTGAGAACTATGACGAGTTCGTATATTTCAGAACACATGTGATTCATAGTTTGCCATAACGCCTGAGCTCAATAATTTCATCAATTAGACAACAATCACGGCAATAGATAGATAGATTCTATTTATGATTACATTTCAAGTAGAAGTTCGATTCTTTTTCCTTATTTTGTTCCCTCGATCGATTCGATCCAACCATAGTACCCTACAGCAATTCATACGATTTAACAATACGTCAAGCATATTAGAATGAGAACCATATCATAGGGTATGATATCTAAAATTGTTGTTAACAATTCTTGCAGTCTTCATATTGTATTCATTTAACGATATCTACTATTTACAGGATTGGATTTTATTTATTTTTATTTAAAAATAAAAAAAAATAAAAAAAAATATAAACATCCAACCCTTGATTACAATTAGCACTACTATCGATATTTTGACCACCTTAATTGTATTTACTCACCATCAAAAGATTCTCTGGACCTTCCAAATAGGCTTTCGTCAAGTAATCTATTCAACTACAGTAGAAGTTTTCGATCCATAGCCTGCTCTAATACTGTAACCCCCCATTATGGCGTAATTATAAGACCAATGTAGACTACTACTCTATCTTTTCTTATGATATACCAACTTGCACTTTATTCGTGAAGGAGCGATTGCCATTCTGCGGGCACCCGCCCAGCCGGTCCAGGCACGGGTTGGTCCAAGGGATGGGCGTGGGGGTCTGGTAGCTTAGGCCCGGTAAAGAAATCTTGTGTGCGGTAATCGTAGAACCAATTCTCCCCGTGCTCGAAGCTCGTGATAATGGGATGGCCTGTGCTCGTATTGTGTTTTGAGGCATGTTGGTTTGGCGAGTTATCGCAAGCAGCCAATTCGCCCACATTCAGCGCATCTGCGGAGGTGTAGCCACCAGCCGCCCGTTCCTAAGCAGTCAACACAACCTGTACCGGTCGGTTTTGCTGTTAGATTGATACCATCTCTCAAGCTTCACGGTCTCTCCTGACTCATTTGTATATCAAGTTAACTGTTGTAGTATATATCTATGCGGGATATAATGATTAATAAGCCAACCATCCTTCTCTTTAGCTCCCTAATGACTTCAGGATTTGCCCCGTCTACGTACAACTTCGTAATATGGTGTTTCTGCTTCAGTTGTAGTATATGATTTATTATTTGGTCCATCTGTGGCTTGTCAAAGCTCTCTGCATAGAATACTTTCTACCTTGTTTCTGTATTGGGTAATAGAAATAGCAAACTTTGAGGTATCTCCCCATGCAACATCAATACCCATACTTCTTCCAATCATCGTAGTTGTAGACCAAGCTAACATTTCTTGACCTCTTTCTTGAGTAAGTATTGCTGCTTCGATGTCCAGAGTATGACGCACATTTAACATCCCACAAAATCAAGGAAACTCGGTATTTGCATGTACTAATCCTGAAGGAATACTTGCTTTCGGAAACTGTGAGACATTCATTAATGACGGTCGTGATAGTTCGGTGACAATATCTGCACGATAAAGTCGAATTGAAAATTACGGGGTTTATTGTTGACACTCGGAAGTTAGACGCATATAGAACTACATAAACTATTATACTACATGATAAGACATGCTTATCTTAACGTGTCCATGCCAGTCCAATCGAAGCACTTGAGTATATGTTGAAATAAATGCACGGAAACCAGGGTATTGCGACCCTGAAAGCCAAGTAATGTATGTCGTGCCCATGAGACTTAGTGGATTACACAATCACTCAGACAAATGTACTTTAACTTAATTTCTCTTTAGATTCTGTAGTACAAACAGCACTATATAGACTAAAGACGAAACGGACTTAAAGTTAATCTCCATTTATCTTGCTGAGAGAAACCATAGTCATTTTTGGTGGGCGGCCATGAGGTCTCTTCATGGTCGTTTACCCACCTAATTCATACACCATGACGTTAATTCAAAATATATCTAGAATGAATACCGACTGATAGAGACGGTCAACAACCAGTACAAATTTACTCCTGGTCGTCTGTGATAGTTTTCAAGCGTGTTTTCATATGTCATATAATTTATCCGAAGTATGCTATTGATATTAATACTAGTCAGTATTCTGATCTCTTTGTCCATAATCTGGAGTATTAGTCCCACCAGCGATAAATAATACTAGTTTCTTATAATGAAAGTATGACAGATCAGAAAATAGCGATCGTGACGGGTGGCAGCTCAGGAATCGGTAGAGCAACCGCTATTGCTCTTGCTAAAGAGGGAGCTGAACATCATGTTACAGCAATAACAAGCAATCCACAGAAGAACTAGATTTCTACACTGGTGATTTGGGACTAAGACTAGTAAAACTAACAGTAAATCAAGATGACCACACGGTATACCATCCTTATTACGGTGACGAGTTAGGACGTCCGGGTACTATTCTAACATTTTTCCACTGGCCAAATATTCCTAAAGGACACCGAGGAACCAGCAAGGTCATAGCCGCATCTTTTCTGATACCTGAGAATTCTATAAACTATTGGATAGATAGATTCAAGAATAGACAGATAGAGTATAAAGGACCGTACAAAAGGTTCATGACGAGCAAGTAATTACTTTTCACGATCCTGATGGGTTAGAACTGGAGCTCGTAGCACATAGTTCTGCAGAAGATAGAAATGCTAACATATGGAAAAATGGTCCCATACCTGCGGAAAATGCAATAAGGGGTATTGGATATTCTAAAACTAGTGTCATTATAGCTTTTCCCATACAAGCGTTAAAGTCCCATACGAAGGAACAAAACATCTAGGACTTTAGGAAGGACAACAGGTCGGCGTTGACCTGATCCTGAAGTGTGGCAGTGAGGCCATGAGGCGCACCAGGATAGTAGATTTCCTTCGCGCCTTTGATGAGCTTGGCTGATTTCTTAGCTGCATCTTTGACGGGAACGATCTGGTCGTCCTCACCATGCATAACCAAAGTTGGGACATCGAATTTCTTGAGATCTTCGGTGAAATCAGTCTCGGAAAAGGCCTTGATGCTTTCATAGGCATTCTTGAGGCCGGCTTGCATACTCCAAAGCCAGAACTGATCCAGGATTCCCTTGGAGACCTTGGCACCTTCTCTGTTGGCACCATAGAACGCCATTGCAAGATCCTTATAGAATTGCGAGTGATCCTTGACAAGACTCGAACGCATGTCATCAAACACTTCTATCGGTAGACCCTCCGGATTGGTATCGGACTTAACCATGATCGGGGTATAGCCGCGATCAGAACAGCCTTGGCAACTCGCTTCTGTACCATGGCGACCGATATAGCGGGCGACTTCACCTCCGCCAGTGGAGTGCCCCACAAGCGTTGCATCGTTGAGATCAAGCGCTTCGATCACGGCTGCAAGATCATCTGCATAGCCATCCATGTCATTCCGCGAAGAAGCCTGACTTGACCGGCCATGACCGCGACGGTCGTGAGCAACTACGCGAAAGCCATTTTGCACAAGGAACAGCATTTGGCCATCCCAAGCGTCTGCGCTCAGAGGCCAGCCGTGCGAAAAAGTTACGACGGGACCTTTGCCCCAGTCCTTATAGTAGATTTCAGTCCCGTCCTTGGTAATGATTGTGCTAATGCTACTTTGTCACCCCTTTGGTTGCATTTAGGATTAATTCGGCGATCTCATCTGGGTGTGTTACAAGCGATGCATGGCTAGAGTTAAGAGATATAGTAGTAGCATTCATTCGTTCTGCGAAATTACGTTGTGCATCAGGAGGGATAATGTGGTCGTTCTCAGACACCGCAAACCATGTGGGAAGTTCCTTCCAAGCAGGAGGGCCAGATTTTTCGGGTATAAGTGATTGATGAGCTGGCTTTTGCTACGGCGGCCAAAATTTCAGCTTCAGTCGCATTTGCATCCTGAATAAACGCTTCGTGGAACATCTCAGGGTTTAGGTAGAAAAATCCTCCACTATCAGGAACCAATAATCCTGGAGGAAATTTTGAAACATCGACGAAATTCTCGGTAGATTCACCCTCATCAGGAGCAAAGGCCGCAACGTAGACAAGCCCTGTTACATTTTGATTATTATATGCGGCATTAGTGATTTCGAATCCACCGAATGAGTGTCCCACAAGTATTGTTGGTCCGCCAGCTCAGCTCAATTGCACGCTTTATAGTTTCCACATCATCTGCCAGAGAATGGGCAGGAAGTTGCACTGCAATAACTTTGTGACCTGCGTTCTGTAGAATAGGAATTACTTTGCTCCATGAAGATCCATCAGCCCATAAACCATGGACTAAAACGATATTCGTAGCGTTTGTTGCCATATCCTGTACTTCTTGAGGTTGCATTAATGTTTTATTCTCTGGTGTGGCGGAGCCGGAAGATGTCAATGACATAAAGCTCAGAAGTAGAATTATACTCAGACACAATAAACCAAAAGGTTTCATTTTTGTCATTTATACGATAACAATGACTGCATCTAGCATATATAGTTAGTATTTATAGTATATATAGTATATATAGTTAGTAGAGCTAGTCAATACATATATTACGCATATTATATCCTATCTCCTGAAGCAAAATATCCTATTGCGCCGGAACAGGCGTACCCTGCTACGAAATTGCAAATCCATCAATGTAGAGCCGTCTTGGATGGATGGAAGTAGTCGGGGATAGTGTAGGAGGTAATCTTACCGCCGAACTTACATTGCTTCTACCTAAAAAATCTTTAGGAGGAGATTTCAAGTTAGTGGATGATTCATGATCAACAATAGCATATTAGCTCAAGCATATACAATGGTTCTTGCCGGAATTCTTATTTTTGTAACCTTGGAAAGACATTTCATGGGCAAAGAGATATTCAATGAGAAGTCAGACAAACTGAGGTAGGGATATCGAGTAGGTTGAGTATCTATTGTAGAAAACGAATCCCTATCAATATGTCTAACTTGCTGACTCTTTGAGAAACAATCTTAAATAAGATAGTAAAACATGAAAAGTATTTGTATTATAGTAATGCCCATGATAATAAGATGCAATTACTTTCAGAGCTAATTGACAAACTAAATGAAGCATTATCTACTGAAAATGCGTCAGTAAATAGAATAATATCAAGAATGGATCAGACCCCAATACAAGAAGTAAAACAAAGACTAAAACAGCACTTGAAAGAAACAAATATTCAAAAAAGCAGGCTTGGAAAAATAATTATACGATTGGGAGAAAAGCCAACTGATGTTAAGGCAGATTTATCGCGATCATTCGTATCTACCACGCTGCCGGATGGAAATAATCTTCCAAGGAAAGTAAAATCAAAAACAGAGGATAACGGTCTAACAGACTCTATGCCAGAAGAATATGAATTAGTGCAAATTAGGCGAGACTTCGCAATAGAACATGATGAATTGATGGCTTACGATTCACTGATCAGGAGAATGCAAGAGATGGATATGCCACGAAAACATGAGAATATCTCTCTACTTGAAAGGAGTATGCAGGAAGAAGAATCAATGGTATATTGGTACAAAATACATACTCCTTTAATACTAGATAACCTATGGCCGAAAATAATTAATACTTCAGTAAGACGTGGTCAAGACTTTCTTCTTAAACATATCGGTTCTAAGATTCCTCTCATTATCATATACGCCGATCTCGTTGGCTCAACGAAAATGAGCATGACCCTACCCATAGATAACCTTGTCACAATAATTAGAGCTTTCGCCCATCAAATGTCACATGTTATAGATAGTCATGGTGGATATGTCCTGAAATATGCAGGTGATGGGGTAATCTCATTTTTCCCATGCCATCTTAATAAGAAGGACAAATATGATGCCTCATCCATTTCAGTTGAATGTGGGAAATCGATGATCAATGCGGTCAAGGAAGAGATTAATGAAATATTGCACAAAATATACAGGTATCCTGAGCTCTTTCCCAAGATCGGTATAGATGCAGGAGAAAACGCAATTGTTCAGTTTGGTTATGAACAGCTCTCGCCTATTGACATACTGGGATATAGCATGAATGTGGCATCAAAGATAACTTCTCTTACAGGTGCTAATAAAGTCTCCGTAGGAGAGAATGTATATAATTCATTAGACCGCAAATTGCAGAGAGAATTTCAGGAGCTGTCGATCTCTGAAGGACGATGGAAGTATATCAATTATGGGACTGACAAGCCTTATAAAGTCTATACTCTGAATTCTTGAAAAGCCTCAATCTTGTTTAGAAAACAGCATGGAAACTCGCTTATTATGTATGAGGAGATTTACATGAAATAATCAACTGGATAGACTCCCTTAATCCACTTTACAATTCAGTTCCCAGAACGTGCAAGCAGAGACGAGTAAGGCCTGCAAGCCCTCCTCCAATAATTATTACATCTGAATTATCGAATTCATTTGACATTGTATGGTTATGTATTTTGAAGCTTATTGTTAAGTATTGCTCTCCTATAGAGAATCCAGATTTAAGACATGATCAAAGTCATCTTAAAAATCCCAGAGTCTTCTCTAATTCATTCTATATCCACAAGAAAGTCAACTACTCCTGAACGCAACAAAAGGAAAGTAAATGACGAAAATTCAATTGGTGGAAGGACGTTAAGATTTCCCTCCACCGACCACATTTAAATTAAACTATCCTCTTGTTTTGTTTATTACTAGTTATAGAGTCCTAAGAATGCTTCTGCGTCTAAATAGATAATACATAATGGATAAAAGTTAAATCGGAGAAGTGCCGATGGCTGTTTGACAGATGAAGGCGGCAATTTTTGAGAAGCCTGGTTTAGAGAATTTAACAATCATTGATAATATAGAAATACCAAAAATAGATGACCACAGTGTACTGATTAAGGTCAAAGTAGCAGGGATAAATCCGATAGATCATTTCGTAGTTTCTGGCGCATTACCAAAAATAGAACCTATTCCACATATACCGGGAGCAGAGTCAAGTGGTATAGTAGAACAGATTGGACAACATGTAGATAATGGTCGAATTAAGAAAGGAGATAGAGTGATTGTACATAATAAGGTCTTCGATGGAACATGTGATATGTGCCTTAATGGTCTTGATATGATTTGCAGAAATGGTGGATTGATTGGTGCAATCACGAATGGAGGTTTTGCAGAATATATAGCGGTACCTGAGAGAAATGTATTTAAGATATCCGACGATTTGGATTGGGACATAGCTGCAAGCTTACCTGTGACTTCATTAACACCATATCATGCCTTAAAAGAAGCCTCACTAAGAATAAATGAATATCTTCTTGTATTTGGGGCATCGGGTAATACAGGAATGATAGCAGTACAACTAGGAAAAAAGATGGGGGCAAAGGTTATTGCAGTTTCCAAGGATAGTTGGATAAAAAATGATTATGGAGCAGACTACGTTATAAGTGATTATGCCAAAGTACCAGAGCAAGTAAAAGAAATAACCGAAGGTAGAATGGCAGATGTTGTTCTCAATTCTCTTGGTGTTGGAACATGGGATAACAGTTTTGCTTGTGTTGGTATTAATGGAAGATGGGTTACATTCGGTGGTTTAACTGGGGCAGATGTTAAATTGAATGTTCAGTCTCTCTATACAAAACAGATTAAACTAATAGGTTCAACTGGTGGGACTAGAAAGGACATGCACGAACTTATTGCTAACTCCAAGGAATTAAAAGTTAGAGTATGGAAAAGGTTTAAACTTGAAAGTGTTAAAGAAGCACTACAATCGTTGTTTGCAAGTGATAGAGACGGAAGAATTCTTTTAGAGTTGGCCTAGAGAATCCTTAACTTGACATGCGATTTTTTGTGCATCAATTTTATGCTGAATTATAATGAATATGATTGCTACGATAATGTTGTCGTCACCCAATCCTTAGCGGCTTTTATATCTCTCTGGGTCAGTTCATGTCCACTATTCTGCCATTGAATTGACACTTTAGCTTCAACTTTCTTTAGAAGTTCAAAAAGATCCTCGGTCTGGTATCTCTGAACTATGGGATCATTTAAACCAGCGGATATGAGAACATACTTACTCGATAAATTAGGCAAGGTATCCGGAACAAGAGGAATCATAGGTCTAAAAAGAATAGCACCAGACAAAATCTCTGGACGAAGTAAGAGCATACTTGCCGCTATATTAGCCCCATTAGAATACCCTATAGCTATTGTTCGATTCAAATCAAATGTATACGTTTTTGATGCTTTCTGCACAAAATCAGCTAATTCATTTGTACGAAATCTTAAATCCTCTATATCAAAAACGCCTTCAGCCAACCTACGAAAGAAACGTGGCATACCATTTTCTAGCACCTTACCACGAGGGCTAAGAATTGAAGCATTCGTAATTTCTAACATCCTGGCTATGGAAATTAGATCATTTTCATCTCCTCCGGTCCCATGTAACAATAATAAGTTTAACGAATCGTCATCCGTCCTACTACTATCTGAAGGGATAAATGTATGAATGAATCCAAGTTGGCTTTTATTGTTCAAGTTCTTTTCTTGATCCTACTAGAAAAAGAGAAACCATCATAATCACTAACATAATTATTGGTTCCTCAATTGTCTTTTTGGGAAGTTTACAGGAGGCAAAATTTTCTCTAGATCGCTTCGCATAGATTCAAGCCACGGAGGAAGAACCAGACGTGTGCCTAGCATTTCGACCTTTTCATCAACAGCAAATCCAGGAGGGTTAGTAGCAATTTCGAAAAGGACTCCCCCAGGCTCACGGAAATAGACGGAATGAAAATAGAATCGATCTATTACAGGAGTAGCATTTAATCGAGCTTTTACTATATTTTGGCGTAGGATCATTTGTTGTTCATTAGTCGGAGTACGAAATGCTATATGATGGACTGATCCAATACCTATAAGCGCCTGTTGTGTATAAGGCAGACAGAGAACATCTACAATCCTGGCTCCTCCAACTCCTACTTCTTCCTTGCCTATAGATGAAGATATCTTCTCTGTAATAGGAATCTCATAACGGAAGCGGCTACCGTCCTGACGTGTAGGGAAAAATCCCAATTCATCAGTCAAAACAGAAGCAGTACGTTCGTATCCTTCTTCCGACAGAGTTGCAGAATAAAAGCCTCTAATAGCATGTTCAATCGGTATGGGACCCTCTTTCCATATGTTATCACTTCTATCTTCTGCAGATTTATGCGCTATAAGTTCTAATTCCAACCCATCAGGATCATATAGCGTTATTACTTGTTCATCATCAAAACGCTTGGACGGCCCTTGAAACTCTATCTGTTTGCTTTCGAATCTATCTGTCCAATAGTTTATTGAATTCTCAGGTATCAGAAAAGCTGTAGCAATTACTTGGCTGGTTCCTCGGCGACCTCTAGGAATATTTGGCCAGTGGAAGAAAGTAAGAATTGTACCTGGACGTCCTAGTTCGTCGCCATAATAAAGATGGTACGCAGTTGGGTCATCTTGATTTACTGTTAATTTTACTAACCTAAGTCCCAAGTCACCGGTGTAGAAATCTATGTTTTTCTGGGGATTGCTAGTTATCGCAGTAACATGATGTATTCCAAAAACACCTTTACTCGTCTTGTTTCTACTTTTCACTGATACTCCTTCCGTCGTGTAGCTCGTTTGCATTATCTCTCATCATTATTGCTTTCTCAGTAGTATGTTATTGTCTTCTACCTTTACTTCATATTTTGGAACTGCTTGCCTTGCAGGAGGCTTGGTTGGTTCGCCTGTCCTAACATCAAATTTGGAACCATGCCAAGGACACTCAACTTCGTATCCTTCAAGGGTCCCTTCATTCAAGGGCCCACCAACATGAGTGCATACATTTCCTATGGCATAATAATTTCCTTCGATATTAACGATACAAACTTTTTCACTAGCTGAATCAACTGCTTTCATGGTAGATGGTTGAATGTCTTTTGTTTCAGCAACCTTTACAAAATTGTTATTCACTTCTGACACCTCTCATATAAATAGAAAGGGACTAAAAGTTATATGGTTTTCCCTGCCGCAGCAATTTAGATTAGAGAACAGGATAATTGTTGCAATTAACAATGGTTTAATCTATTTCATCCTGCAATATTAAATTTTCACCTTTCCAATTTTCATGATGAATTAAGTCTTCGTGTACTAACTCTTCTTGAACCCGTTCTTCGTAAGTTTATATGCATAAATGGAAAATACGGATTCCCTCACTATTCTTTGACCAAGGAACTTCTGTTAAGTTATGCTATCGAGCGTTTCTGTTGATGCCGGTTTATTATTGAAGAAAATATGTACCTGTAACTAATCCAATATTCGGACCACTCTTCCCTACAATAGTTGCAACGAGATAAATGGTATGAAAAGAATCCTAAGATCAGAATTGATATCCAATACTTAAAAAATTTCAATTCGTCAATAATATTGGATCCAGATTTCAAAAGGAGAGTTTCCTTACTTGAAGGATCCCCGTGTCATTAGATTACCGAAAAGAATACATCTATACTAGGCAACCCTGACAGTATTTCCATTAATTAGATTGGTTGCCGCTATGCTTCCGTCATACGTTGCTGTTGGAGTCAACGGAAAGCCATCACTAGCCGCTCATCACCCGCTGCATAAACGGAGTGATTCGAAACACTTTGTAAATATTCATTTACCCTAATACCGCGGCTAGTATACTCAATTCCTGCTGACGCAAGATCTAGTTCATCAACATTCGCCTGCCTACCTGCACCATGAACTACCATATTAGCCTCTAATACATTTGAGCTTGGTTGTGAGTTTGAGTTAGGAGAAATAATAGAAATTTGCACTGAATAAAGGTCATCAGATGATCTCTTGATTCTTTCCACTTCTGACTCTAGATAAAAATCAATTCCCATATCTCTACTCCTCTGCATCAACTGGTTGACAAGATCTGGGTCAAAGTGCTCTAGTGGTCGCTTGCCACGATGCAGTATGATTACTTTTGCTCCTGCACAAGCAGCCACATGTGCGAACTCAAATGATATATATCCTCCCTCTACAAACACAATTTTGTCAGGCAAACGCTCGCCCGTATATTCCAAAAATTGATCGCTTGTTATAACATATTCTTCTCCTGGGATATTCAACTTCATAGGTTTGGCTCCAGTTGCTATTAGTATATGTTTGGCATTAAGAGTGGTATCTCCACTTTCAGTATCGTTTACTTTAGACTTTACGGTTAATGTGGTTGAACCAATGAATTTCGCATGACCATGAAAAGCAGTAATTCCAGCTTTTTTATAAACTTCCTCTCTATGCTTTGGATAAGATTCAGTAAAAGTTCTCTTAAAGCGAATTAGTTCAGACCATTTAATGTGCAGTTTTTCAGAACCCACAATCCCTTTATCTTTATGTCTTTTGTTTGAATCAATCACTTTTGCTGCCTCGACAAAGACTTTCTTAGGTTCACATCCACGCAATGCACAAGTACCTCCAAAGGGTAATGAATCAATTACAGCCACTTTCCCTATAAGGTCCCGCAGAACTGCATTGGGATGCGGCAACAGATGCCGCATTACCCGTTCCAATAACTATTAGGTCAAATAATTCTTGCTTATTGTTGCTATTTTCAACCATAGTCTTTAACCTGTTATGAAGCATTTCCCATCGAAAGTAAAAAAAGTTTTTCAGGTTGCGCAGTTAACGCTGTCGTTGACTTTCAACTTAACTCGCTTAACAAGGCTTATTTTTTCGCATAATATGTCACTTACTATGGAAAAGCAAACCTTGATTTTTCAACAAGTAAAACGGTCTATCCAAGTTCCAACTAAGAGGACAGAAGCCTACTTTAGTATCATCTCCGCTATCTATCCGAAGGTAAAGGTATAGAACTGAAAGCCTTTTCCCTTAACATCAATTACAATACTATGAGCAGTGTAGTTGTTGTGTATAGCTAAATTATACAACCTTTGTCCGTCAATTCTAAAACTACCATCGGGTGATAGGTCCTCCCCCAGTGAATTGTTTGATGTTAGTGCTGTGGCTGCTCCTGCTTCGTCATTAGAAACAACTCCTCCACCCTTTCCTCCCGCTATTATGTTTACAGACTTTCCATAATATGTCAAGACAATGCGCCCAGTATCACTTTTCAATTCCATATTATCAGGATTGTTTTTCCACTTGCCTTGAAGATATGCAATGTGAGGACTAAAATTTGTAGTTGATGGGATTGAATATGAAACTGTCTGATCCGGTTTAAAGCCTTCAGGATTTCCAAGTGGATTTCTGGCTGTATTATACCCTATGTAAATTTCTGGTGTTGTGTTCTGTCTTAGATCTACATAATACAAACTTCCTGGGTTAATTACTGTGGCAGGTTCCGCATTGAAACTTATTTCGTTTGCGCCCATCAAAGCGAGCACGTTCAGCCAATAGAGACTGAATTGATTTCTCTATTTGATTATAGTCACCTTCACCAATGTGATCATATCTTATATATCCTTGAGCATCAATCAAGTAATATCTGGGCCAATAATTATTTCGATATGCGTTCCAAGTTCCATGATCACTGTCTAGTACTACAGGATATTTTATTCCAAACCGTTGGACCGCATCCTTCACATTAGTATAGTTTTTCTCGAATTGAAATTCCGGTGAATGAACACCAACCACAACTAGGTCATTATTAGAATATTTTTGATTCCAGTCATGGATATACGGCATTGGACGAATCGAATTAATGCATGTATAAGTCCAAATGTATACTAACACCACTTTTCCTTTAAGAGATGAAAGTGTAAGTGGGCTGTTCTCAGGTGTGTTTATATAGCCACTGATTTGAGCAAATTCAGGAGCCTTCATAAACTGTGTCTTGTCGATTTGCTGGAATTGAGTAGCATTAAGCTTCATTGTAGTTTTATTATGATTTTCTACCATTTCTCCACCCGTTATTACCATTTCTCCACCCGTTATTACAGGATGAGTTATTCCGGTTTGGACAGCATTCTTCATATTAGTATAGTTTTTCTCAGATTGAAATTCTGGTGAATGAACACCACCTACGACAAGCCCTTTATCTTTTTGTTGTTGTTGTACTGACCAAGCTTGATTAAGGCCAAGACCATTGAAATGTATTGTAAAACCAATGGTAACAGAAACTATCAATGTCATGCCGATTACTAATGCAATAATATTGACTCGATTCATCGTAGATTTGTTTCCGTTAGCAAACATATTCATTCTATTTTCGTTTTATTATTGATTTACGAAATACTATTAAACACCAAAAATGTGCCTCCAGAAAAGCATATTGATATTTATATTGATATTTATATTGATAAATTGGCATAGTTATATCAGCCAAATACATACATGCTTATCTTTATGCCATGATAAATACTTTTTATTGTAAGTCAAGCTGGGTAAGAATTCTCAGTAAATGTATTTTGATCGGAAACTCAATCTAAAGGGTTGACCAGTGGCCCAAATTCGACATGTCCCAGTATTCATTGTCCAATCTCTTTTTGATAACTGATTTGACATAAGTGGTTTAGCACTCTAGATTCACTTTTATAATACGGTGTGTAAATAATATTGATAATACTCTAACATATATCGTCTGACAAAAATCTTTGGTAGGTTGGTAAGCTGCTTCCGATCTTAGCTTTAATTAAAAAGCTTTTTAACATAATTAATGGAGTATATGTATCAACTGATACAAAATAAAGGGTAGGCAACCAAAATCGGCTTAATGTTTGCAGGCATGTTAACCTGTAGCTTACAAGTTTCCTTCTTCCTGCATTCATTATATAGTGCAATAGGCCGAAGTGTACGACACTTGAGCAATTGATCAATGCCTACAAACTCGCATGACATGTCTAAGGGCGATACATCTTTCAATTAAGTTATTTGCAGTTGCAATATCTATCCGTACATTACACCGTCCTTGATAGGATCTGCGACCTGTGTTCCCTCTTCCTGCGGTTGTTGTTGTTGTTGACTGCGAAGTGATTGAATTATCTTTTCCAATCTTGTCCGTTTTTATGAACCAGTATTTTATGCCTATGCGTATCCCGAGCCTCAGGGCTTTAAGGAATATCCAATTCAACCATCAGAAGCGTTTTACCACGCCGGGATGGGTGATAATTCTTGTTGCCATATGATGTAGTGCGTAAAGCGAACTCCCCTGACGATGTCTTACTATCTTTTTTGCAAAGTACCTTATCAGGCGGCTCCAACCTGTGCCAACTGGGATAGGCAAGGATTAGAGCGCCAATAATTAAAATACGAATTCACATCACCTCGATTAGATACTAAACTCGAGCACTTCCTAAGTTTTGAAGTTAATGTTAGTATTAAAAATGGCTAGTAATTTGCAATTTGCTAAGTAATTCACACAATACTAACTCTGCGAAGTATTACTAACATATTTAATAGATAATGCAAGTAAAATATAATAACAAGATGATTTCCGAAAATAATGTTGGTAATTTCAACGAAAAACAACATCAAAAACAGCGATTCGTTGAAGTTGGGAAGGTAGAAGAAATCTCTGTTGGAAAGATGAAATATGTAGAAGTGCAAGGAAAAAAAATAGTGATTTCGAATATAGGCGGTAAATTTTATGCAATTGATGATAGATGTGGACATATGAATGAACGACTCTCGATGGGAAGTATTTCAAATGACGGTATTGTAACATGTCCTTTCCATGGAGCGAGATTTGATGCTACTACAGGAAAGAAAGTAAAGGAACCTATTCTAACACCATCACAGCAGATGGAACCTCTTCCAAAAACGTGGCAAAAATATCTTGAACATGCGGGTCAACTAATGTCTTTTATCAAGACATACGATCAACATCTCTATGAAGTCCTGGTTGAAGGAGATAGGATAAAAATTACAATATGAAAAAGGGGGAATAATTGAAAGTCATTAGCCCGATTAATGGTACTTCTTCTATGGGTAAAGAAGAGGTTGATAGATTCCTCGAAAATAGACTGATATTGCAATTAGGTACTATCGATGACGAAGGGGATCCTAATATTGGGCCAGTATGGTTTAAAGGATTACAGGAAATATCTAGTCAGGATCTGACGCAGTCATAATCTTGTTTGCCTACCAACTGACAAAATTGACACTCTATTCATGAAAATAGAGTAATCTAGAATGACTTAGAAGAGAAATTACGACAGATTAGATGACCTCAGCAAGTCACTCAGTTACTCTGCATTAAAGAAAACAATATAACATTTGGCCCCTATTCTAATTATGTGAGAGGTGTAAGATTTGAATAACGATTTTGTAAAAGTTGCAGAGACAAAAGACGTCCAATCATCTAGTATGCTGAAAGTCGACCTAGAAGGCGAGGGGAGTGTATGTATTGCTAACGTCGATGGAAAATATTACGCAATTGGAAACGTTTGTACTCATGAGGGTGGCCCCCTTGCAGATGGCTCGCTTGAGGGTTATGAAGTTGAATGTCCTTGGCATGGTTCCAAATTTGATGTTAGGTCAGGCAAGGTAACAAATCCTCCCGCTAACGAGCCAGAACCCACATACGATGTCAAGGTTGAGGGTGATAGCATACTAATTAGAAAGCACCAATAATTAGTGACAATTCAAATGGGCACTCAAAGGAAATAATAGTAATAATAATGACAAGTAGTAGTAATGTGAACAAGGAGTTTTTTAGTTTTTAATGTTACTACAATAACTAGAGATCTGCAAAGGAATATAGGCTTCTATTCCAGCCATATTTGAACAGTCAAGGCATCTGAAAAGAGCGGAGTTTCTAAGTCTAGCTCTAAGCAGAAGCAATGCTAATTTTCAGCATGTGATGATATGATGTTCAGACGTATGTGCGAGAATTGAGATACATGTTATCGGTAAAAAAATACCAAGTGGGGCCCAAGTCTGGAGCAGACAAGAGGCATAAAAAAGACCGAATATCACATTATCTTTCAGCATATTGATTATTTTGTACTATATCGATTGGATGGGACAACTATCATGCATATATACTACGATCCTATTATGTGATTATGCCTGCGATAACATTGTCGACTTCAATAAAACCTGGTACTGCACAGAACTTTACTCTTCATAGTGCTCGCGATCATAGATAACTTTGAGCTTGGATTCCAGGTGTAACCACTAACTTTAATAATACATGGTTGAATTCATCAGTGTGAATATTAATGACATAATGTCCCAAATTGAATTGAATAAGTCAATTATTCAACGCTATTTTGAAGCATATAATAATAAAAATGAAACGATACTTGATGAAATAATATCTTCTGATTACGTCGACCATGGCCAATCTGCTTACATGGGCTCTCCTGGAAAAGGAATTGCTGGAGCAAAAAATGACCTTAAGTATTCTTTGGATAGATTAGATGACTTGAATTATGTAGTGGAGGAAATGATTGCGTCAGCAGCCTATCCGGATCTTGTAGGCACATATTGGAAGGGAACATTGATACCAAAAACAACCTCAAACAATCAACAAGCAGAAAAAATAATCAACTATAGGGGCATAAGTATATACCGCATTCAAAATAGTAAGATGGTGGAAACCTGGCATGTGATTGATGGTTTGCCAACAAAAATGTTAGTGGATGAGTATCAAGATTAAAGGAATTAACAGAGTCGGGATTCACACAATAGCCTAAGCCTTGATCACTACTCCCAAAATTCTCTAGCTGTTCCAGCCAACCGAATGGATGGTCTAGACTTGATTAATTTTATATTCATGCGAAGAGACTTATGCAAGAGGTATATACCTTATTCGAATCAAAAAAGTATTTTTAGATATTCAATAAAAATGAAGAATTCTGGTAATGCTGAGCGAAAAGAAGAAAAGGAACGTCATGCTTCATGGCTTGAGCTATTCCATGATCTAGTTTTTGTAGCAGTAGTATCGCAATTATCAGAAAATCTAAGTCACGATATTTCTTGGACAGGCGTACTTAGCTTTATTGCACTTTTCATTCCTGTATGGTTCGCATGGATTGGGGCTACTTTTTTTGCTTCAAGATTTGGCACTGACGATCTGGCGCATAGAATATTGACTTTACTACAGATGATGGAAGCAGACCGCCATGGCTGTAAGTGTTACACATGGACTTGGTGAAACCTCTGCTGGTTTTGCCCTTTCATATGCGGCTATTAGATCTCTTTTAGTTATAGAGTATGTTCGTATTGGACGGCGCATTCCCCTTGCGCGACCCTTGACAGAAAAGTACTCGATTTGCTTTGCATCTTCCGCTGCAATATGGGTAGTGTCAGCGTTTGTACCACCACCCTTACGATTCATTTTATGGGGAATAGGCTTGACCATAGATTTCATAACGCCATTTTTAGCTGGCCAATTAGCCATCAAGTTCGCACCGAATATATCCCATTTACCAGAACGTATGGGACTTTTTGTTATTATCGTACTAGGGGAATCAATATTAGGAGTAGTTGCTGGTCTTGCTGGTCATGAATGGGATATTTATTCAACTTTGTCAGTAGGTCTAGGACTAAGTATTCCATTTAGTCTGTGGTGGATATACTTTGACAACGTAGGAGGCTCTGCCATAAGAGCAGCTACTGAAAAAGGTAAAAGAGGAATATACTATATTTGGCTGTATATTCACTTCCCTCTAGTGGTTGGGCTTGCGGCAATTGGGATTGGCATAAAACAAGTCGCATCAAGCAACCAAGAAATCCCGTTACCCTTTTCAGATCTTTGGCTTATTTGTGGTTCGGTATCATGCTGTTTACTAGTTCAGGCTATACTTCATCTCGTAGCAGTAGAAGATTCTGATGTTGAACCCAAGACAAGAAAAAAATGGGCCACGTATAGGATTATCTCTGCCATTGTTGTAGTTTCTCTAGCAATTCTAGGCTTGTACTTACTTCCAGTGGTTCTGATGTCTATTTTGGCATTTATATGTGCGCTTCAGATAGTTCTTGATCTAAGAGACCATCCTCATCATAGGATCTTTAGATTATGGTAGCTGATAGAGCTGAAGTAATTTTCAAGTTATTTTCTATTTTGGAAATAGGATTCGTTATGTGAAAAAGTTTATCCAGAATTCAGTTGGAGACGCTTGACCGCCCGAAATCCTTAACAAAAAATATGTATGATGATAATGATGACTTCAGTGGGGAGTACAGTATTCTCTATCTTCGACTGATCTCCAAGTTGGGATAGATTGCGATGTTGAATGCAAGGACGAATAAATATTACAATCCTAATTTGTTCTTGCTTTTATCATCTAGATAGCGGTAATAGAAAGAAGGGTATGGCCTATCAAAATTAATTCTTGATGAAATTGATTAGTAATCATCACAATCCGAGAGCATCTTTTAAATCAATTTCATGGTCTTGTTCTTGCCTGATAATATCTCTTAAAGCCTCCGAGAGAGCAAATTCACCTGAGCGTTCTGCCTGTCTAATTCTCTCCCTGTAGTTCTTGATAGTTTCTTGCTCAGCTTTAAGATCTAATTCTAACATTGTCTTTGAATCCTGTGAATATTCGGCCTCCTTTCCCTTCATAGTCGGATCTCCTCCAAGATAGTCAATCTGTCTAGCTACTTCTAATGCGTGTGCAAGCTCTTGCGAAGCGTGTTTTTTTAGCTGCTCTGCAATATCACTATATTCCGCACCCTTTAGTGTAGAACTATAGACCACATACTGAATAATTGCCTTGTATTCTCTTGCGAGATCTTCATTTAGACCTTTAATTATCTCGTCCTTTCTACTGGCCGAGGAACCTTCTCCAATGTCAGCTGCATCATAATTGCTATTTGCCATATGCTAATTTTCATAATTCAACCTCTTAAAGCTATCGAGTAAATCTATTGATTTTCTTTCATAGAGCTTCGGCTGGCATAGGGATGGTAAAATGAGTCAGGTTTATTCACCTCAAATGATATCAAGATACTTCACACCTGGGGTAGCCATATATTACAATACGACCGTTCTAAACCATTATCGAACCAACTAGTGGACATGAAATCCATCTCCCCAATTACCAGCCAGTCTTACAGAATGGAAAGATAAGGCTTTCACATCATTGTTTATGTAGCGAACTTACAGATAGAAGCGACAGGAATATGACATGGTTAGAGGGCAGGCTACAACATAGAACATAACATGTGATCGATACAAATCTCAATAATAATAACCAAAATGTAAAACCATGGAAAATGTAAAAAACTCTCCTATCACAGTAGGTGCACAAGAAGAACCCATGAACGCATCGTTGAACTTCGTGTTTTGCACATTTTGCAATCAGATCCATGAATTACTTATCGCCAGTCATCAATAGCATATACATCAGGCCTGTTGTAGCCGACATCAACTCCATTGTGCATTGTAATACCTAACATATCGATACGAAATCCTTTTGATAACATCTTTCGATATGCTAGCAGACGACTTGTGTTGACACCGGCCACCAGACGGGACAGCCCTTGATGTGATGCAAAACTCGTGCACGCATCAATTAATCTATCAAAGTTATCAGCAACAAATATAGCATCATTATCCGATGTTGGTGGCGGCCGAACAGCAGCAAATTTGATGTAGCAAGTATTACTACCAGCCTCCGTTCCCTTGCCGCAATGACATATTGCAAATCCTGCGATGTCTCTATTATTACTAGTAGTATTATTACTAGAATCAAGATCCCAAATCAACACTATATCTCCAAGCTTTTGCCTAATGACAGACATGATTTCAACTCTTAAGTCCAATCCATCGTAAATAGCGGTTGTTAATCTATGGCAATCATTAACTAAATATTCGTCACCTCCATTCTCCCTATTAGATACATCCGCATACTTTGACCATTGTAGGCTCTCGTTATTAACGCTCTTAGCTATACTCGGACTAACTACCTTTGACATAACCGCTGTAAGAAAATATGGCCAGAACCCATACTTCTGATATAGGGATAAGTGTTTTGGGCTGTGCGCAAACGTGAAGAGACCAGAATATTTTGTATTCCATTCAGAAAAAAGTTGCATTGTTGGTTCCATCAGGGATCTAGCGACGCCCTTGTCCCAATAATCTGGATGTACAGTAAGTGGTCCAAAGAATCCAACGCTACCCCAATTAGCGATAAAATTTGAGCCTATGAGTTTTCGACTATCATTACCATTACTACGTACTTCTTCCATTATTATCAACAATCGTTGCTCCATAGGCGGAAGAGGGGTCAGCGTAATAACGTGTTCTTACGTAGTCGGCATCCCCAGCGAAACTCATGGGATCCGGAAGTCCGAAGAAAGTACCAAACGCCAACCTGAAGATACGATCTGCTTCCGCGAGATCTTGTTCTCTGAGCTGATGAATCATAATTTTCATGGCGCTATTTCCTCTAGATTATTAACCAGATGCATAGTTTCCTTCTCTCAACTATTTTCTAATCATTATTTCATCACCTGGCATACTGTGAAAGTTCCTTTGCCTTTCCAATTACTTTGTCCAATTCCAATCCTGAGAATGCAAAAACTATTTGTTCGAATCCTAAAGACTTTATATCCTTAATATCTTGGCCGATTTGATCGATTGTTCCAGATAATGGAATTCGTTTTTGATCACCATTAGCACTATCACTAGAGGGACCCGAATTTGTTACTAGTTGAGGAAATGTTAGTACAGTATTTTTAAACCCTTTTGAATTTCTATTTACCTGGACTGCTTGTTCATTCAAAGATGCTATACTTTTCTCTAGAAAATCCATAGGACCTGCGTGAGATCCCAACCATCCGTCAGCATATTTGGCAATACGAACGAACGTATTAGGAACATAGCCACCTAGATAAATTGGAATTGAAGGCTTCTGCACCGGTTTGGGCCCAATCTTTGAAGATGGTATGCTATAGAACTGGCCACGGAACTCTACAATGTCGTCTTCCCATATTTTCTTTAACACTTGTACAAATTCATCCGCTCTCCTACCTCTATCTTTAAAAGGTATATTCGATGCTTGATATTCATCCTTAGACCATCCGATACCAAGTCCGCATATCGCTCTACCATTTGAAAGAAGATCCAGTGTAACAAACCTTTTTGCCAAAACTACAGGATTATGGAATAACATATCAATGACTGAAGTGCCTAATGCTATTCTTTCTGTCTTGCCGGCTACAAAAGTAAGTGTTTCTAACGGATCTAATACTCTTTGATAAAAAGTGGGTAAGGTCCCATCTTCCGTCGCCGGATATGGTGTCTGGGGTTTTAGCGGCCATAGAAGCCTTTCTGCAACCCACAATGAATCAAAGCCTTCATTTTCAGCTCCAACCGCTATTTTTTCAATACTCTCTTTTGTACCTCTCAGTGCCAAGATGAGGTAATACAAGACCGACCTTCATAGAATTCGCTTCAACTATTGGTTGTAATTCTATTTAACTATTGACTCATTAGCCTGTATTTGAGTTAGAAGTAAAATATAGTTCAAAATGAGTCATAACTCCATCCACTATGCTGAGTAGCCAGTTGTATATTTGCAGGGCAGAAAATGATATGTAATTGAAGTTCTCTGATCACGCTGGCGATTTTCACTCTCTTCAGATTCAGCTCAGCTTTTTTCAGTTATCTACAGCAGTAGCACTTGTCACCTACCTAAGGTTCCAGTCCAGTTGATGGACTATTTTGGCATTTACATGTGCTCTCTAGATAGTTCTTGGGCTAAGACATCATCATCCTCATCATTGGTAGCTATCCACCTGAATCAGTAGTGGGAGTCATAGAATCATAATAGCAATAAGGCTAGGATGATCTCTCATCGTCTCAATTAGATTGGAATGCAGGGCTACTAATCATATCAGGATATTATTTCTGAATCCAATTGATGCGTTTTATTAGTATCGCTTTCCAGTTGATCAGCCATACGTACCTATAGCAATTCATACGATTTAACAATACGTCAAGCATATTAGAATGAGGGCCATACTACAGAATGTGATACATAAAATTGCTGTCCATATGGACAACTCCGGAAAGTTCCTAGCGATGACTAGCGAAGAGCGACCATACTGGAAACGACAACCACTATGAATAATACACGTAGGGTTCTTCCGCTAAATAGAGCTCGTATAGAGCAAATATTTCCAAAATTAACACCGACACAGATTCGTCGTATCACACCACACGGTCGCACACGTACGATAAAGCGTGGCGAAATTCTCTACGACCAGGGAGATAGCTCCGCGTCATTCTTTGTAGTTGTCTCTGGCGAGCTCGAGGTTCTGCGCCCTTCGGGAGCCGTTGAGACTCTCGTTACCGTACATCGCTCTGGCCAGTTCACTGGCGAGGTCGGCACGCTGTCCGGCCGACGGACCATGTTCCGTTTGCGTGCCACTAAGCCGGGTAAGGTGATAGAACTAGATCGGCAGCATATGCTTACATTAGTGCAGACTGATGCTGAACTTGGGGAGATTATGATGAGGGCTTTCATCCTACGTAGAGCGGAGTTGATAACCGCTGGTGTTGGGGACATTGTTCTTATTGGCTCGACATATTCTGCTGATACGCTTCGAATTAAAGAGTTTTTGATGCGGAATGGACATCCATACTCCTACATAGACCTCGAACATGACCCCGACGTACAGAATATGTTGGACAGTTTCCATCTCGCAGCCAGCGAGATACCAGTGGTGATTTGCCGTGGCCAAGTGGTACTCAGGAATCCCCGTCAGCAGGAAATTGCGGACTGTCTTGGCTTCAACGAATCTATTAATCAGACCCAGGTGCGCGATCTCATCATAATCGGCGCTGGTCCCTCTGGATTGGCTGCTGCAGTATATGGCGCTTCAGAAGGTCTAGATGTTCTAGTGTTGGAAACGGGTTCACCTGGTGGTCAGGCAGGTTCAAGCTCAAAAATTGAAAATTACTTGGGATTCCCCACTGGTATCCCAGGCCAGGAGCTTGCTAGTCGAGCATATCTGCAGGCACAGAAGTTCGGCGCAGAGATTCTCATCACCAAGGGCATTCGGCTCCACTGCGACCATAAACCTTACGCTGTTGAAGTCGAGAATGGAGTTAGAATTCCTGCACGTACCGTTGTGATTGCAACCGGGGCGGCCTATCGGAAGCCACAGTGCGAAAAATTGCCGCGCTTTGAAGGCGCAGGTGTCTATTACGCTGCCACTCCTATGGAAGCGCAATTGTGTCAAGGAGAAGAGGTGACCGTCATTGGTGGAGGAAACGCAGCCGGTCAGGCTGCCGTGTTCCTTGCTGAGAATGCAGAGCGCATACACATGCTTGTACGATCTGCTAGTTTGGCCGAAAAGATGTCTCGATATCTGATTCGCCGAATTGAAGAAACTCCTAAGATAGTATTTCGACCGTACACAGAGGTTATAGCTCTCCAAGGAGACACTCATCTAGAATCCATTAAGTGGAGAAACAATCAAACGGGATTGATAGAGGAACACAAGATCAGACATATGTTCCTCATGACTGGTGCCGACCCTAATACCAGTTGGCTCGATGGCTGCATCGCGCTCGACTCTAAAGGATTCATCAAGACAGGGCTAGATCTCTCACCTGAAAACCTGAGTGTTGCACACTGGCCTCTTGCTCGTCAACCGTATTTGCTCGAAGCCAGTTTACCTGGGGTATTTGCAGTGGGTGATGTGCGAAACGGCAGCATCAAGCGTGTTGCGTCCGCCGTGGGCGAAGGATCAATTGCGATCTCGTTTGTTCATAAAGTAATTCAGGAATAGAGAACAGATTGGACACGATCTAGACTCAATGAATGACAATAACATGTGGCCAAATTTATTGTTAAGAAATTCGTCTCGCAATAATATAGCTAAATGGAGTAGGATAAAAGGATAAATTTATTGTAAGGAGTCAATCGAGCTCATTCAAATATCAGTCTGATATAGAAAATTACAAGAGATTACACTCAATAACACTACAATATTACATATTAACATAAGATAACAAAAGCTAAATCGTAGTAGATGTAAATAAGATACAAGCAATTGAGTGAATACTCTACTTCTATATCGTCTCGAGCATTCGAGCTTTACTCCCAACAAAAATCCCCGCTGGAGGAAGCTGTTTCTATGGGACTTGAGGCAGTCCAACTTAACGGCTTTGTTAGAAAATAAACGGCATAAATAAGCCGTTTGCACAACAAATTATGAAAACTATCTATCTAAAGCAAATTTAAGATCTTTGCAAATTTTTTCCTAGTTTTAGTGTCGTCTAAAATTCTCTGAAAAGTTGGCTTTAGCTTAGATGGAATATCGTTTAGGCTCTAAGCAGTATTATTTGATATCCGCTGGCCCGGGACATCCGGCCAACTTTGGGTGTCTAATTACGACGTGATGCTCATAGTCGTCAACTGAGCCGAAGTTTTTGCTATAGCAATAATAGCATTTTGGGAAAGAGCCGCTCATGTTTATCAATAGCCTCGATTCTGCGATAATACTTGAACTATTGCAAAAAGATTTTGCCTAAATTACAATTATCAGGTTGTAAGCCTCTTGATCATATTAAAGAATTCAAGCTCATCCATATTTTTCTTACCTGCAGCCCAAGATTCTACATCTTTACCTGCCAGATATCGGAGACGGGGACGTGGATCCGAAAACAGCATCCAGGACAATATTCGCAACTAATTCTGCATCAGATGCATTCTTTGCCAGTTCAGCGGTACTAGCCATAGATTTCTGCATCAGCTCAGAGTATGGCGATGCCGAGTCTTGCGCTTTTTTGGCTATGACCATTGCATTTCCAAAGTTAGTCCTAATAAATCCAGGTTCTATCAAGATAACTTTTATTCCACATGGTTCTAATTCATATGCAATAGATTCACTCAGACCCTCAACTGCAAATTTAGTACTAACATAAGCTGAACCTCCGGGATAACCAAAGAGACCAGCACCCGAACTTATATTTATAATTCTACCTGATTTCTGTTTTCTCATTGTGGGTAGAACTGCCTGAATGACTCTTATCAGTCCAAATAAGTTGGTTTCATACTGAGACTTGATCTCTTCCATTGAAAGATCCTCTAACGCGCCACCGAGCCCATAGCCGGCATTATTTACGAGGATATCTATCCTGCCAACTTCAGATATTATATGCCCTATCGCATTCTTCACTGAACTCTCATCAGTAACATCTAGCTGGACAACCCTAATGGGGAGACCCTCATTCTGTACTGCTGTTTTTATGGATGTATCTTTTTCTAGAGACCGCATCGTAGCATACGTTTTGTAACCATTACGTGCTAATAAAAGTGCAGATTCTAATCCAATTCCACTGGAACTGCCGGTAATAACGGCAACTTTTTGATCATTCATATTCTAATAATCATCTGGTATTATTTATCATTGATGAGACCAATGCTTCAGATAATGGTCAGTGAAAGAGCCATCTAAACTAACTCTGCAGAAGTGTCGCGTCAATGTTGATACGCTTTGACACGTGATATGATACTACTAGAAATATACTATGCCTATGATTAACTGCCAATAACATGCCAATATCTAAGATATTCCAGTGATAATTACAATAATGTCTTATTTGATGTTCTCCATCGTGATAAGTATGATAGAAACAATAAAAGAAAAGTCGAACTTCAAGATTCCCTGATTATGAGAGTCTAGTTAATACTGTTTTTCTACTTCGTTTTGGTCTTTCAAACCCTGGTCCTCATAGTCAAGTTTTGAGCGTCGTTTTGGGAAGTCGAACTACTATTGGTCTTGCGATGACTCTCCACAAACTGAACTGCTCTCTCCACCATAGTAGCCGAGGACAAAAGATCAATCTTCATACCATATGCTTGCATTCCTATAGAGACCGCTTTCGGCCTGTCCCTTTCCAAAGAGTCCTGATTATTAGCAATATCCCATATCTTACCCAGGATGTTATCAAAACCAACCAGACATTTCTGGTAGCTTTTGCACTGAGACTTCATAGACGCCGCGACGCACAGCTAGGATTGGATCATCAGATGGTTCAATGCCATCTGTAAGGCGAGTAGAATCTTGTAGCATTACGGGAATGCCGATCTCTTCGACTGTCGTCGCCCTATGCGTACGCGACGATGCTCGTCTGGCCATAGTGATGTCGGATCGTCAGTAGGATCGCTTTTTTCGGCAAGTTGCAGGACTAGATTGAACCACTGGCGCTTATCGCAGCCGTTCTTCCAACTCTTCAAAGAGATACGATGACGGTTTATTCTGAAGTTCCTCCAGCTTCTGGTTAGCAACTCCTGCTTCAGGCTCCCAGTGATATCTGGCGTACTGTGGCTTATCCACTGCATTTACAAATAGAAACGCGTGAATAGCGTGAAAGATAGTTTGGGCAAAACTGACCGGAGCTGGAAGGTTCTTAGCTATCTGTACTGCGTTTAGAGTCCATGGACGACTCGTCTGGTCTACCAGTAACAGGATCAGGCTTTACTGCCTTAAGAAATTCAAGCGTCTTAAAAAAGATTGGAGGCATTATAGCTATTAGATCCGTCCATCGCGGGCGATCAATTTCGCTATCTAGCTTCACCATTCTTGCTTTGGGGAGCGAGTTTAGTGAGGCTGTGTTTTGTCATGTTGATGCTTTTAATATTTCAATTTCAACACACACTAGGAGTGTACTGACATGTCTAAGATAGTTCAAAATCAATTAAGCGTAAAGTAGGTAAGCAGCCTATCAATAGGTACCAAATAACAGTATAACATCGTGAAGGATGGATACAGATGGATAGTTGCTTTTCATTTTAGAAAGCATTTTAGAACATTTTGAACTATCCTGACATCATTGACTAGCTAGGGGTGTACTGACATGTCTAAGATAGTTCAAAATCTATTAAGCGTAAAGTAGGTAAGCAGCCTCCATTGCTTCTGACCGGGCAAACTCTTCGACTGGAGCAATAATTAATGCTTCATGTGGACAGGTCCTTGATTAATACGCAGAGGACCTGTCTGTCGAATGAATCAGCCATTGAGAAGAAGCAAGACGGGTGAGCCGAGTTATTTTCCTTAAAATTTTCTGCAGGAGTGTAAGTAAGACGAGTGGCTATACAGAAATTGTGTAATGAGTCATATATCAAAATATTTAAGGATCGTCCCCGCTACTCTGAATTTCATCGGGCTTCAAATCCAAGAACGGTCACTGAAATCTACTTTACATTTTTTCATTATAGTGTATATAGGATTTACCAACTGATCAAGAATTTATACTAAATAACCACGTGCAGACCGAAGTGCTTGCTCAACTTGCTGACCAGCCAATCATATCATCTAGCAGTGATATTGATGCATCATCAGACCAGGAATAATTGGAAATACAGTTGATTGCTAAATAGATGTTTTCTCACTTAGTATAGTAATTGGAACAGAATTTACCACCTAATAATTTAATACATAATATAATTTATCATAATAATGTCAAATCCTGCACCAGAAAAGAAAACAGTAATGGTTTGTGATGATGAACGGGACGTGCTTCAACTATTTAAGCTCAGCTCTGGAGTCCAAATACAACATAATTTTGACTAGTTCTGGTGAAGAGTGTGTTGCGAGATTCATAGAAGAAAAGAATCGGGGTAACAAAATTCATTTGATATTACTTGACTATAGATTAGGGGATATGTTTGGCGATTTTGTTGCTCGTACAATAAAGCAATATAATGAAACTAAAATAATTCTTATTTCAGCTTATGATCTAAATAATACACTTGTAAAAGAATTGGAGGAATACAAGTATATTGTAAAATACATTAAAAAGCCAATTCAAGTAGCTAATCTAATTGAGATAGTAGCAAGCACTATATATTAGAATGAGAGTGGCAATTCAACTGATTGGCAATGACGGTCTATCAATTCTCTCTAAGTAGCTTGTTGAGTATAATACATGTACGATGAGTCAGCAAGAACTGATGTTCAAGCAAGAACTGACTCCAGATAGGATTTTGTATTGGTGATAATAAATGAATTTGACGAATCATAAACAGGTTTAAGAAGATTCTAAATATTAATTACTCTGCCTAGAAATAGGATTGAATGGGACTATATTTGTGTCATGATAATGCTAGGGTTCATTGGAGCAACAATGATTTCTTCAACACTAGCCAATGGGGATGTGTTAGCCGACAACGGAATAAACAAGCTTTTAGATCCAGGGATTTTTGGGAAAGATTTTTTATATGCGATAAGCCTGTCACAAAGCAGCAATCAGGCTTCGAATTGTAGATTAGTATCATTCAATTACTGTAACAAAAACTTTGACGCTATTATACAAAGCATAAGAGCCTGTTATGGGTGTGGCTCTTGACTCAAACTTACATTCATTGAAAACATATCCTGACTTTGGACATATGTTCTCTCCTTCATCTCAATGGTTGACTGCTTATGGACCAATGGAACAAAGTTCTGGAAGATCTTTTTGGCTGGCTTTCAGACCCGGTCAGAGACATTAAGAAGTTAACGATTTTATCCTCACATGTACCCTAGTTGTAATAGCGGTTGACAAATAAACCGTAGGGACGTAATCGTTTTCCTATGTCTAATGAATCATAATCGGAATTATTTGAGATTCTCGTTATTCATAACTGCCCCAGTTCTTTCTAATCGCCCACATGAGATGGCTATCACAAAGAAATGCTTCGAATTCACGCCTGAATTCTATTCTACCACGGCAGCCACAATTAACTAGAGCACAAACGATCTCTTTTTTTGCTTTTGATAAGAACTTCATTTCTGCTAGTTGCCTTCCCCTTTCTATATAAATATTCGGTAATTATTGACATTAATATCCACTAATACCCATTATAGGGTTGCATCCTAATATATACCCTGCTTCTTCAGACCATAAAGCTCGATGTCTGCAGGCCCCGGGTAACCCGGCAAGTCTAGGTGATGAACTACAACATGCCGTTCGAGATGGTCACTTACATTAGAAAAATATGTCTTTCGCTAGTTATGACATATGCCATTCGACGCTCGATTAGCAAATTGAAATCTTATTTTACTTGAGTACGTAATGCTGACTAGCCTGCCAGTAAATTAGTTTAACTTAATGCACTGCCACTAAACTACCCTGGACTGTCTTTATTATATTTTGATTTTAGCTCTTGTAAACTTCATTGATACAATTACGTGTGATTCTAAAATAAGAACAGAATCTACATCACAAGATCGAAAACCACTTGAGATGAGAACTCAAATTACCATTACAATTTTATCGTCTCTATCAGAAGTATAGAAACTAATAGTCATACACGCTTATTATGTTCTTTCGATGGCCTTCGATGTTATTCGATAGGTCCCATTTGTGTTCTGCCTAATCCAACCTATATCTATAAAAAAATCTAAGACCTCTGAAACTAGTTTTTCATCGTGGTCAAGCTCTTCCGCCATTCTCTCAATACCAACGTGGTCCACTACAAGCCTTGAAAGAAGATATTTTATTATCTCCACACCTATTAGTTCATTAGTAGTGACTATTTGGTGGTCGTTTTTCATAAGTACTCACCGCTGATACGCCTCTTACGGCCTGCGACTAATAGCATATTACCTGGATATAATACTCAAAACCCATTCTTAAATTTCCCTATGTAAAATCGAAATAAGTCACTTATTTATCGAGATATGTCAGAAAGAGGGTAATCCTAAACTGACATGGGCATAAGCGGTTATAGGATCGGCTTGCGACTAATCACAAATTTAATCACTAGCATTAAATCTTGATAATAACAGGATGCATCATCTATGCCTCATTGCAAGGAAAGATCTTGTGATTCCGCTAGCATCATCTTCACTATCGCCCAATTCAATTTTTTCCCGTATCGAGTCACCAAGCGAAGTTGAATATGCCAAAATTAAGGAGAATTTTCAGATTACGCAATGACAAAAAACACGATGTCCATTACAGAGTTCTATGAGATTCGATTGAAGGTTGTTGAGCCTTATAAGTGATAATTATATTCTCACCTTCCTCGTAAGGACAATTTGAAATTTCTCTCGGGACTCTGTCAGATGCCTCAACAATACACGATCCCCTTTGTTTGGCGCTTACAACTACTTCCTCGGTAATCCCTGGAGAAAACAGTTTTGTTACTTGGAAGCCGGATAAGGCAAAGACAAGTAATATACCTCCTCCAATAAAGATTATAGCCAATATTTTTGGAGACATTTTGGATACTATTTCGCAGTGATTTTTGTCGCGTGAAAGAAATATATATTTTTATCATCTTTCCCACAGTGTGTTAAATGGCCTATTCTGGAACAGTAGAGGGCTAGAACCATGTGGATTACTCCAGGGCTAACTTTTCTTTTACTGAATTCATATCTAGCCTATATCAGTGATAACAGGATACATCTATGTTTATGGTTAATCTAGCCAGTCCTGTACTACTATATTGATTGCACCATCGTTTCGTAGTATATCCTCAAATGGAGGGAGGCCTCTAGCGCCGATATATCCACAATGGTCATAAAATCACAATAAAATCGAAACAGTCTTGTCTACTATTGCCACGTCTTACTGGTCTTTAAAGGTCTTCCCTATGCTGTATAGGTTTGAGTTATTTGTTATGCCATCACCGACTAGGTTACTTTAGTATCAGAATAATTATATCCTTGCTGATAGTACAATCAAGGTACTTTATTTATTCGGTTAGACCTGGAGTACAGGTTGATGGATTGGATTTTTCCCTATTTGTGTTCCGTACTCTGTTTGTGTTCCTTTCTACGTCTCATATGATCTACAATAAATGTCATAAGCACACCCACCATACCACTTAGAACAATCGCTATGGTTGTCGCATATGTGGTCCAAAAGTCCAGAAATATCTCATTAACAGTAAGTGGTGCTATTACATTTACTGTTAAATTTCCCGGACCAGTAATATATCCAACTGTTGGATATTTCTTTGATACCTGAAACTCTGGATCTACAACTCCAGTGGCTCCTGTGTCAAAAGTAGCAGTGGCAACAGGAGTGTTAGTCGATGTCGTATATGTCGTTGATATTAACATTGAAGCCACAAACGGTATATGGTACGCTCCTATTGGTGTTTGTGGAGAAACCTCTACCTCAAATAATGGAGGGTGAATTCTTTGTGTAGATACATTTAAGCCATTAGAACTGTAATCTGTACCATTAACGAAAGTTATACTTGTAACATTATTAGAAAAGGGCGTATCCACGTCAGCCGTAATAAGGCGCTTTTCTCCTTGTCTCATGACTATATTCTCGGGACTTGTCGACATGTCAATAGTAGCAGGAGGGATAGCAATCCAGTTTGTAAAATCTCTAACTTCATTTGATTTGTCGGATTCTGCAGTATAAAATGATAAGCCGTATGCCGTAGGATTATTTATAGAACTTAGATTTAATTGCAGTTTAACATATCCTGGCCCTACAGTAGGGCCACCAAAAGATTCTGTATAGTTTATCTTAGAATCTATGAGCGCAGAAGAACCCGTTGATGACAATTGGTAAAGATATTCACTCCATTTTCCATCAACTTCTTCAATATAATAGTTGTAATTTGCTCCGTTATATCCTGAAGTTTGAGGCAAGGAAACAATGGCAATAAGCATACCATACCTAATCCTTTTGAGTGGTTGACTATATGTAGAAGCATTTTCCAAATTCGATGCTAACCAAAGCGTGGTGTCTAGAGTTTTTCCATCACTAACATAATCTACTGCCAGTAGGTTTACATGGTCAGACCTCAAATGAGTGCTGTCATTACCATAAGTTTGAACCCAATCATTAGTTTGATTACTGGTTTCTTCATCAGTTATGAAAATTTGATCAAACGGAGGCGATGCAGCAAAAGCCTTATGAAAAAGCGAATATGAGATTGATAATATCAATAGCAATAATAACGTAAAAATAATATCGACCGAAGTTAATACTAAGGGTATGGATTTTTGTGACTGCAAATACTTTACTAAATCATTTCAGGTATAGATAAGGTTTTGTCATACTTTGTAATTGAATTGTTTCATATGTTCCTAGAGAATAGTGTTATTTGTTGTCAGATTTGCTGTTGATTGTTGCAGGTCACACTATTGTTCATTTCGCTAAACCAATACCGAATGAAACTGGCGAATAGGTCGCCGTATTTAACCACTTACGTCATTTGCTGGATGACAATTACTCTGATCAGAGAATCATATTTTAGAAGTAATATTTCCACGGGCACATGGGTGCGTGAACCATTTTTGACCCAAATTTTGGGCTCAGGGGATTCAAGGTAGGTTCAGGAATAATCGAGCCCCAATCATCACCATACTCAACTATCTCTTTATAGTAACGCATTTGTATGCTAGTTAAATAAAGGTTAACTGACTTAGCCTGCGCTAAAAGTCAGAGGTGGGAATCTGGTGGCTAGACAGGCCGTAAATCATCTTCCAATTCGCCGAATAACTGCAGACATCGACGACCGATCTTAGTGATTTCGTAATATGAAAATGGCCTGAAATCCGTCAAAATGAGTAGCCCTAAGTCTACTAATTGCCTTAGATACTTGACGGTTTGTGGATGCGTCAGGTTTGCATGGTGGCCTATCCTCGTCTGATTCATTTGATTGCGATAAAGAGGCGTGGTGGTATGGACTATCTCTAGAATATCTTTAACAATGGTGCATTTGTCACGCTGGGGCAAGAGGTAGGGAAATCACTAAGAGAAGCCCATAAATGATAGTATCGCAATGGAACCGATCGATGGAACACGGAGTAAGTGGACAAAAGAATGAAGAGGAATATATTGACCTGCTCAAGAGTCGCATTTTAGAATGCGTATGCAGTCGTATAATATCCAACGAACCTACGTCGTTTCATGGTGTAGATATGATCAAAGAGTGTGCTAGAGGTTTTCTGGATCAGTTGGGGGTAAATGAATACCAGTTCAGTGGAGAACATCCATTTTATCAACGAGTCCATAACGAGATTTATAGACTTCTGGTGGAAGCGGATCTCATGGTCGAACACAACAACACCTTCACAATACCACTTGATTCAGGACTTCGTAATATTTGTAGGAAACAACTAAGGGATAAGGCCTATATCACATGGGATGATTTCTGGAAAGACGTGGAGTCCACGACTACGTAACGCTTACAGTGTAAAATCAGGTCGCAAGAACTGCAAGGACATCCTGGTTCCTAGTTCATATCATCCGATCATCAATTCTATGGTATGCCACTTCGATGATCAAGCTTATGGCTATATCGTAACAGTATCCAGAAGGGAAGGCAGTCCGTCACGCCGTATCGAAATGGATGAAATGGATGCGATCCTAGCATTAAGTAAGATTAGACTGATTGCAGTGAGGACACGGTTGGAGACATCCTTACCGAAGTATCAAAGACCTAGATCAATGCCAGAACTGCAGACTCATCCGTCTATATTAAAAAAAGAGGTTTCTGGTACGTGTTATTACGGCTAACTGTTATTTATTAGGTGGTACTTCTCGATAACTCTTTGTGCTTCTTCAACTGTTTGTACTAGTTGGGCCTCTAGTGCCAAGGCCATATCCTTGCTGTTGTTGTTCTTGTTGTCGCTGCGAGTTTGTTGTTGTTGTTGTTGTTGTTGTTGTCACAAGATCCATACGTTTGGCTCACTAGTCCTATACATCTACCTCATTACATTTAGTTATAGCGAGTCAAGATTCATAAACAAAAGGGTATCAGTACCAAAACTGTAAAGATAACCTGAACGCATCAAAGCAGTCATCATGTGAAGTTGCTTCTTTATCCACGTTACTTAAACTGTCTTCGACTGCAGAAGCATTCTGTTCGATCGGGGCTCACACATCTTACGATCCGTACCGTTCAGGCGTATTTATCGAGCCGGACCGTTTATCAATCTTCCAGCCTTTGTTCCTGAGGTCTTTGCACAAATGTATCAAATCGGCCATCTTGGCCCCCTCCTGATTGTTGACCCTGAGTGATCGTATCTTGATTGATCTGGAAACTATCAATTATATCCAGCTGCCGACTCATCATAATGCATAGGTCTCATTTAGTATAGAGATCATTGGATAGGAAACGAGCCGGTGGGATTCGGAACCATCGAGGATGAGAGTTCGACAAATCCAAAAGCATATGGAAATATGTTAAAATTGATTAATCATATCCAAACATCAACAAAGAATCAGTTAGTCCCCTGTCGAAAAGTTTTAGTATGACAGTACGCTAAATTGTGAGACGATGAGATTCCAAGTGAATGATAACCATTTATTGAGGGGGATTGTAGTCACATTGGGATTTTTCGCTGCACTTGTGACAGCGGCAATTATGCCTCAATCTGCATTAAGTCAGTTCGCCTCGCCAACCGGAATGAATCAATCTTTGTCGCCGGGAATAAATATACCTTCTAACGATTCGTTCCCTGTAAATATACCTCCTGGCGGAGACGAAGTGTTTACTAAAGATTGCTTGTATAAAGGTGAACTATACAGCCCAGGTTCGGTAGTGCCCATGCCTGGTGGAAACAGAGAATGTCAAAATAATGGCACTTGGTTTTAACTCCTGTGTAAGTCTGAGGCACATTTAGAATAGTTGGAAACGTAACCTCTCAGCAGACTTACTGAAGTTTGCTTGAATAGTCCCGGATTCCTGCGGTTTCCATAACATATGGAGTCTGACACGGACTTCAACTGCGCAGTGATTAACTTCGGATGCCTACACTACCCAATGAGAAACCCTTTCGTTAGGAAATATATTCCAAGTCCGATGAGCACAAATGGCATCACTACACGTCCTATACGGCGTATTATATGTATATGAACAATCCAAGAGCAAGACGGCTTATTTATCGAGTCTGCAACTTTAAATTCAGGACACATCAAGAAACCTCAAGACCATATCAGAAGTCAACACAGAAGGCATCGGCCTAGTGATACAGTTTCATTAGTATCCATTAGTATTACTTTCCAAAAAATAGGAAATAGACTATTGTCTATTACCTATGGCTTCAGGTCTTGGCATACTCTTTTAATCCAGTAAAATCAATTCCGACTACAGGTTCATTTCCAACAACCCACGCATTGTGTCCCGGTGGGATTACAGCAGCATCGCCTGGACCGAATTCTTCTTCTTCGCCGTCGTCCATTACCACCTTAACTCTACCAGAAACAATGTACCTGAGTATCCGGCACCTGGCAGCTATCTGTTTTCACAATGGGTTTAACACATTTTTCCCAGCTCCAACCTGGTTGAAATATAGCTCGACCAATTGTGACGTCACCAAGATTCGCCAGCTCAATTCTACCATTTTCGAATGTTCTTGTTTCATCAGGTGATGTATTTAGATTCTTCTTTTGCATTTTTGCAATTGAATCGAATATATTAGAATTCAATTATAAGAATTGTCCCATAAGTTCATCAGCTTTAGAACTATAGGTCAATTTTAGATCATGATTATTAAGTCCATTAGAGCATATTAATAAGATATTGTCTATTAAGAGAAAAATCGCTATTGCAATTGCCTCCGCCTTAGCAGCTTACCTTGCCAGCAGATACATTGTAAAGAAAGGCAGGGAGAAGAAGAGTTGTAATCGAGAATGAGCCCATAATTAAGAAGATATCCGTGGAAATATTAGAACGAAGTATTAAGCGTACTCCCTTGAATGTATATTATTATTAGTCATTCCTTCCATTTTTAGTTGTATATCTATGGAGAAAACTAATAATCTAAATAGTTGTGATAGCCGTGTTCATGCATATAAAAATGGTAAGACTATGGAGCAATGTAAGGAAGAACCCGGAGTTTACTAATAATGGAGGCGTACCTAAGAAATTGCGCAGTTATGCATGAAAGTCAGTCTGTACTGATCTTATTATAGTCTCTCCGTCGTCTAAAAAAATGCTAAATCTTAGTAATGACATTTACAAAAAATATACGTTTAAATATATTAGCAATGAGCGAATTATGGAATGCCAAAGTTTCTGGATGTACATTCCATGAAAGGCTTTGATGAAGAAACCTTAAGAAAATGGACCTTGCCTGCTCCTGTGGATGAATTTGGTGTCAAACCTGAGAATATGTTTTACAATAAAGAGGAGGACAGATTCTTTTGTCTTCTTGATGCTCCCAATAAGGAAGCAATAGAAAAACATCATGCGAGATTTGGATTAAAGTGTGAATGGATTACAGAAGTAGAAACGACGGCATAGGATATGTGCCAGACAGAAGACTACAACAGACTATTAGGTAACAGATAATATTTATTATTCAGCAAATAATAGTCTTTACCATCTATGGTAAATGGGCCCATTACTGATATTAGAAAAACCTGATTGATTGATTCTTAAGAAGTGTTTCTGTTCATAGTAACATAGATGGCCTAAAATTAGGTCCGGATGACGGGGCCCCCAAATTAACTTCTATCTTTTCGACTACCTGTAAATAATGACGGTCTATTTTAGTGATTCCGTGAGTTGCTATTGATAACTCTACAAGAATTAAGAACATTATCCATATGGGAACTGTAGCTCAGAACGTTCGAAGTTTGTATTATAATCAAAAAGTCATCCTGCCATTATTGTACACTATGGAAGTCTTGGATAAGAATCACACTGGATTGATATCAGTTCAGCAATTAGTAGATCATGATATAAAATTAGGCAATATACCGCAACCAGCACCAGGATCGTTATTAAATGCTACTGATGTGAAAGCCATGTCTAGTGCATTGGTAAAAGAACTTGGTGGTACTAATGATTCCTTAAGCATTGATAAACAACTTAGACCTGCACTGATAAAGGCACATGAAAATCATACAACTTTCAATTTGCGTAAATGCAATCAACTCGAATGTCCTGCTTCAGTAATTACCCTAGACTTAATTCCTCTGTTTTTGTCATTTATTATTGCAGTTACTATTTGATTTTGAGTCACTATTGTTTTATGATTATCCTTATCTAGACACGAATCAATTGAATGCTTTGTAAGGGAAAAATCGAGTAAGCGTAGCCTTGGTAATAATTTCCATTCCACGTATAACTTCAATTTTCACACCTGGGTAGTTATTGTCATTGCCAGTGGCCAACTATCGCACACATGAAGTACAATTATCACTTAATAAAAATGATAAAAGGAGGGAGGTGGCGTCATTACATTTGTATCAATCTATTTCCACTATACGAATGCATTCATCCCGTATGTATCTTCTATATGATTAAGATAGATTCATGATCGGTAAGTCAAATATTAATAGTTAGTTAGTACCGATTTATCGAATGAGATTGCCCAATTGGATCCCAGTATTTATTCTCGTATTACTGGGGTATTTTGCCTTCGTGTCTAGTGTAGATGTACAGGGATCTACAGATTGCAATCGCCAAACAGTTTCACCAGTGGATTGTCCTTCATCGTCGTCAGAAGAAGAAACCGAAAATGATGATGACTATGACAGAGGAAATATTGAGGAAAAAATTCCTTCAGTAATACCATTTCCATAGTTCAATGAATAGGCTTCGCAACTTTTGCGCGCAAAAAGTTCAAAATTATATTATCACATATTCTTAGTCTTCGTAGAATCAAGTTAAAAATTAACTAGTCTTAACGAACAATTCTTCCATCTTGTTGTAAGTCTATAATACCTGCATTCCTTTCGGGGTAGTCTTTGTTATTTATGACTAATGTAACTGCTAGAAGAATCTTACCACTGATTCCACTGAATCCAACCACTGGTTTGTGAACCATTTTTGGCATGATTTTCAGGCTCAGATACATCCCTTTCAGTTTGTTGAAGGTGGTATGAATTTAACACAAATGCGAATCTAGCAAATCGTTCATTTCACGAAATAATGTTAAAACCTTCACGTAACGCAGTGGGACTTACTGGATCAAATTAGAAGTGAATAAAAGTGTTCATCATCTATACGCAACCGATATATCTTGTTACTCTTAATCAGGAATACTGCGTTATGGGCATTAAATAATTCAAACAGATCGCCAAATGATCCGGCTAGAACAGTTCTTGTGTTTGCTATACAGTAAGTAATTCCTGGCATAGATTTACTTTCATACCACCCACAAACCCCTGCAGCCTTTTTTACAGACTCGTTACGAGAAATATCTTCAACTAAGAAAGTGATTATCAGTGGTAATAGATTCGTATTATTTCTGTTATTACCGTTGCTTTTTCTATCCCCAATTTTGCCATTGATAGTATCGAAAACTTTAATCGCCGTTTCTTGTGGTTTCTCTATTAACTCTTCATAGTAATCACGTGCTGCATCAACCCACATTTTCTTATTCAGAATTTGTATGCCAGAGTGTTTCGCCGGACCACAATAAGCTTTGAGCCAATTGTCTGAGGCCAGCTTGTCGATTTCGTCCAGTAATTTCTTTAATGATATCTGATCAGAATACAAAATCAAATTGTGCCTATGTTTATTTTTTTCGTAATTTTTAACCCACTTGTCAATAGCATCCGTTACAATTGAAGCGAGAGTAACACTATCACTAGTGGCAATCTGGGCTGCCTTCGCATGAAGTTTTTCATCGAAACCTCGAACAAACAAGTCCTTTACCATACCAATCCTTCCCTTTTATACTAATTAAAGATATCTAGATATCTAGATCGATAGAAATAAATATCAGATATCTAGATATCTTAACCATGGTGAAAACCATAAATCGAACCATCAACATTGATGGACAGACAATATTCTATCGCGAGGCTGGGAATAAAGAGAATGCACCGACGATCCTATTATTACATGGATTCCCAACTTCGTCACACATGTTCCGGAACCTTATACCTGCCTTAGCAGACAAATTCCATCTGATCGCACCCGATTATCCTGGGTTTGGCTATAGTTCCATGCCTTCTGCAGAGGAGTTTCAGTATACATTTGACCATATGGCTGAGATCTTAAACAAATTCATAGCACAGATGGGTTTGGAAAGATTTAGCATGTACGTTATGGACTATGGTGCCCCAATAGGATACCGCCTTGCAGTAAAAAATCCTGAAAAGATAGAAGCCCTGATAGTACAAAACGGCAATGCCTATGACGAAGGATTAGGGGAATTCTGGGAGCCTCTTAAAGCCTATTGGACCGAGCCAAATGAAAAGAACAAAGATGCCCTTATGAAATTTTTGACTATAGAAGCAACTAAATGGCAATATACACATGGGGTGAGAAGCGAAAATGCAATAAGTCCTGACAATTGGGTTCTTGATCAGTCACTCATAGAACGTCCAGGCAACAAAGAGATTCAGCTTCAACTATTCTATGACTACAGATCCAACCTTCCATTATATCCCCAGTGGCAAGAGTACTTTAAAATGTATCAACCACCAACGCTCGTAGTTTGGGGCAAGAATGATCACATATTTCTTAAGGAAGGTGCAATTCCGTACCAACGTGATCTAAAGAACGTTGAAATCCATTTGTTGGATACTGGTCATTTCGCGCTGGAAGAGGAAGGCGAGTTAATTGCTGAGTTGATTTCCCGTTTTCTGACAAGTAGAAGATATCCTATTGCTAAAATATTGGAAGCATAATAATTAGTGTGGAAATGTCTGTGTCTATGTCAATAGATTTATCTCTGGGGCATCTTTAAGACGCTTCTTTATTTCTAGACGGTCAGACTCAAACTCAGCCCAGCCATAAAATAATTGTAAATATAGCAGGTGCCCACCATTCTTCATACGAGAGTCAGGATAATGAATAAAGCCAGAGCCAGAGCCAAAACAACAATTAAGAACAAACTACAACGATCAACTGTCCTTCGAATTCAAGATGTTCAAAAAATATCATATATGAAGAAATATAGGCAGCATACGTATGACTCTATCCATTCGTCTTTGTAATGACGTTAAGCATGATTTGGCTTAATTAATTGATAAGCATATTACTACTACAACCATCTCTTTTCTGTTTTAATAGAATCGATATGTACAGCTATAGCTATTTTTGCATAACACTTCGACCTACTCCCTCATAAAGCAGGGGAATTGTAATTTTATGATTCAATCTATTGATAGAAATCGAAGTTTATTACATCCGAAAGCATCCAAAGTTGTTAGGTTAATACACATTATTCTGAAGTCCCGGGTTGGCGGTTCTCAGATCCTCAATAATTTATATTGTCTATTTACTGAAATTATTTACCCTTCAAAGTCTTGCCAATCCCCGAGAGAAGTACGAATATTGTTGTTTGCAAGTGCTTCGAATGGAGAAGTATGGTGTTCCTGAATAAAGAGCATATTTGATCAAGTCAATTCCAATAGTAATCTTTATTTGTGCGTAGTAATTCTATGATCGCTGTTCGACATGTATTTACTTATTATGGGAAATTAATTACTTCTGGCTGGTGGGCGGGTGAATTCGTCCCTACCTTGCATGCAAGCTTACTGCAGTTGCCTTCCTTAATCTCACTTTCATCCACCGGCACCAATATCGCAAGGAAATGCTCATTTACTTTTACTTTATCCTCCTCAAATTCAAATGTGGCCTGTAGTTCGGGTGAAACATATTCAAGTCGTTTTATTTGACCTATGTCTCTGTTAGGAAAAACTATTCCATAATAGGTGTGTTCATCATTTTTTTCGCTTGGGTACTTGATAATAACCTTAAAGACCATTGCATTTTCTAGCAATTCTGTCCTATTTATCTCTTTAAAAAGAGAAATATGTAATGGAATCACCTAATTACATAACACGAGCATATGTGTTGGCTCTATTCCATTTCTGCATCCCTTCACTACCTCCTAGACCACAATCACCATGGATTTATATCAGGTACAAGAATCGTTGGAGGATCGTGTATTCCCTTTTCGGCTGGCTTACGGATCCTGTCAGAGACTATATCTCCGCAGGTACCCTAGTTTTCATAGTGTCAGACAAATCAATTGAAGGGTTCTATTCGTACTCTTACATCTAAATGTGATTTACTCAATTTGGTTTCCATTTAGTTAGTATTATATGCCAGTTATCTGAAGGAGTCACGCAAGGATATACATTCGAAATTTCCCATGGAAAAGTGAATAGTTGGAGACTCGGCATAAATCTTTATGTTTGGCCAATGTTATGATTCAACTGTTTAAGTTCTGCAATTGAGAAAAGTGAAGGAAATCTAGACAAGGTGATGACATCATATACAGTGGGGAGTAGGGGATGCTATGCTAACCATTCAAATAGACACTAATTTCAATTGGTTGAATCTACTTTTCTAGACTTAACAATCTTTCGCCGGGTGTCGTGGAAAGCAGTCAATCCGATCCGGTGTTAAATCAAATTAACTTAGCAAGGATACCAGCTAGATAAAGGATATTCAAGTTAGCATGCCAATAACATTGCAAGAGGAGAGCATGGCATTAAAAAGTCAATTTGACTGCCAAGAAATATTCGGCCTAAGAAGGATTTCAGTTTTTAGAAACAAAATCGTGCGCTAATACATAATCTTAAAGAGTCAAGTTGAATATAGAGTCGAATAGATGACTAGTCCTACAGCCTTATCGATCATCAGAATCATGACGTGTTCCATGCGTTTTTATAAATCTTAATAGATCGCTAGAATGATGCTCCTCTACATTGTAATAATTCTTTAAATTCTCAATTGTTTGGTCATCATAATGACTAGTACTCCCCTCTGTTTTCTTCTCTACTCTCAATATATTATTATGAAATCCAATAAAATAAAAAACTATCGGATGATATTATTATATAATCTTCTAAAAATCTTAGCCATTTGAATTTAGAATAAGTATGAAATTGTTTAAACTTTGATGTCGAGTGGAGTGATGTTCAAATACATCATTTTATAGCTTAACCAAGAAGGCACTAGTATGGGAGAAAGTGATGGCAGTGATGGTCCTAGTGATAAGAAAAGGAATGACAATAATGCTAACCTTCAAAGTAGGTCTGTAGTAGAACTAAAGATAGGTACGTTAGACAACGGAACAGCTGCTTTCATGCAATGGCTGGATTTAGTGAATAACCAACAATATTCCACTAATTCTTTGGATACACCTCTAATTTTAAGGAAATTCATTAAGGACAAACAGGCAATATTATACGATAGGAATTTGGGATCTGAAATAGATGTTGAGATTAAAGAAGGCGTTCCATTTTGTAGCGATTGCGACTTACCCGATTGTTCCCATGTGGGATTCACTATATCATTAGAACAATTCTGTGAAGATCGTTGTAGTAATCAAGAATTATCGACTGACGATATTGTTGGTAATTAGACACTAATGATTCGACTCGCCCACTCTACTCTTCTCCATACTTCACACTTCATAACTAGCCAGGCGATCCTAATAACGAGAAGAGCCTACTTAACTCAGGGCCCGTTCTCCATGGCGATCCTCGGCGCAAGTATTTAATTTGCCAAGCCTTGTCGGTTCAATCACTTTGAAAATGAAGAGGGTAGACTAATAATCCAGCGTCCTGATATGGTTAGGAGTTATTGAATAGCCAAGAAATACGTGCGACACTGAACCATTACTGGGAAGCCACAATGGCTCATGATTTAAAGAAAGCACATGAATGTAGTAGAATTTCCATAGTCCAGCGAACGACTTCGGGGGAAGCAAAACATATTCGACCTCAGAGCACACTACCCTACTAAAGTTACCTATAAAATGCTGCGAATTCGTGGAGATGGAAATCTCTGGACTACTGGATTGATTGCCACCTATGGCAATGATAATGAGCATTCAATCAATGGCGTAGCCATCATGGAGTTTCAGAATAAAAAAAGTCCATGAAACACTCTATTTTGCAAATCTTTTCGAACCCCCTAAGTGGCGATCTCGGTGGGTAGAGATAATCAAAAGAGCTACTGAAGCGATGAAATAGAAGCATACAGAATACGCTAATGCCAGAATTGTAGCGATAGCCTAAAACTATCAAACGAATCATTGAATGCAGATTTTGTCTTATCTCAAGAAAATTCATCATTCTGTAGCCGATTTCAATGCAGTGATTAAGTCAGAAAGCTTTGGATGGAACCCTAATCTTTTATGCGCTAAAACTTTGACTCTGTTTTGCCAAGAACACGTTGGCGCCTGTAAAAACTGATGCCCGTGTGTGGTTAGCACGAGTATCCGTTTTGGTCCTACCTTCCATATAAAAAAGATAGAAAGTAACTGGGGAGGAGTAGTAGTATTTGGAGTGATTAATGCAGCATTTATATCTCTTAGACAATCCCTGGAGCACGTTCTATACAATCGTAAAGGGTATTCAGTCTTATTGTTGGCCTAGAAGACAGAATTGATAATTAAGAGTCGGATGCTTTTGCCTTCGATAACGCTGTTATATTTGATTATACCACTGTCCAATAACGGTTTAGTTTCACTTGAACCTGAACCAGTATACAGCCAAGGACAGAATATCAGCGATACTTCTTCCTCTCGTATTTCTTCTTTTCAATCCAAAGCCGCTATTTTGGATAATATGCCATCACACAGCGTTACTGTAGGTGATATAAATATCGCGCTATAGTCAGTGACCGAGGAAGTCGCGCTGCAGGACAACAGAATACAGAACTAAAAGAATAAAAATAATACAGGAAATGTAAGCAACTTCTCTGAATTTATTGGTCCACAATATTTTAATCGGGAGTCTCATGTAGATCCTGTCAAGAGTACAGCTCAGAGGGCCTGCAGAATTTATAGACTCTGTTTCAATAAATTAAAATCCCCTCTTTCCATCAGATTAGATATAAAAATCGGGGTCTATGATAGAAATTACTTTCACAAATTGGGTAGATGGGCAAGTTCCACTAAAAACCCACTCCCCCATGATATCGAAAGACTCTACACAAATATAATGAATCTATGGGGTTCATTAGGGCAGGAACTGAAATCGCTAATATATTTTTGAGGCATCGTATTATGGTGTAGTAACGTTTATTCGATGAGGTTATGGTTTCCAAACGGTGAATAGTGATGATAACCGCTAAAGCGCAGCAAAAAATAGAAGAATAAAAAAATGAAGATCCTTTTGTCCTTCTTTAATTTCCGTCGCCGTCTCCGCCTCCGCCATCATCTCCGCCGTCTCCGCCTCCGCCATCATCTCCGCCGTCTCCGCCTCCGCCATCATCTCCGTCGTCTCCGCCTCCGTCTTCTGCTTCATTATCTGCATCATCTCCGCCCTCTCCGCCTCCGTCTTCTGCTTCGTTACCTGCTGCTGGTTGTTCAGTAGGAAGAAATTCTGTACCTTCATTACCTGCTGCTGGTTGTTCAGTAGGTGGAAATCCTGTACCTTCATTACCTGCTGCCAGTTGTTCCGTTGGTAGAAATTCTGTACTTTCATTACCTGCTGCTGGTTGTTCAGTAGGTGGAAATCCTGTACCTTCATTACCTGCTGCCAGTTGTTCCGTTGGTAGAAATTCTGTACTTTCATTACCTGCTGCTGGTTGTTCAGTAGGTGGAAATCCTGTACCTTCATTACCTGCTGCCAGTTGTTCAGTAGGTGGAAATCCTGTACCTTCATTACCTGCTGCCAGTTGTTCCGTTGGTAGAAATTCTGTACCTTCATTACCTGCTGCTGGTTGTTCAGTAGGTAGAAATTCTGTACCTTCATTACCTGCTGCTGGTTGTTCAGTAGGAAGAAATTCTGTACCTTCATTACCTGCTGCCAGTTGTTCAGTAGGTGGTGGTGTTGTTCCAGTATGGTGGTGGTGGTGGTGTTGTTCCAGTTGGTGGAAATCCTGTACCTTCATTACCTGCTGCCAGTTGTTCCGTTGGTAGAAATTCTGTACCTTCATTACCTGCTGCTGGTTGTTCAGTAGGAAGAAATTCTGTACCTTCATTACCTGCTGCCAGTTGTTCAGTAGGTGGTGGTGTTGTTCCAGTAGGTGGTGGTGGTGGTGGTGTTGTTGTTCCAGTTGGTGGAAATCCTGTACCTTCATTACCTGCTGCCAGTTGTTCCGTTGGTAGAAATTCTGTACCTTCATTACCTGCTGCTGGTTGTTCCGTTGGTAGAAATTCTGTACCTTCATTACCTGCTGCTGGTTGTTCCGTTGGTAGAAATTCTGTACCTTCATTACCTGCTGCTGGTTGTTCAGTAGGTGGTGGTGTTGTTCCAGTAGGTGGTGGTGGTGGTGGTGGTGTTGTTCCAGTAGGTGGTGGTGGTGGTGTTGTTCCAGTGGTGGTGGTGGTGTTGTTCCAGTAGGTGGTGGTGGTGGTGGTGGTGTTGCAGTAGGTGGTGGTGGTGTTGGTGCAGTAGGTGGTGGTGGTGGTGGTGGTGTTGTTCCAGTAGGTGGTGGTGGTGGTGGTGGTGTTCCAGTGGTGGTGGTGGTGGTGGTGTTGTTCCAGTAGGTGGTGGTGGTGGTGGTGTTGTTCCAGTAGGTGGTGGTGGTGGTGGTGTTGTTCCAGTAGGTGGTGGTGGTGGTGGTGGTGTTGTTCCAGTAGGTGGTGGTGGTGGTGGTGTTGTTCCAGTAGGTGGAAATCCTGTACCTCCATTACCTGCCGCTGGTTCGCTGAACAACCGCTCCTCCCCTAACGTTGCCCTACTCGGCAAAGGTAGTTGGGCTGCACCAGGACCAAACGGGTATTGTCCAACCATGTTACCCTGGGGATCGTAGCGGCACACTAGAATCTCTATTTGCGCACCTCTGGCGGTCGCGCAACCGACTTGGGTCGTACTCTTCCAGACCATCGCTGTGTAATGACCGGCATAGTTCGGTCCTGACGGAATTGGGCCGCCGTTATATATCGACTTCTCGTTGATCCATCTCTGAATCAGAGAGGCGAATGGAGGACCGACGCCACCCCAAGCTGAGGTTCTCGTTTTTAGCACCATGGGGCAGGGGAGGGACTGAATTAACCCCCGGACAATTCCCGGGAATGCATACGTACCCCTTCGACGCTAGTTGATTGGCGTATGCCTGGGCGGCAGCTGCGAGATTGTCGTTCCACGTGAGCCTCGGAACTTTAACGGCATCGCGCTCATTGTTGTGCATACTTAGGACGGTATCTTTGAAATTCGCATTTGTCTGCGCATACGAAGCCTGCAACACCGACGACGGCAATGTCAAAATTGCCGCCGTGACCAGAAACATAATTATTACTTTAGATACTTTTTTAGTCATAATTTACAGCTAAACGATTATAATAATTGCTTATCTATTTTTCGATTAATTTAAATATTGCCTTAAAGTATTAGTTTGTTCTCAGTAGGCCGACTAATGATTGCAATAATCAACTGTCACTATGGGCGGCGGTTATGAATGGCGTTTGTAAGGATGTCGGACACTGGTGATGCTTTTAAATAACTCTTAATATTTTGGCATCAAGCGTGAAGATCTTTACTTAGTATGCATATAGGACCTGTAATTATGAATTGTTTACTACATTATAGTTTGGAAATCAACTGCTTTGTACTCTACATTATAATAATAATGGTAATTTGCAGCTGCTAACCTTCACTAGATGCCTTTAGTTTAGGTAGTGAGATCATCTCTTGACTTTCTTCATGTTGGAATACAGGCGGTACTGTTCATGCAAAACAGAGCATGTAATAATCGACCTCCAAGGAAGAAGAAGGACGAAGAAAATCATCTTGAATGATTTTGTTGCTGACCGTAAGTAACCAATAGGTCAAAAGATAGAATTAATTATATTATTGCATAAAATAACACAGACTGATCATAACTTTTCGCTTATTGTATTTAACATCTCGAGTTTAACTTTACGATAACAAATATCTGATTTAATTAGAATAATAAATAGACGTACTAGATTTGCTTAAGGTCAAGATTTAATGAAAAGTCCGATATACTCAAGTTGGACTTGAGATTCGTAATCTTAAGACACTGGCGAATATGAACAAGATAACAAACGAGAGAAATCAAAAGATTCGTAATTTTTATTTCTTTGGCTTACACCGCTCTTGCCACCACCGCCTCCCTAGTAATACAAATACTCCAAAGTGACTTTCTAAACGAACAGTCTCTAATACCAGAATTGCAAGACGGCCTGAAACTATCAAATAGGTCATCATGTGAAGTAGCCTCTTTATCCAGGTACCCTTCGCCATTCTCTATAGATGTCCTTTTCGACACGATAAACTTTCACGATTTCACACGCTTATATACTTCATACTCCGGAGTCAGTTTATTGGATTCGAATAAAGTGTTGCTGATTGCGGTGCGCTTGAACCTAATGGAGCACAAGCGAATACAACTCTATCATCAAAATATGTGGAGAAAGACGTTCAGAATACAATACCTCCTCTTTGTGATGCAGAGGGGGATGATGTAGCGGATTGGCCGCTAAAAATGAATGACACAATTGATAGAGGTAATAATCATGGAGGCTACTTTGGATTTATAAATATGACAGGAAATAAAAAGGTGTTACTAGATGATGGTGCCATGAATACTGTAGTCAGAGACTGGGATACCGCATTGGTACCTGAAAAGCAAAACTCGACTTTATCAGTTATTTGCAATACAGCTCATTAAAATCATGACCGCGTTGAGAGCTGCCATTATACCTGTCCGAATTGGTACATGGCTCATTTACTAGGTCTAATAGAGCACGAGGACTTTACTAATAAATTAATTGAACTTACAGAACGTGTAACTAAGTTAGAAAAAGGCTGGAAGAAGAATAATAGCGGGTTGGAGAAATTCGGCTGACCCTAGCTTTTCTATTTCGTAGGCTTCGAGACATGATTCACATTCTTGCCTTTCAATCTGCTGCTTCAAATCCTGTTACCAATCGGCAACACTTAATTAATTAATTAATTAAAACGTTCTAAAAATGAGATAGGTGAGTAAGGTGCACGATGGAACCATACACAACCCACTTACTCACCTAGTATGAATGGTTGTCTCAAGATTGGCACATTAACTGAAATAGGCATAGTTAAATAACATCGCAGTGAAAAAATCACTAAATAGATAGGTAGGGGTAACTAAGGATAATCACTAATTGTCATCTAGGTAAATATTCGAAAAATTACAATTAGGAATTAGTAATCATAATCTCCATAAGTGGCAATCTCTAATGTTAGAATAACGTGTTACGAGGACTGTTGTCTTGAGGTTGTTCTAATAGAATAAATATCAGATTTATGTAATCGACTGATTTTGCTTAATTCACATAAGTATAGCATGTTAGCCACCTAGTAGAAATATGAAATTCAAATATATCGCAATAGTAGCGGTAATAGCAGCAGCATTAGTGGGAACATCTGTAATAACAACCGACAGCGCTTATGCAACAAAATACAAGGGCAAGAATCAAGCACTCTCACAAGCAAATGCTTGTGGAAATGGTGAACTACCATTGAACGTCGGATGTCAAAATACAGCATCTCAAATTCAAGGTGATGAGAATGGCGTATCGTTAGCAGCTTGATCAAACATTCCCATCGATAGGCGACGACGGTAACGGGCATAAGTAGCAACAAAGAGTTTCTGAAATACTGAAACTGACTTCATTTCTTTTTTTGTTTTGATTCTTCAGTTAAGGAACCAGACCGCTAAGTAGTAACAAACAAAGTAGCCTTAGGCGAAATGAAAAAGGCAAAGGCATACAATAACTGACCGAGATATACATTTTCGTATATCATGCGGCATGTGGATGTGCGTTGTAGAATGCTGACGCCTGGAATAAGCAATAAGTTACATCGTTATCACAAGTAGATACATGGTATAAAAGAAAATTCCATTCTTTTATGATTCATACTACCAATGATAACAAACAGATATACGGAGATCTAGTGAATGCGATAGACGAAGAACTGCACAGGATTTTCGACTCTGAAGGAATGGAGAAGGGTAAAGATTATCTCTTTATCAGTAGCCGTGGGTCGTCCTGTAAATATCAAAGTGCTTAGGCCAGCGTTTCTTACCAAACATTCTTCTGTCCGGATAAAGATACTGACTGTATATATGATAAGAGCTGATCCATGCATATTTATTAAGATCTCGTCTTGAAGAGGTTCTATAGCAAGAGCTAGCCCTCGTTCACTTGGCGACCTAGGACGAGTAATCAGTCTGTTGGACGTACAGATCCATGGTGGAGATTGTATTCTTCATGTCCGGTATGGCTTGTATAGGATCCCATCGATGTCCAAAACGGATCATTTTTCCTAGTTTCAAGTATTTCATTTTCTGTTAGCGTTGTATACACAGAGTCCTTCTCTATTTTATATATGGTCTCTTTTGGAATCCTAAACCTTTCATGATCACCATATTCAATAGTAATCAAGTCCGAAGTATTGTAATCAGTATCAGCATTCACGATGACTTTACCCATATCCAAGTTATCCTTGCTCATTATTGTCTTTCCTATTGTATTTTGCCAATTTACTGGTCCTGTTTGCTCTAAATGCTTTTCTCCATAGGTGGTAGGGTTCTCTTCATAGTCCATATGGATTTATGGTTTGATTGGTATATCTTCTTTCCTCATTGTATATATCATCCGAGCTCTGAACTGACTGAAAGAGTGATAATAATCTACAGACACTGCAATTTATGATGATACTCTTTTATAATTACTCAATATATATAATAATCATAAATATTTATTCCTAAGCTTATCATATGATCCGCCTTTACTTACAAAGCCGTTCTGTGTATCAACTACAATTAGACCAATATTCAGGTATGCACTCGGGAGTTGTAATTCATACAATAATCTTCCCTCCATTATGTAAATCAGTTACGCTTTTTCCTTATTTTCTTTACTGCTTCTTATTAGTGCACTAGAGGACATAGCAGTTGAGTGACCCAATTACTTGCAAAAGTGTCCTGCGAATATGGCTAATGTCCCAGCAAAACTATCGCTCATATGTAAACATAAAGGCAGCGAGCCAGGATCCCACAGAGTTGTGGATGGAGTAATTGGACCTTCTTTCATAGCTTGTACCGGACCCATCATGTCAGTGATCACGTAGATAGTACGGCCATCCGGCTCAAAGTCAATGTCACGATAGCGATTCTCTGAGCGGAAAAGTTCCACAGGCTCATTGGAAAATTCGGAATCTATTATTGGTCATCGCAGGCAAGCGCCATTTTTATTCCATCTGGATCCGTGACCATGACCTTATTTATTGTTGTGTGCAGTGATGACTTTGGAATCCTTGATAAAAGGCGCTTGTAAGATGCTTTGTCAGTAAAATGAATAGTGAACTGTTCAAGTCCAGACTCCCCATCCTTATGGGAAATGCCCGCACGACTTAGCCAGGTATTCAGAGCTAAACGATGATGATATCCTTCAATTGAAAGAAACGAAGCTCCAGGAATTGTTTGCATTAAGTCGAATCCAAGCATCTCATGATAGAAGTTAGTCGAAGCGGCAAGGTTGGTAACCTTTAGGTGCATATGCCCAATTATTGCTCCTCGTGGAAAGGCCATCGATTCTTTATTTGGTGATTCGTTCATTATCATATCATCATTCCTATATAGTTCTGAAAGCAATGATTGAAAATTAAGTGCTAATGTATCCATTTGTACATGACCATGTTCATCAAATTGCCATACTTCTCTGGGTCTGTCACAATAGATCTCTATTCCGTTGTCTTCAGGGTCTTGGAGATAAAGTGATTCACTGACCAGATGGTCGGCAAATCCAACAAATTGGATACTTTGCTTTTCAAGGGATACGAATGTAGCGGCAAGACTCTCTCTATCGGGAGTCAGAATTGCAAAATGAAACAAGCCTGCCGACCCATGACGGGGTCTGCTCGCGTTAGGATCGTGTATAAGTGTTAGGATAGGAGGATTATCAATTTGAGAACCCAAAGTAGTATTAACATCAAACCCAAGCTCGATCATCTCATGCCCACCCTCCCCTAGAAATTTTCGTATTGGTATCAATCCGAATTTTTGGTAATATGTTAATTCTACATCCAAATCGATAACTCGGAGAATTGGCCCTTCGAGCCTAATTTGCGAATACATTTGCATTAAGACGCTATGCTCGTTAGATGACATAACCCTAGCTATAAACGTATTGAACCCACTTTAAAGTGGGCCCAAGGGTATGTGAACCATTTTTGACTCAAAGTCAGGGTTCAAAGGAGCCCAAGTTGGGTTTAATAGTAATAAACCATCCCGATCATCATCACTATCTAATAGAAAGAGCACTTCTGAAAGAATCAGAATAGCGGTTATGATAACTGATTGCTTAATTAATTGATTAACTTATGTAGGAAACGGATTGTTGCCAGAACTGCGACGACAATCTAAATGATCGCAGTAATCTTGACGATCTAACGCTAGATGCGGAGAAGGCGCTAGATGTTCTAATACAGCACCTGGAGGTTGATTCTAACCATGTAACCCTAGTTGGACATAGCGAGGGTACAAGAGTTGCAATCGATAATCCAGATATAGTAGATAATATTGTACTGATGGGGGTAGTGGCCCAGAACTTTAGTGATATTGGATAACTTCCAAGGTGTTACACTCCCAATACTCCATGTTCAACAGGTTCTAATCCATGATGATAATGGATTGATATCAGTACAAGAAGCCTCGGAGAATCCTGTTTTCAGTTCTATCGTCGGAAATCTTACTCTGGCTCTTACCCAAAACATTACTACTGCAAATGGAACAGCCGAACAGCTGAATCCCCATTATAATACAAATAATGACACGTTCATAAGCATTAATGACGAACTCAAACCTAGGTTAATAGAAAATCTCAAATCATTATCAGTTGTAACACCAGGGGGAAAAGTGTCTCGCTCTAGCTAATCCCTGTCCTATCTGGCTTACATCACAATACTCTTCGATACCTACTTTGGATATCATAAGTAAAGTTCCTTCCGATACATCTATCACAAATACCCTAGATTGTCAGCGGCTTCCTCATCTAAACCAGTAACGCGAAATAATCGATCGCCAGATAAATGCCAGAAAAGTAAACTCATCCTGAGAGCGTCAAAGCAATCATCAAATGAAGTTGCTTCCTTATCCGGGTACCATCTCCTTTTTCTACGTGCATAGTCATTGCGGAAAATTCATGGGGGACGTAGATAAGTTTAACCGATTGAACCTTCCTTTTTTTAGTCAATCTAAGTGAATTTCATAAGAACTACCATTTGTAATCCGCAAGAGAAATATCAATCCTCAGTTTATGGAACAATTGAATTCAGGCAATTCAAGTTATGGAAAGCAACAAACTGAAAAGATTGGTTGAAACCAATGGGTTTGATGTCTAGTCAAAACGAAATGACACTAATGACCTTTCCATGCTGGCCAGGTACAGAGATGCGAAGTTTATAAACTAATGAAGGGTGTAGAAAGTTATAAGATGAATCTCTTCAAAGAGGCTACAGGAGAATAAGAAATGGCTACTGAAGTGAACAAGGTTATAAGTGAATTATATGGCGCACTAGTAGGCTTTCCAAGTAACGAAGAAGAACGCTTTCAGAAAATTATCTCAAACTGGAAAGACATCAAGGTAGATGATACATTGCATGATTTACACTATTTAATACCATCACTTGTAAAATTCGAGGAGTATCTTAAAACAGAACAACAGATAAGAAAAGGGAATGCAACGCCGCCAGCGGAATAAGGGTAAGAATAGCACTTAAACCATAGAAGCCCCTAGTATAGTATAGTATCAAAATGGTCCACCGGCCTAGGGTAAGAATAGCACTTAAACCATCTAAGCCCCTAGTATAGTATAGTATCAAAATGGTCCATTGCCAAAACCACCGGCCTAGGGTCAGGATCACACGGTCCCCCAGGTCCGAGAGAATTGAATATTTCCTGTTCATTATTGCTTAGGAAACTGACATGTCCAATGTACTTCCACAGGATATAGCAGGAAGTGAAATGAATCATGGACTTAGTGTACTACCTGTCGTCAATTACAATGGCTTTATGACCACGTTGTCAAAGCGAGCCGCCGCATCATCTGCATATAATCCGATGAATCCTCCTTGATTCATTTTCAAGCTGTTTCTTGGGATACCAGCCTTATTGTCGATATAGTCAATGATTTTGATACCATCTATCCATACTATTATGTGAGGTGTTCCCGTCTCTGTTCCGGTGACCCGTATGTGCCAATTTTGCCAGACTCCAATCTTTGTTGAAGGGGATTTTCCAGTTACAAGGAATACCTGTGCCGAGTTATCCTGCCTCTCATTGTCTTTTTTCTGTAGCTCATATCCAATTTTTTTAAGATTGAAGCTATATTGATGATAGTTATCTTGCCAATTCCACATAATCCAAGCAGTTTCCCAGTTACCGGGAGGTGAATTTTGTCTTAGTTGTTTCTCGGTCATCACTTTTGCAGTCAGATCAAAATTCTTGAATAGTTTAGTAGTACTTAATAAAGCAGCGTGCGTCTCGCTTGGAGAAGTAGATGGTTTTGTAGCTAAATACATATATTCATTGTTACTCTGACCCTGACGTACACCTACCGTCCCATAGCCCGTGTAAATGTCCTTCCATTTTCCATTCGGAGATACCTGTCCTCCTTTCAGAGTATACAGTCCGCTTTCAAAATTATCTGCCACGGTACTTGTAGCGTAGGTTGCTGTAGCCTCCATGGTAGGGTTAGTATCTGTCATTTTTTGCACAGGTAAAGGTAATATGAATGGAATATCACTTCTTTCAGTGTTTGATTTTGCATTTGCGACAAGTATGTTATTCTTGGATATGTAATTTATCCCTACATTAGCCGTAGAAAGAATTGACATGACTAACAGAGATCCGCAAATCAATGCACACGTTCCTTTATTGAATGGAAGCTGTTTGTTCAATGCTCCTTGTTATGATAATTAAAAAGTATTTACAAGGAGCTTTGAATTTCACGATCAATTATGTATCCCAGCATCTAATAGTCGAAATCTAATGAAAATCTTCTTTTATGCGGACTGATAGGTCCAACTACGAGGTTTCTCGAGTTTGAATTTATCGGGCTCTGAAGTAACCCCTGACCACAACCCTGGCGATAGCTAGCTCAAATAGAAAATAAATCTGTTTTTAATTCGTAGCAATGTATCCTAAATGCTCAAGCCTTTAATCTTGCTTGAAGATTTTAGTCCACCGATAATAGATCGCAATCTCCAGTTCAAGCATCATATAATATAAATAAACTTCTATCGTTACCGCAAATAATACCAAATATCTTGTCATGAATCATCTCCCATACATTGTAAACCTGAGTCAGCTGAGTTGTCTTGAATACAGATCAATCTACACAGATGCCGGGGACTGAAACCTTCTTGAAAAGATGTGGAGACATCACAGTATTGGGCAAAACTTTAGCCATGTTTGATCTAAATTCTGGTCTATCAAATGCCTGCTTAAAATGTGCTCGCAGACTCCCATACAACATAGTTAACAAACGTAGTACTGCCACCAATGCCTCGATGGAACTGAGCCGAAATGAATCCGGGTTGTTGTTTAAACGTTTCAGTAGTCTTAGCGAATACCTTTAAAAACTCATCGACTTCGTCGGGGTTTACATTGAACTTGTTCATCATAACGATTGGACCGACATCTTCATCCAACTGTTTCGCAAGAGTTATTCTTTCGTCCATTTCTACGATTTTTACCATAAATAAGTTTTGTGTCTTTTTATTTATAACTTGATCATTCATCTGTATTATTTTACCATCATTGGAGAACAAGTTATGTAGCCTGGCAACTGTACTACAACATAACTGCAAGTCTGATTGGGAGTTCTCTAGAGGCCGCTTTACCCACATTGGCAATGCTGGGAGATTCATTACGATCGAATATTGACTAAACGCTGAGGCAGTTGAACACTAGTAAGGTAAATCTTACTGAACGTTCAGCGGATAAAGTATCTAAATAGTTTATCGACATAGTGCTTCCATGAGTACTGAGTTAAGTTTATGTTTATGGAATAATTTATTGAGGTATGTATGTGATACGTTAATGTCAATACAATCAATACAAGTTATGACAAATGTTATAAATACTCACTCAGACTCTGGCTTGCATAACCAAAATTGAAATTTCAAGATTTTGAAACAGAATAAAAGACTGTGATGATATGCGATGATGAGCAGGATCTACTAAATTTATTTGGAAAGGCCTTCAAATCAAAATATAATGTCATTTTAAGCAGTTCTGGCAAAGATTGCATTGAGAAATTCATAGAAGAAAAGAACCGGGGAAACAAAATACATCTCTTATTATTGGATTACAGATTGAGCGACATATCTGAAGAATCTGTTGCCCGTAAGATAAAAGAGTATAATGAACTAAAATAATTTTGATATCTGCATATAGTCTAACTGAGTCACTACTGAAAGAATTGGAAGAGAGCAAGTGTATAGTAAGATATGTAAAAAAGCCAATCTAATTAAGTAGTTGGATTAAGCTTGTGGAAGAGACAATAAAGTTAGACTAACCCGATAAATTAGGTATTAACAAATTTGACTGCCTCATCGATCGAAATCCATATCTGAATAGAATGTCGTCATCACTGATGTTTATATCAGCATATTAAAAAGAAGTTAATAAAAAACGCACCAATGCATTACGTTTAACTTACCAGCAGGCTTAAAAGTGATGATAATAACCATAAAATGAGGCGAACGGGAATGTATATCATGATAATGGTGGGCAAGATGACTGACAGCGACGACAAATGAGTACTCAATTTATTCCAATGCGCTATCTGGTTTAGAACTGGCAAAGTATGTTTTAATGAGACTTGTAGATAGCCAAAGTGTCGAAAAGATTTCAGAAGATTTCGATGATGACGTCCGGTTCATCAATGGTATTATGGAGTTTCTCAAAGATATTGGATGGATCAAGCAAGATCGAATCAGCGGCTTGTACCAAATGACTCACATTGGCAAGATGAAATCCAATGCTTCGAAAATGATTGTATGGATATGATCTCAATATGTACTATTCATAATCGATCTTGGCTACGCCGTCGCGAACTAACTGTAAAACTGCCGGTAAATGATCGCCTAAATTACAATGCTTATATTATTTATTCCACATATGAATTCAACTTTTGCATGCGATGTAATCCGACGAGCGGGTTGACGGGTTGCTGGTCATGACGATTCTAGCCGATAGATTCCATGACCTATTTGTAATTTCTTCTGATGAATAAAAATTTTTAACTCTCATCCATCAACACTGGCGAAACAACAGATTGCTGCCTAACAACAATGCTGTTGCTCTTGTAAAATTCTATCTGCATTCCCGTGGTTAGATAGTAATCTATTCTGAATGATTCGTCAGCCGATATGGGTATCAGTTCAGTGTTATGAGAACTACAAACATCACAGTCGAGAACATGTGATAATGATCCAGAAAGAGACTCTAATTCGTCAATTCCGAAATAAGACGCACACCAAAAACACGAATTACAGATTACAAAGTAGATCTGATTAATACGTTTCTCTCTATTAATGTATGTGTTATTGGAAGAGATCTTGGTTGTTTGGATCAGTAAGTCAGTAATTATGCTAAGTTAAGCCTAATCATTTCAGCTCTTTGATCTAGATCTTATTTATATGTCTTGATAATGTTTTATTTAGTTTTTAAAACTGTAAGAAATACAATGTAGACTATATTCATCTATAAAACGCCCAGACCGGAGTTGAATCTTCGATGAACGATAATGATATCAAAGAGTATATGACGATGGTGGTGAACGAGATTCACAAGTCTGGAGATAGCAATGCTCATTGACGACTTTGAGTAGCTTATCACTTAATTCTGAAGCAGAACTGGTATTTTGAAATCATACATTTGTGGTCATGCCGGGCTTGAGATGTATCAGAAGTTAACACATATAGGCATTTTGTGTAATGTTTGGGCAGGCCATGTGCACAACGGGGACATGTTGGGGATTTATACGTCTCTGGCTTGGGAATACAAAACGATGTTAGGGGTTTTATACTCGCTACAGCTGGGATGCTTCGATCAGTACCACTTGACAGAGATCCAAATCTAAAACGTAAAAACAGATGTTATAAATCTATTAGCTGATCCAACCAAATCAAACAATTGGACTGGTAACTCTTCAAGATATAATCGGAAGACTTAATACACTATTACCAGAGCATAGAAAAAATGTATTGTAGTAGATGTAACAAATACAAGTCCAAGATAATTATAAATGACAAACACTTCTGTGGAAGATGTTCCAATGTTATCGCTTACCGTGGACTAAAGATAGCACATGGCCTGCCCAAACGAAAGAATACTTCGCATAATCAAGATGGTTGAATTAAAGCAGAACGGGCGCTGTATCTCATGCAAACAATTTATCACGAAAGATCATGCTGTTGTTAGCAGAGGGAGATCAAGAAGTTATTATTACAAAGATTGCGCTAAAATCATCATATAATATAGTCCACCATTTAGGCCACAAAAAGATAAATCAAAAGTAACGTGAATTAAATGAAAAAACCAACATGTCAATAATCTGTTGCAGCGTATAAAGCGGGCCATATCAAAATACGTAAAAAAACCCGTTGCGAATGAATTCATGTTTGATTAGCGACGGAGGTCTTAGATTAGAAAATTGAAAAAATATTCAGACGTCCCTGCTCGTTCAGGTCACTATAGAGCTTTTTTCATTTTATTAAATACAGACTTTGCACCTTTCTTCACATCATGTCCAGCATATTCAGCACCTTTCTTCACATCATGTCCAGCATATTCAGCACCTTTCTTCACATCATGTCCAGCATATTCAGCACCTTTCTTCACATCATGTCCAGCATATTCAGCACCTTTCTTTATCTTACTCATACATACAAAGTCTTACGCATGTTATATAAATATTTCATGCGGATTTTTGGTCCTAGCCGAAAAATATACAAAATATTAATTATCGACTGTGTTTTTCTGAATTTTCTTGAACTGAACTTCAGTGAAAATCATACTAGATTGGATATTACTCTAGCATAACTTGGATATCACTCAATACGCAACGCGATGCTAAATGATAAACAACACTGCTTATATTCAACTTTTTATTTTGAAATATCATGAAACAATACCTTGCCGAGTTTGTTATTGCTGTGGTCGTATTAGCAATATTCGGGAGTAAAGTTGCAGTCATCATACGCAGCTGTCTCACTGAAACAAGCTCCAGCCGTTATTGCTACATCTGGTGAAACCGTTTATGTTGTGCTGGATAGCAGTTATCCGGTTACTAAGAACACGGAGGTTATGTTTAGAATGTCGGGAAATGGTGGACAAATATACCAAGATAAAGTTAATCTGAGCAATTCACCTGGTTCCAATTCAACTGACGTCGATGTAGAAGCTACTGATGATAACGTAATCGTAACTTGGTGGGAAACAAATTCTACAAGCTCTGAGCCAGTGCTAAGATTTAGCACTGACAATGGTGGTACATTTAGTCCGGTGTTGAGACTAGCGACTAATGGAACTATCGGGCAATAGGCTCTATCCAACGAGATTCTGCCTTATTTTTTATTCAATTATTATTTGTGTGGCTATTAAGATGAAATCGATTCTATCAATAGCTGGCAAAACAATTAATGAATGAACTCTGACTCTTCAAGTTACTTGTTCATAAATTCAGTCTGTCCGTTACGATCGCGCTACTACTATCGTTCTCAACTTCGGCTATTACATTGACTCACTTGAAGAGTTAGATGAACCTGAGACGAAGCAGAAAAATCTATTAAAAACTGTGCATGCTAAACCTCGTGAGTTAAATCTAAAATCGTATATCTTAGAAATAGATTACACTCTTACTTTTTCTAAGACTAATAAATATCATTTCAATAGAAAAGTTATGGTACGGAAGATTGTTAGTATGGCTACTGTCGCAGCCGCCATTATCATTATGATAACATTGGAAGCGGCGGGAGAAGTGTCAGCTGCAGCAGCAAATTGGCTCACACAAATCTCTAATACCTCAGAGCCGTTGGGATTACATAACTCCATTACTACGCCAACACAACCTTATCCACCCAACGCAAATTGTGATGCTTCATATCCAAAAGTCTGTATAGCGTCTCCACCGCCAGACTTGAATTGTGATGATATCATAGACGAAGATTTCAAAGTTATACCGCCTGATCCACATGGATTTGACAGCGAAGGTGACGGTACAGGTTGTGAGGCAGGCAGTGCGAGCATAAGTTCTAGCTCTAACGAGGTTGTCCCGCGAGAATCAATCCGCAAAGGTAGTGTGGTTTCTAATATTCCTGGCTCTCGAAGCGGGCTGCCTGAATGCAAAGGTTCAGCTGATTGTTTTAAAGGCGTTGTTACTGATATTGTTGACGGCGATACATTCGACGTCAATAATGTGCGCATCCGTCTTTCAATGGTCAATACGCCAGAGAAGGGGGAAGTTGGATATAATGAGGCGACCGATTTCACAGAGTCAACATGTCAAATTGGGGGTAACGCACTGGTAGATGAAGACGACGGTCAAAAAGAGGGAAGCTATGATAGGTTGATTGGCGTAGTATATTGTAACGACAGCAAGGCATCTGTGAACCAGCTTCTATTAGAGGCGGGGAAGGCTACCGTGTATGAAGACTTTTGCGATGTGAGCGAGTTTGCGAATGATAAATGGGTTACCAATTTTGGTTGTTGAAATATAGAATGTCAGAGGTGGTTTTGATGCAATGAACTTCTTGTACCATATATGTATCGCTCTATCGATATCAGCATCTGAGACCTAATGCGCATAATTAGTAAATTAATCTTATGATAACGACAAGACGATCTAAATCTGATATATTAGGCTCAATAGAAAGCTCATATAAACAGTCGTACCATGCTATTTCGTCGGTACTATTAATAAATCAAATGAATGCTATAGTTATTTAGTTCAGATGAGGGAACAGCAGCTCGCTGATCTACTGTTGAATCAATAGTTCAGGATGCAAAATTGTTTGCGACGTTTGTAGCGATTGAATTATCAACTATTTCACTATTGCTCTGGTCATTTTGCTTGCCACAGAATGCTGCCTCATATTTATTCTGTCCTCCTAGTCGTCCGTAATATGGATCTTTTTTACTACATCAGCATCCATTTTGAAATTAATGGGGCAAGAATGCAATTTCGGCTGATCATCGATCTAGGTCGTAAGTTTAACAAGATTGACACGAGGTTATTTTGAAACTATTATTTCTGTAGGCTCCGCCTTGAATCCAATCTTACCATGAGCTCCATCACAGTACGGTTTACTATTGGACGCCCCACATCTACACATGGCGGCAAAGACATTGCCATCTACCGTAATCAGGTTCGGACCATTCTGAGTACATTTAATTATAACTCTTGTCATTGCACAGGTGTATAGCACACGATATATATACAAACTGCTCGAATTTCTGAACATTAAAACTTAATATCAGCAGATCTGGTATCGTCGTTTCAGTTGAAACATGCAGACATTGATGAAGGCCTACTAATGGAATTGAATGACTCAGATTACGCGTTTGATGAAATACCTAATTACTGGACAGAGTTGAAAAATAGCTGGATCACATGTGAGCTGTAGCAGTTGTCGTTGGGTTTACCATCAGCGAAACTATGGTCGTGATAGCTCAACCGAATGGTAACATTAGTCGCAATAATAAAACGGCTCTAAATTCTACAGATTCAGACGGCAAAAACATAGCGATTATATCGCAAAATAATTAGCTTACCTAGTCATCAGTTGATGACTAGAGTAATTTCTAATATATCAGATTTCTGTTAGCAGGCAGTTCTATCTATAAACTTCTCTGACTATTAACTGAAAACTCTGCTGTAATTTCTCTTGCAGTATTTTCAATAGCTTTTGCTGTATTCGCATTGACTCTCGTAAACTCTTTTGTGTGTTGTTGAGCTCGTTCGAAATCGTTTCCCAAGGCTTCAATATTTCTAAATAAGATGTCGTTACCTATTCTAGCTGATGCTGAGACGTTTTCGACAATATTGCTAACTGATCTGGCCCATATCTCTGCAGAGACTCTAGGAGAAAACCAGTAACTAAACATTCTATTAGCATTTTCATAATACGGGTTTGCAGAGTTAAAGACAGCATTCATTACTGATTTTTGAGCTTCAACATAATCTTCTACCATTTTTCCAGTGGATTGTAAAACTTGCTCTTGATAATTAGTAACTACATGGGTAAATCGTGGAATTTGAGTTCTCGCTTCATCTAGTGATTTATTTACATTCTCTTTAGTTTCATCTAATGTTCTATACAATGTGTGTGTAAAGTCTTGTGCTACTACCTGTTGTTGTTGTCCAACTTGTTGTAAAGTTTGAGCTGCATCGCGTTTATCTTTCATACTCTTGGCTTCTGCAGCGACTCTTTGAGTATCTTCAATAGCTTTCTCTTCTACTCTTTTTGATATTGACATGTTTCTATCTTCTCATGACAGTTATATATACATTGGCAACTTATGGTATTAGTCACCATTAAATACCATAGAATCATTCAACATGCTATATGATGAAATTAGGCCATTTACGCAAAGATAATCCGAGTTTAACCTGAAGATCCAGCCTAAAATGCACGGTTTTCAATGGATAAAATGTGTTACACGTAATACGATTGCAATTTGGATCATCGCATATATCCTTAGCTGTTTTACCTTTTTGTTCAACCCGATCATGATCATCGGTAATATTTATCTCAATCTTACCTTCGTTCGAGTTTACATACATAATTAGGGGCTGTATCAAAAATGGTGAACAACTAACTATTTCCATTCAAAATCCGCTTTTATCTCACGTTCCCAGTACATGTCTTGTTTTTCTAAGCGGTAATACTTGATATCTGCAGGTCCAGGGTAACCGGGCAGGTTTGGGTGCCTAGTTACGATGTGACGCTCATATCCGTCAACCGTGCCAAAGTCTTTACTATCACAATAATAACATCTGGGTGGAAAATTACTCATGTTGACAGTCTTCATAGTTTTTTAATGTATATAATATCTCTTTACATCGGTAGATTAGGTAGTGATTCAAACAGAAATAACTGTCCCTAGTGTCCCTAGCTACCAGTCATTATCTATCCCCGTAATAACTAGACTGAATATGAATACGTATAGTATGAAGATAGTGTATATATAGAATAGATAGTGAAACCAAGCCAGGGACACTTATGCTATTTTGTCGCTCTCAACTGGTACTTTCTTGATGCTGTTCGAAAAAGCTCATCTTTCAAGCTATTTGATGGACTAATCTTAGTGTGGGGTCGGTGCACCCAGTGTAGCTAAGAATGGAATTTGAAAAATAGACCCCCCACCCGTCTATCATTAACATTTTCAATAGATCTACTACGGGATATGGGAATTGTATTTTCTTCAACATCAGTGGTTACCACAGAATCATCCTCATTTGCTAAGGATAATACACAGATGTGCAGAAGAATGTCGTAGAGTTTCCAAGTAAGCAAGTATATGTAACACTACTACTACTACAAGAATGTAAATGTCCAACATTACCAACAATGTAGATCTAAATAAAATATCAAAGACTATTGAAGAAGGAAGAAATGATCTCTCCACCTTGAGAAGGCCAGTTAAGTTAGCAGCTGAATGGAACTTGAATCCTGATAAACCATATCAATTCAAGACAGAATTAGCGTATGAGAAAGGGAAACAAGTAATTGAAATTGATTCTCCTTCATTTCTTGGTGGTAATGGAAACAGACTTGGACCTATGGCATATTGTGTGGCAGGGATTACATCCTGTTTCATTGCAACATTTGTAACTGTAGCCTCCTCTAAAGGTATAAGACTCTCCAAACTCAATGTGAATGCACAATGTAGCATTAATTTTGCAAAGACGTTTGATATAGCTGACGAACCAATAACTGAAGGAATTGAGTTTCAGATTGAAGCAGAAAGTCAAAATGCAGACAAGCAGCAGTTAGAAGAAATAATTAGATTAGCAGAAGAAAGATGTCCTGCAATGTATAGTATGATGCATGAAATTAAGGTGAATGCAATAATAAGGTGATGTGTGGTAAGAGTTGGTATCACTTCTCAATAGCGCCTGAAAGTACGCTCCTGAAACAAAGCTCATTCATTACAGTCGGTAAAACGGCTTGGGCAAGAATATAAATTATTATTAGCGTCCTCTTAATCCTTATCTACGTTCTTGCTATATTAGCTCTTGGTATGACTTGTAAAAGACCCAGGAATAGGTCGGGACTATGCCTACTCGTTGATAGTAGCGGGAGCTTGAACAACTGATGGAGATGAAAGGCTCGCTAAAGATATTCGTACTACTTGGGGAAGTACCTATGCAAAAAGTCTATGAATTGATGAAGGTCTTTTCTTTTTTGTCATTGTATTTGTCACTTCTGGTACTTGGTAGTTGTAATATTCAATGGCTACTTGCGGACACACGGCATGATTTTATTGAAGTTGATAATGGTAACAATGTATTTGATATTTTTGAAGGTAATTCATTGAACATTGCAAACCTATTTGAACATACAGTAGAAATCGATGGAGACCAGATCTTTCCAAATGAAACCCTTAAGCGTGAAATTGTGAGTGACTCGGGGGGGCCATTAAAATTCACAATGCCTACTCTTAAGTATAGTCTATTGGGTTTTAACATCTCAGCTACAAATATTGAGGTGAATGCGAGCGCAAAGCAGATAACTGATGATGCTGATCAAATCAATAATACAAGAATCGACTTTCCAGTTATGCTAGCTAGAGATGTAAATGTTAGTAATGGAATAATCAATAAGAATTTCAACAACGTAGATTTGTCGTCTCTATATACGATTTATGATCCAAAGACAGACAAGTTTACATTTCATGTCCCCTTTAGCATAGCAGTAAATATCTACTAAGGTGATGCCACTTTCTGGCGCGTATGATGTTATCAAAACCAGTGAGACATTTCAAATGTCGAAATGGTAATTAGTTCAGCAGAGCTATCCTCACACCGTATACTTTTAGATGATTACAACCCTTTGATTTGAAAGGAATGTGAACAAAGCTCTCAACGACAATCCAGAGCCAGAGAAGGAAACTGCCCATATTGGAAAGTTAAAGCCAGACCATACAAAATTATCTTCTTCACTAGTATCTTCTGAGCCCCCACTGCACAAGAGAATTCTCCGTCTTGGTTGACGATAGCCCAGATATTTTGTTTACCTTACGTGTTGGACTAGAAAGCGATCCAACTATGCAGGTTTTTGGTTATGATAATCCAGTAACTGCATTAATAGAATTTACACCAAATTTTTACGATTTATTACTGATTGACATTAACATGCCTTTAATGGACGGTTTTCAATTAGCCCAGAATTTAGTACGGAGGGACCTCAATGTCCGGGTTTGTTTTATAACCGCTGGAGAAATAAATATGGATGCAGCAAGAGAAGTGCATCCACTTAAAAGTATAGGCTGTTTTATCAAGAAGCCAATCACTGGAGAACAGCTGTTAAGGCGTATTAGAGCAGAGTTAGAATAGTTACAAGCTAAGCTTACAATAAGAATGAATGAATTAATATTTTAATCCCACAACAATGTAGGGCGCTTCTGGCTACTTATCTGCTCTTTTGACTGTTTATTACCCCCGCTATGCCAACTCTAAATTAGTGCCGTTAACTTCTATCCCTTATTCTGTACTTGACGCATTAAGCTTAATTCAATAAAGATGATAAATTCAATTCATGTCAATGATTCTGAACAGGTTATCATCCCGGTTGGCAGAGATCCACGAACTCTCTATCTTCAACATTTAGGATTATTGTAAACCCGCTGTTCCTATCGAGTAACAACCATGCTATGATGACCTATCTATTTGCTCACGTTTCATTCTGTTCACTTCGTTGATCGATCCAATGATTTCATATGATGGCCTCCTGAGGTAGTGAAGATTCGATTAGACTGAACAAACCTCATCGCATCGTCTACAACTGTTGCATTAGTCAGTAGATCAAATTTCATTGAATAGCAACCCTTTGCAAGACTTAGCGCCTTTAATTTCTCCATAATTCCGGTCTCGCTTGCATGCGACATAGTCCATGCTTCTCGTAAGAAGCTGTTAAGGCCGCGAAATGTTTTCTCGTACTCTTCTGGAAGTTTTTCATCATTGTACTTCTTGATGTTCTCCTTCGCTTCCTGCCTTAATCGATCTCTATTGGTCCCAATCTACATCTCTGTATATGGTGGATCGGTCTACCTGCAGTATTCTTGCCATTTAAGATTGATTAGTTTCTCCTTTACCCGTTAGTTCTAATACTTTGGATCTCAATTTCTGAACCATCCATAGTTAGTAATATTTTGTATGAAATGAAGTTGAACATCAATGATACTGAGAGGAGGAAAAAATGAGAGGATAAAGTCGCTCGGGCCTTTGCATATTATGTACGATATTTACTTATTTTATCCGTAGCTGACCAGTTCCAAATCGTTATCTATAACTTGCTTAATTCCAGGAGCATGTAGATTTACCTCCCCTATCCCTGGTTCGAGATCGCTTGTTTCATTCATTTGTATTACACCACGAAAGTTGCCAGCAGGAACACTCACCGTTTGATTCATACTCACTAGCTCGGCTTTATCCAATGCCACATCTGGAGCTATTTCTTGAAAGTATCTCGAACCAAGTAAGATAGTTCCAGGCATTATTAGACCAGCCTTTGTGTTATCAAAACCATGCAGCCATGACCCTTCATGATCAACGAGTTTACCGTCTTCATAATTATTAACATCTTCCCCAAAGTAGAATACACTATTTGACTTATCGCTTATGGCAAAATAACCTTTGGTGATTTCTATTAGGTCATTCGTTTCGCTGTTAACAGTTCTTTCTTCAACAACTCTTGTGACTATCCCATCTCCAACTACTTTGGTCTCATTACTTACTGTTCCAGTCACATTAAGGGGCTCGCTATCTTCTACACCAGCAAATACAAGATGATAACCGGGTTGTAGAATAAAGTATGGATTAGTGCCTGTAGTGGAGAACTTACAATCTCCCATGTTAAATGAGCTTGTCCACGATTCATTCTGTGCATTTATTACCGTCGGAGTAGTGGAACTAATAAATGGTATGATTGCTGATACTAATGCGGCGGATGCTATCATGTAGATTACATTAGATCCGCAAAGTGATTTTGTTTTCATTGAATCAAGTATGCGGTACTACAATTAATAAGTAATCTGGTACAAGCAGCTAAATGAATACGAAAAGTTATGATATTATATTTGCGAACGTTTAGATAATTGTATCATAAACCTATTATATCAACAAGATTCGTAATTACATTTATTGCATATATAAAAACTTTGTGGTACAAGCATCTAATTGAATGATGAATATCATTAGCAAAGTTTGTGAAATAATTAGATACTTGTATCAATTTTCTTATTAACATCCATAAACATTAGGTTATTTTAATGCAAATAAAATACCCGTTCAGAGCAATGGTGATCCTGATGCTAGCATCGGTGGCAATAATGTCTATTGGGATCTCCATGAAGGCATATGCACAAAATGCTACACAGACAGCGGACACCGCAGCAGGTCAGACCACTAATATGACAAATATGACAGGATTAGCATCTAGTACTGGCGAAAATGATGATGCCAATGAAGGTGAAGAAGAAGGACAAGGCGAGGATGAAGATGAACCAGGAGATGTAGACACAAATGAAAAGGAAGACTAAAACACTGTGCACATAATAGATATTGTAAGAAAAAGATTCAATATCTCCTTTTTTTAGCTCATTGAGCGTCTATAGATCATGAAGGGGCTCAGAGTGTAATTCAGAATATATCAAAATATTTCTTAATCCACAGGTATCAATTCGTTAATATGATATGTGAGGTCGTGTATAGTTACTAGCTTGTTTAAGATTTTATTCTCTTATCTATCTATTTTTTGTACTATTGCTAGAAAGAACAAAATCAGAATAGCCAAAGTCATTGAAGCTGTTATCACGGAACCAAAGCCAGTATCCCATACGTCGAATGTATCTTCAAATGATTCAAATAACAATTGAATGCCAAAGAGGGCGAATGCTGCAGCCGCTGTACAATATCTTCCTGAGACCTGTTTTTCTATACGCTGAAATAGATAGTGCTAGTAGTAACAAAGAAAAAATTCCTGTGACTGCGATGATTACAGTTTCTACATCTTCAAAGACTTGAAGCAATAGTGCTGAAATCATTATCAGTAACGTTATCTCTGGTCCGATTATCATTTCTATTGAGTATCTCCTCTGGACAAGGAAAGAAAGATTTCAGCCAGTCGATTACTCCACTTGTCCCAGATGTTTGGATAGTAATTTCGCATTAATACGATAATGTACCTAGATGAGATTTCTCTATCATGTAATTGATATCTCTTGTATTTGCCCTCTTTAACTTCCTCGATCAGCCTGAATTTAATTAAATGTTTTATATGCCAATTAACTGATGCGGCTGATATTCCTACGCTACTAGCTATGTCTGTCTGGGTAGGAGCTTGCCGTTCTATGATCGACATCAGAATCTCTCGAGTAGTTTCTTGACCTAGAACTTTTAGGATCTCTTTTTCATTCTCGTGAAATATTCCAATGGGGAAATAATGTTTATAAAATCCAAGTCTGGTAGATGATATCCTTCCCATTTTCTCCAATCTGTCCAGATGATATTGAGTTGTTCCCAAAGATATGTGCGTCATCACCTTAATTTTACGTAGGTGGCAGCCAGGATTCTGCTGAATAAATTGTGATATCCTCTCAGCAATATCTCCAAGCTCATCCACAATCTAGCAGTCCTCAACAAGAAAACTACAAAAATAATAATATCCTACGAAATGCAAGATCATGATTTCTCCGGTATATTTGCAATATAAATGCATTATGGTACAAGTACCTAAGTGATTGATAATCTTTGGTTATGATTATTTACACTCATTTAGATGTCTGTACCAGATTCCTTATTCCCATCAAGTCACCAACTGTCTACAAATATGAAAATAATCCAATTTACGACTCTGTCGCCATAGTGATAATTCTTGCAGCAACACCTTTATCCAGTGGATTTTCTGGGATTGTACTGGCCTACAATCTGTATACTCGGCGGTAACTGAATCAATAATGCAAGTAATTTCTCCTTTAATTCGGATATAGAGGAAAAGAAATAACTTAATTGATCTTCATCAAAATCCAACAATCTCTTGTCATGGGTTATAACTTTAGGGAATTTTGCAGTAAATCGAAAGTTCTCTGGAGTCCTATTGTACCAATTCTTTACCATAAATTCATTGGGAATTCTGTAAAATGAGGAGTCAATTTCAACGAAGTTGAAGACCTTCGAGTAATATTTTAATCATTTAGAATTTTCAATACCCCTAGGATAGAATGGTCCTTGCCAAGATGAATAGGACCATCCGGAACATCCTATGTAATACTGCAAATTCTTTGGTAGGTACTATGGACACTCTTGAATAAGAGTTTCGAAGGTTTTCTTGAGTATTTTGTGCGCAAAAATCCCTAAGGTAAGATTTGGACTCAATGTAGGTTAATCTGTTAATAGAGTCGTCAGTTTCTGATTTTAAATTGTTCTATAGTCTTGATAGAGAATGTTAATCTTGTACCTAAACTAAAATATCAATTAATGGACAATTGGAATCGTAAACTCGGAAGTAGGACAACCCAAATTATGACCGTTATACTTCTTGTATTAACCTCACTTACAGTTCCAATAACGATGGCGTCTGCAACAGAACAGAATAACGACAACTCTGACAACAATGTAAGTAGCGAAGGTGGTTGTTATAGCGTAGGATATGATGACGGACGAAACGGAAGTTTTAGTGAAGATGCATTTCAGGATAATTGCGGACCTCTTAATGGTGACAATAGATACTATCAGGGATTCATAGATGGATGCATGTCCGTCGAAGGAAATACTAGAGATGTTTGCGAATCTGCGACTGATGCATAGAATATTAGATTTGCGCGCAAAAACATGAGAGATTAATTAGATGGGATACTTCATCATGTTAACTGGTATCAAATTATTTATCGTCTATCGAATTTAACCTCTAATATCCCATTTTTATAAGTCGCCTTGGCGGTCTCGGAGTCAATATTATAAGGAATGTCTAGTGTATGGGTGCATCGTTTCCCTTCATTATTTAGATGGGAAATTGTAATCGAGTAATCTTGATTGGCAACAACCTTGACGTTTTCTTTCTTATTGTTAATAGGAAGTTGGAACGCTATTTTGATGTTCTTATCAGATACAATTACATCCTCGGAAGAGTCCTGTTCTACTTTTTCGATTCGGGACTTAACGGCCTTACCAGAAACTGGTAGAGTTTCAATCTTTCTTTTGAATTTCCTTACCTTTGCATTTTTGTTCGGTCTGGCAACAGGATAAGAACTGTCTAGAACAACGCCCACCTCTTCTCTAACGACCTCACTTCTGATACCCACGTAAATCTCTGAGGACTTGCCCCATTCATTCAGATCATCATCATCAAAAATACTGTAGAATTTCTTTGTCAAGTTATCAAACTCCCTCACTATTTTTAGTGCCATTAGATCTGGTTCGTAATCTGAAAATACATCCATCCATCTCTCTATGTGCCTATTCCAGTATTCTGGCGTCAACTGGACTATCTCCAATGAGGACAAAAATAAAGGTTGTCTGGCATGCATGTGAGTTTATCCAGTCAACTATCACTGACACCGTGTGCGCAAAAACGGAAAAACTCTTCCTTCTAGAAATCATTGTAGGAATGTATATGATACTACTAAATGATCTAATTACGAAATGGCCATTAGGTTTAGTTCTATATAGAGATCGCCTTTAGTGAAAACAGAGACCATAAGGGTGGGCGACCCTTTCGACATCCTATCTACCCCTGATCGCCTACCTTTTCAATTGACATACTTGTATACGATAACGATGATAATTGAAATTTGCGCGCAAATATCTCTGATTGTCCCTATTATGATGACGATAGGTCAACTATTTTTCATTCGATAAGTCAACCCATTATTGTGGGCTCTGAGTAGTGGATTGTGCCCATAGGTTCTCAAAGATAGAGGCACAAGATAGAACTGTTGATTCACTATTCGAATAAGTGGTCAGTCCTAAATCATCAATATCTTCATCTTCTTTTTCTTCAATTACGAGTAACAACTCTCTATCAGTTACAATTGTTGTCAGTCTAGTTTTTATCGATTTGATTAGGTAACGTAATTCTATTTGAGGATATTCATTTAACCATTCTACTTCTCTCTTGTTAATTGGATTGTCTGTACCAATCAGTATTCGAGTGACAATACCATTCTCTGCCTTTTTTCTCAAAATATTGAATATTTTAAGTCTTTCATACTGTCTTAATGTACTCGCGCGCGAATATATCATTTGTATTTCATCAGTCGCAGAGGACAACACTTTTGAAATAAGGGTCGTAGTTTCTTCCGTGTCTTGGATTGTCTCGATAAATTCCCTTTTCAGATTCTCTTCAATCTCTTTAATTCTCCGTCTGGCAGGGATTGCCTTCTTCCATAACATATCAAAAAAGTATTGTTGTTGTTCTACGAACGGTCTTACAGTATTGACTAAAAGTATGGGAGTCTGCACACCCTTACCACCTAATGATTCATTGAGCTAACCAGCTCTTGAAGTATTGGTTTCTTTTTCAGACCAAGTTCAATTCGTTGGAAAACTGTAAGCTGTCTGCTTTGTAAGTTGACATCTATAATGTACATCTTTTCAAATAATGGATTATTGAAAAGATTCGATATAGCGTACAGACTGTATGATCAACTCCCATTAAATATCAACTAAGAAATTTCTCCGATCACAAAATAGGACGAATAGATCGTCGTGGCTGGATACGACGAACAGTTGCGACGGCAGTGAATCTCATCAACAAAGAGGCTTAATGCCCCACACTGACAAAGTAGTGATAGATGACTCTGCAGAACCTGTCGAAAATACTGGATAAGTACGAATCCCAATTAGAAATTGCCGACGTCCAACAGTTTGATAGACTGAAGGGATTACCTTTCTACGACTGGTCTACTAAGCCGCCCCAACTTGCTGTGATACCGGCTAAAGTTCTCACATCCAGTAACACATTTAATCATGCCATCGGACTCCCAGAAGAGAATGGGCAATCCTATCCCTTATTTGACTATGAACAATTGCTATTTGACACACTACAGTCAAACAAACACGTATGGATTAAGAAAGCCACTGGATTAGGCGTGACAGAGTTTATGCTGCGATATATGGCGTGGCTGGAGTCTGAATCTACCTGCCTCTACAAAAGGCTATTATTTGATTACACTTATGGGGGGTTCATTAAGAGAGTACAATTTAAAATATTTTGGGTTAATTGATAACGTCTTTCATGTCAAAGATATTGAGGCTGCAATTGAGAAAGGGAAAATTGAAAAGTGGAGTAATGTCTGCAATGAGGACAAATATTTCCCAAAAAGTCGCAGTGGCCTTGTTCGCAGTACTAACCTTTACCGTATCCGGAGTCACAGTAGTGACCTTGCTTTCGGAGTCATTTTGTGGTAGCGCAAGGACTCGGAAATGACCCAATTTCGGGCTTTTTCAAGACAATTGGCGTAACGGAAGTGGGGACTGGCGATAGTCATGCATTTTTAAGTAGTTTATTTATTATTCCTGTTGGTACTTGCCTAGTTTGCTGGTATCTCTTATCATCTTCCTTTTCTTGATTACTTCATCAAAAATCATTGTTTACGTATGTATACGATATCCAATAACTAAAATCGAGTGTATTATAGATCAGTTACTTATAGTATTGCCTTATAATATACGACTACATGTTGCAATTATGTAGGTGGCAGACAGCATTATCCCACCTTGCCTAGTTCTGCATACAGTTCCAAGAATTTACTTCCTTTAGGAGTTATATTGTAAGTTTGTGTATTGAAACACACACGAAGGGGGGGAGGAGAGCCGGATGCAATCGAGGAACCACAACCAGGGGAAGACCAATCATCTGAAGAAAATAATGACAACTGAAAAGAGCTCAAGACCTGTAGACCCGCATCACGCCGTCAGCAGACTACGAGTCACGACGGCTTGTTCGATAGTTTTAGATTATCTTTGCAGTTCTGGTATTTGTCACGAATACTTTAAATGAGCAAGTTGTCAGCTAGTCAAACTTGACTAGATTTGAGTCTGGAAGATTTAGCAAGGAACAAAGAGAGCGCTAGAAAAGACCTAGAAGTGATATTAACGTCATTTGAAACTTATGCCAATGGACTTTCAGGTAGTACTCTGGATGGCATACGCGAAGAGCAGTTCTTTGCACATATTAAATATCTAAAGGAGGCTGTCAATCTCTATAAGAACCAATCCGAAACTTATACTTCTTATCTACTTGATAAGATAATTATTCTCGAAAAAAGACAGGACCAAGTTGATATATAGAGATTCAATGTTGGCTAATTTCTCCTCCATCGATTTCACTTGCATAATACATTTACTATCCACTCGTATGGCAAGTCTTCGACTTTGAACGCTGGAGATTTCTCCTTTATTGGCCGTGGCACTTCTATCACTTATTGACAGCAATTCTCAACCACCAGGGGGAGGAGCAGATCCAATGATATTTCCACCGCCGCTGACTCCAAGACCTCCTTCAGGTGGTATTACCATACCAGATAATATTCCGGGAGCAGGTAACTGTGCTATTGTTAGTACTCTGCCATTACTGGGATCCACTGTCACTATGTTCAGATTTTCAGGGCTATCCGGATCTAAAATGAACACTTTGTATACAAGACCACCATCTATTTCTGCTTCCATAAAAGTTCCAATGGCCAGAGAATTACTATTGTTATCCCCTACTGATTTAATAGCAGTTGTTGTTGCATCATTTGATGTAGTATTTATTTTCGAAACTAGAGTTTGTACTACTAGTGGTAACATCTTTACAGAAGATGATGGTGCTGGTTGTTGCTGCCTGTAGATTATCAGGAGGGAGAGAAGATGGACCTGAGGCAGGAGTAGAGGGTAAGGGCGATTCCGGAGGCTGTTGGAGTTGCTGTTGCTGAGCATTAGCTAGATTTGCAAATGGGAGAGATATTAGCATTTGAATGTCTTCGCTATGCATAGATATTGCACTCCTATAATACCAAAAAGGAATACAAGGACAGAAACGATAAATAATGGTAATGGCGTTGACGATGATGACGAATCTATTAGGCTGTTTTGATTTTTCATCTACTTTTCCACTGTCATAACCTAATATATTTGAATATATTGTTAGCTGTACTTGTTAGAAGTAAACTATAACCAATCACATTGTTAAAGATATGTTGACATTCAGGTATTTTGATACCATTTTCCTTGGCTAATATTTTCCTTAATTTATTGGATATTGTATTCTTCCTCCAACTTCACATCATCCTCTCATAAATCCGATAGTAAACCCTATTGCAAGGCTTCCAGTTAGACCCTGCGTTAGCAATTGGCCGGGTGTACAGCTGACTGTGGTTCTAGTTCTCAGAGGTAACATAAGGTTAGAGGTGAGAAACCGGTTCCAAAGTTATCAGAACGATATGATCATATATGTAAAATAGTAAGCAATAAGAGTCGCAAATTCAAAGATATACTCTTTTAGGTTATCTTTGCAATGTAATAATAGTTTTGAAAATCATGTGCAAGTGTCTTGACTTCGACATTGGTAAAGCCAGAGTTTTTTAGCACCTCAATAGCTTTCTCCTTTCCCCACATTGCTCCAAGACCAGCCCCATTTTGAGCTAAAGATACAGTCATACAGTGCATGCAAGAAAAAGTATATAGAAATGGTCCTAACGGGTGATTGATATTTTTCTCAAGGAAGCTTGATCCTAGAATATCTTGCATTAGGAATATTCCGCCATTCAGATTGATGACTTTGGCAATATTTTTCAGTACACTCGCAGGATCTCTCTGGTCATGGATAGCGTCAAACGCTACGACTAGATCAAAATTTGTCTTCATGGCTTGAGGATTTGAAACATCATTTACTTCAAAGGATACGTTCTTGTTGCCTAGCTGTCGTCCGTCAGATCTGGCCTTATTAATGGCTTCTTCAGAAATATCGTATCCTACAAACTTACTTTTGGGAAATCTGGCCGCCATGGTGTTGATAGCATGACCGCTACCGCATCCGATATCTAAAACAGAAATACCTCTTTTAAGATTTTCTTCTAAACCTGGTACGAGTGGGATGATGAAATTGAATAAACCAGCCACTACAGTTTGAGCGCTTTCTTCAGCCATCACCTCATGAAAACGTTTAAAGGAACCATACTGTACGCCACCTCCTTTTTCAAAGCAGTTTACAATATCATCTTCTACTTGAGCAAGTATGGGAATCCATTGCATAGAAGCTGCAAAGTTATATGAATCCGATGCCCTGGTTAAGGAATCCCTCTTTTCTTTATCAAGCGAATATGTTTTATGTGCAGGATCATACTCGATAACTCTACTTACAACCATTGCACCTAACCACTCTCTAACATATCTTTCATTTAGTTTCGCCTGTAATGCGATTTCCTCGCTCGTAGACGGATTACCAAGAGACGAAATAATGTCGAACAATTTAGTTCTATGACCTATCGACAGCATTATAGCAAGCGTACCCTTATTCAAAGTGTCAGTCAGATAGTCTTGGAATCCAGTCTCAGAAAATGATGATGATACTCCTTTTTCTCTCTCGGACGCCGTATTTTCCATGCTGATAAATTGAAATGTTTGATACTATTAAGTTTTAAATTAAGCTCGTCCTCTCTATAACTAATTGCCAACTTGTAATTTGTGATTTGGGCAAAAATCTATAAGTGCTTCCATTAACGGAAATTTTAGCAATTCCGCTAGAGTGTCTTCAATCTTGTCTGACAGTTCTTGATCATGATTAAGAATTGCTGATAACTGATTAATGTAACCCTGCGATAGCAATTGGCCCTAGGTTTGAGTTCCTCATTAATGCTTATGAGAGCATCATTATTCGTATTATATTGAGGATTTAGTTGTACGGTCGTTCCATTTACAGCAGTGATATTTTGAGCAAGAAAGTCTAAATACCTTTTTTGTTACTAGTTCGAGAGTACTTTTAACTAAAGAGCAAGTGATATCGGTAAGGAACTTATAAAATTACGACCTAACGGGCTCGCATTATTTGCGACTACTACTTCGGATAGTTGTGTTTTATCTATTGCGGTTTATGTCATCACATACTTCTATTGCCTTCCTTATCGTCAAATTATGTGAGATTTCAAGTGTTCCTCTCTTTGTTATCAACCCTCTGAGCTTGGCAGTTTCTCTCATAGAGTTTCGGCATCATAACTTCCTAAGTGCAAGTTTCAAGTTTCTCCCTTGAATACATAGGTTTGCTACCGAACTATCGAAAGACTTTACATAAAGTATTTCTGTTTTGAATGAATTGGAGTCAAACCCCTAACCATGCCAACTCTCTTAAAACCATAATGAATGAGTTGAACTTTGGATTAGCTTTGTCTCTCGTGTCGTAGCATCGGCTGGCCGACTGCAAGTAAGTTTCCTTCGCTGTCACGAAACCAAGAACCGCGTTCGCCTATGCCTCCCGAAGATGGGTAATTGCCTGAAACATCAGCTATTCCGTTGACCGTTTTGAGCCCGGGTAAATCATACTTTTCAAACACGACTCCGCTCTTTCGCAGTTCCGCTACCACTGTCTCAATATCATCAACCTCCCATGCCATCTGCGTGTGTTCACCAGAGGCGAGCGCCTCTAGATTCAAACAACACAAAGTACCCATTCCTACACTGATACTTCAGGCCACCAGGGCGTTCTTCAACTGGCTCAAGTCCTAGTTTTTCAGCATAAAACCTACGAGCTCGCTCAAGATCCTGGGCCGGGAGTCGGGTGGCAACTTTAGATTCATTTAACATGTTCATATTTCTACGCTAAGGAATATGTATGAAGTGTATAATAACTGATGATGTGATTGTGTGATATCAGTTTGCTATTTCTTGTAATTTTCTTTATCAAACTGCTATCGAAATGAGTCTAAATTATACCTGCAGAAAATATCTGAATTATATGCTATATGAGCTACTAAGATATATAACAAGGCTCAAATTGTTTCTGAAATCATATATTTCCTAGTACTCAGGGGCTATACATTTCTACAGAGTCTCCATTATTGTATTTTTTAACATCCAAGATCATTTCAACAATTTTTGCTGCCACTTTTTGAGGACTAAGCATCTTATTCTTATTTTTCTCGTAATAATCGTAATCATAGTCTTGCCACATTCTTGTAGCCTCTTGTCCCAGAAATATGTCATTACTCTTATATTATATGACTCGACTTCTAATGCTAAACTTTCAGCCAACCCCGTAAGTCCAAACTTGCTTGCACAATAAGATGATAAATTGCTGAAACCAGCCTTGCCTGCCCCGGAGTTTACATTTAGTATAACCAGAGTTCCTTTGAATCATGTAAGGAAGAACAGCCTTTGTAAAAAGAAAGGCACCTTTTAGATTGGTGTCTATCGTTTGATCCCATACATCCTCTGATGTATCCAGTAACTTCTTATCAATTGCATCACACACTAAAGATACTGTCTTCATTGTTGTACCGTTACGATAACATTTCTCATGATATTTTCATAACCATAATCTTCATAGCAGTAAATGGAAGAATCTTTGAAGGTGAGTTATGGCAATTTGTCTTCCTATTTTTTCTATCTAACGGTATCTGTGATAAACTCAGGATAACGGTCTCCGGCTACAGCACCTTCTTGAAAAGTTCGGTCAAGGTAAGCCAGATCTTCATTATTAAGTTGAATGTTCTGGCATTTTAGGTTTTCAAGAAGTCTCGATCTCTTGGATGTTCCTACTAAAGTTATGATATCCTCTCCTTGATGCAAGAGCCGAGCTAGAGCCAGTTGAGCCGCAGTCACATCCTTGCTCTCAGCAAATTTCTTTAGCTCGTTAACTATCTGGCTATTCTGTTCTCTATTTTCAGGTGCCCACCGTGGAAGATGGTTTCTAAAGTCGCCTGGTTGAAAAGTAGTAGTGGTAGTTGATTGACCAGAAAGCAATCCACGAGATAACGCACCATAAGCCACCAGACTTATACCAAGCTCACGTGTGGTAGGCAGAATCTTGGATTCAACTACTCTGCTGGCAAGTGAATATTCAATCTGAACTGCAGATACTGGATGAACGTCATGAGCTCTCCTAATCTGGTCAGAAGTTGCCTCAGATAGTCCAAGGTAGCGTACCTTGCCTTCTTTGATCAAATCTGCAATAGCACCGACTGTATCCTCAATTGGAAATTGTGGATCCAGACGTCCTGGCTGATAAAGGTCGATATAGTCAGTACCAAGTCTCTGCAAAGAATAAGAAAGAAAGTTCTTGACAGCAACAGGTCGCAAGTCAGTGCCAGCAAATTCTCCATTTAAGCCACGTAATGCTCCGAACTTGACTGATAAGAAGAATTTGTCTCGTCTTCCCTTCATAGCTTCTCTTAATAGCAGCTCATTATGACCCATACCATAATAGTCGGCTGTGTCAAAGAAGTTAATACCTTCTTCCACTGCTAAGTTTATGGTTGCTAAACTTTCTTTGTCATCTCTTGTCTCTTTGCTACCATAAAAATCCGACATTCCCATGCATCCCAGTCCAATCTGGGAAACCTGTGGTCCATTTTTTCCAAGCGTTCTAGTCTTCAAACAAAGACCTCCTTTTAGTGTTAATAGTACAATCAACTGACGTAATTATTGTTTTGGTGGGACTGAAGCAGTCATTATTTGATGAAGTGCAAGAACGCACGATCCTGACAAACGCTGGATTACCACGTGGAATGATTATCTTGTGCGCATCAAGCATTTTTTTAGGTGCGCTAGTGATTCTAGTATCCTAAGTATTACAAAAGAAATAGTAAGGCATGTGACGTCCTTAGAAGAGAATGTCATATAGAGCCTAGACCAATGAAGATTAAGCAAGCGACCGACATAGATGAGGATACGGCAGATGAGTTAAAATGAAAATGTCTCAACCTGGGAGACCTATGGCCCTTATCCTAATGAGGAGTTGGTTCGCTCAGGAGGAACATATCAGGACATTAGATATGCCATACGAAACTCGACAAATGCGGACATAGTAGGAGCCATGTTTATGATCTTGGTAGATATTATTAATGAATATGGATATGAAGACGTTGCTTTTCTAAAACGTTTACTGGCTTTCATGAAAACATATGTAGGTGTCTTCGAAGCCATAGCCGAACGTCATCCATCTGATCCACAAGAAGGGACTAAGAAATGATTCCCCCAAAGGTGTATGATGAACGGACAAGACGTAAACTTCAGAACATGGAACTGGCAAGACGTAAGTTTCGGATCCTGGAACAGAAAGAGGGATGGAAAGAGAAAAAGATTAACCGTCAACGGAGATTGATGTATTTGATGAGACATAGGACGACAGTAGAACAGGGCCTTACATCAATGCAGGTCTTTAAGGAAATGTATTATGATCTCGTTGAACATTACGACAAGAAGGTGTATTATGGGATGATGGATTATCTCCATAATAGAAAAGAAAAACATATCAAACGATCTGTTAATCGATTACAAAAGAGAGATGAATTTAGGTGGCTTTCACTTGTTCCATTAAAGGATAAAAAAACAGACAGAATAAGAGAATTCAGATGGGTTAATATCAAGGTCGGGGAGTACGGCTCTTATGGTTATAACCTTCTGACTGAGGTAAATAGATTCTGGACTGAATATACCATTTAAGAGAACATCCTGAGGAAATTACTGAAGAAGAGCGGCAAGATGCAATCGATTAGGTCATTTATGAAAACGGATACATTCAGAACGACATTGCAGTGGTACAGAAAGAACGAGAGGAGGAGCGTAGAGCCACTCCACGAATTAAAAGAGAGTGAGATGCGTAGATCAAAATGCAAACTAGAGAAACGATTGAAAAGAGGACAGATACTGGGACAGACTAAACTATTGGATTATCAGAAATGACTGCTGAAATAGGGTAACTCATCTATCACTACTTTGCCATTTTAGGTCGTCAAACCCATATCAGTCAGTCAGTCAGCCAAACAGTCAGTAAGCCACTTAAATGTAGAATAAGGACGACGAAGGATACACTCATTACAATAATTACCACCGGAATATCCCAATTTTTTTTGAGCCATTTGAACATTAATGAATGCATTACGTTAGGAATAGTTACTAATCAATATTCTTGTGGGACTGGTTCGATGTATTGTAGAACCCTGTAGTATTATTTCCTTTCTACAATATCTATATGTACATAATATGACGGCCTTCCATCTTCAGGCACTACCCGTATGATATAGATATTATAATAACCAAAGTCATTTTCAACCTGCTTGAAAAATGCCATAACCTCTCTATCCTAACTAGTAACCTTCTAATGTGACAGTTGCATTGACAACCAGTACCACCGGCAAAACTATGAATTCAATACTCGTGCTTATCCGACAGACAGACAAGCCAACGACAACAACTTCATTTTCATCGTTATCTTACCCTAGATTTAAGTGCCTAAAAAATAGTGTAGGCAATGCCAGAACAACATAGACATCCTGAATACATCCAGCAAATCATTTTATATGACAAGCCTGTTGATATTCAGTCAAAAGGCGTGTATTTTCAGCGACATTTTCGCCCACTGACCGTTCGTAACGGTCTTGTGCCGCCTGGCATTGATTCCTGCCGTAAGCAAAGTACAGTATAAATACTAATATCGATACTATGACGATTGCGGCAATAGCTTTAACCCATTTGCCAACCATATTAATCTCCCCAAAACCATTCCTTATCGCAGAGACCTGCTAGCCTCATTGCAAAACATGTTCGACGTTTATATCTACAAATGGATATTTATTAATGTTATAGACTGTTATTACACAATCTTTTACTACAACTTTAGGCTTCAATGCCAGAACTGTTGAGACATCCTAAAACATTGTTGCAGAACAAGCAAAATTCTGGCCCGTACAGATCAAAGATTCTGGTCATGCAGTAGTGGATCAATACTCAGGTGTAATTGGTAAGATATTAAATACATTATTATCGACTGTTCCAAAAAATTTTCCATTGGACAAAGTATGAACTGATTTCGTGATCTGACTAGAAAATGGTTCTATAGACAGAAAACATTTTTTATCAGTAAACCAGATATCTCTCATATAGATGATGAGCCCCTCATCAACGATGCTGCGAACCTTTCTGAAGATGATACTTTTTCTATACCTGTCGACGGTCGTCTATTTATTAAACACTATCTGGCCGACGGATTCTCTCATGTTTCATCTAATTTAGAACAATATCATAGAGCCGTGGAGGAACAAGGGTTTAGCGATGAATTTAAGAAAGATTTCAATGGATTCTTGGACAAACTGAAGGATAAATCTCAAGACGCAGTAGGCGGATATTAGATTTAATTCCTGCCATTTCCTTAGTAATAAAGGTCTTTAATCCTGAAGATTCTGGTTTAGATCATCAAATATCTTGAAGTTAACATTACTAGTTAGAAAGTAACAGAGTCACTTCTGTATCAAACCTTGCCGAACCCATAACATGATATATCTCTCATAACAAAAATGTAACTGTTGACAGTGTAGAATCTTTAAACTACTCTACTATTCTTGGCCATACATCTGATTGTCACACTACCTATTGAGTGAATCAGAATACAATCGATTAATGATAGATATTTTGGTGGTTATACTCTTATTTCTTTCCTCTTTTAATGAGGACATATGGTATCATATCGGCAGTTTCACTATTTATCAATTGAAATCACTTTCACGCGTGTGAAATAACCAACGTCACTCATGACGAGTAGAAAAAACCTTGCATTGATTGAAGTTCAAGACCTATCATCAGCTTTAAATAGAAATCTGCAGTTCCGTTTTCAGATAAGACTTTCATGGAATTCTCTTCTTCGTCACTGCCATATGTAGAAGAGAAGACAGAGGTTATTTATGGCGAAGAAAACATCAAGAATTCAACATTCCAAGTATTTTCTGTTGCCAAGGCTACTTTGAACAACTGTATCGATTCTAATGGACCGTCAATAATAGTGGATTCAGGCCATCACGTTGCAGAGGCACTTTACGAAATGAAAAAGCAAAAGTTACAGGGTACAAGGTGCGTCGAGGATACCGCTCGTCCTGGAGGGTTTAATGGTGATGACCCATGCAATATCGTAAACCGCCTAGGAATAAAGGGTATACAAATTGAGCAATGCAAGAAAGCTCGTCGAGATCACCATGATAAAATTGCACAGGCAGTTGTTGATGTTATCGGCTCCCGAATCAATGTCTGAATGCATTGCAATGGCCTTTGGGACTTTCGTTCAATAAAATATAGGAGTTTCGATTACTCGTTACCTACCTTCTCTACTAAGCTGTAAGAATATAAGAAAAAGCTACTGAAAGATAGACACCTTCAGACAGTAGCAAACCTGACAGCGGTTGGATAAAGGGAATATTCATTGGTTCGGCTCATCCGGTCCTGACACTTATATTGTAAATATACAAGGATTCTGGGAGAGAGTGGCGAAAAATTGTGTGTAGAAAAGTTAAATTTGATAAACCTTCATGTAATACCATAGATAATGCTACAGGTAAGATATGTCACTCCAATCTGGACATTTAGGCTGCCATATGTACACTAGCAAGAGGGTCAAGAGATGATGGACTGGTCCATGCTACGCCTTCAGATATTGAAAAATACAAGTCACCCTCCTAATACGAGTAAGTTGAAAGGTTGAGCACAGAAGTGGAAAGGCTGCAATGGAGAAGGCAGCGCATGGATTCCTTTGAGGATTATGCGTAATCTTTGTAGTCCATCCTGGAATTCCTGCACCGAACTTTACTCTTCATAGTGTTCCCGATCAATCGATAGCTTTGAGCCAATTTCGAAGAGTGAGCAACTCGCGGATACTCGCTGAGACTGTAGATGTGTTGTTATATAATACTTGAAGATAGTGTTCTTGAATACTAATGTTCTAACCTTTTTATGCATTAGAGAGACATTCAAGGATCAGTGATGATGTGCCTTCCCATCTTAGACAGATATGACATACTTGACAACTTTTTTGTTCTTCTAGGTAGCGGCTAAGGTTATTCGTTGGTTCATACACAAGCAGTGGCATATTGTAAGACATGATTTGATCTAGCATAATACCCACCAAATGTTAATTTCTGATTGCAACTCTGATTGCAACTCACCTTATCTCACACGTAAGACTATCTTGCCATGTTTATGAATATCTTTTGCACCTCCATACGCTTGACTTGCTTGAGAAAGAGGAAGTATTGTATCAACAACAGGTTTTACCCGCCCAGAATCAATTAGATCTCCAATTCGGATAAGTTGGTCCCTGCTGGGATGAACAATAAACCACGTTGCCTCAATACTATATGAATTTCCTTTTTCTTTGAAATATGTCTCAAGTTTATCAAAAGTTGTGGGAAGATCTTGACTAGCCACGGACACGAGCTTACCTCCTTTTCTAAGTACTTGCCAAGATCTTTCAAGCGTCTTTCCACCTACAGTATCAAATATTACATCTACGTCATTTACTCTATCCTCAAAGCTTATTTTCTTGTAGTCAATCACATCATTTACCCCTAGATCTTTTAAAAAACTGGAATTGTGTGCTGAAGCTGTTCCAATGATATGTGCTCCAGTCCATCGAGCAAGTTGTACTGCAAAGCTACCCACGCCTCCAGCCTGCTCCATGAATGAGTATCGTATCCTTTGATGACAAATGCGCATGGTCGAAAAGTGCCTGCCATGCTGTAAGCCCAGCCATTGGAACAGCCGCTGCATATTCATGATCAAGAGACTGTGGTTTTGGTGCCATCTCTGAATCTATCGAGACAACATACTCTGCTTCTGCACCATCACGTGTGAATGACAAAGTATCAGTTAATCCATATACAGCCTCACCTACCCTCTGATTGGTTACTTTAGGACCAACTTCTTCTATAATGCCTGAAAGTTCATGGCCTAGGATTATAGGAAGAGAAATATCAGAATGATACCAGATCCAATCTATTTCATTTCGTGTAACGCCTGTAGCATAGACTTTAACCAAAATTTCTCCTTCTTTGGGGTGTGGTTGAATTACATTTTCTTCATATACAAGGTCCTGAGGTCCACCGCCGAATTTATGAATACGAATTGCCATCATACCTCAACTACTACGCCAATATCTCTAATATCTATGACGTTGAAACACCTTTTCACAGAAAATCATCTTTAGAACAATTAATACAAAAGACAAAAGAATGGTTTGACGAGACAAAAGTGACTCACCATACTAACAATAGTAATACTCTTCTACTTCAGAAGCTATAACATGGTAATAGGTAATTAGTGACTCGAAATAGTATGTGTAGAATGTGAAAATGTACACCCTACAATCTTTTATTATAAAGGTAGCTCGGTACTGTGTAAGGTGTTATCAGACTATAATTAGGAGTTACAAACAACCAGAATGACAATATCTAAACCAAAAGCATAGAAGAGCAAGTGCATTATATTTTTCCTCCAAGGAGATCTTTTTTGATACGTTCATACTCTTCTGCTGTAAGTGCTCTCTGCTCTTTCAGCCTAGAGCTATCGGTGTGGTAACAAGAAGATGGAGCGTATCTGGCATATGGAAGATGATAAAACATACTGGCACTGCTACAAGTGCGGTCGTAAGTACAATGCAGAATGAGATCTAAATGTCTAGACGTGTGCAATTATTGCAATGATGTACTGACTACGGTATATTGTATTGCTAATTTAAGTGTCATTATTTGTTCTATAGTAGAGTATTATCATTTCGGTAAAACGTCCATGTTTATGAAGAGTCAATGTTGCTTCTGTGCGCTCTATAAACTGTTTATGAAGAGTCAATATTATTGAGTATTGAGTATTCCAAGAAATATAATATCACAATAAAAAATCGTGAACAGCTCGTAGTGAGCCAGTGAAAATTGGCTTACATGATAACACTAGATTTTTGCACTAGGCGATTTTCCGAAAAATGCTTTAACTTGAGGCCTATACAAAAAGTACACAATTGCTATATTAATTGCCAGGTTTATTACCGATATGAGGTTTCCGCTCAAAATTGAGATAATAGCAATTACAATTCCTATGTAAGATAAGATTAATGCAATTGACCAGGCCCATCCTCTACCCTTAAGCAAGCCATAACTGACAGCCAGATATCCGATCCCTATTGCTATTAGAACACTGCCTATCGAAAGAAATACTATACTTAATTCAGGAACAACCGCCGCAGTGCCCAAAAGAACAAGTCCGCCAGCGATAGCAGTTATCCCGGTGATAATAACCAGAATTGCTATTATTGTAACAGCAGTGGGTCGATGACTAAAAGAATTTCTTTCCGTATTAAATCATTGTTGGTCAATATTTGATGATTTAACCGTGTCGGGTAAATTAGTTTATATTAGTAGTAAAATAAGTTAACGTATATTGCATCTGAAGAGCAGTAAGTTAACTTTTTGCTAAAATGTGTCTAGCTAACGAAGAATTAGTAGATGAGCTGATGAGACGGAGAGTTTTGGGAAAGCGATGCTTTGAATATATCACAAGCCCTGCAGAACCGGGGACAAAAATACCATGCTTGGCCAGATTAATACTCTAAAAGAGATAGTCATGGTCGTACTGAAATCACGATAGAGTGTATTATTAAATCTGTTTTGTTAAGTTTGTGACCATCTTAATTACAGTCTATTATTTGAGCATTAATCTCATTCTCAGTATCTTGGATCTTAAAGTGGGTTCAATACGTATATTTCTGGAAACAACGATCACTCGTGTTTTCTATTAACGCCCAACAGGCCAGAAAAATATATTGTAAGTATGATAAAGTTGGAAATCTCGGTGTTGGCCCGGATATAAAATTAACTCTCAGAAAAAGATGCCATCTTAATCAAACCCACTAATTAAAGAGTTCGTAGTGACGCTGAGGTCGCCATTATATTTAAGTGCTCAGCGGAACTCTCTTCAAATGCCTGCGGTCGACCTATAGCCCTTCTAGGTCTCTATCCATTTGATGTTCCATAATGCGATGATTGTTTGAAAAAGATTATAGTTTTCAGCCATCGGAGTTTTTACGTTGCGATATTTCTTTTTTTACTATATTCACAAGTTCACTAATTTCTTCTTTTGACAAATCTTCTGTCTTAACCTCCTCAAAGGGTTGATATGGTCCATATTTTGTCTGATAATTTCTTTAATTTGGATTTCTTGTTCTGATCTGACAAAAGAACCAAAGAGCCTGTCGCTTGACAATTCAATACTATGTTTGTGGGGGTATTCCTGCGTGAAAGATATATTACAGTGGTATATATCCCGATGAAAATCATATAACATGACAATCCCTCGAACGATTTTGAGACGACACCAAATGGCGGGATCAAGCTCTCTTGAAGCGGCGGATATTGATTTATTGTGAAGAATAATAACATACCCAATGCAGAGATCAATAAATATCTTCTAACTACTGCACTTTCCACTTCTGGAGAAAGCTAAGATGACCAGACTAAACAGAACTCATCCGAGTCGGGAATGAATAGAACGAATTACCCCGACCTACTACCGTATTGATCAAATATCATTATGAAAAATATTTATAGCACAGAATTTATAATAATATGATCATTTCCTCAAGAATTTATAGCTTCTCTCTGATTTGGCTCAGAAAAGTTGATATGACAATGTATATATGCTCAAGGTGAGATGATACTATTTGAGATGTAATGAAAAAGACTAGACTTAGCATGGTGTACGACTTGCCACTGAAAAAAATCAAGCTCTCTCCTATTACCATAGAAAACAATAAAATATTGCAGCCTATCGATAAAATCTATTTTGTGATTTGTAATTCCTGTTACTGGTGTGCGTCTTATTTCGGCATTGATGATTTAGAGTCTCTATCTGGATCATCATCGCATGTTCTCGATTGTCATGTTTGTAATTCACATAACACCGAACTGATGCCTATTGCGACTGACGAATCATTTAGAATAGAATATAGCCTAACAAGAGGGATGGAGATTGAATTCTATAAGAGTAATAGAGTTGTGTCTAGACAGGAATCTGTTAATGCCTTAGTGAGACCTGGATAGTAAAATTACAAAGAATAATTATATGATATTAAGTCTGACTGACTTATTGATTGATGTCAAATGTTAAACGAACAGGAACAAATGAAGGTTTTACAACATAAAATATTAACGAGTCTTAATCCCGATGAAATCAGTTCATTATTAAATGAATTAGAAGCGTTCGGTCATAAATCTTTACCATGCATGTCTGAGATATTGAAGCTATCTTATAATAGTGACATTATACGACCCACTAATCTTTGCATCTCACGTGTAAAACAACAGTTCGAGTGGTCAGATTCATAATACTTTCCCTGTTATTAAACAGTAGTCAGTGACCGAGTTGTTCGGTATCAGAGTAACTCGAGTCCAGTTAGTAACAATCGAATATACTAAACCTGAAATAACCTATTACTCAATAGGAGAAATTAGTGATATAATTATACGTTAGGGGGTAATGTTAGGTAGCTTCGTTTAGCTATATAAATAAAACCTAAATCATATCTGTCGAACCTGCTACTATTTCTGCAGTAGCAAATCTACTACCCACTGAATTAATCTTAATCTTTACGTTTTTGTCCCCCGCCTTTGCGCCTTTTACAAATATTATAAAGCCTTGTATTTTCGCAATACCATCACCCGATTTACCGGTGTCAGTGATGTCTACCGTGTACTCTTTGCCTGTTTCTACAGGTTTTGAGGAACCTCCCGTGTTCTGTCAGTAACTCATTAAAAGTCGTAGTTGATCTACATTATGGTAATATGAACTAATGTATTAAAGGTATTAGGACCAGCGTCAATCCTATGATATCTATTTACCCATCTGCTGTAGTTGTTGGTTTTTGTGATCTAAAGCTTTACCAAGATCTGATAATTGAGCATTCCATAGAATTACGTTATTCATCGAATTTCTCTTTTGGCCCTCTAGATTTGTTATCTCATTACTGAGATATAGAACTCTATTCGATAAATCAGATAAATCATAATTTCCGTATTTGAGGAACTTAAAAATATGTTTTTCATCCAACATACGGCGCGATTTCAAACAATGGAACAACTTCAGAAATGATGGCAGAAAGGTTTTGATTTCGCTGTAGACAAAAGCCAGCTCATGAAGTTGGTTGAGAGCCTAGAACTCTTCTTGCATATGGCGGGCATGTTTAAGCTCTATTGCAAGCGGAGTCTTACCAATCGAAAAGAGGAAAATGGCACGTGTTTCGATTGATTTATCTTTTAAGTCAACAGCCTCAACTTGTAGTCCGTTTATCATCCGGATGATCTTCCCAATGTCAGCAAATGAAAGATGAGGCAGCATGTGCGATTTCACGTATTGTCTTACCTTCTTTATGAAGTCTAACTACTAACCTCTATCTCTCTTGTTTGTTTAATACAGCTTGCAATATATATTATTGGCAATCAGCGCTACAAAGCTTTTTCGATCTGTTATTATCTGTTACCGTTGTAACGGTTATTGTTACCTACTGTTACTCAACTGTTATTATGTACCGTCTTATACTCGCATGGCTATGAAATTCATATTAGAGTAGAATATCTGATGTAGACTGTTTTAGTCTGATACATCTGTAATTGATAAAAGCTGAAATATTCAAGACCCGTAAGCTAAAATATGGTCAAGATCGTAGAAATGGACGAATATAAGATCGTGAGCCAGTAGATTAAACTATATTAAAAAATAATAATACCTTGCAGTGACATGAAATCAGTAGAAGTTTGTCTTGAAAGTTAATGCCATATTCCACGAACCAAAATTCAATGGTAGAGTGTTTTTCATTATTTTTCTGATTGTATTTATTGCCCAGGTAGTTGATGCATTAAGTAATGATAATATGTTCCGCTCGATCACGCTTTGTAATTTTTATGTCCGAACGACTAACCAAAAGTAGTATATAAAATGAGGCTAAGATTGTGCTCGATCAGGCTCTCCAATGAGAGCCATAAGATTATTAAGACTTGTGAATCTCACTTAGTACCATTGCCATGTATTCTTTAATGTCAGTCTCTGTCATTGAAGATTCAACTCCAGTCTTTTCTGTTAACACTTCTGAGTGTTTTTTTGCAATCTTCAATACGGTGGATTGTATCTCTTGTTCCATATGAGCCGACCCCATACCATGCAATAAATTTGCCTGTTCATTAATTGATTTTTTAATGGACAGACGCAATGTGGTATCTTGGGAAACAGTTACTGCTGAAGAGTATAGACCAGTATATATTAAATAGCAAGATAATCCAATAAAAGAGATGGAAACCATTCCATACGGTGGATATGCAGCCTGTGCGGCCAGAGCGGATCCAGCAATATAGAAGAGAAGAAAACCATACGCCGCAACTATCATGTGATTTTTGAGATCACTGCCTTTTCGCAATGTTCTGGCTACCGATAAGAAAGCCGCTCCGAATATGATTCCCGACAGAAGTGCAGCCACTGAAAATATAAGTATATTCGTCATTGCATCTACGTTCTCTGATGGAGTAAAATAACCCAAGACAAAAAGTGGATATTCAATAAGATAGTAAATCATAGCGTACACCCATAATAATCCAGAACTTGATCTTACCCAACCTTTTGATGTACGGATATAACATCTTGACAGTCCCAATCCAGGTAAGAATATAGGCGGCTGTACCTGCTATATGATTGATCACACCAATCTGACTGACGATTGACTCGCTGCTAAATTCTGGAAAGTAGGCTACGTCAGTTGATAATATTATTTTCTTTTGTTGCCCCAGCGTATCGGAATATTCAATTAAACCGGCTAATCCATTTATTACATATGCAATCATTGATAAAGCAAGTATTAACACGATAAGATTCTTATTCGAACTGTACATACCAAGAGAAAAAAGCTTTGGCCAAAAGAGCCAAAGTTGCTATCCATAGCCCATAGCTGATGGCATAAGTGATATAGAGAGTAATAATGTTGTATTGCTGTGTAAATAGTATTTGTAATATAACAACAGCTATTATGCATGCAAGAAAATATTGGGCAATAGAAACGCCTGTGTGTAATATGTCTAGATGTGGTACTCTTTGTCTTGTCTGTTTGTTTGATTGTTTGACATGTTGTAGAATGAAATGTTGGGTTATCATACATATTACTGCTATTGATATAAATGCAAAAATTCCAGCATTGGAGGATAGTTGTTCAGGTATAAAATCAGCAACATAACCAATCTGAGATTCTACTGTAATGGCAGCTATCACAACTATCATAAGAACAAAAAGTCGTCGATCTGGATCGGATCTTGAGAATATAGTTGCGGCCTTAATTCGCTCCAATTCAAATACCTGCCAGATTGGTTATCAACTATTTTTCTTTGATTTCAACTTTTCGGCATACTAAAACAAGTTGAATGTTTTTAGCATCACAAATTGAATTACAACCCGGAAGTCCGTAATGATTATTCTAACTCAAGTCCCTCATAATCACCTTCTGTCTAGCCATCATCTTCCGTTGTTGACACACATAATATTTGTTAAGCTATTACTCCAGTTCAGATCTCTATTATTCTATCTAAATCTGTAAGGGTTCATCATCGCTGCCTTAAACTACCTAGTGTGGCAACTCCAAATGAGATTAGAATAGATAATAACATGTTCATTTAGTTAACTTTTACCGCTTTCACACAGTCGTGTGTAGACCAGCCGGCTTGTTCACATCCACTTATGAAGTCAAAGTAGTAATTGGTATTCTCTCTCGTTGAATATACAAGACGTAGTGAGAATGGGAGATGCTGTTATTTGTTCTTTCCATTCCCTTTTCCCTCTACAATTGCCGGTTGCCTTATCCCCCTCTGCTTCGTTGAAATCTGTTATATCAGTTCCACAACCGAGATAGCAGATAAGTACAAATATTCCCGCGGACATCAAATGAGATATTCTATATGCAGTTTTGTAAAACAAAGCAATATATCATGCTCTCTGTGATAGGCATACTCATCACTTTTACATTCCTATCTTTTCCAGAGGTAGCAGAGAATCAATATGCGTACTCCCAATCTACCAATTCGACTGGGAATGCGACAGGCTCAGGGGTTGACCTGATTAATATTCATCCCTCACCTTCAAATGTAAAGGCTGGCAGCAATTTTGAAATATTAGCAACAGTAGTTAATAATTCACCAAACACAATAATGTTACCTGCCGGGCGTTGCGATTCACCTTTAACTGCATTTTTTATGAGAAATGTGGTTATAAGACAGGATCAATTCCAAGGCTGCACCGCTACTTCATCCCCGTTCGAATTAAACCAAGGAGAAGAGATTACAGTGGCCGGTCCAGTTCCTGGGACAATATACCAGGCAGTCAAGGCTGGGGAAACTCCAGCGACCGCCACTGTTTATTACCTAACAGAGAATAAGCAGCCCGGTAACGTTACAAAACCATTTGTATTTACCATTAGTTAGTGCTAAAATGACATACTTGCTATGATGGAAGATGACGAAAGTTATGAGTCTTTGAGGAGTCTACACTGGCCTTATTATTAGAGAATATTACAAATCCAATAGCTTCTGAAAACTCTTCAGCTTTTGGTTCTTTGAGCTCAAACCTCATAAGGCTTGCTCTATCTACTACAAAAAGACCAGAATGGAAGCTAGCGCTACTATCAGTTTAGAATTCTAATATCAGGAGTTCTCTCGGATATCGTTTTGACTATTTCTGAATTCTCCTCTACTAGAGGACAAACGATTCTTACTATTGCTCCTAGTGGCAGACGCCTCTATTAAAGAATCTATAACCCATATTTTATCCGCCTTGATCATGGCTTACTGTTTGCAAAAAGCAATAGGTTGATTTTTTGCCCCCGAGACTTTCTTTATTATATTCAGTATGATAGAAACCTACTTTTGGCACCGATATCGGTACTGATACCTCTGAGCCCGTGCTGCGGCGGCTGCTTGCATAACGAAGTATAAGAAAGATATATTCGCATAAAGATAAAGAGTGTAATCAAGGCGGAATGTATATCCAATCCTATATCGAGGTGTAAAAAGTATAGCAAGCATTAAAAATTATATGGGCCTAAAAATCTATTCACTTGGAATCACATGACAGAGATTACTCCAAAAGTGTACTCAATCGAAGGGATAGCTCACCCCGATCCACGCGGAAAGGGGAAAGGTAGAGGATCAAAATAATCTGACGCTAATCGATCCTTCATTTCTTTCACAATTACCAATACTTGAAAGTTATCTGCTTGATATAGGATATGATATTAAGAATGTAAAACGTATAATCCTAACTCATGTACATGTAGATCATTCACAAGCTGCCAATGAAATAAGGAGGGGATCTGGTGCGAAGATTTATTCCCACTGGATTGAGGCACAATACCTGGCCCATAATCCACCATACCAAGGTCCACCTACTACAAATGAAACTGCTGATAAATTAGAGAAGCTTGGAGTCTTAATAAAGGAGTATGGAAGTTTCGAGGTAGAACCTATTAATGTCGATGAGCAGGTATCTGATGGCGATATGATTGGGAGCCTCAAGGTCATTCATACTCCAGGACATACACCAGGACACACTTTACTATGAAAAGGATAAACTTCTTCTGGGAGCAGATAGTATATACAAACACGTATTTGGAGCAGAGGGTATGTATATATCTGCACCACAAGTGTCTATAGATCCAGTCACAGCAATTGTATCTGCACAAAGGCTCTCTAAAGTTAACTTTGATAAATTATTAATGGCCCATCAAGATTGTCCATTACTTGAGGGAGCTGAGAGAAGCTGTCGAAACTCTTGTTGCAAATAGTATGCATAGAATAAAGAGATAGGAGCAAATAGTATGCATAGAATAAAGAGATAGGAGTTTAGGAGCGAGTCCTCTGCTAAAGCAAAGGACTTGCTTGTGTTTTTCCAATAGTAATCTAAACACCGCGGGCGTTGAGTAGTCAGTTAGTTATAATAGTGGTCGGTGCCGACAATGACCGTACGGCTCCCTCTACATCAGTCATTGAGAAAAGTTCATGGGAGGAATAGATAACCTTAACCTATTCAACCTTTCGTCTTGAGTCAAAGAGCACCGCTACTTTGGGCGAACTGAAAGGCCTTAATTAGCAATCTCTGAGGGGGCGGTTCAAAGAGCATGAAGACTTGCATTTAGACTAGTTTTATTCTGGCCATCGATTTACTTTGTTTGCGGTACTTATTGTGATTCACTCAGCATTCGCAAGCGAAGCAAGAATTCGACTACATGCCTGCGATCCTAGACTTTCACTCGATGAACAAGTTTACTGAAGATGACCTAAAGAAGAGTCAAAAGGAACCTAGAGATGAACTAGGCGTTAAGGTCCTCAATACCTTTTATGATATATATTCTGGCACGATGTTTTGTTTGTTAGATGCCCCTGATAGATACACGGTGGAAATGCATCATTCAAAATTCGGCTTGAAGTGAGATTGGATTGCTCAAGTGAAGATGACCGCAGGGTATGATAGTTACGACAGTTCTGATGAATAGTTGCTATTTCACGAATTTTCATCTCAATCCTTTTGGGCCCACTTTAAAGTGGGTTCAAAAAACTTGGTATCTTCACAGAAAGTCAGCCAACAACAGGATTAACTATATTACGAAGATCCAGTTATTCGAGACTTTGGCTTCAGTCAATCCGGATTACAACAGGAAGAATCGTGACGTTTCATCATCAATAACGATCATTGCAGTATTTTTGTTTGCTATGTCGGTTTCAATTCTCAATGGATCTACTTTAGATCATCACACAGCTGTTACCGATGTGTACGCTCAATCCTATGTAGAGACAGTAAAGCATAGAAATCTAACAATTGATCTTGGTAATGGATTAAAGACTAATGCTCAACTAACTCTTCCTTCTGTAGGAGAAGGACCATTTCCTGGTATCCTTCTTATTCATGGCTCTGGGACAAATGATCTGAATGAGACTGGGGGACTTATTCTTGTTGATAACAAGACAGGTATAAAGAAATACCCTGACAAGCAAACATTTTTCCAAATAGCAGAGCATCTATCAGAAAGAGGATTTGTCTGTACTTAGATATGATAAGAGAGGTGTTACTTCCAATCTTACGATTTCAGATAGCAATGTATGGGGAAATCTTACATTTAACGATCTGAAACAAGATGCTGAGAAGGCGTTGTCAGGTACTATTGCAGCAGCCTGAAGTTAACGCAACCAACAAGACAACGCTAATTGGACACAGTGAAGGCACTATGATAGCCCCCAGAATTGCTGTTGATAACCCAGATAAAGTGAGGAATATAGGGCTAATGGGTGCAGTCGCAAACAAGCTTAAAGACCTCTTATATTTCCAAATCGTTACTAATCCTCTGGATTACGTCGATAAAGTTTTAGACAAAAGTAACGGTGGAATGTTAACGCTGGAAAAAGTATCTAATGATTCTATTCTCCAGAATCTGGTAGGTGGCAATCTTACACACCTTCTTCTTGACCAGGATAACCTTGCTGGCTATCAGAACAAGTCGGTGGCTGAGACGCATCAAGCTACATCCAAAGCGATGAATCAAGATACCATAAATATTGAAAATAAACTTGAACCAGCGCTTTTAGCTGCTTATTTGAATGTTACATCCCCGACAGCTTCTGCGTTAGCAGCTAAATGTCTTGAGGTCCAGTACAGATACTTTGAATGGAATAGCGGTTTGGAAGGCTGTCCTACGGATGAAATCTCATTCTAATTTGGAAAGTACGTTGAGCATGATAGGAAACGTACCATCAGATAAAGGTATTCTAATACTTCAAGGAGAAAATGATACTGCAACTCCGATTGAACAAGGGTTACTATTTCAGCAGAGACTAACAGAAGTAAATCATCCTGACCATCTTATTATTACCTATCCAAACCTTGGACATTCACTTTCTCCTTCAAGCGAATGGATAGCCCAAAGTGGGCCAATAGAAGACTATGTCCTACAGGATATGTTTGAATGGCTTACGTCGCCAGCAAGAGATGTAAGCGAAGAAATGCGGTGAAGAAATTGAGTTTAAATCTCAAGTTATCAATTATTGGGTATAATTCATTAATGCAATGTTAGGATCTTCAGAACAGTTTGAAGTATTAAAAGGTCTACCTTTTCTACAACTTCCAGAATACAAATAGTTATTCATTCAATCACGCTATAGACATACCTCAGAAAGAAGGTGTTAGTTATCCATTATTTGATTATGAACGATTGCTATTTGATACACTGCAATCAAACAAACATGGTTTACCTGACGATTCGATTCGTTGAGTTATAGAATCTGCACTGGCATTGTAATATTTCAAATTTGAATACTAATAGGAGTAGTAGTGGATCGTGTTTCCTTGAAAGGTCAAGAAAAACTTATCTACAAGATCCGCGATTAGGAGTTGTGAAAGAATTAAATATCTATATTATCGAGGAGGATCTTTCTAAAGTGACCGATACTCTTCGTAACTTCAATGTCAGCGGTATGTCCTTCGATGAAGTTCAGGGCGCAGGCCGTATGAAACGCAGAGAAATACGTGAGAGAGATGGATGGAGTGTCAGAACAGTCACTCCAGAATATGAAGCTAGGACTCGGGTCGTCACAGTCGTACCTGATACTTTAGCAGAAGAAATTATTGATGATCTTGTGAACAACATGGGTTCGCAGGATGAGCCTCGTGGCGTGATAATTGTTAAGGAGGTTTCCAACGTATACGAGATAGGGTACTAAACATAGTGGCGATACAATTTTAACTCATGAGCATCACATATCATAAAATTCTACTTACTATCTTCCAGAACCTACTTAACTAGACTCACTCCCATTAAATATCAACTAAGAAATTTCTCCGATCACAAAATAGGACGAATAGATCGTCGTGGCTGGTTGCGGCTCAGAAGTAGCCGTGCTGCTAGAGATAGCCATTACAAAAAACGTATCGTCCTGACTGTGCCAAGCGAATTAATTTAATGTGAGACAGGTTATAGATATAGATAGATAGAGGTAGTGGAACATTTGAGCGTGTGTGAACCATTTCTGACGTAATTTGTAGGCTCATCCAGAATTTCTAAAGACAGGGACTGTTCTTATTTTTGATCTAGATTTACTATTTGGTCCTAGCTAATTAACGTAATTCATCTGGAATATAGAGATGTCCACAGTCAATATTTAAAAATAAATCCTCAAATACAAGCATCATCTACTTGTGTCACAATTGTACTCTCGTACAAAAAAGTGTGACGCTAACTCTTGGATTATTTTTGATAGGTACGCTTGGGTTATCTTGTTTGTCTACTGCTTTTTTTAAACTACAAGACCATGCGCTAGCTCAACAATACATTCCAACAATAAAATATAGAGATCTCGTAATAGACTTAGGAAATGGAGTTAAGAGTAACGCCCAACTTACTTTTCCTGCAGTTGGCAAAGGGCCATTTCCTGGTGTTGTACTTATTCCTGGTTCTGGTGCTCAAGATATGAACGAAACTCTAGACTTCGTCCGTATTGATAACGAAACAGGTGCAATGGTATACCCACCTGCTAGACCATTCTTTCAAATCGCTGAATATCTATCCGAAAGAGGCTTTGGAGTACTTCGGTACGATAAAAGAGGTGTTGGTGTAAATCATACTATTTTGGACACAAATGTGTGGGGAAATGCTACAATCGATGATCTAATTCAAGACAGTAAGAAAGCTATGAATGTTCTTATACAACAACCTGAGGTGGACCCTAAGAGAATATCTATAATCGGTCACAGTGAAAGTACAATTATTGCTCCAAGAGTAGCAATAGATAATTCGACGAAGGTAAAGAACATAATACTTATGGGTACAGTAGCTGAGAACTTTCGAGATTCAGCATACCGTCAATCAGTATCCTTTCCCTCAGAGTACGCTACACAGGTATTGGATAAAAATCACACTGGATTGATATCAATACAACAAATAGCGAAGGATCCTCTGTTAAGGAATTTATTAGTGCCGTCTTCTCTTTTGCATACTAATAATAGCAAAGTCATAACCAACGCCCTAATAGACCAATTTGGAAATAATACAATTGAGGCTGGTTACATAAGTATTGATAAACAATTGAATCCCTTGCTCATGAAGGGATTTGAAAACTTTACGGCTTTCAATTTGTCAAAATGCAACGAGCTTGGAGGATGTCCTGAAATGCGCAGTTCACTATCCAGTTTGATACCAACTCTAAGCATCATTGGTAATGTCTCTAAGTCTACAGGTATCCTACTACTTAACGGAGAAAATGATTCTCTGACTCCAGTCCAGCAAGCGTTTCTCTTACAACAAAGGCTGACCGAAGTAAATCATCCTGACCATACATTGATAACTTATCCTAATCTAGGACATCTGTTCTATCCTTCATCTCAGCGGTCGACTGGAATTGGACCCATACAAGAATATGTATTAGCAGATCTTTACGCATGGCTTGAAGCTCATTCAGGTCTTTCACATTCCTTTGTTACTCCACTACTGGTAATATGACTTTATGGAGTACAGATACAGGTTCTAACTCTTCCTCTAGCAAAAGCTGATAACTTGTGCATAGATAGGGTTCATTCATTATTCAGCAACCGGGAACCTACCTACCATTCCGGCACCAAAACTATCACCTAGTTTTGTTCCGGCTCATGATAAATGCCCTGACGGTTACCATTCCTAATAAATTTTGGGCCCAAGGGTTTCCGTGCCGTTACCGGTTCTTAAAACAGGTTCCAATATTTAAAAGAATTAATCTGGAGATAAACCTTTTGTTGGGTTTAGGACTTTCAGATCATCAACGATCGATGATAATACTTCTAAGTTCTCCCTCAACATTTTAAATGAATCAAAGGCATCCATTAACATATTTATTGTATTTGGAACATGTACGATCAATTAAAGAAATGTCAATATTAAAGGTCAAATAAGGGATAAAGATGAGGATCAGTTCAACTTATGCACCCATATCATCTAGATTCAGAGTCATTATTTTCTTCGAAATCTTCTTCTTCTATATCCTCAAACTCATCATCAATGTCGACTTCATCATCCTCTTCATCTTCCACAAAACCATCATTCTCCGGTACCTCTTCCATTTTATGGTTACATATTATTCGTGGCTTAGACATATAATCGTTAGAGAATTACATAAATCGTTAATACGGCCACTGTCTTGTGAAAGTTAGATGTTAGGAGAACTACTTTTCGAAAGCAAAGGAAAAATCACTGGTCACCGAGTATTATCAGTTGAAAACGGGATTCCCAAATTAGAAATCTCAATCGCAGGCACCGGACTATTCGCAGGGAGTCTGGAAGTGACAACAACTTGGACCTATTGGGAAATTCAAAGACCTGATGGCACTTCATATAGTGAAGGTCAAGGAGTAATAATGACCAAGGATGGTCGTGAGATGGCAACGGCAACAGGTCGTACAGAGGGGAAAATGGTTGAGTCAGGAAAGATGAGATACGTGGGTGCGTTATTTTATGAAACACATTCAGAGAATAGACTTGCATTTCTTAATCATCTCGTTGGAGTGAATGTGTATGAGGTAGATGCATTAGGTAATTACAAACATAGGTTATGGGAATGGAAATAGTACATGTTTTCGTATCTTAAGGAGTTATTGATTGAGTAAGTAAATTGCGGCCCGGAATTCCATCGCACCTTTGTTTCATGTCTTACGAGGTACTGCCGTCATAGATTAAGGAATAAATATTCGTCCTGACAGATGTCATAGAACAATTGCATGGCGCCCAGGCAAGTTATCGTCAAAGTCATGACCGTGAATAAACCCGCGAATCATGTATTTGATTTCTTTTCCGATGTCAAGAATATGGTAATTGGCGGCGCGATTAAATCAGTTACAAAAGGCGATGACGATTGGTGGAATTTTGATCACATTGTCGCAGGGAAGGGAAGGATGAAAGTCTCACCAGTTCCTGAATTTGGAATACTCGATCATGAATTCGTAGGTGGAGGATTAGAATGGAAGGTATATGTTAGAGTAATTCCTAACGAGAATGGTTCTACAACCACTTGGGCATTTATGAGACCAGATGGACTTGCAGATGATCAATTTCAGGAACAACTCAAGGGATTTGATATAGAAGTTAATAACTGGAAGAGATATTTGGAAGAAAATTGAGAACCTGAATATCTAGACCTCAAGTAATCACTCCATCTTCAAGGTCACTAGATTTATCGTAATATTTATTTCAAAAAGTCAGAGAGACTAGTTTGCTTAGTCTTAATGAGTCGCTTATTTCTAATATCATCTTCTTTGTTAATATCATCAGTCAAGATAAAGTCATCTCCCCATTTCGCTTCTTCTAAACCTATTAATTGTCTGAATATGTTTACTGTGCCAGGACCAAAGCCGGCGTAATGATAACTGAATTAGTAATGCCAGTTAAATTTATCGTACATTCATTAAGTAATAAAATGTATACTAACTTTTGAGACTAAACCAAGTCCTTCCAATCATCCCAATATCTGTTTCCACAGCTATCACACTGGGGCTTCTCCATGTCGTAGGTATTACATTACTAGGCATTATTTCAATTGTTCTCACATTTTGGCATTGAGGACATTTTGATACTAAATCCATCTTAGGTATACATTGTTAATAAAAGGAAACCTAAAGCTTCCTGATGAGAACGCAGACGTCACAGAGAATCAAGGAGATTGAACATAGATCTTTAATCATAGATCTTTAATGTTTATGAGGCTTGTAAGGCTTTAAGAGCGTAGTCAGGAAGAAAATCTGACTCATGCGAGATAGATGAGTGACGAAGACAGTACGGATTGAATTTCTTAGTGGTAAGTAGTACTCGTAGCCTTTCTCTTTCAGTTTCATCAGTTATTTCCCAACTTTTAATCATCCTTGTTATTCTTGATTTGAGTTGCTTCATCATTGTCCAAAGAGCTTCAGATTTGATAGGTGCACCATTATTAAGACTACAAATTAATCGTGCTTCTGGAGTGTTACGAAACGGATGTTCATTCAGCCAGTCTCTAACATAGGGGAATGAAAAGGTCAGCAATATCGGACCAGATCCTGTCTTAGCCTGATGCTGAATCTCGCCTTCTCCGTACCGCTCTCTTAATCTAACATGCTTGGTACGCAGCAATGTAATCTCGTGATTTCTTCCATTTAAATCCCAAAGAAGGGCTAACGCTGCTTTATTGCGTTTGTGGGGTTCATATTTAACTACTGTCTTAAGGTCCTCAATGTTCCAAATCTCATGTTCTCCATAAGGACTTAGTCTCTTTGTTTTCTTCTTTTTGATATTTACGAACCCTGGAGTGTACCAGTCAGTCGAAGAGAAATCTTGGGTCTGGTCTACTCCACTTCTGTGATTATGAAGCCACCTAAAAAAAATGCTTAATACGTACAAGATAGTCATTCCATGTCGTAATCCATCGTTGGTCAAGGTCTTCAGAATTAGATCTAATTTTAGGATGAAATTTCGTTATCTGTTCTTTTGAGGAAATTTGGTAGAATGTAGTTTCGGATCCTATGAACCCAGCAAAAGCGATAATGGCCTTCAGGTTGTTATTCTGATGTCTTTCAGAGGTTGTGTTGTCTTTCATGTAGGCATGAAAATCTTCCATTAACTTGGAATTCACAGAATTTGGCACTCTATCGTGAAAATGTTTGACTGTTGTGGAAAGCAAAGTAGGCATTAGTGCAACCTCTTTTCCTGACCGTTGTTCGTCATCGGATATTCTTTCAATTCATCTAAGGCGTCTAGAAGTATATGAACCCACGTAGTAGGTGGGCCCAAGGGGGTTTGAACCATTTTTGACTTAAAAGTTAGGCTCAAATTCTTCTCTATATTCCTCCATTCATCCCTTTCTTCTTCCTACGCTGACGCTTGTTGTAATAGTTGCATTTGCTTCTCTGATTGTATGTCATCTACAGCATGCATTCTCAAATAATCCTTGAAAAGATTGAGGTATGCAATTAAACAAGAAAAATTGAATTTCTACTTTTCCGAAATGGCTTCTTTTCATTCGATAATTAGATTGTATCGAATGAGTATCCTTCTATTTATTCCTATTAACAGACCTACAGAAACCATTAATAGCATATCGAAATATTTATAGGAATTCCATAAACTAGATAGTTGGAAATTTATGTAGTTAAGAATTAGGATCAATTGTCTCCTAAACATCTCATATTCTTCTTCGAGTCAGAGGCTGCCTAATCCAGAAATACGATAATTTGGATCAATAATTCCATCAGCATGAAAAACGCGATTATTTTTAGCGGATTCGTGGTAGCATCCTTGGTGACAGCAATGATTATATCGCCAATAGCAGTCTCAGCACTAGTAGGCTTTCTGAATCTAGATCAGGTACTCGTTCGCAAGAATCCATCTGGGCTAGATGCGAAATTCAAAACCAATGGTGTGATTCCAACCAACGGAAATGGAGTTCCATCAGCATTTGGTTATGGCTTACTAACCCAAGGAGGTATAATAGTGAGTACTACACACAAAGGTGTGCTGGATAGTGCGACGCAGGGTGGTAACGGACTTAATCCCATATTCCACAATCACTTCATAACGCTGAAGCCAACTACAGGATTAGGATGTCCACCCACTGCTATAGGAGCAGTAAACAAAATAACTTTTCAATCCCCAGGTCAAGTAAGCATACAGAGTACAGAGGCCCTACAAGCCAGGATTCCAAATTCGTTCACGGGCACTGATTCTTTCACCAAAGCACCATTGACCCTATCTCCAGGAAACAATGTGCAACAGGCAATTTCATTCAGCCTCGTACCCAAAGGAGTGGGACCAGGGGACGCTACACCATCAGCAGTTTGTGTAGTACCACAAGATTCAGTGGTCAGAGGTACAGGGCTCTTCGTGCAACCACGGTAAGTTATTTCCACCACCATTTTTTTAATTTTTAATCCATATTCCCTCCATTTGCAATCACAATCAATCTTCTATAAATGATAGTGAGGCTTTTTTGAAGCCTGATGATTATTCGGTTATATGAGGAGTAGTGAATATGATAGAAGTCTCCTTATACTATTTGAGACAGGTTTAATACTGCGTAGAAGAGTTGATAAATTATCTTACATGTGTGATTGCACCTGAGAGTTTAAGGAATGGAGAATTATGCGAAGTTTATAAACTAATGAAGGGTGTAGAAAGTTATAAGATGAATCTCTTCAAAGAGGCTGCAGGAGAATAAGAAATGACTACTGAAGTGAACAAGGTTATAAGTGAATTATATGGCGCACTAGTAGGCTTTCCAAGTAACGAAGAAGAACGCTTTCAGAAAATTATCTCAAACTGGAAAGACATCAAGGTAGATGATACATTGCATGATTTACACTATTTAATACCATCACTTGTAAAATTCGAGGAGTATCTTAAAACAGAACAACAGATAAGAAAAGGGAATGCAACGCCGCCAGCGGAATAAGGGTAAGAATAGCACTTAAACCATAGAAGCCCCTAGTATAATATAGTATCAAAATGGTCACATTGCCAAAACCACCGAATGTATCAATGGCTAATCGTGTAGTATGGTATCTATCATTTGAAGATACATAAAGTCTAAATCGGTACTCCCGTATAATTCTTGATTAACTAATGCCAAAACTGCAACGACAATCTGGGGCTGTCGAACAACATCATTGGCCTGTGACTTGATCTACGTAGTGAATCTCAGGTTCTATATATGGCAATACCACAGATATGTCTCTCTCATTTCATTTCTCGTGTAGCCAATTATGACGTTGTCTGAGGTCGTCGGCCAGCAAGCCCTAAGAAGTCAAAAACAACTTTCAATCTGTTAGGCCATTGTCTTTTAGTTTCAGGGGCCTTCAAGGCGTATAGGAATTGCGAGAGAGGATTTGTTGCTTGCTCTATGACTGACATCCGATCTATTTGACGCTCTATTATGCGAGATGGGCCTAAATAAAGGGACAATATTGACGTGGGCCCAAGGGGGTTTGACAAGACTTTAAAGTGTTTTCAATGATCCACGAGGAAATCTGTTCAATATGACTTGAACCCACACGTTCTATGCAGGGCCTCCAATTTTAGAAATCTCTAACCTCTGGCGAACTATAAAAGACTTCCACTACCAAAATCCTCATTAACTTACATTAGGGAGTGTAGGTTCTTATGTGCACAACAACTACCTATAGTATTGAGTAACAATCCAAAATTCATATTTGATGCAAGTACCATGGTTGCAGTATTGCCAAGAAATATAACCAATGAAATGTTAGTAAGAGTGAAGCAATAGAATGGAAAAAATATTTTCAATGTTAAGGTCATTTAGCGATAGTAGTGGAAAGACAAAATTCTGTACAACCTGTGGTAACAAGGCTACACAGGAGGCATTATTCACTGTAGGCGATGGAGTTATGCTCATAGAAAAATACTGTGACACATGTGCAGTAAAGGAAGTAAAGTAACTGCTTCAAAAAGACCATTTATGAGAAAATGTGTTTATAACTAAATTCACCTCATATTGTTGGATTACAAATTGGGCGATATTTTTGGTGATTCTGTTGCTAAGAAAATAAAAGACCATAATGGAACTATAATAATTCCGATTTCTGCATACGATCTGGATTATACACTTTCAAACGAATTAGTAGAAAACAGGTACATTGTGAAATCCATAGCAAAACCAATTGAGCTGGCGAATCTAATTGGTAGCGTGTACGATAAGTTAGGGCATGTAACATATCCTGGCGAAATATTCTGTTCCAATTTGCATTACGAAGAACAGCTAGAAAACAATATTCTTATCTAATTAGAAGTTAAGCGCAATAAGTACCAACCGGCTCGGCTATCTGGTGGATACAAGTTATAACAATGTTATTACTCCTGTAAAATTCTATCTTCATTCCCCGAGTTACATTACGTTCATGAATGATCCATGAGTCGAAATGGGCATTAGTTCCGTGCTGGACCTACAAACATGACAATTAAGATGATGATGCCGATAGCACACAAATCAAACATTCCAATATTCTTTACATCAGTCCAAACGCTATCACAGCACTTATCTTCTAAACTGGTAGTGCTAAACTGGTAGTCCATCTTAGTTGAACAAAAATCTTACGATAAGATGTATGTCTTTTCTTTAAACACATTTCAACGAAAAACTGCAACTGTTGCATGTGTACACTAATTTATCGAAGCTCGAGCACAATTCCATTAAATCATTACATCGGGGACACTCTATTTCCATGGCTAGCTCAGACAACACCGACTCTTCTTTTTGTACCTGGTAGACTGGATTCTTCTATTGTTTCGAGAACCTGATTTTCAGGCTTTGTTTTTGGGGGGACTAGTTTAGTACAGGCTTTGTCTTGACATGTCTAGTACTTATCAAAAATGACTATTATATGCCAGCTGACTTTCAGGTGGGGGAGGATTGTGTCCTAGCAACTACGATCTAAGAAATCGTGAGTGTGATTGATACTAATAAAATAGCGTCAGTAACTATTGATTGTCAAATACTCGCTATCCATACCCCACTCCCCGGGCCTACAAGTTACTGCTAATTTTATTAACAAAGAATCAAGAATGTTTAACATACACTGTCGTGATGCAAATGACTAGCCGACTGAAAGAAGTTACTATGGAAGAGATTCCAGATATCACTAGCGATATGATTAAGAAACTTAAGAAATTAAATATTAATTCAGTCTATCAATTAGCTGTTCAGAATCCGATTGAACTATCATCGGAGTATGAAGATACATCGCTTAGTGTCAAGTCAGCCGGCGCCCTCATTGCAAATGCTAGAAAGACTTTGATAGAAAATGGAGCTCTCTCAAGTGTATTGTCTACTGCTGATGTTGTCTTGGAAAAGCGCAATAAATTAACTAGATATGCTACTGGTTCAGATGACTTCGATGACTTACTTAATGGTGGGTTTGAGACCCAAGCAATCACTGAGCTGGTGGGGGAATTTGGATCTGGCAAGTCACAGATTTGTCACACATTATGTATCGCCGCACACCAGTTTATAGAAAATAACCAGCGTGATGACACCAAGAATAACGACAAACATCAAGCAGCGGGAAACATAATTTTCATAGATTCTGAAAATACATTTCGGGCAAATAGAGTACATCAGATTGCTGAGCAGCGGGGGCTTGATCCATTACCCATTCTAGAAAAGATCTTTCATTGTCAAGTCTATAGCAGTGATCATCTAGAATCAGTTATCGACGATCTAGACAAATCAATCGAACAGTATAATGCTAAACTCGTAATAATAGATAGTATCATATCCCTGCATCGAGCTGAGTTCTCTGGACGGGGAACATTAGCAGATAGACAGCAGAGACTTGGAAAGATGTTAAACAAGCTTAGACGGTATGCAGATATCTATAATATTGCAGTTGTGATAACCAACCAAATAGTATCGTATCCCGACGGCACACATCCCGGATTTGATTCCATGAAAGCAGCCGGGGGGTAATATAGTAGCACATGGTTCGACATACCGAATCTTTCTAAGAAAGTCTGGTAAAAATAGAGTGGCTACAATGGAAGACTCGCCCTGTCAACCATATCAACGAGTGAAATTCTCAATCTCAGAAAGCGGAATCCAAGACGCTATTTCATATAAAACTGATGGGAGTGATTCGGCATGGTAGAAGTTATACATTATAGTAAGAATGATGAGAATGCCCGTAATACTAGTTCTCAAGTATTTAACGAACTATATCCAGATCCGAAATCTCTTCCGACCCCACCGGCTTTAAGTGAACCGATTCCATCTGTTACACTAACAAAGTTGGAAGCTGGAAAATATGTTTCGACACAAGCCAGAATAGCTTATCTTAAAACAGTGGAAAAGCACGACGCTCTCGGAGAAAAAGTTGTCTTCACCGGCGTGTTTGAAGACGCCACAAGCAAAGTATCATTTGTCAGCCATAAGATTTCATATCCACTTATTCGAGATTCTATATATAATATTCATTGTGCTTATGTTCACGAATTTCCAGACAGATCTTTATTATTGGTAATAACAGAATTTACTAAACTAGACCCAAAGAATGTTGAAGATATTCGTGAATATACATGGGTTCCAAAGATCGGTGCAATTAACAGGCCAGTCAGACATATTTTTTTGAATGGAACTATTTCAACTATTCACAGTACATCTGGTTTAATTAAGCGCTGTAACAAATGCAAGTCACTAATTCTGTACGACGCTACTAAATGCCCTAAAGAATGTGGTATGGGCTATGCATGGGATCTACGAATATCAAGCAAGTTGTATGATGGGTCCGGCGCAATCAAGATGGTTTTAACAAAAGAACTTGCTGCCAAAGTGTTACAGCGAAACCTAAGTCAGCTTATCTTAAGTGCTTCATTGAATCAGAATAACCATGATGATCACACTCAGCCAAATAATAATTCTATTTCAACTCTTAATTTGGAAGTTCCATCTAGTTTTGATGTAATGGAAGCAGTACTACCCGAGAATGTCTCGCCATCATTCTATACTAGATCAGATAAGTTAATAGTTTCAGACGGCCGAAATCTAGTCTATTTTCCCGTAAATGATACTGATTTAAAAACAAAGTTTGCAGAATTAAATGTTAGGCGGCTTGATGCCAACGGCGCTGAATCTACAGAAGACATCAAAATTATCAGAAGATTGGTTGAGCGCGTGATTTCTATGAGTATTCAAAATACTACAGAGAATAGAATGAGACATGGAATTTATCTACTTGAAGACCCAGTTGCACTCTATAGATGCGAGAAAGCTAAACTATACTTGGGCTTCTCGGTGGACGTCAGAGTTAATACACAACAGTCATACCGACACAAACATCAATTGACCGTAGAGTTAAGTCCACATGCTTATGTTCGTGAAAGTGTGCTTGACTACGTTAGAATGAGAAGAGAAGCGGGAGCTACTGCCAATGCAGTTATTCGCATGTTACTAAATTATAGGAATAGAGTTATTGTAGCCCCGACTGGCCACTTTGGTAGCATTGTTGATGTAGTCTCCAAGAAAGCAAGCCATCAGTTAGTGTCTGAACGAGATAATCGAAACTTAGTAGAGTTCTGGAAACAAGTGTATGATATTTCAATATCACCTGATGAGATTCCGTTATTGAAAATCAAAATGTTAAATTCCGAGAATACATTTCACCTATCCCGCCAGCATGTGCTTTTTCGGCCATGAATCATTGTACATCCCAGCTTCAGTTCAGAGATTCATTGACTATAAACAATCAAGACTTGTACCAATAATGTATGATGTTGTCAAAAAAGTTGCTAAAGATCTGAAGATTGGAGAAGATGTAAAGATTCAGGCAATCAGCGATGTCTACAGAGCTAGCAATAAAGAGAATATACAGCGACAAATACTCGAAGATACGAGACGGAAGCTATACGGCAGAAATGTACATGCCCGTGGTTCAATCATGTATGTACATGATTGAGCTGTGGTTCTTTCCAAATGAAATTCGTATTTCTTGAGATTAGATGTCCCAATCCACACGCTTGTCTTTTGCATTTCAAACATATTTCTCTGAAATGAAATGCGCTCTCGATCTGCTGAATAATTCCAGTCACTTACAAAAAATGTCTACTGGTTCAGCAGAGATTGACTCGCTAATTGATGGAGTTCAAGAGAGGTCATTCTATTTATTTTATAGCAGCCACGACAATCAACTAATTCTTGACTCTTTATTATATCGGCACTTAATTGGCTTACCAAAGAGCAAGAAAAAGAATGGATTTGAGTCCGCTCCATCTTTCTCAATAATATCGATTTTTCTATAGATAGAAACAAGCATCAATTACTGAATCCTGAAAAAATTACAATCACAGCAAAATACGCTGGCATAGAACCAAAAATAGTATTCAAGAATTTGCTTGTGCAAACAGCGTATAACCAAGAGCATCAAGTCGAAATAGCAGACGAGATCTCCGACAAGATCGAATCTGATCCAGACATCAAGCTTCTTGCGATAAGAGATCTAACAAAATTTCTTGTTAATGATAGAGATCCGAATGGGAATGTAAGTGATGATGCTAATACACTAAAGAAGACTCTTGGAACTATCTATAGAGCGTGTACTAAAAATAAAGTTGCCATAGTCGCAACCGGAGACTGTAATGTTGCTAATAGCGGATTTATTCCCAAGCCGGCCGGGGGAACTTATCTAAAACATACAGCCAATGTTATTGTACATATCAAACCCAATTTCTGGTCTACATCAACCAACGTCAATAGTGCTAGTCCATATGTTTCTCTCAAAGCATCTATGATTAAGCACCCGTACCAAAAAACTCCGAAATCTGTTAATTTCTATATGAGAAGAATTGGCAAGCGAAGAAATACGATGCTATTCATATTGGATTGAATTTTATGGGTAGAATAACGCGCGCTGTAGCAGTAATAATTGGTGCATTTTTTACATTAAGTGATGGTTGACTTGTCGTGATAGCAATTTACTATTTCGTATATACCATCCTTCCTTGACTTTCGGGTCCATTCCTCGTAGAGATTAACCTCGTAGAAATTAACCTTTCCGTTGCTTTCTCTTTAGAATGACACATCTTTAACTCATCCTCACTCCATGTATGCATTCGATGGATCGTCTTGCTAATCCTCTGTTTAACTTCCTTAGACCACTTCTTATTACATCTCCGGCCTGCTGCCATACCTATTATCTATTCCCGTGTAAGGGTTCAAGAGTCAATCAAGACAATGAATGAGCAGAAGATAAAACAAAAAATTCAATGAGCAGAATCATACCATCAAGCACAAAATAAAAAGGTTAGTTAATCTCTTTGCTGGTCGAAATAAATGACATATTGCTAAACTTATGCTTACGCTCCTTTGTTGCCAATAATCTCTACAAATCTACTCTCCGGACCAAATACAATAGTCAACACTCTCTCTTTGTCCGATTGTCCAGTTTGTTTGAAACTGTTGAAGATATTGGGACAATCTCCGAGACATATACCGGTGGGTTCACCACTCATCCTGTCACCATCCATTACAACAGTATACGGTTTGTCCTTATCTGATGTACCTTTGGAGTCTATGAGATTTCTAGGTAACTGAATCTCCACTGCTCCTCCGTCTTCGTTGCTTTGGGGGTTAAGAGCCAGGTACAATGCATGTCTATCAGGATTTGCTAGCATCCCAACAAGTGAGCCTCCTATAATGTTGTAGCTGAATGGAGTAGGTTTACCATCGATCGTTACGTTTGCGGTGTTAGCATAACCTGAAGTGCAAGAGTTTTGAGCACGTCAATATCGACCTGATCAATAGCACTTGCATTTTCTATTTGCCCCGTAGCATTCTGTCCCGTAGCATTCTGTCCCGTAGCATTCTGTCCGTTTACCAATTCGAAAGGCATTGCCGAAGTTCCGATGAAAATAACGCTGGCCAAAGTCAAAGACAAAGCCACAAGTGGAAAAGATATCTTCATCCTATTCTTGGATTTTACAACCAAACTACTTTCTGTCATTAGAACAACTAACCTGAAAGATATTAATTAATCTTCGAGAATATAATTACAGCATGTTCTTACAGCATCGTCATATATCAATGCCATAACTGCAGAGATAGTTTGTCAATCAATCTTTCATTTCTTGCATCATACGGTAACAGGGTCATTATTGACCTCGCAATAACACAAATGACCTAAATCTTTGATTCTAATGCCAGAACAACAAAGACATCCTGAATGCGTCCATCAAATCATCATGACTAGTTGCTTCCTTATCGAGCATACCTTCACCGTTCTCCCACAGGTACCCTAGGTTGTTATACCGTCCGGCAAATGAAGCGTATGGTCCATCCTTTCACCACAGCCAAGTGCGACATGCTTAGTCACTCAATGGATAATTCAACTACTTTGGCCTGAAGTAGATAGGAATGTATTTAATATCTCCGCGACCTCCGCCGGATATTGAGTCATTATTGCATGACCCGCATCTTTGATCTGTAAAAGCCAGGCGTCCATGACCTTTAATGGATAACTCTCTGACTTTATCTCGACACCACTTTAATCGCCGTTCGACTTTGCTCAGATGTTCGTTTTTAGGTTAGATAAATCAGTATAACAAAGTTTTGGGTTCTTAAGGGATAGAAACATAGTTAAGACAAAGATTCGTTTTTCTGCAATGGCAAATAACAATAAGGCGTTGAGAAAATTAAGACTTCATGTCGCAATGTCCGTAGATGGCTGTATTGCTGGCCCAAACGGTGAAATGGATTGGATGGTTGGACTCTCGGATGATGAAATCATAAAATATGAATACGAATTACATGAGCCTGTTGACACCATTCTCCTTGGACGGAAAATGACTGATGATTTCATCTCTTACTGGTCAGATGTGATGAACAAGCCTAATGACCCCTGGTATGAGTTCTCTAAAAGGATGATTGATATCCCAAAAGTTGTATTCACTAAAACACTGAACAAATCCAGGTGGATAAATACAGATATTGCAACAGGCAATCTCATAGAAGAGGTTAACAAGATAAAGAGTCAAAACGGCGGGGACATCGTCGTTTATGGTGGTGCCTCATTCGATTCTTCCTTGATTAAAGAAAAACTAATTGACGAATTTTATTTTTTTATTAATCCTGTGGCAATCGGAAACGGTATGACCATATTTAAGGACTTGAACGAGATTCAAAAATACACTCTGATTGAATCAAAAGCGTTCGAAAACGGTGCCGTATTGCTCCACTACGAGGCAAAGAGATCTTGACAAGAATAAACGCTCATTGGTCGTAAGAAAACAAGCTCTTAACAGCGGGATCAATTTTCTTCACTCCCGATACAGTTCAAAGCCATCCATATCAGGCATTTTAATATCAAGTATAACCAAGTCGTAGTAACTAGATTTGAAGCTCAACAATGCTTCTCTAGGTTCATTAAATGCATCAACTACAATTCCGTGCAATGAATAGTAAATGTAATCTATAATGATTTTCTGTAACTGCAGATACGTCATACCGTAAGCGATTTCACGCTCAGGACTTTGTTACCCTCAAACTAGTAACATGACAACTTTATTGAATTATTGTCATTATAATAATAATAATAATAATAATAATAATAGTAACTTGGCGATGTCTAAAGAGGACGCTAAAACATTGCACGATATAAAGAAGGAGATAGCGACGCAGAGAGATAAGATGAGAAGAAGGAGTAACGCTATAGAGCATTCCCCTGAGGCTATAGAGAAGTTAACACAACTCTCCGAAGCAGAAAGGGAACTGCTTCTATCACCGCAGAGAATGCTTACAGTTCAACTAAGGGCCTCTACTGTAGAGTCGCTCCAGGAATTCTCTTGGTATACGGTCGGCTCAGGTAATACTGGTAATAGTAGGACTTATGACAATCTTATCTCCATGCTTATTGAAAGGTACAAAATTAGTAGTGAGTGCCTCGACTGTAATAGTAATAACAAGGGCAGGAAATCAAGATAAAGTCATTTGATGAATGTAGGAATCATCATCATAATAATAATACTAATAATTCCTAGTGTGGTTTTTGCTGCTGGTCCTTCTGGGTATTCTCTGATCCCTGGCTAGGCTCCTTGACTTCCTTATGACATTGGCCACCTAACTGATCATCCTAGCCTATCCTTATGGTACGTTTTCTATAACTATGGTGCAAGAGATAATTCCACCAGCAGGTGGGATATTGCCGGTAATTGTCATCTCGCCGCCTACCGAGCAAGGGGGTGAGGCTTGCTCTACAGCTGCATGTGCATCACCCGTGAATGTTACTTCAAATGTGGACGGGGGAACAGGGGAAAAGGTGAGGGTCTGTTCCTGATTTACTGGAGTAATTCCAGTAGGAGACACTGCATCTGTACTTACTGCAAAGGACAATTGGTCCACAAATGGACCAACATTCACGGTCAAAAAGACCGTTCCAGAGTTGGGGGAAGGTTCTTGTGGTGATGATGATGATACGGAGGAGTGATGTTGTCCTCCTCCTGTATTCCGTTGCAATTCGATTGTGGGGCTTGCACTCTGATGGGTTATTGGTGCTGCAGCCGAGCCTGATTCATCCTGCTGCGACACTGTGCCACCGCAGTTGCCTACGCCAAGTGCATTATCGATAGTATTTGAATCAAGTATAGGGTTTAAACACTCATTGCTAACTGCCGCTGCCTGACTAGTAGAATCACCGGTACCATACCTTCCATATTTTGCAAATACGTCCTCCGTTATCATGGAAGGTGTTGCTACTGTAGTAATAGCAAGTAATAGTACTGGTATTGCTATGATAGTTAAATTGGCCCTATGCATACTGCTAAGTGGATTCTAACAATGGTTTATAGGGGTTAGATTGAATTGGAATCTCTGTTAAATCATATTTATCTTCTCTAAAGGATATCTATTGCCAGAACACCTGCTTCTTCAATATAGTCTACAGATGATAAATCAGATAATAGTATTGTACTCGGTTAAGTTAATGCATATTAACAAATCGTACCTGGGATTTAGCGTAAATATATGAACTCCAAATATTTGGTAGTGGCAGCGATGACATTAATGTTAGTTGCAGCAGCAACATTAGCAACCACCGACAATGCGGTTGCAGTCAAAAAGAGACATGGCTTCAAAGAGACAATGGCTTCATATCAGTCGCAGATTTCTGTCAGGAGATAGGGTCACAGAATCAAGGCAAGGAGAACTCTGTAGCACAAAGTGGTAATCAAGAAATCAATCTTGCAATCGGTACTGAAGCCGACGATCTCACCTCTCCAGCAACAGATGATGCGTCCGCAGATAAGAAGAGTAATGATGACATGAAGAAAGGTGGACCTGGAAACAGTCAAGCCCAGCCACAAGCAAGCGATTGTAGCAATGGCTTCATATCAGTCGCAGATTTCTGTCAGGAGATAGGGTCACAGAATCAAGGCAAGCAGAACTCTGGACACAAAGTGGTAATCAAGCGATCAATGTCGGCGTCGAGCTCGGAAGCGAACCTCTAACCTCTTCACTTTTAGGTGAACCAGCAAGCAGCTTGATATCTTTCAATGCCAGAAAATAAGCGATAGTCTGAAACTATCAAACAAATCATCATGACTCGTAGCCTCCTTATCTAGGCTACCTTCCCCATTTTCTACTGCAGTACGAAGCGAAGTTATTAACTTCGTATGCTGTCGTGGATTAATAGCCACTTGCCCGTTATGATATTCAAGCATTGCCTTGGCATGAGTTAACATTTTCTTATGTTCCTTCGAGAATGCGACTGGGATGATAAACTTATTTTCTTCTAAGAATTCTAAATCATAAATTGATGAATATTGCTTCTTAAGATAGGCCGTAATGTGTTCAAAGTTGGTATCTTTCTCCAATCTCTCCTTTAGGGTCCTAATGAAGGAAGGATTTACACCGTCTACAAATATCCTGCTTCTACCTTCGAATGTGATAATATACTTGTCGAGCAAATTTATCGTAATGTCGATCATTTTGTTAAAGTCGGGCCTTTGATAGTCCTCTGCATGCAAGACATGAATTAGTCTATCTACTAATTCAGTTATCCATACACCAAATTTTGAGGAGCCAAATCCAGGATCTAAGCCTACAGACTTCTGTGAATAACTATTACCGGAATCCGGTAAATGTTTCCTGCCTTTCTCAATTGCTGCCTTCGATATCCTTGGTATGGAAGATATTCCCTATTTTTCCTGCAAAGTGTAAATCGTAATCTCTATTGAACGAATGTGATAAGCGTTATAATGCTTATGGTCTTTTTCATGGTATTCACTCTCTATGAAGAAGTAGTCCCGTAAATATGGTCTTTTTCATGGTATTCACTCTCTATGAAGAAGTAGTCCCGTAAATATGGTCTTTTTCATGGTATTCACTCTCTATGAAGAAGTAAGTTATTCTCTACTAAACCCATACCAAGGCAAGTAGTACCTAATAAGTCAATACTATCTTAGAATCGGCGCTTTTAATACTCATGACTTTCGTACGCCGATGATGAGTTCCAAGGAAACCAAAAATAAGAGTAGGTTATATCTGTCAGCCCTACTAATGCTGACAGCGACAGCACTGCTGTCAACAGTTATGACAACTGACAACGACGTGTTTGCCCAAAGCGATAGCGAGGAAGACAGCAACGGCAACAGCGATAATGTAGTGGACAATGGCAATGCAGGAGAAGGCGGCAATGGCGATACTCAACCCGATAGGGTAGGTAGTCATGATGACGAGAGTCAGACTTCAGTTGAAGGAGCCCAAGGAGGCACAGTAAGTGACCCAACTATTCCAGAGGAGGAGTTAGGTGATGATGGCGAGATATCTGCCAACTGCTTCGGCAAGGTGATCAGCCATGAAGCGCAGGAGCACAAGGAGAATCCAGAAGAGGGCACGCTCGGCGAACATAGCAGTGATCCGGTTCCAGAACTCGATGGTAACGAAACACCCAGACAAGGAATAGGCAACCAAGATCAAGGACATCCAGCAGCTCACGGAGCGTTCAACAGTCAGTTTGACGACGACGACGCTGAGAACGTAGAAGAAAACTGCTAGACGACAAGAAGACCTGCGGGCACCCATCTATTTTCTTAATGTAAATACGCTGTTTCCAGTCAAAGACTTTCAAGAAGTCTTGCAAGGACGTAGCAATGAACTACTTTTGTAATACGTCCTTGAAAAGAATAAAGAAATTAAAGAGGTTAACCGATTAACGTTTTACATGAAAAAATTTCTAAAAATCGGAACAGGGCGACAATAAAAGATAATAATGATGTAATTTAGAATTTTGTACAATATGCGTTCAGTTCAAGTTTCTAAAGCTAATGGTCTTCTTGAAATTGTGGAAAGGGATATTCCAGAACCTGGTCCTACGCAAGTTCGAATAAAGGTACAAGCATGCGGAATATGTCATAGTGATTCCTTTACTAAGGAAGGGTTATACCCAGGCATACAGTATCCAAGGGTTCCTGGCCATGAGATTGCAGGTATTATAGATAAGGTAGGCGAAGACATCACTCAATGGAAAACGGGACAGAGAGTAGCTGTTGGCTGGCATGGAGGCCATGATGGTCAATGTGAATCCTGCAGGCGCGGAGATTTTGCCACTTGTAAAAATGCGCAGGTCCCAGGCATTTCATACGATGGTGGATATGCAGATTATATGATTGCACCTATCGAAGCTGTAGCATCAATCCCAGAGCAGCTTTCAGCTGTCGAAGCTGCGCCCCTTATGTGTGCTGGTATTACTACATACAATGCTCTTCGAAATAGTGGAGCACGTACAGGCGATCTAGTCGCCATTTTTGGTATGGGAGGACTCGGACACCTTGGAATTCAGTTTGCTGCTAAGATGGGTTTTAATACTGTCGCCATAGGCCGGTCAAGAGACAAGGAAGAGGAATTGATGAAGAATCTGGGTGCAAAGCAATACATTGATAACAAATCACAGGACGCCGTCGAAGAACTTAACAAACTGGGCGGAGCTAAAGTGATACTTGCGACCGTTCCAAGTGGAAAGGCGATGACTGAAATTCTGGGAGGTCTTTCAGCAAATGGGAAGCTTGTCATAATTGGAGCATCTAATGAACCAATTCAAGTACCTTCATTTCTAATGATACAAGGACGTCGATCGATTGTAGGCTGGCCATCAGGTACGTCAATCGACTCTCAAGACACACTCTCATTTAGTGTTCTCTCTGGTGTAAGGTCTATGAATGAAGTCTTTCCGTTGGAACGCGCAGCGGAGGCTTATGATCACATGATGAGTGGTAAAGCTAGGTTTAGATGTGTGCTTACGACTGGTAATTAAATGAGCACTGGCTTATTAATTTCTTTGATACTGCTATTGCACTTTTAATTCGTTGACATCAAAAGGCGGTACACTCATCTCTAGATACTCCTTCATTCTGAATTCAACATCTTGAGCCGTCAAGTCCTCCCTACTAGGTGAGCCTATATCAAAGATATTTTGTCAGGATCAGCCTTCACATTCGTGACAACAAAATCTGCATATTGATTTGTAATTTCGTTAATCCAATAATGGACTTGGTCTGTCTTTACATTTGACCTCAAGAGCGAGACAACAAACCTTAAAGGAAGAGAAGCGCACTAAAAATATGTAGTAAAATATTGCCCAGCTGTCGCCCTGATGTATACAGAAGAAACTTCGCTGCGTGGTGCGAAGAATGTAACGCAGTATTCGGCAACTCAATCCTTGCAATGCAGCACCGCGACACAAAGAAACATAGGGTAAATATAACCGAATATCTGGCCAGTGAGCCCGCATACTTTTCTTATATTACAAGCATTTTAGAAAACGACAGGGAGCCATAAGTAGGTTCTTGCTTTTAATAATCATTTAGCTCCCTTTATGTTTAATTAGAAATAGATTTTCTTTGTGACTAGTGTTCCCACTTCCAAAGCCCTCCGAGTAGCTACCATATCTTTTAGATTATCAATCGATAGATAACGTGCCTTCGAAAAGATGAATTATGCAATCCTCGTTGTTACCATTTTGGCGAGCTCAGCCTCGCTTGAATTATGCGATTGAGCCGAATGAAATTACAACTGGTATGGGATTGAAAATAATGGAAAATATAGACGTACACCACTCTCCCCCACCACAGAGTCAGCTGGAATATAATAGTCATTTTTGATAATTGTAAAGACATGTCAAGACAAAGCCGTACGAAACTAGTTCCCCCGGAAGAAAATCAAGCTCTCGAAATTATAGAAGAATCTGGTTTAACAGAATTAGAAATTTAAGAGCCGGTGATAACTGAATTAGATAACGAGATTGAATGTCCGCTATGCCACGAATTCATGGAACTACACTCAAGCTTCGATAAATTAATGTACTCTTGTAACAGTTGTTGTTTTAAAATGCGTATAGTCCGCTGTCAACTCTAGTTTTGTATTTGTGGCACTAATCTCAGACTCTACATCTTGCATTTTGAGAAATTTCTTTCTTCTACCCATAGCTTGATGGTTGGATTCTGCAATATCTAAAGCGCGCACTTTTTCTCCGTATTTCAGATTGAAAAGATGGTTTAAGACACATTTTAGAGTATCAATATTATTTACGAGAAATTCTTTTTCTCTATCAATATTTGAATCTTCTAGCTCTATCTCTAGCTCTTGAATTTTATCGTGTAACATATTTTCAAATTTCTTAGCGTCTTCCAACTCCGATCGTAATTTGTCTACTCCAAGATGCTGTTGCCCGTCGATACCCTGATCTAAGACCCATCGGATAATTCTTGTAGTCCATCGTAGAGACTCTATTTCGTCTTTACGATCCACTATGTATAGCGGGTTCAGTTCGACATTAGTTGCTATTTCTACTTCTTCGGTGAGTGATCCAATTCTTTCTTCGATTATTTTTCTAAGTTCAATAAGTTTGTGTTTTGTCATGATCAATGACTCGTCAATTTGAGATATAATCAATAGATCACGAACAGAACCGGAGGAGAGTCTCTGATAATGATTTACAGAAGCGGAAACCGGAACTACGCTACTTTGGCATAGTTGAATTTGTTGGTTCCTTCACTATTAAATGATATTTTGCTTGCGTGTTGTAATTATTGACACCACTCGGATCGATTATGCTACCGCTGAAGTCAATATCATGATTTCCACTAGGCAGTGGTTCTAAAATACCCCAGAACCCATCACTTACGGCTTTGGTCTTTCCAGGTGCTACTGAGAACACGTTATTTTCGGGATAAGTAAGAATCGAACAATTGAGATTCTACTCGATATTTCTCTAAATTCTTTAATTGTGCACCGTCGACTGCGGCTTCCAAAGTTCTAGAACCAGCGTCTTGGCCCTCCTTAGCGCAAGCACGTAATTCCGACTCTGTCTTCAATCCTGGAGTGTCCAAATAACTGCACTCTGTAACGAGTATTGGAAATAGAATGGCTTTCCCAGCAGGTATCTCGCAAGTGCGTTCGGCCGCACCTCCGAATGTTCCAGCCAAGAACCAGACTCGCAAGATTAAAAATATAATGGAACTAATATAATTCTAATTTCTACACTGCTTGGACAGCGAGCTGATTAGAGAGTTGGAAGAGAACAGATACATAGCGGAATTCATAAAAAAACCGATTCAGATAGAGAACTTAATTCAGATAGTAGCAAGTACAACAAAATAGATTGATTGATATTAACTAGTTGCCGCTATCGATACAAAACAAATTCTCTAAATAGCTTGTTGACTATTATACTCTACAATCTATGAGTCAGAAGCTAATACTGAAACAACGACAGCAGCTGACTGTATCACAGATCCTGCGTTTCTATGGAAAGCAATTCAGACAGATTCAGTCGCGATATTCCGATGGGAATAACGGCAGGTGTGCTATTGGGGTAATAATGTCTTATTTTGGTTGGGACGGCAGAGTAGATTTTGATACAGCATATGATCTTCTTGTTGCATCAGATATGTTAAAGCTTGCCGGTATAGATGAGGACTTACTGATAAACATGAATGATTCTGGTCTCACTTTCGACGAGATTGCGGATTACTTAGATACAATTGACGAATTACCTGCCGTTTCCAGTCTATTCTATAAATTTTATCATGCAACACAGACTATTCAAACACTATTCCACATAATGGGTGTGGGTGTAAGGATCTTAATTTCCTTGGATATGAGATTCGATAAAAAGTCATCTTAAAACCTTATTTTCTTACTTTTGTTAATGTTTATCATGTCCATAATAACAGTAGCAATATACAGTGGTAGAACTCAGAGATAAAGTGGCTAAAGCAATCACCAAGGACTATGCCATAATATTATTCTAAGAGGCATTGGAAACCGGTATGCTTCGGGAATCCGTCTTTAACGACAGACTATTTGGCTCGTTAGCAACGTTATTCCCGCTTGTATAGTGATCTTTTCTAATGGTACATGAATACTTGATTTCTAATTCCAATGAATTGTTTTGCCAACCGTATTATTTAGTTCCTTGACTCTATTTCGAATAGTTACTTCTGTTACCCCTGCAGCTTCAGCTATGTCAAGCTACGTTAACTTTTCACCCGCCTTGAAGGATGAAATATAAAGCACTGTTGCTGCGAAACTCATTGGATTTTTTCCAGCAGATATTTTGCTTTTAATTATTTCTGTCATCACATTCATTGCTAGTCGTGTTGTTTTCTCCGACAGACTCAGCCTTATTTGCAATTTTGACAATACATTTCATGGGGTCGACCATAGGCACTTTAAGGTCAAGCTCGCTTATCAGTAGTCTGCAACATAGTGCCATGTGCTTACGTTTCGTATTACTAACTGCAGCTATTTCCTTGATAGTTCTAGGTCCTCCAATTTCTCTGCATGCGAGGTATAATGCTGCAGTGACCATTCCTGAAGTTGTTCTACCACGCACCAACCCTCTATCTTCTGCTTTCCTATAGATATATGCTGTTTTCTCAATTATCGTGTATGAAAGCCCAAGCTTATCTTTTAAAGCGTAAAGCTGAGAGAAAGCCTGAAATAGATTTCTATTATGTGAACTATCGTGAATTATTCTACAATCCCATGTTCTTAATCTCTTGTACGCCGAATACATTGCAGTATCCAATTTCTGTCCACTAGCGTCTCTGCCAGTTTTTGAAATTAGTGTTGCTAGGCCTCGATCGTGCATAGCTAGAGAAGTCGGAGCTCCTGTTCTCGCTCTTTTATTTTGTTCTTCGGCTGTAAATGCACGCCATTCAGGATTACTAATATTCTCAGACTTTTCAGTAATAACTATACCACAATTACTACAAACAATCTCGCCTGATTCAGAATCAGTAATGATATTTGTGTAATCGTTCAGACAGATAAAACAAGTGACTGAGTTTCTTGTTATCGTTTTTATGTTGTTTAGGGCCTTTTCAACTTTTTTTGCCGTATTAGTAGTATGTAGAACCACACTAGGCTATTTAAACTACATGAATAGAATGGATATCAGTAGGTAGAGTACACAGACAGAGAACATAGCTAGAGAGAGGATATCGCCCTCAATCTCCTCAGCCAAATGATACCAGTGGGAATAACGATAATAACACAATTCCGATAGTCCCAGATGAACAGTGTTTATATTATCAAGGTGATCGACGCACGGTTATTCAACGATCTATTATTATTGATGATTCACGGTTATTCGGGCAAATTACTTCTGAAGCAGATGATTGGAGTTCTATTACCATAAAACGAATTATAGTTAAAGTCACACATGTCAAGCAATTCATTGAAAAGGAAGATCGATTTGTCATATAACATATTTCGATAGTAACCGAAACTATTGACTTTTATCAATCAATATCTCTGGTTTTATATTTGTCAATCTTGGATTCTGTTGGATCATTATCATCAGCTCATTCATTTGTTGCTTAATTGTTCCAATCTCTTCGGACCCACTTTAAAGTGGGCCCAAAACGTTTAACTGGCAAGACTTTAAAGTGTTTTCAATGATCCACGAGGAGATCTGTTCAATACAACTTGAACCCACTATGTTCTATGCATGTGAGACTCAGTTGCGATAACAACCATAATATTTGGACTATATACGACCATAAACAGGGATCTATATGTAACTATGTGTCTATATATAGGGTATGGAACATGAAAAAGCTTTGAAAAGGGTAGGCTATGCCGGTACAGCATTAAGTGTTCTTATTTTCGGTTATTTTGTTTTCTTACTGTTACCCACGCTCCTATTGCCAGAATAAGAAAGAAGAAATGACGTCTCGTGCTTTTGAGTGGATGAGAAATTGGGAAACAGCTCCAAATGATCCACCGTTACATCTGAAAGCGATATGTCAGAGAGCTTCTTTGTAAAAATGCAGTTCTCTCCAGGTGAAGTCGCAGTAGGAGAGGGAGAGTGTATACATCAATGAATTCCTAAATGAATGTGAATGGGTAACGAACAGCAAAGACGGTAAACCGGAGCAAAGAAAGATATACTTGCCAGCGCGATGACTCAAGCTTTACGTCTACGACTTTAAGCTCTAGCTCATCAGCTTCAGCTTGTCCGGCGTTTTGCGGTGAGGGCTACTAATGAGAGAAGAATGAAAACGTAGTTTGGTACTCCTCATTGGGGCTTGTGTTGGAATGGAACTTTTTATTATGGAGTTAGTTCCAATAATAACTGGCTTGAATGGATTGAAACACAGAAATAAATAAATCTATGACGACCGAATAACCAAAGTCTTTACTATTACAATGGGGAACTAACCATGTTTATCAGTATTTTCGTTTCCGCAGTATGGCGCTAATTTCAATATGAGTTGAGCTATTATAAGATCGTTTCAAATTAGATTGTGAAGTTACCCCGAACTTCAACAGCTACGCTCGTATTATTAAGTTTAATTGATCGGCATATCACAGTCCTACAATTTCAATAATTAAAGGTAGGCGATGCATATAGTGTCCTCCTGCAAGCTCCACCAATTGCTACCTCTGGAAAAAACGTATGGACTACAGATAAGAACATGCCAAATAATAACTTAGAAGTATTTTTCAGAGCTTCGGCGGATAGTAGTTCAATATTCGGGAATAAAATTACACTAATGATTCAGATTCGTTTAATGCAGAAATTGCAGCCACTGATGGAGATGAAGTGATTGTTACATGGTGGGAGATCCTATCTGCAATCTCTCTATCTTGCGTATTCAATCAGTATGAGTACACAGCCATAGATAATTGAAGAATTAAAGAATATCTCTAACATTATGCAGAAAATAGGGTCACAAGATGATAAATCATAACGATAATTTAGAAGGGTAAATGTAGAATTCTAAATTATCGGAATCTATATGGAAACTATTATAACCACAGCAGACACTATGCTTATTATTATCTTCCCCTTTCCTAATCGTTATTTCAGATTTTACTATAGTAAATAATCAGTCAAAAACATCACAACTACGACTATCGGATCGAAGAAAAAAGGCGGCTGCCTATTTAATTAATGAATGATAAAGTAAAAAGAAAACGAATCATGGTAGTAGATGATGAATCTGATCTTACCTTGTATTATAGAATGTCTTTGGAATATTATGGATATGAAGTTGAAACTTATAATGAATCCAGAAGAGCATTGTCAAGTTTCAAACCAGATTATTATGACTTGATTATGCTTGATATCAAAATGCCAGATATGAATGGCTTTGAATTACATGGGAAAATAAAAGAAATAGATCCAAATGCTAAAACTTGTTTTCTTACCGCAACTGAACTCTACCATAAAGAGTTTAGAACTAGAGATTATTGTGCCTTGGACAAAGAGTTATTCATTCGTAAACCTATTGGGAATAAAGGAGCTGATAAGGGAGATTGAACGCTTAATTAGTAAATAATTAGTAGGATGCGAGGGACACTACTGTTACTATTTGTATACATTCAATACCATACTAAGAATTAAATTTATTATCATAACAATTACGAAAGGTAAACTCCTTTCCAAACTTGATCGTTAATACCTCGGTAATGTTTTGTCAGTAGGTATTATGATAGTATATTATCATTAATCATTTTTGATTGAATCCAGAGATTCTCAAATATGGAAGCATATGATAAAACTGTTGATTCGCTATTTGAGTATGTGTCATCTATTCCTGTGGTAATTCAGTCGTAATTCAAATGTGATTTCACAGTTTTAATCAGGTCATCCATACCTATTGGTTTTCTAATAAAGCATTCTCCTTCCTGTAAATCTGGAAATATTCTTTTGAACTCGTTGTAGTATTCTTCATATGCAGTCATAAAACATATCTTGGTTTTATCATCAATTTGTCTGATCTTTCCATATAATTCAAATCCATTCATATGTGGCATTCTAATATCGAGCAATAGCAAATCATATTTTCCTGCCCTGTAGTTAGATAAGGATCTCAATGGATCATTGTATGTATCTACAATAAAACCCGCTTGTTCTAGAGTTATCTTGAAGAATAATGTGATATCCACTTCATCATCAACTATTAGAATCCTTTTGTTACTAGTATCGACAGACGTAGAAGATTTAGCAGCGGTTGCAGTATTACTAATTATCCTGTCTGTGAAAGATGGATTATTATGTCCAAGGCTAGAAGAAGTTGAATAATACAAATTGAGTTTGTGTGATGGTAAGCACTCTAGCTTCAGGCATTCTATTAATAATTTGGAATTATATATCATAATCAGTTATTTCCTAGTTAGTTTCGATTATAATCAGTAAGTATTTATGAGTTAGTTTATAGGAACTTACCTTTCGTAAACAATAAGTCATACAACAAAGAAGTTTTGAAAGCATATGTTGAGAGTATGACTCATGACTAATAATAACATATACATCCAAGAAGAGTATTCTTTAATACTTCGTTCTAATATCCTCACTTAGACTTCAAATATGTCTGTGCCGGTCCTGGATAGAGATTCTTTTTTCGGAGGATTTACCTTGTCCATCTTTTCTGCTAATTCAGCAGTCTTGGGATTTGATAATATATCTTTGATCCATTCCAGTTCTGCAGCAGATCGTACAACAACTCCTCTTTTCTTTGTGGGTGAACCAGAAGCATCAACAGGATTTATCTCGAAAACGATAGATGGTGGGTTGCCTCTCCAGCCAGGAAGTTTAAGCAAAAATAAACCGGGTATGTTAGTAGCCTTCTTTTCCCAATCTCTAGCATTTTTCAGAAATTGATTTAACCTTTCATCTATAGACATGGATTGTAAAGTAAACAAATTTCCTAGCCTTTAAGCATTATCATATCAATACTGGTACCATATCATAAGCTTATTTTATTACCGTCCAAGACAATAAATCATATCAATCTCCATGGCTTTTCTTTATGAGACTAATATCCTCAATCAACCTTCTGAATGGAGAAGGGTATAGATATTCCACTTCCTTCTGGATTATCAGACCTTGACTTTAAAAGAATCTACTTTATCGGGATTGGCAGCAGCTTCTGGGCTGCTAAAATCGCTGAATTCTTATGGAGAGAGCATGTACAAATGGATGCCACTGCAATACAAAGCAACGACTTTGTCAACTCAAGATACTTTGTTTCTCCAAATGATATTGTCGTTGTGTTTTCACACCGAGGAACCAAAACCTTCAGCGTAAGAGCTTTAGAGATGGCGAAAAGACGCTATAATGCTTATACTGTTCTAATTACAGGGTTACAAAGTCCAATTTCCATTAATAGCGATTTTCGGATTGAAACTTGCCCCCAAGAAAATTGTGGAACATTTACGATCTCACATCAGCTATTGTTCGAGTCCTTCAATGGATTGACTTATTCTCAAATGGTTTAATCGATAGATTTAGAATCTGGCTAGAATCCGACACAGACGCAGACGCTGTAACACAACCAAGGCAGGCAATACAACCTGCACAATAGGTGGATAAGAGATGAGAACTGCTCATCATTCATTCATGTAATACAGCAATGATGTCTGGATGCTAAATATTTAATCTACCCATATCCCCGGGATTGCAACCTTTTTGATTAAATGAGGCGACTTCACGGTATTGGGCAGAACGCAAGTCATGTTTGACTGGACCTCTGGCCTATTAAAAGCCTGTCTAAGCCAAACGTCATACAAGATGGTTATAAAGTTATGATAAAATAATTATCGGAGTTATTTTTTATGAGACATTTTCTAGAGCTGCTCTATTTAATTCTAGAGCCTCTTGTCCATAGGCCTGCAGACCACATTGAATGCCGTTACTGCTGATCATTATGAGAATGTATCTGCATATTCTCTTTTATCTTCAATCTCATACATGTGGTCATTTCCTCCTGATTTATTGCATGATATTCGAACATGTGCAAGAATGTCTGATTCGCGACTTTCTCTTCCGTGTTTCCATAAATAATGCAATTACAGTCCAATCCTACATCCTCGCAGCGAATATAGAATAATCTTATACAATCTTCAAATATTTGGGACATCTATTATATATAGTAAATTTGCCTATATTAACTGACTGAAATATTCTACTAGGAGACTACATACTATGAATCAGACTATCATTATGTACTATTCGCTAGAAGAGATACGAGATTAAACTAGTAGTGTTATAAGTATGAATCCACATAAATGAAGATCTCTTTAAGCCGTTAGTCATATTGTACATTAATAGCGTACATGAATGGTGTACATGAATAGTCGTCGTGGATATAAGACAGTACAAAATAACAGTTGATATTAATCTGTAGTATCAGACTCAAAACAGTAGCAAGTGATAGCAGGCAGAAAAAGCTATCTGTAATGATAACCAATAATACCTATTGCAAGTGGTATTAAACTGACGAGATAAAGAGCAGCTTAAGCTTCATCGGGAAGGTAAGGCCATTCGTGAGATTGCTCATGCAGCACATGTTTCATTTACAGATATTGGGAAAATCATACGGAAAATAGATGGTCAAAATGATAAAACGAAAGACGTCAAAAATAAGTCCAAAGATACACAAGCTTTGTTCCTATTTTCAACGGGCAAAAAACCAGTTGACGTAGTCATAGAATTAGATATGTCAGCATCAGAAGTCCAAAACTTGTTAGAGGAGTTCTGGGCTTTGAACGATCTTCACGAACTGGCTATTGTTTACGACGAAATCAAAACCTTTCTGCCGTCTTTTTTGAAGCTATTTCATTGTTTGAAAAATAACAAAATTCTAGGTGAGAAACACATCTCAAACGTTCTCAGATATGTCGGCAATGATTTACCTCAACTAACTGACAGTGTTCATTGTCTTACGAACGACGCACTAAATCTAGAAGACCAAAAGACTCCCCTATTTTCAAACATCGTATTTAGCATTAGCATTAATGCTTCTTTAAAGACAACTTTTTATTTTATATTATACTGTCGAAGAACTTTTCCAAGTATTAGCAACTATATTATTTCTTCCAGCGTGTACATGAATGAAATGACCGAATTTTCAGCAAATATCATTGGATGTATTGAACAATGGAGTAATGCAGCTCCTAAATGCGATGGGATTAGTGAATGCCTAGAAGCGTGCACGCAGCAACTTAGAAACTGTCTTGATAATGTCTTTCCTCCGTCTAAGAGTATAGATTTGGAGAGTGATAAAGTTAATTATCTCATTTCTTCGACCAGTACCTCCCAGATTTTACATCAACTTCATACTTCTTTGTTCTATTGACCACTCTCAAAACGCTGATGACGTAGGGTCATCTTGATTTTGAAAATGCTTTCCGCACAAACTACATTTAAATACTGTCATAAGAGTTGGAGGTAACTCCGGTATACAGCTTAGACCACAATTGTTGCTTTAGCGAACCTATCGGCTACTTCCTTTATCTCTACCTTTATCTTATTTCCAACTTTTCCATTTTCTACAAATACCACGAACCCTTGGACCTTGGCTATGCCATCTCCCTTTCTACTTATTTCTGTGATGTCTACTTCGTATTGTTTACCTTGATGTCTACTTCGATTGGCTTCTGAATAGGGGAGCCCTTATTAAAGCCGCCATGACTCCTGCGCGTACTGTAAGACATTCGTAATGTTGATTAGTTATTCTATATAAACTGGACCGCGATTATAGCTTAGCTTAGCTACTATTACTCCTACTGCACTAGCACGCTGATTAGGGGGATGCTGATGGGGAAGAAGAGCTCAATGATTCATTTTATGTCATTGGGAGATACAGGAGCATAGACCAGGCTGGTATTCCATGAGAGCATAGTTAAATTTTAACTGTTCGATCTCAAGAATGGTTACTGGGTACATGATATTTTATATCTATGTCCAATTTATCTAGACATAATATGTCGAATGGAAAAGAAACGCTAGAAGAAATCATAATCAACAAAGGTGAAACAGTGTACAAAGAGTTAGAAGAGCGTGAAAGACGTGAAAGTTCAGCAAGGGATATACCATTAGAGTCATATGTATACGCTTACCTAAAAGCGATTGACAGTTCATACAGACATGTTATCGATACTCACCTTGAAGATAAAAGATTGGGTCCAAGACTAGATGGTCTACAGGATAACTTTAACGTAGTCATGAAGGACCTATGGTCGTATTATAACGATAAGAAAAAGTAGTCTTACTATTTTATAGAATCAAAAAAGAAAAGTGATACGATACATCTATTTTAATACAAAATGGAAAGAATGATTCAGACACCCCCGTACTGCAAGCATTTCTTCTACAGCAGGAACTGACAGAAGTAAGACATCCTGATCATACATTGATAACATATCCGGACCTCGGCCATGTGTTCTATCCTTCATCTCAATGGAAGACTATTCTTGGAGGTCCAATGGAACAAAAGGTTCTGGAAGATCTTTTTGGCTGGCTTTCAGATCCAGTCAGAGACTTTAAGAAGTTAACCATTTTATCTTCACAAATGCCTTAGATTATTAACAGATTCCTCATCTGTAGCAGGAATGAATTGATAACCAGATTAATGCGAGAACTGCAGAGTCAATCTAATTGGGCCTGCCAGGCATCCTGGTTTCATGCATAACCAACATAACAAATATCCCTGACTGAAACTATTGTTTCAGAACTATAGATGAACGTTATATAAAGAATGTCTGCGTAGTACATACTTTACCTATGAGATGGATTTGCATTTACTGTAACAGCATAATGGATTGTACAAACTTTACAGGGTTCATACAGCAAAGTGATAATGACAGGAATAGCAACCAAGAGGCGAAAGTAGAATACCATGCTTGGCGTCTAGTTGCAGACTAGATTTGTAATGTTATGCGTGAAAACTACGATGACAATTAAAATCTTAGCTGCTCGAGGACAAGAAAGTAATATAGCGGAGGAATAAGTTGCTCATCATCAATACACATGTCATATGATAGGTTTAGTGTTGATGATCCAGTAAGAGACAATCGTATCAATAGAGCATATTTTATGGCGAGTCTGTGCGAACTTGATAAAGTCGCGCGTCAAAATGCGCAACCTATTACGTTTCCGTTAAAATCTATCTGGAAGAATGAAGAGGCATCGGGGCAGGATCTGTATCTAAGAATTGTCTTAGAGCAGTTCCTAGGCGAGGGGCAAATCTATAGGGATGAGGATAACAAGTTTGGTCTGACAGACGAAGGTCGCAGAACCTACCATCCCGAATAGGGCACCTCTTCAGCTGGTGATGATGATGCGCTAATGCCAATACTGAAGTGACATTCTAAATGCATCAAAGACACCATCATGACTAGCTGCTTCCTTGTCTAACGAGGCTTCTTTTTGATAGGGATAGGAAGATTTTTACATGTAATGACTGGCAAAGTAACCTGTTGCCATTTAGCACCGTACTACCGGGTATCATGGCCTTTGGTCTTCTGCATGGGATAAATCCCTCACACGGTTGGCCTGTAGCGACGCTTTATTCTATGCGTAGCAGAAAGCCATTTCTTGCTGGCATTACAAGTTCGTCTATAATAGCTGGTGCTCATTTTGTATCTTCGATTGTAGTTGTTGCGGCATATCTGTTTTTAACCACTTTGATAGAGATACCACAACTCTACTTGCGTTATGCTCTCAATGGGACTAGGGATACTGGCCTATATGTTTTGGCGCGAGAAAGGAGAAGACTTGCAGCAAACTCAGCATGGACACCTTCATAATGAAAAAAACTTTGATACTGCACTCCAAGTAAGTCATGAACACACTCACTGGCATAAGGATGGAGGACATCATTCACATATACATATTCATATGAAACGACAAACACAAAGCCTGAAGTCGATAACAAGTTTTGCATTCATACTGGGATTTGCACATGAAGAAGAATTTGTTATTCTTGCAGTTGCAGTCTCTATAAACTAAACGTTTATCTTTTCTTGCAAGGAAACGTCTGTCAAGGGGATTACTAGTATACTATTACAGTCATACTACTTTATAATTAGTGGCACATATGGTGGTTTGTTATATGGGGGGGGTAACCGCTCATTACTATCTTATCTTGGAGCGTAGAATATAATGATTGCACCTAGAATAGCAGTCAATGAACCTATGACTTCATATCTGTCTGGCTTCTTCTTGTCTACAAAAAATCCCCATATAATTGCAGATACAATAAAGATTCCACCATAAGCAGCATAGACTCTTCCAAAGTTAGCTGGTTGCAGTGTGGGAATGATACCATAAATGAATAGAATGACTCCACCAAACAGACCAAACACAACTCCTTTTCTTTCACGTAACCATTTCCATACAAGGTAACCACCTCCAATTTCAGCAATTGCTGCAACAAAGAACAATATGATACTTGTAACTATGTTTAATGCTAGGCTATTCGTGATTATGCTTTCTGCCATAGTGATTCTTCTCCTCTCCTAGGAACGTAAAATATTATGACTATCCCAACGATTGCTATTATGGCTCCCAATATATCATAAAAGTCAGGAATGATATTCTCAAAGAGCATGCCCCATAACAGAGCCATTACAATAAAGACGCCTCCATAAGCTGTGTATATTCTGTGAAAATAAGAAGGTTGGAGAGTAGGTCACTATACCATATAAAAACAAGACAAACCCACCGATGGCACCAAGTACCCAACTCATGTCTTCACGAAGCCATAGCCATACAAGGTAACCTCCGCCAATTTCACATAGACCAGCAATGAAAAAGAAAAATAGTGAATATAGTATCTTCTTTACCTTTCAGCGTCAGTCATGTTACCTTAACTGTCTATTAATCTTTATTCTTTAGTATTACTGATCACTGAATGAATGCATCTAGTAGGACGAGGGGAGTGACATTTAAGCAAAATTTCATTTCTCAGTTCTTAACAGAGAATAACCCAATATTCCTACACTTACTATTAAGAATGACACAAATAACGACACTATCACTTCCAAGTTAACTTTCACCTCTTTGCACATTTATAGTATCAAAGGTATACTCAGAATAAACTTCTGGATATTGTCTTATTAGTTCAGTATTAACTTCCAGTATTAACTTCCAAGATTTTCAATTCTGTTTCTCTCAATATCTAGTTGGATGAGGGTCTGAATTGTATTGAGCGGTATTCCAGTGGCTCTGCTTACGTTTGCTGCTTGTGCATTGGCAAACGAACAGTAATGTGGTTGTAACAGCGTTACATGTAACCATGTTAAAACCCCGAGTATGTTACAACCGGAATTACAACAGGCAATAAAAGAACAAATAGAAGAGCCAAAGGTATGTTATGATGAATCATGCCTAGAAGGGGTATGAAAATCAGAAGATAAGGATGGAGCATATAGCTATACATTCCTACAAAAATTGTGTATGTGGCTCGACGAAACGCTAGAGCTAAACTGTAAAGGAAAATAGATTAGGTAGCATTGAGATTAAAGAGATAGGTGGCCAATTCCAATACCTAATTTATCCCTTACATGCATAGCAAAAGATCATAGAGCATGCGATAATAGTAAAAGCACATGTGAGTGCGATTGTCACAGGTTTAAAGAAAATTGAATAGGTTGTAATATACAATTTAGAGATTTGTGGGTATAGATAAAAGATGCAGAAGATAGGCAAAGGCTAGCTGCGTCACGAATTCTTTCTTGTAATTGAACCCACGACTCTGATTTAATCTCCACACTCCTTCTATTGCCGTTATCGTGGTTGAATGTATCAACTATATAGTGGCCGTCACGTAGTGATATAGTATAATCAGAGATTCTTTGGAGGCTCATAGTTGCATAGAGCAAGCCTAAATGCATCAAGTATATCATCATGCGATGTTTGTTGTTTGTCCAGCTTCCATTCGTCTGATACCACTGCAGTACGTAGAGACACTACTAGCTTCTGCAATGTTGGATGGATCTTAATTAACCTCTTAGACATCAATGTATAAGTCCATTGCAACATCCGTCTATGTCTCTTCTGAAAGTTAACAAATTTTCTAACAAAAGATGAATTGATGAGGTTCGACAGTTGTATGTCCACAATATGGACAGAACTTTGCATCATCTTGCGTCGGGAACACCTTTATCAATTGAAATCTTGATCGACAGGTTCTACATACATAGGTGGTTGCACTTAACATCTAGTACATTACTATACAGAACAATTTATTACGAATTCCCAATCTGCCATTCCTTTCAATGACTCAGACTCTTTCGGTAGGTAGGGCATGGTTGTCATAACAACGTCAGATTACATTCAAATTATTGCAGCCGGGATATATGCAGGCAGCATTATTCTACACTGTCATAACGTTTAGGCGTTCGAAGAAACTACAATCAAATCACACAGACGAACATAATCACGTCTTCTTGGAGAGATGCAGAGGTTGAGTTAGATAAAATACCCCCCTGGTTCTGAATATGACATCTCTCGAAAGCAATGGGTTTATCGTATCTTCAATGATATTGAATGGCTTTGCTTCTTAATCAATGAAAAGTTCATTAGCGATAGGAAAATCCTAAAGCAATTCGAACCAACTTTAATTGACTACTACGAAAATACGAAGATTTAGCAGAATTTTATGATCAGATGTCCCGAAACTATGCCGACAAACTACCATTAATTTTTGGAAAATGGGCGCTTCTCACAAAGACAATGCATTATGCGTACCGATGGTTTTTGGCGGTATTGTATCAAAATACAGTAGACGAGTTTACTCGCGCTGTAAGACTTGGATCAGTTAGTGTAACACTTGGAGGTGTTAAAGAATATCAAGAGACTATGGGAGAAATAGCATTTCACACAACCGCAAGACTGTTCGAGTTGTATCGGGGTCTATCGGTGGTTCTGGATCATGGCGACAAAAAAAACGATTCAGACATATCTCCGAATCGTGGTGATGGACAACAGCGAGAGCAAACAAGTTTATTCCTGGAACAAAAACAGAATGAACTAGCAGCTCTACTAAAATATGCAGATCTTGGTAAGTTTGTAGAAAAGTTAAAAGATAACAAGAAGTCGATCCTGGTCGATCAGCATCTCGAATTAGTCTATGATTCCGAATTATTAATAATTGAAAAAGCGTTAGCCAGCGAAGTAACTTTCTTATTCTATATTAATCTGGCAAGAAATAAATTTTTGGATTATACGGAGGGAGGTAGGCATTTTCTCGGGGAGGAGAGAGATATAGACTACAGAGATACTGTTGACGATGAGAATAATGAAATCTATGTCCAAAGACCAATTGACTTTTTAACGATAATTCTCAAATCCGATAAAGAATTGAAAGATACATTTCTAAAATGGATGGCCGATATTAGAGATTACCGGCAGCGATCTTCAGAACATATGGAACAGTTCGAAAATACTATTAAGAAATGGAGATATAGGGCTAAATTAGCAAAAAGATTAAGTGGTTAGATAGAGCTCCTGTCTATCAACACTTCAGGCTTTATGTTTGCCAATCTTGGATTTCTTTGAACCATAAACATGAGTTGATTCATCTGTTGTTTGATATCTCCAATCTCTTCTCGATGCTTGAGTTCCATAACTTCAATTTCATCTTTCTTTTTGGTTATTTCGTCTAATTTTAAGCGTAAACGGTGTTCTTCATTTATTGTCAGATAGTCGACAGCTTTAAGATATTCATGTAGTACATGTGTATTGTCAGGAGTAAAATAGTGGTCGTCTAAACCAATGCTATGACCCATAAATAGCTCTTTTGTTTGCTTTTCTACTTTAGCATATATCAGCTGAGTATCAAAGAATTTTCTGAATCCTGCTGTAAGTTTAACGTTCTTTCTAATTTTCCCTTTCTCGCTATGCAGCTCTGTGATTCTTTCTACTGTACGGATTCCTGACTTTTCTACTGTACGTGATACTAGACGCTCGGCAGTTCGGAGTTTAAGTGGTTTAACATCATGTATAGAAACAACATCTTCTCGATCAAATTGGTCTCTAAAAAGCAGAGATTTGGATGTTAATTTTTCACCATATCTTTCTCTATATTTCAGGTAAACATCTATCGCTTTAGCTGCTTCTGGAGTAGTAAAAGTTAGATATCGCTGGTTCGAGTCTGAATATACTCTTAAATGATACATACGGTAGTCGGGTATAATTACGAGGTCTTCTAGTTTTAGATCGATGATAGCTCTAATTCTAATACCGGTTGAAGCGAGGAGCAAAATGATTGCTCTTGCTCTTTCATCACATACTTCCAGCATTTTTGCTATTTCTTCGGTGGTGTAGCCCCTGTTCTCAATTGGTCTCTCTTCTTCCCCGAGATATCTATAAATTTTTTTCTTGCTTAGTGGTACATCGTGTAGTTCGTAGTAAGTCATGATTGCCGCCAGGTACTGACTTCGTGTGGCATATCGCAATGAGTGTGGAGGATTTTTCAACTGTATCAAATACTCGATTATTTCATTCTGTATAATCTTTGGATTTTCTTGATGGATTAGTAAATCATCGGGATTTGTAATATTTAGATAGTTCATATATTTTCGAAGAGCATAACTATATGCGGCTTTCGTGACTGGGGACTTGAGACCCTCAATGAATATACGATAAGATTGGCCAGGTAACGAGAGTTGAAATGTCTTACCCCGGAACATATACGTTATGTACATTGCATCGCCCTAGCTTTAAACGTTTTGAACCCACTTTAAAGTGGGCCCAAGGGGGTTTGAACCCCTGGCCGACCGGTTATGAGCCGGTCGCTCTACCAGGCTGAGCTATGGGCCCACAAAAATGTCCTAAAGTAGTTCGATATTAAAATGTTTGACTTCCTCATTGTGCCATTTCTTACAAAAGAATATCGGTCGAGCTTGAACTTCAAACTGGCATGTTTAGAACGGTTTATCCTTGACCAGCGAATATTGCTAACCACAGCTAATGAAATGAAAGATTACACCGACTGAGAAAAATACTCAACGTCTTGGTAGAATTCTACATTGATTTATTAATAGCACGATAGTTTCACTGCTAGATAGATTGTTTGTGCACTAGATCATAATTTTCAATAATTTTTTTAATCGATTCGACATATTTACCAGGACGGCGATAAAGATCTAGAACAATCTGCTTTAAACCCGGATTGTTTAATCTGGAAGCATAATGATCGCCGCCTATCTCAGACCTGAGTTCCGTTTTGGCCTTGTTTACTTCTTCAGGATTGGCATACAATTCGTATCCTCCTTCTTTCGTCTCCCAAACTTTTTGGTGATATTTTTCTCTTATATAATCAAGTTCACTTCGACATGAATCTTTCTCTTTAGTCATTATTTCCGGCTCGTTAATTGCAGATCTATATGCCGACATATTAGTTTGATACTCGCGTTAGAGATACATTGTCGCTCCTTACTGTTCTACTTCATTTTTGATTTCAGATTGGAAACGTAGGATCTCTTTTTTCTGATCCTCAAAATATTCTGGTAATCTTTCTACGGAAATACCAAGACTATCAAGTTGTAAGTAGAGTTCTCTAACGCGTTCAAAAAATTGATCCATCGGCATACCATGTTTGAAACAGAGTACTTCTAAGGACACGATAATTGATTCAAATTTTTTGTATGCAAAGAATAAATTGTAGCTCTGATGTATTTCGAGTTGTACTTCCTTTTCTTCTAACAGGCTCTTCAATCTGAATAGGGGCGCAAAGTCCTTTACTTGCATGCCCCGGACCCTGAGTTCTACAGCTACTCCTCGCAATAGCCCAAAATCCTCATCATCATGCCCGCATTCTTGTATTACTCCACTTACAGTTCCAATGTCATCTCTAAAGTATCCACGTAACCACCTTCTAATGACCTCCAATTTTATAGGCTGAGGTATCTTTCCGCCCATTGAGCTCTATTAAAGAATGAGAAATAAAAAAATTAGCCCACCCCATGCTGAATTACATAGGGTTGAATGAGCGTAAATTGCCAAACGACGGTAATATGACGGTTAAATGACTGATATATGACGAGAAGTCGACGTTACTTTCACCCTTATCTGACCGAAATGAGACTAGGCTTTTACAGAGTCCTACTAAGAATCGTACCGACACCTGGTTTGTCATCTTATTAGAACATTTTAGTTTACTACTTCCATGAAAGTGGCAAATTCTAATAATATCCAGTCAGTAATTATGGCGGTCTAACAAAATATTTTGTCGACTACTTTTTGTGTAGCCGATTTAATATTTCAGTACATCCACAGTTTGACTTGAAAGTAAATAGGTCCCGTATACCAGATTTTTTGTGCTCATAAAACCTTGTTTGCTGTACGTTTTCGTTAGCGAGGCCAGCTACGAAATTTTACTTGAGCGATTGGAAATTAGACTTAATTTGGTAACTGCTGCTTTTCCGGGAGGTAAGTCTCACAGACACCGTCTAATATCATATTCTGGTAAATTAGTGACTTTGAGGCAGCGTCTAAAATCGTTTTGTGAGATGATACAGGCATCGATTCCAATAAGTAACGCCAAATCTCCGCGTGCTCAATATCGACCTTCTGATGAATCATAAAGTAGTCTAATGCCCTATCATTTTGAATACCATAGAAATTCACCAGTCCTTCGATCTTCTTTGCACTTATTTCAGGTAACTGTTTCTCAAAAGTGTACAGAGTCGATATTCCTGAGGCTAAAGATCTACGCGTCAGCCAGCTCATATTCAGAACTGCATCTTTGGTCTTTTTAGAGCATTCATAATCATATAGGTCGTTTCGAGTTACGCCTATTGATTCTGCAAAAGAAACCCATGGAGCTACATGTTGCATCTCTTCCTCCAAGTTACGTTTAATCGTATTAACATGTTCAAAATTTTGCTCATCTTCTAGCGGTACTTGCTCGAGTACATTGCGGACAAAATCTGGGACAGCTTTAACCAATTGAAAATATTCCTTAGAATACCCTCTCAAGTCCTCCATAGAAAGTGATCCCGCCGACCACAGCTGGTAGAATTTGTGTTTCAACAAACTCTTCTGTTGAATATTATCATCCAAGGAGTGTATTATTAGCGCCACATTAAATGAATACTTAGGAACCTATAGAAAAACCTATCCTTAGTCATTACATCATTTCGCTACCATTTCCAAAATAGATCCAGTTCTTTCTCGTTGAATATTTCTCCCTCAGGAAAGGATTTTATTGGAAGCCACAAACAGGTCATACGTGCTCCGGTGGTGTAGAGTTTAGGCTAATATCAAAAGCCAGTGCACAGTCCGGTCAAGCATTGCGGCCTTTCGAGTCGCAGATCCCGGGTTCAAATCCCGGCCGGAGCACACCTCCAAAGAAATATGTAAAAAGCATTAATAACCGAACCTATGCATTGGATACCTAAGGCACTGATTTAGGCTTGAGTAAGAGAAATCAAGGAGCAGATCCGGTCCTAGCTTTGGTCGGAGATTACCTGTCAAAAATCGACAACTCGCTAATGAGCGAGCTGGGCAGATACTCATGGTCAGAGTTCTATGGGCCATTAATTTACGCTTGTGAGGGAGGTAAGAGAATCAGGCCTTTAATTCTTTTATTAGCTGCTGAAAGCATCAAGATTTCAAACCGTGATAATTCAAATCTAACCGATGATATTTTTTTGGCAGCATCAGCAATAGAGCTCTTACACACAGAGTCAGTCATCCATGATGATATAATAGATCAGGAGAATTTGCGCAGAGGCAAACCCTCTTTCCATGTAAAGTATGGGTATAACAGCAGCATTTTGACCGCAGATTTCGTATTGGGTATAATACTTAATATTGGATCAAAAGTCAATGATCCAACAGTTTCAGGCGAATTGTCTAAAGCCGCGATAAAGATGTCAGAGGGTGAGATGATGGAGATCCAAATGGGAAAGAATCCAGATATTAGCATACGTGACTATATACAGGTATTGGAGAATAAGACCGCCTCATTATTTGAAGCATCTTCCAAGATAGGGGCCATACTTGGAGGAGGAACAGAAGATGAGATCCATTCGATGGCAGCATTCGGACATTTGCTTGGAATTGCATATCAAATCCATGATGATTTAGTTGATTGGAACAACGAAGACAGGCTTTTTAATGCTCTGATAAGAAAGAACAATACCTCTTCGGAGATCGTTACTGAGATGGAAGATCTTTATCTAGACTATTCTAATAGGTCAAAAGACGAGCTTGGAAAGTTACAAAATAGTCTTCCTAAAAGCTACTTGGAAAGGCTGTCTAATATGAGTGTCGTATTCTGATCATAATTTTTTTCTTTTCTTGTTATGTTTTGCCATCTTCTAAATATTGATAGCCTATACATTTAAGGTCAATTTGATTAAATATAATCGAAAGTAGAAGTCACAGATTTATTTAAAGAACGTTTTCACAAAGGGCATTCATTTAATTGGGATTGATCCCTTCTGCGTAGTCAAGCAGAAATGACGAGGCAATTGGTGGAAGAACTCCTGGAACCCCATTAACACCAGTGCCTGTCGAATTTGTAGATATGATTGTCATTGTTTCGGCGAGGTTGGGAAGGGCTTCTGAAGCGAATTCAAGGATTGGGGCGTGCCAAATTCCGAATCCTACCATGAAGACGGCCCCGAAAATCAATACTGCTACCATTGCCCTCGGCTCTTTAACGCGACTCATATCAGGTGATTCTTCCATGTACATCTTGCGCATGATCCAAGCATAATAGGCAAGAGACAGTGCACTATTGAGAACGCCAGCAATAGCAAGGTAGGGCCCCCATTCAACCAAAGGACCACTATCTATTGCGGCGCCAAATAGCACCAGCTTGCTCCAGAACCCATTTAGAGGAGGAATACCAGCTAATGCCAACAGCGAGATCGACAGGCAGATGGCAGTGATAGGCATTCGCCTGCCAAGGCCTCGATACTTTTCCAAGCTATAGCTAGCAAGAACCACTGCCACACATGCGGCAGCAATGAAAGCGGTAGATTTCATAACTGCATGATTAAAAATTTGAAAGAGAGAACCAGTGAGGGCCTCTTGAGAGTAAGGTGCCAAGGCCATACCTATGAGCATATAGCCTGCCTGGGCAATACTTGAATACGCAAGCATCCTAGTAACACTCTTTTGCATAATCGCAGCTAGGTTGCCCAATGTCATTGTGAATACTGCCAATATCGCCAAAGTTAATGTCCAGTCCGTATTCAAGGCAAACATTCCAAGGATGACGACACGAATAGCTGCAGCAAATCCTGCCTTCTTTGTTCCGGCAGCTAGCAGGGCACTGATAGTGGTTGGTGATCCTTCATAGGTATCTGGCAGCCACATATGAAATGGCACCAGACCCATCTTAAAGCCAAAACCCGCTAGGAACAGCCCGATAGCTAACAATCCGACTGGAATTAGTTCAGGACCAAGTGTAGCAAATGTTGTGACTGCAACTCCTATATTCGTTGATCCTGTTATTCCGTACACCAACCCAATGGCGAACACAAGAATCGCCGAAGATAGGGCCCCAAACATGAAATACTTGATAGCTGCCTCATTTGAGATCGGATCCCTCTTCGCAAAAGCAGCCAAAGCATAGGTAGGTATGGACATCAGCTCCCATGCGACCAAAAGCATGACCAAATCAGTGGAATATCCAATTAGGACCATTCCGATAGTTGATAATAATAATAGGGAGTAGTAAGCCGCCGGATTCGCCTTTCCCTTCATATAAGTCCAGGAGGAAGCAGCTACTACAATGGAGACAATGAGGAATGCAACTGCGAAAAACGATCCGAACATATCGTCTGCGAGGACTTCGTTACCAAATGCAACGGCTGGAAGTACTTCACCACTTAGGACTCTAAAAATAACGATACCAATTGAGAGGATGAGCGCGCCAAAAGCAATCATGCTGTAAATCTTGTTATTGCTCGCACCTCGCTCCTTTCTTAGGGCATCTAAAACTGGAATGCCAAGTCCAACGGCAGCAAGTATAGTTGTAACGAGAATTGGTGTAGATAAAATGTCTACCATTTTCTTTTTGCTTACCTCCTCCTCTTTCTCTCCCTGTCTTCCTCTATATTAGCAGTAACATCACCAAGATCATGATGCCTACTCCAAATACAAAGAGGTATGTTTGCGTAATCCCTGTCTGGCCAGCCTTTACTATTTTGGAAAACGATGCCATGGAGAATTGAAAAGCAGGATTAATACCATCGATAATTGTACTTTCAAAGTATCGCCATATTATTCTGTATACTAGCATAGGAATAACAACCGTTCCCCAATATAGTATTGAGTTAAGATACCACCTGTTATATAGGAATTTCCAAATCGCACGAGTTACGATGTTTTTCGAGATAATCTCTGGGTTTAAGCTTCCTGGCTATGTAGAAAAGATACCCAAGGCCTCCACCAACCCCAAACGCTATCACTGAGGCAGCAACTGCCGCGTAGTTTATCTCAAATCTACCTTCTACTTCTCGTTCTTCTTCACTTTCATCTCCTCCTGGGCCTTGTTGACCTGTCATTACTTCGCCCCGAGTGGACCCTTCTTCTGGAATCCCAAATGATGTATCCAAATACATAGCGAAGACATGGTGCAATTCCTCCTCAAATGGGATCCCGATAAGGCCAATTGCAATTGTAGCGCCGGCCAATATTCCGAATGGTACCCACATTAGTTTACTTACCTCATGCACATGGTGGCCCTTTGCGTCCATCTCCTTTAGATGTTTGCTAGGCTCTCCAAAGAACGCCATCCCCAGCATTCTAAAAGTATAGAACGCAGTCATGATCGCGACAATTACGGCTATTGTGAATAGAGGAATAGCATATGTGTATCCAGATTCCAGCGTAGGCAGCAAAAATCGAGTCTTTGCTCCAGAACCCAGATGTAACAAGTGGAGCACCGGCCAACGATAGACCTGCAAGCAGCATAAAGATGTATGTTTTCTTCATGTGTTTCCTTACCCCTCCCATATCAGTGAGGAACCTTGAACCGACAGCATGAAGCAATGCTCCTGCCCCCATGAAAAGGGATGCCTTAAATAATGCATGACTGATTAACTGGAAAAAGCCAGCTGTATATCCGTCGACAAATTGAGTGGAGAGGCCAGCAATTCCAAGGGCCATCATCATGTAGCCAATCTGAGAACCTGTAGAATAAGCCAACACCTTCTTGATTTCTGGGTTTACCAAAGCCTGAGTCGCCAACAAGAATGCTGTAATGGCTCCAACCCAAGCAACAACTTCAAAGAATTGTGCCATATCAAATGCAGCAAGAGCAAAGAAAAGTGGGCCAATCCTTCCCACCAAAAAGACACCGGCCTTGACCATGGTAGCGGCATGGATCAAAGCAGATACGGAAGTTGGGCCTGTCATAGCTTCTAAAAGCCATTCATTTAATGGCAATTGTGCTGACTTTCCTACTGCCCCTCCAAATAGCAAGATTGCAGCCGGGACGAGCAAATTCTGACTACTCATCTCTACAGCCCAGCTCTGATCTGCAACAAGTTCCTTGAATCCAAATGTTCCTGCATAAATAAAGATCAAAAACATTCCTGCAAGCATCATTATGTCCCCAGCTTTGGTCATAAGAAACGCTTTCATTCCCGCATGGGTTGGAGAAGCCCACATTGGAATCCCTAATGCCATATGACGCTCTCTGCCGACATAATCCTTCTTTTTATCGTAGTACCAAAAGCCTATCAGCGCGTAAGAGGCCAATCCGACGCCCTCCCAACCAAAGAAAAGCATTAGCAAGTTATCTGAGAGAACGATTAGCTGCATCGATCCGATAAAGAATAACATAAAGAACCAATATCTTGTGAGATCTCGTTCGCCATGCAGATAACCTACCGAATAAACAAAAATCAAAAATGATATCCAGGCTACAACATTGGTCATAATAATTGCAAGAGGATCTGCCAGAATTCCTGCGTCCAGATTTAATGCGCTAATCCAATTTATTTGACTGTGAACTTCTGAATCCGTTAGTGCAAGTGGTATTAATGTGGCAGCAAGTATCGCACTTGCCAGCGAGAAGCCTACCGCAGTATAGTTTAAAAGATTTGATTTGTTTCTTCGCAATGCTGGTATCAACGCCGCACCTATAAAAGGCAGCATCCAGATTAGCCAGACGTTTATCGCTATTCCTTGAAACCCCATGACTCCCTCAGTTGTCGTCATAGTTAGGCTGAACCATCCTTTGCTTCTGCTCCCGCTCCTACGTCTTCACCTACTGAGTTGCCTATTCCTCCGTTTTCCGCTAGATTTGGATCATAATAGTACAGTAGTAATTGCTGGTAAACGTTTAGTCGACTTGGGTTCTCATTTAAGAGCACATTGTGCTGTGCAGCGGCACTATTAGCATTTATAACTTCACTAGGTTGTATGGAAGAGGAAAAAGAAGTTACATTTGTTACTCCCCCACCAACGTCGTTCCCGTTGTCAGTACTGCCGCCATCAACAGTTGGTAAGGGGAGAACCTCAGGAGTGCTTGAAAACATGTTGGATATATAACCGGTTATCGGAACGAGAAACACGTCAGGATAGACTCCTACGATTAAGGTCATTGCTGCTAAAAATGCCATTGTTGCCGTGATATATCTGTTTGAATCCTTGACATGTACGAGTCTCTCTGGGATCTTGCCAAAGAAAACTCTTTTGTACATCCATAGAATGTAGCCGGCAGTAAGTAAGGTTGCAACCAATCCTAATGCGAATACGACCACTCGAATAGTTTCAGCATGCTCTATGCCCGATTGAAGAGCACCGTTAAAGGTTATCCATTCAGACATAAATCCACTAGTAGGAGGTATCCCTATGATGGTAAGACCACCGATCATTGCCAAGACCGCCGTATATGGCATCTTTCCAGCCAACCCGCCCAATTGACTCATGCTTCTCGTTCCTGTTTGGAGGATAATTGAGCCGGCCATCATGAAGAGCAATGCCTTTCCCAGGCCGTGAGAAACATAGATCAGTGTCGCTCCGCTGATACCCAAAACACTTTCAGATCCTAGACCAAACAGGATGTACCCCATCTGACTAATGCTAGAGTATGCAAGAACTCTTTTGATGTCATCTTGCATCAAAGCCATCGCACCTCCATAAATCATGGTAATCAATCCCCAAATGTTGATGTATATGCTGTATTGTGTATAGTCTCCGGTCAAAAGATCCATCCATAGCCTGAGAAGGCCATATGCACCTATACCGATCATCGCCGGCGATAACAGAGCAGAAATTGGGGTGGGAGCCTCAGAGTGCGCGTACGGAAGCCAGATATGAAGGCCAAATGCAGCGAGCTTCACTCCTAAACCAATTACTAATGAGAAGATTATTAATGACAGCCATTCTACAGGGATCTTGCTCGCATTCTCTTTTACAGTAACGTAATCAAATCCGCCCGCAAAAAAGCCCATCGCCAGAAGCCCTAAGAGTAGAATCACGGCACCGACGTGTGTCCAGAACAAAAACATTAGAGCTATTCTTCGTTTTGCCCCGTAACCGTAAAATGCAACCATCAAAAAGGCTGGAATAAGCATCAGCTCAAAAAAGACGTAAAACTCGATGAGGTTAGTAGCGAGAACCGTGCCCAGCATAGCCATTGAGAATGTGAGGTAGAGTGCAAAGTACAACCCCGTCTGTGTCCTTACATAGCTCTCCTTTTCAACAAGGGTTGTCATCTGAGTCGTGCTTTCGATATTCGTTTGTGCGGAAGAAGAGGAAGGGGAGGAAGATGTCACGTTCTCCGATCCGCTGCCCGAATTGGACGGTCGCTTATCATGGTCGGAGTGCCCTCCGCCAAATTGTGCGTCGGCGTCTTCCTGGATCTTGTGCAACATGTATGGTTTGGAATATAACGCAAGCACAGTACATAGAATGTATATTATTACAGCAAATGGTACACTAAGTCCGTCTAATCTAAGGCCGAAATTACCGAACTGGCTCCATGAGAAAGACTCTTCGTGGACAGGATTATCTTTATCAGTTGATAGAATAGGAGCAAGGAGAAAACACGTAGAAATTGCTAACACTCCAAATGAGAACCAAGTAACCAGCTGAATTCCTTTCTTTCTACCCAGTATATATGCTACAGGAGAAAGAAGAAGCGGAAGAAATATTGCCGCCATCAGATAATAAGATTCTGCCATTTATCTTACTACCCTTTCAAAGACTTGAATTCTTCAACATCGATTTCTTTGTAAAGTCTGTATGCTATGATAATTATTCCCAGCCCCACAGCGACTTCAGCTGCCAGCTATCGCGATTGAAAATAGCGCGAATGTTTGTCCCTGTACATTAGATAGACCACGTGAAAAAGCTACCAAGTTTAGATTAGCTGCATTTGCGACTATTTCGATCGCAAAGATCATCCGTATTGCGTTGCGTTTGGCTACAAGTCCATAAATTCCAATACCAAATAGAATTGTCGAAATTATTACATAATCAATTATCTCAACCATCTTTTGTCTCTATCTCCTCCCTTCTAGCCAGCGCAAGTGCTCCGATAATGGACCCACCAAGAACCAATCCCAAAGCAATCAACACTGGTGAGTAGTAAGTTAACATCTCCTCCCCTATGGCCTTAAAATCGACCGGGGGCATCTGCAGATTCATTAGCTGCGGGTTACTTAGTCCTGACACTAGTAACAACGCCCCAAGGCCAATCATAAATATAGGTACAAGGACAACTCCAGAAGCCTTTCTTCCCTTATCTTCCTTGATTGAAAATAATGCCTGAGTTCTAACAAGCATCACAGTAAAGATAACCAGCACGGCAACAGCACCAACGTAAACAAGTATCTGAAACATAGCAACAAAAGGAGAATCAAGAAGAAGGAAGAACCCGGCGATACCTAACATAGAGATCGCAAGCGCTATTCCCCCATAGATGAGCTCTCTTGTTTCAAGCGCCACAATAGCTGAGCCGACAGTTAAGGCAGAGACTGCCAAAAACACAGGGTCATCCATTACCATGGTTAGCACCCATCCTATCTATCTTGATTTGCACCTCTCCATCGTACTTTGGTTTTACTGCTAATTGGGCCGGTGTATATATCAGGTGCTCCTTTGTGAAGGCTGATAACTCGTAGTCATCTGTCATGTACAAGGCATAAAATGGGCAGGCGTCAACACATAATCCACAAAAGACGCATTTTCCATAATCGATTTGTGGCATGATGGCTTTCTTATTATGCTTCCACTGTTCATCAACTTTGACCATTCCAATAGCTTCTGCTATACCTTCGCATGCAATGGCACATAACTGACATCCGGTACATTTATCATGAAAAAGAATATGTCTTCCTCTATATCCTGCTATACCTACACCACGCTTTGGATCAAACTGATATCCATCGCCTACAAATTTCAATTTCTCCTCTGGATATCTAAAGGTAAACCTCTTGATCAAAAGATGTTTTGATCCAGATTCAATAGTTTTGATAAATCCACTAAGCTGTACTACTCAATTTGGTGTCAACAAACCCCCCGGCCCCAGTACTCCTCCGTAAATCAAAGCTAGAGCTATAAACATGTTTATGAATGACAGGACTATTAGCTTGTACCATCCAGTGTGTAATAAGATATCTATTCTAATTCTAGGATTAATGCCACGAATCAATAGCATTAAATGGATCATAAGAAAGGTCTTTGCGGTGAACCAGAATATTGCATTTGCAGTTGGGCCATTGTAGAATCCTTCCAGGCAAAGCAGCTGCAGAAGTGGAGGTTTCTCACCAGGGGGACACAGCTGATCGGGAAAGATTTGTGGACCAATCCAACCACCTAAGAACAAAACCACAAAGAGCGCCGCCAGAGCATACAACTTAACATAGGTTCCCAACTGGATCAAGCCATAAATCATCCCTGAAGTCTCTGTAAGCCAGCCCGCCACTATCTCACTTTCCGCTTCTGGAAGGTCGAACGGAATTCTCTCCAGCTCAGCTAACGATGACATGAAGAAGACAAAAGCGCTGATCGGTAAAAAGAGAATGAACCAATAGGAGGATTGTGCATAGGTAATCTCGGTAAGGTTCAAGGATCCAGATAAAATGACCACAGATAGCGCTGACAGAATAAATGGAATTTCAAATGCGATAAGCTGGTGTAACGCTCGCAGACCACCGATGAAGGGATACTTACTATTGCTGGCCCACGAAAAAAGGACTTCTATTAGCGGGAAAAACCCGAAAATTGCGAACGCCACGAGAAGACCTACATCAATATTGGAGACCACCCAACCGGGCGCCACAGGAATGAGGCAGACAACTGCGAGCAGCGGCAGCTACAAACGCAATTGGCGCGGCCCAAAATATCGGCTTGTCAGCTCCTGCAGGAACCAAAATTTCTTTTGAAACCAGCTTCAAACCGTCAGCGACCAACTGGAAGATGCCTTCAAAGCCAGTCCCTAAAGCCTCGCGTCCTGCATGAGATGGACCTACTCTTAGCTGCATTCTGGCAAGAAACTTCCTTTCTATGAATATTGTGGCAGCTGCAATGAGTGCAAGCGTACATGAACCCCGGGAAAACAGCGACTTTGAAGAATTCAGTATAGATTAAAAAGTTGAGAATTGGAAGGGTTCTAGTTGGGTCAACCATCATAGACAGAAATAGGTATGGAGTAAGTACCTCCCCGTTCACCAACGGCAATGGCACGTAGAATAATATGACGAAAATAAGAGGAAGTACAATAACGGTGACGATGATAAGTACCCAAAATAGTAACCAAACCACGCTAGCAACAAATGGGCCGAATCTAAAGTCTTCGACTGGTGTAGCCATTCCTCTTCACCGATCAGCCTCCACAGGCCAATAATTCAAAGACCAGTATACCGAGGGCATATCACCCAATTTTGAGCCAACCAGTAAATGAGGAAGTGCCAGCAAATTTCTAAATGACCCGACAGATATTTTTACTCGATACGGTCTTGGAGTCCCGTCGCTAACAATATAGTAGCCCAACGCACCTCTCCCAGATTCTACCCGTCTGTATGCTTCCCCCGGGGGCCCTTTGGGGTTAGGCTGAAGCTTGGCTCTTACCTCTCCTGATTCAGGCATCTTGTCCAAGAGTTGTCTGATAATATGACACGATTCTCTCATATCCAGTAATGGAACGTACGCACGTGCAAATGAATCGCATGTTTTCAAATACTGGACATTGAAATCTATTTCATCATAAATGTCGTAAGGCTCAGCCTTTCTGATATCATAAGGTATGCCCGATGCTCTAAGAACAGAACCGGTAACCCCCAATTTGATCGCATCCTCTTTTGTCAGGATTGCTACGCCCTCAGTTCGCTGTCTAAGTAATGGATTATTGTAGAAAATGTCTTCATACTCTTTGAGCCGTTTTTCAAAATACGAGACCTGTCTTAAACATCTATCTTTGAAACCATAAGGAATATCGTTCCTAACTCCCCCAGGAATGTTATATGCGTGAGTAACGCGTGCACCTGTTAGAGCTTCCATAAGATCTATGATTAGTTCCCTGTCCCCTGTAGGCCACATGAACATTGTAGAATGGCCAAGAAAGATTCCGTAAATAGCAAGCCAGTAGAGTGTATAAATTTGCCTATTAAGTTCAGAGGCAATAGCTCTAATAAATTGAGCTCTTCTTGGAACATCGATCTTGACCAGTTCTTCCACTGCAAGGCTGTAGGAATATGTAATGTTACTAGAATCATGGATCACCGGTCTTTCCAAATGTGGAATGTTCTGAATAAAGTTCCTGTACTCACACATCTTTTCTTCACCCCGATGAACATATCCAGGATCTGGATCGCAGTCTACGATATAATCACCGTCGACCTTAACGGTAAATCTGAAATGTCCAGAACCCGGGTGCTGTGGTCCAACACTCAAAGTCATTAGCCGGTCCTCTTCCGCCTCCTTGACTATTTCTAACCCGAGTCTTGTAGTTTCTGAGATCCTTTCCTCTTGATCAGACATACAATTACCTTCCTTTTATCCTAAACTCCTTTCGCAAAGGTGGAATATCGGCCCAATCCTCTGGTAAGAGGAAGCGATCGTTTCTTGGATGATTGTCAAAATATACTCCAACCATTTCAAAGGATTCTCGTTCGTGGTATTCGACACTCTTGAAAACTCCTATTAATGATGGGACTCGAGCATTGTTTCGATCGGTGCGCGTAGACAGAGAAAGGACATGTGATGAAAGATCATCCCTTGTGTATGAACCTAAATGGTAAATGACTTCGATGTCGCCAGTCTTGGGGTAATCTGTGGCGCTTACTGACTCTGCATGATCAAAGCCTGATTCGTCCCTCAGATGTCTTGCAATCTCGACAATATCCTTTGATGGGACTTCAATCTTGATGCGAAGCGGTTTGACATAAATAACCTTTATTGAATCTCCGAATTTTGATATGAGGCTGTCGATAATTCCCTTCTCAAACTGCGGAAGGTCAGCCTTCTCTGACTTTACCTGTACAGAAGTGCTGTTTGATGGTTTTTGCGCTGCGTTGCCAATTTCTCCTTGCTTCGAGGAATTTGTGTGAAGCTCCTTATTAGAAGAGACAGTGGATGCAGGATCGCGTTTATCGTTACCTGAGGATGAACCATCTGATTTGCTCATACTATTTGATCTTTGACCTTTTGATCTTTTCCTGAAGTAGCATAGTACCTTGGATAAGTGTCTCAGGGCGAGGAGGACAACCAGGAACGTAGACATCAACAGGAATGATTCCGTCTACGCCAGGAAGTACATTGTAAGAATCTATATAGAGCCCCCCTGTAATTGCACACGCACCCATAGCAATTACATATTTTGGTTCAGGCATTTGATCATAAACCATCCTCAATCTTGGGGCCATCTTTCTAGTGACAGTACCTTGAACTACAATCAAGTCACATTGTCTAAGCGATCCAAACGCCTCGATTATGCCAAATCTTTCGACATCATATCTTGGGCCCGAGGCAGCTCCAAATTCCACACTGCAGCATGCTGTCTCCAGATGCACTGGCCAAAGGGACCAAACCCTTCCCCAATTTATGGCATACCCCAGCGGTTTATCAAGTGCCTTTACTAAGACATCTCCAATTTTACTAACCATCAAGTTGAAGTTTGTAGGATTTACCAGGTCCTTTATCATCGTGGGAACATAACTCCTCCTCTACCTGCTAAGTATTTATTCATTGTCAAAATCATCAGTCCTACCAAATTCCCTTTCTCCCCGCCAGATATAATGAATACCCCATAGCGGCAAACATTATCGCCAAAAACCCAATAATCGGTAAAGTAGCAGTTTTAGGCAACGAAAACAAAGCAACCCCCCAGATATAAAGGAAAATAGCCATAACATCAAAAACCACGAACATCAAAATGTAAGCATAATATTGCATCATAAAATGAGTGCGACCCGCACCAGATGGTACTTGCCGCATTCCATAGGCAGAAATTTGACAGGATTGTACCGACGTCTAGGAGAGATAAGACGAGAAATTACAATAGCAGGAATGGATACGAGAAGACCAAAACCCAGCATATATATAATTGGATAAAACTGTGCTGCGGTCTCACCTGCCAATTCAAGTGTGGCTGGTGATATTTCATATAAAAATCTTGCCTTAACTTATGTAACCAGTCTGAACAAGGATCTTGCCATAAATTTAGGATGACTTAGACCAAGCTTTAGCATCTTCGAGCGACTGAAATCGGCTCTAATAAAGTCAAGAAATTCGTCCATCTTTAAGTCCGAAATAATATCGAGCTCTTGGTCCCATTCATTGTCTGACAGCTTTAGCCATCTGGATTGGACTTTGAGTGCGGAAGAGATCTTAGAAGAGAGAATGCGCTTACAAGTGGTCTCATACTTCATGAGGTGTTCCCTTGACCCATTAAATGGTATTGAAGATGCGGCTACTTCTCCAGCCAACCTACCAAATCTAATTGCATAGCGTATTCCTTCAAGAAGCAAAGGATTGGAAAAACCGGCAGAGTCCCCTACCAGCATTATGCCGTCATCAACAAAGTTCTTGACTAAACCTTGATTTGGAATCAGTCCGTAATGAAATTCGAGAGTCTGGATATTCTTAATTCTATCCAATGGCTTTAGCCGATTCTCAATTATCTGGTTTAGCTTTTTTATTGGATCCTCAATGGTATCCGGCCTACCTACACCCACCCCTATTCTGATCCTATTCTTGTTAACTGGGAAAATCCATGCATATCCAGCAGCCGAATACATACTTCCGACCATGAGGTACCACGTTTCTGTATCCAAATCATCACAATAGCATTCATACTCTGCTCCAGCTCCGTATCTACTCCATGCACTTAAGAATCCAAGCTTTCGGCCTATTTCCGCTCTAAACCCACTAGCATCTATGACTATTGTAGATTGGACATCTTCTTCTCCGGACAATGATTTTATTCGAAGATACCTTTCACCTACTTGATGATTCAGCTTAATGTTGACAACATTGCTCCTCACTCTGATCTCAGCTCCTGCAGCAGCTGCCAATAGTTCCCAAATATTGGTAAGCTCTCCTCACATCTAAAACACAACAATCGGGACGTTCTGAAGTTAACGTTACCTCATTGTGTGGAGAAATAAAACAATAATTCCTAACTGGATTGTAAAATTCTGCAGGAATTCCAAGATCTCTCATTTCAGAGATCCAAGTGACTCCACTTGTTCGGATATATTGAGCTATAGAGTCTTCTCTTTCAAAGAGTGCAACCTTGCAACCGGCTTTTGCAGCCGCGTGGGCAGCTGAAAGACCAGCGGGCCCACCACCCACGACTGCCACATCATATTTCATGATTCATAATGCTAACATTGATCAATTATTTCATGTAATATTTGATGGTTTTCCTCTCAAGAATGAGCCCGTCATATGTTAGAGGCATTGAAAAGGCAAACTAAAAACAAAGGATTTATGCTCGGTGTGTTCGTTTAAAAGCTGATAGACGATTACATAATAATAAATACAATAATCATATCAACTTACTGAGATTTGATAGTTATACCAGCATCACCTTCTCCCGAGTTTGTAGGTATAGAAAAATGGTATAATTCAAAACCCATTTCCATTGCGGGATTAAAAGGGAAGGTAATTCTACTTGACTGTTGGACATATACCTGCATCTTCTGTTTAAGAATGATTCCAATAATGAAGCAACTACAAAGGGTATTTTCTGAATATGAATTTCAAGTTATCCAAGCGCACTCTGCAGAATATGAATTTGCCACTCGGCTAGAGAATATATCTAGGGCATTGGAAAGATACGACATTACAGAGATCCCTGTCGGAATCGACTCTAAAAATAAGACCTGGCAAGCTTATGGGAATATGTATTGGCCAAAGCACATCTTAATTGATTCAAATGGATTTCTTCGTTACGAACATGCGGGGTATGGAAATATAGAAGAATTTGTTGAGCCAATTTTAGATCTGATCCAAGAGACCGATAGTAGCGCAGATACCGACACCAAGAAATTTGAAGGTAATTTTACGGACGAAATCTATGAGACCTATGGCATGCATTTTCCACAAGTGGCACCTGAAATCTGCGTCGGTTATTCTAGGTTACAGAGATTTGGTAACAAACAGACGATAAAGATCGATGAGGTCAATTTTGTCCAAGATAGCGGTCCTCACTTTGATAACGTCGTTTATTTGCGTGGGAAATGGATTTGGGCTAGAGAATGTGTAAAGGCTCTAGAAGGCACGGTAGAGAAAAATTCGGCAATCATAATGAAATACAATTTGGCAAAGAGAGTCCATGCAATAATTGGAACAACGGACGATAAACCTGGTAGGTTAGAGGTACTGTTAGATGGTAAGTCGCTTGAAGATGACACTCTAGGAAGAGATGCCCGCCTTCATGAACTATCTAGTGTGGTCGACGTCAATTGGCCCTTTATTCATAATTTGATCAAAACGGAAAAAGCTGAATCGCACTTTGTAGAGATACGTCCTCTTAGTGACAACATATCATTTTATACTTTTGTGTTCGGCTAATCTACCTGTTGCGCGAAGTGAAATAAGAGTAGAACAAATATCGCAATGATTGCACTAGATCGGTATTGTGTATTTGTTTAATGGCACCCGAAGAAGCGTGGTAATTTTCAACAATGTAAGCGTGTCAGTTTAAGACTTGAAGATTTCAATCCTACAAGTGAATCTTGAACGATAAGGCTTATCTTTTTTTCTACCAATCGCACCTAGCGCTGATTGTAACTCAATGGTCGGTGGTCTGCATAACACAACCTGGCTCTGGAAGAGAAAAGGTAGTAGCTGGTCCAGCAGGCCTATTTGCAAGTCAGCTCCATACAGTAGAAACCAATAACCAATAAAGCACAGACTTTAAATTCTACAATAATAACCCCATAACTTACGGGGTTACATAAGACATGGATTCCACTGTATCACATTATCCTGAGGAGGGAGAATTTGCACCTGATTTTAGCTTCAGAACGGCGAATGGTAAATCAATGAAACTGTCTGGTTATCAGGGAGTGAGATGCATCGTACTTTATTTCTATCCAAAGGATTTTACACCTGGGTGCACAACAGAAGCAAAAGAATTCTCCACAGATTATGAAAAATTCGAAAGCAAAGGTATTACTATTCTTGGTGTAAGTCCAGATGAAACGGAATCACACGTCAAGTTCAAAGAACGAATGAACATACCGTACAAACTCATTTCAGATCCTGACCACAGGATTGCATCGCTGTACGGAAGCTATGGACCAAAAAATTTCATGGGAAAAGAATACCTAGGTGTTCAGAGGTCCACATTCTTGATTGGAAAGGACGGAAGGATAATCAAGATTTTCCACCGTGTTAAGCCGCTAGGTCATAGCGAGCAGGTTATGAAAGAGTTCAAGAATTCTTGCTAAGTCATTCTTGTCGAGATTGATTATCTTAGTACCTAGATAGGGAATCCAGAGTTCCGTACTTCCTTAAAGGGACCTTTAATCCAGGTTACTACCTTATGATATGAATTTAATAGATATTGCCGGTGGTCGAGTCTTTGTCAACAAGAGAATATTTGATGATTGGACCTAAATTCTATAGGCTAATTTCATCCCCCTCTATTGGTCCAACACGATAAGGATTTTATGGACAATAATAAAAAAAAGATGAGTTGTCAGTTATCAGTTCGGTTAAAGTTTTTGATTCAGTTATTCTTTTTTCAAATAAGGTGGGGCCTTGGCTCACGCGAGTCCAAGAAGCAGATATCTCCTCCCTTCCAAATTTGGGTTTGCTGAAGTGCTGCTCTTTTCGTACTTGATGAATTAGGTACCAACGCTTACTGTGACCATCAAAAAAAGTGCGGGAGATGGGATTTGAACCCACGAACCCCTGAGGGATAAGAGCCTCAGTCTTACGCCTTTGGCCAAGCTGGGCGACTCCCGCTCAATAAATTTCGACAGTTCAGAGTAATTTGAATATAACTGTTCGAATCATTGAAATTAATTTGTCATAGCTCGAGCTTGACCCGGCCATATTATAATTCAGCCTTAATTTGCAGATGGTTTTTATTATCGAGCCAACGATACTAGGTAAGATGCTTGTTCCCGTTCGTTGTTTTACTTGCGGTACCCTAGTTGCGGATAAGTATTCAGAATATGTATCAAGGGTCAAATCTGGAGAAGATCCTGCAAAAATAATGGACTCATTAGGAATATATCGATACTGCTGTCGCAGGATTTTTGTTTCTACCGTTGAAACTATTGATCAAGTGATCCCATACTATGAAGCCTTGAGACGAAGAATGTCCGAAATTCAGTCGGAAATAGATTAGCGAAACAACTTCATAATTCAATGGCTACAATAACGGATCTTTATTCACGTATAATCTTTAACAGTCGCGGAAGCGAAACCATTGAAATTGATGTTGTCACTGATGGGAAGCACTTAGGCAGAGCAGCCTGCTCCATCAGGTGCGAGTGTAGGAACGTTTGAATGTCGATCATTTCCTATGAATTCTCCTGAACGCGCCATAAAGTTTTTCGAGGAAAACAAATCAAAATTTGTGGGAGTTATAGCAGATGAGCCAGAAGCATTACACAACATTATGAAGGAAGTTGACCCAACGCCCAATTACTCAAAATTAGGGGGATCTGTCGCTTATGCTCTAAGCATTGCCTCGGTTGATTCAGCAGCTAACGCCTCTCAAGTACCGTTATTCAAATTGCTGAATAAAAACGGCCCGTACAGGTTTCCTTTTCCGCTAGGAAATGTGCTAGGGGGGGGAGCGCATGCTGGACCAGGGACACCCGACATACAAGAAGTATTGGTTCTCCCGATTGGTGCTGGTAACATCGTTGAGGCGCTGAAAATGAATTTCAAGATCCATAAAGAGTTAAGAAATATTATCGAAAGATACGATACCAAATTTACATATGGCAGAGGCGATGAAGGAGCATGGGCACCCAACGTAACCAATGATCAGGCATTACAAATAACGGAAAAAGCCATTGGCAATGCCGGATTCAATCTGGGTCAACATGTAGCAATGGGCATCGACTTTGCTAGTTCATCCATTTGGGATGACAAGGCTAAAAAATATAATTATAGCAGAAAAGGGAAGGCCCTTAATTCTGAAGAACAGATTGACTATGTTAATAATCTAATAAAAAGTTACAAACTTTTATACGTCGAAGATCCGGTAAATGAGGAGGATTTTTCTGGGATGTCGATACTTACCAGTGCTAATCCTGGATGTTTCGTCACCGGTGACGACATGCTTGTCACTAATGTTTCAAGGTTGACGATTGCTTCCAAGCATAGAGCCTGTTCCGGGGCCATACTTAAAGTGAATCAGGCTGGATCACTGTACGATGCGCTCCAGTTTGCGAATGGTTGTCGAAACGAGGGGATGGGAATTATTACCTCTCACAGATCAGGGGAATCTACTGATTCACATATTGCACACATATCGATAGCTACTGGCTCCAAGATGATAAAAACTGGAATTTTGGGCGGTGAAAGAGTAGCTAAGTTAAATGAATTGGTAAGGATAAGAGAGTATGGTTTAATAGAAGGCATGGCTGAAATCTGCTCAACCCAAAATGTCCAGCGATAATGAGAGTAATAACCTTACCTTATCTGATGATTCCAATTCTGCTGAAAGTACGGGATCTTTGAAGGATTCCGACATGAATATTGAGTCATCAGCTTCTGATGACACTTCAACCTCAGAGGCAAGTTACGTTCCCGAACAAGATAACCTTGAAAAAATGATACTTTCAACAGGTATTAGGGTTGGGACGCCTGTGAAAACAAAGTATATGATGCCCTTTATAATTAGAGCGAACCCTGAGGGCCTTTATATTCTCGATATTAGCAAGACACTCTCACGCATTGATATCGCTGCCAAGTTCATAAGCCGGGCAGATATTTCCAAGGTTGCTGTTACTTCTGCAAGAGAGTACGGGAAAACCCCGGTTGAAAAATTCTGCGAACTGACTCATGCAAAATACATCCTAGGGAGATTTATGCCGGGAACGTTTACTAATCCATCACTGCCCAAGTACATGGAGCCACAAGTAGTCATTGTAACCGACCCTCAGGCAGATCAGCAGGCGGTACTGGAAGCAACTAGAGCTGGAGTCCCCGTAATTGCCATTTGCAATAGTGACAATGTGACATCGAAGGTTGATCTAGTGATCCCTGCCAATAATAGGGGCCGTAAGGCACTAGCGACAGTGTACTGGTTACTTGCGAGAGAGGTACTGAAGAAACAAGGAGTCATCAAGACCGACAGTGAAATGAAAATTCCCATTGAGGACTTTGAAACCAAATTGGTCGAGGAATATAGTTGAGCATTTATAGAAGAAAACCCTCCGTTTCGGGTATCTTCTATTCTTCTGAGAAAGAGCAACTAGTCGCGGAATTGAAAGGGTGTTTTACGAATAATACATTCGGTCCGGGGCATCTGCCACCTTCAGACCTGGTCAGAAAAATTTATGGAATAGTTTCTCCTCACGCTGGGTATCTGTACTCTGGGAGCGTGGCTGCCAATGGTTATTACAGCATTTCATCCTCTAAATTTAACAATGTTATACTGGTCGGTCCCAATCATTATGGGCTGGGCTCTTTCGTGGCGACCACAATGGATGGAATATGGGAATCTCCTATGGGCGAAGTACTGGTAAATCCGCAGGTGGCAAAAGACATCGCTTCTAGAGCAACGTTGATGGATATTGATGAGTTTGCACATAGTAGAGACCACTGCCTGGAGGTTCAGATTCCATTCTTGCTATACACTTCCGAGAAATTTAGAATTGTTCCGATAATTTTGACAAATCAAGATGAATATGTGGCCCTTGAAGTTGGATCTGCCATCTCAGAGACTATAAAAGAGTGGGCCCCTAAGGGAGAAGAGTTTATGTTAATCGCATCATCTGATTTTACACATTACGAATCAAATTCCGAAGCACATCGAAAAGATTCGCAACTTATCGAGTCAATTCTTTCACTTGATGTCAGAGCGTTCTATTCTACTCTAAGACAATACAATGTATCTGCTTGCGGATATGGCGCTATTGCGACGATTATGATTGCAGCAAAAAATCTCGGAGCATCCCAAGGAGAGCTGCTTAGATATGCCACAAGCGGAGACGTAACGGGAGACAAATCATCTGTCGTGGGATACTCATCAATATTATTTGTATGAACTCTCTTGTATGGATATCAGCTATCGAACTCAAGTAGGTGCCTCAGCTCCTGGCAAAGTCATTATTTTTGGAGAGCATTTTGTAGTTTACAACAACGAAGCTATCGTGGCGGCCATTAATAGACGTTGTTTCGGAAGAGCAGAATCCACCGAGAAATTGGGGGTACGGATTGATTCGGATCTTCAAATAGAACATTATCCATATAACAGACAGCATACCACTAAGATAAATAGACAGGCCAACAAAAAGGTGCTTGAACCACTCAACACCTTCTGCCAAAACATTCTCAAAGAGTATGCGCCAGAAATTGGGCTGCAAATTCATCTCAAGTCAGAAATAGCCGTAGGCATGGGCCTTGGCAGTTCAGCGGCTTCTTGCGTAATGTTGGCTGGTATATTGAAATCGATTGTTACGGGCGCCTCCAGCAAAGAAATATCTTCCATTGACAGAAAATGGGTATTTGAAAACGCACTCAATGGTGAACAAATGATCCATAACAAATCATCGGGCGTCGATTGCTACGTCTCAACCTATGGCGGTCTAGTTCATTTTGCTGGTTTAACTGGTACTCCTGGAACAACCTCAATAGAGAATCGGTCCATACCACTTTTTTTGATAAACACTCGTAAAAGTCATGAAACTTCGGAGTTAGTATCCCACGTGAGAAGATTTAGTAGAAACAGGTCAAAGTACTTCAACGAATTAACAAACGATGCATCTGCAATTTGTTCGAGTGGGGTAAGGGCAATCGCCAAAGGGTCTTTGGAAGAAATTGGTCGACTAATGACCGAGAATCACAAGCTGCTAAGAGAGATTGGTGTTTCCAATAAGGAGATTGAAAAGATTATCGGTATTTGTTCTAGGTGTGGGTCACTAGGAGCAAAAATTACAGGTGCCGGGGGAGGAGGTTGCATCCTTGTACTAGCCAGACCAGAGACAATCCCGGCAATAGGCGCAGCATTAGAAGGTTTGAATTTGTCCTCGGAGGCAATCGATATAGAAAATAAGGGATTAATAATCGATTAAAGCTTTAAATCAGTAATGGAAATTATGCCACTCTAGATTATGACTCAGGTGTTGCTTATAAAGCTCGGAGGTTCAGTGATCACGGTAAAAGATCGAGCGCTTACCCCAAATATCAACGCGATTGAGGGGCTCTCCCGCGTTCTTGCAAAACTTGGTGTTTCACTTATCATAGTCCACGGAGGAGGTTCATTTGGTCATTATTGGTCAGTGAAATATAACGTCCATACAAAGCCTGAATTGTATGATTCTCGTGGGATATCGGTGATACATGAATCAATGGTGGCTCTGAATCAGATCGTTGTTAAATCGATGTTGGATGCAGGGCTTACACCTTATGGAATATCACCAATCTCCCTATTTACAGATGGAAAGGTAAATGTTGCCAAGTTCAATGAGCTAGTCGAATTTACTCGGCGCGGTATTGTGCCAGTCATTTTTGGCGACGTGATACATATCAATGAGGGCAGATTCTCTATTGTATCAGGTGATACTCTGATGACACAAATTGCTGCTCACCTCATGCCATCAAGAGTAATATTCACCGTGAATGTAGATGGTATTTACGAAGACATGAAAAATAAGAAGCTGGTAAAGGTACTGAATTTTCCTACTAATGAAATCAATATCATGGATTCCGCTATTGATGTTACTGGGGGTATGGGCAGAAAAATTTCAGAGGCATTTGAAATTGCCAGACTGGGCATCGATGTGAATATAGTGAACGGACTGAACGCAGAACGTGTTTTTGATATTCTGAGGGGTGTTGAGGCAAAGGGGACCATAATTCCAGCGATTCCGCGTAAGGGTAGGAGATAAGAAATGGTAGATCCCGTTAGGCTAAAGGACGAAGCACTTGATATAATGAAAAGGAAGCAGGAAGGTATTGATATCCCCCTAAACCGTGACGTCCAGGCAAAATCAACATCTACTTATCTGGAGTATGTAAAATTAGTACATAATGCGATTCCTGAACTAAATTTGAGCGACATTGATACGTCTGCGAAATTCCTAGGACGCCGGTTTTCTGCTCCTCTTATCATCGATTCTATGACAGGGGGAACAGCAAAGGCCTTACTGATAAACGGCAGACTTGCGGAGCTGGCCGAGTCCTACTCACTTCCGATGGGTGTGGGATCTCAAAGAGCTGGTTTGGTAAGCGAGAAACTTGCAGATAGTTACATTATAGCGAGAAAAAACGCACCAAACGCTTTTCTCATAGCTAACATAGGGGGCGCGCAACTGTCAAGTGGTCTTTCAGTTGCCAAGGTAAAAAAGTTGATAGAAATGATTAGTGCTGATGCACTAGTAGTTCACCTTAATCCATTGCAAGAGTTAGTACAACCTGAAGGGGAACCAAGATATTCTGGAGTACTTGGATGCATATCTGACCTAGTGAAAGTTGTAGGTGTTCCGGTAATGGCAAAAGAGGTTGGAGCCGGAATATCTAGAGAGGCGAGCGCTAAAGTTGAGTGAAGTGGGTGTTTCTGCGATAAACGTTGCCGGGGCAGGGGGTACCAGTTGGGCTGGAGTTGAGAAAGTGCGTGCTGAAAGCGCAAGCGAAAGCCTGAAAACACGGCTTGGCGAACTATTCTGGGATTGGGGAATACCTACTGCATTGAGCATTATAGTTGTGAGGAGGTCGCTGACAAAATTGCCTTTAATAGCCTCGGGCGGTATTCGCAATGGGTTGGAGATTGCAAAGTGCATAGCAATAGGAGCTGACATGTGTGCTATGGCATATCCATTTCTCGTAAATGCAGTTCAATCAAAAGAGGCCTTGTATCAATTCGCAGACACTGTAATAGCTGAGCTAAAGAGCACAATGTTTCTGGTAGGAGCTGGAGATATGAACACTCTCAAAAGTGCCAAGTGTATCTTGACGGGCGAATTGCGATCAGAGGTGAATGACTATTGAATATCCCGGAAATCGATGAAGAAATGGAATCTACTGCATCGGATATAAATGAATATATACTGAGGAGATTAAAGGGCACGCCTTCGGAACTTTACTCTGCGTCGGCTCATTATATCAGCAGTGGCGGCAAAAGACTCAGGCCATTTATGGTTGTAAAGGCATGCGAGATGTTTGGAGGATCAAAGATGATGGCTCTACCAGCAGCAGCTTCAGTTGAGATGATCCACAATTTTTCCCTGGTACATGATGACATAATGGATAATGACGATGTGAGACACAGCGTTCCAACCGTTCACAAGTCATATGGATTACCACTAGCAATTCTCGCAGGCGACGTACTATTTTCAAAGGCATATCAGATGATCGTTGAAAATTGCGGCAAGTTAGGTATTTCTAATAGCAGAATTTGTGAGATGGTTTCCATGCTCTCGAATGCGTGCGTCTACGTATGCGAAGGACAGGCTCTTGACCTTGGAATGGCGTTCGAAGATAAGCTTGTAAATGAACAAGAATACATCTTGATGATAACCAAGAAAACTGCTGCTTTATTTGGGTTGTCTTGTGCTCTGGGTGTACTTTCTGCTCCAGCATCTACAGAAAAAGATACATTTGCCCTAGCCCAGTTTGGAGAAAATGTGGGAATCGCATTTCAACTCATTGACGATCTTATAGGAGTTATAGGCGATGCAAAATTGACCGGCAAATCTGTTGGAAACGATCTACGGGAAGGCAAAAAAACTTTACCAATTCTCCTGGCGCTACAAATTAGTAACAGCGACAACAGGGAAAAGATCTTGAGGGTCTTTGGTTCCAGGAATGCCTCTAAAATAGAGATAGAGGAGGCAGTGAAAACAATTTCTTCATTAGGTATTGAGGAAACGGTGAGGGATAATGCTAGACAACATATCCAAAAAGCTTTGGAATTGATCTCTCGTTATGATGATAGCATAGCAAAGAGAAAGATGATTGCTTCTGCTCATTTCATTGTTGAGAGGACGGTCTAGACTCTCAAGATGACTATAGATGATACAATTCAACAAGTAATCAAAAAAATAGTATTAAGAAATGCGATAGAATTTGGTGGAAGTGCAAGATATGACGTTGTGATCTCAAAGGTTATTGGTTTGAGACCCGATTTGCGCCCTACAATAAAGGAACAAATTCCTCTTATTAAAAAAATAGTAGATGAAGTTAATTCTCTTGATCAGGCCGATCAGGAGAGAATCGCATCGAAGCTTATGGTATTCGAGAATGTCAATAAGGGTCCTAAACGCAAGGAGGAGCCAAACCTACCCTCACTTCAAGGGGCCAGCATGGGAAGAGTCGTGACAAGGTTCCCTCCGGAACCCAATGGCTATCCTCATATAGGACACGCTAAAGCTGCAATTATTGACCAAGAATACGCAAGGATGTACGAAGGTAAGCTAATTCTCAGATTTGATGACACCAATCCACTTAATGAACAACTGGAATTCTACGACGCTATCAAGGAGGGACTGGAATGGCTGGGTATAAATCCTGACCTCGTGAAGAATACATCTGACGATATTGAACTTCTCCAGTCGTACGGAAGAAAAATAGTTACGAAAGGCGATGCTTACGTCTGCACTTGTAGACCAGACGAAATTCATTCTATGAGGGCAAAAGGTGTAAACTGTCTCTGTAAGAGTTTGGACAGCAACGATCGCATGACTCGCTTGGAGAAATTTTTCGATGGCTCGTATGAGCAGAATGAAGCTATAATAAGGTTTAGAGGAGAGATGTCCGATCTGAATACCGCGATGCGGGACCCTACATTATTCCGGATAATTGATGCTGATCACCCGAAGCTCGGCAGAAGGATAAGGGCATTTCCGACATATGACTTTGCTGCGCCAATTGAGGATAGTCTTGACGGTGTCACACATGCAATGCGAACTAAGGAGTACCAGCTAAGAAACGCGCTATATTTCTCGGTACTTAGCTCATTGGGACTTCGCATGCCTTTGATGCTCGAGTTTTCACGTCTGGAATTTGAAGGGATGCCAGTTTCTAAAAGAAAACTGAAGCCTCTTATCGAAGGAGGCCTAGTCTCTGGCTGGGATGATCCTAGGCTCCCGACCTTAGTGGCACTCAGAAGAAGAGGAGTACTACCAGAGGCAATCCACAAATTTGTCCTCTCTCTAGGTATCTCACTCGCCGATACCAAACCTCCATTTGAGTCACTTGAATCATATAACAGAAAGTTACTTGACCTGATAGCGCTACGGCTCTTCTTTGTTAAACATCCAGTTGAAATTAGAATTGTCAACCCAATTGTGAGTAAGGTTGAATTAAAGAATCACCCTACAGCTCAATTGGGGACTAGGAATGTCCAGACCTCGGATCGTATTTACATAGATAAAGCGGATGCTGACCGATTGAAGGGGGGGCAGGAAATCAGACTAATGGAAATGCACAATATTCTGCTCGATGAGGTAGTACAAGGAGAAACTGCTGAATATTTGCGTGTGTTCAATACTGGGCAAGGGATAAAGGCAAATATACCGAAAGTTCAATGGGTTTCCAATGATGATATGGTACCCTTCACTGTTATAGTCCCGGATAAGCTCTTTATTAACGGTGAATTTAACAAAGATAGTCTTCACACGTATACTGGAATTGCAGAATCATATGTGTCAAAGGTACGAGCGGGTAGCAATATCCAGTTTGTCCGGTTTGGCTTTTGTAGATTGCAAACTAATGGAGTAGCAATATATACGCACGATTAACAATAATTTGAAATGAAATGAAGATAGCCAGAGTAAAAGATTCCAATAATACCGAGACATATGCGTTAATCTCAAGTGATGAAAAGAAACTTGTGACCAGGAATGAGATTCAAGAACAGACTGGAATTCCTATACCCATATCGATTAAAGAATTCATGTTCAACGGTTGGTTGGACGAAGTCAGGGGAAATTGTAATAAACTTACCTATTCACATTATGTAAAAGATCTCGATTTGCTAGCACCTATTCCAAATCCTCCAAAGATATTGTGCTTGGCCTTTAACTACTATGACCATGCAAGAGACGCCGGCCTTACCCCCTCTGACGAACCGGTCATATTCATGAAGCCACGAACAACTCTTAACTCACCCTTTAAGGACATAATTTGTCCGCCATTTGTAACTAGGCTTGACTATGAAGCTGAAATAGCTGCGATAATAGGAAAGAAGGCAAGAAAGATTTCTGAAGAAAAATCATTGGATATTGTCTTTGGATACATGATTCTTCATGATGTCTCGGCTAGAGACATCCAGTTCAAAGACAAGCAATTCACTCGAGGCAAGAGTATGGACACCTTTGCACCTTGTGGCCCTTGGATTACCACGAAGGACGAAGTACAGGATCCACAGAACCTTTCAATAGTTACAAAGGTCAATGGAGAAACGAGACAGAACTCTTCAAGCATTAATATGGTCCTTTCCATTCAGAAGATTATTGCTAGCTTGAGTAGTGTCATGACTATCGAAGCAGGGGACATTATTTCCACTGGTACGCCGGCTGGCGTGGCAATGTCAATGAAGGAACCTCGATATCTGAAGGACGGCGATGTTGTCGAGATTACTATCGAAAGGCTGGGAACAATTAGAAATCGAGTTACTTTCGCTTAGAGGATTACCTTGGATGTCTGAACATATTACCTTTACAGATACACACCAGATGGGTGTGTCTCAAAGATCATTTGAAGTGCTTATAGTTGACAATAACTCTCCGTTTACGTCTCACCTGATGGATATTGTCAGTGACATAGGATACTCTTTCGACTATAAGCGCTATTCAGAAATAAAGCTGGAGGAGTTTGGATTTGAGAGCTTGCCTTGGTTCAATAAGGTCATTTTGTCAGGACGAAGGACTGGCAGCTCAAACATTAACGCGACTAATTCTACAATAGTCAAGTATTGTTATACTAGGAATATACCAATTTTGGGAATATGTTACGGATGTCAGATAATTGCATTAACCTTGGGCGGATCGCTAAGAAGACTCGAAAAGCCAATAAAAGATTTTGATCACGTGACCGTCAAGAGCGATAATGTTCTCGTTTCTGGCAAGCAAAGGTTAATGGTGTTCAAAAGCCATAAATTTTGTGTTTCAAAGCTCCCTTCCTGTTTTGACTCTGTTGGAGAATCCCAGACATGCACAAATGAGATCCTCCTACATAGAGAAAAACCGATTTTTGGAACCCAATTTCATCCAGAAGTTAGTGGCGCGGATGGAAGAAGTATCTTGGCCAATTTCATGGCCGTGAGGTAAGGCAACTATATGATTTTTATTTCCTAAGAAAGTTATGCATCAATGTGTATCCTAGATCTGAAGAACATAGCCTAACTTTGCCAATTGTAGACCCAAGCTTAGACACACCACAATTGCCTTTAGTGATAAACGTCCTGGCATTATACTGGGGAGAAGATCTCTCTTCTCTCATTACTGATGCGGTCAAAGAACTATACAAGGGTGTCAGGGGATCGGTATTAATTGAAGGAATAGAAATCGCAGAAAGGAATGGCTTTCGATCAGTGATGTACAAAAGCAACATGAAGGACATCAAAAAGACAATCGATGAAGGTATACCAGTAATAACCATTCTCCCTGGGATCCACGACTTGGTTCAGCATGCCACGATAGTGTGTGGGTACGAGCCGCAGGAGAGGAGAATTTTGACGTATGTACCGGAGCAGGACAAACAGGGTGCTGTTCCTGAAAAAAGATTTGGACAAGAGTGGGAGGAAGATGATACGACTTCGATTATTTTGATACCATCAGATATGTCGGAAATAGTATCAGATAGGGATTTCAAGTTTCAAAACTCTAACCGTAGCTGCCTTGTTGCAGAAAGGTTAAGATTGAAAGGGGATATTGCCAAAGCCGTGGAGGAGCTGACCAGAGCCGTAGACGTAGACAAAGATAATCCTCTAGCCTGGTATGCCCTCGGATCAGTATATAGCGATCAAAAATCTGAATCAGCTATCAAGTGCTATAAGAAAGCTATACAACTGAACAAACGATACTATCTAGCATACCGCGGGTTGGGAAACTACTACTTAAAAAATGAGGAGTTTGATGTTGCCGATGAGTGGTATTCTATGGCAATTGATATAAATCCTGTAAGGTTTGGTCCAATATACAAGAATCGAGCACTTGCAAGGTTAAAATCGGGTAAGGGTTCGGTCAAGGAGGACTTGGAAAAATACTTGCACTATATGCCAGGAGCGACTGACCGTATTTCTATCCAGGAGACAATCAAGGAACTTTGATGGATTTTAGCACTAGGGCCCAGGATTTCTCGGAGGGAGAATTGCCTCACAGGCCTTCGTTAATGTAAAGTTAAATTTTGACTTGATGATGAGGGTCCAATGTGCCATTGTCACACTACACTTGCACAGAAGATTCGATGCATAGAATCGGGGATTGAGAGTGTTATAAGTAGGATTTTACTTCTTTTAGGATGTTCTGAACCCCATTCAGCCCCCTTGCGATCCTCATGAGATGTAATATATTCGTACGATATTGTTCATCACCTATCAAAGTCAGGATAGCCTGTTTTATGGAGTTCAGAGATAGTCTGTCTTGCCTCAAGGAAATGCCAATTCTTAACTCTGAAACCTTATCAGAATTAGCCAGCTGTTCTCCATGATTTTGTATTGGAATACACAAAAAGGGTTTTCCAAATTGAATGGACTGAGAAATTGATGCATGCCCTGCCCTTATGACTAGGGCATCGCATAGGGAAAATAGCTCATCCCTGATAGGACACCATTCAAAATACCAACCTGATTTTGAGAATCTTTTGTGGAAAAGGATTGCCTCCAGGTTTGCCTTCCGAAATAGCATATTGTATCTCTGGTTCGAGCTCCTTGAAGGCCCTCATAACCAGATTCGTGAGAGGTCTTCGAGTAGGCTCAGGGCCGCTAATATGAAGATAAATGAATGGTTTTTCGCTGCTTAGATTGAGCATCTGGCTTGCTTCTTCTAATCGTTCCGAGACCATGGTGGGATTAGGAGCCGTGAATCCTACGTATTTTACTTTACCGGTACCAGTAGTGCTGACACTCCAGATATTTTTCTCACTTATTGTCATTGGAGGAGGAAGGTCAGGTATCAGTATCTTGTCTGCGAAAGACCAGGCTGCGCCTAGTAATTGCCCATTAAATTCCTCGTAAAAACGAGCAATTCGTATCTTTCTCAGCGAAGGAGACAATAATAGTCTGATTTGATTTAGTATGACTATCGATGGTATCTTAAGTGCCTTTGAAATTATCAAGGGAGAGAGTCGGCTATCTGAGATAACAAGATCTGGTCGGCATGCAGCGATATTTCTGATTTCTGCGTTCAACTGTCTTGAGAAATTCCAGAATTGAAAAGGCAGACTTGCAATGCTTTTTTTTATCGAAAAGGCGCCTTCGGAAGTCCAAGAGAGCTCAAGCGGCGGAACTCTTTCACATCTAAATCCATTGTGCCTTAAGAAATCGGTTGCTTCCCCAAACGAAGAAAAAAATACTTCGTATCCTAATTCTCTAACCTGCTCTGCGAGCATCAACATCCTACTTGCATGACCTAGCCCTACACCATAAGGCGAGATGTAAATCCTTGACAAGAATTCTGAATCAGTTCCAAGGCAGCAAATATTTAGCTTTCAATCGTTGCAAAATCGATCTCAAAGTAATTGAGCAAGTACCAATAGACTATTCAGAAGTCCGAGCATCTACCCGATGAATTCCCCCTCTGGGCTTGGATTCTCTGTAAACGGCGCAACTAAATTTGTATATCTTAACATCATGGTTCATCCACATGTCCGGAGTCAATCCTGCCTTATAACACAAATTTCTTAGATATTCATCAACAGTCCAGTTATATTCTATAGCAACCTGAGGCAGTAGCAGCGATGAGTATTCACCCCAACTTAACATTAAACCATCCACTCCGATCTTTACCATATCTAGATAATCGACGGGCTTGACAACATTTATCAGTTCTGGACGGTTCAAGACAGTTACCTCAAAGATCACCTTATCAAGCTCGTCCTCTGAAATAGGTCTGAACCTCGGATCCTGCGTAGCAGACCGCAATAGCGGTTTCCTCTAATGATGAATAGAATTCACCTCTTGGTAGAGGAAAACCAACGCAACCCCTCAGGATATTTCCACCGGCCGAGAAGTTATGAATAGATACAAAAACACCGGCTTGCACCTTAGACCGAACAGAATGTCGTGACCTGGAGCCCTTATCATTAAAGAGTCTTTCAACAGAGTCACGGGCGAGTCTAACTAATTGCTGACCTTCTTCTTGAGTGAAAGGTATCATCTATAGCAACGATTAGTGTCTAGACACGAATTCAATTCTGATGGAGGTCATCAAAAGGCTCGTTTCAATCGAATGAACCGTTCTCTCCATAAATGAGTTTCATCTCTTCAAACGTCAATTTTTCTCCACCAGACATTTTCTTCAGAGCAGCTTCTTTAAGAATATTCCACCTATCTTGATTTTCCTTACTTCGTTTACCTTTTTCCTGAGAGGCAATGTACCTATTCTCCTTCCCTTCGCCTCGTGGATATCTTCTTGCTCTCTGCTCGGAAGATGTTCTAGTTCTCTTGTATTGGATCGCGTTAAGTTGAGTATCAACCATCTCTAATTTCGCATCAGCTTCTCTTACATTCCTGATGTTTTTGCGACGGTCTTCATACAAGCTTTCCCTAAGATTTAGCAACTCGTCCAGCTCTGACTTTATTTTTCCGATGCCTTCACCTAGCCCAGTTTTCTGCTCAAACAACTTATTCATCTTATTCTTTAGGTACATTGTACTGAATCGAAATAGTTCTATACCTATCCTCTTTCTTGTGAATCGCTTTTAAGGAGTATAGTTTGGTCGCAACTTCCTTTGACTTTAAAACCAGTCTACGTTCCTCATCCTTAGAAAGCTTCTTTGTCTGAATATCGCGCTCAATTTGATCCAGTTGATTATTCAGATTTACCAGATCATATCTATCTTTTCTCGAACGTGATGTAGACGCTTTTTCATCAAGTGATTTCATCTGTGCTCTTGCAGCCACGAGTGCATTCTTTAATTCAGTAAACTTGCCAAATTCCGCGTCTTTTTGTTCGTTTACCACTTTTAATTTTGCCCTCAATTCATCCAGATTGATGCGTTCATCGTCTATGAGTTTCTTTGTATCATCTATCTTCTTGTTGAGACTTTCAATGGTTTCTTCACCATTCTTCTTCTCCTCAAGAAGGGTTTTCTTGAAATCTTGCAAGGTTCTGAGGTTGGAATCCGATGCGGGTTGCCTAGACGACTGACCCTCTTCTCTACTCCTTGTCTGAGCAGTGGCAGTAGCTGCCGATTTTGCAGATCCACTGCTCTTATTAGTATGCTGGTCTCGCATCACGTCGCTTGACGATTGTAATATCACCAAAAATATATTTTTTCTGATCCCTTTGACTATTTAATTCTTGCCAACCGGGGGCATTTTGATCCCTACATGTTTATATCAGATAACATTCAATTAATTTTGAAATAATGAATGGAAGATTTTGAGAAGAACTATCCTGATTTTGATTGGAAAAACCTTCCTGCGTACAAGCATCCTTTAGGTAAAGATTGTCCATGTCCTAAGCATGAGTATATCAGAGAACAAATTAATGTGGCGAAAAATTTAAACACCCCGTCAAGAGATAGAGGGAATCAGTCTAGGCAGAAAGCTCAGGTTACATTAAAGTTTTGTCCGGATCATTACAATGTTTACTTTAAAGAGGTTATTCCTTCCATGCCAATGAAATACAAAATTATGACTAAAATTGCATTAAAGATAGGAGTCTGTTGTCATTCAAAAGATTCCATACATGATGTCTGACCAGTGTTTCTATTGTCGATTTGGCTCAGGAGGATTTGACAAGAAGACTGAATTACCACCTATCTGACTGACTCTGCTTTACTTTTTGCAGCAATCATTGGTTGTGCTGGATTTTTCACCTCCAATCAGGATTTCAACAAGTTCATAAACGTATTAGCTCTGTTTGCGCTAAACACTAAAGCCAAAATGTTTCTCAAGATAATGTAAAGATAGGGACAGGACCTGTCCGTTTCGTTTTCATAAGCATTGATGAAAGTTTCGTGAATCACGCGATATTCAGAACCCTCTAAATCCATGATGCTGGCTAAGAAGCTTGCTATATCCATACTCCTCGAAAAAACAGAATCATCCTGCATGATGAAACTCAAATCAGTTCTGACTAGCTGTCTTTGGTCATTTATCAGATAGTTTTCAGCTTTATTATCTAAAAAAACTAATTTGGCATTATGAAGTCTCGCAGTGAGAATACCTGCTTCGCCTGCCAACGAAAGATCACCTTTTCTTTCAAAAAGAGAATATAGACTACCTCCTTCAATAAATTCCTCTATTAAGATTTTCTTGTTAATATACAAGAGCGTTGGGCTAAGGATTTCCACCTTTCTCAACATTTCTCTCATTTTGGTGCTCTCGTTATGCAAAAGCATTGGCCCAAGTGGATGTGGGGAGCTGGGATGTAGCATTAGTACAGACGTCAGCACGTAGGCGAATACAAGGATGAAATCTTTAAAGCCCTTTATCCTCTTGTTGGTTTTTATGACTACTTTATGGCCTTCGTATTCGCCTTGCCGAACATGCCTTTGCCAATTCACAAAATACAACTACAAGCAATATGATTGAGATGGTAACTATAAGCTTTATACGCTAGAAATATGCATTATGAACCAAGCTAGTGCATTCAGGATTACAAAATGCGAGGGACTTCTTTACTGAGCGAAACGCCAATTCGTACGACCAGGTCGTGCGATACGCCACAATTGGCAGAGATAAATATTGGAAAAAAAATATACTGACCAAGATTCAAGGAAATATCGTTCTAGATCTCGCCTCCGGTACTGGTATTTTGAGCGAGATGATCAGAAATAGTAACGATGCATTAGAAGTATTGAGCTTGGATCTTTCGTTTGATTATGCCAAGTTTTCCAAGAACAGGAGAAAGGTTCCAACCGTTATCAACGCAAACGCAGAAATGTTGCCTTTTAGAAATAGAAGTTGTGACTGTATAGTATCTTCATACTTAGCAAAATATGTAGATATCGACAAATTGGTAACTGAAGTTAGTAGAGTAATAACTCCAAATGGGATTGTTGTATTTCATGATTTTTCATATCCTAGAAATAGAGTCATTAGAATTGTGTGGAAATTACATTTCAAGTTGTTATGCATTGCAGGCTTGGTTATAACTTCGTGGAGACACGTCTTTTCAGATCTTGATCAAATGATTGAGGATTCAAAATGGTCACAGGAACTAATTGCATCACTAGGAAATCATGGTTTTGTCGAAATCAGTTCCATGTATTTCACATTTGGTACCTCGAAAATGATTGTTGCCAAGAAGAATGAGTAAGAAGGACACTAATCGCCTGAACGAATGGTTCGTGCCAAAATTTGGTCCCATACAATTTAGGATAGCAATAGGAATCTTATTTTTGCCATATACTGCAATGTGCATATCGTTTGCTTTGCTAGGTTCACTAATTTCTCCTTCAATCCATTGGGATCGGATAGTAGCTGTTATTCTTATCTACTTTTTTGCTTTGGGAATCGGCGCCCACTTTGCTGATAGCATTGGTTCACCTAAGAGGCCTTGGGGAGTAGAGATTAGCAAACGCATTTCGTGGATCATTCTGGTAGTGTCTCTTTCAATCGCTTACTCAATAGGCATTTATTATATCATTTATTTTGTGCCATTGCTTTCGGTCGTAGCAGTTGCAGAAGGCTTTTTTCTCTTTGCATATAATTTCGAGAAATTTGGGGGGCGTTTTCATACGAATTTTTGGTTTGTGATAGCATGGGGCTCTCTTCCAGTCCTGGCTGGGTTTATTATGCAGACCAATGCAATTACTCTTGAATCGATACTCGTGGCGACCGTTGCTGGTTTCATCAGTTACGTTGAAATTCGTCTTTCGAGGCCTTACAAGGTCATCAGAAGTAGTAATGTGCAAAATGGGGCTACTAACACATTAGAAAGGTATCTAAAAATAATTAGTTTTGGCACTCTAATTACTGCCATGATAGCCCTAACCTTACGAATTGTTCTAGGCTAAAGAATGTTTCAAAGCACACTTTTTTTAGCTCCGCATAGTCTATTCAACAGAATTGAAGAGAAAAAGGCTTGCTACTGATATATACGATTTGTCAACATTGCAAACGGTGCTAGTCAAAACAGAGGCTGAGCTTAAGTGCAAGATTCCTCCGATCTTATTGGTTGTCATCTTACAAAATGGTGTTTTGGAAAATATACTGCAATTACTGGTCCGGGGTAAGATTGAGGTTATTGTACTGAGTCAGAGAGCGTCTGGGTCTGTGTTGTATCGAAGGATTTGTGTTAGAAGGGAGCTTGATGGGGAGGTCATTATGCATGCTGAATCGAGAATCAAGACTAAAAACCTTCCAACTGTGTTTCGTGATAGAATAATTGAAGGAGAGAAAGGCGTTGGCAGCTTGATTCGAAAATCTAAGAATCGAAACCTTTAGGCATATCAAGGATATAGGATTCGACCGAAGGCAGAGGACAATATTCAGGGTTTATGATATTTACATTAGAAAACAAGTGGCCATTACCATAAAAGAGTATTTTCCAATAGACCTCCCCCTATGGAATTTATGATAAGGTCTTGAATTCAAGTACGGGGGTGCCCCTATCGTCATTCCTATTAGGAATGGAATAGTCCTTCTCCTTCATTTGTATTCTGAAGTGCAGATAAAACTCCATTTCTGAGTTAGTATCCTAATTTAACCTGCCAATCTTTAGATTATATAAGCGAGAGAAAATCACAGAATCTAGTTCTTCGGAGGGATGGACGGATTGTTCAGATACTTGTCAAGAGGAGATTTCGGTTATGGTGACCAAAGATCCTACTTTGTTGTTCTACCGCTAAGGCCTTTTTAAATTCCTGTCGGTGATGACAACAGAATGCTTTAACATTTATTCGCTTATCGAATTTAGGAGCGTAAGAACATTCATACTCTACAAGTTCTTCGATCCTGTTAAGGAGGTAAAATGATCCCATATCAGCAATTACACACAACCCTTTCATCCCAGAGTCGTGTATACTCTGTAACAAAGAACTTATGATAGTCACGATTCTGTACGGTTTGTAGTGAATTGGAAACGAGGCATACGAGTCCTCGAGTCGTTTACCAAATGCATAAATCTTCTTGTCAACGGTGTTGACATTCCCATGGCTATTGCCTGCTCCCGCGGACATTTGGTCTAGATTAGAACATGAATACGCAGTAACGGAATCCATTAATATAATTGGCCTTTTTTTCAATTCCCCATCGAAGTGCATCCCCATCCGCTTAAGCACATTTTTTATGTTACTTACAGTGTCGTAGTAGGATATTATCAAAATCATTTCATTTTCCGAACTATTTGAGTTATTTTCGAGAAGTACATTTCTGCAATATTTTGAATATAATTGCCTAAATGACCTGCGATTCGGGTAAACCAACATATTGTGTTCCCCATAGTCAGAGACCAGTAGTTCCTCAACCATAGCATTAGGATGAGCTGTAAGAGCTATCTTTCTATCGCTATAAAACGCATCATCAAGAAAATCGAACAATGTGCTGGAATACCCTCATCGAACTAGCAGCTCAGCTAACTTTCTCCTTACGCATATTTATTGGTTTATTGATTAATCAGTATTAGCATCTAGTGACGTTCAGTTTTCAGCTGAACTTAGACCTCTTGAGACGCGCAGCAGACACGCCACCGCTCTGTCTAATCAGAAATCCGGATTTCTGGATTATGTGATGGTTGAAAAACTGATCGCATATTTTATCGTCTCCCACAAGCGACCAATAGTTCTTGTGCTAGATGGACCGGGTGGGATTCGAACCCACGACCTCGGCAATGCCAATGCCGTATCCTACCAGACTAGACGACCGGCCCTATCTAGAGTCACAATATCCTCGATATTAATACGTTTGACAGCAGTTAACGATATTATATCGCACTTTATACTTTGTACTGGTTTAGGGTGGCGCCGGAACAATCTGTAGGTGCGGTAATAAAATACTGGTCACCAAATGGAGAAAGAGGGACGAACACTGAGTTTTTGCTATTGCGAAATAGGAGGGGTTTCTGGGGTTTCCCACAAGGCCATAAGGAAAAGGGAGAGACCGAACTGCAGACGTTGGTCAGAGAAGTAACGGAAGAAACTGGAATTAGGTCTATTGACATTCAATCGTATATCGGAAAAATAAGTTATTCCTTCTTCAGGGGTGATGGAATGAAGTCGGAAAAAGAAGTAATTTTTTATTTTGCAACTACTAATACAAGAAATGTTAGAATTTCAGATGAGCACGCCGGCTATAAATGGGCATCCTATTTCGATGCATTGTTGATGCTTGGTCATAGACAGCTTAAATCAATACTGTCGAGGGGACATCGAAAAGGGCTCTATTGAATTTTTGGCAATGATCCCCTATCTCATAGGAATTTTAGTATGAATTTTAGTATATCGGAATAGATTTATATCAATGTTCGGATGGAATAAGGAGGAACGTTTAGATCATGGTTAACGGCAAGCGAGTTGTACTGACTGCAGACAGGAGTCTTATGACAAATTACAGAGGCAATTTTCTTTATGGCTTTATCGCCTGCGGCCCTTATGAGCTAGTTCCTGAATTTGTATTTGATAAACTGTTCTGTCCCAGCGTTGAAACTGATAGGGAAACAGGGGGAGTCAAGGTAGCTCAGTGTGGATTGAGGAGAGTTGAGGCTGCTTTGCTCAAAGAGTACAAATCTGACGACATCTTTATAGCTCACCCCGAAATGCTCGAAAAATGTGTTGGGCCTGAAACCAAGGTAATTGGAATAAACGTAATGGATCCTCTAGGAATGGCCCCTGTAACTACGACAATGTCTCCCGAAAAACTTTCTTATGTTGCCATGAAATTTAAGAAATTGTGTGCCTCCATAATCCAGCTCAAGAAAAAATATGGGTTCAAAGTTGTTGTTGGAGGGAACGGTGCATGGGAGTTAGCCAAACCAGATCGAATGAAAATTCATGGTATTGATACTGTAGTTATAGGCGAGGCGGACGAATTAGCACTTGATCTATTTCATGATTTAGAATCTGGCGATGCACCCGAATTACTCCACACATTTGTTAGAAGAATTGAGAATATTCCAAGCATCCGTGGACCAACAATAAACTCCCTGATCGAGGCGATGAGAGGATGTGGCAGGGGGTGCGATTTTTGCGATGTAAACAAGCGCTCAAAAAAAGACATACCGCTTGAAAGACTGCAGAAAGAGGCTAAAATTAATCTTAAATATGGTTTTGACTCAATATGGCTCCAATCAGATGAGATGCTCCTCTATGGCTGTGATAACAAGGATTTTGTTCCTAATTCTGATGCAATAATCGACGTATGGTCTGGGCTCAAATCTGTCGGTGCAAACTTCATAGGTACTACTCACATGACTCTTTCAGCAGTAGCGAGCTCGCCCAATCTCATCACAAAATTATCTCACATCAACGGAATGGAGAGTAGCGGACGATGGCTTGCTACCAATCTAGGCGTCGAAACAGTTGCCCCCAGGATGGTAAAGAAGCATCTTGGCGTCAAGACAAGACCATATCAGGCTGAGGAGTGGGGTGCAGTAGTGAGGCAAGGCGTCAAGATCTTGAACCAGAACCACTGGTTTCCGGCATTAACCCTTATTATAGGGTGGCCAGATGAAACCCCCGACGAAACCCAGTACACCATCGATCTAATTGATGACTTTCGAGAGACTAATATGCGTGGACTTGTCGCGCCGTTACTTTACCAAGATTTTTCAGAGAGGAATTCTATGCATTTTGGGAATCTCAATGAAGCACAATTTGCTCTTTTTTGGAGATGCTGGCAACACAACCTATGGGTCATAAACGACATTATTCCAATTATAATAAGGAACAAGACATACGGCCCTCTCATGAAAGTTTTCATGGCGACCCTAATAAAAGCTGGAACATGGGCGATAATGCGGTATCTGAGAGGATTATCTAAGAACCTTTTTGATGGAAGACCACCAGAAGAAATTGTCTCCAAGTATTCGAGAAGAAGATCTGTTACTGCTTCACTTCCTCCAAAGCTCTAACAATCTGCATCTTGCCTATGTAGACGAACAAAAAATTTTAGGGTTTTTTTGACTCGAGTGCCGTTATTGCTTCATCTGCTATAGTAGCCCTGATAGGAGTCAATATAATAAAATAATTTTTATCAGCTCGTTCAACAGAACTAACTTGCTTGTATTTCTTTGTTGAAACATCAAATTCGAGCATTCCAGGATCTAATTTCCCTTTAGTATAAACCATCATTAAAACTTCGCCTGAAATAGGACTTAAAGGAACTATGGAGAAAATATATCCTTTGTACGAACTTACTGGCAAGATCTGTTTCATGTATGGGGCTACTGACACCAAGTACATGAAAACTTCTTCTACAGAAGTAAATTCCTCGAATTCAAATTTCATGTCGTTGTTCTAAACATATTCAGATATAAAGGCTTTAGTAAAAGTATTTGCCTAGCCATATGATTCGAATTTGACGTCATAACTACCGTCTTTTCTCTTCTGACGTTCCGTAACAAAACCCTTCGGTACAAGGTAATCGAGTGCACCATCAACTGTACCCTGCCACCCACACACATAGAAACATGTATTGTCTGGAGTTATTTTCTCACCCACTAATTCCTCTAAAGGAGACTTGTCCGTTCCCGCTTTTGGTCTTAAGAATGATTCTACCCTACCTTTCTGCCCGCTCCATGTTCTATTGAACCACTCCTGTGGCCGGCTGATACTAGCTCTATATTTGAAATTCCACTTATCCCCCCTACCGTTATCGTAACTTTCATCTTCGAGTTGGGTCAAGAGTTCTCTATAGCTCAGTTCGTCTACATAACTAGCACCATGAAGGACCACTATCTCCCTCTTACTACGGACAGACTTTAAATGGAGTGAGTAGGCTATGAATGGGGCCAGCCCCGTCCCTCCACCAATAAGTACCATCCGCCTCTCATCAGGTGCCCCATCTGGCTTCGATTGATTGATTATGAAGATGCCAGTAGGCTTCACCCAACTAACGTCATCTCCTTCCTTCATATTGAAAAGTTCGGTCGTAAGCCTTCCCGGTACTGGTTTTCTTACCCAACGTATGAGTAGCTCAAAATGTTTTTTCTGCTCCGGTGGTGACGCTATTGAATACGCCCTGCGGATCACTTTTCCTTCTCGAGGTATGTGTGTCCCAACAGTAAGAAACTGACCTGCCTTAAAGTCAGGTACTTGACCATCATTTGGAGTAATTCGTAAAATCAATAGATCTTCCTTCAAGACCCTAAGGTACGAAATTGTTCCTTTGTTATCAACTACCATGTAATCCTGAAGTTTGAGTATTGTAAATAAACATTGTCCTAAGATAACCAAGGGAGCTTGGGATAGTTTACAGAACTTGGCAGCAAATCTGCATTTGACATTCGTTAATATAGTTTACATGTGTAATCACTTACTGTTATTGTTTTCAAGTTGTAATAATTTTCAATTTCCTGAGGTAGGTGCCGTTGATTAAGTTTGGCAGGGATGGGGTGCCAGATATTTCTGCGGAAGTTGAGGAGCTTGCAAACCTTATCAATGACCAAAGTTCTGAAGAGAAGAAACTTATCATCCAATTTAAATCTGCATTGAGCAGATTCGCCTCAGAAAGATCATTGGATTCTTGCATTGAAGCTTTGAATGTTTGTATGCAACTTACAAACACTCGCCGACGCCTCCAAGAATCTTATCAGCAATATTCAAGACTCTTGGAAAACGAGATAACAAGAATCAACAAGGAATCTAAGCAAAAGAAATAGCTAAAGATTACATTGTCATCTTTAGAGTTCTTTATTCTTAATTTACCGCAGATTTTCCATCGAGGAATTTTTTCAGGTCCCCTATGCCAATTCTTTCCTGCTCCATAGAATCTCTATATCTGACAGTTACAGTATCATCTACCAGCGACTGCTGATCTACAGTGATTGCAAACGGAACTCCAATTTCCTCTAGCCGTCTGTACCTCCTACCAATCGAACCTGACTCATCGTAGATCGAATCGAAATCTTTCTTTAGAAGTGAATGAATTGTCCTAGACTTCTCGACCATGTTGGTTTTCGACATAAGAGGAAGAACTCCAAACAAAATTGGAGCAAGGTAAGGGTTGAGTCTTAAAACGACTCGATCATCATGTCTAAAATCTTCGTAATAGGCGTGTTCTAAGATACTGTATAGACTTCTATCAATTCCCATCGACAGACTCAAAAACGTGTGGTAAAACTTTGGTTTGGTTGGTGGCCTCCATAACTTCCAGGTTATGGTTACTGGTCGACGAATGACCTTTCAGGTCATAATCAGCCCGGTAATTACAAGCTACCGAGCTCTAACCAACCTACGCTTGTTTCTACCTCAAAATCAAAGGCAAGATGAGAATAGAAAGCCTTCTCATCGTCGGATAATCTTCTAAATCTAGTCCTCTTCATGTCAATTCCTGTTTTGCTATAGAACTCTGTTAATAGTGCTAGGTAGTAGGCAACTAGCTTATTAGGTAACAAGCCTTCCTTCAAGCAATCGTTGGCAGTTATGTCTCGATGAAATTCGTCATCAGACAAATTGAACGGAGTATCTCTGACTTCGTCAAACTTGGACACCTCATTTAACCGGTCAGGGTTGCAAAAAACTTCGATCTCAGCCTGATAAAATTCTCTAAGTCTCAACAGGCTCTGTCTGGGTGCAATTTCATTCCTAAAGCTCTTGCCAATCTGAGCAATCCCTAATGGAAGCCTACCTCTCATTGTCTTGAATACTCGTGCAAAGTCAACAAAAATTGTTTGGCACGTTTCAGGTCTCAAATACGCCTCATCATGCGAAGAACCGATCCCTACCTTAAACATCATATTGAATCCAATTACTGGTTTAAATTCTCCTTTGCAATTTTGGCATTGAATATGATTTTCATTTATTATTGAGTTCAGTACCAGTCTCAGAAGTACCTTCTGGAACAGGGTTCCCCAATTTTTCAGAGAGGTATCGGTCTGCCCGGAATATTGAACCACAGGTCTTGCATTCCACTAGTGGATCACTGAAATTACGTAAATGCCCAGACGCTTCGAAAACACTCCGGCTCATTATCTGCGACCCATCGATTTCTAGCATGCCGTCTCGCCGTATTAGCTCCCTGCGCCATAGCGCTATGAATTTGTTCTTCATATTGACTCCTACGGGACCGTATTCCCAGAATCCCGCAGGTGCGTCTGGGTAGATCTCGCAGGCTAGGAAAGTAAAATCCGCGTTCAAGTGCAAGTTTCATAATTTGGTCGTAACTGGTCATAGTATTGCTGGAGACAAGCACATTTAGGTTTTAAATTTGTTGGTGGATGATAGTGGGGAACGGAGGATCCCAGCAATTAGTAACCTGCCTTCATTGATGATTCTATCCTCCTTATTTTTGAGTCGAGGATACTCCTAGGTGTATGCCATATAATAGATCTTGATTTTTAAGAGGCCTTGTGAATGAGTGTTGAACTGATCGCTTGGATGCGCGCTGACGCCGTTTGTTGCCTCTAGTAGCGTAGAAGAGGAGATCTAACCGGGGATTTTCTAAAAATTGAATAATATTGGACCGCTGTTATTTTATAAGCGCAAACGCAATAATAGAGAGTAACTATGAATATTCGACTCGGAACTGCCGATTTGGCAAAATACCCTTTCCTGAATGAGGCGGCCGAGTATATGCGTCAAACTTACTTCAATCTCGATGATCTTAATCTACCCGAGCTTGGGCATATAGTAGAAAGAGCATCAAATAGGATAAGAAGTGAAATAGTTCACGGCAAACCAGATTACGCTCTAGAAAGACACGAAGTCGAGATATTGACATTTCTTGTCGGAATTCTAATCATTAAAGCGATAAATTCCGACATCCTAACCAAAAAACATTGCCTTTGCGAAGCACTAAGAGCCGAAAGATTTCTTGTGCGTGATTTGAAAGAGCGGCGAGAACTTTCAAATAAAAGACTTTTGATTTTCAAGGTTTTTAAAGAGCTGTTAAAAATGGACGTACTCCCTAGTTTGAAATACCAGTTGATGTTTGAGGTGAAGGTAACAGATTATCTAAAAAGGTCTCATCTATTTCACGAGCAAGATTGGAAGCTTATCAACAGACTCGTTCACGACGGTCGAGTATTTCTTGATCCTGATGAGACTGTGCGGCTAATTCGAGCTGAGGTAGCAAATCTGTTGCTAGAAAGAATAAGACAAATGAACCCATCTCACATACCAGCAACGATAAGGGAACAGGCAAATATTCTAAAAGCGATCATCCCTGTAGCATCTCGCAAACTTGACATTACCCCATCAGCTTACCCTCCCTGTATATGCCACGCTTTGGACCAAATGGCAACTGGAGAGAATCTACCTCATTCTGCGAGGGTGATGCTCGCCACATATATGCTTGCCATAGGAAAAAATACTGAAGAGATAGTATCTATTTTCAAAAATGCCCCAGATTATGACGAAAGGGTATCCAGGTATCAGGTTGAACACTTGGCAGGAGAAAGAGGAAGTCGTGTTCGCTACTTGGTCCCTTCATGTGCTAAATTACGAAATGACGGACTCTGCTTTGCTACAAGCCAGTGCGAAGGATTGATAAATCCAGTACAGTTCGGAAGAGCAGTCAAATTCCATTCAAAGGAAGCAAACGTGTGACAAAGGTGAATATCCGGAAACAATCATGATTCGGACCAAAACAGGCGAGGATTTACACTTAGTGAAAACAGCGTTCAGAGAATTCTACTTCAATCACGGGAACAAGGTTGAGGAGCCACCAAGAATGCAGAATCGCGAGTTTGGACTAATGGGATTCGATGGTATTATGAAGAGACATCTTGAATTTTCCAATTTGGGAGGGCTGGTTGCGGCATTGATATTGGAAACTCCTTCAGATGTATTCGCGTCGAACGCGCAATACGACTTCCCAATGCTCCCGATAAGTGAAAAAGGGTGGCGTGGAGCGGATTTAATTTTTGATATCGATCTTAAGGACCTCAACTTGAAATGCAGGCAGTCTCATTCTTATAGAACCTGCCTTTCTTGTAGTAGCAGTTACGCCTCCGGCTCTCAGGAAAGTTGTCCAAAGTGTGGTTCGAATAGCTTTGCAGATTCAATGCTTCCCTGTGACAAATGTGTTAACGGGCTAAAGAATGAAGTTATGAAATTGCATCGGTTCCTTACGTCTGATATAGGGATAAGCCCAGAAAAAATCACTACATATTTTTCAGGCAACAATGGTTTTCATGTCCACGTACTAGATGAATCATTCAATGATTTGAATACGCGAGCACGAGCGGATTTGGCTGCATACATAATGGGAGTAGGAATCTTGCCCGATGTTATAGGAGCCGCTAAGGATATGCGGAGTGATTTTCGCGTTAGATTCCCAATGGGCGGATTGGATTATGGTTGGCGAAAAAGAATCTCCGATAGATTAGGATTGTCTATAACATCGCAGAAGAAGCTATCTAATTTGATCAAGGAACTAGGGGGCTTAGAACAATTCAGGAGGCGAGTAGCAGAAATTACAAAGGAGATGGGCGTGCGTATTGATTCTCAGGTCACCACTGACGTTCACCGAGTGTTCAGGTTGCCAGGAACGTTAAATGGTAAGAGTGGGCTTACAAAGATTCTATGTGCAGATCTGAATACATTTGATCCTTTCGACGAGCCATGCCAACTTTCAAGTCGCGAAGTAACAGTCAAAATTACGCTCCCGAAGTTGAAACTGCAGTTGAAAGGTGAGAGATTCAATCTTACCGAGGATTTTGTTCATGTACCTATGTTCATGGGAGTTTACCTAATATCTAAAGGTCTCGCACATGCAGTGCACTTTGATCCTTGAACATGTCGATTTTTCTGTTCCAATTTCAGCTTCTTGAATTGATTGAAGTGAAAAAACCTGAAACTCTTAAGAAAAAGAAAAGTGAACGATATAATAAACCTATTTTAGATTCAAAAATAAAGGGCAACAAGCTTGTGATTGATGGTGTGATGAACGACGAACATAATTTAATTCCTTTGGTAAAATGGCTGGTTGCATTTAGAATTAGAGAGTCAAGCGGATCCACTGGGAGTATTTCAATAAGGGAATTTCAATGTGGTGGCTACTACGACGCATTTGAGAGAGTTCAAGGCTATGCAGAGAAAACTGATGCAGAGGTATTATGGTTCGAGGAGAAAAGATCATGCGGTGAACCGCTCAGTTATTCCATTCAACTACCACTTGGATGCTTTTGCACTTACTGCAATATTGAGCACAACACTGAAGACTCGATACCCTGCCAAGAGCTGCATTGCAATTCCATTTTGTGTTCCAGGAAGTGTTACGAACATCATGTGGAATTGAAACACATGAATTCAGGTACCCTTCGGAGATTTGCTTACAAGTTCAGTTAAAGGTTTGAACAGTCTGAGCGTCATTAGTCTAATTCGTTCCGGGTCCTGTCTGAATCTATCTAGGCATGTTGAGGTATAGTTAGAAGGGGCTTCGTTCAAAATCTCATCTATTCCAAAACCCATCTTAACGAAAGCCTCTAGAAGCCATTTTTCCCAATCATAAAATGCAGCGTCTGAAACTGGTTGAAGCAAGTCGTCAATAATTTCGGTAACTATTTCAAGTGTACCCAATTTCTTTAGTTTGAGAAAGATGTTTGCATATAAAGGGATCCAATCATCATGGTAATGACGATCAACATACTTAGGATCCGGAAGTATCATAATCACTTTATCTATTGTTCCATTTTCGAAATCCCCAATCCTATTTTCGAAACTATCGTTGATGAGCACTACGTTATCAGTAGTGATACGCCTTGTGGCTTCACTGTAAAGAGCGCTATTATTCTCTATGCCTATGAAGAGTGTATTGGTGTTTTGTTCATGTTTCGACAATTCACACAAATGCCTTCCATCGCCCATTCCCAGCTCTACGACTAATATCAATGCGTTACTAGTCGTGTGTTTCTGTTAACAACTAGAAAATGTTACTGAGGAGGTTGAAGAAGCCCAGAATCGAAGAGCTGTTCCACTAGTTGCAGCGCTTCCTTCTCAACCTGCTCTCGGGTCATGCCTAGTTTCTTGGAAAAATCATCAGTCAACTCGGTTACCGTCTTACTACCCTCACAAGAATTCCAGAAATCAACAATGGCCTGATTGACCATGAACGCTTGATTACTATCGTTTAACAGGACCAAAGAACCATCTTCTTGAGGGGTCAGTTTACCAGCCTTCGCAGGTTTATATTTTTCATAGTCTATCTGAAATCGCAATTTTGGTTTTCCAATTCCCAATCTTTGTCTAACAACAGGATTAATCTTGTCGCTTGTCCAAGGAGGATCCCAAACAATATTGACATTTATGTTTCCTATCCCAGTAATTTTGCCTACCGAACGCTTGACGTCACTAACAAGGGTATCATGAAGGGGACAGCCCCTAGTAGTCATAGTCATTTCTATCCCGACATCATTTGTCGGGTCAACTCTTACATTATATATAAGGCCAAGGTCCACCACGTTTACCGGGATCTCAGGATCCATACACTTTCGCAACGCGTGGAACACCTGCTCCTCGGTAACTTTCTGCGAAGACATCTAGGATTTCATACCACACTACACTCGATAAATACTTTGTTCTGTTGTATTTTTTTGGCACCTTCGTCTCAATACCGTCTACTTCGCTTGATAATCGTATCGATACTTCTTTGAAATGGTGGCTCGAGTAGGCCTAATTCAGTTATTATACCAGTGATAAGATTTGGAGGTGTGATGTCGAAAGCTGGATTAATTGTATTAATACCCTTAGGAGCAATAAGGATGTTCTTGATTTTTGTGATCTCATCCGGCGATCTGTCCTCGATCTTTATTTCAGAAATGGAGCTTTTTAGATCGAATGTCGAGATTGGAGCAGCAACATAGAAAGGTATCTTGTGAATATTGGCCAATATGGCAATCTGGTAAGTTCCGATCTTATTATAGACGTGTCCGGTACTTAAAATTCTGTCGGCCCCTACGATAACCTTGTCAACCATCTTATTTGCCATCACATATCCAACTGCAGTATCAGAAATCAAACGTACATCAAAATCGTCATGCATTAGTTCAAATGCAGTTAACCTTGAGCCCTGCATTACCGGCCTAGTTTCCGTGGCAATGATCTTCAAATTTTTCCCATCTTCTCGTGCAGTCCTGAGTACACCCAGCGCAGTTCCGTACGTTGAAGTTGCAAGCGACCCCGCGTTACAATGTGTCATAACTACGTCTCCATCACGAAACAAATAGGAACCTGCTCTCCCCATTTTCCTATTTGTTAGAATGTCGTCATCGAGCATCGCCAGCGCTTCTCGCTTAACTAAATCCCTTATTTCTTTAACATTCTTACCTTTTGAGGAAGTCTGGAGAATTCTCTTAACTGCCCAGTTGATGTTAACAGCGGTTGGTCGGGTAGATAATAATAGACTACCGGCCCTTTCCAATTCTGACTTTAAGCCCTTTTCAGATTTCGCTTTGCTATTAATGGTTACCAACAACAATGCCAAAGCAGCGCATATGCCTATCGCAGGAGCTCCTCTTACTACCAGGGACTTGATAGCTTTAGCGATCTCGTGATGATCTGTGAATGTTAGGTAAACTAACTTGTTAGGCAGTTTAGTTTGATCAATAATCCGAACTGCGTTTCGCCGCCACTGGACTGTTAATAATTCCTTCCTATGGAGAGAATTCATTGAATATCTCTATATGCTCGGCTTCTGAATTTTCATCGGGGTAGCCATATTCTTGCCAACTCCCAGCGAGACGAGATTTGGTCCAAAGGGTCTTGAGGTGTCAATTATGCCTCTACCGTCGTATACAACTGCATTTCCAAGATGCTCGACATCAAGATTAGAATACTCGGTATGATCAGCGACTATGATAATCAGATCGGCCCCTTTCAATGACGATCCCAAATTAATGTTCAAGCTAACACCAGGGTACTTAGACAGGGCGGGGTCACGCATCACCAAAGGATCGTGCACCTGAATATTCTTTACGCCTTTCCTAAAAAGTTCTTCAATTACTCTGTATGTTGGGGACAGCCTAGTATCAGAAACGCCCCCTCTAAAAGCGAGTCCAAGAAGAGTGACTCTATAATCTTTTAAATTTTTTGTCTTAGGCTGTACTCTTTGACAGGCACTCAATGCTTCGTTTACTGCATATGAAGGCATTCGGTCGTTAACCAGACGACCGTACTTAGTGATTGGGGATTCAATGCTATTTTTACGAGCAATATCAAGGATAAATTGGGGATAAACTGGTATACATGCCCCTCCTACGCCTATGCCAGGTCTGTGGAGATGACAATATGACTGAGAATTAGCAGCATTTCTGGCTTCCCAAAAATCTACTCCTATGCTCTCCGAAATCATAGCCAGCTCGTTGGCAAGGGCGATATTCACGTCTCTGTAGACACCTTCAATTAGTTTTTCAAATTCCGCTGTTTTTGGTGATGACAGTCTTGATTACCCCCTTTTTGAAGATTAACTGATAGAGCACTGATGCAATGTTGGAGCTCTGGGGTCCAGTTCCCGCTACAATTGCCGGGTATCCATCCTCGATATCCTGTATGGCCCTACCCTCGTATATCCTCTCTGGGTTGTAGACCACAAAAAAGTCTCTCTCGCATTCTAGTCTCGATTTCTCTTCTAGAATTGGTACGATAAACTCCTCAGTTGTTCCAGGAGGAACGCTTGGTGTTAATGCAACCACATCGCCATGCTTAAGGGCAATACCTATAGAAGAGACGACGTTCTCGACAGCTTGTAGATTGGCATTCGCATTTTCTGCCATCACAGGTACACAAATCATCTTGAAAAATGAATCCTTTGAGGCAGCCACAGGGTCATCATAGACCGAAAATCTATTCTCTTTAAGTCCTTTCGTAAATGCCTCATTGACGTAAGGCTCAGGGATCTGAGTTTTTCCTTCTCTTGCGTATTCTCTGACCTTCTCAGATTTATCAATCCCAATAACGGAAGCACCGGCTCTTAACCAGGTAGCAGCCAACGGTGCACCCACATGTCCAAGTCCATATATTGCTATTTTCAAATTACCATTTCTTACTCTTGTGACTAGCTCCTCAAGGTATTTGACCGTGTGAACCGACTGAGCATTTTCATGAATATTGACTACTGAACTTGTACGATCCATCTTGTGACTCCCCATATGCGAAAGATGTAATTAATATCTATCATTCTCAGAATTTCAGGTGCATTGATCAAAGGAACATAGGTCGCCTCGTAGAGCAGGGCACATTAAACGCTCACAACTGCAATAGATCTTACTGGATAGAATTATTCATAATGGCATTATTATATGCAGGTCTCAACGACTAGACGAATGTATTCATACACCTCACAGCAGGTGACTTAGAGGGGCTTTAGCGTATCCACTAATTGCTTTATCCTTGCTAACCATTCCACAAATTTTTTGCTTAAGAGAGCTTATCAAACTCGCTGGAAGCAGTATCAGATTGGAATATGATATCGACAAAAAATAGGTTGTTCAAGGTGTTTTAAAAATGTGTGTTAGCAGTACTTCACTTCCTTGCGTAAAACTAGGGGATAGGTCATTGCCTAGCGAATCATTGAGTATGACCTGATTGAACATGTTATTGGAGTTCTAGGATTCTTTCGACTTTCCCACAACTTTCGTCCGGTAAAAAGTACAGTAGTCATTTTCATTCTTATGAAATAATTAAGCTTCAGTCGAAGTTTTAGATTTGAAAGGCTTTTACCAATATCTGAGCAATAACGATTAAAGATAACACAGAGATTCTCTACAAGAAAGCCGTTACATACAAATTACAATTCGAATCCGAATAGCCATACAAATATCAGAAAGAATCTTTTTTTCGCTATGGTTGTTCTTGTGTCCTTACCTTCTTATTTCAGAACTATCTGTCTGGTTCACTTGAAACGATATTTAACCTGGCTTAACATGAAGGAGTAGTCACAAGAATGATTTACCGTCGTTATTGCTAACATTTTAGCTAATCTCAGACAATATTCTAACTACTCTTGTTTATTCATAAACCCTTTGACATGATAACATATTCGATCCATCATCTGGACGAGGTCTTCATACAGACGTAACTCTTGCTGATGCTTCCATTTTCCATATACACGAACGTGATCTTCAAGCGGGTCGATAAAGATTTCTCCCTCATCAAGCAATACATTTCGAAGATAACTTTCTAATTGTTGGTCTTTACTCACTATCTCAGCAATCTTTCCCCCTTCCCAATTGACTCTGGTTACATGCTTCTTAGAAAAATGACCGTTTGTGCTAGCCTTGCATTTCGCAATCAACTCAGAGGGGTTACTAGCACTACCCATCACTATGAAGTGCATTTGAAAGTAGTCAAGGGCACCATATGACGGCAAGTTATTATCTTTGTTACGTGTAGAGATCTCGCCTGATTCACGTAGTAACGACATTTTAGATTCATTTTCTTCTCCTCTTTATAAAAACCATTACTTGAAAATCAAGAATATTTGTACCTTTAATCTCTGGATTTCATCCCTATACAGAGAAACTTAAATTATACCCCCTAATCAAAGTTTCAACTCAAGCATCTCGCGCTATGTTGTACAGGACCATGACATACCTTCTTACAAATTTAGATAATTCTAATGCGTCTTGAAATTTTTCGATGTCGTTCGCTAATGCCATCGTCAATTTCCTTGGAAGTTTCAGCTCATCATCAAGATAGATAAGGAGTGCGTAGTAGAGAGCCTTGAGAAGGGCCTGTTGGTCGTCCTTCATAACATTCGGATCTGCCATCATCTTTGAGAGGATGAACGAAAACTTGGCAGTTAAGATAACTTTTTCATGCCCATCACCACTTGAATCATCAAATTTAATTATTCCCATTCTTAAAAGATCTTCAATACTTGCAGCGACATTTTCCACTGTTTCCTCATGATCGGATTCAGACATTGAATAGGATTAAGAAACTGTTTCATACAACCGTATTAACAATTCGCATGTATTCCTCGATTAAGACAGGATCAACTATACCTTGAACTAATGATTCCTGTCCAGTCGATAGGATAATATCCAAAGCTACTGCGCTATAGGGAACATCAAAGCGATCTATGATTTCCTTTTGTTGGCTATCAATTATCAGATCTATTTCCGACTGGTGGATCTTGAAGCCAAGTATCCTACCTATTTTTCTACTCCCCGAGCCACCTGCACGTCCACCGGCAGACCCTAATGATTCTTCTACCAAGAGTACAAAAACTGTGCAGTCGTCACATTTGCTCAAGTCTATGTCAATTGAAGCTACTACAAGTTTACCGAGCTGGAAGTAATAGTACTTCTTCCAGTGAATCATAATTCGTCATGGTTGTCAGGAATCCTATCTCGAATATATTTCAAGTACTGCACGTGTGATTCATGTTTTCGATAAATGAATTTGTTCTCTGCCCGCCAGTTTGTTTGTTCAACATCCAATCTCCTGTTATAAGGCGTCGTCACCTGACTCTTTAGATCCAATATCGTATGCCTCAGAGACATCATAAACAAATATTTTGCCCTCTGACACAGAGCCAGTGCCGATCTTTACAAGGATGTCATCTATTATCCGCTTCACCTTTACGTTACTGACAAGGACTTCGACTTTCATTCGTGACCCAAATTCAGGGACGTACCGCATTACCCCTCTTCCAACAGCAACAGGCTCTTGCCTTGTACGGCCCCTGCCTTTGACATCATAGAAGGTTAGTCCTCCTACATCGTGCCCGCGCATTAGATCGTTCAAATCACGTAGGCACTCATGTGGAACTATCAGATCAATTCGTTTCAAATTCCCTTTGGAGTATGCCCAATTCTTATATAATATTTCTTGACATAAAGAGGTGTACTGCTTTTTTGAATACTAGGTCAAGCTTCTGTCTCCTTCTTCAAGCGTGGCGATATTGATGGCCTGCTCAATACTTGAAAGAAATATAATCCCATCTCCTTGCTCTCCAGCCTCACCGCTTCGTGCGTGTTTTACAATGGTCCTAATTACCAATTCGACCCGATCATCGGGAACTGCGATTTCAAATTTCATCCTGGGAACAAGATCATACGACACGGGCTGTCCACGCCACTGCAAATGTAGTTCTCTTTGCCTGCTCCACCCCGAGACTGAAGATACGGTCATACCTCCAATTCCGATATTGCGCAATTGCTCCTTAACCAGCGGCATCCTCTCGGCTCTAATGATAGCCTGAAGCATTTTCAAGGAAGGTATTCGTCAGTATGTAATTATGGGTCGTATATATATACCGTCTCGTACCATTTTCTCATTGCTCCACATATGCTCGTTCGGCATGTTGAGCAATGTCTAGACCTATATCTTCTTCAACCTCAGTGACACGGAGACCAATAGTCTTGTCTATTACCTTCATAATAACGATGGTACCCACAAATGCAAGTGCTGCGGCAACTGCTACCCCGAGGGCTTGGATCGCCAACTGAAAAGCATTTCCATACAGTAATCCGTCAGGACCAGCAGGATTTACAAGTGTCGTTGCAACGAACCCAATAGCGATTGCTCCAATTATTCCAGTTATGCCGTGTACCGAACTTACGTCGAGCGCGTCATCAATTTTCAATCTTTCCTTGATTAGGAGGATGCCAAAATAAGAAGCAAACCCCAACACTATTCCTAGAAAGAAAGAGGCTCTGTGCGGTTATGAAACCTGCAGCAGGAGTCACGCCGGCAAGGCCGCAGATAGCACCATTGATCGCTGCCGTTGTAGATGGTTTCTTTGATCTTTTCCAAGACAGCAAAATCCAAACTACCGCAGAAGTCACTGCTCCAATCTGTGTTACAAGGAATGCATTTGCCGCCAAGGAACCTGACGCTAATGCACTTCCAGCATTAAAACCAAACCAACCTAACCAAAGCAAGGATGCACCAAGAACTGCGAGCGGAATATTATGCGGAACCATAATATCTGGACCAAAATTCTTTCGCCGCCCCAAGACAAGTGCTGCGGCGATCGAGGCGAGACCTGCCGATGTATGAATCACAATACCTCCTGCAAAGTCATATACTCCTAGATTAGCGAGCCAGCCTCCTCCCCATACCCAATGTGCGAGAGGGAAATATACTACAAAGCTCCATGCTACGATAAATATCACAAAACCACTGAATTTTACACGTTCAGCGAATGCGCCAGTTATCAGAAGCGGAGTTATGACCGCAAACATCATTTGGAATGTCGCAAATGTTACGCCCGGAATAGATGGCGCATAATCCAAAGCACTGGCAAAAGGTACTTCATTGAAGAAAGCCCATTGCAATCCACCAATTATTCCACCTATTGATGGGGAGAACACCAATGTGAAACCTATCAGGAACCACAATACAGACAGAATTGCCAGGCCTGAAAAAGTTTGCATCATTACGGATAAAGAATTCTTGCCTCTGATGAGGCCTGCTTCAAAGAAGCCCAGTGCGGGTGTCATAAGTAAAACTAAGCCCGTAGCAAGCATCATCCAAGCAGTATCACCACTGTCTATCGGCACTTCCATGATACATTCACCCCAAGTATAAAAATTTTTACAGACAGATACTCTAGCCAGACCCAAGTTGTCATCATTGGTATCACCAAACTTGAAATTGGATAGTAAATAGTAGTTATATCCTTTTTTTAGTACGAGATTTGAGCCTAGATGCGACACATAAAAAATTCAAGGCTTGTTGTAGATAAAGCACTGAGACAACTGATGGTGAAATCTATATGTCTTTACTAATAACTGGTAATGTATTACTAACGCTTCAAGCCTGCCCACATTCAGACTACATAAATTGTGCTCGCTGATATCAAATAAGTATTCAAACGTCCATCGGATCAGTCTGACGCCTTATTCAAAGGTTACTGATATTGTTGGAAGATTGGAAGTGGACGATCAAGCAGTTATCTCATGATTCAGCAGTATCTATTCTAGACAGAATCTAATTTCAACCATGATCAAACATAAACTAAGTCCTCTTTTCATTCGTAATACGTGATTCGGTATTAATTTTTTAATTCGCTAAAGAATTCGGCAAAACTGAGAGTCTGAATGTTTGAAAAAAAACATTTTAAAGAGACATAGAGCAATATTACTTAGAATGGTTAAAACAGAATCCTCAAACACCCTTAAGACCGGCCAACCTGCTCCACAATTTAGATTGAGGGGAATTGATGGAAATACATACTCGTTAGAAAATTTCTCTGAGAGCAAAACATTGTTAGTCGTCTTCATTTGTAACCATTGCCCTTACGTAAAGGCTAGGATAGGCGACCTTGTTCAGCTCCGGTCTAAATTTTCAACAGATGAATTGACTATAGTAGGCATAAATAGTAACGATCCCAATTACGAGAACGAAGGGTATGATAACATGATCAAGTTTGGAAGGGAGTACAAACTTAATTTCCCATACTTAATTGACGAAAGTCAAACTATAGCAAAATCATATGGTGCCGTTTGTACTCCAGATCCATTTCTTTTTGATGATACGCGCAGACTCATATATCATGGACGTATAAATGATGCAGTCGATCCTCAGATGAGTCCTAAAATTCCCATCTTAGAGGATAATGTTAAGAGGCTCCTTTCAGGAAATGTTATCGAAAAAGATTTCTTTCCTTCAATTGGATGTTCCATTAAGTGGATCGGCTGAAGTTGTTCAACCCTGATGAATTGATGTATCATCTTTCAAGAGATGAGGACTGAAACTAAATATTCGCCTAGCCATACTTATACGAGATGCCCTTACTACCACGAGGATGTCTCCATAGGGTTTCATACGCACATGTACCACACTCTATACACCCCTCGTGTTGTAAAATTACATCCCCATTTTCACTACTGTAACAGCGCGTGGGACATAAAGACACCATCTTTTGCATAAACTCGCTCCGAGGCTTTGTAACCTGGATATGCGATACAGAATCATCATCGTAATCCAGTTTCGCAATCCTCTCCTGCAATGATGGAGTACTTGGGACATAATTACTTTCAATCGAACTACCTAGCCTATCGGCTAACTCAATGGGAACATTTACATAAGTATCAACAGATTCAACCAATGGCAATAGACGTTCAAATCCGAGCATATTTGCAAATCCTACCGCAATGCCTCTTAATGTGCCGCTGGACATTAATTTAAAAATCATTCCATATCTAGAACCTACTATATCTTTCGGGATATTCTTGCTACAATCAAGGAAAATCTTCAGGTATTCCTTATCAATTTCTTTCATATCTCTCGTATAGGGGCTCTCTTCTACAGATTTTGTATAGAAATTACCAAGATATTGCTCATCAAAATTGTTCCTATCTAAAGACCGGGCCACGGCGTTAGCCGCCCTTACTGCATCATCTATACCCACATTAAGCCCTTCAATTCTGGGGCCGATAAACACTCCACGACCAGCTGCATCACCTACGAATAGTATATTTTTATAATATGGGGTTTTCATTCTACATCGCTTGCCATCGGGAATTAATCTAGCGCTGTACTCTAATTCTACGTAATTATCGCCAAATTCATAGTTATATTTTTCTACTAGTTCGTTCTCTAGAAAGTTGATCCTACTCTCTATCTCTTCTTTTGTCTTATATTTGCCGCTTTCAATTAGTCGCTTAATTCCATCTCTAGAGTGGAAATCAGAGCGGAGAGTGTTCCACGCTTTTAGTAACTTGACTGCCATGAAATGTTGGCGAATCTCTTCATCCTTTGAGATCAAGGCTTGATTAAACTTCCGAGTCGGTACTCTTATCTTTGATGAATTCTGCCACAAACGGATTTCGTATCAAAGCGTCGATTAGTCGTGAAGGTTCAACAGGGTTATCCATCAGTGAGTCCATGTGATATACGGCTCCGAGAGAAATAGTATCTCTGTTTGTATACAAAAAACCTCCGCCCATATGATTCATAGTCACGTCTCCCGCAAACAAATGCGCTGCCCCCCCCTCGCTTGTAATATTAAACCTCTCTTCCAAAATTGTTTCAGGAAGCTTTATGACGACCTTTACCCCTTGATAAAGTTGTTCGGAAGAGAACTTGTTCCGCGCCTTGGTAACTTCAGTCTATTTCAGAGTTTGTGCCATCACCCGCAATAACTGCCTTTACACTAAATGGTTCTAGCTCATCTGTCTCTATCACAATATCATTGTTACCCTGTTCCCATCTAACTGACCTTACATGGACACCAGATATTATTCCTCCCCCCATCTTTTCTGACATGTCGCCAGCCTCTTTTGCAAGCCATGGAATGAGTTTACTTAGTAAGACAGAGTAGGCATAATTAATTTGATATTCGTGGACTGGAGTTAAATCAATAGAGTACAACTTATCTTTAGAAGTGGCGTGCAATACATACTGCGTAATAGCTCGCTCATAAGGGGCCTCGTCAATAAATTCCCTTCCAAACACATCTTCAATATTATACACTCTACCGTTTTTCGGTCTTTTAGAGTAGAGAATTCCTCCTGAAACGTTCTTGGTTCCTGTGGAGTCTCCCTGCTTCAATCAAAACAGCCTGTTTTCCAAGGTTTGAGAGTTGGCGTAGTGCAGTAAGACCACTGGTTCCCCCTCCAACTACCGCAACATCATATCTTTCCATATTTTAGGCCCTCTTCTCTATCATTAACATATGTTTTTTTATGAGTTCCGTGAGAACGGGCAAAACTTGCTCCATTCGACCTTTTATAAAAATGTCACATTCATCTCTAAATGGTGCATCCGTGTCAGGATTTATTACAATCACAAATCCTGACTCTTTCATCCCTGCAAGGTGTTGAACTGCTCCGCTGATGCCTATGGCAATATATACGACAGGTGAAACTTTTCTACCACTGGTGCCAATCACCCGTTCTGGAATCATGTAAGACAGCAAATGTTGGTCTTTAGTCTGATATGGTCTCTTTGAGATTGGAAGAGATATGCCTATCTCTGCATCGAGTGACTTTGCGAGTTGTTCAATCAATTTGAAATTCTCTTCTGGAGAATCTCTTATCCCTCGGCCATAACTAACTATGATTTTACAACTCTCAAAATCAATCGTGGACTTTAAAATCCTTCTACTTAGAACCTTGACTCTTAAATCTTCGGTGGAGATTTGGGGTTCAAAATCCACAATCGTTCCTGTCCGCTGATCTTCCTTAGTTATTGGCTCGAAGACCCCTGGAATGATACTGCATGATTGCGGATGATATTCTCTCGCGATAGCAGGATTCCTATTATCAAGGCATAAGATAGTAGTCCATAGAAACCCAGAGAAGTCTGGCCTATACATTTCTAAAGTTTTTTCGTATTTAGCAAGTTGACCTTTAGTCTTGTGCTCGTGCCTAATTTCAAGGTCCGAAATCACCAATTTATTGATATCGGACGCCAGTCCGGACTCTAGCTGTGCCATTACGGTTGAAGACAAATGTCGTCCGGTGTTATCCGCCGAAAAGAACATGTACCTTGGTTTTTTGTAATTTTCACTACTAATTTGAGATATCGATCTCGCGACATTTTTGTCTTCAACCATTTGACAGATTATCTTGGTGTACAATAGATTAGTATAATGTTTTAGCGATGGATTATTTGCGTACACCACAACATCCGCACCAGACTTGATTAGGTCCTCACACAAATGTCTAACATTATCGCCGAGTACTACAGCGACCACTTTTTCATTACTTGAGTATTTCTTGTTGAAATTATCCATGAGTCGTCTCGCTTCGCCTAGCATTTCCAAGCTAACAGGCACTGGAATGCCTTCTTCGTGCTCAATAACAACGTAGAGATGTTGGTAAGGTTCACTAACTAAATTTTCTGAGCTTGATTCTAAACTCTGTGTCGCTTCGCTCATTTTATTGGGGCCTCCGTCATGAGTTGAAGTAGTTTTTTTGCTACCATATCGAGCTGACCTGTGTCATTCCCATCAACAACCTCTACTCTCCTCTTGGCCTTCGCCTTTGGAATCTTTTCCACTTTATACACAATCGTTGGCGATCCTGGAAGACCAACAAATCTAGGATCTGCGCCAAGACCTTCTGAATTATATACTTGAAGGTACTTTTCAAAGTTGTCGGCCTTACTCCTTGCTTCGTTGAGATTCCTCGCCAAGGAGAGCCTCTCCGATACTGTATTAAATGATGGCTTGTACGAAGGATCGGCTGATATAAAAACAGGTAGAGGAGCTCTGAATCTCTTCTATCACATCATAAAAGCCATATAATGAGATGAATCTTTTAGCATAAATACTTCTCCTCTCTTGATCTATATGAAAGTCGATTACATTTCCTATGAAAGGGTAACCAAGCTTCCATGCGGTCTGTGGACCAGTTTGGCCAGTTTCGCCGTCCGATGCTCTATGACCAGAAATGACGATATCGGCGCCCAAACCATTATTCATACGTAATACGCCCAGTCTAAGTACCTCTGCAGTCGCCAAGGTATCCGCGCCCGCAAAGATCCTATCACTGTACAAGTGCAATTCGTCTGCATTGGAAATGATTTGAGCCTGTCTCAGTGCTTGATTAGCGATGGGTGGTCCCATCGTACCAATTGCCACTCTTGCTTCATATTTCACCTTGCAATAAAAGGAAGCCAGTGTGGCTGGCAGCGCTATGAGGGCCAAGTATATTTTTAGTTTCTGCCCGGTTAAGAGGTACCGTCTGGATTGTAACTTACGTTTCCTTCACTAAAGTCCGGCTCTAATTTGACTATTACTCCCACACTCAATGGTCGTACTGGCATGCAGTCATACCTACCCATAAATACCCTTTAAATGGCTTTTGGATAGGGCGCACAGATCTTCTTAACAAAAAAAGACCAACACCAGATTAGATGTTATGTCTTAACAGAAATTAGAAATTATGCATCCATTTCTATTGAGCATGAGGTAGGCTTAAGGTTTGCTCAAGATAATACGAACGCAATTGTTCATATAAGCCCCTCAATTCCTTGTATAGCTCTGGCATTCTTGGCTCTAGCATTGTATAGGCTAGATAAAAGTCCTCAGCCTCCAGAAGGTATCTTTTTATCTTCGTATAGACTACAGGTTTCTTATTCGTTGAAGCTGTATACTCAATGAACTTCATGTTATTCACCCGATCGAAAAGCTTGATGCACTTGATGTCATAATCTGCGTTGGCCAAATGAGCACAGTAATCGTGAAATCTTTCTTGTTCGATATCTTTCTTTGCGGCGCCATAAGTATCCAGTGCGGGAGTTTTTAAAGTGTGAAGTACATTAAGCACGCGACTTCCAAATTGATATCGCAGATATGCGTCAAATCCATAAGATCTAGTTTCATAAAGATTGAGGATTCGATCGTTATCCTCAAGGACGTCATGTAGAACCGTGCTTGCAATCTCCACTGTTGTAATGGCTTTGTTATTCTTCCGGTAATGAACTGTCACATTCTTTGCCACTGGCCAAATATGTGTATTTAAAAATGATGAAACCCCGTCTTCTCTCGTGACACCTTCATGAACTTCTTCGGCAACAGCCATCGCGCTCTCAAGGAAACCATCTACTCGAATGTTTGCATCATTTTCCAAAAAGGAAAGAAAGGATTCTTTGGTAAGCGACTCGACGGATAGTTCCATGTCATAATATAAGCGAAGTTAAAGAAAAGGTTTGCTCGACAATTTTGGCTAAACGAAAAATGGCTTAATTGAAGATCCGCTCATTCGCTCATGTATCACAACCCGGGCTGACTCATTGATGCATCAAATTAGTACCTGATCAAAAATTGAATTACAGGAACTGCCACTACCTTAAAAATCTCTATTTCCTTTAGGCGTATGAAGGACTCCGAATTTGTATCACCCCTAGAATTCGCTGCCTCAGCGTCTCTGATTGCTGAAGTATACTCGCTTCATTGTTATATAATTAGTGCTGGCAGTTAAGACCTTTAAATCACTCTAATGAACCTTTACTGCTACCGGCAACACGAAGTTGTACAGTCATTCCATAGTTTAGCTTAATTATTTGTTTTATTAAACGAAGATATTGAACCTAACTAAATTAAAAAGATTATCCAGGGTCTTGGTTGCAATAGATGGTTCCGAACAGTCCATGCATGCAGCTGATATTGCTATTTCAATTGCAAGAAAATACGAGGCCAAATTAATAGCACTTTATGTATTTTACTCACAGTTAGGTTATGCATATGCTTCATATTTGAATAAACTTGAAGATTCTACCTCATTAGCTGCAATACTGGATTCAGCGAAACAGGATGCGGGCCAGTAGTTCAATACTATTAATCATAAAATAGCACAAGTTAACAGCACTTCGGATAAGAATAGATATAATATGAAGCTAGAGAACGATGTTATAGTAACATCTACTTCAATATCAGCAACAATAATGGACTACGCTGTACATAATATGGTGAACCTTATAGTTATTGGAACACGGGGGAGATCTGGCATTAAGAAAGTATTGCTTGGAAGTGTAGCATCCGAAGTATTAAGAGATTCGAGATGCCCTGTGTTGGTGGTAAACTAAGAACAGTCGTTATTGGATCTGAAAGGGGAATTTTTATTCAAAATACCGAACTTCGGGTTGGGGCGTATCAATAACCAACCTCAGCAAAATTACATAGTTTTTCAGTTAGACGTCAGTTAGGATAGAGAGGAAAAGAAGGACATTCGACGAGCCTCGAAATTGCCCTTTCTTCCTACCCCGAGCACTGAACTTATTATTCCCTTTGCATGGTTATTTATAGGCTATTTATAGGCCATCTTATTCAACTTGAAGAATAAATATATGTAGCATGCTCTGGACAACTGAATCCAAACTTCTAAGTTGATATTGGCCATATCTTTTTTTCTCTATCTTTTTACATTTAGTTTTTCTAGTTGCTTATAGTCTTAAATTTTGAATAAGATTCTCCAAGCCAGGCTATACATTCATCAGTATCCATTACTGATACACCAATGTTTTGTAGCTCTTGTAGTCCTATGTCATAAACAAGTGATGTAGCATCTTTAGCCATAACAATTTTGAAATCTCGCTCACTTGCTTCATATATTGTTGTGCGGGGACAGTTGGGAAAGTTACATCCACATACAACTACTGTATTAACACCTAGATTATGCAAATGCTTTTCTAATGTTGTTTTGTAAAATGCGCCCCATCGGGGTTTGTAAATTATCCATTCCATAGAATCCTATCTGCTGAAGATTACCAGAAAGCAATAAAGTTGAATTCAATTTGATATCGGCTGAGGGCTTGAGTTCGTCCATCAGCTCAGCGCCATCAGTTTCAGGAATGACCAGTTGCTTTCCACTCTCTATAGACTTTCTTCTACAGAGGTCAGCATTAGACCCATCTGCATTATAAAGTCTTGAATTATAGGCGCTTCTTGCTCTCTATACTTCCGAATTAGACGCTGGATATACCGTACAGCCTGCAATGTACCTGGTATTTCAGCTGGCAGCACCAATTAGAGTAAAATCAAGTTGAACATCAATTACAAGAAGAGCAGAGTGTTTACTATCAGGGTTTATGTAGTCATTCACGATATCCTTCATGTGCTTGCAAATAATATAAACAATATTAACTTACTATAAAGAAAAACTCTGGTCCATAACCTACACCACAGTAGTGGTTCAATGACATATTTCTATACCTTAGACGAGCGGAGTTCACTATGATGGACGTTAGTTCTAGGATTGGATTGCTGATTTAGAACATGAAGACATGAATACTGCCAAGGGTTGTCAAATGTGTTCTATACAAGAGAATATTAAGGAAGATAGTCTATAATTTGTTATGCTGATTATATTAAGCGCTATCTAGTTGAAATAATGGTAGCCTAAATCAGATTGCAATTCCAACGATCTAGGACTTTGATACTTCGATAAGGATGTCTCCAACCGTGTCCTCAACTGCAATCAGTCTAATTTTGCCTAATACTAAGATCGCATCCATTTCATCCATTTCGATACGCCGTGACGGACTGCCTTCCCTGCTGGATACCGTTAGCATATAGCCATCAGGCATATTCATAATGGATATTCCTCTATCATTCAACAATGCCTTAGCTTCTTCAGCATTCATTTTACAGGTGTACCTGGCCGATCCCGCTTAAAAACACTATGGACTTGAAAAACGACGCTATTCGTCTTACTCTGCAGTTCTGGCATTAAGTTAGTCTGGTAGTAGACGCCACTCTGTACTCTTGCTTCTTGAATGCTGTTCTTGTCATTGTCACTTTGCTTTATGAAATCTGTGAACTTCGCCCTATCAATTATACTGTTAGAGTGAATACATTCCCATTTCATATCATCTCACTGTAAGGTGCTCATAACGAAGATATTGTTTATATAAGATTCTTCTATAGTTTTGAAAGAATCTTTCACTCTTGTCATGGCACAGGTCACAATACTCTGCCTCCTCTTTGGAGTAGGGTGAACCAATTAGCACAAACAATCTCAAAAGACTCAAGGATCAAAGCGCCCTAAAGCGTGATAACTACAATACAGCGGTAGAAGGCGGCAGGGGACTAACGGCAGATGATTTACGTCACGAAGTGACCAAAAAAAAGACAGCAGTAAATAACCACAAAAACGCATCAGAGAGCTAACCGCCAACATTGAAGAGATAGTTAACGGGCGATGTTAACTCTATTTTTTGCGGATTCCATCTATCGATGACAACACATATAGAGCATAGGTTTTAGCTGAAAACGGCAATATAAGCCCCTGATTTTTTCTGAAAAGCGCTCGCCAACGTGAACGATTCAAGTCTGACTTCAAATGCAGAGATAGTTTTCGCTAGGATAACTTATGTAATAGTATTATATTCGCGTAATGATCTTTGTAAGGATGGATTGTATCAGAGCAATATTAAGTCTAGTAGATTCATGCTATCTCCGAATTGTTTTCCTCCTAGCGGGGATCAGCCTACTGCGATATCCAAACTCTCTAATGGAGCCTTAGAGAAGAGTGGTTGCCAAACTCTACTTGGAGTTACTGGTAGCGGCAAAACATTTACAGTTGCAAATGTGATAGCGGCTATTAATAAGAACACTCTCATAATATCCCACAATAAGACGTTAGCAGCTCAGCTTTATACCGAATTAAAGGAATTTTTCCCACAAAACAATGTAGGTTATTTTGTGAGCTTTTATGATTACTATCAACCAGAGAGCTACCTCCCTCAGACGGACACTTATATTGAAAAGGATACGGAAATAAACGAAAGAATAGAGAAGATGCGGTTAGAGGCAACAGCAATGTTAATGTCTGGAGAGCCTACGATCATAGTAGCTACCGTTTCATGTATATACTCTTTAGGCTCCCCTGTTGAATGGGACCAGAATTCAATTCTGCTTGACAGAAATTCCAAGGTTGATCGAAAGTGGATTATTAGTAGGCTCATAGATGCTCGATACGAAAGAAACGATCTTTCGTTAAAGGCTGGAGGATTTAGAGTTCGAGGAGATACCATTGACGTTATCCCTGCCTACTCGGAGGATCTTTTGAGAATAGAGCTTTTTGGGCAAAATATCGAAATGATGTCTCTGCACGATCCTATCACCATGGATACCAAGAGAGAGATACAGAGATTGAAGATATTCCCAGCCAAGCACTACGTCGTTAGTGACGACAGAAGGCAATCAGCTATCACAGCTATACGTCAAGAGCTTGAAGAATGGCTACCCAATCTCCCTTCTGAACTTGAAAGGCAGAGGCTCACTTCCAGGACTAATTATGATACAGAAATGATACAAGAGTTAGGCTATTGTCAAGGAATAGAAAATTACTCCAGACACTTCGACGGAAGAAATCCTGGTGATCCTCCGTATTGCCTTTTGGATTTCTTCGGTGAAGATTTTAGTCTGGTAATAGATGAGTCTCATGTTACCATACCTCAGTTACATGCTATGTTTAATGGCGATTATGGAAGAAAGAAAACACTTATCGATTACGGATTTCGACTTCCAAGTGCAGCAGACAATCGACCTTTAAAATTCAAAGAATTCGAAGAGTACATGAAAAACGTAATTTTCATTTCAGCTACCCCAGCCGATTATGAATTGAAGCGGAGTTGGCAGGTTGTCGAACAATTAGTAAGGCCAACCGGTCTAGTCGATCCTGTAGTTGAGGTGCGCGAGGCCCGAAATCAAATGCAAGACTTAATCCAAGAGATTCGGGGGCAAATAGAGCGGAAACAGAGGACTCTTGTTACAACTTTGACAAAGAGGATGTCGGAAGATCTTGCTGATTTCTTAACCAAAAAGAATGTCAGGGTAAGGTATATTCATTCGGAAATAAAAGGTTTGGATAGAACTGAGCTTCTTCGTCAATTGAGAATCGGAGAATTCGACGTATTAGTAGGTGTAAATCTACTTAGAGAAGGTCTCGATCTTCCCGAAGTATCATTAGTCGCAATTTTGGATGCGGATAAGGAAGGCTTTCTAAGAAATTCTACTAGCCTCGTCCAGACTTTTGGAAGGGCTGCCAGAAATATTGATGGAAGAGTTATCCTTTACGCTGAGAAGGTCACTGATTCAATGAAAAGAGCAATTAGTGAAAGCGATCGGCGGCGTGAAAAGCAGGTTGAATATAACACGAGAAATAACATTATACCAAAATCCATTATGAAACCCATAACAAGTTCTCAGAATGATTCTATAGATGTGAATATAAAGTCAATGAGTAGATCAGATCTTGCTAAACTTGCGCGTAATACAGAAGATCAAATGATAAAGAATGCAGACGATCTTAATTTCGAACGTGCAATTGAATTGAGAAGCAAATTATACAAAATAAAAAAAGCCTTAGGAGAACCTGTAACTTAAGGAGCTTAGGGACTATCGATGATTGATAACATAATCGTAAAGGGAGCGCGCGAGCACAACTTGAAGAACATAAGTGTTACTATCCCAAGGGATAAATTAGTAGTTTTTACTGGCCTGTCAGGTTCAGGCAAATCTACCCTTGCATTTGATACGATCTATGCGGAGGGACAACGCAGATACGTGGAGTCTTTATCAGCTTATGCCAGACAGTTTTTAGAGATGATGGACAAACCTGATATTGATTCTATTGATGGACTTTCTCCGGCTATTTCGATTCAGCAGAAAACAACAAACAAGAACCCGCGTTCTACCGTGGGCACAGTTACAGAGATTTACGACTATCTACGTTTGCTATACGCTCGAATAGGAATTCCGTTCTGCCCCAATTGTGAACGAAGAATCAGTCGACAATCTACAGAGGCCATTAGTGATTCGATGCTTACATCTTTTGAAGCAAGAACAGGGATTCTGCTCTCCCCAGTAGTGAGAGAGAAAAAGGGATCCTTTAGAAAGCTACTTGAAGGCCTAAAAAAAGATGGATTTCCAAGGGTTAGAATTGATGGCGTATTGTCGAATCTAGATAGTTACGGCAAGAGCAACCAAGTAGGTGGAAATGTGGAGAGGGAGTCAAATTTGCCTGTCCTGGATAAACAAAAGAAACACTCTATCGAAGTGGTTGTCGACAGGCTCGAGATATCCAAAGAAGAGCGAGCTCGAATATTTGAGTCAGTCCAATTGGCATTGCGGTTAGGCAACGGATTGGCTGCAATGCTGGTGGATAATGAGTTACACATCTATTCTCAGCAAAATGCGTGCCCTACATGCGGACTAAGCATAGGGGAGTTGGAGCCTCGCTCCTTTTCATTTAATTCCCCATTCGGAGCTTGCAAAGAATGCAATGGATTAGGCTTCAAGCTAAAATTCGATCCCGATTTAATAATTCCCGACAAGTCGAAAAGCATACTGGAAGGGGCCATCAAGCCTTGGCTAGGACGGTTCGCTTCCTTCAGATTGTCGAAACTCAGAGATGTTGGTAAACACTTTGGTTTCAATTTGAATGTACCTATCTCCAAATTTACTGAAGATCAGCTTAGAGTAATCCTTTACGGGACCGACAAACGTATTCAGTATATTTACAAATCGAGAAATTCGGAGAGTAAGTGGGAATACACTGGAAATTTCGAAGGCGTTATTCCCAATCTGGAAAGGCTTTTTGGTCAAACGGAATCTGATTCAAAGCGAGAAGAGATAGCCAAGTATATGCGTGAACACCTATGCGAGTTTTGTGGTGGGAAAAGGCTTAGAAAAGAAGCTCTCTCAGTAAAGATTGATGGAAGATCCATAATGGATGTGTGCAATCTTTCAATAGGCGATTGCCTGAAATTCTTTAACCAAATTGCACTTTCAACGAATGATTTGATCATTTCAAGAACCATATTAAAAGAGGTAAGAGCACGCCTACAATTCCTTTTGGATGTAGGCTTAGAGTATTTACAGCTAAATTGTACCGTTTCTACTTTGTCGGGAGGTGAATCGCAGCGAATTAGGTTGGCGACTCAAATTGGTTCAAATCTTTCTGGGGTACTCTTATGTCCTAGATGAGCCTACAATTGGGTTACATCAAAGAGATAACGCGAAACTCATTGCAACTCTGAAAAAACTTAGGGAGCTAGGGAATTCGCTAATCATCGTCGAACATGATGAGGAAGTAATAAGAAGTTCTGATTGGGTATTAGATTCTGGGACCAGGAGCTGGTAACCATGGAGGCGAGGTAGTAGCATGCGGGACTGTAGAAGACGTATCTAGGTCGGTTGAATCAGTTACCGGTCAATACCTAACTGGCGCTTTGCATGTCACAAGACCAAAGGAGAAGAGAAGGAGTGCAAATAAATTCATCACAGTGCATAGAGCTGAAGAGAATAATTTAAAGAACATCGATGTCTCCTTCCCGTTGGGCTGCTTGACTCTAGTTACTGGTGTGTCTGGTTCGGGGAAGTCTACTCTGGTCAATGATATACTCTTTAAGGGATTATCGGCTCATTTTTATCATTCTCGAGAACGGATTGGAAAACACAAAGGCATTACAGGACTGGAATTGGTAGACAAGGTTATAGGGATCGATCAATCCCCAATTGGTCGTACCCCAAAATCAAATGCTGCAACTTACGTAAATGCATTCACGCCGATAAGAGAACTATTTTCAAAGACGCCAATGGCAAAGGAAAAAGGATTCAAGCCTGGAAGATTTTCTTTTAATGTTCCCGATGGCAGGTGCGAAGAATGCGAAGGGGTGGGGGTAAAGCGAATTGAGATGCAGTTCCTAGCTGACGTATATGTAACCTGTGATACCTGTAAGGGTAAGAGATACAATTCAGAAACTCTAAGCATTACATTCAAGAAAAAGACAGTCGCAGATATTTTGACTATGACTGTCGATGAAGCACTCGAGTTCTTTTCGAATATTCCAAGCATATATAGAAAATTAATCTTCCTTAGTAACGTTGGTCTAGGTTACATACGTTTGGGACAACCGGCGACAACATTTTCCGGTGGAGAGTCTCAAAGGATCAAACTTGCGGCTGAACTATCGAAAAAAGACACAGGAAGTACTGTCTATATCCTTGACGAGCCTACTACTGGGCTTCATTTCGCCGATGTTAGTAAACTGCTTTATGTCCTGCAAAAATTAGTTGACCTTGGCAACACTGTCATCATCATAGAGCATAATTTAGATGTAATCGCCTCTGCCGACTGGATAATAGATCTTGGACCTGAAGGAGGACAATTGGGAGGAAAGATAGTTGCCTGCGGCACACCGGAAGAGATCTCACGAAGCGATTGCAGCCAAACAGGTAAATACCTCAAATCAAAATTGTTTCCAAACCAGATACTTAACACTGTGATAAGAGAGCAGGATCCAAGAAAATGAGTTTAGAACAAAAAATCATTCATGTTCCCGACGGTCCGGGCGTCTATTTTATGAAAGACCAGAGCGGCCGAGTGATATATATAGGCAAAGCAAAAAATCTAAAAAAAAGACTAAAAAGTTATGTTGTAAATAAGGTTGAAGACAGTTATCATGCTATCAAGACAGCGCGTTTACTCTCACAGGTTGCAGACATTGATTTCGTAGTCACACTTAACGAAACAGAAGCGTTTCTTCTCGAATCAAGTCTGATAAAACAATACAGGCCAATCTTTAATATCGAGCTGAAGTATCAGCAGAAATATACCTATCTGAAAATAACTCAAGAAGAATTCCCTCGCCTTCTTGTTGCGCGAAGGAACAGAAACGGTGAATTTTTTGGTCCTAAGGGAAAGGTCTACGGTCCATTTGTTTATGGCAGTTCAAAGATATTGTCCACAGGATCATTGAGAAGATTGTTTAAAGTAAGAATTTGTAAAAAATTACCTAAGAAACCTTGTTTAGAATTTTTTCTTAAGAATTGTGAGGCTCCATGTATTGGAAATGTATCAAGGGAACAATATATGGACAAGGTGACGATGTTGCATGAGGTACTTACAAAAAGAAGCGATATGGAACAATTAAAAGGCAGATTAAAAGAGGAGATGACTGAAGCATCAAGGAAGCACAAATATGAGATAGCAAAGGACCTTCGCGATACTATTCAAAGACTTGAAAATATAACAGTAAAGCAAAAAATAGAAACAAAATCAAATCGAGGTGCAGATGAAGAATTCTTTGGTATCATGGCGAACGAAGATACGGGAGTTGCCCACGTACTAACTTTGAAGCGTAGAAAAGGAGTAATAATGGATAGGAATCATACTAGCTTTGATCTCGTAGGGGATAATTCCCTAGGTACGTTCATTTCACAATACTATAATTCAGATGGTATGGTTCCAAGGTATATTTATACAAATGAAAAAGTTCAAGATGCTGATGCACTTAGAAGGTATCTTGAATCTATCTCTGGGCATAAAGTAACAATACTACCAGTTCAAAAGGGGCTCCATCATGATGACAGTAGTAAAATTATGGAATTAATAATGACAAACCTATTACTGTATGTCGAACAGGGATATCACCCGTCACTTCTAAATCTAAGGAACAAGCTACAATTGGAAGCTATACCATATATTATCGACTGCTTCGATGTATCAAATTTAGGAACAAGCATAGCAGTTGGCGCATGTGTGCGATTCGTAAATGGCGAATGTTCCAAATCCGGATATCGGAGATTCAGAATTGAAAATAAAGGAATACAGGATGATTTTGCTATGATAAGAGAAATTGTTAGGAGAAGATACCGACCAGATTCTAATGAGAGTGTAAGTAAGGGTTTGCCACTGCCTGATATGATACTTATAGATGGAGGTAAGGGACATCTGAACTGTGCAGTCGAAACTTTGAGATTACTTGACTTGGATATACCTTGTTTTTCTATTGCAAAAGATAATGAAGAAATATATTCAACCAGTAATAAGTACCCACTCATTTTGCCTTTTAATGATGAAGGACTAAAGCTACTTCGGTATGTAAGAGATGAATCTCACAGGTTCGGTCTTAAATACAACATCAACATTCGTAAAAGCGCGGTTGGACGTCGTCTATGACCACTACAGATATTTCAGACAACCATTTTACGAGTACAATTTGAGTCGGAATACTACTAAACCTAATTCATGAGGTGAGAAGGTACTTGTTGCAAAAGCCAGTGATTGTCATCGCTGGAACAACTAGTGGAGTAGGAAAAACGACAGTATCAATGGGAATTATGCATAAACTTGTAGAATGTGGATTTATTGTTCAACCCTTTAAGATTGGTCCAGACTTTATCGATCCTTGTTACCATACGTTTGTCACTGGTCGTCAATCAAGGAACCTTGATCTCTGGTTAATGGGAAAAAAAGGAGTTTTAGAATGCTTTGATAGAAGCTCTTGGGACGCAGATCTCTCAGTAATTGAGGGGGTAATGGGCCTATTTGACGGGATCTCTGGGAAGAGGAATTTCGGAAGCACTGCTCATATTTCAAAGTTACTCGATGCATCAGTTATATTAGTGGTAGATGCAGCCAGAACTTCACAATCTGTAGCTGCCATGATTCTTGGGTATACAAAGTTTGATCCTTGCCTGAATGTTGCAGGGATTATCATAAACAATGTTGGGAGCCAAAAACATTCAAACATGATACTCGAAGCATTGGGTATTCATGTAAAGAAAAAGCTTTTGGGGATCATTTACCGAAATGAGGAGATCCGTTCTGCCGAAAGATATTTGGGGCTTATCCCCCCTATTGAAATCAAAGGCAAGACTAAAAATGTTATTCTAAATTGTGCTAAATATGTTGCTGATCAGATCAACCTTGATAGCATACTGCCGATTAAGACCAACGAAAGAAATCAAAAAAGATCTCCCCGGCTACTTAAAAATGAAAGAGAGCCCTCATGCAAAATTGCAGTCGCATTTGATGAATCATTTAATTTTTATTATTATGATAATCTAAGGTCACTTAGGAAAAATGATGTTTCTCTAGTTTTTTTTAGTCCTATCAAGGATAAGTCAGTACCTAAGGATGTTGACGGACTCTTGATAGGTGGAGGTTTTCCTGAAATTTTGGCACGACGATTAGAAATGAACAATTCAATGAAAAAGTCAATACACAAATCGATTGTCAATGGAATGCCCACACTTGCAGAATGTGGCGGTCTAATGTACCTGACAAAAGTAATAAATGACAATCGAAGACAGAAGCAGGGAAGATATTCGATGGTCAATATTTTTGATACAGAAACGTCTATGACCGACCGTGTTACAATAGGGTATACAGAGGCTCAAAGTAGTGGTGAGCTAATGGGTCGAATTTCTCATATTCACGGCCACGAATTTCACTATTCTGAGTTAGTAAACTTATCTTCAGATTCTCAATTCTCATTTGAGATGCAAAGAGGTCGAGGAATTAATGGGAAGTACGATGGTTTAACATATAATGCATGTGTTGCATCATATATGCACTTACATTTTGCTGATCCTAGAGTTACTTAGAAGAATTTTAGACAGGTGCAAGAATTATAGAAGGCGATAGACCCCATTTAATGTAACCATTTGTAGAGATTTTGATTTTCCTCAGAACTGATGAACTTCTATTTTTTTGGCTTCATCGATACGTGCATTTAAGATAAGCATAACCATGGGAAGCGATCTCGAATAATGAATGATACTTCGTCTATAAGGAGAATCTGATCTTCCAAAATCTGAGATAGGCTGTAGCCTGTAGTGAAAAAAACTAGATTACATCTTGACTTCCAGGACGAATTTTGCACTAGACTTCGTCCAAATCTTGACTTCCAGGACGAATTTTGGCGGTTTGCACTAGAATAGACTGAGCGCGAAAAAATCCCTGAGCTGTATTAACTCATTAACTTGTATTGCAAGATATAGTGATCTTAACTTCACCTTTACTTGAATATCTATACTCATCATTTCACTAATTGTATCATATTACGATTATGTTATCGCTAAAGCTGTAGAAGACGAAGGCTCAAGCCATTATGGAATTATTGATTTCAAACATTAATAAGATTGACATGCGGAAAGTGAGCTTGAAGCCTTCCTTAACCACCTCAAGGTTTGACTGCCTGAGCGAGTTGTCAAGAGAAAGTCAACATTTTTTAGTTCACTCTCAGAATGGAGCATAACTCAAGGCAGTTCTTGTACTGTGGGCTCAATACAGCAAACTTAAGGAATTGAAATTGATCTATAAGGCGTTAGCTAAAAGGTATTGGTAATAATATGAGAATGCTCAGCCGAGGTCAGTATTAATTACTCTCTGCTCTTAATTTTAAGCTAGAATTCATCATTTGAAAGCTTTTCCGTATATCATCAAACATTCTGGCATTTCCAAAATAGGATCCTAAACCCTTCAATATCTCTTTTTGAGTAAAGATTGTATCATGTTCTTCGTTCTCTTGGATTGTAAAGATATGTTCTCCATCTAATATTAGTGGGAGAATCGCCTTTCCATACCATCTTAATTCTGTAGGTGGATCCACCTTTGTTATCACTGGATGATAAACGCGTGTTTTTTGTGCTGCGGTTCTTAATTCTATTTCGATCTTCTCACCCCTAATAGGAGACCCAGTAATCCCAATTATGAACGGGTTCCATAATTTATAATGTTGGAAATCAGTTAATATCTTCCAAACCTTTTCCGGCTTTGATCTAATTTCTATCCTTGTGATTATTTCTTTCAAGCGCTAGATGTCTCCTTTTCAATGGCAATTCTATCCCCCAATAGGCCGAGTAGATGTACTGATTGTATTACTGAAGCTTGAACACAGAGGTTTTCCGACCAACATTTAGACTCATCTTGTCTTTTCTTGTTCCATCAATGATTCTAGAATACTAGCATTGACTTCGTCCAAATCAATATGTTGCCTTAGGTAAGTGCTCAGATCACTTGTGGTGAGAATGCCAACCAAGGTATTTGCATTTTTTACCAACAGATGCTGTATCTTGTTATCAACCATCCTCTTAGCCGCTTCTTCAAGGGTTGCCTTATAATCAATGTATACAAGGGGGGAAGACATTATGTCATTTACGAATACCTCCGTGCTCTTTTTGTTCTGCATGCAAACTTTTGAGGCTAGGTCTTTCTCGGTTATTATGCCAATATGTACATCGGATTCATCAACGACTAACAATGAGCCTATATCCTTATGCTTCATCTTCTTAGCAGCTTCCTGTGCCGTTTCATGTAAATGAATCGCTTCTAACTTGTGGGTCATTATCTTCTTGATAGATTCCAGCGTTAACATCGATCTATGGAAGTCTCATCAAGTATATTATGGATACGATTTACTCGCTAACTATATAGTTTAGAACTTGATATACAGACGTGGAGCAAGACGATCGACACCTTTAATCCTGTCAAGGAAAAACTTTCATCTGACAGTTGATAGAATCAAGTTTGCCAGAATATTCGACTAATCTTGACGCGATCTGGTCTTATAAATTAGCATTAACGCATTGATTATTGAACAAGCAGCCGCGCTACCCCCTTTGCGTCCGATATTGGTAATCGACGGAACTGGAGTGCGCAATAATTCTTTTTTCGATTCGAGCGCGGAAATAAAGCCTACAGGAATTCCAATTATGAGAGCAGGCTTTACTCTATTTTCTCTGAACATGGATATTATTTGAAAAAGGGCTGTAGGGGCATTACCTATAACAACTATGCCGTTTTGAATCTGAGCTGCTGAAAAATCCATTGCAACCTGAGACCGGGTTAGATTATTATCACGAGAGTACTTGGCGACTGAATCATCTGAAATCCTACACAGAGTTTTCAGATCTAGTTCCTTTGCCAGTTGCTTGTTTATGCCTGATAATACCATATCTACATCAGATACAAGATGGCAGCCATTTTCAATCGCTGCAAAAGCTGATGTGAATACGGCTCCATGAAAGGTAATTTTTTCTTTCCCTGCAAAATCAAAATCGGCCGTAGCATGAATTACCCTCCTCACGATTGCCCATTCAAGTTCACTGTACGTATGTACTCCCACTTCACTATCTATTATTGCGAAACTCTTATTCTCAATCCCAAATGCTTTTGTTGACATATTGCGCAGATCATGATCTGCGTTGTAGTAATTAGGTCTGGGGGAAGATTCCTCGCTCAACTTCCATTGCCCTTTCCAAAACTATATTTGCTAACTGACAGTCAGCTCCCAAATGCTCCGTGAGGTATAAATTAGTTGGATTTTGTTCCATAATCGACGAATTGATTTCCCGTATTATGTCATACTTAATGTGAGCTCCTTTGTGCAAAAAATATGGAACTACCAGAAGACATTTGGGTGAAGAGGCCAAGGAATTTCTGATGCCCTTCATGATATCAGGCTCGTCGAGCTCAAGGAAACAGAATCGGACGCGTCTAAAATGAGGTCTAAGCAAATCTACCACGTAGTCGAATGCTTCTCTAGCCCTTCTATCACTACTACCATGACCAATTAGTAATAAGTCGCACTCTAAGTCTGACAGCAGTAGTGAGTGCTCTCGCTTAGCCTCGTGGACTCTATTTATTACGACTTCGACCATCCTTACGTTCTTGCTTAGTGGCTTAGCTATAGCTACTCGAACATCTTTCTTCTTAGATATCGATGCGGCTTTCTTCACAGAATCTTTCAGTTTCATACCTGGATATAGAAAATATGGAATGATGGTAATGAAGTCGGCGCCGTTGGCAATGCATTTTGAAATTCCCTCCTCGATATATGGGGGAACCACTTCCAAAAAGCAGTAAGTTGCATAACCGTACTTGCCAGGACACGTCCTGCTAATAGTTGAACAAATAACCTCCAACTCTTGTTTGACTTCGGGCTCTCTACTGCCTCTATCTACGATCAGCATCGCTTTAACCAATTATTTATATTCCATCCTTGCAACAGAAAGAGTTAGGTCAGGCGGAAATTTAAGCTTGGGGACCACCAGAACCCCTTTAGAGCTCAATAGCGCAGCGGCTTCAGATACACTCTTAGTGCCCTGAAACCGTCCCACTAGTTCAGACGGATTAGGAACCTGCATTCTAGAAAGCTGATCGTCATTGAAGGATTCTATTGGAATTTGGTATGTTCTTGAAAAATCATTCAATCCACTAGCCTGGGCTTTATTTTTAATTGTAGCTAGATTTCTTATACTCTTAATGCTTAGACAATTGCCCTGGAATACGTCAAATATTGCCGATTCTATCGCTTCCTTGCTCGTATTCCAATGCATCCCGATCCCTACTACAAGACTCTTAGGTCTGTAGATTACCGATTTAGATGAAATTTCCTCATCTCTTAGAATCCTATCTGTAATTATAAGGCCTGCAACGAACTCTTTAGATTTCAGATTATCAAGTTCTGACAATGGTCTGACGTTCCGAGGAAGACCCTTACTTGGCCACCAATTGCGCTCTCCAGAGTCTTGGTAAAGCCCCATAGGCATTTCATTGACCATGCAGGCGCTTACTTGTGTAACTGTATCTAGGCCATCTATTGTCCATCCTAGATTCCTCCCTAAAATGTCCACAGCTATAGTCTGATTAACGTCGGCAGCGGTAGTTATAACCGCCATGCTTCCTTCGAAAAAGGTCGATAGCTCTGTTGCTAAAGAATTCGCTCCACCTAGATGACCAGATAATGCACTAATGATAAATTTCGCCTTATCGTCGATAACTACAACTGCGGGATCATATTTCTTGTTACTTATAAGAGGAGCAATAAGTCGGATCACTGCTCCAAGAGAAAAAATGCAAATTAATGCACTGTTGGTCTTGAATAGCTTTTCCATTATTTGAGAGGTCGGCTCCTCGAACCAATGAATATCATTTGATGATTCATAATACTTTTGAGGAACATAGATCTTGACCTCTGGCCAATTGGTTCTTATACGCTTGGCTATTCTAATTCCATTCTTGGTTATTGCTACTACACTAATGGCGGGCGGTCTCGGGTGGTACAGATTGGATCCTACTGGCTTGGGTTCTTAAACCCTCTTTTATTCTTATTCCAAGGAAGAGAGCCGTTGAAATCTACGCGGACAAAATGTAGGAAAGATCCACATCTTACCATCACACCCCTTAATTTATATTATTATTGGCTATGCTTTGTTCTCGGGTAAAGGCCACACACCTTTCCATCGAAATCAAACATTACAATTTGGAGATTCAATGAACGGTGGTCATTTTTGATCAATGATGTATGAGCGTGTTTGCAGATCATGTCAAAGTATCCGGTTATATCATGCTCCGTTATTATCTCTTGAACGTGACGCGCTGTATTAGCTTTCAATATTTTGGATAATATCTCTGCGGAGCAGGCGCAATCTCTTGCAATGTTTGCCATGAATTCCATGTCGACATGAGAACCTTTGACATGAGTCTGTTTTACTCCCATTGCCATCTTTGTTAGCTTCCCAATAAAGCCAGCAATGGCGACATTCTTCACTTTCTTGATTTGACATTGCTTTATTGCATACCCTACAAAGTCCCCCATCTGTATAAGGGAATGTTCTGGGAGAGCGTCATTGAAAAATTTTTTAACAAACTCCTCACTCCGGCCGCCTGTTGTCAAGGCAACGGTGTCAACACCCATTGCCAATGCTACATCTAGACTTTGTCGGATAGATGCCGCAAATGATGCCGTAGAATAAGGTATAACAATTCCCGTTGTTCCCAGTATCGATATTCCACCCAGGATACCTAAACGTGGATTATCAGTTTTTTGCGCGATGGTCTCCCCCCTAGGTACCGATATTTCTACTGTAATACCTTTAGTTTCAATCAGTTCCCCCAGAATCTCCAAAGCAGCTGCCTTGATCATCATGGATGGCACAGGATTTATCGCAGCTGCACCTATTGGAAGGCCTAACCCAGGTTTTGTTACGCGTCCGACACCTTTCCCTCCTTCTATTCTGATAGTACCGACGTCATTATTTAGTGAAACAGTAGATAGGATCTGCGCGCCGTGGGTAGCATCAGGGTCGTCTCCACCATCCTTTGTGACAGCACAGGTCACATATCCGCTACCAGCTCGAGTCCACTCAATTCGTATGACAATCTTTCCTCCCCTTGGCAACGTAACTTCCACACAATCTACTTCCTCCTCCAATAGAAGTTGAATCAGTGCTCGCTTTAGTGGCAGCCGCAGCTGAGGTGCCAGTAGTATATCCTTTTCTAAGTGTAGAACTATTGACCTTCAATTTTACATCGAAACGGAAGTTGTTCGTATCTTCCTTAATATGCCCGTAATCATTTGCTATCTACCAAGTTATAAATATCTCTTTTCATTGTTCCAAATAAAAATATGATTTTTAAACAATTACTTTGCCTCCGTCGACTACTATAGTATTGCCGGTAGCATATGAAAAGCTTTCACTTCCCAGGCACGCGGCCACTCTGGCGACCTCTTCCGCTGAACCCCACCTCTTCATAGCCGGTCCAATAATTGCTCTCTTCCTTCCTTGCTTAGTCATAGAATAATAAGTGGCATCCGTTGCAATATTTCCTAGCGCAAGAGTGTATGCTCTAATATTCTTATTCCCATATTCTAGAGCAATGTGCTTGGTTACAGCAACAACGGCTGCCTTGGCAATAGTATAAGGGGCACCTTCCGTATGACCTGACAATGCAGGCGTCGAGGCAATATTAATAATTACGCCTGAAATGCCACGAGAGCGATTAGTTTTTCTTATCATGCTTGGAAGAAATGCCCTTGTCATATGTATTGTACCCTTAAGATCGACTTCCAAAATAGCATCCAAGGCTTGATCGGTCATCTGATGATATTTCTTGTACCAGATCGCATTCTCGAACCGATGCCCGGCACTATTCACCAGGATATCAATACCCCCGTGATCCAATACCGTTCCTTTTACAACTGATCTTACATCTCTCTCGTTAGTAACATCTAATTTGATAGCCTGAGTATTTCCTTTGATCCCTTGTGAGGCCCTGATAGCATCATTGATATTTCTAGAACATATCAACACCGTCGCTCCTTGATTTTCAGCAAATTCTTTAGATATTGCGAACCCGATACCACTAGATGAACCAGTGACTAGAGCGACTTTGTTAGCCAGGGCCAATCATGTTTCACAAGAATCTAGTAAAAATATTGTAAATGCGAACATTTTGAACGATTTAAACTCTAGCCAAGAATCGAGTTGCGGATTGGGGTACGCTTTTTCTCCATCGTGGGCTATAATATTCAAGTCATCTATCGATAGCTCCGCCGGCCAGATCTGACACCTTATCAGTCCTTTCCCATGTAAATTCAGGTTCATTTCTCCCAAAATGTCCGTATGCAGCTGTCTTTTTATAAATAGGCCTTTTCAAATCTAAAATCCTGATAATATCAGCGGGCTTCATTTCGAATGAATTTTTTACTCGTTCCTCGATTAATTCATCGTCGATTGCAGACGTCCCAAACGTATTCACCATCACAGAGACGGGATCTGGCAATCCTATTGCATATGCCAGTTGCACTTCACATTTGTCTGCCAGCCCAGCAGCTACTATATTTTTAGCTATATACCTAGCCATATAACATGCCGATCTATCAACTTTGGATGGATCCTTGCCTGAAAATGCTCCTCCACCATGTCTTCCTGCACCACCGTAAGTGTCTGCGATTACCTTCCTTCCCGTCAAACCGGTGTCAGCCTGAGGACCGCCAATAACAAATCTTCCAGTCGGGTTGACCAAAAATTTCGAATTTGGGGTTATCCACTCCGAACAGATTTCCTTTATCACTTTACCTACAATCTCCTCCCTCAATTGGCCCAGGCTTATGTCTGGAGCATGTTGGGTTGAAATCACGACAGTATCAATCCTTACCGGCTTTGTACCCTCATAAACGACCGAAACTTGGGATTTACCATCAGGTCTTATCCAACCTAGTTTTTTCTGCTTTCTGAGGGTAGACAGCTTCATTGAGAGTTTGTGAGCCATTATGATAGGTAGCGGCATGAGTTCCGCGGTTTCATTAGTTGCATATCCAAACATTAAGCCTTGATCACCTGCTCCCTGTTCTCTATGCATACTAGGAGTGACCCCCAAAGAAATATCAGGACTTTGTTCGTGTATAGATTCTATCACAGAACAAGATTCGGAATCAAAACCGTATTCGGGTCGATCGTATCCGATCTCACGTATCACGGTTCTTACCACCTTTTGTATATCGATCCTACGTCTTGATGTAACCTCTCCTGCGACAAAAACTATTCCGGTGGAAGTTAATGACTCTACTGCGACTCTAGACTCTGAGTCACTTGCAAGAAACTCATCTAAGATAGAATCAGAAACCTGATCGCATATCTTGTCAGGGTGACCTTCTGTTACGCTTTCCGAAGTGAATATATACCTTCTTACCATTAGTCACCATATACCTTAATTCTCACAAGAAGACCATCAAAGATCTTTCTCCAGTCTTATAAATAGAACATTATTTCCTCGAATAACTACCTTTCCGTAATTTGCTAACAGATCTTGTCGATTGAATTCCTCAGCATCGACTAATATCAAATTCATATATGTATCTACATTACTCATCCTCCCTCGATATTCTATTTCACTTTTCAATCGTACTGCCACTCGTCTATTCACTGAACGCTGTAATATTGTTAATGGTCTTTTGGATTGTTGTGATGACGCGGGGGACGACAATTCAATTTATCACTTTGGAAGTGAAAGCACACAGGCTACAATAAAAAGGTTCCCTTGTAGACCAGTTGTCTCATAGTATCCTATAATTCCAGCTTTGTTAGAGCCAGAAGTTCTCATATATGTTAAGTACCAGACTAAGAATGGAATGAATCATAATCAAGATAGGTTAGAGAAAATCTTTGATGAACAAAAGAAGTTAGTGGAATATTTGGTGGCAGATAGGTATCCAAAAAAGACTGAAGAGAGGGTTTCAGCGCTAATGACAGCGATCATTCACGAGGCCATCGAGTTACAAGACCTCACGAGTTGGAAGTGGTGGAAAAGACCTTCTGGTTTTGAAGTCAAAATTGCTCAAACCGAATTGATTGACATACTACATTTTGTAATCCAAGTTGCTCTGGAGCTACAAATGACTCCACAAGATGTGTTGGATGTATATATGGACAAGAATTACGTAAATCGAGAACGAAAGAGGTCAGGGTACTGACCGAATACTACTATTTTCTCCTTTTGTTGACAGAACTATTCAACTGATATATTGAATTGTTCCTAGTAAAATTGTATTCTTCCCTTATCGTATGCCTGATCGATGTAACTGAAAAGGCTGGTTAGGGAAATGTGAGTCACAATTTTCTCCTATTTGTCTGGGTGACCCTTTTATTTACGGTGTGATTTTGAGTATCGTAATCGATGTACACCGGTCTGGATTTAGTCGCGGATATACTCTCCTTTTCGGACAGAACTGGAAGATTGAAGATTCAAAAAATAGAAAAAATGCTTGATAAGCACATTTCACAAATTCCGAAGTATTTAATTGAATTAGAGCATTATGACCTCATCTCCTTCGATCCACACTTTTTGGAAATTATTATGACCGTCAAAGGTACAGAATTTCTAAATCTCTACAATGATCTTAAAGAACTGGTATGCCTAGATAACAATCTTGATCTATAAAGATATAACGAATATACTAGCATCCGTGTCATTGGAATCAAGACCTCGGGAACAAAAAAAATGTCAGGCGTGAACACTGAGGTGAGAGCTACAAATCCCTCCAAACCGCACGCGCCCTTGCTAAAGCTAAGAAGCATATCAAATATGCAAATTGAACTGCAAGTCCCAAATATATTGACCAAGTTTCCGGCGTAGCAAGTCCCATGCTATCCTGTATCATCAAAGAGGCGTGAGTTGTCGGAACTGAGTAAGCTAGGGTACTGGAGATTCAAAGGGAGCCGTTCGATAGAATAGTAGACTGGAGGAATCACAGCGAGTATCACGTTAACAAAAGAAATAACCTGAGTTGCATTTCGCATATGAAGCATGTGAGAAGATAAGAAAAAGCCCATTGCAGACATTGCACCCCAAGTCAAGAGTATGCTACAAATCAGCAGTGGTAGTGTAGCTAGAGTGTCTCCGAACAATATAGCTAAGGTAGTAAGCGCAATAAGTGCAGGGAGGCCAAATAATAATTCTGACAATGCGAGTCCAGTCATATATGTGAGGGGTGACACAGGAGCTGCAACGAAGACATCCTGAATTTTGTATTCAGTCTTGTAGAATGAAATGTCTTGCCCAAGTGCCAAACCATATCCGACAGTTGCCATGACAAGACTTCCAGCGATTGCAAGATCTGTGTACTCGCCATTGCTTACTACAAAAAGGACAAACAAAATTGAGAATGGACTCAAAGCTGAAAATACCATCGAAAGTGGGTTTCTCCTTAGCCACAATATTCCTGTCATATAGGCTATGATGCCAATCTGTCTGAACGCTATGATCAATTACATTCATCTTTATTATGTTTCTTTATATTTATTTCAAGTGAAATCATAACATAGTTGCTTTGACCAGCGAAATAGGAATATTGAAATTGGATCCAGAAGCTTTATTCTCAGTAGAGGACTGATTAGATTGAAATTCATTATTGTATGTGCGGCCCTATTTTGCGGGTTATTGTTTGTAGTATTGAATACATTGGAATTATACGAAGGATTTGTCGCTGTCGGACAAGTTTTCTTTGACTTTGAAGAAAATTCAAGCGAGATTAATTATTTAGTTTTTGGTGATACGAGTTCAGGTGTCCGAATTAAATACCCTTCAAATTGGGATGTACTTGAACAGCTTGGAAATATTTCGGGGAACAATATCCTAGCGGACTTTTATCATACTGGGATTAACGGATCATTTGGTTACTCAGAAAATGCAAACATTATAGTATCAGATCCTCACAACATGGCTCCCGAATCGCTTGATAAGTTCACTAACTCCACTATTCGAATTCTTTCAAGAAATTTAAACAATTTCACCCTACAGGAATCTCTTCCGACAAAAGTTTCAGGGCTTCCGGCTCATAAAATAACATACACTGTAGCTGGGAATCAATCAGAAATTAGGCAAACTCAAGCTTGGACGGTGAAAGATAATAAATGGATTGTAGTTTCGTATTCTGCTGAACCATCAGCCTATTTCAATGCAAGAACGGCCCAAACATATTGGTTGATAAGAATAGCAAACATATTGGTTGATAAGATAAGAATAGCCACTTTTGCGCCAAAGATGTCTTGCTTAGATTGCCAGTATTTTTATAACAGATTGGAGTAGCCTATAGAATATTTACATTGATGCGCAGCAGTTTATTAACGCTACTCATATACCTCATCTGTCCTATGACGATATTTTATACAGATGCTTATTCGCAAGAACAGGTGCAAATGTCGATCCAAAATACTAGCCATGAAAATTCGACAGTTCCTATTTTTGAAAACACAACTAAAACCATGATCAATGAGACTGTAACCACTACTGATCCTGTAACTATAGGTGCACTCGCATCAATAGCAATGAACAAGGTCATACTCAATGTTACCCAAAATGTTCTGAATGAAACTGCCCGCATATTAGAATTGAAAGAGTTTGTTCTCCGTGTTTCAGCTCAAGAAGCCGGTAACACAACCCTAAACCTCAATTTTTCTGCGTTAGACTCGGAGACATCTTCTGAACTTTCTGGCGTCAGCATCGATGGTTGGATTGCAAATGGGAGTGGTATTTCTACATACTTCTTCAGTGGACTGACCGATAGTAATGGGAAATCTGCATTTACCCTACATACCCAAGCTGATGAGCTGTATAACACGACTCTTACGGTCGAAGCATTTCTGGGGGGCTATTCTTCTCAGAAACAATCTGCAGCATTTACGCTAGGTGGTTAGCAAAATATTTTTCCGATGAATAGATAGAGAACGTTCCAATCGATGCATCCCGTATTTTGGATGTCAGGAGGATTTTCAATATACTACCTAATCCAGTGATACAAACAAAAAATTTATTTAGGTTACATAATGGGTATTAAAGAAATCCCAAAAAAATGTTACTCAATAAATACCAACTAACTGCTTCATATCTATATCCTTCATATGGTTACGTTTTAATGTCATTTTTTGACTAAAGTGCTAACATGAGGGAACATTATATCAACCATATTGCGAGCAGTAACGTGATGAATAATGTCCTTGCCAACAGATGCAAAAAAAATGAACAATATATAGCGACCTTCATTGTTTTTGGTGCGCACATTGAACTAGATAGAGTTCGTGACCCTCATCACATCATATTTAATGGATCGATACCAAGACAGTTTAACGTAAGTTTCATCACTATGTTGAAGGCCCTTACTAACATAAGCCTTGCAGAAACTAGAGAATCATCAGTCTGTTTTAGAATAGGTACCTGTTCGTAAAATAGATTAAACGCTACGGCGAGTTTATGGGCATACCTTGCTATGAGCTTTGGGTTCATTTGTGATGAACATTGCTCGATAATTAGATCCATTTTTGATAATTCTCGAATCAAATTTAGCTCCTTATCATGCAGAAGATTGGCAAAGCTGATACTTTGATGCATTATTTCGCCCTTTTCAAGGAGCCTTTGAGACCTCGCGAACGCATATTGCAAATATGGCCCACTGTCACCATCCAGGCTCAGTGACTCCTCTAGGTCGAACACTATTGGCCGCTCCAAATCCTGTTTAATCAAGTTATACCGGACGGCAGCCCTGCCCAGACTTTCAGAAATAGCAGATAGTTCTGAGCCGGTCAAATTCGGATGCCGACGCTGGATTTCTTCCTTTGCCTTCTTGTAAAGTATCTCCATAACTTGGTCGGCGCCGACGTAAATCCCTTTCCTTCCGGACATATGAGCGGAAGCATCCCCAATGTTGATGCCTAGCGACTTCGCAGTCCGAGAACTTAGGGTAACCGGTTCGTAACTTAGATGCATATAGCGCTCTTTGTCATATTTAGCAACGGCCGAAAGAGTACGTAGAAATAATAGTTTGCAACCTAGATTGTCTGGAGTCTATTAAGTTAATTATGACCTCAGCGCCCCCAAACTGTCGGTACTGGTGGAAAACCGATCGACCTATCAAGGGTTTCTGCCCAGAGAATAGAAGTGTCCCACTGCTTTGAAAATGCGTAATAAAGGAAAGGATCGGAAAACAGGCCAAGCTTCCATGCTGCGTAAGGCATATCCTTAGCCATATATGTCAGAGTGCCATCGCTTCTGATCAACACCTTGTCGTCGTCTGCGTCTGAACCTCTGATTACCCAGCAACCTTTATTTTTTCCTTCAGTTTCGTATACTGCTTTACCTTTATTTTTCAAGATCTCGAACATTTTCTCCCACAACTTGGAAGCCACAATATCTGATTCGAAATTTAGTAGATCGTACTTTACTTTTATACTCCAGCATGTCTTCAGTTGATCCTTCAAGACGCGTAGGCTGATAACCTTCGCAAACTTTGATATATCAGAATTACCCATTTCAATGCTTTTCAAGACTGATTTCCGCTTATCTTGGAGGTCTGGATTCTTGAGATACAAATCATTGATTTTCACATAAACTTCATTCCCACAATATTGGTCGAATTTTGTAGTAGGATCGGGGGGATCAACCGGAAATCCAGCATACATAAATCCAACAACTATGTCGGCCACTTGAAGACCTGAGTCGTCTACGTAATAGAATACAATTGTGTCATAATTAACCGCCGAAAGGATCCTGAACAGAACATCTCCAATAATCATATTTCTCAAATGTCCTACATGTAACGCTTTGTTAGGGTTTACACTCGTATGTTCAATAATGACCCTTTTTCCTTTTCCAAAGTCAAATTTTCCGTAACCGTCATCCAAGATCTCGTTAATTACTGCTCTTGGATACACGTCCCAAGCTGCTCTGAAATTTATATGTCCTGAAGGGTGGGCCTCAATTGTCTTGAGCAGTGACCTCTGTGATCTTTGTTTATCTAGTTCGATAGAAAGAGATTCTACTAGATCCTTTGCTACGAGAGACGGATTACTATGTAATCGTTGAGCTAGCTGAAATGCAATATTGCTAGTAAGCTCTCCAAATTCAGTGTTCTGAGGCTCGTTAAGTGTATAATTTATGCCATCAATTTTTCTATCTAGTAATAATTTATCCACAAGTAGCATCGCTTCTTTCCTGAGGGTTCTTAAGCTCATGGCTTTAGTTCAAAAAAATTTTGAGACAGAAACTGAATGGCTTGCACGAGTCCCTCACCATGCTTGGCCGACGTCACTTGGGTTGCATTCTGTTTTACGTTTTCTTCAGCATGTCCTAAGCATATACTAAAGCCGCAAGATCTAAAAAGGGGGATATCAGTCTCGCTGTCTCCAATTGCTACACTGTCCCTAGCTTCAAGCCCTAGAATTCTTAATGCTTCAGTCAGCCCTGTAAATTTGTCTACCCCAATATTGTTAATATGGTAGGCATACTTACTATCGCTGAGATACAAGGGAAGTTTATGCTCATTGAGTATCTGTCGAGCACGATCAATGTCAAAATTTCTGCACAAGACAACTTCTGACATTCGCCCAAAGACTGGCTTATTCTTGATGCCTTCAATATGATCCTTTAGTACATTATACCCTTCCACGCAAATTTTCTTATCTCCTAAGACCAAATGTTCCTCTGGGCTCTTGGTGATTACTCCACCATTTTCGGAAACGGCAACCTTTGTTGTTCCTGCGAAGACAGCCAAAGTATAAGCTTCAAACGACGATCTTCCTGTAACAAAAATAACTTTAAATCCCATTCTTTCGAGAATCCTGAGCTCAAGGACCGCTGGTAGGTGAAGCATCCCTCCACCATTCTCAGTTATAGTCCCGTCAATGTCAACTGCAAACGAGGTAATCTGCCGCAAAATGATTTGAGTATGAAACAGATTTGTTTATTTAAACATTCTTCAAATTAATAGAGGAAAAGCCTTCATTAGTGAGTACATGCCCGGATCGACTACACTATCCAAAGTGGGTTGAGCCTGCCTAAGCCTCGTTGGTAACTAGTCACCGATATGTCAATGACAAGCCATCGCTCCAGCTCAGATACTCAAAAAAAGCACTTTGAGATTTGGAATCATGTTTCTTAAAAATGTCAGAACGGTAAGGGACTCAGTTCAGCTACGACGGGTTGGTTGATGTACCTTTCATGCGTTCTCTTATCACTCAACGACTTTTGTTTCTTGACCTTTACCTTGATCTTGAACCCGAAGTGTATTCCATTTCGCCATTTCTCTGCAGAAATGATTTCTCCAAGTCCTTGGATCCTATCGCCCTCCCGTGTTACCACTGTGAACGGTGTATTTCGGTGATACTTCAACATTTCAATCTGCTCGAAGAAATGATCCCAATCTAAGGGATTCCTGATCAGCGCTTCAAAAGACAGTATATCGCCTACCTTGACTTCTTTCAAATGAGTACCCATTATTTCTAGTTGATCAATCTTTACATACACAGTCTAAAATAAACACAATTACAATATAACAGTTTTGATATCAAAAAATGTAATAATTTCTGAATATTGGTACGATTCGAACCTTAATATCAATATTGGGTCAATATTATTTAAAGTACCATAAAATGCACTGTGTAAAGGCTTTAATATGAAATTCTGAGTTAATATTAAATGGGTCCGTCGCCTAGTCAGGAGAGGGTGCTGATACCATAAGCACATGCCTCCGAAGCCAGCTGTTGTGGGATCGAAGCCCACCGGACCCGGGAACACACTTCATGATTTAAGAAGTATCGGAAGAAGATGATTTGATACAAGAGAGGACGTTTCCTCGTATTTTGTTAGGTCGTGTGTTGATATATTTCATATCTAACCGATTGTAATTAGAGTAACCATTCATTCGCCGATTCAATTGGCAAAAATATTTATAGATAATCATAAGGAGAGAAGGGTGTTGTCGCAAGAAGTCGTTGGCCTGTCAGACAGGACAAATATATTACTTAATAGAAGGGAGATCACGGTCCTTTTTAAGGAACAGGCAGGCAAATTAAGGAGAACCGAGGCATCAGAGGAGGTTGCCAAAAAATTTGGGCTGAGCAAGAGTTGCGTTATCCCTATGAATCTGAAAAGTGAGAGAGGCAAAAAGGATTTAATCGGAACATTTTACGCATTTAATACAGAGGAGGAAACCAAAAGTCAAGTCCCTCGATACAGATTATTGAGAAATCTATCTAAAGAGGAAAGAAAGAAGCTGATCAGTGAGGAAAAGGCTGCTAAACTAAAGGCGAAACAAGCTGCTTCTTCAGAGGCGAAGGGTTCTGGTAGAGGTAAATAATTTGGCGAAAACCAATACAGGATCTGTTTACAAATTTTACAAGATTGACGGTGATAAGGTAACCAGGTCCAAGAGAGATTGCCCTAGATGTGGAAAAGGGGTATTTATGGCTGAACACAAGGACAGACTTAGCTGCGGAAAATGTGGATTTACTGAATTCAGTAAAAAGGATAATACGAAAGCTTGAAAAGGGACTTCTTCACATTATGGTAAAATCATGCATTCCCAAAGTCATAGAGGTTCAAGTCCTACCAGTAAGTCCTACCTTGGCGATTTGGGACATTTTAAAGGAGTTTAGGCAATTATTTTCACCCGGTAATTCGGTTCCACTCTCGTGCTATAAATTGAATTATCGTTGCAATCCGTTCGTTCGTTTTTGAGTTTTGATTACGCATCGCTTTCTGAATCGCGTTTGACTTGCATTAATATGGTTTAAAAATAGGAGAGCATGAAATGCATTGAAGTGGATGAACAGTCGTTTCTACATCGACCAATGTAGTTGCCACATAGATACCTTAATCATCCTCCTCGTTTACTGACATTTTTACGGATGAAGGTTGCTAAAAAACCTCCAATGCGTGAAGGTCTCGTAGCCATACATCAATAATATCAAAACTTATGCACTCACACCTCACTCCCAATATGGTCGAAATATTCGGTTCGCAATACTCCTTCCCACCCACGAACTGTTTGATATGTAACCCACCTTCCGCGATGATTTCGAGTTCAAAATTCTTCCCATGGATATTGACTACCTTAACACTATGCACATCCCTACTAATGATCCTCTTCTTGTTTCTAAACCAAATAGTCCGCCCACTAAGTGAAGGTAAGCAATTAAGTTCCTTACTACATACTAATCTTTCGGCTAGAATTGAAATCCGTGTCATAGAAACAAATTTCATGGGATATTGTGGCAAATTCTTGGAGGCGCTTAACACAAAAAGCTCAATCCCTTTCTCCTTCAAACTAATATTGTGTTCAGTTATAATTCGACGCTTCGGTTTTATAATCTCAGCAAAAAATGGCCTACCTTTACCTAGTACAAGACTTTCTTTATCTTCTCCGCCTATCCATGAAAATTTTACTTTAACACCTGAAGTTATCTGCTTAAGATATTCAGATACCACTTCTTCCAAACTGGTGGACTTTTCGCAATGGGAATCATCTTTTAGGAGTTGACTTTTGATAATGGGCAGTACAGTCTGTTTTTGAGGTATCCCACGTCTCTTTTTTAAGTATCTACATGTGAGTACAATAGGTGTAGGAATAATATTAAAAAAAAACTCATTATCTTCATTAATTACCAGATCTATTCTGAGATCCGGAGATGTGTAATCCATTTCCTTATTTAGAGCATGTTTGAACATTTCTCTAAGATTTGACAAAAATTGATTCTTTATACTGTTTCTTCCCTTAACCCTCAGTCTTGACCTAATATTGTCCTCTCTTTCAACGTAAGAGGAAGGGAGCGAGACTCCGATCTGAAATGTTCTAAATTCATAACCGTCACTCACCCTGCTGACTAACGCATTATTAATGGTCTCCAACTTGCTCATCAAATTATTACAAATAAAGCACTCGTTTGGTTCTTCTAGATTCTTTCTGTCGATGAATCCTTGTCTAATCCTGCATTGCTTACATAATGATAGGTAATACTTCAAATTCTAATTACTAATGCCTATCCTATCCCGAATCGTCGGAGCATTCCCTGCATCTGTCTTCCTTTTGCCTGCTTCATAACCGCTTTAGAATTACTGTACTGCTTAATAAGATCTTTAATATCATGTTCCGTTAACCCTGACCCTCGGGCGATTCGTTTCCTCCTAGAATCATTCACGATATCTGGATCCGAGCGCTCAGCGGTTGTCATAGACTGAATAATAACCCTCCATTTTTCCAATTTGCCTTGGATTGCATCTAACTGATCTTCCTTTACCATTCCAGACAAACCAGGGAGGTTATCAATAATGTTCCTAAGGCCCATTTTTCCTACATTTTCCATCTGTGCATAAAAGTCTTCTATTGTCATTTTCCCGCTTAATACCCTTTTTGCCTGATTTTCATCGGCCTTAAGCTCTAATCCTTTGGCCATCTCGAGCAAGGCTTTTATATCACCCATCCCAAGCAAACGCCCAACAAATCGTGTTGGAGAAAACAGCTCTAAATCGTCAATTCTTTCACCTGTCCCGATGAACATCACTTTGGCACCTGTAGCCACTACTGCAGCCAGAACCCCTCCGCCTTTTGCGGTTCCATCGAGTTTCGTAATAGCTATGCCCCCGATCGGAGCTGCACTATGGAACGCCTTGGCCTGGTTAAAGGCTTGTTGGCCAATAGTGCCATCGATGACCAACAATACGAGTTCCGGTCTGGCGACTTCGTACATGCCTGTCATCTCGGCCAAAAGACCTGATTCCTCCTTATGTCTCCCTGCAGTATCAACGATCACAATGTCAATGTTCTGTTTTCTGAAATAATCGATCCCGTCCCCAACAATCCTTACGGCATCATTCTCGCCTTCTTTACCATATACTTCTACGTTGACCTTGCTACAGTTCATCCTTAATTGGGTCAGAGCTCCCGGCCGAAATGTGTCCGCTCCCACTACACCAACTTTGTGCCCATGCTTTGTGAACCACCTTGCTAGTTTTGAGGAAACCGTTGTCTTGCCACTTCCTTGAATTCCCAACATGAGTACAACGTTGAGTTTCCCCGGCTTGAATGAGAATAGATCTACCTCAGGCTGAGCCGATTTATCTATGGTTTTTATCTCTTCACCCGTATAACCGAGGAGCTCAGCTAATTCACTGTAAAGTATTGTTATTATATGATCTTTGCGAGAAAGACCCTTCGGCGGCTGCTCACTAAGGCAGCGTTGTTTAATATTCTGCGTGACAGTAAGCACGAGTTTTACATTAACATCAGATTGCAACAATGCCCTTTGGACGTCCTTGCAAAGTGATTCTATTAGCTCACGATTAATGTCAGAAGCGCCAATGATTTTCTTAAGCGCGCTTCTCAGGTTTGTTCGCAGGCTGTCGAGCATATCTTTTGTTTCCTTATTTTGATTTTAGCCCTACGCTAGTTATTTTAAAAATTCCACGCTGACCATCCCATTGAATTTCAAAGTCCATAACATCAACTGTTTCATGATGAATAGGACTATCCAAGACTAAAGTTTCTGCCTCTCCTCCTTCAAAATTCAAATTAAAGTGATTACGATCACTCAACTCAATTAATCGTTCCAGTTCCTTCTCGTCTATTATTTTCCCCAACCAGTATCGGTCTAGACCCATAGTTGAAACACTTGTTATTAGAGTTTTGAAGCCATTCGAAATTAGTCCTCTCATGAACTTGATTGCGGGTTTACCCCACAGTGGGCTAACAACATGAAGGCCATACTTAGAGCAGCAGTTGCTGAAATTGGATTTTTGAAATCTACTTGAAATACCGCCGTGCACAATTCCATCAATATGATATTGAACCCTTGCCTGATTGATTAGGCCTTCAAGTGCTGCTAACTCACATTTTAAATCAGTTCCCTTAACCGACGATACCAAGTGTGGAAGTCTTATTGCTTTTGCAACCAGAGGAGTGATATAGACATTTGGAAAATGAAAAAGTAGGCTTTCGTTGCTTGGCGGAAATAACGTCAATAGGCAACTGATTTCGTGCCCATGCCGTATGCTTTCATAGATTGCATAGGTACTATCCTTTCCTCCAGAAAAAAGACAGCCAAGCCTCATTCGGGTTACCTTCCATATGTAGCTATAAATAAGTATTGAAGCGAGTTTAGCTTTTTCTCAAGTGGATATAGAGTGATGTCGAATAGCGAATGTCATGGGTCGTACTTTATTTGCCAGCACAACTGAATCGATAGTCGTTCTCAAGATTGTCTTCATCCACGTCTTCTCTTCCACCACCGCCTTCCTGTTCTGGTTCCGATCCCTCTGGACTTGGTCGCATCCTCACCACCATCATTCACACCACTTCTCTCTTCATTATCCCACCTTCCTTCCCATGACTTACAACTAACTAAGTATTGAAAGCTCAAAATTGTGAAGCTCATTGATTAGGAGTGGATGCTTCAGGACTCATAATCAACATCACTGAGGCTTATCTCAGACGGCTCTTCCTTTTCATCATTAGCATCATTGCCTCTGAAGGCGAATAAGTAATAAATGTATAACCTGTAATAGTGGTCACCGAAGTAGGAAATTGAGGGTCAAAATATGATAACCTGCCAGACTGGGTAGAACTTTAAATACTGACTAGTCCAAATTCATCAATTGTCAGTATTCTGTTTGACTGGGCTACTAGCATCTTGTTCATTTGTTAAAGCAAGTACTTTGAATATATTGCCACAAGGGACTGTAAAGAATGAGGGTACTTTTTTTGCCATGTTGGGTATACTAGTAGCTCTAGTTGCCGTCGCATACATACTTCGGATACGAAATAAGCGTCAAATCACTGATACGTAAATGAGTAGCTTGCGGTAAAGCGTAGGACTTTCCCTGTTGAAATAGTGGCAAAATTCATATATTGCTATCAAGGCGAAGTGTCATAGATGGAGATACTCCAAGACAGAAATTTGGGAAAATATCTATTTGATAAATACTGCACTAATCCTAAAAATTGGAAGTTTTTGATTAGTCCTTCAAACCATGACGATGGTTTCTTTGATGCAACAATTTCTAATTTTGATGAGGTATGGCAAATTAAAGTTGATTCAATTTATAAACCTGTCCCTATTATAATTGGAACCAAAGTTGATGCGGACGTTACTACGGTTTATAAACAGATTGAATCTGCTCCTTTTGGCTACAGAAAGATCGACCCAGATTCAATACTAAAGATTTTGCTGAGAACGGTTGACGACGAAACAGGTACGGTGAAGCCGATCGGACGACCAAGGACCAATTTAGTCAATATATTAAATTCAATTGAACCAGTTATACCGTCTCAACAAGGAAGTTATGCATATGGTCCATTTGCGTTTTCAAATATTAGCCCCCTCATGAAGAATGATCAGCAAAAAAATGTCAGTGAAAAATTGTCTCGAAAATTGAGGCAAATATTGAAGGATAGATATTCACTATATGGATAATTGATTGTCGAACCGATGTATTCCATTAACTTAACGAATTGATACCAACCATAGCAACAGACTAGAATTGATCATTGCCTTAAATCAGCTTGCATAGGTTTCTATAATTCAGTTCACTTTGGGATAGGCATTTTTGAATCTAAAGGTGTACTATCAAGGTTTCCCTAACTAAGATAAGGTCTGGTTCGTATTTAGTTTGATGGCGAAACTCTAGATAGCTCCGATTGGAAACGAAAAACTAATTTCTGTGAAATCAGTTTCGGTTTGACGTAAACGAACTTGACTAATAGTTTGATACCGACCGTTGGAAATGGAATTTATTATTAAGTTATAACCTATTTCCCGATTAGTGGGAACAGTATGCAGCCAAATAATGCTCAAAATAGATCATATCATGCATGTGTTGCAGTGACCGATAGCTTAACCTCCCATACTTATTAAGCGTCAAAAGACGAAGTCACGATACATTCATTGCAACACCATACGAGATCAACTCTGCTGATGACTCGGCGAACGTTTGCGATATATAAATCCGCTGTACATACGTTCGTAGTATGTAGCGGACCTGTACAAAAGTATATGCTATTAGTCTAATGTATATTCAACCCTCAAAATTTCAAATATACGAATTTGGGTGGGATTGTCTAGAATAGACAGGGTTCAAACGAAGTTATTTTAATTGTGGGACTTCCGCTTACATTTATAAATCATTAGGCTGTCCTCTGAATTGAAGGTATCTTTGTATGCCCCATGCAATCTCACCAAGGATGTTACGACTTTTAACAACTCTTACTTTATCAAACTAAAATGAAGGTGATAAAAATAGATAGCCCCCGATCGGCAATTCTTATCACCTACCCGGAAACGGGATCTATTGAAGAGGCGACGGCACTTGCCGACGCGGCCGGGTACAAGGTTTGGAGAACAGTTACTCAAAAGAATATAACGAGATCAAGATTTGGAATCGGTCATGGAAAGGCTCTTGAAGTACAGGAAATGGTTAGAATCTCCAATCCAGATGTTATCATATTTGATGAAGTCTTGAAACCGTCACAGCAGTATAATATTGCCAGCCTCTGCAGAATAGAAGTAATGGATCGTGAGAGGTTAATTCTGGACATATTTGAGAGAAGGGCAATCACAAAGGAATCTACGATTCAGGTGAAATTAGCCGAGCTAAGATATGAAACAGTCAGAATAAAAGATAAAGTCAGACTTGCTAAATTAGGTGAGCAGCCAGGATTTTTTGGTCTAGGTAAATATGACGCCGACGTCTTTTCTTTAGATCTTAAGAAGAGAATTTCATTTTTGAAGAAAAAGCTGGAAAAAGAGAAAAAGAAGAGAGAGATGCACAGAATACAACGGGGAAAATCAGGGCTTCCAACGGTTTCGATCGCAGGATACACTTCTGCTGGAAAAACGACGCTATTCAACAGGCTCACCGGAGAGACAAAGCGGACAGGAGAAGGAATGTTTACTACCCTCTCTACATATACACGGTCGTTTAAAGTCAACAGAAATATGAAACTACTTATTAGTGACACAATTGGTTTCATTAACAAACTTCCGCCCTATATGATAGATGCATTTAGATCTACATTAAATGAGATGACATTTTCTGACTTGACTCTCTTAGTTATTGATGGAAGTGATCCGCTGAAAGTAATTGACAAGAAGATACAAAGTTCAACAAAGGTGATGAATGACCTAATGATTCCACTAACCAGGATCCTTTATTTATTCAATAAGGCCGATCAGATTAAAGACTACGATTCATTTGTCACGACACTGACAAAATTGAACGCATTTGATCCCCTGACTTGCCATTTCATGCTTATATCGTCCAAGACAGGATATAATATTGGGAAACTAGAGAATTTCCTTCGACTTCGCTTCGATCCCCAATCATAGATTGAATTGCTTTGTAGTTCTATCACGTATTGGAGATGAGACTAGAGCTAAGAGGAAAAACGTACCTCATAGCTCGCGTTTAGAAATGAGTGGAATAACAATGTTACTTCTAACAGCGCTAACCTTGTAAGCGAAGGCGCGTCCGAGACATACGCTTTTGGAATACATCCATTTCCTTTGCTATTGCCGACACTTGTTTTTGGTCTAAGTCAAGTAACGTGAGGATATGTTCAAGATTTTCATGCTTGGACAGGATGTAAATAAAGTAAGGCAGGGTCAATGACCCACATGCACTGGTCCCTGAATGAGTCTCATCTGAAAGGATAGGGAATAGAGGTTTCAAACCTTGACTTCTTGAAATAGCCTGCATAATAGTAGGCCATAGAAAACTATATTGAGAATAGTTTATCGCCCTGCTTCGGGATAGGCTGTATATTCTGTTTGCAAGCATCTCATCAAGATACCTTAACAATCTCCAATTTCGGTTCTGAAATATCCTTCCTATCCAGACGTCAATCGAGGATAAAATCTCAAGTAGGCCAGCTTTTGTTTTCATATCTAGTGCACGAGACGAAATAATACTTGTAAAGAAGGCATACAGAATATCCCTTCTCCTGTCTTCAGGAGATAACCCGAACCGGGGGTCCACGTAATGGGAATCTGATCTAGCAAGAATATTCTTCGCATTTTCTAGAGAGGTTTCAGCAAAGAATGCGTCAACAGCTGGCCCAATATCTATTTCAGACATGTATTCTTTCTCTACCATGTACTGAGCATGTGCAGATTGAGCAAGGTTAAGTAGAGAACGTATATCTCCATGGCTTCTCTTCACGATTAAGTCTTTTTCCGATACAGGAAAGTTTAATCCTTCGTTAGACAGAATCTGGTCCAAAAGTTTTTCAGACAGGTCTAAGGATATTGAATGAAATTCGATTACTCTGCAATTTTTAGTTAACTCCTTAATCCGTTGGTTCTTGGAATTGGATGCCAATAAAATTGGTATTGTGGGCTCCTTTAGGATCTTAATTAGGAATTCAATTCCCCCCGTGTCTTGCCTTCGATAAATTCCATCTACCTCGTCAAGAAACAAAAGCATTCGTTTACCATAAAGGCTAGTATTATTGAGTATTGGAAGGATCCTAGATTCCAATAAAGTTTTAGTTCTAGAATCGCTGGCATTCATTTCAATTAAATCGTAATCATAATCGGTTGATAGTATGTGGACAAATGACGTCTTCCCAACACCCGGTGGACCTATGATAAGCAATGGCCTTTTGCCATTGACCCAGGTGTCTAGCCATTTTATGATCTGCGAGCGAGCTTCAAGATTTCCCACTAGGTCATCAAACCTATGAGGTCGGTATTTTTCAGTCCACATCATTCAATGTGTAACAGGTCTATTCCCATTATTTACTATTACTTTAACTATCTACCGAGTATGTATTGTATGCTTGACACATGAAAGAATTTAGTCCTATATTTGTTAATTCATCCGTTATGCGACGTGCAGACATCAGTCATGTTTTCAATAATGAAAGACCAAGAAGAGGTTATCCCCTATCCTGCATGAAACATCTAAATAATGGTCGTTGGTTGATAATCCTCTAGAATTGCGTAGAAGTCTATACTAATAGTGGTATATATACAATTGACTGCACGTGGTACACGTCTATATACTGTATCGACTATTTTTCAGAATACGACTGTCATCCTAGTTAAATCGATTTACCGGTTGTTTTTTTTATTAGATATATAAAAGCGCTGAGTAATTCCTAATAATAGAGCACAAACGTCCTGCATTGGGCTTTATTCGTTAAAAGTTTGATTGAATTTAATGGATCTAACTTTCAGTAAATAAATCCGATAATGGTTAGAGACTCACATGGGCAGCGTGAGTTCCAAAACATGAAGCCTTTGTATATTTAGGAAGTTGCAATTAATACAAACAGGGTTCCTCATACACTGATATTATTTAATTCGTAGTATTATCCCGGAAGTCTGTGGAGTAACCTGGCAGCGTACCCGTGATACTTGAGAGTCGTTTCTATTGCGAATTTAAAAGTTCGTAAAGTACTCCTTCTTGTAGGACGACTTTTCTTAATTCTCTTGCTAAGTCTGTCACTGTCACAATACCGACAATCTTCCCTTTCTCTAGGACTGGCAGTCTTCTTATCCTGTGATTAATCATTCTCTGGACAGCCACTTCCAGTGGGGTATCAGGTTCAGCCGTTATGGATATGTTGGACATTATCTCTGATACCAAGATCTCTGAGGAGCGGAGGTCTTTGGAACAAACTTTTCGAACAAAATCTCTTTCGGAAATAATTCCAATCGCATCGTGATTCTTCTCGACAATTAATGAGCTTATTTGATTACTTGTCATTAATCTCGCAGCGTCCACGATATTCCTATCGTTGTCAATAGTAATAACTTCTCGAGTCATTATATTCTTTACAACTTCTGGCATGGTAGATGTTAGAGTTTTTAAACATAAATATGATCCGCATAGACTTGTCAAGCATCGACTAACATTACGGCTGACTTAAGAAGATTGATAAACGTAAATGGAATAAAATAACACAAAACGACGTGCTAAAGCTGTGATGACCCTTTCAACATATTCGCAACGGTCGGTCAGGGTAGCACTCTCAACACGGGAGTGGCCATCATCAATGAATTCTACATTTGAGATGTAAATGGTCTTAAGTCTCTACTGCAAATGGACGATTCGATTGATCACCTTCAATGTATTTTTCATCGGAAAATTTCAAAAGAAGGTTCACCGGGATTGACGACAAGCCACTATAAATACCTGGGAATATTTGATTAATGCTGGTTCGCCAGAGATCTTCGCCTTTGTGAATATTTTCACCTACCTTCCCGGTCAAATGTATCTCCTTCTGAGAAGGACTAATTGGCATTCAATACGACCGGAAAGCTTTTTGCTCAATTCTGGCTCAAATTTTGTTGTCAATGGGATTTAAGATACAATGTCAGTAAGGTTCGTTATGAATCAGATAGAAATAGGACACAAGGGAATGTCGAGTGAGATAGTGTGTAGAAATTGTGGATTTCATCTTGAGATTGATGACGATCGAGATGCAAAGGAGATGGTAGACATTCACAAGAAGATAGGTTGCAAAGTGTTCAACGAGAGGTTTAGTGAATTTACATAGCTGAATATCCGATCCTATTGTAGCAGTTCGCATAGATTTCAACCTCCAGACGTCGAATGCTCGCGAGTGATGAAAATATCGACTATCTACACTGTCTGAAACTAGCAATTGCCAAAAACTTAAGCTATTAGGGCATTATGTCAGTCAATCGGTTTCCTATAGTCACCTAACATATCAGAGGCTTGTGGTATAACTATCTTAATCGTGAGGTGCAGTAAGAGAATTAGTTATCTTTCGTGACACCTAATGTTATCACGGCTCTCACTTTGACCCCGGAAGATAGCAAGAGCATAGTACTGCAATCGACTTCATAAACGATAACGTACATGACTTGCTACAAATATTCAAGATGGGGTTAACCTACTCCAATTGGCGCCGAGGAACTGACATGGTATAATTAAAAAGATTATTTTTGAACAGAGGTTCGCTCTTGCCACAAGGTTGCGAATTAAGGCTAGCCAGTGGAGTATTTTGCTATAATTTTTGAGTAAGAGTTTACCTGGTATTAATCTGCTATTTCCCGAATGCAACTTGAGCATCTACATAGGCTTAGATAGCTTGAACTAGCTCCTGCACCTTATAACCAATATCTGATGACTGAATGAGACCTGCCCCTATTAGAAAACCATCCGCTCCAACTTTCCTGAGCTGGCGGATAGTTTGTGAATCTGAAATGCCACTTTCACTTATGACCACATTCTTGCCTTTGTTCCGATTAGTAAGGATCTCTGACGTTACTGATGTATCCACATCCAGAGTATCCAAGTCACGATTGTTTATTCCGAGGATATTATTGCTTGAACCCTCTATTAATTTCATTGACTCGGCAAATTCTATCTGGGAATGAACTTCAATGATTACCTCTAAACCTATCCGATTTGCATAATCTAGGTATTCTTCTATATCACCCTCAGCCAAGTTATTGTCGAAGACTGATTTAATAAGTAATATGCTATCTGCTCCGATTTTTCTGGCAATGCTAACCTGTACATCACTGACAATTATATCTTTCATGAGAATGGGAGCATTTATTTTATGCCTAATGTCTGACAGATAGGATATAGATCCGTGGAATTCATAGGGCTGAGTCAAGACTGATATTGCTATTGCTCCAGAATTTATCATCGTTTCCGCTATGTCTGAAGGTTGGAATTTTTTATCTATCAAGTCTCCGTGTGTTGGCGAGCGGTATTTTATTTCTCCTATTATAGGTACATATAGACAAGAGACTATACGTTTTCTAAGATCTAAAATATCGTGTGATTTGAGATGCGAAGTGTTGAAATCATATGCTCCATCATCCAATGCCTTGTAAGAGTTATCAACTAGCCGGTGAAGAAAGCGTTCATTACCCCGGAATCTTACCATTGACTATTTTTGTTCTCCTCCTGTGAATTGCTTGTTAAACAATTTGAGCGTTTCCCTTGCTTCTGGAAATACTCTGTTGAGAATGAAGAAGGGTTATTTATATTAACAACGTTAGCTTAAGTTGACGGCCGTCACTATCAAAAAAAGCCACATTTACTAAATTGAAGATAAGGAAAAGTCGTCGCATTAGATTCGATTTACTGTTGCGTGCTGGTAAAAGTATCTCAAAGGCTAGATGTCGTATGATCCAGAATCATGCCTAACCAGTGGTGGCAATGCTTATTAGATCCGTGACGTTAATATGTTATAAATATGGAATTTGACAGACTCTGTAAGGATGTTCTTGATTTGGAATCGGGAGTGAGGTTCGCTGGTGTCTGTGACGATTCAGGAGTGATAAAGTATGGTGGACAAAGAGAAGGAATAACCAATTACCTGTCTCCAGACGAAACGAAACGATCAAATTTGCAGGCATTGGCGAGATGGGCCCTGAGGAATTCCCTCGCCTCAAAAATAGGACAAGGAAGGTATGCGATGGCCGAATATGAAAAAATCAAGAGAATAACTGTTCCATTAGAACAAAATCACCTACTCCTAGTAACCACAGAGGTAAATGCAGACCATAATAAGATTATAGAGAGTATTCTGAAAATGGTTGCGAGATAAACTGTTTGGTGGTACATGTTGAGGCGTTGGCTTGATCATGCATGCACAAGTACTTGTGCACTCTTGCTGGCTTGATCATGCAACGAGATTAGAGCAAAGTACTAAATGGTTACCAACATCAAAGTCATATTTCTGGTATGAAGTAACAAGGAATAGACAGTAAACAATGCTTATTTACTTCCGCCGTTCTTCATCGACTATCAGATAATCGTTTTGTGGGATCGATAACACCACAAGCTAGTGTAAAACTAAATGTTGAACCTTTTCCATCAATGTTATTTTTTGCCCAAATCTTGCCCCCATGAGCTTCTATTATGCTCTTACATATGAATAGACCCAGCCCAGTTCCAGTCTCCGATTTGGTCGAGAACTTTGTAAATAATCTAGTCATGATATCGGAATCGATTCCCTTACCAGTGTCTGTAACACTGAGTACAATGTCATGGGAATTCTTTTCGACGGCAACACGTATGTATCCCTCTTGCGTGAACTTTACTGAGTTAGCTAGAAGATTATAGATAACTTGGTATATCCTTCCCTTGTCAGCATGAACTAAAATTGCCCCTGTTGATCTGTATTGAAGCTGAACTTGATTTGCTCTCTCTTCGTCTGCCCTCAAAGCGTTCTTCGTATCCTCCAAGACTGAATGTATAATTAGGTCGAGATCAAATGGTTCCTTACTAAGCTTTAGGCTTTTACTTTCAATGCGGGTTACATCCAAAATGTCTGAAGCTAATCTTACTAGTCTTCTGGCGTTCCGCATGATTGATTCAACCTGTTCATTGTCCACTGCCACTAAGGGCTTCGATGCCATAAATTGACGTTCAATGTACTGTGCCTCACCAAGAATAGGCATGATAGGAGTCCTCAATTCGTGGGCTGCCACATTTATGAACTCTTTCTGCATCTTATCATGGATTTTAAGCTGCCTTGTTGGCGACTGCTAGGCGTCGATTGGTCTCCCCAAGTGAATTATTGATCTCCTTCAATTGACCTGTCCTTGATCTGATTGCGTTGTCTAACCTTTTGTTCCAGGATAGGACGATGAATGAGATAAACACCGCAACGCATGCTGTGGTTATCACCACTATCGTACTAAATGTGCTCAATTGATCTATTAAGACCCCAACCTCTGTTGCAAGACTGTGCGGTACACTCACGTAGAGTGTCCACAAATGTTCAGTGCCTATGCGGACAGGCTGATAGGCCATAGTCACGATAGAATCTGTATTGGGAAGCTCTATGTCGTTAACTCCACCATTCCTATCCCTTAGCGAGTTATTTATGATCGCATTATAAGAACTCTTTATCTCTTCAGAAACAAGAGATTGAAATTCAGGGGACAGATAATTCTTCCCAACCAAAGAAGGCTCCCTAGCATATACAATGACTCCATCTCGGTCCATGAATCCCACATTACTTACTACTTCGGGAGACAAATCTCTCTGTAACATTTCGCCCACAGTATTCAGATTGATAGCCGCAACTATTACACCAACTGGAGAATGGTCATTAGATAAAGTAGTTGAATTGGATATCTCAGAATCTCCGGTGCCTACTTCAGGGCCTCCTCGAAAGATAGGAAAAGAAATCAAGAGCCTTGGTTGACTATCATGAAAGTTAAGAACATTGCTGTAATAGGGTAATGAAGTTTCGAGAGGAATTCGAACAAATTCCTCATCCATCAGGTCTGAAGACCCGAATGTAGTAAGATTCTTAGGATCTAAGCCGGTCCACGACAATATTTGTCCTTCCTTATCAAAAAGATAGTATCCTTCTGTCAAATCCATTGTGGAATCCTGTGCAAATTTGAGAAGAATTTGGTTCATGCTTTGGTTGTCAAATCCTTCTGAAAGATTACTCGATAAAACGCCTAACTTATTGACAACTGGATTCACAGTGTGATAAAAGATTCTTGAGAGATCAAATGCGGTAATCCTTGCGTTTGACCTAATATTATCAGAAGCCAATTCTTCTACCTTGTTCGCTGTCATGGAAGAGTATTGATATGAAAGGGACGAAGACAAGAAGCCTACTACGACTATGATCACTAGGATGGCAATATTCAGCCTTGATAGCCTTGCCCCTATCATGAACTGAAATAGCCCTCTCTAGTGTTCATTTGGATTAAATCATAATGCGTGAACGACTTTTATACTTGTCACGTCGGTGTTCTGCTAACTTTACCGATATGTATGTATCATGTGTAAATGACTTCATATTGCTTCTCGATTATTGAAGAATAATTAGCAATTCTGATTAACATGCATCGTATAACTTATGTTATTATCTATTCTCTGTTAAGTTATCATTAATTCTTTTTCATGAAATGAATCAAGATATAGATTTATTTTCAACTAGGCATATTCGACAGTGAAAAAATGACAGATGAAATATTTATGTATGGCATCGCTGCTGGCGCGTTCGCTGTCCTGACGGGAATACTATTCGGTTCAAGGGGTAAACGTAAGGCTGAAGAGAGAAAATTAACAGCTGGTTCAGCGGGATCATCAGAAGGCGGTAGAACGGGAGCTATTTAGTTAGTAGTTGCTCGATGGGCTGTTATTCTAGTGGAATCAAGTGCTGATTAATGTAGAATACTCGAAACTCATATCTTTGATGCTTATCGAGATCATACCAAAAGCATCTTACAAAAGTCTATGCAAAAATATTCGCCTATGACCTTTATGTTGATTTGTTCTTTTTATTTGTCATAGTAGCGCTATTTTGGGTTCTCGGTTCCTAACCTCCTTAACCAATGTTTGGGTCATAAGGAACTCACCATAGAAGGTTAAAACGAAAGAGACATTCACTTCCTACTGTGATAAAAGAGCCTTTGCTATGCAGTAGCATTTTGGTCCATCTTGCTTCCTCAGATCGTAATCATTATTACTTGAAGATATCACTTGAGTTTACTATACTTGTTTCCCTTTTCATAAGACGTTTCATCATATAGTAATTATGATTACTGTTCTAGGAATAACTATTTGTCAAACGTTCTTCTTTCTTTTGTTCAACTTAAGTAGGATCAACCCAGCAACACCCCATAGCATTACTGCTACAAAGGTCTGTCTGAAAAACCAGGCAATTCCGCCTGCAACCGCAAAGGCCATCCCCAAGATTCCTATGGCCTGCTTCCTCTTTACCATTCGCAGCATCCTGAAAGGGATCGATCTCAATTAACCCTTTCGCCATGAATCAATTCTTGACAACCGTTATTTAGCGAGATATCTAGGTTCAAGAAAACCATGACACAAAAATACCCGACAATTAGAATATCAAAATAACAACTATTACTATGCCTAGAAGGGATAATGAATAGTCCGAAGCCAGGTGGATAAATATTCTTGTTGTAGATTGGGTATTTTGAGAGCATTACTTTAAGGATGAAACTTGATGCAACAAGAGGCCCTCCTTCGACGTCCAACGAGGTAGGGACCTACAATGATGGGCCCTACTCAGACTTGAAAAACTGAGTAAATGGATTTGTGCCTGTCTATCGAAATTGAACAACCAAGAAGAGTCCAAAAAACATAAAGGCTATATACTTTTCATGAAACCAAGTTGCATGGCATTATTTGGAATTTTCGGCACACACACCGTAGATCTGTGTCCTTTAAACAACAAAACAAGTGCTAGGACTATGGTCCAAATGGCAGACAAGAGCGCAAATGCAACAAATAACCAATCTAAATATGGAATAAACAAGATGATTGGTAGATATCACTCAGCATTGGAGCACACGTTTATTTGGATCGTCGACGCAGAGAGCGCTCATCAACTGGAGAAATTCTTAATTGATATAGGCTCTGCCAAGTTTAATTCATCCAAAATAGTCCCATTAGTTAATTTTGAAGAGGTAGTACGGAAGGGTGCCGATGAGCTTCAAAACTAGTATTGTTTAGAGTTATCGCTGAGTAGTTTATACCGCTCTTGATTTTTCTGTCACCAATTACCCTGCGTCAACAAAATTAACTACATTACATTTTAAATACGTATTACATCTGATATATTTCATTTCGATATCACTACAAGTTATAAGAGCGAATATATTTCCACGTGGTTAAACAAAAACGATTAAAAAGTATTGTTCTTGCATTCAAAAAAATCGCCAATGTTAACGAATTCACATTAAACAATTGATTGTCATATGGTTATGTGTAGTACTCAATTCCCTTTGCACATATGCTGACAATCGACGTTGGTCAGATCAATACTAATCTCCTCACAGAGAGAATTTTCATTCGCATCATGACATTTGGCCACACTAAAGGAAATATTTGGTTAAAATAATTTCATGTTTTACGGATACAGCGAATCCCTTGATAATCTAAACCATGTATATATTGCCTAAATGTTTAGATAGTATATGACCGAGCAAAATGATTCGATCGACATACAATCGACGTCCCGTGTTATTGCAGAGTTTTACTGGAGATTTCAGAATAATATATCAAGATTTCAGACATTAACAAATAGACCCCTTACTTTGAGTGAAAAAGTACTCGTTGGTCATTTGGATCATCAAGTTATGCCCGATCTAGAAAATAATTTAGCGAGGGGTAAGAGTTACGTGTCATTAAGTCCGGACAGGGTAGCGCTCCAAGATGTAACTGGACAAATGACACTGCTCCAATTTATGCAGACTGGGTTGCAACATACGCAGGTACCCACTACCGTGCACTGTGATCACCTGATCCAGGCGAGGGCAGAAGGTCAGCAAGACACACGCGAAGCACTTTACGAAAATAGTGAAGTCTACCAGTTTTTAGAATCTGCAAGCAAAAAATACGGAATAGGGTTCTGGAAGCCTGGCGCAGGTATTATTCATCAAGTTGTCCTAGAGAACTATGCCTTTCCTGGTGGCCTAATGATTGGTACCGACTCACACACACCTAATGCAGGTGGTCTTGGTATGCTGGCTATAGGTGTTGGAGGTTTGGATGCGGCCGAAGTAATGGCAGGACTACCTTGGGAATTGTTGTACCCCAAGCGAATTGGAGTACTTCTCACTGGAGCGCTTGGTGGATGGACATCTCCTAAAGATATTATCTTACATGTAGCCTCAATCTTGACTGTATCTGGGGGCACGAACGCGATAATTGAATATTTTGGTCCAGGTTGCACGACCCTCAGCTGCCACAGGTAAGGCAACCATTACTAACATGGGAGCTGAGATTGGTGCTACAACTTCAATTTTTCCTTACGACAGAAAGATGGGTGAATATCTGGCAGCTACAGGAAGGAGTGAAATAGCTGAGCTCGCGAACCAACATTTTAGCATACTACAACAAGATCCAGAAATAGAGAGGGATATACTACGAAACCGAAAAAATAGCTCAAAGTACTTTGATCAATTAATAGAGTTGAACCTTTCCGAATTAGAACCATATATTGTAGGTCCTCATACACCAGATCTTGCTCGTCCCGTCTCAAACATGGCCTCTGACGTAAGAAGAAATGCATATGTAGACGAAATATCAGTTGCATTAATAGGTAGTTGCACCAATTCATCGTATGAAGATATGTCACGCGCGGCCGATGTTGCAGAACAGGCCAATGCGCGCGGATTGAAATCAAAGATACCTTTGCAGGTCACGCCTGGCTCTGAAATGATTAGATCAACAATTGAACGAGACGGACAGATGGATCTGCTTAAGAGAATTGGAGCTAATGTCCTTGCTAATGCGTGTGGACCATGTATCGGTCAATGGCAGAGATCGGAATTGAAAACTGGCGTGCCTAATTCTATCGTCACATCGTACAATCGTAACTTTCCAGGTAGAAATGATGGTAGACGTGAGACTATGAATTTCATCACCAGTCCAGAGATGGTCATTGCGTTAGCTCTGGGTGGCAGGTTATCATTTAATCCCCTCAATGATAAATTAGTAGCTAGCGATGGAAGCTTGTTTAAGCTTGAACCTCCCAAGGTTGCGCCAGAGATTCCCAATCTAGGATTCGCGGACGTGGCAGATACATATGTAGCACCAGTCTAGAGATCCGGAAAACATCAGCGTGGTTATCAGAAAGGATAGTGATAGACTCCAATTACTTGAACCCTTCCCAGCCTGGGATGGGAGGGATTTTGAACACCTTGTAATACTGGCCAAAGTAGCCGGGAAATGTACTACCGATCATATCTCTCCTGCAGGAGCATGGCTCATGTATCGAGGGCATCTTGATAAAATAAGTGATAATCTGCTCCTAGGCGCAGTGAATTCCTTTAATGGAAAAATTGGCGTTGGAAAGAACGTGTCCAACAATCAGATTGCTACCTTTCCAGAAATTGCTAGAACGTACAGGAACAGGGGAATAAAATGGATCATAATAGGTGATATGAACTACGGAGAGGGTAGTAGTAGAGAGCATGCCGCATGTCTCCAAGGTATTTAGGCTGTGTTGCGGTAATCGCTCGAACTTTTGCAAGAATTCATGAAACTAACTTGAAGAAGCAGGGTGTCCTTGCAGACTACTTTTGCCAACAAATCAGACTTTGAAAAGGTACGTGAAGATGATAGGGTGAGTATACATGGGTTAAGTCGATTAGAACCCGGCAAACCTCTAGAGTGTATACTACATCATGGTAATCAAGGGGAAGAGACAATCTGGCTTCAGCATTCTTACAATGAGGCTCAAATAGAATGGTTCAAGATGGGTTCTGCACTTAACATAATTAGAAATAGATGATCATGATTCGATGTATAGCATTTGAAGCTTTCAATCTTATCATATCCCGATGATATGAAGGCAAACGACTTGTATTTATGCTCTATTTGGCATCCAGAATTGCGCCAAATTGATCCTGCACATATCGATAAATTCTTGCTTTCTTCCTTTAATCATGTACTAGAAGACCCCCCCTAAATTATGCGAAACCACGGACATTAGTAAGGGTACTTTTTGACGACAAAAGGGCGTTTATAGCGATTTGGTTCTAGTAGTTTTCAGGCAAGCGTGCAACTGCATACTCATTCTCCAAAATATGTTACTTACTACATACGTTCCTCTAAATTAGAAAACATTTGATTATGATTTTATGCATTGATGTTGAGAAAGATTAATAAGCGTATTTTTTATCATGAATTGACAAGGCTAAAATGTATGACGTGTAAAGGAATATGTTCTAGGCATAAAGCTCAGAAACCAGTGGGAATGGGAAGATACGCTAATGGCCAAAAAAGATGCCAGATATGTGAGATATTTTTGAAATGGGAAGGATTATGGTGCCCATGCTGCGGATATAGGTTAAGAACTAAACCCAGAAATTTGAAGTATAAGGCCAAATTGCGACAACGTGAAACAGTCATCACAGTACATGAGAACATGATCGTAAAGAAAATACCTAGTGGCTAGCCCTTAAATTTCTGTCTTTATCATCACAAGTGGTAACGAGCATAATGTAGGCCTTCCTGCATATGTTAATAATTTAACGAATATTCATCTCATGAATTTAAATAGGGCTTTTACAGGAGTGGGTGTGACTAACCAAGCATGACATTTGCAGATGGGTTCAATAGGATCATCCCTGATCGTAATATGACAGGGCTAAGTAAATGACGAACGTTCATGTGCTCGACGCAGGGTCACGGATCCTGTCGAGGCAATTAGAAATCCTAAGCCTAAAATTGAGCATTGATTTATTGGCCAGTTGCGCCCGTTTATAACGATCGGCAAAAAAAATCGCAAGAATCGATGATTGGAGTTATTATGAGCTACCATAAATAAGGTAGATGGATTCTAAAAATCCATTGATAGAAGGCAAAGATATTCTTAAAGATGATTATGAAATGAATATCATATAACGACGCAAGATTGAATAGTCGTATAGTCCTAAGAATAGCAAATAGTACTAAAGTTTAGATTCCTTTGAGTAGCAAGCCGAGCGGCGGGTATATTCATATTGATATGTATACGAGTAGTATATATAGATCAAAAACGGTAAAATAGGTCGAAAATATTTTAGCCAAATCTAGTAATAAATATCCTTATAATAGCTCACAAATTACGTGCATTGTAGTCTATATAGTGATCAATGCAACACTTCACGACATGATAAAAGCCAACAGCAAGACAATTCGGTTCAACATTCTAAAAGTAATGATTTACTGAATGGAATGAAACATTATTTACGGATAGAACATCACGATGACAACAAAGAATTACTGGATTATCTTCGAAAGCAAGCGGGTTTACCTCAGGAATAACCGTTCTGGAATATAGATGATTTTCATTATTCGGAGTCTAATATAATTTAGAATTATGACCCGTATCTGAATTTGCTTAATGCAAATAAACGAACCATTCTTCTCGGTACAGAATAAATACCAAATATTTGGTCTTAATGGCGGCGATGGCAAACATGTTCATTGGAGCAACATCCACCGCAACAACTGAAAGCGCATTTGCAAGCTGACACAGACACAGAGAGTTCGAAGAGCCATTCAATTTTCACAAGCAAATGACTGTGACCAATGGATTCTTGCCAAAGAATTTTGGCTGCATTTCATTCAAGGAGATTAGGATGCAGTGTCACAAACAGTAGAGCAAGTATTCTCAGAAGCAGTATGATGGTAATGAAAATGGGTTAATAGACTATTTTTTCTAATATTCCTGCATTCATGCACCACCGTTTCCGATTTCTCTCAAATATGAATCAGGTATTATTGGTATTTGAATTGGCTCAGCAACATCTACTAATTGATATATACGGATCTTCTCTTGACTTGAAACTGCCAAATATTTAGTTCAGAAGCTAATTCTCATTTTGAACGGACGGCCTTAAACGTCATTTGAATGCCGAGTAAACACATCATAAGCCAATTCTTTCTGAACATTTTGGGAATGAAGGTAAGCCTTGACGGGGATTTGGACCCCGGACCTTTGCCTTACCAAGGCAACGCTCTACCAGGCTGAGCTATCAAGGCACTAACAACACCCTACAAGGCAGGAAGTTACATTCGCTACGGCCACCTACATAAGCTTAACTGCACTCTTTTTATGCAGGCCCGCTTTTTCACCTGAAGGTCCAGCCCACTAAAATCTAAATCTTTTTAGTATCTTAATGTTTTTTAGTTTGATTCTCGATTTCCATGAAATGGGTCTGACGGCAGAGAATTCTTGAGGATCTGGAAAACAAACCTCGATTATTCGGTTGTCCCCTCCTACACGCTGTCCCTCCTACACGCTGTCCCCTCCTGTAAGATTTAAGTAAGGACTAATCGATTCGTCCAATGAAGCAACAGCGGGGGTTGTAGAGCCTGGCCAAATTGTAATCGTATGCTTGGAGACGCGGGACTTAAGATCACAGTTATAGGTGATCCCGTCTCTCAGGGGTTCGTGGGTTCGAATCCCACCCCCCGCATCAAATTGGTGTGATCCCTGAATTCGGTAGCAGACTTGATTAAGTGTAGGTGAAATCTATTGTCAGAGCCAAGTTCAGGATGAAAAGCTGTGGCAACTATATTGTCTTGCTTTACCGCTACAACCTTGTCCTCTAGCTTTGCAATAACTTGAACGCCCTCCTCTGCCTTCGAGACAATTGGAGCTCGTATAAATATGCCTTTGAAAGGCCTTTTTCCCATCATAGGGATTTCCATATCTGCCTCAAAGGAATCCCTTTGTCTTCCGAATGCGTTTCTTTCTACTACTATGTTCAACAAAGATAGTAACTTTTGTTTAGTTTGTCCAATTATCCTGTCATGAGCTCTGGTGGATAGGATAATCATACCTGCACAAGTTCCCAATACTGGCATCCCTCTGGATACCACATTGGCAATCTTACGAAAAAGTTCCCCATTAACGGTGACGAAGTTGCTGACTACAGTGCTTTCTCCACCAGGTAAAATTAAACCACTAATTCCAGAAATGTCTTTAGAGTGTCGAACAATTCTCACGTTACCCTTCTTTCCAAGATAACTAAAAGCGTTCCTAGTCTGGGAAACGTTCTCTTCGACATCTCCTTGAATTCCTCGTACTCCTATGATAAGCCCATCTCGACTCATACGGATGGTCCTCTTTCCTGCATCCTCAAAGCTAAGTTTTGCGTATCAAGCCCCAACATAGACTTCTTTTCGTCAACCATTCTCTGTGATTCAAGCACGGTGGCAGGGTCATCAAAGTATGTGGTAGCGAGGACTATCGCCTGAGCTCGTTGTGAGGCATCGTCTGACTTGAAAATTCCAGAACCCACAAACACGCCGTCACAGCCAAGACTCATCAGAAGTGCGGCGTCAGCTGGTGTGGATATTCCTCCTGCCGCAAAATTTACAACGGGTAACTTTCCTAGCCTCAGCTGTCTCTTCAACTAAAGGTAGAGCCGATTGTAAATGTCTAGACGCCTTTATGAGTTCCTGCGGATCATCTAGTATCGAATTAAGCCTTCGTATATCATTGTTGACTGCTTTAATATGTGACACTGCTTCGGCTACATTGCCGGTCCCAGGTTCACCTTTGGTTCTTATCATAGAACATCCCTCTTCTATTCTGCGAAGGGCTTCACCGAGATTCTTGGCGCCATTTACAAATGGTATTTTGAAATTCCATTTCCAAAGATGGTTTTCTTCATCAGCTGGGGTAAGTACTTCGCTTTCGTCAATCATATCAACACCTATCTCTTCTAAAATTTGAGCCTCTCCAAGATGACCAATCCTACACTTGGCCATGATAGGGATTGTAACTGCGTCCATTATCTCTTGGACAACCTTCACACTAGCAGTCCTTGCTACACCACCAGCCAACCGGACATCGAATGGGAGTTTATCGAGCACCATTACGGCGACTGCTCCTGCTTCTTCCGCAATTTGCGCTTGCTCAATATTGGTTACATCCATGATGACTCCGTGTTTCTGCATGTGCGCGAATCCTCTCTTGACCAAGGTTGTCCCTGTAGTAAATGGCGAATGAGAACCAGTACCACGACTTTGAATATTTCTCTGCTCAACAATTTCGGATGGGACAAGAGATATCGTCATTTACAGAAGTGTACCTCAAACAGTTATTTAGAGATTAGTGTCGAGTATCGATTGGAGATTGATTGCCCTTTTAGAACAATATTCGAATTGTTATTAAAAGTATAATAAGTCACAAACTGAATATTTTAAGAGATGGTTGATGAGACCAAGGTGGATCCTCCACCATGCGACATTTGCGGTAATGCTATTGAAGCATGCTTGTGTGTTTGTCCATATTGTGGTGAACGGGATAAATGTGAATGTTGCCTTTATGATGCTGCGACTGGTGGCGGATGAATTTTGATACGAAATAAAATTGTAAACTAATAAAAGCTGGCAAATTAGAAGCAATAATATTGATATCCCTTTCGAATAAGCTGAATAACTCTCTCAACTGGCTTATAGGCGGTGCGCAAGGTAGCGGCGTTGATTCGGCTGCAAATATCTTTTCACGAGCATGCGCAGAGGGAGGATTACAAGTATATGGAAAGCGTGAGTATTACTCTAACATAAAAGGAGAACATAGTTATTTTACTGTGAGAGTCTCCGAGAAAGAGATTCGATCACACGTGGACGAAATTAGTATGCTCGTCTCATTTGACGCAGAAACTTTGCTTAGACATGCTGGTTCGGTTGTTAAAGGAGGCGGAATCGTATATGACTCTGAGCTTGTTGACGTCAAGATCGGAGAGGTACCAACATTGGACGACGCCTTTAGAGATAGATTGGTTGGTCTTCTAGAGGAAGAAGGAAGGCCTCCAACTGTTCAAGGAATTCTCGACTATGCATCTGACAGAGGCATAAGTCTTTTTAGTATTCCCTATTTCCAATTGCTCGAAGAGTTTTCAACCAAGATTGAAGATCATTCACTAAGCAAATTATCGAGAATGGTCAATGTTATGTCGTTATCTTGCTCGATGGCGTTGCTAGGCTTTCAGTTTGAAACCCTTGGAAGCGCGATTAGATTTATTTTCAGATCCAAACCCAAGATAGCCGAACTGAATGTCATGGCAGCCAATTATGCCTATGATTATACCGGGACACATCACAATACAAATGGTCTCGCTTTTGATCTAACAGCTAAAAATCCTCTCCCTGACGTGATACTAGTTCAGGGTAACCAGTCATCAGCGTTAGGCAAATTGACTGCTGGTTGCAGATTCCAGACCTATTACCCAATAACGCCTGCCAGCGATGATAGTGAATTTCTCGAGGCCAATGAAATAGTGCCACAAGTAGAAGGTAAGGACGGCTCTATACTAGTTTTGCAGACGGAAGATGAAATAGCCGCCATAACCATGGCAATAGGAGGAGCGCTTACCGGTGCACGTTCTGCAACTGCAACGTCAGGTCCGGGATTCTCCCTGATGACTGAGGCCCTTGGATGGGCGGGCATGAACGAGGTCCCTATAGTGGTTTCACTGTATCAGAGGGCTGGACCGGCTACCGGCTTGCCAACAAGGCATGAGCAGGGTGATCTCCTTTTTGCCACAAAAGCCGGACATGGAGAGTTTCCAAGAATCGTGTTTTCATCAGGAGATATTGAAGAGAGCTATTATGATACCATTAAAGTCTTCAATTTTGCAGAAAAATTCCAGATGCCTGTGATTCATCTGCTTGATAAAGCAATTGCAAATAGTATCACCACTTGCAGAATATTTGATCAACAAAGAATTTCAATTGACAGAGGTTTGCTTATAGAAAATATATCTGATTCATCGCCTGATTTGGGTGACGCCAGTCACTATCGCAGATTTAGGTTGATCCGAAAAAATAAGAATAACGAGAATAATGCTGCAAAATACTCAATATCTCCTCGAGTTTTACTTGGAACAGAAAATGGTATATTTTGGAATACAGGCGATGAACATACTGAAGAGGGTCACATTACAGAGGATCCAAAGATAAGAACAGCAATGATGGATAAGCGAATGGACAAATTAATGATTGCACTCGAGCAAATAGGCGACGAAGACAAGGCCACCCTGTATGGAATTGATGAACCAAATTCTTTGACCGTTATAAGCTGGGGTTCTACAAAGGGTGCTATTCTAGATGCAATGGACAAGCTCATAGATGAAGGTAAAAAGCTCAGGTTTGTACAATTGCGCCTGCTGAATCCATTCCCCATTAAAAGAGTGCGCGCCTTAATTGGGGGTTACAAGCAGCTAGTTGATATTGAAATGAATTACTCATCTCAGCTCGGATTGCTAATTAGCGAAAATATTGGTATTAGTATGGATCATCTAATTGTCAAGTATAATGGCCGACCGATTTCATCTAGTGAAGTTTATAATGCGCTAGTGAGAATAATGTCTGGAGAAGCTCCTAGGAGGATCGTTTTGGAACATGGCGCTTAAGCTTAGTGATTATAAAACAGAAGTCCATAATGACTGGTGTCCAGGATGCGGGGACTTTGGCATCCTCAATGCAATTCAGATGGCCCTTGCCGAAATGGGAATCAAGAAGCATAGAGCTGTTATCTTCTCAGGCATTGGATGCTCGGGTAAAACCCCGCATTTTATCAACACCTATGGAATACACACACTGCACGGTAGGGTACTTCCTTTTTCCCAAGGAGCAAAACTTTGTAATCCGGAACTAGAAGTGATAGCCTGTCGGAGGTGATGGAGATGGGTTGGGAATAGGTGCTGGTCATTTCGTTAGCGCTGGCAGACGAAACGTTGACATGCTATACATCATTTTTAATAATGGAGTTTACGGATTAACAAAAGGGCAAGCCTCACCCACGTTGAAGTTAGGTTTGAAGACTAAATCCCTTCCGTTACCAAATTCTAATAATTCAGTCAATCCACTTGCCCTTGCAGCTGTATCCGGCTTCACGTTTATCGCTAGAGGTTACTCATATGACGTTCGACACCTCAAAGATTTGATAATACAAGGCATCTCGCACAAAGGTTTAGCATACTTGGATGTATTACAACCTTGTCCCACTTACAACGATATCAATACCAGAGAGTGGTATCAGGGATCGGATAATCTAAATCCAGAAACGGGAAAACAGGTTCCAAGAACATATAAACTCGAAGGAGAAGGATATGATGGAATAGTTCACTCAGAAAATGAAGCAGATAGTAAGATGTCCAATGCAATCTTGAAGTCATATGAATGGGGCAGAAGAATACCTATTGGCATATTCTACCAAAACGAAATGGTCCCGACCTATGAGGAGAGGATCGCCGAAAGATCCCCGACTATGTTAAAAATCCGCCGTCAAAACAAAGAGTCTTCTTAGCTGGAGGTAGACCCAGCTCTGATATCTCCAACTTACTAGATATTTTGAGAGTAAGTCAGCTAGCTATCCATATAGCCCCCATTTCTTTTCTAATTGTAATTTAAGCACGGTGCCTGATTCCTAATTTCACCCATTTCTGATCAACACGCATTGGATTGTGACTATAACTAACTACGAATGTTCGAAGCAATTTGAGAAAATAAGTGAATCTTACTTAAACGAAAAAGAAAAAATAAAAGGATTGGCTGAATTTGGCTTAGTCCCACTTACTCCAAGCGGCCATCCATCTGTAAGTCCACGTATTGAGTTTTGCACCCAAAGCCGCTATTGGCACAGATAGCACGGCTCCCGCGCCAGCTCCTAAGGCCACTGGACTATTATAGAATTTACCGACCTGTGGTTCGATTGGTGTCATGTATGGAGGCAGTGTTGGCCTAGGATACTTGAATGCCATTTCTAGCGGATCGCGTATGGTCAATAGGTTGATCATGTTAAACATTGGTATTGAAAGTCCAACCAATGTTCCCCCTATTAGTATCGCCGCGTGTTTGTTCCTTCTTGTTGCCCAGTAAGACAGGTCCAGCAACATTGCAGATGGTATCCACACCGGTACCGTAACGAAGTCGTATGGATATCCAAGAGCAAACCAAGCCCCTTTCGCAACCCAAGTATAAATCGTCATTATAGTGGCGTAGTAGGTCGCAGTCCCTGGCACTCCCGTAAACAACATGTAATAGATGGCACCTACAACAAGCATCGTTGATTGCGCTATGGAGAACACGACGAATGAAGTCCAAGCCCAATCAGTGTAGAATATGTAGTCTCCTGCATTAATAGTCAGCAGCGTGCTGTTAACAGCTACGACAACTATGAACAGATAATGCGTTGTACGTCTTAGCCAGACCATTAACAACTTTCTCCTAGAGGTTATATATAAAATTTATCTACTCACAAAAATTATTTTGAGATAAATAAAGTTAGATTGCAACACGCAATTTGTTGCTAAAAAATATAGAAGATAAATCAGTACGGACGTAGAGGTTTTTCTGTTGAGATCTTCCACATCCAGAAGAAGCCTAGAGCTTCGATAACAGTAAGCACAGATAGGGCATATATTCCACTTGGCAAGGGATAGGCCCAAGGATAAACAGTTACGCCTACGTAAACACCACCAGCTGTTGCAGCCCAGCACAATGCAAGGCCTAGAACTAAGATACCTTTCATATTTTCGACTCTGCGCCCAATCATCTTTTCTATGTCGTCCCTACTACCGCCACCTTCAACTCGTCTTCCACCAGGTCCGAATCCCTTTGGTAATGTCATCTTATACAATATTTGATGAGTCCTTTCCTTTTTAAATTTTGCTGTTACTAATACGGGTTGCGGAAATAGATCCCACATTCCGGATCAGTTACATTGAAAGGGATTGCTTAAGCAATTATGAATCCATTTTGAGGACTTTATCAAAAACTAAGGATTACTTCAAGCAGGAGCCTTAAGTTGGCTCATCGGTTACAGCAAAATATATATCTTTGTTTCTTCTGGTATCGCTTAGAAACTACAAATGATTAACAAGGCTATAGTCTTGACAGGATTGGCTGCGGTATTAGTAATGTCTAGTGCATTCGCATTTATGCCTTCTGTAGAGGGACATGGTGTTCAGGCCCAACTCCAGAGTAGGTTTGTGAGAATTCAAGATGAATCTTTTTCTGGTCAGACAATTCAGACTGGTGATGAGCTAACGGTAACTGGTACACTACAGAGCTTGGTGAACAGACCACTTAGAGCGTGGTTGTCGCTTTTCAGTGAATCAACAAATGCAGGCAACAGATGGGAGTTCATAGCTCGTGATCCACCCGGCAACGTCTTTGACATCGAACCAGAAGCAACAATTCCATACTCACTAACCGTCAGAGCGTTGGAACCAGGTATTTATCATGTCCATACACAGCTCAATATTCAGACCATTGGCCCAGGACTTGGTCCAGGACAAACCGTTCAAGTGACAGGCGAACCGATATTCAAACCGGTTCCATGGACGAATGTGATATATCAAGTAATGGTGATAGGAGCAGGCTTAGGCGTAACATTTGCAACGAGACCGTGGCAAGTGATCTAGAAGTCACACACGCAAACTAACTTCCCTCATTTTTGTATTTCATATCACTAACTAGAGTATTATCTAGAAAATAATCGTCGTTAAATTCTTGAAACTTTTATTGGGCGGAAATCTCGTCAGTTCCTACAAATTTCTTCAAGGGATCGGGAACCTCTATCGTTCCGTCAGCGCGCTGAAAGTTTTCAATAATTGCAACTAATGTTCTTCCGGTCGCGACCAGAGTGCTGTTTAGGGTATGAACCAAACGAGTCTCTTCATCAGGGCGATCTCTAAATCTTACTCTTAATCTTCTAGACTGATAGTCTAAACAATTCGAGCTCGAGACTATCTCTCTATAACAGTCTTGTCCTGGCATCCAAGCTTCTATATCATAAGTTATTGAGGAGGTCTTACCCATGTCCCCCGTACACAGGAGTACAGTTCGAATTGGGATTCCCAATTTTTCATAAAATTTCTCGGCCAATTCTACCATTTTCTGATGCTCTTTTTCTGAATCCTCTGGACGTGTGAATACAAATTGCTCAACCTTGTCAAAGTGATGCACTCGAAAGATGCCTTTCGTATCTTTCCCGTGCGCACCAGCTTCTTTTCTAAAACACGGACTAATACCAGCATATTTTAACGGGAGAGAAGCTCCTTCTAGAATTTCATCCATATGCATTGCCGCCATCGCATGCTCGGAGGTGCCAATCATGTGTAAATCTTCTCCATGGATTTTGTAAATGACATGTTCAAAATCGTCCAATATAACAGCACCTTCCATTGGCTCTCTTCTTATCATGTAAGGAGGTTGCACAAGTATGTATCCTTGATCTTGCAAATAATCCAGAGCAAATTGGAGGAGTCCAATATTCAGCTTTACCAGCACATTCTTCAAGAAGTAAAAACGAGAGCCAGAAATTTTTGCAGCCCGTTCTAAATCAAACAGATCCAACTTTGTTCCGAGATCAACGTGATCAAGAGGTGCAAAATCGAACTTGTTAGGTGTTCCTATCGATCTAACTACCACATTATCTCGCTGATTCGCACCTACAGGTACAGAGCTACTGACCAGATTAGGTAGACTCATCATCAAATGTTTGAAATTTGAATCTGTTTCTTCAAGATCTTTACCCAGTTTGAGGATTCTATCGCCAAGGGATTTCATCTCCCTGAGCTCTTCCGAACTGTCCACTCTAGTTTTCATCTTTCTCGCAATTGTTTGAGCGATCACATTCTTTCGATGTCTTAACAAATCGCTCTCGGAAATTAGCGTGCGTCTTCTCTTATCCAGCACCAATAACTCATTTAATGGAAAAGACAGATTTCTTTGAAAAAGCATTTGCCGTATCCGTTCTGGATCGTCTTTTAGTAGTCGAGGATCAATCATCATTTAACACCATTTTCCCAATCGAAATATGACTCAAGACTTCGTCTACTGTATTGGAAATCGTCTCTATAGAACCATCGCTATGGAACTCTATCGAAAGTATGTTCTCTGAAAGAGAATGCATTTGCATTTCTAAGCCGGGTGGGAAATTGATGTTATCAGCAACGAGTGATTTCATTATTGCATCTCTTTTGCCTTCATCTTCTAGATCTAGTTCTATATATACAGTGATTTTATCAACGAGAGGCTCTTGCATATTCACTGGTCCTGGGTGCAGCCTTCAAACATGAGACAAAGTTTTCTAAATCGCTAGGAAGGACTTCGCAACACAGCACATAGGGCTCAAATGGATGGGGTAATACATTAGAAACGCCATAACATTTCCGTATCGCTGATGCCAACTCTGTGAATTTAGGCAAGTCACTGACTCGACAACAATACTTGTATGCACCTGTTTGTGTAACCGTCCTGCCAACAATGATCTTGCGCAAGAATTGTGGGGAGGATTCAAGAAGAGTCATGATATCCTCGAGGGAATTCTCTGCCACCGCCCCTTCCCCGTTCATGAAGACCATGTCTCTGTCAACCCAAATCCTCCATTTCTCTGCGAATATAGTGCTTAAAGATCTTCTCTGAATGTCAAGATAACGATCGACTGTTTCTTCAGCTTTTTCCAGCATCTTGAAGCGGTCACCAAGGCATACTGATATTGCTACTCCCGATTTTTGCGCTTTACCGCAAATTCTGAGGAGATCTGAATACTCTCTCGCGTCACGAAGTGGAGTTCCCCTGTCTTCCTTAAGTAAGGTGTAGCTGATCCCACGTATACCTTCTAAAGGAATATACCTCTGCGCCAGAATTAGTGGCAACGAATTTTGCAATCCCTTCATAGATTGACCATTTCTCTTGATCCAGAAGATCGGTGAAGACTCGCCATTTCCCATTTTCCTTCAACTTGATCCCAGAATTTTCCACTATTGACCTAGCCCTCTCTAAATTCCATGTTAATCCTTCAATGTATGGAAAACGAGTCAAAGCGATTGCTTCGTGTATTGGCCTCCATTCGTGTCCTACTATGAGAAGGTCGTCTGGTTGGCTTTGCAGCAGACCTTGGGATTCACCAACCTTGGCTATTTCAGCGTTTATTCCCAAAAGTGACCTACCTTCTCCACAATCCTGTCTCTCGCCAAGCGAAGAAAGTACAGCCAGCACAGAAAGATCTGTATTTTTAGTGTCTAATGCTATCGACAATAGATAGCATATCCCTGCAGTGGTTATTTCTGACCAGCCATTGAGCTCGTACCTATTAATGTTCAGAACGCGTTGGTCATATGCTTTGTTAGCTTCGGGAACTATCTCATCTGATAGGTGCCTGATCAGCAACCACTTGTTTTGAAGGCTCTTGTCAAGCTTTTCGACTGACTCATGTTCGAAATCTAACAGCAAGCATAAATCATATTCATTGGAAACTGAGTTTCCAATATGTAAAGAATCTGTTATACTCGAAGTGCTTCTCAATATGCATTTGGCGTTTAATCTTGCAAGAGTTTGGAAGACTATACTACTTGCTGCTATTCCATCTGGGGATGGGCTCGATAGAATAAGGAACTTACCCTCTTTTCTTACGAGGTCCCCAATAATATCTGAAATAGACTTGAGATCATCATCTAGCCTATTTCGTGGGTTCATCGAGAAGTCGTGAGTCTATTGAGCCTGTGCTATAACCGCAGCATATTTCCAATTCTTGTCGATTCTGTCCTTTATCTTGTAATATCTTGATAGACGATGTATCTTCGATTCAATCAGTTCTAGGGAACGAACGTTTCTTCTATCGCTGTTGTGAGTTCTGAGATGCCTTTGTAAACCAAGGGCCTTTTTCACTAACCTGTCTAGATCCTCTGGCATATCCTGCTTAACACCGTTCTCTCTCAAAACATCGGTTATGGTTTTTCCCAAAATTGGTTTCACTAGTGGTATCCCATACTCATCTCTGAGAATGATACCAATCTGGGAAGCAGTTAAGCCATCTTCATTATACATTTTGATGATAATAGATGTAAGGTCTGAATGACTGATGCTAACCCAAGTAGGCACACTCTTGGACGTAGGACGGGTTGAATGAGACTTGCCGCGAGTATGTGCATGCATTCGTGCCATTGATAGACAACGTTCTGAGGGTCGACATCTAAATGTTACGGACATTGAAGAGCGAACTGAACTTTACAAAAAAGTTAAATAATCGAGATTCGAAAACTGAACATATGAATAAAGCCTACCTACCGGCTCTATCCACTATGGCAGTACTCATGGCAGCTGCATTTATTTTGCCTGGTATTCAGACAGCTAATGCGCAGTACACAGGCGGCGGGGGCGCCGGAACCACATCAAGCAGTATTGAGGAGCAGCTGAAACTTGCTAGAGAGAAAACATCACTTGCTGAGCAGCAAGGTGCATACGGCTCCGGTACTTCTATGCTTAGCGCTACCCTTGACAGCACTGTACTATTTATTATAATACTTGTAGTAATATTCGGAGGGGTGGCAGGTGCATTCTTCGCAAAGTCCAGAGGGGCGAGAAGGGCCGCCACTACAGAATCTACACGGCATAGTGAACCAGATTGGAAGTTAGAAGCTCAGAGATACAAAGATGAACTTGAAGCTATGAAAAGAAATCAAAATAGATAGAAATACTTAAACAACACCTTTCCTTCTTTTTGAAGATTAGTTACTTTTTAATACATACACTAGGGCATTTTTTTGCTAGAAATACGTATTTATCGGGTCTGAGCAAATGTAGTAATTTCGTTATATCTATTGCTGATCCGGCGGTGTGAACCAAAATGTATATATCATAGATTTTATTTGGATTATATCGTAATATGAGCGCCATTCTAAGCCTTGTGGGAATGTTCAGCACCGGATTGGAGAGTCTTCTGAAACAAGTAGGACCAGCATACGACCCATTGTTCTTCGATGTAATGGTATACATATTTGGGACTATGCTTTTCGCAGTTTTCCTCCTGAGTGTAATTGCATTTTGGCTCAGACGAAAGGGACTTGGAGGAGGTTCGGCTAAAGAAAAATGGACTCAAGAATTGGAGACTTACTTCGAGCGTGAGCAGATAGGTCTTATTCCGGACGAAAAGCACCACTGGTAACGTGACTGACTACTCAAAAATTCCTTTTATTTGTTTTTTCTTAAATTCTGAAAGGATAGCGTTTTTTGGTGTTATGATTTAGTCATCTACGTTTTCTTCGGCTACGACGTTAGAAGTTAAAGTTGGCAGAACAATAACCGAATACCCGCACATGGTCAGAATCTTCGAACAATCTTTGGTCTTAACATTTCAGGGTGACTTTTCAATTCATGAATTAGTCTCTGAAGCTTTGATTTTTCAGATGGTAGAGTCCCGCCAATACTGTATACATTTGAAGCATGGTTTGCTCTAAAGATTACTTCTCTAATCGGATTGAAAAGCACAATTAGCCTTTCTAGTTCATTCAAGATCTCCAAATCAGTTAACCAGGAAAATGGCTCCTTAAACTTGAACATGAACTCAGTACGAACGGTTTCGTCGAGTTGGAGGTTAAGAGCGGCAAGATAGTGCGGGCTAATTTGGCTCACAACCTTGGCGGTATCAGATATGTGTGCATCAGTATATGTTCTGCCGCCCAAGCCGAGAATGACCATGCAAGAGAGTGTGAATTGGTGATCAATTGCTTTCTCACAACTCTCAATAATCATTGAGGAAGATGCACCCTTTGTGACTTTTTGCAGCACTACGTCATTGCCACTCTCTATCCCAACATATAACATGCTTAATCCTCGATCTCGTAACCGTTCAAGTTCTGAGTCCTTTTTCTGGATCAGATTCCTTGGCATTGCATAGCATGAAATTCTCTTAAGACTCTTAAATTTGAGATTCAAATAGTCTAATATTTCAACCAACCTTTCGGTCTTAACATTTAATGCATCCCCATCGGCAAGAAAGATTTTTTCGGTTAGGGGTTGGTATCTGGAAACCAAATCTATTTCGAACTTGATCTCCTCTAATGACCTCTCTTGATAGGATTTTGTTCGGTACATGCTGCAGAATGAGCAGTGATTAAACGAGCATCCCAACGTGACCTGTAAGATCGTTGAGTTTGCCTCAGAAGGGGGTCTGTAAAGAGGATAATTGTATACTAATTCTTCCAAGATTTTAAGAAATAGTGTCCCATGAATAATGTATATGTTGTGGATTGAAAAGGTCATTATTTTTAGAATGTCCGGTCAATCTATTGAAAAGAGTTTGAAACAACTGCAATTGAAGCTCTATTGCTTTACATGGTGACTAATTACGGAAGTCATGCTTGGAACTGATGCAGACTTGGACCTAGACCTAGTTGTTTGGGGTCTGTTCGTCGCGAGGTCATCATAGCTTCTGGCTCTGCCTGGAGCAGCGATTATTCACTTCATCCCCTGCAAAGAATGGTATGCTCCAGTTATAAATTTGTAATAGAATTATTAAATATCGAGTTGGCTCGAAGTTGTTCAGAGGAATCATTGACGGTATGGGAGGTGTATTATTTTCAGATCATGTGCATCATCTACGTTTTCATGGATGAGACGCGCTTCTGCGAGCAATTGACTGCTCTGCCGGTATCTGGTACTAAAATGAGTTAATACAAGCTTCCTAGCACCAAACTGATTCGCTAGCTTTGCAGCTTCGGCAGCAGTAGCATGAAAGTTTTCGATCGCCTTATGTCGGAGCCCTTCACCATATGTTGACTCAAAAATGAGTAGATCGCAATTTTCGAAAAATTTACCAAGCTTTTCGGTTGGTCTTGTATCACCGGAGATTCCAATCTTCCTCCCAGGGCGTCTTGACCCTACCACATCAGATGATCTTACTATACTTCCGTTGATTACAATATCCATCCCTGACTGAAGCTGTTTGTATAATTTCCCTTCTGGTATTCCTAATTGTACGGCTCTTTTGATATCAAAAATCCCAGGTCTATCCAACTCTGTCAGACAGAATGAGTAAGCAGGTACATTATGATCTGCTTCGCAACATGTTACTTCATAATCATCCTCACGAACCAGCAATCCCTCAGATTCTATATTGTGAAGATTTACATCAAAGGAAAGCCCGAAACCAATCAGTCTTGTACTAAACTTTATGAATTCTGCGAGTCTTGGTTCACCATAGATATCAACAGGTAGGGTCCTGCCATTAAGCGATAGTGTTTGGAGTAATCCCAGGATTCCCAGTGAGTGGTCGGCATGCATGTGGGTGACAAAGACTTTCATTTTGCAATTCATCCGGAGACTTGATCTTACAAAATTTCTTTGCATACCTTCCCCCGCATCGAAAAGAAGAATCTCATTTCCTCGAGCAATTGCGATAGAAGAGAGTCCTCGATCATCAGTTGGGGTGGTCTGCTGAAGTGCCCAAGAAAACGATTCTCAGATCCATACAGGACTAGTAAGTCCTAGTCTAAGGTAAATCTACCTAATATTCATATTCATAGTGGTTCTATTGAAATGGTTCAAGCAATCTGCCAATTTTCACAGCGATTAGAGGTATTGGAATGTCGTTTCCCTTAGAGGGCAAGAAAGATTTCCTTTACTGGTTCTCTAATGCCTAATTCTCTAATTATTCCTTCAAATCTAGATTTGTTCGACGTAATTAGAATTTCAGTTCGACCCACCCCTTTCTTTTTGGCCATATGATTGGTAGATAGATATTTCCTTACATCATTTGCGAGAAGTTTTACAGGGTCAATCAACCTGATGGTTGGCAGTAAAGAGACGAGATAATTCGAGACAAAGGGTAGGTGGGTACTTGCCAAAACCATCACATCTATGTGTGATTCAAGATCTTCGCGATACTCTATTGCTTTAGAAATTGCATCAAATGTCTTCCGCTCATTGGTGATATATTCACCATTCTCAACCAAGCTTATAATTTCTGATGCATCAAATCTGGTTACAAGTATATTCTGTGGGACTTGGGACTTAATCAAATCGCCCAACTCTCTGCTCTTAATCGTACTTGCGGTAGCCAATATTCCAATATGCTTTTTCTTCGTGAGCTTAGAGGCGGTCTTGAGTGGAGGGATAATTCCCACGACGCCCATTTTAGATAAGCGTTTGACTTCTTCTAGAATCTGAACTGAAGGAGTAATTGAAGCAACAACTACCAATTTTGGCTTATATCGATCAAGATATCGTAGGATATCAAGGATTATGGTTAGAAGTTCTTGCCTTGTCTTGTTACCATATGGAAAGTGTTGCTCATCTGCAAGGTACAATAGATTTTCAGTCGGTAATTGCCTGCGTAATTGTTTTATTACAGATAAGGAACCCAGGCCCGAGTCAAAAACTGCAATCGGATTCTCTAGCAACTTAAAAATCACCAAAGAACATTGGTACATAGGTCACAATCTCTAAAGGAATCATAACTAGTCATACGTGACCTGGTGACCAGGATTGCAGCAGCTATCGACTTGGAGACAAGGCTCAGCCCCATACATTAATCTATACATTGTTGATAAGAAAATACAGCTGTTAGTTACCCCAACAAATCTTGATTTAGCTCTACGATTGGTGGTAGTTATTAGGTCGTCGTCAAAGACCTTAGCTGAATATATTTTGCTATCATGACCTCCCAATTACTTCTTCGCGAGAGCTTCTCTTATCCCCTACCCGATTATAGTCCAAGCTATGATCAATGGCTCTAGTCTGCCATACAAATTTGGAATAGAGCATCTTGGGAACGAGGCGTTTGAAGTCAATACCTTGGCCGATATACCATTTAGGAAACCATTCGTATAAGTGTAACCTAATTGTTTGAATGTATACTATCAATCCTTCGATCAACATTATACCAATATTTCCGCCGATAAGGACAGCATATCCTCCAACTGTGCCACCCAACGATTCGAATGAATCGATAACCGTTACAAGCAGTGCGGCATGAACCAATAGCATTATGCCGAGTCGAGAATAACTTATTGTGTTTGAAAGCATTTCAATGATTCGTACCATTATCACCTCCACCACTATACCCACCAATCCACCACCCTCATCCTTCCCAAGTTTCTTGAGGTGTTTCTCTTCCTTCATGCCACCGATGATCATAGTTATCACAGTACCAATGATTACAAGGGGGGCTACTTTTGCAACCAAGTCTACGGTGACCCAGTCTCCGAAAACGACCGTCAGCCAAGGCACTGGTTCGTTATGGGTGACTCCTGTAATGCCGAACATGCCGATGATATCATATCCAGAACCTATTGCTGCGAGGATAAGGCTTACCACCGCAAAGTATTGTACTATAGTTGGGATATCATGATAATAGATCATAAGTTTATCATGTTTTTTGATATCTGCCCAGAGCCTCAGGAAGAAAGCCAGCAAGATATGCACCACCCCTATAGCAATTGATATTTCCAAAATCTTGACTACCTCTTCAAAGGTTAGCTCTGACACACTTAACATTCCCACAAATCCTAATTGTTCAGCAATGGGCGCCAGAATCGGTAGCTCTATAGCATGAAAACCAAATAATTCTCCCGTCCCCAGGCCGGCAATGGCTGCGGCCGCTCCACTCGCCGCTATTAAAGTTCCCCATGTGGTAAGAGATCCGTTGCCGCGGTATCTGAAAAGCATCCCTAGACCAAAGAGCAATATGCCGTGTCCTAAATCTGCAAACATCAATCCATAGAACAGAGGCCACACGAAGGCAATAATGGACGTAGGGTCTCTCTCGTCATAGTTAGGTAATCCCTGTGTCTCTGTAATGATTTCGAAAGTACGGATATACTTTTTATTTTTTAGGAGCGTAGGAAGCTTCTCATCGTGATCTTCAGCGTGACTTTCATCAGTAGCCAAGCGTTCAGGAACATCCATCACGGAAACGTAGTCGCTTGTCAAATTCTTGAATATATTTTGCATTTGCTCAGGGATAAAGCCCTCAATCATAGCGAAATTCTTGGTGCCACCTGGCTTCCTAGTTGCTTCTAAAACATCCTTTGCCACTTGAGAAGCTTCGTGTAATGATAGTAGCTTCGTAGTGAGAGATAATTTCAATTTCTCAACCTTCTTGCTTAGAGCTGTACTTTGCTTCTCCAATTCCTTTATTTTGGCTTTAGACTCAGCATATGCCAAATGAGGATTCTGGGGCATGTTAGGGGGTACTTGCAAGGGGTGCACTCCGAAGCTTCTCAGAACTTTGATTATTCTATCAGCGTCGCTGTCAGCTGAACCAAAAATGATTAAGGCAGATTTGTGCTCATTTAATTTAACAATCTGCATCGGCAGATCTCCCAAGCTTTTCTTGATCTCGTCTTGGTCGCTATTTTCAATGATAAAAGTTGCAGCATAGAATATTTTCAATTTAGAGAAAATTCGAAGATCTAAATTCAAATCCGCTGCCATTTCCAAGGTCAAAGCTATCGTACGGTATTCCTCCAACTGTTTTGATACCTGATTCTGTTCCAAAAGAATCCTTTTAGGCTCATCCAGGAGAGCAGCACTTCTCCCCTCCAAATCAACTATAAAGCCTTGAATATCTTCAATCTCGTAGGATGTGTGCTCCTTCGGAGCACCTTTAAACATCGTATCCATTACGCCCGTTTCTAGAGGTACTCCCAAAGCCTTGACTACATCATCAATTTCTTGGAAGAGCCTCTGCGCCTTCAATAATAGGTCGTCATAATAGGGGTTAACGTACTCAGATGCATGTTGTAATGAATGAAACCATTCAAGTTGAGCAAGTCTGCTTACAACTTGCTGCGTCTCAGTCCTAGGTAGAACGAGCGTGGTTTTTAGTAATTTAGCGGTTCCCATTTAGTCCCAGTCCATCCGTTATCCTCTCAGATAGAGGCGCCGATCAGGAATCTCCTGATTTAGGTCACGCTTGACCGAGTATGATGAACATCATGACGATTCCGTAAATTGCAATTGACTCTACCATACCTACAATGATGAAAACCCTGGACTGCATTTTAGGATTATCGCTAATTGCTGCTAAGCCGGCAGCTCCAACGTAACCAAGTCCGATACCCGCGCCAAGAGCGGCCAAACCAAACGCCATTCCTGCACCTATCAATTTGAACGAGCTTGCATCACCAGCAGCAGCCTCTTCCTGAGCATGTGCTATAGACCCCATGGAACTTACGGTTATGAAAGTTATTGTGGTCAGAGCCACGATAACCGGGATAAAAATACGTCCTCCCTTTCCTTTCTTCATAGGGGTTCGAGATGGGACGCCCTATTTAATGATATCTCGGCAAACGGATAATTCTATATATTAAAAAGAATTACAAAGGATTGTTACTAACCAAGAAACCAGGATAAATGAACTATATTTTGGAGAGTGCTTTGCGTTTACATTCACCAAGCATCACTTTCGTTTGCTCTACCATAGTTTCATATTCTTTCTTGAGAACATCTCTTGATTCCTCGAAAAAGCTTGTGATAATATTCTCGCTCATTTCCCGATGAGTTCCCAAAACAATCCCGACAGTATTAAAGCTTTTTCCTTTCTAGTACTGCTTTAACTTTTTTGAGTCTCACGAAATCTTCTCTTTCTCGTTCTTCGAGAGTAGCCCGGATAAATGCTATCGCATTCTCATACTGTGGAATTATCACGTACTCCAACGCGTTAATCAACTTCTGAGTTCTCTCGAGTTCCTTTGCTAAACTAAATATTGCATTCTCGTATTCGGCTCGCTTTGCAAATTTGTGGGAGTATATTCTTTATTAGTTTCGCTCCTTTATCTACCGAAGCGTTGGTTTCCACGAAACCATACGATAATTCCTGCCCCCCCTGTTTATTGCTAACGTGGAGAGTCGGGATCCTTACGTCCACAACTCTACGTACATTTACTTCAACCTCCATGATACTGGGAGTAGAATCAGCAATTGATTCTAGCGTTGTTGTTCCAAGGGACATGTAGGAATCATATACGGCAGAGTAGATCTCCGCTAATGGTGACCAGATGTCCCCTCTGGCCTTGTTAGCCTCCTCGATCATTTCGTCTATCTTTTTTAACAGAACCTCCCGTTTATCATCAAGGATCTTGTGAACCATCTTTCCTACCTGCATGGAACGACGGATCTTGATTAGTTCAATCTTTGTAGCAGTAACCCTTCCCCCAAATGACATGATTAAAAGTTCATTTTGTCTCCTTGTAGTATTGTCTCACATGCTTTTCTTTTATCTTCGTGAGCTCTCCCTCTGGTAAAGTTGAGAGTATGTCCCATGCCCTTGAAAGTGTCTCTTCTAATCCCCTATTCTCGTCTTGTCCTTGTTTTAGAAAATGATTCTCAAACATATCGCCTGCATCCAAATACTTGAGGTCTACGCCGGTCAGTCCTGATCTTCCTACGATTTCAGCAAGAGCCCTTACTTCTTGAGCTCGAGAATAAGCATCGTATAGCTGATTACCAACTTCCATGTGATCCGATCTCGTTTTTCCCTCCCCAACACCGTCTTTCATAAGTCTTGAAAGGGACATGAGAACGTTCACAGGCGGATACACGCCTTTTCGGAAGAGATCTCTTCCTAACACTATTTGACCTTCAGTAATGTAACCAGTAAGATCCGGAATAGGGTGCGTTATATCATCAGCGGGCATGGATAGTATCGGCACCTGAGTTACACTGCCATTTTTGCCTCGTATACGCCCAGCACGCTCGTAGTTGTTTGCCAAATCGGTGTACAGATAGCCTGGATATCCTTTCCTTCCAGGGACTTCTTCTCTTGCAGCGCTAATTTCACGTAATGCCTCAGCATAGTTAGTCATGTCTGTCAATACCGCTAGCACATGCATTCCCAATTCAAAGGCCAGATATTCGGCTACAGTAAGAGCTACCCTAGGGGTTATGATTCGCTCGATGGCAGGATCATCTGCTAGATTAAGAAATAATACGCTTCGTCTCAGGGCGCCAGACTCTTCGAGACTTCGTTTAAAGTATTGAGCCTCCGAATATTGAACTCCAATGGTCTGCGAAGACTACGGCAAAATCTTCTTTTGTTCCTACAACAGCTGCCTGCCTAGCTATTTGGGCTGGCCACAATGTTATGTGGCATTCCGGAGCCAGAGAATATCGGAAGTTTCTGGCCACGGACGAGCGTAAGCATACCGTCAATTACAGAGACCCCTGTTTGTATGAATGAGGTAGGATATTCCCTTCGTTCAGGGTTCATTGGCTCCCCGTTTACATCGAGGAATTTCTCCGCTATAGGATCGGGGAGACCGTCATTAGGCCGGCCGAGTCCATCGAATACCCTACCTAAGAGTTCCGGAGAAACTGGCATAGTCATGGTTCTACCCAAGAATTTAGCTTTCGTTCCACTGATCGCTAGGCCCGTAGTACCTTCAAATACCTGCACCACAGCCTTTCCGTGGCCGACTTCGAGCACTCTGCCGAGTCTTCTGTCGGAATCTGAAGTCTCGATTTCAACTAGCTCATCGAAGGACGCCTTAGTGATCCCATCAATGATTATGAGAGGACCTTTAATTTCGGCTATTTTAGTATATTCGATGGCAGCTGATTCAGACAACCACTTTTACCTCTTCTTTACTTTGCAGTTTTTTAAACTGCTCATTCATTTCGTTTTCGAGGCCGTCTAGTCGCTGTACCTCCTCGTCAGGAATCTCAAACTTTGCTTTTAATAGGGAGTAATTATTCGCATTGCCCTTATATCGGCTAGGGAAGTTCCCTCTCTTAAGGCCTTAAGTGCCTCCTTGTAAAATCTGACCATTAGCTTGACTAATTTCACCTGCTTTTGTGGACTACAATAGGTATCAACCGTGTCGAAGGAATTTTGCTGGAATAATTCCTATTTTTATCATTCGTGCAACTTCTAAGATAAGTTTTTCTTCGTCAGGAAGCGCTTCCGGTCCAAGAAGCCTCACGATTTCTTTTAGCGTATCCTCTCTCTGCAAAATGTGATATGACTCTCCTCTCAACTCAAACCATTCACTGCTCACGTTCTCCTTCCACCACTTGGCAACATCCTCCAAGTACCCCGAATAGGACTGCATCCAGTTAATCGAAGGATAATGCCTTGAGTATGCAAGTCTCGTATCCAGCGCCCAGAACGTCTTGATGAACCTGATGGTATGTGTAGTCACGGGCTCCGTGAAATCGGCTCCTGAAGGAGACACAGCTCCTATCAGTGTCACGGATCCGCTTCTTTCTGGCAGACCCAAAGACCTAACTCGCCCAGCACGTTCATAAAATTCGGCTAACCTTGACGCAAGGTAAGAAGGATAACCTTCTTCAGCAGGCATCTCTTCAAGTCGTCCTGACATTTCTCTCAAAGCTTCAGCCCACCGACTTGTGGAATCAGCGACCAGGACAGTGTCAAAACCCATGTCACGGTAATACTCGGCAATAGTCACACCTGTGTAAATAGAAGCTTCCCGGGCGGCCACGGGCATATTACTAGTGTTCGCTACGAGAACTGTTCTTTCCATCAATGGCCTGCCTGAACGCGGGTCAAGAAGGTGAGGAAATTCCACCAATACCTCGGTCATTTCATTTCCACGTTCGCCACATCCAATGTAAACGACAACTTTTGAATCAGCCCATTTTGCTATCTGATGTAGTGTTACAGTCTTGCCAGTTCCAAAACCACCAGGAATGGCTCCGGTCCCTCCCTTTGCGATGGGAAAATATGTGTCAATAATGCGCTGGCCGGTGACAAGAGGCACTGTAGGATCATATCTTGCGGTGTAAGGTCTAGGATGTCGAACTGGCCATTTGTGGTACATCTTTAGTTCTGTTTGAAAGCCACCATCTTTTTGTGTCTCAGCCAAAACTTGTTCCAAGTCATATTCACCTTCACCAACCATGTTAGTTATCACCCCTCCACGATGATTTGGAGGCACAAGAATGCTATGAGTAAGCAAGGGGGTTTCATCCACCGTGCCTAGAATGGAACCACCAGTAATATTATCTCCTTTCTTTACCGCTGGAATAAACTTGTACTTCTTCTTTAGATCTATTGGTGTTGTTGCGATTCCCCTTCCGATGAAATCGCCTGATTTCTTCGCCATTTCACCTAATGGCCTTTGTATCCCATCATAGATCTGGCCAATAATCCCTGGACCAAGAGTAACGGATAGTGGTTGACCTGTTCCAACTACAGGTTCTCCAGGTCTCAGACCTGAGGTTGTCTCATAAACCTGAATAAATGCTACGTCTCCGGTAAGTCTAATGACTTCACCGATTAGTTTAGATTCACCTACCTCAACTGTTTCGTACATCTTAGTAGATGACATACCGTCGGCCCTGACCGCTGGACCGCTCACCCAGACTATTTTACCTTTTGAGACCAACTTTCTCTTTCACTCCCTTCTCAAGATTTGGACAATGTGTTTCCTTATTAAAGGTTTGAGCCGTTCTATTCTAGAATCAATAGAATCATCATAGGTCAGTGTTCCATCTGATGACGTGGCACGTATGCCTCCTAAGATGTCAATATTCTTATCTGCCACAGCCAGCTTTGTTCCCTTTTCTTTGTTAATGAAATCCACAAGTTTTCGTACCAAACCAGAGTCAGTCTTGTTACATTCAATAATAAGGTCGTTCTTTCCGATTTCGTTGAGACTATTTAATAAGGCTTGCTTCATCAGCTTTTCATAATCCGGTTCCTTGTGCAGGGATAACAATCTCTTCCTTGCCATCTCGAAAACGGTTTTGACTGAATCCTCTACTAGGATGAGCTGATTGTTCCTTGCAGAGAGCCTACTTGAACCAACGATCTGCCTCTTGAGATTTTCAGCCTGCTTCTTTGCATTTTCAAGTATTGCCATGTATTCAGAATTGAGTTTACTTTTAGAAGATTCTAGATTCTTCAGTGATTCCTGATAGGCGGAATCTAACTTTGAAATTAATTCACTCTCCTTTTGTGATAAAACCTTGTCAATAGTCCTCTCTAGCGGCAAGGATGAACTCATTATGGTCTGAAGTTCTTCGGCATACGTGATTTTAACCTTTTCCTAATTTTACGCAATCATTGGCCTACATGTTACTGAGAATCATGAATATAGTAAACGAAAGTTTGATCAATTAAGTAGATCAAGATATCCTGTACAATTCTTGAGTAACCGATTCGGCTAGAGAAACTAGCGCTGGTTTATGACTCCCTTCCCAGTAGATTTTCCTGCATCTACTACATTGATAAAAATGAGAATAAAGGAGATAAGATTTTGGAGGGATTAAGTTGTTTTGGTGATCTATCTCTCCTCTCTCTTTTTTCTCGAGTTCCAGATTGCATGTGGGACATCTTGCAAATGCCGAATCAAACAGTATCTCCCTGATGTTGCATTCTCCAAAGATTTTTAACATATTTTCCTTGTCTGAATGACCTTGCAAAAGTACACTCCCGATTCTTTTATTCAAAGATCTCTTGAATAATTCTTTATCAGATGTTAAAAGAATTCGTCGTTGGTCGCTACAATCCCTGAGTAATTGTTCATCGGAAATCGAACTACTATAGGCGGTATCCATTCCGAATATCCTAAGCTTCCGAGCCAGACTTCCATGCATCGAGTCGGCAAAAAAGGCTAGATCTCTATACGGCTGCTGCTTCGCCTCTACACTCTTCACAATTAAAAGTTCCTTGAACGTACTGCAGCAAATCAGACCATTCGCCACATTCATCGCAATACCCTGATACATTGCCTATGGGCCGGCCAATCTCCCCTCTTATCAGCGACGCCTTCTCGGACACTACGTCTACCAGCTCTGGAGTTACGGCGATAACGTCTGACGCAGAAATAATGCCAACAAGCCTTCCTTTATAGACCACACCCAATCTCTTGATATTTTTTTGCCTCAGCTGCCGAGCTGCTTCGGTAACACTTTCTTCCCCTTCAATAGTATAAAGCTGTTTCATAATGTCAGATCCTTTCATCATGCTAGGCTTGACATCCTGTACAACCGTATTCGTAACTATGTCCCAATCTGTAACTATCCCTACCGGATTTTCATTTCTCATGATCACTATGCTGCCTATTTTCTCGTCCTTCATTTTCCTGGCGATTTCATTCACCGAGTCGTCGGGATGACAAGAAACAACGGTACTATTCATAATATCTCTTACAAGAACCCTAGTAGTCATATTTGCATCTCGGTGCTTGCTTATGGAATCCCTTTCGGCCACAATAGATGAAGACTATGATTTACTTAATTACTTTGCTAGAAACTGAAATTGTCAGTTTGCATTTTTGAAAGTTTGACATGACTAGCAATTGTTTAGCGCTTTTAATTAGGAATGCAATTCTTCTATCGATTGGGTTAGAAGATCGCCTTTTTTTGTAATCAAAATCTTTGATTGTCCGTGGGGAATGGTCTTAACAATCTCGTCAATTGAAATCGACTTAAGGTACTCTAGAAGGTCCTTGAACTCTTCAGAAACGTCAGTACATATTCTCACCATTTCCTGCTTAAATTTTTTAGCCATATTAGTTGGATTGTTTCCCCCTGGCAAAAGTACACAATATGCAATTGATTTTTTTTTCACCGCATCCTGAGGACCACACATTAGGGCATATCTTTTTTCCAAGATTATCACACCCAAAGCCAACTTAATTTCCACACCCTTGACATAGTTCCTCTTTCCTTGTATGACAAAGGAACCTTTGGGCAGAAACTGGCCAGTGGGAGCGCCTTTCTTTACCTGATCTGGAATGACCCAATAAGCGTCAGCAACTGATAATCCATCCTTCCAAGCCCTACTAAACGATACAGTTGCCTGAGCGGCTTCCGATAGGCTTGTTTGAAGTTGCTCAGCGCCATTGCTCGGTACATTCTTGAGAACAAAGAACGGCGATCCATGGACTTCCGCATGAAATACCAAGTCTTGATCCGTTAAGTGCTTCCGTATAATTGCGGAATTAGATGAAGCATCTCTTCCTCCGATGCACAAAATCCCCTCACTGCCTATAAACCACCTGTATCTCTCAAACCATTCTTTTTCAACTTGGAGTTTTACTGCAGCTTTCTTTTGGAGTAGATCAGCCTTTCGCCTTAGATCCTCAATTTGGTCAACTAGTCTAGATTTTGCATTTCGTATCGATTGACAACCCCTTTCTAATTCTTTTGCTCTGTCAAATAGTAAGGAGGAGGTTCTTGGCAGGCGTGGATCGAATGGTATGGATTCATCGACTATCTCAAGAAATTTTCTACCAGCGATGGTAACGATCTTCGAGGAGTTTTTCTCTAGAACAGAAGATAGTAACTTGTCTTGGATGTTAGTCACAGTATTAGGAAGCGTCATAAATTCCTGTGCCAATTTCCTAATTGCATTGGATTTCTCAATCACTTGTGACTCGGCTTGATTCTGTTGGCTGTAGTCATGTTCTAGAACATCAATTTTGTTATCTAATTCAATCGTACGTGTGCTTGAACCCTCTTCTGTCAACAGTTTACTAAAAACAGCATCTACAGCCTCCATCAGAGTTTCATGAGGAACATATTCCACGCCCCCTGATATTGATTCTAGCCGAAAGGGTATAACGCTGATTGGTCGTCCCGCATTGTCTAAAACCACTAATGGTTCATGCGTTAACGGATTACATATGTCAAATACAAGCTTTCTGGTCAATTCAAAGATTATTTCTATGTCTTCTCGGGTTGTATCGCTTAATCTCCTATGCTTCATTTTGGCCCTGGCAACTATTTCTTCGATATATTTTTTTGATAGCGAGATATTCCTGCCAAGCCACTTCTCAACTTCCATGTTATGATCCTTCTCCTTCTCACGCAATTCCAATAAATCACTGACTGAGAGATCAAATATGTTAATGCCTCTGGGCGGAGGTGACTGGTAAGTCATACCAGTTCTAAGTATCCTATGTCTAACCTCAACCGGATTCAAAATTGTAATTATCACATTGTTTTCGTCGCACACAATTACGTTTCCCTTACGAAAGAATTCGGCTATTATGATTCTCAAACGGCCGTCAAGATGTCTAAACTTGAGATAGACTACACGCTCATCCCCTACCTGTTCAATACCCTCGAACTTTGCTCTCTCTATCTCTGATTTCATACTACTAGTAATTGGACTATCTTCGAAAGTACGGAAGTTCATCCTCGTCATCCATATTCCAGCTGTAGAAAGTACCACCATTACATCAGAAAGATTAGGGTGGCGCATTTTCAGGGAAAACGAATATCGTGAAATACTGGATATAGCGCCCACGTAATATCCTTGATTTAACTTCTGATTGATATCTTCAATTAGGCAATGTAATTCAAGACCCGATAGTTCCATGACCTTCATCGTGACTCTACCAACAACCAATTATAACACTTTTCCACGCAAACCGTAAGGAATTAAACCAGGATGCTTGAAGACTGTAATAATCGTATTGTACCTAGTCGATAGAATGGAAATGTTCGATAAAATTTATTACATGCGTGCGGTACTTGGTGTCATTGGAGGAGTAATTGCCGGCCTGGTCATAGTACCAGGTACTGACCAAGGGACAGTGATAGGCATTGTCATTCTCATCGGTCTGTTCTTTTATTTATTATCGTATGGTATATCTAAGAAGATTGGCCGAACAGTTCAGAAGCCACAAAGGAGAAAGCTTGCAACCAATGGCATTTTCCCCTTTATTTTCCTCCTTTTGATGTTTATGATCTTTATTTACACAGGATTGCATCAAGGTCTCGCACATTAAAATAGGGGAAAATGCCAAAATCTTGGCAAATTTACGTTGGAAATATGATACCCCAGGGATCCCTGACGAGCTGTTCGAAAGATCCGAGCAGGTGCCCATAACAAAGGAAGAAGTTAGAGCAATAACAATAAGCAAGATGAGGCTGAAGGAAGGTTTTACCGCAATTGATGTTGGTTGTGGTAGCGGTAGCTTGACTGTTGAAATCTGCAATCAGATCAGGGGAGGAGTAACCTACGCAATAGATTTTGATGAAAAGGCAGTAGAATTAACAAGGCTGAATTTGAGTCGATTTGGATTTAAAGCAGAGGTCATCTTATCTGATGCGCAAGTTGCGCTGCCCAGGCTTCCACAGGCAAATTCTATAGTTGTGGGGGGGACATGGAGCAATACAAGAAAGATTATCGAAATGGGAATATCGAAATTGCAAACGGACGGCCGGTTAGTTATTAATACCATTCTAATAGAATCGGCGTATGAAGCATTGTCCACAATTTATAGTGCTAATCTTGAAGAGGTAGATGTGACACAAGTCACAATTTCAAAATCAAGGAAAGTCGCGACCGGGACCATGATGTTGGCAAGAAATCCAGTTCTGATAATCTCGGCAACCAAACCTACTTGCTGACTTCGTGACATTTAGCACGAAATATCTGTCCATCGAGCAACCTTTATTAATTAATTGGGCTCACCTCTCTCTTTTGTGTTAGAATGGAACGCGAAAGATAGTTGAATGTGCGTCTAAAGTATTCATTAATCTGCTTTATTCCAAAGTGTAACTTAAATTACTGCTTGGTCCATTTTCGAAAAATGAGGCTTTCTTGTATTGGATGCGGGCCAGGAGATCCAGAGTTACTTACGATCAAGGCTTTAGAGAGATTAAAATTGGCGGACATTATATTCGGTCCGACTTCAATGGAGGGAAAACCAAGCATTGCTATTGGTGTGGTTGAGAGATATATCGATAGAGAACACCAAACCGTCAGAACCATGGTTTTCCCGATGAAAAAGGACAAAGAATCATTGGTGGTTTATTGGAAAAAGAACGCCGCCGAGATCGCCGAATCTGTCTATTCAGGAAAGAATGTGGTTTATCTCACTGTTGGGGATCCATCTCTGTATAGTACATGGGCTTATGTATTCAAGGAGTTGAGAGAAAGTTTTCCCGATATCGAGATCGAGATCATTCCAGGTATTACTTCTATGTTCTCCTTTGCAGCCGAAGCGAAATTGAGTCTGGCTGAAGGTGAGCAGACAGTGGGCATTATTCCAGCATGCTATGACATCGAGAGAGTAAGGAATACGGCAAGTACATGTGATACTGTAATTTTTCTAAAAGACGGAAGATATTTCGGCAAGGTGATACACATGTTGCCGCATGCCGGATTTAGTAATGATTCGATGGTAACTATAGCTCAGAACGTCTCCGTCGATGAGCAGACAATCAGGACTTCTCAACTTCGAGAATTACAGCAAGTAACTGAGACAGGAGAAAAGTATTTTTCGATAATGGTTGTGAAAAAGAAATGAGTCAGCCAAAAGCAAGGCAACCTGTAGTTTACTTCGCCGGCTCAGGTCCTGGGGATCCTGATCTTATTACAGTGAAGGCAAAAAAATTGCTGGTGATGGCGGATACGATTGTCTATTCAGGCTCCTTATTAAATCCAAAATTACTTGAATGTACGAAAAAGAATGCAATGCTGTATGACGCCTCATTGATAGATAGAGAAAAAATTTATGAAATAATGAGAGACGCTTCTTGGGCAGGTCAACTTGTTATGAGATTGCATGATGGAGATCCAAATATTTATGGTGCTACTAAAGAACAGGTTGACAAGCTACAAGCAGATGGAATAACTTGTAAAATGATTCCTGGAGTTACTTCCCTTTTAGGAGCTGCTGCATCTTTGAACATGGAATTAACATTACCTGGGAATACTCAGACCGTAATTATTACTAGAGCAGAGCTCAGAACTCCTGTTCCTGAAAGAGAAAAAATTTCCCAACTTGCATCACATGGTTCAACTATGGCCTTTTATCTGAGCGTTCACCTGATTAAGCAAATAATCCAACAGTTGTTGGAAGGAGGAGCTTATACGGATAATACTCCGGCGGTAGTCGTTTACAAAGCTACTTGGGATGATGAGGTCATTATTACAGGGAATTTGGCAGATATTGCTGACAAAACTCAAAAAGCACGCATAACCAAGACTGCGTTATTTATTGTTGGTAACGTAGTCAAACCAACAAGTTACCAATTTTCGAAGGTATATGATCCAGACTTCAGCCACGGCTACAGAAGAGCATCAATTCAACCCAAGCTTGACTAACTCTCTCAAGGTAGAGGATGACTGCGGGCTAAGTTTCAACCCTACTTCAAATCTCTATTCTAGAGATCTCTTTCTGTCCAACTGTTGACCAAGCACCCATTGCCATTGTAGTCGCTGGTTGCTTTTGATCGGATGGTTCGGGCAAATTAGTGATCTCACTTAAGATGAGTTCTTTAGGATCCCATGGAGGCCACAGCATGGCAACGTATTCCCCTGTTTTGCCCGCTTCCTCCAGGCTTGCCAGCTTCATCTTCTGGAAATCAAATCCTCTCTTTCCCAGGAGATCTTTAACTTTGTCAAATAAGGCCATTCTTCCATGGACAATGATATGAACAGTAGCGTTCTGTGGACTTGTTGCAGACATGATTCTAGTTGTATCATGTAGGGTAATGTATAAACGTGTTTGCCAATAAACTCAATGAACACGTTGACCGCATTTGCCAATTCTTACATGGGTCTACTTTTTCCAGAAGATCTTCCCGAAAGAATTAAAGCTTTTTTGGCAGGTGAAAAAGAATTTCCGTATATCTCCGCAGACGAGATCATCGGGTTGTTTTACATTTTCGGGAAGCAGAAAGGGATATCTTCTGAGATAGAAACAGCACAGATTTTGCAATTATGTGGCAAGACCGTCCGCGATTTCGACAAGGCTATTGCTCAGTATAAAATGAATGTTTTGTCTATAGATTCCAATTTTACCAGAAGTAAATACTTGAAACGACAGCTACAGATTACAGTAGAAATGAAGGGAAGATCTGCATCAGAAAAACTCTATAAAGACCCAGTTATTGTCACCGACTCTATTATACAACATATTTCGTTTCATAACGAGAAATACTTCTTTCAGGTTTATGGGCCACTAACAGAGCAGGAAATCGTAAAAGATCTACACAAGTCCTTGCTAGGCCGAGTAGTGATGGTGGGATTCAATCGAGAGAGTGAAAAAAATATTCCCTTTACTCATTCACTCGTCCCATTATTTACTCATTTACGCCAGTGAGTGAAGGGCTAAAGTAGTGCAATTAGACCGAATTAAGCGTGATAATCTTCGGGTTCCTAATGGTAGACCACGATGACTCAGTCAGGAGTCACAAGTCGAGAGACTATTAAGATCATGGGACACTTTCTGCTCTACACCTGAAATAATCGCTGAAAGATTCCTTATTTCGATCATTATGAGCTTTAATGCTGCAAGCATGATGGCAACGCTGAAAACCGATCTAAAGGCACTAAAAACACGTTTCAAACCTATCCCTTCAAAGCCTGCCTCTAATTGCATAATGATATCTATGTCGTCGGATACGTTCTGAGGAATGATTTCCCTATAAACTGTATCCCCTAACTCTGAAGCTGCCTCTGATATCTTTTCGGCGTTCATGAGCTTTTGTAGGGTCTCTCTGGTGACCTTTGGAGTAGTAGTCACAATTAAATCATTTATGTCTGCAGGGCTCAAATTCCAATACTTACCTCTAAGCACCGCTAAAACGTTATACGAATCTATATCAACTGAGACCACCCTCTTTATGTCTGGATCCTGTGTCTCAGATTTCATGGCTTTATCGAGCGTCTTGTAGAAGACATGGTCTAGGTAGATATCAAATAGCCTCAGGTCCCTTTTCTCCTTATAAGCTGCAGCTGCTTTGGATGCCTGTTCAAAGAATTCACTACCTGACAGGACAGAGACTGCTTCGTCAAAGTCTTGGGCAACTAATGCTTTTACTATCAAATCTCGCCTCCCTACTAACTCTTCCGCTCGGAGATTAATTTTTGGTAAGAGCTCCTCGTATGACTTGCCCAAGGCCTTTCCTTTTAAAATCAATTTAAGATTCCAAGTGATATACTTTGTAAAGTACACGTGTACAGTATCCCTGAGCCCCCCGAGATATTTACCAACTTGGCATGGACATTGACGAGGTACTCGCGAAGTGCGCTCTCCGCTTTCTCTGCTGTATAAGGCTTCGGTAACTTAGCTAGTGCATCAAGATATACGGTGTTCTTCATTCTTGTAACGAGTTCATCTATATCCCTTGATTCGGCTAGTGTATGAAGCTCATTCTTAGACAACATGCGTCCTCTTAATCCATGGGATAGCACTGTGCCAAAGATCTTACTTGGCATACTCACAGTAGAACTCATTTTACCTCAAGAGTCTCCGTGAATACTGGTACCGTGACTAGCATTTTAACATTTAGCTAGCCCTTCATGAGTACGGAAAATGAGACTGAGACTAAAGGTCCCTTCAACTTCGACAGGTGTAAGGTAGGATGACCCTCTAAGGTACTCATTACTTGAATAGTCTCTCTAACTGTGAGCAAATTCTAACAGAGAAAGCTAGGATCACAAAGTGGACTCCAAATCCTATGAGTGAGGCAGTGAGGATATCCTCCGTGTTGTGGTTTATCCCGACAAAAATTGCTAGCGGTGGTAGAACTAGAACTAAGGCCATCGCCGTGCTTAGCCAAAACGACTTTATTAAATCGTCGGGGGAGATAACCTTGCTATTCTTATAGGAAAAGACAATCCTCGAGGGCGGGGAATGCATATAATTTTTATCATAATTTCTCACTTAACCAAGAAATATAAATATTGGTCGTAGAATTATTTCAGCTTCATCATCAGTTTGTTTAAGAAAATAATATGGATGGTATATGCGTGAGGACAATTTAGCAGCAAAAGCCTTTTTTTTCAATCAGAAAGATTGTAGTATTCGACTTTACACATCCAGGCTACTAATGGATATGAACAAATACATGTTCATCCTCAGGTAAGGGCAGGAAGGAATTTGTAGATAATGAAAGGGGGGAATGATGAATCTACTCCATTAAGCAAGACAAGATTGTTCGGAGTAAGCAGCCTAATTGCACTAATTATGGCAGTCCCAGCAATACTCGTGACTTTTTTGATGCACTATTATGTTAAGGCAGACTTACTAATTACAGCGTCACTTGGTTTATTGACTCTCTTTATTGGAATGGGAGTAAGTTACCGGATCTCAAAAAAATTCGTTACGTCGGATTAGATTGTTTGGAATAATTTTTTTTCCGAGAGGTCCAAAAGTATCACGAGCGTTTTAGGGTAGAAGGACAATTGCAGCTTACCTGGCGTGGAGGTGTGATCAGATTTTGAATCCAATAAGGGTGATTTCATACCATTCATAGTTACTGTTCAGACATAAACGCTTAAAAAGCCAGGATTTATTATTATTCACAATATGACATTACCAAAAGGATTTGGTCAACAACCTAAGAGTGGAGCAAAGAGGACCTATGAGGAATGGTGGGCCACTGTTCCGGCCGATTTGAAGACAAAGACTAGAAAAGGGGATGAAAATAACAAACCATTGTTAAATCAGGTTAATTATGTACTACTGCACCTCCATCTGGCAGGAAAACACGACGCAAAGCCAAGTCACGAAGAGCTAAAGGACTGGCTACACAGTGGACAAGTAGATGTCCTAAGGATGAATAAATAGCGGGAAAAACGCTCTTATAACTGAGCAGAACTTTTTATTATTTCCGATCATCTTTTTTCCTTTCATTTATTTATCCTTAACCGAGTATCGTTCTTGATATTTTCAATCGCAGATAATTTGCCTTTGAATACATGACCCAAGTCATGCATACTGGTTGCCTATTTTTGTAAAGCTTTTTGATATTAGGGTAATGTAACTGGGGCTGAATCCCTGACAACCCATCATACGAATAACCCGCGAAACTCAAGATAAGAGTTCATTGATACCAACCACTCGAGCGCAATATCTGCATTTTAGGACAATATTCTGTTTATCTATAATGTCAATCGACGGCCTAATGTAGTCATCGCTATTGGTTACGCATTTAAGATTCGGACACCGAAATATTCCAATGATTGCGTCAGGAAGTTGTATTCTTCTCTTTTCCACCACTTTGTAATCGCTTATGATATTAATTGTGGCAGTTGGAGCAATAAGTGCGAGTTTGTCAGTTTCGTCCTTTTTTAGAAACCTATCTTCAACTTTAATGATGTCTTTTTTAGCGTGCTTACTGCTTGGCACATTTAATGCAACTGTAATTACGTTGCCTTCTGTACCCATGATATTCAATATTCGCAGGACAGTTAATGCTTTTCCGGATTCGATATGATCGATGACCGTCCCCTCTTTGATTCTTCTAACAAGAAGTTGGCTGGAATCGGACATTATGATTCTCAGATAACTAATGTGAATAAAAAGTATATGGGGGGGTGAATATTGCAATGAACATGTCACGAGTCGTTCTCGGATCATGTCATGCTAATGTTATCTGAAGCTAATTTTCAAATAGGCCTCCACTTTTTACATTATTTGATACACATATCCCCCCTCCTGCAAAGGAGGGAGTTATGTATCGTCGTAGATATTGAGAACGACGTGTGGGGAGAAGGTGAATTTTTCCATGTTGTATGTTGTATATTGTATATTGTATATTGTATATTGTATAGTTGTATGTTGTTGGTGCAAATTGAAGTCTATCCGCAATTGGTTATGATTCAGTTGTAAACAATTGAAACGAACTAGCTAAATTACGAAATAGCGAAAAGAATGTCGCTGTGTGGAGATTTTGACAAAATTTAGATGCGTGAATTCCACTTGTGTGAAAAGTGGAAGTGGAATAAAAGGCTGGTTAGCTACATAACTTATTGTAATCGACATTCAACTTAGGGCCAATTCCTGTTCCATGCTACCCTTCGATAGCTAACTAATTTACTTCTGCAGATTTGGCAATATTGTGGTTCAAATCACTTGCATCAAATGGTTGCTCTCGTCGAAACAAAGTATTACTTGGTAGCCTATTACCCAGCCTATACACCCATTCTTTTCCTTTCTTTATCCTTGTGAGTTTTCCTTTCTCTGAATATCTCGAGAGATACGTGGAAATAATGCTCAACTGTATTGGCTCAACATACTCTGCTTCGAACATTTCTTGAATATCCGATGAAGTGAAAGCGTTTGAACTAAACTTGTTTGCAACGACGCTCCAGATCTTGTCACCTACCGAAACAGGCCGATTTTCATCCAACCTGCCATTTGAACCGGAATAGTAATCACCTTCTCCACGACTACTTCCCTCGTAATTCCTTGTCTTCCCATCTAGCATATTCATGAATTCATATAGTTTTAGAATCTTTGTTTTTGAAATACTACCTTCTAAAGAGAGGTTATATTTGCCACCTTCTTCGTCTTCCATTTCAATCTTTATCTTCTTCTTTCCTTGGTTCAATTTCGGGAATAGACTACAGATTCATGATTCGAATCTAATACTTAAGGCAAGAAGTCATGGTATTAGTGACTAAAAGATTAGTCTTTAGTTAGCTAACCTATTCAGAATGGACTGGTAATTATTAATATTGACAAATCTCATAACTTAAATCAATAAAAAGTAGCCTATATAAGATAACATTACGTTATTTTCAGAAGCATCGTTATGGTTCGCAACAAGAATTTGACCACAGGAGCTAGAATTATTATTTCGACATTTGCAAATGAAAAATCTTTACGCGAAATTGCACATGAAATGATAGTGAATGCAAAATTATGTGCCTGCGTAAGTTACACAAAGGTGCGATCGTTGTATTGGTGGGAGAATAAGCTAAACGAGGAGGAAGAGTTCATTGCGTTGTTCAAAACAACCAAAAAAAAAGCCAATGAGCTAATGAATAAACTAGAAAAACAGCACCCGTATGACATTCCTGAAATCCTCGAAATAAATATAGATAAAGCATCCAAGCCTTATCTGAAGTGGCTAATTGGGTCTACATCAATTAGCGTTGTGGGCGATAAACGAAAAGAACAATTAACGCAATGAGTATTGAGAGAAGATTGAGGGATTTCTATCGCTATAGTTGCCACTTAAGCCTAATCAGAATGAGTCAATCAAAATGCCCCCTGTTTCATACTGTTCTCATGTACTAATTTGATATCGCAGAACTGAAACAATTCCTCCAAGTGACGAGACTCTCATTCCAATGTCCGTGGAAGAGTCTATAGCAAATGCTGAAGCACCTTGACTTTCTATCGTATTTAGCAATTTAACCAACTCGTTTTCCTCCACAGTTCCAAATATCGAGCTGGAGAAAATCACTGACTCTACAGCACGCATAGAAGCAGCTTTTGCTACCTCAGAGAAGCCCATGGCGAATCGATTCACCCCCTTACTTACGAATATCATAATATCGTCTAACAATGACAAGACCGTCGAGATCTTGCTGTTTTCCATGACTTCCTTCATCCTAGGTGAACGAACGAATAACAATATCCCGTCTTCGCCTGCCACATCTATTCCTTCGATAACAGAGGCCAAATTTGCCAGGTTCTTGTCCTTTCGTATAAGAAAGTTATATAATCGTTTTTTCGTTTCCCCTGGCCCAAAAATGATCACTTTATCAGTTGTATCAACATCTTCCACGCTTAACTGTGATTTTATGAGTTTAAATATTTCATCGAAGAACTGTTCGGGTTCAGCAGTCTTAGAGGTCTGAACGCGGTATCTTTTTCCGCTTTGGCCGGAGTAAATATTTGGGACTATTCCCAGATGTGTTCCGCTCAATTTCGCTACTGCGCATTCTTGAAGATCCACACCCACAAGAAGATAGAGTGAGGTATCGGAGAACCTATGGACAATATTTTTCTCGTACGGTAGCCAGTCCCTTTTCTTTTCAATGGTAATGTTGTCCCCTATTCCAATAGTTAGTGAATGATGAGAACCTTTAGGTACGAGTTCACTGCTTGCATTGGAAATTATTCCCTTAATTCGTAGTCTGTCAACCATTTTGTCGAATCCCAAACTATCAACGCGGAGCCACACTTTGACACTAATTCGCTCTCCTCTATCTGGGCGAGAATATTCTTTCTCTTGTTTAATCATTCGAGTGGTACTTGCTACAACTAGGTCGTCACGTGACAGTATTCTTCTTATACTGAATAGGTCATCTGCGTCTTGAGGAACTAGAAAATACGCCTTTCCTGCTGATCCCTTTACTTCCTTGACGATCATACGCCAGTCTCCGCAACCAAAGAGGGTTGATATTGTACTATCGTAAGCTACTTACTGACTATTGGAAGTAGGAGATTGAGTTGAAGATGAAGGTGAGGGAGGCTGGCTTTGAGAAGTTGACGATGTTGAATGAGGAGTGGTCGGATCTGCAGTCAGCTGTTTGCAAAGTCTGATCAATATCTTGCGAGGTTTTCCGTGAATGAGAAGCCCTTAGGTAGTTGTCTACCCACTCTTGGGTTAACACTCCTGACTCAACCATATTTACAAGCGCATTCGACGAGGCATCTCCTTGCACCTTACCTATTTTCTTTCTTGTTTGTCTCCATTTCAGTCTGGTATTCCCACTCTTTGATGAGTAGATAATACCCAGAATTTCTTTAGCATTCACGAATGTCATTTCTCTAATTCTTTTCAATGTTACCTTATCTGCTGCTTCGATATAGATTGCTCCAGGACCCTCTTCTCTTTCTGGAAATACCTCAAAGTCCTTGAGGTAGCTTTCCGGAATAAACGATCTACACGTACTAACAATTATAAACTTTCGAAAACTCTCAAGAGAAGAAGTAGTTTCTATAACAACCAATTCATATTATAAGATGGGTTCAGCTCTTTATCAAGTTTATGAACAGGTTATATGAATTGATTTGGATCCAACATATTTAGTAATTTAAGCAATGACAAACTCCAAACTCAAGATCCTCGTCACATTTGATATCGGAAGGTTTTCCTTGTCATCGTTTGTCAACGAATAATTGCACTATACATAATTTAAATGTCATCTAGTATTGAAGAATCACATCATAGAGAAGATTCTCTTTACTGCTTTAATTTTGAGGCGAATTCATTATTAGAAATGATCTACGTCTCGGCGAAACTAACCTTCATAAAATAATGACATGATGACTAAATTTGACAATAAAGAGGGTATCGAAGAGCTAGGCTCCAGCCATTCCCGTTCTTAGTTCTACTCCCTTGTGGTCGTCGTCGGCTGAAAGCTCTGCTGCCGGCCTTATGCATCTCTGACATTGCGCAACCCATCTGTGCTTGTGATTTTCCTCTTCTCATTGTTCCTCGGTAAAGACCGGCTTCGAGGGTCTGTCCGTGTTCCTTTTCCCAATCTTCAACCGGAATGCTGTATTTCTTCTGTATTCTGTCCCTGTACCATTCAGGTATTACGTTAAATGCACAGAAAGGTATTATCCTAAGATCCGGTGTCAGATAGTGTATGTCACATCTCTGCAGACGTTCCAAGTCTTCATTGTATTTATCCTGAAAATGCATCATTCCAAGGAAAAGAGACCTGCCATGCCACGAACCTACCGAGTCAAAGTTCCGTTTCAGTAATATACTGGAGAACATCTTGGCCAAGTCCAATCCTCTCGGTTGTTTGCTCTTGTCAACAAATTGACCTATCTTCCTTAAAACTTCGAGCATTTTCCAATACCTATTAGAGCCAGACTTGATTTCGTCAACCTTCTCTTCAAAGTACTCTAGCAGACCTTTAATGTCAACGAAAGAAGTGAGAGGCACTAGGTTCTTGGTTTCACTGTCTTCAAAGACATAAGTTCCTGCTCCGCATGCAAAGTGTATGGACAATTCGTATTTCGGCTTCTTTGAAAATGCCTCAATGACATTTGTCATGGGCATGCATGATGGAACCGGGAACCAACCATCTGAAGGGATTTCACCATTAGTCTGCTCTTCTATCCTCTCGATGCAATCTGGAATAGTTATTCTATATTTCTCTCGTTCTTTCTTCGACATTCGACCAGTTAATGAAACTGGCTGGAAATTAACGGCATGAACCACATCCATGTTCTTTTGAGCATACCTAATAATGCCTCCGAGTTCATGGTCATTTATTGAATTTATTACAGTTGGAACAAAGACAACAGTCATTCCACACTTTCTTGCAGATTCTAGAGTATACGGCACCTCCCAGTGATTCTTTGGATTAGTCCTAGGTGTCACTCCGTCAAAAGAAAGATATAGATTACTCACACCAGCTCCCCTAACCTGGCGCATTGTTTCAGGGGACAATGCCAATTTTATGCCGTTAGTATTAAGTTGGACATGATCTACTCCCTCTTCCTTAATGATCTTTACTATCTCAGTAATATCGTCCCGGAGCATTGGCTCTCCCCCTGTCAGCTGTATAGAATTACCAGCTGATAGGTCGTTCAGCCTTTAAAGTCTTCATCATTGCTCTTACTTGTTCATGAGAAGGTTCGTAGAGATACGCTCCTTCCAACCCCTTCTTGACGTAAAAGAAACAATACCAACAGGTAAGGTCACATCTATTGGTGACAATCATATTAGCAAGTCCTGAATGAGATAAGTGGTTGGTACAAAGTCCACAATTATTGGGACAAGCACATTTATCGACCATCACATTTGGAGCATGTGCCCCTTTTCCGTCCATCCAATAGGTGCTAAACTTTTGGTACATCTTGTAGGAGCCAAAATAAAGTTCTTCGCACTCCCCATGAGTCGGGCAGGTTTTGGTCATGTATACCTTGCCTTCTCTTTCGAAAACCTCTGCATCCAATATCATGTTACAATCTGGACAAATGCTCTGTGTGTACCTAATCGTTTTCTTAATGGCAGTATTCTTACTAGAAAGATTTGCTATTTGAATTAATTCCATCTCTATCTAACCTTATCCTAACTACAAACGGCAATGCGCTCTGGATTATATATAAACATAACCTTACGATTCATAAGGTGATAAGGATATTTTGACCCCTTGAATATCCATAAACCAAGCTAATTCCATCGATAGACGAGATACTGATCATTTCCGATGATACTTGCACACAATGAGTGAAGCTTTGAGGAATGAATATATTAGAATTATAATATCCCTTTCAAGGTTTTAATGATTATTAGCGACAAGTCAAGGAAAGCAATGGAAAACCTTGGCTTGACGGGCTATGAAATCAAAGTTTACCTCTCTATCCTAGAGGGCGGGCCCGCTATTGCATCAGAAATAAGCAAGGTTTCAGGTGTTCCGTACTCTAAAATATACGAGGTCATCAATACGCTGGAAGATAAAGGCTGGCTCGAATCAAGCAGCTCCAGGCCACAGAAATTTTTTCCCAAATCTCCACAAAGTGCTCTAGCAGCGATGAGAATTCGGATGGAAAATGGGATCAAAGATAACGAAAGTTTGATCATGAGTGAGTTGTTGCCAATTTACAAAAAAAGAGGGATTAAGGAACGACCAGAAATATGGGTCGTTAGGGGAATACATAACATAGTCGGGAAAGTAAGCGAGATAATACTTGATTGTCAGGCTGAATTACTAATTGCGCTTCCGGAGGTCGCCGAAAATATCGCGAAACCGGCCCAGCCGATGTTACGAGCACTCTGTATGAGAAGGGGGTTAACATTTCGGTACTTGCTTCTGGAAGGACAAGCGCTGATACAATTCGGGCAATATCAAGGATAGCTCAAGTCAGAGTCAAGGATCATATGTTTGGCGGTGGAGTAATAGGCGACAGCAGACAAGTAATGCTTCTGCTTGGCGAAGGTGGTATCATGGAGAGTAATGGTTTCGAACCGATTGCAATTTGGGCGGAGCATTCGGGATTAGCTGGTCTCGCCAAGGATTATTTTGAATATTTATGGGCTGATGCGGAAAATAGATAGATAGATAATCTAATGGCCCGTTGTGCAGTGTTAATTATGAAGTTGGGCCAATTCTTGCGAATCTCAGTCAAAAAGATTTAAAATTTACACAAGGTTTAATTTGACCAACCTATCGCTTTACGATAATGTCTACGATGAAATATATTCAGATCGAACCGCTTGAAGATATATGTTTATTACGTATTAATAGACCTGAGGCGTTAAACGCTATGAATACGGACGTCATAGCCGAATTATCAAGATCTATTGACATAGTTGGATTTGATGATTCATTTAAGGTTGTCATTCTCACTGGCTCCGGAGAGAAATCGTTCTGTGCTGGCGCCGATATAGCTTACATGGTAAACATTGATCCAATGAAGGCTGAGAAATATGCTACTTCTGCGCAAGGCGTCCTCAGCAAGATTGAAAAGCTCGATAAGCCCGTCATAGCAGCCGTCAATGGATTTGCATTGGGAGGAGGATGTGAACTTTCGATGGTTTGCGATATGAGAATTGCATCGAGCAATGCAAAGATTGGCCAGCCAGAGGTTACCATCGGCATACCACCAGGTTGGGGAGGTACTCAGCGTCTAGTAAGATTGGTGGGACCGGCGAAGGCTAAAGAACTAATCTTTACTGGAAAGATGATTTCTGCACAAGAGGCATATGAAATTGGCTTGGTTAACAAAGTAGTAAGCTTGGGTGATGAAGATCAATTACCTCCAGAAGTAGATGATAAGTCAGATCCCAAGAAAGGGAAGGAACGTGCAGCTGAAATAGCAAAGATTCTCAATAGAAAATTGATAAATGAGTGTATTACCCTTGCCAAGGAAATTACAAAGAATGGCTTTACAGCTATTAAGGTAAGCAAGACGCTGATTAACAAGGCACTGGACACAGATCTAGATACAGGGTTACGGTTAGAGATTTATGGATGGGCTTTATGTTTTGCTCATGAAGACAGACAGAAAATGATGTCTGCGTTCTTGAACAAGAGCAAGAAATGATGGGTGCAATTAGGCGACCTGAGCTGGATATTCATCCAGCATCCATGAGACAAGAGCTTGAGACCTGATTGAAAAAGCGATAGTAATGAGGAGAGATAAAACGAGCACTTCGAATTGAATTCACGGGTAAACTCAAATTTAGAGAACACGATAAGACAACAACTAGCTGGCCAAGGTGAAATGCCTTTCTTGATACAGCATCAAAGTTAAATTATTTGCAGTCAGTCATTAACCCTATTCTATAGTTACTATCCTTGTTCCTTGGCTTGGCGAGCACTTTACCGTAGTGCAGGTCAAATTACATTGTTTGAAACCAGTTATCATCGAATTTGCTATGACCTCCAGCTGATCTACATGGGAAGCGATAGCGACCATTGATGGACCAGCCCCACTAATTGTAGCGGCTAACGCCCCCGCAGCTAGCGCGTTGGCTCTAACATTGTCAAAACAAGGGATCAGGTGCTTACGAGCCGGTTCCACAATGAAATCTTCTACACCTCTTGCTATCATATTTACATCCTTTGAAAAGAATCCTGCTACGACAGTGGAAGCATTTGAAAGGTTATGAACGACATGTCGTAGCAGAACTTTTTCTGGTAACACCTTCCTCGCAAGTTCGGTTTTTTTTGCAGGGACTTTTAGATTTGGGATTGCAAAAATGAGATGCAAATTCTTTGGGGGAGCGATATGGATGAACTCGGGTATTCTTGAGAACGGGCGGACTAAAACAAAACCTCCCAGTATCGATGCAGCAACATTATCATAATGTAATGACCCTGCACTCGCTTTTTCACCTTCTGCTGCAAATCGAACAAGATCTGATTTTGGAATGTGGAGATCTAGGAGAGTATCGATTGCCATAACACCGGCGGCCGCTGACGCCGCACTACTTCCCATTCCAAAACCGGGTGGTATGTTCTTTTTTACTATAACGGAGAATGAATCCTTAATATCAAAATCATTGAGGATCTTCTGAATGGCTAATCCCGCTGAATTTCTACTCGCTTCTACGGGGATGGATTCGGAATATTGTCCAATCATCTCAATGCGAATTTGAGATGAAGATTCATCGGTGCCAGTAGTTTTTTGCGAGCCAATGTTACCATGATTAGGATAGTGAGTAACGGACCTCTTGATTGTTACATAATCATAGAATGCATCGACTGCAAGCCCAAATATGTCAAATCCAGGACCAAGATTAGCAGTTGATGAAGGTGCTGCCGCAGTAATCGAATGTGATGTTAGATGGTGTTCACTCATATCTACCATGTTTAGTGAGATTAATTTTTTCCTATACCTATTATTATTATTCCTACTGTTCCTTATTAATTCGTTTTATAGACTCAACATCAACTGAACCAAGAAATCTTTCTAGCCTTTCCTGTCCTCCCCTTGGCTGACTATCCTCGCTATAGCTGCCACTAGATTGATCATCCCGCTCATCGTAAGACCTGAAACCGCTATTAGATCTTGTAGAAAACCACCCATAGTCAGAGCTCTTAATACTTCCTTGCTTAATAGCGAATATTCTGCTTCTTTTTCTTGATTTAGACTATCCTCAAGTTTCTTGCTAGAGGAGGCCCATCCTAGTATCTGCGGGAGCTTATCTATGATAAGGTCGCTCTTACTCAATACGTTTACTTGTGATGTCTTCAATCGGAGCATGACAGAGGCGGCCAGCAAAGAGATAGAGACAAAATTTATTGCGGAAGAAACTAGGGTTCCGTCAAATACAAAAATGTTCATCTTAGCGTCTGCAAGAAAATTTCCTACAAAGTATGGGCCGCTGGCTCGAAATGCAAACAGTTCTATCTGTCCAGGAGTATCTATAACGACAATGTCAGGGTTCAGCTCATTTACCTCATTTTGTATTTCTTCGAGATGAGTAGATATAAGATCGCTTGCAATTATAAGAGATCCGTTTGGGCCTAAATTATAATCCTCCATTATAGCTTTTATGTCAACATAATCTCTGACATCTACGTCTGGTTCATATGGAAGACTATCTGCACCTGGATCTAGGTTTAGGGAAACTGGGTATGAACTATTGTCAGAGTACCATTGGAGTAGTCTCGAAGCGAGAACAGATTTCCCAGCGCCGGCCGTTCCAGTGACGAAGATTGAGTCCATTAAAAATTACAAGCGATACTTTGCTCTTCCGTAGTATATTTGTGTATACAAGGAAGATTCACTTCAGAAGAGAGCATGCACATTTGCAAGGCGCACCGGATATTTCTGAAACAAAGAGTGATCGTGGCTAAACAGCATCTTGTAATACTGAATTTGGTAGATCACTCGGGGTTTTTATATGGCCTCATCTTATCAGACGGATGAAATATTTTGAACTGGCGTTTGCTCGCGATACCAGCAAGCATTGTGCCATTAATCCTAATGGTGTTCTTCACACACATAACTGTGGATGACCTCTTGTCCGTAGGGGTTATTCCATTTATTCTGTCCTCTGCAGCTGTAATCGGAAAGGTCTTATTGCAGGCATATAGGTTCAAGTATTTTATTCGAAAATTTATAGGACGTGATGTTAGCAACTTTTCAAGGACTATTTCTGCTAGACTCGGTTCAGAATTTGTCTCACAAACGACACCATCCTACATTGGCGGCGAAATAGTAAGGATTGCATGGTTGACGCGGAGAGGAGTTCCACCTGGTAGGGCTGCTTGGATTACAACCATTGAAATAATCTCAGATGTCTTTGTAGGAACCATATTAGGGATCATTTCTGGAGTGTTTGCAATTCTCAATGGAGGCTATCTTATTGGAACAATTGTCATACTGCTCTCTATTCCCACCCTTACATTTTGGTTCTTGCTGATGTTCTTTTCTGCGAAAAGAAACCTCAAACTTCCAAACCTGTTAGAAAAAGTTATAGAGAGAATTTTAAGAGGAGAACGAGGAAGCAATCTGGTCACGTCAACGAACAAAGCAATTGCAGATTTATGCCAAATGAGCAGAGAAAACCTTACATTTTCTTCTCCTGTCGTTATCAAGACATTCGCGATAGGAATAGCAATAACAGTAGTTGCCTTTGTTTTACAAGGTATTTCATTTATGGTCTTGGTGAACGCCGTAGGTAACGAGATACCTCCTATAAGCCTATTTGATTCTGTTATGGCGACATCTGCTTCTACAGTATTAGCCACTGTACCCATAACATTGGGAGGTTCTGGCTTAGCTGAATTAGGGATCTGGGCATACGTCGCAAATCTAAATTCTATACCCTCCTTTCAGGATCTCGTTACCGATTCGCACTTATCTGTAATAGTGGTTTGGAGAATTGCGTCATATCATGTTCCCCTAGTCATCATGTGGATTGCATTGATGAAACTCACAATAAACAAAGACGTAGTGCCTTTACGGAAGAAGAATTCTAAAATTGGCCTCTCCGGTTCGAAGGTGGCTGACCGTCACACCGAGGACGACGATCTTGGGTGTAACGTAGGCAAACCCAACAATAGTAAAGGATAATTGTCTGTAAGAGATGATTAGAGAGACATTAACGCAAATCGAGCCAGACTACAGCGACCTATTCTAGATCTGCTGGCAAATGAGCCTGCATATCATCCTTTTTCCTAGTTCAGATTGGATTGGGTAGAATAATTGGATGGCCACAAAATTTAATCTGAGCTATTCTCATCGCTGTCTGCTGAGCTTTCGTTACTCCCAGCTGTTACATCAGATTCGACGTCCAACATCTGCAGGTTCTCCATTTCGAAGCGATATATGCTATCCATATCTAGAGCATATTTGCTCTTTAGTAGATCAGCCAATTTTGAACTTAGCTTACCCATGTACATTTTAATCTTAAATTCATAAACGAAACCCTTCATAAATTCAGATATTTTCATGGCCGTTGGAACGTCCAAACCTTCTACTATGGTTCGCCCATCGGGTAGAGGTTCATATACTTGTATATCAACCTTAAAGTCCTTCTCGTATATATCAAGAATATAACCTGTCCTGGATACGATTTGAGGATCTTCAAAGTTCACAGATTTTATTTCATCTTCTGCCCACTTGGGGAGTGCTTCTGGTTCATCTTGAGACGTGCGCGCTGCTCTTGTGCTTCTTGCCAACTTGATTACTCTATCGCAATAAACCTAGATAAAAAGCATTGTACTTGGCTACCAATTTAGATCGAATGGATATATTCATGTTATGGTGATGGAGAACAATTCCGACCTAAGATTTGTTATACCATAGGTGCTTTAGAGCTAATACTACGGCGCTCTCAATTGATCTTATCAAACCTTCTTCAGTCTATCGATCCCTAGGAAATACAATAGATATCACATTGTCAGTTATTCTTATCTCAGCCCTTCTTTGGAGTATATCATTTGAGAGCTCCGAAACCAGAGTTTGGACGTACAGAGACCATTTGTATCCTAAATCATGTTGGATGTTAAAATGGTAGGATCCATTTCTAAGGACGATGTTATGTTGCATCCAGGATACGGTAAGCCATGTCCTCAAAATTTCCACGAAATCATCCACATCATGGCTTTCATTCATAAAAATTAGAATATTTTTGAAATTTTCCTTTTCAATCTTTTGTGCTAAATTCATGATCTGCTCATTTGTTAGCTGGTTAATGACCTCCTTGAGAAAAGGTTTGGTCATAGGAAGTAAGCCCATCTTCCGTTCATACCTTTCCCATTGTACGTGATTAGAAAAAATTCGCGTGACAAAAGCATTTAGATTTATCTTTTCCAGTTCCGCATCCTTTCGAAGCTCTTCTAGTAGGGCAGTGGGCAATCTAAAGGTAATAGTTTCAGTAGGATGAGTTCTTTTTGCTATTTTGTCGGCGGTTGAGGAGGTGATACCTATTTCTCCATTCCTCCCGATAGGTCTCTTTCTGTACCTGCTATAGCCACTCAAGGGATATCAATTTCGATCAGGACTGTGACATTAAAAAGATTGTTGTTAGAAGAACGAACTGATAGGTACCCATACCTATCGGTTGAAAATTACCCCCGATGACCTTCGATGTTGTTACCTATCAGCTCGTTCGTATTAAGAACCAAGGAACATATGTCATAATGTTATATTGTGTTATTATAGAATATAATGTATGCAGTTAATTCTAGAAATTGTACAAACTAAAAACGAATATAACTTGATGGTTGATTAGTTAAATACGATACATTCACTACTAGTATTCGCAACAAATTTGAAACCAGATGATTTAAAGAAGATATGGCTCTGCTCTGAATGCGGTATATGTTTTATTTTTACTTCTGATGTCGATGATCATAAAAAGTTGGTTGGTCATTCAAAGTATATAAAATACGACATTCCCTGGACCGAAGCGGGAACATTCGCAACACTTTCACCCTCGTCGTAGAGTTTTAGTTTTTGTTGTTCAGAACCTGAGCTTGGTCGCACTCCGGGGTTAGTCATTGTAAATAATTATATCTTTCCGAGTACCTGTTGGAGAATAAGAACTTTGGAGAGGGCTGGTAGTTCAGTGGTAGTAATGTTCGATTCGCAATCGAAAGGTCGCGGGTTCAACTCCCGCCCAGTCCATTACCTTTAGAGTTGATATTCTAAATTTTAATAACGGTTGAGTTATACGAAAGGAGGAGCGATTAGGCTCATTTTGCCAGTAAGGCTGACCACAACACTTTCAAAATTTACTTCAGTTCTATACCACGAATGCAAAAATTCTTGACGGAAAGGATATTCTAGGCTAGACTATACCGTAAACGACTCATTTGTGGCTGTGACATGCCTCGAAATGGCCTAGACATGACGAAATGATTAAGAACTTAAGAATAATTTAAGTTACCGGCGTCTGGCTACCTCGAAGGCCTCCCGATGACGAGAGTTTTCATGTGTTGATTAACTGTCAGGTTCAATTCGGCTAATACTAGCCATACATACTTTGGCTATCGAACCCTTAGACAGCGTCTACTAGCACAACTGATGACCTATTTAAAAGATATTCCTCTAGATAGAGGTTACTAATTCCAATCGAACTATTTTTCAGGCTGCCATTAAAGAAGGCGTGATTAGTCCCGATGAAACGATGTCGATACAATTCTGTGAAGATGCCAGAGAATCATCTATAGTCATGGTTAGGGTGAATACAGTAAGCTCTGGGTGTGATACCAGAGAAAACAACCTGTCTCCTCAGTATAGCCCTGCTGAGGACAGGATGAACTATGTCGATGCCTACATTGATACGGCTCTGGGCAGAAAAATGTTCCTTCTAATCCTTACGCCATATTCTGAACAATACATGAGTTCATCTGGTGTCCTATTCTAACGCTTTGAAGGAAGACTCGATTTGTATCATCAGTCAGTCAGGTTAACTGCGTACTAACCATTGATGGGTGATTAGTGGCATTTATTGCCACTTTATACCAATGTTTATATATAGATGAGTGCTATATATGGGTATGTCAACAGCAGAAAATAAAACTTCAAAAGCAACAGCAGCAACAGCAGCGACAGCAGCACGACAGCAGCAGTCAATGTAACTCACATAGTCAATGCAGCAAACGAAAACTTCACTAGATTGGTAAATGAAGCTGGAAAGGTTCAACCACAATATGCACAAGCAATCTCCAATCTGCAGCAAGAATACATAGAAGCGGTTAGGAACGCCATTCAGACAATAACTTCAGTTGAGAAGCAATTTGCAAACAGCAACAGCAGCAATCCCAATAACGTCGTCGTCTCAGACACAGCGGCACCCTATGTTCAAGGCTTTGTAAAACAATTAAATGATTTTACAAACAACATCATTAGAATTGCAGACATCAACAATCAGCTAACAATCAATGCATTAAATGCATTAAGAGAAAATGTGAAAAACTTTAGCAGGACCGTCGAAGCTACATCTGAATTTAACTCTAATATAGCACGAGCATGGGCAACATCCTATTCAGCGGTTCAGCAACAGTTTGCTACTAGGGGACAGTAAATAAGAATACGCACACGCGCACACACACACACATTTTTTCCGATAGTGGCTGGCTCTATCAAGTTAAAGGGATAGAAATAAACCTGCACGAGTCGTCGCTTGCTAGATATGTTAGCCATTGAAAGGATGAGTACAGTCACCGTAGCAGTAGTGGACGCATTGTAACTATTTTTTCGAGGGCAATCAACAACAATCCAATGATGAGTGGTCGTCATTCCCAAACCTATTTTCTAGTTCATTGATATCATGCATGAAACATTACTAAATCTAAATAGGAATTCTGCTAAACCAAGCAGAAGTGGAGAAAAAGAAAAAAGCTAAAAAGAGGAAATAGTTAACTCTACCGTTAATACCGCACAAAAAGTTAATGAGAGAACTATGAATCTAAGCTGAATGCTCACTAAATGCATGTACTATGCCTGCTTATTTCCAATATATGCTGAATATTCAGTTCAGGAAACTTCAGGGTGTAACCATATCATATCTTAATTGAACAAATCCAGGAATAAATCATTGTAGGTTTAATGAAAGTAGCAATGAAAAACCAGACGTTGTTTACTCAGCCTTCGAGGAATATGCATGAGAAAGTAATACTGCTTACCACACACAAAGATCAGATAGAGGGTCACTGAAAATTGAGTAAAAATAGGTTAGACTTGGGCAATCCAGCTAGGTAAGACTGCTTATAAAATAATAGAAGTTGAGAATCCTCCTCCAAGTCGCAATCTTGTGTCTTTTGGTATCTGCACCCTTGACTAGGAGGACATTTGACAATCCTCGAGTAACTAATCTTTTATCTTTCTTCCTCATTAAATATGTCATGGATATGAGTGAAAGCTGCGTAACCTGTGGTAAAAAATCACAGGATTATGACATAGAATGTCCATGCTGTGGAAATTATTATTGTTCTGATCAATGCAGTCGTCTGGGGCATAGCAAGCAGTTTGTACATCATCAGTGGACAGAGTATAAGCATATTCATGCAACAATTATGAACTTCGATCCAAAAGTAAGAGTTGTCACCATTTGTGATCGAAACGGCGAAATGATGTACTCCGGCCATCGTGAGGGAGTAAAAAATCTGCTCACATCCAAAGAAAGTAAAGAATCACTAGAATTAGCAGTCAACGGATGGAAAACCCGAGAAGAACTCGCACCAAAAATCGGGAAGGGTAAGTACATATTAGCAGAATATGAAAAGGTAAAACGCCTTACTCTTCCGCTAGGTAATGATCATCTTTTATACATAACGACAGAAGTAGAGTGTGATCATCCAGCTTTAATTGCTGAAATTCAAAAGCTGCGGCTATAATTGTCCACATAATTTCCAGGCTCTCCAGACTCCAAAAAACCGATAAGCTTTTTTTATTGTTAAGCAAAAATCAAAGCCCTGTCAAGTTCAGCAAGAGTTTGACAAATATCTTCTGGTCTGTTTAGAATTGCATGATAAATAGATTGAGTCCTAAGCTTGTTTGGAAGCTATCTCATGTTTCAGTTTATTAGTATCACTGTGCCTATTTTATCAACTGCTATACTTCTTCTATCGTCATTCTTTCTTTATCCAGATTAATATTTTGTAGATGAAGAAAAGCAGACAGAATCATAAAATCCTATTCGTTCTTTCTGAACATTTCTGCAGATATATGGTTCTCTTTCTGTTGCTGAGTCGTTAGAATCTTGACTATTGAAGACCATGACTATACTCTACTACTCCTTGTTCCAAATTCAGTAGCAAGATCCTTATCATGTAGCACTAACGTATTTGGCCCTCTTACCCTGCTTAATTCTCTGGCTTGATCCGGACTAAAGAGATCACATATCTGTGGATTCGTAGCACCTTAACATCACCAACATCCTTACCACAATTTGGACATATAATTCCACCTGACTAGGAATCTGAAACCATAGATGAGTGTTTTTATGTTAAAGAGATATAAACGCGCTTGAGATATTTCTGAGCTGAGGGGATTTTACAAAGTAAAAATTAAGCGTATTTCATTCTTTTCTCGAGTTCCTTGGATTCTCGCTTCAATGATTAATGTTCCTTCAACTGGGAATATCTAGATCGCATACTATATCCTTGTACAATAAATCATGTTTCCAATTACTAATAAACTTCGACAAAAAATATGAAGTAACTAGTTGAGCTGAGCTCAGCTTTTCACCGCTCTCAATCATTTCTCGTTCCTAATATTTTCATTTGTTTCCTTCTTCCTGATATTCCTGCTACAACAATTTGTATTCCAGCCAGAAGAAGTGCTATTCCTATTAGAAAACCTATGGTGGCTGCACCAAATGCAGGAGAAACCATTATTAGTCCAGATAATACAACTTCCATCCCGCCTACACCAATACTAAGTGCTTTAGTCCATCTTTGACTTTCTTTGTCTCCAATACCATGTACAATCCTTGAGATCCCATCAAATAGTAATGCGACTGCCAATACTAGCGTTACCAATACTGTCGCTCCTATAGGGAACGCCAAAGCTGCTGCTGCTATTAGTATAACTAATATTCCTAATCCAACAGTAACAAGTCGAGACCTGTTTTTCCTTTGAACAAATAAACCAGTAATAACTCTTTCAATCCCTACTATTAATAGAAGAATTGAAGCCGTAAACACCACCAAGACGGCTGTTAAACCTGGATTTGCCATAATTGCTATCGATAGTATAACTGCGATAGCCCCCAAACCAATTTGGGCCATCCGCAACCAGCTAGGTGATTTCACTGTATCCTTATCAACAGAAGAATCTATTGTTTTCATTTAATCGTTACCAATAAGGATGTAACATAGTAGTCATATAAATGCTACTTCCATTATATACTATCCACTTATGGCATTAACCTGTAATATGTATAAGAATTAACGGTAAAGATGAAATAGCGACAACATCTGAAACAGAACCGGTATTAATTCATGGTTTATCAACGGCAGAACCAATGATTGTCGTCAAAGCAAATTGATTTGGGAGGAGTGCAGGCTTGTAGCCTCCTACCCGCTATTAACTCCTGAGAGCATCTACTGGTCATAACATTCGTGGAGAAAGTGAATACCACAAGAATCCACTGAATATAATGATCCTGTTAAGCTTTTGTCATCAGCTTTCTGTCGAAAAAGACAAGAACCAATATTATAAATTGTAAGTCAAACCTGATGTGTATGACAATGTAGACCTATGTTAATCAACTAAAAGATAAATGCATGTATGAATATTGCAAAGCTTATGCTATTAAGATTTGCAGTCATGGTCCTTATTTCGCTTTACATATTTTCAGTTGGTACAATCGTTAGTTCAAGCCCTGGGTTCGCAGTTGAACCCACGGCAGATGACCTTTCAACCATATTCGATAATGCGAGCGATTCAATAGTGCAGATTGTGAGCATAACCCCCCCATTATTCAGCATAAATCCTCAAGCCCAGAATACAACCGAAGTGGGTGCGGGATTCATTTATGATGACGTAGGGCATATTGTCACTGCCAATCACGTTTTGGCTGGAGCGAATAACGTTAGCGTCGTTTTCAAAGATGGTGACAGGTATGACGCCAACGTAGTAGGAAGAGACGCATTTACAGATACTGCGGTGTTAGAGATAATAGATAACAATAATACGATTGTTTCCAAGAGTGTTCGATCCTCTGGACCAGTAACGCTTGGTAATTCCTCTTTGCTTAAGATTGGTGATCGAGTTGTAACTATAGGCTATCCTTTTGCCTCAAAAATAGCCATGACTGCAGGAATTATTGGTCAAACCGACTATTTGTTATATTTCCCTTTTCTCGGCTATTCAGTGCCCAATACAATTGAAACTGATGTAGCTGTAAACCCAGGGAATTCTGGTGGTCCTCTGATAAACATGGACGGGGAAGTAGTGGGAATGATATATGGTAGGTTAAATCCCACTGCCCCTGCGTCGGGCACACAATTTCCTGGATTGAGCGTGGCTATTCCGTCGAATACAATCAGCAGAGTTGCCACTGGATTGATTCAAGACGGATTATACATACATCCTGCAATTGGCATAGTAGGCTCTACCCTTACTGTAGATCTAGCAAAGCAGTTTAATGATATCCCAGATGATTTGGAAGGAGTTCTAGTAGACACCGTTGTACGTGGAGGTACTGCAGATATCGCTGGAATAGATGCTGCAACCACAGACAAATATGGACAACGACAGAGTGGCGATGTAATAACAGCCTTGGATGGTAATAGTATTGTAGATATTGAAGGGTTGCTCTCCTATGTTCAGGAAAATAAAACTATTGGGGAAAATATTATGTTCACCGTATATAGGGACGGGCAATATTTGAATCTTAATGCCCCTCTTCAACCTATTAAATAACGCATTCTATCAACATGATCCATCCGATATCCATTAACCATATTGATTTGCCCGCTTAGAAATCTTGGTAAAAGTCATTTTGACCAGCGAAACTGTAATTTATTCTTGGTACACAGTTGTTCCTTCCGCGATTACTAACACAGGGTAACTTGACAAAGAGAACGGATCACCATTCCAAACCACAAATGAGGCCTTATACCCTGCCTTTACCTGACCGATATCGTTTACTTCGATAATTTCGGCCGCTTCTTTACTAATTTTAGATATAGCATTGGCTTTTGACATACCGAATCTGAGAAGATGTCTTAAAGTATAGAAAAGATTTCTTTGCAGAATTACAGGGTGGTCGCTCATAAATGAGAATTTCGCCTTTGACGCTACTAGTTTTTCTACATTCCTCCAACTTTCATGTTTGAGTTCTACTTTGTATGGAAAGGAGTCCAGCGGTCCATAAACTACAGGTATTGAAGTCGGCTTTCAATGCCGCGAAAACTTCTTCCCTGTGAACATCAGCGCAATGATTTGCAATCGCCTTTATTCCAAACTCCTTAACTAGTTGCATCAGTACCATTGCGTCATCTTCTTTGTGAAGGTGCACCATCAGTTTGTATTTATTTGAAAGTATATCCATGAACACCTCAGTTAGTGGTTCTACTTCGTCAGTAACCTTTTTTTCCACCTGTAGCAGATGTTGCATTTTTCTTGCCTTTAACAAATTTTCGCGGAGCATCGCGATTGCTCCCATTCGTGTTGATGGTCTATCGCCCTTCCATTCTGTTGTGCTACGGGGATTATACCCTAACGCCATCTTTATTCCAACGTCAGTCATGTAAGCTTCACCAATGTCTTTGGCGAAGTTGCGTATTAGAACCGCTTTTCCGCCAATAATGTTTCCACTTCCTGGTAAGACAGTCGAATAAAGTACTCCACCTTCAACTGATTCAGTGAAGGATTGATCGTCCATATAGATACTGTGTAAGGCATTTACTAACGGATAAATAGGGTTGAAACGCTCATTTGCCTCTTCTTCTCTATCCGGTTCGCCAGACCTGACTAATCCTATGTGACTGTGTGCATCAACGAATCCAGGAGTAATTGCATACGTGTTTCCTTCTGCGATAATTTCATTGCTATTTTCAGTGGTCCCTTCTAGCTTTGGGGTTTTATCCTTTCCGACATATTTTATCTGATCACCTTCAAATCCTACGTAGCAATCATTTTTTTCTTCGGTCCCGTCAAACAAGGTGTTACATTTAACTAACTTCATGAATATTATTCCCCGAATAGGATTTGATTGTTGAGTTGTTCATAAACGTATGGTTCTTCAAGTATGCGTTCTCCAGAATCAGCTCTAATAACATGCATTATTGAACTTGTATAAGATTTCATACACGTACCAGTTATATTCTCCTTGAACAGGAGATTATGAATTGCTATCTCAGCTTAATTCGATGTTGAATAGTTTGTTAGAAAGGCCAGTCACTCAGTAATCGTCTCAATTAACCAACGGTTTTAAAAAGTGGATAATAATTAGGTAAAAAAAAGGATTGGACTACGAGTCCTCTTAGATTGTCTTATTCGTCGTCGCTGTTGCTGCTGCTACTACTACTGCTTTCTTCGACGCCACTGCTTTCTCCCCTCGCCGCCACTGCTTTCTTCGCTATCGCCATCATTCGCTTCACCGCCATCATTAGATCTGTTGCTAGATTCATCCTTAGATCCTTTTCCGTCATTGTGGTCACCCTTCTTCTTCTCATCTTTGTCATCACTAGCTGCTGCGGCTGCTGCTGCTGCGTCATCTCCTGCTGCGCTGCTGCGGTTGCTGAAGAGCTGTCATCTCCAGACCTCTTCTTACCATGATCGTCGCTGGCTCCTGCTGCAGCTGCTGCTGCTGCTCCTGCATCACCTGCTGCTGCGGCTGCGGCTGCTGAATCTTCGGATGCTGCTGCTGCTGCGCTGCTGAATCTTCGGATGCGCCTGCTGCTGCCGCTGTGCGCTGCTGAATCTTCGGATGCTCCGGCTGCTGCGGCTGCTGAATCCTCGGATGCTCCTGCTGCGCTGCGGCTGGCTGCTGAAGAACTGTCTTTGTCTTTGCCATAGTTCTTGTAGCCATTGTCGCCACCTGAGGCGGCTGCGCTGCGCTGCAGATCCGCCGTTTCCGCCGGCTCGCGCTGCCCCGGCTGCAGCTCCATCGCCTGCTCGCGGCTGCGGCTGCTGCAGAACCACCTGCTGCTGATGCTGCTGCTGCTGCTGCATCACCTGCTGCTGCGGCTGCTGCGTCCTGAATCTTCGGATGCTGCTGCAGCTGCAGCTGCTGAAGAACTGTCTTTGTCTTTGCCATAGTTCTTGTAGCCATTGTCGCCACCTGAGGCGGCTGCGGGCTGCGCTGCACCACCATTTCCGCTTGAAGCTGCGCTGCTGCCTGCTGCTCCACCGACCGGCTGCTGCGCTGCTGCCGCAGAACCACCTGATGCGAGCTGCTGCTCCTGCTCCACCACCGGCTGCTGCTGCCTGCTGCCGGCTGATCCGCCTGCCGCGTGGCTGCTCGCTGCTGGCTGCTCCCTTACCTGCTGCTGCTCCTGCTGCTGCAGAACCTCCTCCTGAAGCTGCTGCTGCTCGCTGCTCGCACTGCCTGCTCCTGCTGCTCGCTCCGGCTGATCCGCCTGCTGCTGCTCCGGCTGCTGCTGCTCCTCCACCTGACGCGGCTCCAGCTGCTGCCTGCTGCTAATCCGTGGTGTCCCGAAGAGGATGCGGCGGCAGCAGCAGCTGCGGAATAGCCCGCTGCTGCTCCTACTGCTGCTGCCTGCTCCCTTGCCGGCTGCTCGTCGCTGCGGCTGCTGAAGCACCGCTACCGCTTGCTCGCTGCCGGCTGCTGCGGCTGCGGCTGAGCCGTATTTGCCTGCGGCCGCTGCTGCTGCTGCTGCACTGCCTGCTCGCTGCTGCTGCTGCGGCTGATCCGCCTGCTGCTGCTGCGGCTGCTGCGCTACCTGCTGCTGCTGCGCTGCTGGCTGATCCACCTGCTCGCAGCTGCCGCTGCTGCGCTGCATGTCCAGCTGCCGCTGCTGAGGCTGCCGAGCCATACTTTGAAGCTGCTGCCGCTGCTGCTGCGTTGCATCACCAGCTGCTGCTCGCGGCGCTGCAGATCCACCAGCTGCGCTGCAGCTGCTGCAGCTGCTTCACCTGCTGCTGCGGCAGCTGCGGCTGCTTCTGTTGAATCAGAAGAATTTGCGAATACCTGAGTCGTTGGCACTATGTGGAGTGTTATTGCTCCAAGTGCTATAGCTATTAGAATATACGATTGTACAGAATTTCTTTTAAGCACGCTTATTCACATAGATTAGTGTATATAAGAGTCAAGAACGTATTTCACTGACGAATGTACTATGGGAATTATACGTATAAATGTCATATATCGGTATCTTATTCATGGATACACCCATAAGTGTAACTATTGACACTGATTTATCTTTAGACTGACATTCCCCATGTGATATTTTCTGTGGCTCATCCAGAACCCAAACATGAAGGAGTCACCCTACTAGCCCAATCCCCATTAACTTCTTGTGCAAGGGTCGCTTCCGATTCTAATGGATTGAAGTCAATCAATTCAAAGGTTAATAGGTACTGACCGTGAAATAGAGTATGGCAAATTTCGAAGCTTTGAAAGCCAGCGTGGATAAAAACGGTGAGGTAATGATTAGATTAGATACCGGTGAAAAGATTGAACTACACAAGCATAATGTGAAGTTTGAAAATGCTACTAAAGAGATAGTTGTGGACGCCAGTACCGAAACATATTGGATTGGTGCTGACAGGATATCATACTATTGGATCCATAAAGAGGGCTTTGAAAAGGAGTGATTGATTGGCTACAGCGGATTCTATTCCTGTACACTCAAAAAAGGGAAATCAACTATTAACGGAAATTGCAACTTTCGAGTCCGTATATGCAGAGAATATCAGTAGGATCTATTTGGTGGTTTCCTGACATGAGCCTTTCAAACACCCTGAACAAACGCATTCCTCGAATTTCGATTTCTCAGACATAATATAAATTGGAAGATAGCTAGAAAGCGCAAGAGATACAACACTAACTTCGTTGTCCTTTGAAATTGCTAAAACCACCCTTCCATCGTGTGAGGTTAGGATCAAACAGTACGACAAATTGGCATTTGATTAATTAAGGAACTTGATTTGGTTTTGAAGTAATCCATAGCCTCTTCCTCCCTTGTTAACAAATATTATACGACGCTACTCGTATCGTATTTTGTACATTATCATACGGTTTCGGTTGACAAACTGCTAACACAAGAACTTTGTTGCCATGAACAATTTGCATTATTTCTTAGAAATGGACATCGGCGCATTCAAACCAATTTATATCTTTTACCATAAGCGTGTAAAGCATTTTTGAAGGGCTCCAAAGGTGCCCGTACTAGACCTGCTCCAATGTAGCCCCCTCCTGCTTGTTTATGTGCTATAGCCGTATCGATAACAGGAGTTATCCCGGTTCTCATCACTTTTCGGATATCAATACCAGTTGCAGTACCTTGAAAATTAATGATTGGCAAGGTAAATGTTTCATTAAGTGAATTCGTAATTTTGCGCATCTCATATGTGTACTTTATAGCATCTTCGGCAGATCCACCAATGAGCGCCAATATTGCAGGAGATCCTGCCAGAGCGAATGCTCCAATACCAGCAGTCTCTGTAATGGCACTATCACCAATATCAGGATTAGCATCTTCAGGGCCATAACCCGGAAAATACAATCCCTTAATCATGTTTGCCTCTCCGACAAACCAGTCATTCCCTAAACCACTCACCTTTATTCCAAAGTTAGTTCCATTTCTTGCCATAACTGTTACTAACGTACTATATTGGATGCCATGAGCGGCTTTTGTGATTGCTTTGCATGCAGCCATACTCACGCACAGGAAAAAAATATCATTTTCTGAAAGATATCTTGTAATCTCTCCTACTTCATCTAGACTACAGACTACCAATAGATGAGGTAATATGGTACTTTCAAATAGTAACGTGCCTGCAGGCTGGCCTATTATGCAGTTCGTCTCCCATGTGCAATGCTTTAGCCATTATCGGTTTAAGATCGATTCCCCTACTCTTACGAATAGCTTTGCCCAATAAGGGGGATAGTTTTTCAGACCAAAATCTAAGAACATCAACTGACTCCTTATCGAAAAGTCCAAATTGCACTCTGTTTTCTACGAATCGGGCAAAACAGGTCTTGCCATTACTTTGATCTTTAACAACAAGAATAGGCAACGATGGCGAGATTACCCCTGCCATAGGACCTACTGCATCATGATCGTGATTAGAGGAGAATTCGATGTCGCCCTGCCTTATCAATTTTACAGCATCATTCCAAGTCGTCGCTAATCCCTCAAAGATCATAGTCCCAACGATTGCTCCGCGCAATGGGCCACACATCCTTTCCCAATCAATGGGAGGACCTGCATGAAAAATTGAATTCTTCTTCATTTGAGGCAGAATATCCCTTGCATATTTAATATCGACAAGAGTGGGCCTGGATAAACGCATCCGTTCGAGGGCCTTACTGTTAGCTTCTTCTATACGCTCTTTGATTCTAGTTTTATTGTTCATTGTGAATATTCCCTCTAGTAAAGGTCATCTAAAGAAATGTGTCCCAGATATACCGGCTAATGCATCAGAAAGGTGTTGAAGAGAGCAGACTATTGCCTCCTTTCCTCCGTTTCTTATAAATGAGATGGCCGCTTGCACTTTGGGACCAATGCTACCACTTTCTAGGTCCTGCGACCCTAATTCCTGTTCGAGATTCATTCCTATACTGACCGTACCTATAAGCTCTTGATTCTTCTTTCCATAGTTCCTATATATTCCATCCACGTTGGTTAGTAACACCAAAGTTGAGGCACCTATTGAAGTTGCTAGTCTTTCACTGGCAAGGTCTTTGTCTATCACAGCATCGACTCCTAAGGTATTCCGATTCTCCTTCATCACTGGAATTCCTCCGCCCCCGCATGCGACGACAATAAATCCAGCATCTACTAGAGAACGAATTGCTTCATAATTTACAATGGTGATAGGCTTTGGTGATGGAACTACGAGTTTGAACTTTGTGCCGTCAGAGCCTACCTTTCGTTTTTCAAGATGTACTATTCCATTTTTCAAGAGGACTTCGGTCATTTCGTCGCTAAATGTTTCTCCGATAGGCTTAGTTGGGTTGAGAAATGCATTATCATTTGAATCAACAACTACTCTAGTAAGGAGGGTCGTAACATTTTTATTTATTTTTGAACAGTCTAGCTCATCTTGCAATGCTTGTTCAATAATATAGCCTATAAACCCCTGCGTTTCTGCGGTACATACGTATAATGGCAGTGCAGGGCAGTATTCGTCAGCTAAACTATGCCTTACAAGGGTTGCTCCCACCTGTGGTCCGTTACCATGAGTCAGAACTATTCTGTTTCTGCATTTATCTCTCTTCATAAATTCAACGATCTGCTTCACAGCAATCTGTACGTTTTGATACTGTTCTTCAAATGTTCCTCTCTCACCAGATCTCACAAGAGCATTCCCACCAATAGCAAAAACGATTAGATCTGATCTTGAATTACTCAAGAGTTACTAAACTAGGAATATCTTATTTAAATTTAATGCCCAGAACATCTAAGAATATGCATTTATCATAAAACTAGCATACATTGATATATAAATTATCTAAAATAAGATATGTAACTTGCAACCACTTCTTGAATTCGATCTAATATCTCTGATTCGATTTCAGTGGATGATAAAGCAAATTCCTAAACATTGACACCTTACTCACTTCATTCTCGAATGAAGATAAATTTTCGATTCTCTCACGCTCTTTTTGACATCGTTACAGATATTGGTCTTGTTGTCGATTTCTCTACTCCGAAAAGCTTTGAACTTTGGGTAAGAGATCTGTCCCAAGGAACCGATCGCAAAAAGTGAACAAAGCTGTAGATAGGCCTGTACTGATATCTATGCCGGATGTGTGTCCTCTGCAGCTTAGCGTAGATAACAATGATATGAACCGGTCAATACGCCCTTCCCCAATCGAATTGATCAAACCTTGGATTTGTTCATCAACGATCAATTTCTGATAATATTCAATGAATTTGAAGCTGTTCCAAGTGGTCAAATCGCTGACTCTCTTCATTGGCAGCGATATAGGAGGACATTTTAGACTTTGCGATAGCCAATTAAACAAGGAACTAAAACCGCAGATGAAATCATCTCCAGACGGTGTGAATCCGGGGCCCCTTCCGCACATTTTCATCAATGAATGGGATAACGTCCTAACAAATCTAGTGTTATCCTTGTTCCTAATGTTATTCTCTGAAGTTTCGGCAACGAATTGATGAAAAAGGCCTTGATTTGTGATCTCCGGTTCCAGCAGACATCCATTCCTCCTTAATTCCATGAGGGAACTCAAAATTCTTTCTGCAGCGTCGCTAATTTTGTACAATCCAGCAGATGTGGGCCCCACAAAACAGTTTTTAAAGATAATACTCTTCGCCGTAAGCAATTCCATTCTTTCGCCAATGGAGACCGAATTCAGGAATTTGACTACATCATCTCCATAATCGATAAGTCCCGCGAAATTGGAGTTGCTAAATTGAGGCTTCAGATTTACTGTGATAGCAGAGTGTATCTTGTTTAGACTTATGACCAACAGTTCGTTTCTTGAAGTCTTGATGTTGAGACTAGAGGGAAACGAGCTTATGACCTTACCAACTAGATACTTCTTGGCTGTAAACTTGCGCATATCCTTGTACAACACTCCTATGCACTCGCACTTGAAGGCTACCATGTCATCGCTTACCACTGTTGTGGACATATCTCCACTCGATGTATTTGATTGCCATGTCAGTCTCTTCCTTTACATCAAATTGTATAGCACTTAACGTTTTGTCATTCATTCTTGCCTTCGAATAAGATTACATGATTTTTGATAGAATCTCTTCACTAAGCTTATCAAGCACAGGACCTGGTTTCCAATCTACTTGAATGACTTTAACATTTTGAACCTTTAGTGCATCATAAAAGATATTCACACCTATATTAATTACTGTTAAATCTGAATCTAATAATTTCTTTTGTGTGTTGGACATTATGTCAATTCACCTTGATGGGTTTCTCCAATAAACCGTGAATATGCCTCTCGGAAGTCGATAGGCCCTTTGGCCACTATACCTGCAGCCAGCTATTGCAACGAAGGAATTGGTAGGAAGAACCAGAACACCTGCATCCTTCAATCTTGTCAGAGATCGGTCATAACCTTGAGGGTCTCTTCGCGTCCCACAGACATGAGCTACAACGCTAAGGTGTCTCTTGGCTTTCGCGGCCAGGCAGCTTTGCATTTCTAATTTCATCAATAGCCGAGCCAACTGGATCAGGATTTGATCCATAACCAAGTACAAAATCGAGGACTATTACCGCAACGTCGTCATACGATGCTTCTTCACTTATTCTGAGTTTTCTTATTGTGGGGTCTATCATTGGATGTGCCCTGCCTTTAGTAAACTCTTCCTCACCAAGATCGATAACTGAATTCTTGAAACTTTTCATTGCGTCTTGTAGAAGTTGCGTCTTGGATAGGGGAGCGTTAGAATAGAGTGGCCTTATAGCGAGGCCATTAAGAATAACCTGTGTTTCATATGCAAAAGTGCCACCGGTGTACAATGCCCTTAGGTACTTTTGTTCATTGCTAAGGCGCTTCCGTTCTGCCATTACAATTCGTTTGAGATCCTCAATCTTGACATGAATAGGATCCATTGACGATTCAGACTTGTTCACGCTAGCGATAAGTTTTGCTGTTGCAAAGACCGATGAGGTAAGAGTGTTGGCGATAATGATTTTGTTTGATTGTCTGGTACGCCTCTTGGTGCTGCTGCTCATTTTTTTCACTTTAGTATTTTCGATAGATGCGCTGCTGCCCGATAAAGGTCATCACGTACTTTTTCTTTCCATGCTTAATTGCATGATTAAGTATTCTCTGCTGGACACTTGTTGCCGGAGGCTTTGACACAATATTTATCACATCAATATCTTCACATTCATCCAGCATCTTTAACGCTTCTGACATCATCAAACCACCGATCTTTTCTTTAGGATCGTTTCCTCCAACTCCCAACCCATGCCTAACACCTATTCCACAACGATCTAGTAATGTGGAAACCTCTTGTAATCCTGTACCCGCTGCTGCTACAATCCCGACAGGGCCCGTGGCAACAGCATTTGAAAACCCAATTCCTTTTCCGCTGATAATTGACGTCCCAGCACCTGGTCCCAAGATCAATACACGATTCTTCAGTGCATGTCTTTTTATCTCAAGCTCATCATCTATGCTCACATGATCGCTGAAAATCTGTTGGTGAATTCCTTCATCGATCAATTTGAATGCCAAGCTTCTAACATGTTCGCCAGGAACAGAAATTAATGCAATATTAATGTCCTTAACAGATCTAAGCACCGACTCAAGATCACGGCTCTCATTAGTCGAGGAATGGTCCATTTCTAGGATTTGCTCCCCGCCAGTCCCACGTAGAATGGCTTCGATTTTTGGGATTGTTGCAAGTAACAAGGCGGCATCCTTAGCTCTCAAAGCAATTATCATATCTGAGCTTTCTGCCTTCGCAATATGTTGGGTGGGGAAGCCTAATTTAATCAAGATTTCTTTGTTAGTTTTAGTACCCATTACTAGAGAGGCTTCGATTATTCCAGGATATCGCTTAATCTCATCGGACAATCTAAGAAGTTCAAGTGAATCTCTATAATAGTTGTGCTTAACTAGAACATTTTGATGAGTATCCACCGAAGGTATGGACTTGCTCACTTTCGTAGTTCAGCGTTCAAAGCTATAGTATTTAAGCATAGTTGCGCTTTCAGCTAAAAATGCGCATAAATACAGTCATCATTTGATTATATAATATTGTAGATGTTATGAATAATCATAAGCGGTAGATTTTCATTTACAGCGATCGAGATTGTAATAATTGAAAGGTGGTTTCCTAGAAGGCGAGGTTCAGTTTGCCTTCGTCAGATAGGTATTTAGAAAGATTAGATTTTACATATCTAAACTGTGTGCCAAAGCATAAAAAACACGGACATTCGATCTGGCACTAGTTCAATGTAAACCTTCTTTTTTATGATATATCATAAATCTTTAGCTTAAATCAGACAAACTATATTACGATCTGCAATCGCTATGAATGTTGGAGTATGTCCAAAAGATCTAATGTAAGGAAACTAACGGGCGCTATAGCCGGAATTATGGTTGCTGTAGTCTTGATCACTGGGTCTACTTTTTCATACCCGACGTTGGAACGAGTCTGGGCACAAGAGGAAGGAACACCATTGAAGGTGGCACTTTTAACTGATGCATTATTCAGCGATGGCGGATGGGGTGCCACAGCATATAACGCTTCGCAGGCCTTAAAGGAAAAATACGGTTTGGAGTTGACCACTGTCGAGAATGTTGCGATTCCTGATATAGAGCCAACCTTGAGAGATTTTGCAGATCAAGGAAATAATCTTATTATCGCTCATGGGTTTGAGTGGGGTGATCCAGCTCTGAGAGTTGGTGCCGACTATCCTGATACAAAGTTTGTAGTCTTTACAGGCCTAACCAACGGTAGTAATGTAGCATCTGTCTTTCCAATGCAGCAAGAGGGATCATATGTCCTTGGAGCATTGGCGGCAATGATGTCAAAGACAGGCACAATTGGCTTTGTAGGTGGTCAGGCATATCCTAACATAATAAATATATTTGAGGGATATAAACAGGGAGCTAGGTCCATCAATCCTGACATCAAGGTAATAGGACAATATATCGATACTTTCACTGATCCTGCTCGAGGAAAGGAAGCCGGAGTCTCGTTAATAAATAATGGTGCTGATTTCCTGTTTCACGTTGCCGACCTGTCAGGACAGGGAGTGATTCAAGCAGCAAAAGAAAAGGGCATTTATGCTCTAGGAGTAGTTGCAGATCAACATAATCTTGCGCCGGATACAGTGCTGACCTCTTTCGTTACTTGATATGGAAAAGGCCTTCGACGGAGCAATAAAAATGGTCCAGAATGGTAACTTTAGTGGTCAGCTTTATAAGCCGGGATTAGAGACTGCAAAAGGCGCCTCCGGAGATGGTATCGTATTCATTGCACCATTCCATAATCTCGATAGCAAGGTTCCCGCTGATGTGAAACAGAAGCTTAACCAAATAGTCCAAGATATAATAAGTGGCAAGATCGTAGTTCCGGAGCGGACAGAAGCGTCGTCCTAATTTTTGTTCCATAAAAAGGATCAAATTAGAATTATTGGAAATGACAACCTTGTAGATTATCTTCATTGTCAATTCTCCAGCCATGAGATAAAAAGTAGGAAAGATGTCAATACTGGGAAGATTATTTTTTGTTTCATTGTACCCTCCAATACAAGTGCAATAGGGGGTATTTAGCTAAATATGTCTGATGCCGGTTCTCCTCCTCTTACAAACTCAAATGTTGACCACTCTGCTTTCGCTCCTTCCCCCCTTCCGAATCCGAAACCCTCACAATCAGCGCCGGCCAGAACGCAAGATGACCAACCAATACTTTCTATGAACGGCATAACGTGCAGATTTAATGAGGTTATAGCAAATAACGATGTGGACTTCGATCTTTTTAGAGGCGAAATTCATGGTCTTCTTGGAGAAAACGGTGCTGGAAAGACAACTTTGATGAGTGTACTGTATGGACTCTACAAACCAGAAGCGGGAGAAATTTTTGTGAAGGGAAAAAAGGTTGACATAAAATCTCCTCTTCATGCCATAGGCCTTGGGATAGCTATGGTTCATCAGCATTTCTTATTGACACCTAGTCATACAGTTACAGAGAACATTATTGTCGGGCTAAAGTCACCTGGAAGATCTATTTTCTTGAATACGGCGGAAGCAGAAAGAAAGATCTTGGAATTATCTAGGAAATACGGTCTTAAGATTGACCCAAAAGCTATCGTGGGTGACCTGTCTGTAGGCGAGCAACAACGGGTAGAAATAATAAAAGCACTCTACAGGGATATTGATATTCTAATCCTCGATGAGCCTACTTCGATGCTTACCCCCGTTGAAGAAAAGGCATTGTTTTCGACGTTATCTGCTATGGTAAAGGCCGGACTTTCGATAATATTCATCACGCACAAGCTAAATGAAGTCATGGAAGCAAGCACACGTGTAACGGTTCTTAGAGGTGGAAAAGTTGTTGGTACGGTATTTACTGAACAGACAACCGAGACAGAACTTGCAAAATTGATGATAGGAAGGTCACTCACTCAAAGTGTAGGCCAGCGGCATGAAGAGATCCATGTGGGAATTCAGAAATCGTCTAAAGCAAAACCCGCAGCTGAACCTGCCACGGTGCTGGAACTTAAAAATGTGTTTGCTTTGAACAACTCTGGGGTTCAAGCGCTTAAGGACCTGTCATTAACAGTACCAAAAGGTGAGATATTGGGAATTGCAGGCGTCGATGGCAATGGTCAGAGCGAATTGGCAGAGATTATTTCGGGATTGAGGAAGATTCAGAGTGGACAGGTAGTCATTGACGGACGCGACATAAAAGGAATGTCACCGAGGCAGATCAGAGAATGGGGTCTCGCTTACATACCTGAAGATCGGCTCAACACTGGTCTTATTCTAGAGTACAGTATCGCTGAAAACCTAATTTTGGACCGGTGGTATAGCAGACCGTACTCTGGCAAGATATTCTTAAATAAACACGAAATGAAAAGATTTGCAGAAGAGATCGTCACAAAATTTGATGTGAGAACTCCAAGTCTAGATATTCAAGTGCGCTATTTATCGGGTGGTAACTTACAAAAAATCGTACTTGGAAGAGAATTGTCAAAGGAACATAAACTGCTTATTGCTCATAACCCTACACGAGGATTGGATGTGGGTGCTGCCGAATATGTTCACAAACAACTTTTTAAACAAAGAGATTCTGGAGTAGGAATTTTACTGTTGTCCTTAGATTTAGATGAAATTCTACTACTCAGCGATAGGATAGCAGTGATATATGCCGGTAGGATAATGGGGGTATTTGACAGGACAACAGCAGACGTCGATATAATAGGCCCGTTAATGGGGGGCTATGTAGTGGAGGCTGGTACTTGAAATGATGCCTAAAGATTATGGAAATATAGGAGATTGTGATCTGCAAAATTGACCACAACTCTCATACTCGGAAAGAGACTCAGTTTTAAACACATCGTCCCGTTCCTGTCAGGGGGGCTGGCTTTTTTGGTCGGAGGAATCATACTTTATGCGGCAGGTGTGGATCCCCTGGAAGCCTATGCTTTACTGATTAAGGGATCACTTGGATCTACGCGTGCAATTGCAGATACACTTGTAAAGACTATATCGCTGCTCATTACAGGTCTTGCGGTAGCTGTCGCATTTAAGTGCAAATTATGGAATATCGGCGCTGAAGGTCAACTCTACATGGGAGCTCTGGGAGGGTTGCTGGTTGGGATTGCTGTGGTGGGTATGATTCCTGTAGTGTCGGTTATTATCGTCCTCATTGCGGGCATTGCATTTGGAGCAATGTTCAGTCTTGTGCCAGCAGTACTCAAAGTCAAATTGGGTGTAAGTGAAATAATTGTAACCGTTCTTCTCAATTTCGTAGCACTTCTCTTTATTTCTTACCTTCTACATGGGCCGATCAAAGCGCCAGGGTTTTTGCCCTACAGTCCCGATATCTTTCCGGAGTCTGAACTGCCTATTTTGGTAGAGCATACTAGATTGCATGCAGGACTAATCATAGCGGCTCTGGCCGCCATTTTTGTCCATTTTCTATGGAAAAGTAAGATTGGATTTGAATTGAAAAGTGTGGGCATGAACATTTCAGCCGCACGTTATGCAGGTATGAACATAACGAAAAGTATCCTGATAACCATGGCTATAAGTGGAGGGCTGGCGGGACTAACTGGAGCAGTGCTTCTAGCCGGCGTCCAACATCGACTCATCGAGGGTATCTCTCCTGGTTATGGATTTATCGCTGTGATCATTGCACTTTTGGGGAGAGAAAATGCCTTGGGAGTTTGTCTTGTCGCTTTCTTCTTTGCGGTCTTGCTCGCAGGATCTGAATCTATGTATAGAACGCTAGGCATACCAGTTGCTTTTGCTCAAACATTGCAGGCACTCGTTTTGGTTTTCGTTCTAATCGGAGAAGTATTTACCCGAATTCACCTTCCAAAAAGAATCAAGAGAGTCGTTGAAGACAAATTAGAGAACCATGGGAAGCAGATTGGTGCGCCTGCGGAGAGGGGGAATATGGAGTGAATTGACAAATTGGTAGAAATGATTGATTTTATTATCGGAATAGTTGCGTCAGGTATTCGTATGAGTACACCCTCGCTCTTTGCTGCGCTAGGTGAAAATATAGCTGAACGTTCAGGTGTTCTCAATCTAGGGGTTGAAGGAATGATGTTAATCGGAGCATTTGCCGGCTTTATTGGAACGTTCGTCACAGGGAATATAATCATTGGAATATTATTTGCTGTTTCTGGGCCGATGGTCATGGCAGCTCTTATGGCTTTTCTAAGTGTAAGCTTACGCACAAACCAGTTGGTTGCTGGTTTAGCCATCTGGCTTTTAGGGGTCGGCCTAGCTGCACTGCTATACCGATTGACTTTTGGCGTAGTCACGGTGGCACCCACAGTACCTACTATTCCTCTTGTGGACATCCCATTTTTGACTTCGATTCCAGTTTTGGGACCTATCATTTTTCATCATGACGCAATGATCTATCTTGCATTTTTGCTAATTCCTTTGACTCATATTTTTCTCTTCAAGACAAACATTGGTCTAAAGATAAGAACGGTGGGAGAGAACCCAAAGCAGGCCGATACGCTGGGTGTAAACGTAAACAGGATTCGCTACATGTCGGTAATCATCGGGGGGGCGTTTGCAGGTTTGGGAGGCGCCTATATCGCCTTGGTAACTACTGGGTCCTTTTCTGAAGGCATTGCCGCTGGACAAGGATGGATTGCCCTTGCAGCTGTAATCTTCGGCAGATGGAGACCTTTTTGGATAGTATTAGGTGCTTTCGTTTACGGAATGGTCAATGCTATTGCATTGGGGCTGCAGTCAATAGGAACGACTATTCCATTTCAGTTTTTGCTCATGCTACCTTACTTACTCCCAATCGCCATCCTGGCAGTTATGTACAAGAAGAGTGTAGCTCCCGCTGCATTGGCAACTCCCTACAAGAGAGGAGAAAGATAGAATCGGCTGCTGTTACTGCTACTAAAGGGTGATCCGTTCTTGAGTTCAGGGTAATGGCCAAGATTTATTTTTCATCTCGGGTTACCCCACACAAACCCAACAGGTTATTTAGTTAACAAATTTCACCTTATTTCTTATTTTGCCTATACCCTCAACCTCAACTTCTACAATGTCTCCATGTTGTAAATATTTAAGGTGTGACGACTTCGATAAAGCCGTTCCGCTAGGAGTTCCTGTTGATATTATATCTCCTGCTTCCAGCGTCATTACACTACTTAGACTATTTACTATTTTCTCAATTTTTAGAACGAGCTTAGAAGTAGAAGAATACTGTCTAACTTCTTCGTTCACTTTTGTGGTCAATTGTAAATCATTTGGATCAGGAATCTCATCGCGAGTGACTATCCATGGCCCACATGGGCCAAATGAATCAAAGCTTTTGGCTCGACTATATTGTTTATCAATGAATTGTACATCTCTAGCTGAAATGTCATTTAATACGAAATATCCGCCTACATATTCTAATGCCTTATTCATTTCTACGTCTCTGCACTTCTTATCAATCACTAAAGCTAACTCTCCTTCATAATCAAGCTGCTTTACAAACGAGGGACAGATTATATCTTCGAATGCCCCAGTCAAACTGGTTCGGGCCTTCATATATATCACAGGGTCCTTTGGAGGAAACTTTCCGAAACGTAACCAAGTGTCTTGGTCTTGGTAATTAAATGCCAAACAAATTACTTTAAATGATCTAGTTATTGGCGGGAGCAAACGAAAACTGAAGATATTGTGAGTAAGGTTCAAACCGTCAAGAACCTTTCCTACTCGATCTGAATATCCTTCAAAGATGAATTCTTCTAAAGTAGGAGGAATTTGAATATTAGTTTGAGACTCAATTTCGTCTGCTATGATTGCATCTCCATTTCTGTTGACAATCGCGTAAGTAACAGAATGGGGGTCAGGTAACATAGCCGTTACTCTAGGACTCAGCTCTATTATCATCCATCTCTTCGGCCATTGCTGATTCCTTGGACTCTAAATTTTCTTTTGCTACTCTAGCGATTCTCATAGCGATTGCCTTCCAATCTTAAATGGTTAACTAACTTTTAAGTAGCTTTGATCAGATTCTACCTTCTCCTCCATCTTTTGCTTGTGCAATTGAAGCCTTTCCCTTAAAAAATGATATTTAAGACTCAGAATCTGACAGGCTAGAAGAGCAGCATTGTACGCGGAACCTAAACCTACTGTGGCAACTGGCACCCCTTGAGGCATCTGAATCATAGAAAGCAAAGAATCCGTACCGCCCAATAGGGATGAAGCATGTGCCAAAGGTATTCCAATTACAGGAAGGTTGGTAAACGAAGCTATCATTCCAGGGAGATGTGCTGATCCGGTTCCGCAAGCGAGGACAACTTCTATCCCCCTAACTTCAAGATTACTTGCATATTTGATTGCCCTGATAGGTGATCTGTGAGCGGCAACAATGGTAGTCTCGTATGGGATACCAAAGTTTTCTAAAACCGAGCACGCCTCATGAATTATGTTGAACAATTCAATTGATGGTGCAACGATCGAAACCAAGGACTGGCCTGAAAAACTATCTTGATTGCCCTTTGAACGTCTTTTTCTGGGCTTCAATATTGATTTCATACAGCGACAGGGTTGATAACATAAGATTTTATTTTTAAATATATATTAAACTTTCACCAGTAAGTGAGGCGTAACCTCGGGTGATTTGCTAAATGTAAGCTTGCTAATTAACAGCGAACCACAATATCTGTCCACATCCTTATTGTTGCGTACCTAGATGTTGTAAATAATATGAAAATTGGTTAGCAATGTTCATGGTTTGCATATATCCACAATGCTGCTTCTATTGATATATGTAACGATTTTTCAAAATGATATAATAAGGATATTAAGTCGACACATTAGTAACTAACATTGCACGAAGTTACAGTGAGGCATGGAAGAGAGTCAAAAGGCTGCAACATCATGATGGAAAAATCTGTTACTCCTGCCACCAGTGACAACCAGGAGAATGAATAGATTAGTGCGGGAATTTACAAGTACAAAAACTGTAGGATCCAGTATTCATGAGCTCTCCAAGCTCATTTCTTCCAAGTCTTTGTCACCGGTCGATCTGGTTGAAGAAACACTTGAGAGGATCAATGACCTAAACGAAGAGGTTCATGCATACATAACTGTGACAGGAGATTCTGCCAGAAAGGAAGCGAAAAAGGCGGAGGTGGATATACGTGATGGTAAATACTTGGGTCCATTGCACGGAATCCCTGTGAGTTTGAAGGATCTAATTTACGTTAGGGGCGTAAGAAGTACCAGTGGCTCAAGGATACTTTCAGACTTTGTGCCTGACTATGATGCTACTGTAGTGAAAAGACTCAAGGAAGCTGGGGCAATTATAGTGGGCACGAACAATACTCATGAATTCGCTTGCGGAATTACCAACATAAATCCCCATTATGGCTCATCAAGGAACCCATGGGATCCTAGTAGAATGTCAGGGGGTTCCAGTGGTGGTTCAGCAGTTGCTGTAAGCGCAGGGATGGCGGTAGGCTCTCTAGGAACTGATACCAGTGGTTCTATCCGAGTTCCTTCCTCATTATGTGGGCTTTTCGGTTTAAAACCCACATACGGGAGAGTCAGCAAATATGGAGTGATGCCGTTGGCCCCATCGATCGACCATGTTGGGCCAATTGCACGAACTGCATGGGATACGGCGGCGCTATTGCAAGCGATTGCTGGCTATGACATATTGGATGAATCAACACTGGACTTGCCCGTTCCTAATTACCTTCAAATTGTATCCGAGACCTTGAACAAGTCTAGAAAATTTACTTTGGGTGTACCCGAACAGTACTTTTTTGATCTAATCGATTCAAGCGTTATGGAAATTTTTGAAGACTGTTTGGATGAGATGCACGGATGTGGGATCTCAACGGTCCCAGTTTCCTTAAATGAGACACACAAGATTTCTGACGCTTGGAAGGCGTTCCGATTAGGTGAATCAGGCAGCGGTTCATTCTACATGGCTGAATTCTAGGCGCAATGAGTACGGAAGTGATGTGTTGGCCATGCTTGAAAGAGGGACCAAAATTACTGCTGTTGAATATATAACTGCACTTCGCTACAAGAAGGAGCTAAAGGACGACTTTTTGAGAGCCATGAGGGGACTGGATGGCCTGTTAGTACCCAACAACTGCCATTAGTGCTCCCAAGTTGGAAGACACTTCGATAGAGATCAATGGTAAAAATACGGAGGTCTATATAGCACTCAGTAGACTTACCACTGTCTTTGATGTCACAGGTCTACCCTCGCTTAACGTCCCTGCAGGACTTGTAAACGGCATCCTTCCTGTTGGTGTTCAGCTCGTCGGAAGGGAATTCGACGAAGGTCTTCTTCTTAGTCTTGCAAACGTGTATGAGAGTAATTCAAAAATTTCTGAAAGAATGTTTGCACCCTGCTTGAGCGATAGGAACGTATGAGCTGATTATGGCTCCCTAATACGTCGTAGTTAGATTTTTGCATAAATGAAATTGTTTTTTTTTCTAATCATATTTTCTTCAAATAGAAAGAATGATAGTTAATCCTTATATTAATCGACATGATATCGCCTGTCAATTGTATCGAAATTTAGAATTGCCTCCTGGAGTGACCAAACTTGCTTCTCATCTAATGGGATTTTGTACTGTGCATCAACAGCGTTATTCTCAGGATTGACTATACAAGTTGACGAAAGAAACGCTGGTAACTGAATTTGGTGACGAATTTTAATGAGGAAGACTAATTCTCTAAGAGCAAGAAAATCTGAAAATAGTATGTCAACTAGAGTTAAAGATGAAATTGTGAGCAAGGTTGAAAGAGACTACGAGGAATTTAAGGTAAGTCATACATTCAAATTTCCTACCTGGCTTTATGGTCCTGTTAAAGGTAAACTTTTAACAGTAGAAGTTGAGGATTGTCCACGGTTTGGTGACAAAGCATTTGTTGAATTTGATTCAGCTAGAACTGCATTCATAAGCGTGGATATGCAAGTTGATTTTTGTGGTTCAAAGGGATACGTGGATGTAATGGGATATGATCTTGGGTTAACCTCGGCTCCCATAAAACAGATTATGTATGCCTTGGAGACAATTCGAAATGGAACAGACATCAAGGTGGTCCATACTAGGGAAGGGCATCTTCCGGATCTCTCTGACGCGCCTTACAATAAAATACTCCGCAGTAAAATTATTGGAAACGGAATAGGAATCGGTGATACTCCTAAAGGAGGTTTGGGCAGGCTACTCATAAGGGGTGAAAAAAATTGGGACATCATAGATGACGTTTATCCAATTCCAGGAGAATATGTGGTAGACAAGGCAGGTAAAGGCGCATTTGGCCAGAGTAACCTGCCATTGATTTTACGGAATCTTGGTATTACCCATCTTATCATAACAGGAATCACGACCGATGTGTGTGTACACACCATAATGAGGGAAGCCAACGACAATGGATACTGGTGCTTGTTACTAAAAGATGGTACTGGAGCTACTGACTACGACAATTATCAGGCTGCTATAAAGCAAATAAAGATGCAAGGTGGGGTCTTTGGATGGGTTTCAGATTCATCCAAATTCGTAAAGGCACTTAAATCGGTCTTCTGAATGTAAGCAGTAATATTTTCCTCAAATAAGTTCGAAATGTGGTTTTGAAATATGTACGACACCGACTGCGTTTCTCGTACGTGATTTTGTCGCCGTGATAGCGCAGAAATGTCAATTTCATATCACTGCAGTCGATTTAGCATTGGAATAGTTTAGTCACGAATTCAACAACAGGTAACGTTGTTCAATCTTGGACACGGTTGAAGCATATTGAATCACGCATCAATTCAAGCACCATAACAAATTATTTCATTCTTCAAAAGAGTATGGTTTTAATTGTATGTGTTTAGAGCTGGACTTCAAGGAGAGGGACCACAAAACATTCACGATCCTGAAGATAGGCGAAAGATAGGCCATTCCATAAAATATTACTCAAGCAAAAGCTATATACTCTACTCCACTACCTACTTCCACGTTCTATATTGTTATCACGAAATTCTGTCGCTTCGGTAAACCTATAATATTTCGTAATTACGTACTCTCCGGCGGCTTGACATGGCGCCATAGTTGTCAAAGATATTTCGCATTCTTGACAATAATATGAAATTCTAAAAAAAATGGGTCGTATATGATTTGCTCGCGTATAATGATCACTCTTGGTCTGGCTGGTCTCCATCGCCATCAGTTTCTCCATTCGCTGGTGGTCCTGACGGTATTCCACCATTGTTAGGTGGTTGATCGCCTGATTCAGTTGGAGGAGTAACCTCGCATATTCCTGTGGCAGGATTGAACACCTCGCCAGGAAGACAGGAGGGAACGCCTACTTGAGGAGCTACTGCTTCATTGTCACCTGGAGGCGGTTCCGGAACCTCGCATTCACCGGTGTCAGTGTTCAAAACCTCAGGAGGAGTACAGATAGGAGTTGTATCTTCTGGAGCTGCAAATTGCTGCCTGTGGACCTGCACCACCGTCTGGGGCTCGCACCACCGTCTGGAGCTGCTTCTTGAGGAGCTTCGCATTGATTTGTATCTGGATTTAGTACTTCAGGAGGATCACACTCTGGAGCTGCTTCTTGAGGAGCTTCGCATTGATTTGTATCTGGATTTAGTACTTCAGGAGGATCACACTCTGGAGGCTGCTTCTTGAGGAGATTCGCATTGATTTGTATCTGGATTTAGTACTTCAGGAGGATCACACTCTGGAGCTGCTTCTTGAGGAGCTTCGCATTGATTTGTATCTGGATTTAGTACTTCAGGAGGATCACACTCTGGAGCTGCTTCTTGAGGAGCTTCGCATTGATTTGTATCTGGATTTAGTACTTCAGGAGGATCACACTCTGGAAGCTGCTTCTTGAGGAGCTTCGCATTGATTTGTATCTGGATTTAGTACTTCAGGAGGATCACACTCTGGAGTGCTTCTTGAGGAGCTTCGCATTGATTTGTATCTGGATTTAGTCCTCAGAGGATCACACTCTGGAGCTGCTTCTTGAGGAGCTTCGCATTGATTTGTATCTGGATTTAGTACTTCAGGAGGATCACACTCTGGAGCTGCTTCTTGAGGAGCTTCGCATTGATTTGTATCTGGATTTAGTACTTCAGGAGGATCACACTCTGGAGCTGCTTCTTGAGGAGCTTCGCATTGATTTGTATCTGGATTTAGTACTTCAGGAGGATCACACTCTGGAGCTGCTTCTTGAGGAGCTTCGCATTGATTTGTATCTGGATTTAGGTACTTCAGGAGGATCACACTCTGGAGCTGCTTCTTGAGGAGCTTCGCATTGATTTGTATCTGGATTTAGTACTTCAGGAGGATCACACTCTGGAGCTGCTTCTTGAGGAGCTTCGCATTGATTTGTATCTGGATTTAGTACTTCAGGAGGATCACACTCTGGAGCTGCCCCCTTCTGGAGTGCGCACCATCTGGGGCCAATAATTGCCGCTGTTGTTCATCATCTTCTGGAGGTGCTACACCGTCTTCTGGAGGTGCTACACCGTCTTCTGGAGGTGCTAATTGTTGTTGTTGCTGCTGTGGCGCTCCTTCTTCAGTAGGCTCTTCGATCTGAGTTTGAAGAGTCTGCGCAGCTCCAGCTGCCCCAGGCAGCGCTTTCTTGCGCCTGTTCAGGTTCCGATGCGCCTGCCGCTGCTGCAGCTGCTGCCGGCTTCTGCTGGATCCTGACCAGCTCCTTCTGCTGCTGCTGCTGCCTGCTGCCTGACTGTCCTGCTCGCTTGACCTGCGGCAGCTGCGGCGGCTGCTGAGCCTCCATTTTCTTCAGCTGCTGAGGGCAGCTGCTGCGGCTGGATCTTCACCCGCTGCTACTGCTCCTGCTGCCGCGCTTCACCCGCTCCTGCTGCTGCTGCTGCCTGACTGCCCTGCTGCTGCTGCTGCCGGCTGCTGCTGGATCTTCACCGGCTGATGATGCTGCCTGCTGCTGCTGCTGCCTGATTCACTGCCTGTTGATGAGGCTGCTGCCTGCGGCTGCTGAGGCTGCTGCTGCACCTGCTGCTGCATCACCACCGGATGCTGCTGCTGCGGCTGCTGCCCTCACCTGCTGCTGCACCTGCCGCTGCACCACCACCGGATGCTGCTGCTGAGGCTGCTCGCTGACTGCATCATCCTCACCGGCTGATGATGCTGCTGCAGCAGCTGCATTACCAGCTGCTGCGGCTGCTGCCGGCTGCACCACCACCCGCTGCAGCTGCTCCTGCGGCTGCACCACTACCTGCTGCTGCAGCTGCGGCTGAACTACCTGCTGCTCCGGCTGATGCTGCTGCACCTGCTGCTGCTGCTGCTGCTGCAGAGCCACCGGCTGATGCTGTGGCTGCGGCTGCTCGCCTGGCCAGCCGCGGCTGCGGCTGCTGCTGCACCGCCGCTACCTGCTGCAGCTGCGGCTGCTGCTGCACCTGCTGCACTTCCTGCTGCTGCTGCGGCTGCTGCACCACTACCACTAGCTGCGGCTGCGGCTGCACTTCCTGCCGCTGCTGCTGCTGCGGCTGCACCGCCACCTGCTGAGGCTGCTGCTGCCTCCGGCTGCCCGACCAGCTGCTGCCTGCTGCCGCTGCGGCTGCCCCACCAGCTGCTGCTGCTGCCCGCTGCGCCGCTAAGCCCTGAGCTCGATGCTGCTGCTGCTGCCTGCACTCCCGGCTGCAGCAGCTGCCGCCCCGGCTGCGCCGCCACCTGCTGCGGCAGCTGCAACAGCAGATGATCCGCCAGCTGCAGGCAGCTGCCGAAGCCGCCCCTGCTGCCGCTGCGGCTGCGCGGGCTGAACCTCCTGTGGCTGCTGCAGCTGCGGCTGCGGCGGCTGAACCTCCTGCGGCTGCGGCTGCGGCGGGCTGAACCTCCTGCGGCTGCCGAAGATGCTGCACTTGCTGCGCTGCAGCTGCTGATACGGAACACCCACCTGATGCTGCTGCTGAGGCTGCTGCTTGGCCCGCTGCTACTGCGGCAGCTGCAGAAGACGATCCACCGCCGGAAGAAGCTGCGGCAGCGGCCGCAGCGGCCGCACCGTTAGCTGCTGCAGCTGCGGCTGCAGCTGAACAACCGGCAGCGGCTGATGAAGCTCCTGTGCTGCCGGCTGCTGCGGCGGCAGCACCAGACCGACCAGACGCTGCTGCAGCTGCGGCCGCAGCAGAATAACCGTCGGCAGCTGCTACACCTGCAGCAGCTCCCCCGGCTGCTGCTCGCCGTTGCAGCTGCTGAACCACCGTTGCCAGCTGCCGCTGCTGCTGCTCGGCAGCAGCAGCCGACTCGTAGCCAGAAGCGGCCGCGGCTGCAGCGGCTGAACCCGCTGCTGCCGCTGCCGCGGCTGATGCACCGGCTGCCGCTGCCCGCGGCTGATGCACCGGCTGCCGCTGCCGCGGCTGCATCACCGTTGGACGAGGCTGCTCCAGCCGCTGCAGCTGAATATCCTGCTGCTGCTGCCGCAGCTGCGGCTGAACGTTGTCCGGAAGAACCCGCCGCTGAGGCAGCGGCTGATCCTTCTCCTGTTGACGAGGCTGCTGCAGATGCTGCCTCGCCTGCTGATGCAGCCGCTGCCTGATGAGGCACCTGCCGCTGAAGCAGCTGCTGAAGCCGCGTCACCCGCAGCTGCAGCAGCTGCTGAAGCTGATCCTCCCGACGCTGCAGATGCTGAGCCAGCTGATGATGTGGCGAAAATTTGGCTTATTGGCACGACCTGGAGGCCTATCGCGGCCAACGCCATTGTTAGAAACAAATATGTTTGTAAAGACGTCCCTCTAATATGCACAAATTTGACCGAACGCTATGGCTTATATATTTTAGCTATATGTCTTCCATAGTCTTGTATCCGTAACCATACCGCATTACTTGAATCGATGTGTGATTGCAAATGCAGATAATGCTACTTATCTTTATTTTCTTCCTTCCAAAAGCAGTCCCTTCATTTTTTGAACTATTTGTTATTACATTCTGGAAACCAAAGGGATTCTGGAATTACCTATAAGATTGTTAAAATACGAGAAGCTCATATTTTTCATCTGTTACCTCTTTAAGGCTTCGACAATACCAGTCGAATGACAGTAATAGCATGATCTAACCGATTTTACGAAAATTGAATTCTTTGCATCGCGAATCCCAATTCATCTTTATCTTCATCTCCTTCCCCGTGGGCATTCGTAATAGTCATTTTAGGAACTAATTCTAATGTTCGAGAATGAAAACGATAGTCGAGAATCATCTCTTACGCCCTCATCCATGGTGGATGTCATAATGAAATGCAATGGTATGTATCTCGCTTTAGTGTTGAATCCTTCTCTGTCGAAGTTAAAGACACCTAAAATATCCAGAAAATCGCGCTATCTTGAAAACAAGGCAGACTACAGCGTGTAAATAGTTGACGCTTAATATATAGAGGTTCTCAAAAAGATCATTAGTTCAATATATTTCAGTTATTTCAGTTAGAGAAGAAAATTCCAATTTGGTTATATTCTGGATTGTATATAGTTCACAGAGATTACCAAAAATGTACAAACAGAGACCTATAGGGGTTACAATAATTGCTTTGCTTGCCATACTTGGTGGCATTGCTTTCCTTGCCAGCGGATTTGGGACGTTATTTATTCCACTAGCTGGAATCTTCATCGGTAGTGGTTTGTTCATTCTGGGACTGGCTTATCTTCTGATGGCTTACGGGTTATGGAAGGGGAAGGGTTGGGCTTGGACACTAACGCTAATTCTATCTGGAATTGGAATAATAGTAGGGATAGGTTCTATAGTAGTTGGAAACCTTGGATTGATATTTCATATTATCATCAATGCCATAATAATTTACTATCTATATAGACCAAATGTCCAAGCCTTTTTTAATAAGTAGAAACTAGTCTACTCCCTATTTATCATTTCAGAGGAAAAAGTATCATGGTTGGCTAAGCAGAATTACGGCAAAGTTATCCGCCTAACCAACTCAAAGCATGCTTCTTATATGTTGTAGTCGTGTCGATCAATCGGATAGAGATAGGAATTAAAATAGCGAGCCCGAAGTGTGTGAATAGTCATATCCATCGTTTATTCAAGGCATCGTTATTTGAAGACATTATTCAAGGCATCGTTATTTGAAGACATTATTCAAGGCATCGTTATTTGAAGACATTATTCAAGGCATCGTAGATTTTGGACAGCAATCACTCACATTTTCAGGAATAATACATTTTCAGGATTTTGGTTTGTGGACATGCGATCTCAACACGACAATATATATAATCTCAAGAGAACGCAGATCCTTTTCGCTTTTCTCCTCGCTTATCGTTGCTGCGCGTGGCGGTGCTTGAACTCTTAGTTTGTTGTACGTTGGCACCCGGGAGCACGGTCCTTACCTCTTGCAATTGCCCTTTCAATTCTTCAATTTCCTTCTTGTACTCATCAACAATTTTCCTCTGGCTTTCGACCATTTCCTTTAGATTCTGATTCTCGGAACGCAAATTTTCATATCCAGTTTGAAGCGTAGTTAAAGCATCTTTGTTCCGTGTGTTTTCAGCAACGACATTCCCAACTGACTGCGATTGTTTCAAAGCCTCTTGTCCAGCCTTTGAGGTTTCATCAAAAAGCCTCCTCTGACCTTCGGCGAGCAACGCAAACTTCAGTTCATTCCTAGCTGCATCGACTCCTTGGAAATAACTTGGCAAGAAAACCCAATCTCCATCTGAGGATTGACCTGTGGCAAATAGTTCTAATTCGATCAACAATTTCTGGTCATCCAGAAAATCTTGATAGCCTTTCCTATAACTTTCAGGAAAATAGCACACAGTTCCTTCCTTCGTCTTGCCGAGAAAGAGGTTGAAATAATAATGATGCCTAATAGGATCTATGTTTTTTAGTGAATCAATGATAGTTTCTTGCTCTGGTTGGGAAATTGAAGCCTTTAGTTGACCAAGATGTACTAGATTAGGATTCCCATTGCTTGAATCGGTCATTACAATGATGTTAAGGTAGAATTCATAATATTAATGATGACTTTCAATGGTCGCACAAAGATGATACCCAAACAGCATAAAGATCAAACATCACACAAAACATAAAGAGTTGCTTTAACACAACAGGTAAAACGGTTCAGACGGAACGTTTAGACTCACATTCACGGGACACCTTACTCTTCTCGAACTATCTGAGGTGATGATGCCTTAAATACGGCAATGTGTAATCACCAAGTTGAAATCGAAGGTCTTGTTGAGCTTGCTCCGTTATCCTAGAAATAATTTGTAATCGGTGAATATTTAGATGTATGTCGATTATCCCCCGGCTATGATTTACAAGTTTTGATATCTTGGTCTTTATCATATTACGCGCACTTGTTCAAATTGGCTCTCTTGAGAGAATTATATCTTCATATATGTCTACTCTACTACCAAAAGTGTATTCTCAGGATTTCTATCAAATCAGTACCGATCTTGAAGTGTGGAATAATATTGTTTGCTAATATTTTTATAAAACTCTCTGATAGGACTAACTGGATATTATTTTCCTTACCCTTTCGACCAGTTTTTGATTTTCTATAGGTTTACGCATAAAACCGTCAGCACCCACGCTATTGAAAATGTCGCTATAGTCGCCATAGAACATTTCTCCTGCGGTCAAAAAGCAAATCTTCGCATCATGATCGATTTTTTTTAGCTCACGATATAGGGCAAGGCCATTGAGATGGGGCATCTTTATGTCAAGTATTATGAGCCCATAAACACCGGGACGAAAATTCTGAAGGACTTCTCGAGGATCACTATATGAATCCACCTTGAAACCATTAGTTTCCAGAACCATGTGCAAAGAGATATTCACGTCTAACTCGTCATCTACGACCAAAATTCTATCCGGCGAAGAATTTTCTTGCTCGATATTAAAAGACATAGCCCTGTCTTGCCTCCTGTCACCCATACAAGCAAGTACGAAATACCTCAATTGGTACAGTCAAATTCCCTAATGAAGTATAATTATGTCTGTTAAGCAAAAAAGGACCTCCCGTTAACATCGTACGTATCATAGCCTTCAATAGAGATAAACTTTGCTGGATCTCACCCAAGTATGAATACAGTCAATTTGGGAGTTTTAATTCAAGAATCTAAAATGTTCCTGAGTATGAAAATTACCTGGCAAAAACAGCTAGTTGTTCACTACGTGTAACTGGACAATGCATTTGAGCTTCAATTCTGCTAGATTATCACAAGACGGTCGTCTAGGGACTGAAGCTTGGCTTAGAGCACACTTTATCAAAGGTGCATTATCAAGAACTCTGCTAAATGCACCTACGGTTTATACCAATCTGAAAACCTGCTTGCATTTTTTCCACCTCTTCTAAACGGAAGCTGATTCCAATAAAATCTGCCATAATTGTAAAGAAAGTAATAATGCTTCGAAACAAAGCCGACGATGATCGATATTATCCCACCTACCAAGAAACGATACCCAATGATTCGAAATCCTTCCGACTCATCTTCTGGTAATGCCATATTTGCAATCCAGAGACAGGCAAGGCTAAAAGTAACTATCACAAGTCCCGCGACAATAAGAGGCTTAAACAAAAGATCTTGTTGTGGACGATCCTTTGTCATGTGGTAACAATACATTAGTCTTTCATTTAATTTCTTCCTTCTCGTCGATGTATTTCACATGGTTGCAAAAATTTGTTTTGAATAAACCTTGAAATCTTAACTGGAGCAGGAAACATGCGACACCGACTGGTACACTGAAACACTTTTATGATTACTACCGGTTAATCGGACCCCTTCCTCAATAGCTTTGCAACAATCAGTCTACGCTGTCAACGTAGTCAATTTTTAGATTCCCGGGAGATACTTCTATTCTACGTTTGTGTTTTTCGATCCAGGAGACCCTAATGAGCCCGAATATTTCAAGATCAAGTAGGATCTTGTTAAATGTATCGTCGGTCACTTGAATTTCCTCTTTATTGAGGCTATTCAGGAGCTCAACATCAGTGATGTTTCCTGCCTGTTTTATCTTTTCAAATATCAAATTCCGTAGTGGGAATTTCATCTATTTATATCCCAGAGATTCTAATTATTCCTAGTTGCCTTTAAACGCTTCTCGCGATTGATGGTTCTCAGTCACTTCTTTGGATTGTCCCAATCCGAATTACTCTAAAATGATATAGAGTCTAGAGGCGGACGGTTTTGACCCTTGGTGATAATACATCCTTTCCCTTTTTTTGGTTTATGAGATATCTCTTTTTATGAGATAAACTTTAGTAGTCGATATCCTGGAAAATGGCATTACACATAACAGCAACAAGTATGCAGATCGACCATTAAATTCTCGATTGGATCAGAGAACATAGAGCTCAAGAAATAAGTGTAGGAGATTGGGTCCCATATCTACTAATGAATAATTCTACGGTTCAAAAGATAATTTTCACCGATATTGATGGCACTCTTATAGACATATACAGCGGAAAATTTGAAGGGACCGATCTGCTAGTAAAGAAGTTGGCAAATATGGGAATCCCAGTCATTCTTTGTTCTGCCAAGACACGCAGTGAGCAGGAGTACATCAGAAATAAGCTTCGATTGTCTGACCCTTTCATAGTCGAAAATGGAGGGGCGGTGGTGATCCCAGACGGATATTTCGATGAATTTGAAATATCAGTACCACGTACTAGAAGGAACGGATATAGCCTTATTGAAATTGGGGGTCATTCAATTGAAATAAGAAAGCGATTAGCAAGGATTAGAGAGGAGCTCCAGATTAACTTTAAAGGGACGACAGATATGGCATTGAACGAAATTAGAAAGAAGGTACAAATTCCATTGCCCTTCGCGAGGCGAATGTCAAAACGTGAATATGGGGAAACAATTTTAGAAATAGATCCATCTGACTTGGGCAGGTTAGCTAAAGTCTGCACAAGAACTGGCCTAAAAGTAATACATGGGGGAAGGTACAGTGACATTACACAGGGAAATGACAAAGGGAAGGCTACTCGCATACTAATTGATCTCTTCAGACGAAAGTACCAACCAAGGAGAACTATTTTTGTTGGATTGGGCGACAGCGAAAACGATCTACCTATGCTAAAATTAATGGACATTGCTGTGCTAGTCCAGAAGGCTAATGGTTCATGGTGCGACTCAAAGATAAAAAATCTTGTCCGGTCTACTGGGATAGGACCTAAAGGATGGAAGAATTCATTTAATTTGATCACAATGTTATAATAAAAGTCCGTGGAATTAGAGTGTTTTACTAGTACATATATTAATACAGGGTAGATACAAAAAGAATTCAATAGCATTAAAACATAGTAACCACTATTAACTCCGCTAACTATGGTAATCCATAATTTACTGGATCAAAAACTTTCCGTATCATATACATTGACTTTGAGTCAGAATGGTTAGTCATCTCCATTCCTCCAGCAGGCTGTCATCTCTATAACTATTAGGATCAAGTCTAAACCCAAATGTTTTCTCACGTGGAACATCATTTAGCTTTAAATAAAATTCAAGTTTTCTCTTCTTAAACTGCTTGGAAAGCCAGTGAACAAACTGCTCGCTCCAGCATTGTACCCTCTTCATTTTTCATGTCCGGAAATATACTAAATAGCGAATAAACAAGGTCCGGGTCTAAACACAATTCGAAGAACTCCCATCCCATCGAAATTCCTGTCGAATAACACTGATATTCGACCTTCGTCTTTGCTCCCAATTCAAGATCCCCAATGAATTTAATGATTTTGCCTCTTTCCTTCTCAAAATTTTGACAGGAGCCACTAATCACGATTACGGGATCTCGCTTTGCAGGTATTCGATTCAATACAATATATTTCACACCTTACGATATAAAAGTACTCTTTGGTTTTTGCAGTAGCCCACATAATTTAGAAGTATTTTATACCTTCCAATAATCTCACAGTAGTTGGCTTAGAATGACCATGAAAGTACCTAGGTAAATCAGATACAAGTCAAGATATCATTTTCGTCGTTATGTTGCTGACTCAAAATTTCCATTGACTCGACTGAATATGTATATGCAGCAATGTGGGCGAAAAGAATGGAGTGATATACCTTGGACCCACACAGAGCGAATGAGACTACAAATGGAAACGGTCAATATTCGATGAATGCACCGCATTCTCTGATTTTTGTAGAACGTTAATGGCTGAAATGCCACTCTCAGCAAAACTTGAATAATTCTAACGGCGTTAGAATTATTTTTCATAGTATTTCTAAAGGTTGAATTCAAAGACTCAGAGATTCGGATCTGTTTTATTATTAGCCATTTCAATTTGTCTTTTTGAATTTGATTCTCTTACAGCATCAGAAGGCGTGTATCAAGTATTGGTCTAAGCACTCTGAGAAATGTTGTTTACGAATCAACATTGTAGCTACTGAAATCAATGCAATAACAGGTCTCATCAGCTTGTTATTCTCAATCCGTCAGATATCGAATTAAACAAGATTGATAGTCTCGTCATTCTCTCGGTAAACACCCGTATACATCAAAAATATGTTCTCATGGGAATTCAATGAGTCCAATAACATCGTATCATGTTTTCTGGAGTTTGACCTCTAAGGCGAGTGAGAAAGGAATGAAAATTGTATCACATAGAGATTTCGTGAATAGTATTTGGCTGACTCACTAATTTACTTGTCATGGATTTAATTATGATTGATGCAACTAATCCATAAAACATGTTAAAGGCTAGTGCACCAATTAGAATTTTATCATTTATCGAGAGGAGTTCACCTACCGTAATTGATGATGCAGTTCCTACAGGAGTCTGTTGGACTATAAGTTGATTTTGATCTAGATCACCTAACAAGGGTATAATGACCCAAAATGTAACTGGAACAAACAGAAATGCCCAAACTGTCACTCCGCAGACGAGTCCATAAATAGGAGCATACTTGTGCATAATAGATAAGATTCTCATGTCTCTTATGGCAAAAGGTATTGATATTATGACGCCAATAATGCTACCAGTGAATAAATGCAAAAGTAGACCGGCGACGATCATATTCACTGATTCTACATGGGACTGAGTGACTGACGATACTAGTACTAGGTAAAAAGTTCCCACAGGGATATCAATGGTTTTTTCTACTACAAAGATCAGCCCGCTAATACAGGCAGAAGCCAGGAATCCAGCCAATATACCGACGCCAAGGACCCTAAACCTGATTCTTGTAACCTGTTGATCTCCATTGTCGGCCATATAACTTTCCAGCTTTGTCTTCCAATTCGCATTTCTATACGACTTGATTCTTAAGAGGGAGCTTATGATAAAACCGAACAGAGCCCCCCAAACCAGATGAAAGATCGCAGAGCTCAAAGCGGTGGTTTGCATAAATTGATTGATCTCAGTCGTTGATAAAGAAAAGTTAGTAGTAAGTGCCAATAATGTAACGATTTGAACCATAGAAGGTTGCACAAGAAAAGCAGTGATCGGAAGAAATACGATTAGCCAAATCATGATTCCTGCTACCATACCTGCTAATATTCCCCTGAATAGACTGTGCGACACCAATCTTACGATTGCCGCGCCTACAAGAGCTCCCATCAGAGTTCCTACCAAGATATGAAGACCAAATCCCAAATAGGAAGCAGTTATCACATTATCCATTCCCAATGCTATTCCAATGATAGAATAGAATGCACCTATAGGCAAACCCATACCTGCCTCTATCAAAGCTAGGATAGAGGATATCGACCAAGTCGCAATGGCCCCCGCAATTGCCCCATATTTGGCCCCATCAAATACTACAGAATGCGTACCTAAAGTCAACACACATTATATACTGCAAACGACTAGTTAAACTTTACAGATATTCCTTAATATCTTGTATATTAGTATAAATATATTCATGGAAGTCCAATTTCCTATTGAAAAGAGGGGACTATATTATAAATCATTTTACCTAAGGATTATCAGGTAAATTCTCTATTGCATGATTGCTAGCACCACAATCGATAAAGATATTGTTTCAAGTTGAAATATCAGATCCGTAACGACCTCCGAGTGTGTTTTTCAACAGATTAGGAACGCGAGCAATCAATTGAATCAGTGGCTCCTCAGTGTGTAGCCTCTTACATGAAGTCGGAGCTAGATCCGATCTCCTATAGCTTCACAGATAAAGGAATCAGATACTACGACGCAAATTGTATTGATGAATGAATGAGTCGTTCAATTGAATCAAATGATAATTTCGCCAAATCAACTTAAAGAATTAAAAAAAAGGAAAGGATTTCAGCCTTCCCTGAGAAGCTGTTTGGTCGCTTCAGCTCGTAGCTGTTTGGTTAGCCTCGCTTCCACCAGCCTCCGCTACCCATTGGGCTTGCTGGTTTCCGCCAACATATTCACTTCCTTTTGGTGGAACCCATGCCCCTTCAGGAATATCAGTGGCCGTTGAGTTGTCTTGTGCTAGTACCACGAACGCTCCTCCCTTGACCACATCTACCATTGAATGATCTACACCCACATATGGGCCTGCTTCAGGGAATATGGTCTCGAATACTGAGGCTGATCCCGGTGGTACCCACCATGTCTCATCGTTCATTAGGACTGTTCCATAGCTGTTGGCTTGCTGATTAAAGCCATCTCGAACATCCATCTGTCCGGATATGAAATGGAATGAAACGCCGTCATTTGGTCCTGGACTAAGAACGTACCATCTTGTCAATTCTCCTGGTTTGGCATAGAACAGAGTTGCGTTTGGATTAAGCTCGAGCTTTGAGACACTGCCTACCGCTGGTGCATATTTGTGAGCCATACCGTTCGTGAGGACTAGATCAGGTTGATCTGTAGCAAATTTGGTGATATCAAATGAACCTACCGTTCCATTGGTTCCTTTGAATAGACCTTGGTCAGCGCTGTTATAGATCTCTCCAAATGACACATAAAACTCCTTTGCTGGTTCCTCGTTCTGTGGGTGAACTACAATCACACCATACATTCCATTGGCGATATGCTCCCAGACGCCATTAAGAGCATCTGCAGCACAATGATACATGAATGCTCCTCCGTTAATTCCTTGAAGACTCCAGGTATGTGATTGGCCTGGTTCGACAGGGCCAGAGTTGACATGAGTATCCCCTATTCCTGCATGAAAGTCGACACTATGGATAAGTTTACCATCATTCTGAAGAGTAATTGTAAGATTATCACCCTGATCTATTGCAACTGCTGGTCCTGGGATAGTTCCATTAAAGGTATATGCGTTATATTCAATTCCACCAGGATGCAACGCATTATCTGGTGCTACTTGCACAACAGTTTCATTTGTCACGAGCGTCACATGTTTATTTACACCGCTTGGTGTAAACTCTACGTTCATAGCTTTTGCCGATTGCGAACTTCCCATAAGAAGGGGGTAAAAAACGAATCCGGCAACCAGAATGCTAGCAAAAATTCCGGTTAGAATTATATGCTTCATTTTCTTTCTAATAGTATTTTGATATATAAAAGTATTACCGTAAGTTCCTTTCATTGGGCATTCTATGAGAGTGTTTCGCATAGCTGGGCCGATTAGGGGTCTTGTACCTAACCTAGATCAGAAGTGCCGGGAACGGTTGGGAACGCCTTGGTGAGGCTGGATAAATGAAATCTATCGTTATTGAATGAATTCTATGTATTTAATATATATAGTAATAATAAAATCGGATCTATAGTCTTGTCTGTTAATAGTGGGGAGAAGGGGAAACGTCCAACGGAATCTGAAGCAGAGATGATTGTGATGATGTTACCTTCTGATGCCAACCCCAAAGGAAATGTCTTTGGGGGAGTAATACTAAAACATGTTGATTTAATTGCAGGTTTGGTAGCTAAAAGACATTCGGGTAGGGCGAATGTTGTCACTGCAAGCATAGACCGAATGGTATTCCTGAAACCAGTCTTTATAGGAAATGCACTCATAATTTCTGCTAGAATAACATACGTTCGTAGATCCTCCATGGAAATCGAGGTAAACGTCGAGGCTGAGGACCTAGATGATAATACCAAAGTGCATGCGGCTACTGCGTTCGTAACAATGGTAGCCTTGGACAAGTATGGGAAGCCTACAATGGTTCCCCGTTTAATTTTTGAGGATGATAACGACAAAAAGAGGTATAGTGAAGGTGAGTTAAGGATGAAATCCAGACTTAAGGATGCAGGAAAGATCTAGCGGAGCTGACTATATGCAGTAGCTCATTGTGCCAGATTTACGAACAGCTTTGAATTATGCTGGCTTAAGATGGTCAGCCAGGAATTCAAGAATTCAATGTAAAGATGTCTCAGGTTTCTACCATTTGGAAACCTTGATAACTTCAAATGCTTCTGCGTATTTTGCATTCATTTGATACCCCCTGTAAGAACATCTTCCTACCAGGGAATCTATCCACAGAGGTCCACATCGGATTTTTTGAGAATCAAAACAGTCAAGTGCGTTCCTTTTAATTTCTAATGTTTCAGTGACGTCTACATAGAGTTGAGGTCTAAATGCATGTTCACTAATGCCTCCTGGAATAGTGGTTTCGTACATAAATACATCGTTAGAATCGCGAGCCTGCGGCCACAACTGCTCTCGTTAATGATTGATGGTCCTGGTGTGTGTCACCGATCCACTGAGTAAATATAGCCTCAGGATTTAGTTCTTGGATTAACTTACTAATTTGAGTAACAAACTTTCTGTTGAAAACGATTTCTTCGGGACTAAGATCGAGAAATTCTGGCGTTTTACAACCCATAACTTTTGCTGACATAATAGATTCTTGCTTGCGCTCCTCTTTAGTATCAGTCTTTACAAAGTTTGGAAGAGTAGCAATAACTAGTCTCACATCATAACCTACTCTGGCCAATTTCGCTACTGTTCCTCCCATCCCGATTTCTATATCATCTGGGTGCGCCCCAAATGCGATCATTACTCGATTCTTTGTCATATCAAACCACCTAAAATATCATGATTTTTCGTGTACCTTGTCAAAGGTGCAAAAAATAGCTGAACTCCTCTTAATATACGTTTACATAAGACAATTCGACTTTTATCCTTCTAGACAGCACGGAACTAAACTCGACTCCAACAATTTCGAAATTTATTTGTCTGGAATCTTATGTTTTGACAGCATTGCCAATCCAAACTTGATTACAAATGTTTGTGGGAATTGCATCATAAGCACTTCTAATTTTCCTAATTCCTTCTCATTTGTCACACATCGGATTGAATTAAAGATAACTTCTCCATACAAGACATGAGTAAGGCAATTCATGATTATGTAAACACAAATTGATTTAAACTAGTCCACTTGTATATATCTACATTGCAATATGGAGCTGATCTTTCGCCGATCTAAGCATTTTCTACATTCAATTGTAGATACAAATGAGAATGAAAGCCAAACCCCCGTCTCTTCTCTTAAAGTATTGCACCACCAACCGCTAATAGTTCGGAATGTAAGCATAGCAAGTAGGATTCAGAATATTCATAGAATTAAAGTACCTTCCAAATGCGGTACCACTTTGAAGCTACTTCAAGATAATTTTTCAGCAATTGATGTGGAGGAATATGAGGATGAGGATGATGATATCAGATCTAATGATAGCAATTCATCTAATGACATCAACAATAATAGTACCGCTGCTCGTAGTTACAGCATATCAATCAAAGAGAATATGGATTTTTTGGAAATACCACTAAATTCAGCCATATGGTATTTACAATCAGAAAAAGAAAAAAACATCTTAATAAATCCAATCAAATATCCTTGGGACCTTCATTATGTAATTCAAAAGATTTTGCAAGATGAAGTGAGGCATGCATCAATATCACCAAATGCATCAATATCCAAATCTACTGTTATTGATGGTCCATGCATAATTGAAGATGACGTTACAATCGATGACTTTTGCAAAATAAAAGGACCCACGTATATTAGTAAAGGCAGTTTCATCGGGATGAGCTCTCTGATTAGAAACTGCATGTTAGGTGATAAAACAAGGATAGGATTCAACTGTGAAATCGCTAGGTCCTATCTATTAGGCAGTGATAAAATATCACATCAAAATATAATACTTGATAGCATCATAGGAGAAAACGTATGGTTCGGAGCTTATGCGGCGACTGTGAACGTTCTATCCACTAAACAAAAAATATCATACGAAATTGAGAAAGGCAAATCAATAGATACTGGAGTAGACCGCTTTGGAGCACTTGTTGGAAACAATTGTACTATTAGCACATCTGTCATTATCATGCCAGGAAGACACATTCAGGCTGATACGATGATTCAAGCCTTATGGAAAACATATGAAGTAAGCAGTAAGAACTAGCGTCAAACGACAGTTGAACTAAAATAAAAGGCTATAGACTTCGAAAGTATATTGTATGTATCAATCGCAATATCTTGACAGCGTCCTCATATGACTATTGAAAGTTTGAATGTTGGAACAGACATAATAGAAGTCAAACGATTTCGCAGCAAGCCACTAAATGACAGAAATACAGGATTCTATCATTCAGTTTTCACAAAATCTGAAATGAAATATTGTGCCAAATTTTCTGACCCGTATCCTCATCTAGCTGGAATATTTGCTGCAAAGGAATCGATATTAAAATGTTTGAACAAACCCACAAAAATGATTGATATAGAAATCATTCATGGACAATACGGAAAACCCACTGCTATTATTCATCGGAAAAGGAAGAACATCATCTCAGCACGGATATCAATTTCCCATACCAAATCACTTGCTATAGCAGTCGCAATAACTGACTAGCGCATAAGATACGTTCATCTCCTAACATCTGCAAAACCATTAATATGAGGTTCACCGGCTACTTGGGTAAACTTTGATAAAGTGCTCCTAACCTTTTATACCATAATCTATAACCGACAGGCTCAGGTACGGCCATCTTTATGTGGAAATTTTGTGTTCATCAGATGGTGGCCAAAGAATAACCTCACTTTTATTCAAAAGAAGGATGTGATTTTACAGTGATTATCTGCCTCCCCCAGGTAATCCTAAAACCTTTGTTGGAGACCTGTAATCGCCTTCAATATGTAATCCTTCGTTTGTAATAACGCTAATCATAGCAGGCCTAGTGTCTGGCTTGGGATAAAAAAAATATGATTGGCCTGGCTGAAGTGATGTTAAATTCTGAAGGTCATCTTCTCCCAAATTCACTAGTATTCCAGTCACTTCATTTTGACCGACATTTGTAAGTCTGATTCTGTATTGCGTTCCAGAGATATCTGTAGTATCCTTAGTTGGATCTAATTCTAGCGCGAACATGGGTCTATTTATATAACTATTGTAAAAGTACAAAACGGTACCTCCTATTAGTATTGCAGCTATAATATAGTAATATCGTCGTTTGAATATTCTGACCACAGCATTATTACACCAATCGATTATATAATGAGATCCTTGACCGTGCTGAATTTAGATCGTCTTTATGAATATGATAAGCAATTACGTCTAACGTTATTGATATTCCTATGTTAGAGTGTCATATAAATTCGGTGATCCAATGTGGATATTCATTGCACCTCTAAGAGTGCTGAACCGATGTTTACATCATAAAGTTACCAATATAACGTAGAAAGGCTTCTGGACAAATAACGGCAAGGATGTCATATACCTGCTGTTTACAACTTTGGAATTAACCAACTGAACCTCAAGAGAAAGAAATAGCAAGTATCATGTTATTCGGAATTCTGTACTTAATGTAGTCAGTCACTCTTTAAATATGGTCATATGCACCGCTAGTGGTATAGGGTTAATATGTACTAGAGTACGACTTGTTATTCAAATGATGCATTTACAAAGCTTATTTTCTTGAGTTCAAGTCAGTAGCCAGACCTTTCGTGAAGGACACAAGCCAGATTTCGCTGGTCGGGGATGGTGATGGATTCAGCTACGCTGCCGTATATACCTTGATAATCTGATTTCTAAGAATATTCTCCCAAATACCTCTATCATGCATCGAATTTACAGCACAGATTATAGGGTAACGAATAGTGGCTAAAACTGGATCTCTAGTATTGAGGCGAAGGCAGCTACGTATGAAGCTCGTAAAATGGATGCTTTTTCGATACATAATATTTCACTGAAGTAATGATAAGTGTATTCTATCTTAACTCACTTAAATCAATTTGGCAATTATTGGGAAGACAATAAGTATGAATGAATCAAAAGTGTTTCTTGTGACCAAGGTGACAGGTATTTTTGCTGTCCTGATGGTAATTGGTGCATTCGCACTATCTCAAACCCCAACAGTAGGCATTGCTTTTGGTGAGGCAGTACCGCTTATCCCCATCAATACAGGGAATTCTAACTTAAATAATGAGCTTCCACTATTTTACGATTGTATCGAAGAGGTTGTCGACAATAGTTTGTCGAGCACCGAGCCCAATTACTTTAAAGAAGAACCTACAAGAGCAGAAGTTAGAGGATGTTATGAAGATACTATTGGAAATGGTGGAAAATGATCAGGTGTATTCGGATACGCTAATGCACATATCCAATTCTTGGGACAAGGTCAATTCAATTAGTTTATATAGTAAAAACATGTTTCCCACGGAAAATTATCAGTCCCTTACCTTAGTTGCGAAGGCTCGCATTCAGTCCCTAAAGACTAGTAATTCAAAAAAAGAATGTTAAACTCTGCTTAGGTCAATGTCAGCAGCCACAGCCATTGTGTCAATGGTCTTGTTGCCCCGCAGAGCATGATGGATATATGGTGGCTTCATTCTGTCCCATAAATGACGTTCCACACGAAGAGCAATTTGCTTTTTGAATTTCTTCCATTTCTTTTACACATTCGTAAAATAGAGTAATTAAAGTGTTCCACATATTCAATGAATTATAAAGATAACGTTCCTATTATACAGAATACTAGTGTTTTAGTTGGCCATTTGTTCAGAACAACACAATTAAAGAATGTTGAAATAGGTGTTGTTTGGAACGAGGTTGAGCACTTTAGTATCGAATTAGTCGCCTAGATTGAATCAATTAAAATTGGCTATCTGCCAAGTTATCAGATAATAATTAATCCTATCAGAAGAGTGTGCCGCATTCCTTGCACTCGAGCCTATTCTTATTCTCAGGGCTTGGTGCAACATAAAGACTATTGCATTGTGGACATCTTATTTCAGTTGCCGCTGACATTTTAATAGCGTAATAGGCATCCTCCTTTTTAATGTTTACGAGCCAAATGAATCGACTTTGGTAGATATGAGATTCACTTTTGTATTGAATCAGTCAATCCATAGTATGATCCTTTAATATCCTGAGGTGACATAAGCGAATATTATCTGCTTGTATAGCAATATTGTTTCCGTGAATCTCTAATAGATTCATCCAAGATGATCGACAATCTAAACGGCTAAATGACAAAATTTATTCCTACCAGTACTTCAGAATGCTACATAACTTACTAGTCGTCATTACCACTTGTTAGAAATGGTTCCAACAATGCTAAAAATTGTGATAGTACATCAGATCTTAATTAATTATTTTAGGCAGAATACATACTGATTATGAAGCTCCATAATATTTTTTAGCATTCTGGGAGGTTTTGATTGAGACTAGAAACTACTTTACAGTTTCTAATTTGAAGTCGGATCCAGCCATAAAGTAACTGTAATATATTTAAAAGGGGATAATGGCGCATATCATGAAATAGATAGGATAGACTTTATTTCATAAAGAAGATAACTTCTCCATACAAGACATGAGTAAGGCAATTCATGATTATGTAAACACAAATTGATTTAAACTAGTCCACTTGTATATATCTACATTGCAATATGGAGCTGATCTTTCGCCGATCTAAGCATTTTCTACATTCAATTGTAGATACAAATGAGAATGAAAGCCAAACCCCCGTCTCTTCTCTTAAAGTATTGCACCACCAACCGCTAATAGTTCGGAATGTAAGCATAGCAAGTAGGATTCAGAATATTCATAGAATTAAAGTACCTTCCAAATGCGGTACCACTTTGAAGCTACTTCAAGATAATTTTTCAGCAATTGATGTGGAGGAATATGAGGATGAGGATGATGATATCAGATCTAATGATAGCAATTCATCTAATGACATCGACAATAATAGTACCGCTGCTCGTAGTTACAGCATATCAATCAAAGAGAATATGGATTTTTTGGAAATACCACTAAATTCAGCCATATGGTATTTACAATCAGAAAAAGAAAAAAACATCTTAATAAATCCAATCAAATATCCTTGGGACCTTCATTATGTAATTCAAAAGATTTTGCAAGATGAAGTGAGGCATGCATCAATATCACCAAATGCATCAATATCCAAATCTACTGTTATTGATGGTCCATGCATAATTGAAGATGACGTTACAATCGATGACTTTTGCAAAATAAAAGGACCCACGTATATTAGTAAAGGCAGTTTCATCGGGATGAGCTCTCTGATTAGAAACTGCATGTTAGGTGATAAAACAAGGATAGGATTCAACTGTGAAATCGCTAGGTCCTATCTATTAGGCAGTGATAAAATATCACAACAGAACATATTGGTTGATAGCATCATAGGAGAAAACGTATGGTTCGGAGCTTATGCGGCAACCTTGAATGCTCTATCCACTAAACAAAAAATATCATACGAAATTGAGAAAGGCAAATCAATAGATACTGGAGTAGACCGCTTTGGAGCACTTGTTGGAAACAATTGTACTATTAGCACATCTGTCATTATCATGCCAGGAAGACACATTCAGGCGGATACATTTGTGAAACCTGAAACAACCGTTGCCAAAAGCATAGGTCACTAATTGTAAAGCGGAACGAGATGACAAATGGCAATATTGACAATTCAGTAAAGATGTTTCGATTAACTTGCCGTTCGGGTTAATCTAATTCTAACTTGCGAGATGTACAAAACCTCGCCTAAAGTCATTAATCATCTTTATTGTAATTCAGTTTGAAATCTATAAAAAAACTTCAGTTATTCAGCTATGCGCTGTTGAACCTATAATAACCGCAATATAATTATGAATAAGATGGTATTGACATAGATCCAATCTCCTAGTCAATTATTCCGGAATCTATATAAGAATTCAACGCAAAACAATCTAAGTCAATGCAGTCGCAGGTGGAACCTAACCTATCGGTACTTCATAGCGAAAGCAAGGTCTATAGAGGGCCGGATTTTCCAAAAGAAAATCAAAATTGCTATTCTTAGCAGTTTTACGATTAATGGCTTAGAAGAAGCCCTTCGAGTTAAATGTGCAGAAAGCGACATAACCTGCGCGACTTATATTTGCGGATATGGACAATACAATCAAGATATTCTTGATCAATCGAGTAAATTGTATGAATTTTCTCCTGATATTACTTTCATAATTATCGACACTAGAACAGTCATGTCTACTCTTTTCTATACCCCTTATGCCATATCTGTCAACGAGAGGAGAAGTTACATTGACAAACGCGTCGCAGATCTCGTGAATTTAGTCAGAGCCTTCAAAAATAGGACCGGTTCAAAATTGGTCTTGACGAATTGCAGTATCCCGACGTATTCACCGTACGGCATCTGTGAAGGCAAGTCTGAATATGGTCTTAGGGACATGGTATATGATTTCAACGCCAAATTGTCTGATGTGTTCAGAAGCGACTCCCAAGTGTTCTTATTCGATTTCAATTCTTTTGTGTCCAAATACGGCGAGGTCAATGTTTTAGATTATCGACAATTTCTTGTTGGTGATATCAAGGTCTCCTTGAGCCATATCCCGCACCTAGCGGAGGAGTTAATGGCATATGTCAAAGCTAACCTGGGAGTAAATCGAAAGTGTATAGTACTTGATTTAGATAACACCTTATGGGGTGGCATAATTGGAGAGGATGGGTTTGATCGAATTGACCTTTCATTAAAACCGCCTGGCATGGCGTTCGTGGAATTTCAGCGTGTACTTCTAGCACTGTATCAAAGAGGATTGATTCTTGCGATTAACAGCAGAAACAATGAAGACGAGGCTTTAAGGGCTATTCGAGAACATCCGTACATGGTTCTTCGGGAAGAAAATTTTGCAACTATAAAAATAAACTGGAACGACAAAATTTCTAATATGAAAGAAATAGCAGAGGAATTAAATATTGGATTAGAGAGCATTGTCTACTTTGACGATGACCCCGTAAATAGAGAATTAATGTTAAAGGCCATACCACAGGTTATGACGATCAATTTGCCTGATGATCCGTCTTTATATGCCTCCACCTTGATGAGAATTAACGATTTTAACACCCTCGCCGTGACTAGTGAAGATAAAAATAGAGGTCAGATGTACAATCAGGAACAGAAAAGAATTAAGTTAAAGAATTCTGCTTCGAATTTGGAAGATTTTCTTAAGCAACTGGGAATCAAAGTGACGATGAAGAAGGCAAATGATTTCACCATTCCGAGAATAGCTCAGCTCACACTCAAGACCAATCAATTCAATCTTACAACTCATCGTTATCAAGAAGAAGATGTTCAAATGTTTGCTCATGATCAAACCAAATTGATCGGGTGTGCGCAAACCAAGGACAAATTTGGCGACAATGGTATTACCGGCGTATATATTGTCAACAAAAACCACGCCGATAAAGAATGGTTCATTGATACTTTTCTGCTAAGCTGCAGAGTAATGGGGAGAGGAATAGAGAACGTGATGCTTGGATATATCTTGAGTAAGGCGAAGGAAGAAGGGGTTGTAAAGGTCAAGGCTGAGTTCATACCAACTAAAAAAAACAAACCATGCGAGCATCTCCTACCTAACTTTGGGTTCAAAAAGGAAGGGGAACAATGGGTGTATACTTATCACGTACCTATTAAACAGACAAGTCATATTGAACTAAATGAAGATTAATGTCTAACAATCTTTTGGATATTGTTGCTAATATTATGGAGGTGCAGGTTTCTCAGATTGATGATGATTCTGGACCCGAAACAATCGAAAATTGGGATTCATTCCGTGGATTGATATTATTTGAGGAACTTGAATCCAAATTTAATGTAAAATTTACTCTTAATGAATTATTAAACATCAAGAAGATAAAGGATATAAAAAATATACTATCAGTACGCGGTGCATCGTTAAATGGATGAAGCTACCATCTCACAATACACACTGAAAGATATCGAGGAAGGCCTTACAAAATCGTTCAGAGTTAGTATTACTGAATCAATGGTCAATGAATTTGCAAAAATTACCGGGGATTATGCGCCAATCCACATGGACGAAGAGCATGCTCGCAAAACTGAATTCAAACACAGAATATGCCACGGTATGCTTATAGGATCTTTCTTCTCACGTTTGGTAGGAATGCATCTACCTGGAGAGAATGGACTCCTGCTTTCCTATTCTGGCAAGCATCTTTCTCCTTGCTATCTGAACCAAGACGTGATAATTGATGGCATAATTACAGGTAAAAGCGAATCTACAAGAATTATTACCATCAAGGCGACCATTAAGGACGGATTCGGAAAACTCTTGGTTGATGGACTGCTTAAAGTGTTGGTTCTAAAATAAATCTGTAGATGACCAACTGTTTTTCCTCATGTAATGTTATCTGTGTAATGTTATCTGCAGCCAAATTCAATTCTAATCAATCCTGACATATTGAAGTCCCTTTTCTACAACCAATTTCGTAAATATGGCATCATAAATTACCGATCTCTGATATGGAATCCTTTGTATCCATCTACTCTAACAAGATGTCAGAACCAGTAACCAAAAAACCTTAGTATTAAGTATATATTATGCTAGGACTATCACGAGTATTTTATGCTAGGAAGTAAGCACGTGTATTTTAAACTCGACTTGCAATTGATATGGACTAGAAAGAAATCAACAGCGATATCCTATTTTAGTAATTTCCAATAGTTATATTAAATCAAGTGGCCCGCATTCGCCCAGATTACTTTCTTCAAGACGTGGCTAACCCTATCCTGTTATTATTTTGTTAGGAGTGTAATTACATTAAGAGTGTAATTCACTCCAAGTATCCAGATAGGTAAGGACTGGATAAATGGATGCCGGCAACACAAGCGTCTTTACCGAATCGTTCGATGTTCCCATAGTAGGAACTTCGGACTCCTGTGTATGTAAGATGAACGAATCAAACATTTTCTCAACCGCCGCAAGGTTTGCTTTATTAGAGAAAGGTCATTCCGTCTTGAATGTAAAGGGAATGAAAGAGAGATTATCTAATATTCCAAATCGGGAGACTCCCGCTCTCTCTTAGTGGGTGAATTACACTGATTTGGTTGAGTCATTCTGGAGATTCTTATTGAGATCTTGATGTGATGCGTAGAAACGGATTTTCGTATAGAGAGACATGATCAATCATACGGTCCCAAGTGGGCTGCATAAATGTATAATAGGGACCTCCGATAGAGTTGGGTATGAGACAAGAGCACGTAACTTTGAAAAACGTAGAGGTCGAACGACTTTTTGAACTCATCAAGAAACATTTGCAGGAAATAAAGCTAGATATTATTCATGAAGAGACGGCTGCTTCCACTGCTTCCACTGCTTCCGGCTATTGGAACTTGAAGGCGCATAAAGGTAGCAAAGGTAGTATAGTTGTGGGTAATATAAGAGATGTAGAAGTAATGATAAGCGGAACCAAGGGGAACTACGACCTAGTTCTAAGAACTGGTGCATGGGGTAAAGACATAATTGTACCTACAGCAATATGGGGAGCCGCGACGGCAGGATTAGCTGTTGTTCCAGTAGCTCTAGCTGAAATTTACAGGGCGCATGCATTTGAAAAGCATTTCTGGGATTTTATTAGAGAAAAGACAGCTGAAATTAGCGACGGAAAGGCAGAAGTTTCTAGCCCAGTAACCGTGACTCCCTAAGTGCAATCATAAAGGCAATAAGAGGCCGGATAAAACGGGATATTTTTAATATTTTTTTCCTCATATAATAAATTCGCAACTCATGGTTTTTTTATAGTTATCTTTACTGTTCTCGCTCCAGGGAATACTACGTTAACTGATATTTCAGAGTTCCTCAAAATAATGCAGAGATACTTAATTCTGCAAAAAAACCAAGACCATTTTCTAGCAACCATGAATGGATATATCATATATTGAGCAGTCGACCACAAATGGATTGAAGACAAAATATTGCGCAATTGTGCCCGCATGCACACTTAAAGATTGCACAGTAATAGATTCTTTTTTTCCGGGATCTTCTTTGAAAAGATCAGCCTCTCTTCTCAAACTAATTGAATCCTTTATATTAAGTCATTATCATACTCCGACCAACTGTGTATTTATGCATAGATGGTCTAAAGTCTTCCGTAGAAAATATTGCACGTCGTCTGTCTTCAAAGCCCAATTTTGTTGGGGGACCGCCTACAATGTAATAGGCGTATCCTTTTTGAATGACGTTCGATTGTTACTACTCACCTAGATTTTTCATTTGTTCATACAATTGTAGGAACTCAATTCCTTGTGATGTCGTTTGATACATCCTAGTTACTTCATTATACGAAAGCAATCTTTTTGCGAGTAACTCTCGCAAGTATTCTTTTGTTTGATTACTAGAAAGAAACACCGAATACATAACTTTAGTCTTTCCTAATGGTCGGTCTTTGGTCGCAGTAAGTATTTGTGCCATAATGTCCGGTTTTGATCTGTATTTTAGTTTGTTGTCTTTATTGTCAATATCAGAAATTAACATGCACAGCCTCCTTTAAACATTGACCTCCCATGCTTGAAGTATTATTGGTCGGCCGTCACCACGTATTATATGTGTGTGCGACCCATCTTCAACTGCAGTCATTAGCGCAGTAACTTTGTGAATCTAGGATTTACATACCCATCCCTATCCTCAAGCATTTCTTTGCAATGCGATAACATCTCCTTGTGGTGCTTTGCAAAGGGAATGAGCAGTAAGCCTGATTGCTTTTATTGGCTCTTCTCATCTGCTTAGGATACAGAATAACGCAGAAGAAATATTCGGGTTAAAAAACGGTGTGATTTGCATGATTCAATCAATCTTACTCAAAAGCTCTTTTAGTGCTTGCTAACGTGCAACAGTTTAGATAAGGTTTTACGATGAGTTATTTTGATTTTGCACGACTATCACGAGTGTATCAATAGACCTGGCATCCCCTTTGGAGGGACAGTCTGAAGGCATCGAACAAATCATCGTGTGACGCTGCCCTCTCTGTCTAAGGTTTCATCTCCTTCCCAATCACTTTGGAGAGAAGACTATAATCTAGGCTTTCCTTTCAGGAAGGTATTGGACAATTCCGATATACGTGCTGCTCTGGAACGTCACTGGGAGGCCACAGTGGCACTTGATTTAGATACAGCGCACGATATTTATCATGACGACCTCATAGTTGAATTTCCACAATCGGGCGAACGTATCTCTGGCGAACGCAACCTGTACAAACTCAGGGCACACTACCCCACTAAAGTTACTTTTAACATCCTGCGAACACCCGGAGAAGGAAGTCTGTGGGTAACTGAATACGTTATTACATATGACTGACGTCCAGTCAATGTGGTGTGCATCATGGAGTTCAAAGATGATAAGGTCGCTCATGAAACACTCTACTTTGGAGATCCATTCGAACCACCTGAGTGGCGATTTCAGTGGGTCGAGAGAATTAAGTGAGCAGAACTCTCCCCTTCCGCTAACGAGTCATTAAGTTTCCGTGATTAATGCCAGAAACTTAATGCTAGTCTAAATGTGTTGAACAAATCGTCATGCGAAATTGCTTCCTCATCCAAAGATCTCTCTCCATTCTCCACTGCGGTTCTGAGGGCAGTGATTAGTCTGGTATGTCTTGGATGTAAGGTTAGGATACTGACGTCTGGACTCGATTCTTCAAAGCGAATATGAATCTGGACAACTGATTCCTTCCCCTCTCACTTCTTTCTACTATGGGTAGTGTCGATGCATACAAGCTTAGATGTTTAGATTATGGTGTTTTCGTGGAGGCTCTTCTAAACTTCCAGAATCAATGGTATATGGTTGTTTTACTAATGCTCGATTACGTTGGTGGACCCTATTTTTTGATTAAGTATCTGCCTAAAATTTTTGGCTACATTTTAGGTTATAAAATACGTAGATTTATCTCAGTTGAAGCCAATCATACTTGATTTAAGGTCTTTACTATAGCTAAAATGAGAGTACTGGCAATTTCTCTTGCGAGTGCAAAGACTGTCTGATCCTGGTCTAAAGTCTGGACCCAGTTATTATCTTCATTATGATATTGGCGAAAGCAAAAGTTGGGCAAGGACGTGTGGATTATTATGGTTTATCTGTCCCATTTGTCTGAGCTAATTCTGACGATGCTTGAAAATCGGTTTCTGTAACTCGAAATGCAATAGTTTTCGATTTGACATTTGATCCTGACACACCTGACATTTTAGACAATCTTAGAAACTCCTTGACGTACCCCGCTAGGAGTGTACGTGACATGTTCAAGATTGGTCAAGATTGTTCAATATGTTACAATATGTCAATAAGCAGTGTAACACCGAACTTAAAATCCCTGACAATTAGATCTAATTTGACTTTGATGCCATTAGCTACACTAAAAGTAACCTGAAAAGGCTTATAGAAATCTGAAATTCATGTCTAATACCTTTAACAGCGGTTGCAAGATAACTGCAGGATACTTTTACTGGTAAGTCTAATAAAAGGGCTCTACAGGCTTTCTCCTTTTCTTTAACCATCTAATGGATAGAGCGACTATTGGATTCCGATAAGAATTCCAATAAATGCTATGAAAGTGGCAAATTCAGGCACTTGTTTGGTCTACACGGAAATCTAGGCTTCCAATCCAGATTTATTGAGGACCTCAAATATTATTTACCGAGCTTCATTCTTTTAAGTCTGAGGCTGAGCCTGATTCTTGACGCTACCTCAAAACCTTCAGATACTAGTTTGACTCTGTCTTGTATAATCTGCACCCAGTTCACCTATAGCGTCACCACAGACCGTAATCAATTAAACTAGTAACGTCAATCCATATATGCATCTAGACCCTCATTTGAACTAGAGTCATCAATTTCACCCATATACCGTTCTAGATCTTCATTTGAACTAGCGTATTTATAGTCGCCGTCTGCCAATAGGTCAATGTGTGGGGAAAAATGTTCTGAACAATAATAGGTAGTGCATTTTTTACATTGAGCGGTTGGCTTGTTGAAGCAATTGATTATACCGCATACGCCTTCCTTCCTTGACCTTCTGGTCCATTCATTTATCTCTTCTTCAGTTGGTAGTAGGTCGTCAGTGCCGGGAAACTTCTTTATCGCCGATTTACCGCGTGGCAGCGACATTCGCATGTGATGTTATCGCTCCACTTACATGCTCTATGATTGTTTATCAAGCACCCTAATGATAATTGCACTATTTACTTGATATAATAATAACCGGAGATCCTAAAAACTAGTGTATTAGGACTATTACGTGGTGGGTTAGTCCGTAAATAAGGCTAGATACCGCTTACTGCCCTCTTTGAGTAATTCGATATCTATATTGGCCCGTGTAATCATCTTCATACCGCAAGAATTGCTTGCGCTGCATCTCTATGTCCAAATAAATTAAATCCATGAACTTGTCTTCAAACCATCTAGGATTATCTCTAATTTTATTCAATAACTTCAAAGCCTGTTCGTCCAAACTAGTGTTGTCAGAGACAAGAAAGTCGAGAAAAACCTTTAGTCGTCGAGGATACTGTCTTCTTGTTTCTGGACATTTCAGTGCGTACATGAACCTCGTCATGTGATTCCTACCCCCTCTATTGTCTTGAACTATTGACAGTGCTGGTTTTTGCAACTTTTACTTGCTAAGATTATGCTCACGGGCCTAAATAAAGTGACAAGATTGACGTGGGCCCAGAGGGATTCGAACCCTCGACCAACTGCTCCGCAGGCAGCCATTCTATCCAAGCTGAACTATGAGCCCGATAATGCCAATGATGATGTTGATAGCACCAAATATGAACTAACTCCAACTTTGTCTAAAATAGTCCGACGTTCGATATTACGTATTAATATCGAACGATTCCTAATACTTACAAGATATCTAATGCAAAAGTATTAATTTTAATATGGTCATATTTCGAATATATCATGCCTCTATCTCTTACCGAAGCCATCCAAGAACATATCATCCTTTTTGATGGCGGGATGGGTACTGAAATTCAAAAACTTAATCCGCAACCCCATGATTTCCCGGGAAGCAACGACGGATTTAATGATGGGCTTAATATGACCAAACCCGAGTGGATAAAAAAAATTCATCGTGACTACCTTATGGCAGGTGCAGACTGTATTGAAACAAATTCATTTGGTTCCAATCTGTTCAAGCTCAAGGAATACGGATATGGAGACAAAGCTGTAGAAATTAACCGAGGTGCTGCAAGAATTGGCAAGGGAGGTATGTAATGAATTTGGGGATCGATACCGCTACGTCATTGGTTCTGTGGGGCCTACAGGGTTTTTGCCAAGTTCAGAGGATCAGGACCTAGGAAAGGTCTCTCCACAACAAATTATTGAAGGGTTCATACCGCAATTCGAGGGATTGCTCTTGGGAGGGGTTGACTCTCTTCTGATAGAGACAAGCCAAGATATACTTGAGGTCAAGTTGGCAATTGAAGCCTGTCATGTGGCAATCCAGAATGTCGGTAGAAGAGTTCCTCTTATTGGGAACGTTACTCTGGATAGATACGGGAACATGCTCCTTGGAACTGACGTACAAAGCAGCATATACGACAGTTTGTGACATGGGCATAGACATTTTTGGTCTCAACTGTTCAACCGGCCCTGAGGAAATGCTTCCAAGTATAAGATGGTTGGATGAACAGCACGGTCTACCTATTCTAGTAGTTCCCAACGCGGGGATGCCACAAAATGTCGGTGGAAAGGCAGTATACAAGATGACTCCTGAAGACATGTCCCTAAAAATGCGCGGATTCATCAAACAATTTAGCAGAATCAGGATTATTGGTGGTTGTTGCGGCACGACTCCTCTACATATTAACAAACTAAGGGAAATGTTGAAGGAAGAAGGATTTACTACCCCGAATGACTAAACGTATTTGATACACTATCTATCTTCTGATTCTTTGTTTATGAAAATTAACCTTGATTGAAGGATTATAGGAAATGTCAATAACACCGCGAGTTAGTTCAGCATTGAAGGCTGTAGATATCGTTCAGAATCCACCTCCTTTAATTATAGGGGAAAGACTCAACACTCAAGGGTCAAAGAGAGCCAAGGATTTAGTTCTCAATAATGACTTTGACGGACTCCTTAGATTGGCTAGAACCCAAGTTGAAGACGGAGCTCATTGCCTAGATGTGTGCGTAGCTACAACTGAACGCTCAGACGAAATGGAATTCATGACGAAACTGGTGAAGAAGCTTAGCATCGAAATTGAGGCTCCCTTAGTCATAGATTCTACCGATCCGCTTGTTGTTGAATCCGCGCTAAGACAAATACCTGGAAAACCCATAATAAACTCCATAAATCTCGAAGGAGATGGAAATCGATTTCATAAACTAGCTCCGCTTATGAGGGGATTTGGTGTTCCAGCAATTGCCATGTGTATCGGTCCTCAAGGAATGGCAAAGACTGCAGAAGAAAAAGTTAAGACTGCTGAGCTCCTTTTTAGGTACTGGCGAGAAATATGATTTAAAGCCCTGGCAGTATCTATTTGATGTTTTAACTTTCACTTTAGCTACAGGAGAGAGCGAATTTGTAAATTCAGCAAAAGATACGCTGGATGGGATACGACGAGTAAAGAAGAGATTTCCAGAAAGCTTCACAACGTTAGGACTTAGCAATGTGAGCTTTGGTTTAGCTCATAATGCCAGGAAGATCCTTAATTCCGTCTTCCTTTACCACGCATTGCAATATGGTTTAGATACCGTCATTGTTAATGCAAAGGATGTAATACCTTATGCTTCTATTAGTTCGCACGAGAAAAAGCTAGCCGAAGATCTGATATTTAATCGAAATAATAATTCGCTAAGTGATTTTATTTCTTATTTCGAACTGTCATCGAATACAGATAATTATAGTAAATCAACCAGCAGACTAGATGTAGATCCCTCGTGGGACGCCGGCCGGAGATGCTACTTCCGCATTGTAAATAGACTGAAGGAAGGAATTGAAAACGACGTCGTTGCTGCTATCGCCGAAAGATGTGACAAGAATTATGATGCAGTATTGGAAGATAAGATTGATGAATTTGGAGTTTCTCACAAGACCCTACACTGTTCTAGTAAGATTGCACACGATTCAGCTGTCAGAACCCTGAATGAAGTTCTACTTCCTGCCATGAAAGAGGTAGGCGATAAATTTGGTGCCGGTGAAATCATCCTGCCTTTTGTTCTCAAATCTGCAGAATGTATGAAGGCAGCAGTTGCAGAATTGGAGAAGTATCTGATCAAACAGGAAGGGGTTACTAAGGGTAAATTGGTACTCTGTACCGTTTACGGTGATGTTCATGATATCGGGAAAAACCTGGTAAAGACCATCGTGACCAATAACGGGTATACCGTTTATGACCTTGGTAAACAAGTAGGGCTTCAGACTATAGTAGATAAGATAAAGGAGGTGAAACCTGACGCCATAGGATTGTCTGCATTGCTAGTTTCAACTTCGAAGCAGATGCAATATTTTGTTGAGTATGCAAGAACAAATGACATTAAGATTCCTATTCTCTGTGGAGGAGCTGCAATAAATAGCAATTACATAAATCGGATAGCAAAGGATGGAGGAATCTATGATACCGGTGTGTTCTACTGTAAGACAGCGTTCGATGGATTAAAAGTAATGAATAGTATTACGTCAGATCAAAAGGAATCGTTCTTGTCTGACTGGAAGTACAAATTGAGTAAATGGAAAGACAATATTTCTTATACTAAAAAGGCTGAAGTGTTTCCTCATAGCAAGATAGTCCCAGTCATACCACCAAAGCCCCCTCACATTAACAAGATTATCAGAATCGGTCAGAATAATATCGATCTTTACGAGGTATGGAAGTTTCTAAACAAAAAATCTCTATTCGTATTGTCGTGGGGAATGCGGGGTAAATCCATCAACAAGACAGAGACGGATCCCGAAGCCTTGCTAATAGAATGGCAAGACAGGGTTATGAAGCAGAAATTGTTTGCGTGTAACGTCGTTTATGGATATTTCAAATGTCACAGTAGTAACAACGTGCTTCAGGTAGAGATTCCAAATGGTACTGGAGAGGTAGGTTTTGATTTTCCGAGATCATCATTGGAGAAACACTTGTGCATTACAGATTACTTTGGTAAAAACGACATAGTAGCATTTCAGGTGGTTACCGTAGGAAAAAGAGCTAGCTCAGTTATTGAGGAGTGGAACCTGGAAAATAGATACACCGACGCTTACTATCTGCATGGTCTTGCTGTCGAAACAGCTGAAGCGTTGGCAGAATGGGTTAATCACAGAATTAGGTATGACTTGAATATCGCTCCGCCAAGGGGATTGAGGTATAGTTGGGGCTATCCAAGCTGCCCAGATGTTGCCCAACATCACCTAGTTTGGAAACTGTTGGATCCGTCTATGTCAGAGATATTCCTTACGGAAGCCGGGCAAATAATTCCTGACCAATCAACTGCGGCAATTGTAGTCCACCATCCTGAGGCTGAGTATTTCGTCATCTGAAACTCCATAATTTGTTAACAAGTAGCAATTCTTCCATATTATATCGCAAAACACCTATAGATCTGTTTGTATATATAGCATATGATGCAAACTTTATTGACCATTGCCAATAAATGATTTCGCATTCGCGTGTGCTATCGATAATTCCCCTGCTTACTTCACATATGAGGGAACCACTATGGTAGTTATCACATCCCGCGAAACAGCTAGGAGAGGCTCAAGCGATTTCGATGAGATAGAGCCTTACATGGATTCGTTAATTGCCCATGAATCACTTCATGTAGTGATTGCTCGAATTGAGGGTACAGAAATATCTGATTCCCTTGACGATATAGAAGTTATAGTTGAAAGAAACGGGCACAAGTTTCAGGTTACCATAAATAATATCTTGTTTGCCACAGATTCTTCTGGAATTGTGACGCCATAAATTAACCTATATTTTGTCTTGCCATCATTTAATAATTCAGATGCGGTACTCTTCTTCTCTTTCTAAGTAGATAATTCATGTCATTTACCACAACACCAAGTAACATAAAGCAGCGATTATGCATAATCGGTAATTTTTCGATTCATGCTTTCTCTTACAATTTTTTTTATCTGCTCCTTTGCATAAAATTTCGGATTCTTATTGAGCCCAGAGAGAAATTCTATCTCTTCTTGCAAAAGATCAATCTTTTCCTCAAATATTTGGTTGAAGAGCATTTTTAGATAGATCCTCTGGGTCATATCTATGTGCGAATAAATGGCTGTAAGATTATCCATTAAGCCGTTATCACTAAGTATTTTCGCAATCACAGATTTTTGAGGCTTGACTAAAGAATCCCCAACGATACGTTTGTTCAACGAAATCACCTTGAACTTATTGTCAATCGAATATCCGATTATGGAAGCAGGCAATAATCTGAATAATCCGTATTTTTGAATTCTCGCAGTGTGTCTCTTGTCAAAAACTACAACAGATCGTCCGAAAGCCAATATCGCATTGATAACCTGCCTAGGAAGTCTTTCATCAAGTGAATCATTATCAGATTTAAATTCTACAGGAATCAAATCAACCAAATCAACCCGGCAATTCTCTTCCCTAGCAAAGGCAAGTAATTCTGAAGTACGCATTATCAGGTTCTGGTATCTATCATACATGTCAATTGATTCAACCTTTATTTGCGTTGGCAAATTTCTTTGCAAGCTGATGACACCGATAACGAGATCAAAATATCTGAAGTAAGCTTCTTTCTTTATTCTTACTATTCTTTCTGCTTTCTGAAGTGATGGTATGTCAATTATTTCATCCATCCCTTGGATTTCACCTGAAAGAAGTGATTCAATAAACAGTTTCTGAAGGTCTTGCTCATTCATTTTTATTTCGATGATGGCTGGCTTCCTTAAGCACTGTTCGGCATATCGGTTGACAATGGTTCCTGAGAAGATTACTGGTGACGACAGGCATTCTTCATACGACGAACTAAATCGTAGAGGTCATTTAACATTTTTGGATTCTTCTCTGCTGTTTTTATAATATTTACCAGGGCGCTCCCCATAATTATCGCGTCGGCACCAGCTGCAACCATCATGGAAACATGATCCTGGTTTTTGCACTCCAAAGCCTACAGCGACCGGAAGATAGGGATTTGAATTCTTTCGAAGTTCAACTATCCTTTTTATGGAACGATCATAAAGCGTATTTCTGACACCTGTGACACCATAAACTGAGACGGCGTACATGAAGCCTGTAGAAGCATTCATAATTCTTCGTACACGGTTATCTTCTGTGTTTGGAGAAACTATGAAAATGGAAGCCAACCCAAGCTCGTGAGAGATTCTGGTGTATTCCTCTGATTCCTCTATTGACATATCAGGTAAAATAAACCCATCAATACCTGAATCTCTGGCTTTACACATAAAGTGCTCAAATCCTGCACGGTACAAGATATTGCTATAAGTCATAAGAATGAGTGGTAAGTCGGGAAATATCTTCCTGGTAGCCCTAGCTAATGCAATACACTGTTGAGGCCTAACTCCATGAGTTAATGCATGGTATGAGGCTTCCTGAATAGTTGGGCCATCAGCTATAGGATCGGAAAAAGGGATTCCTATTTCAATCATGTCTGCTCCTGCTTTAACCAATGTCTCAATAACAGAAGTACATCGTTTTTAAGTCGGGGAAGCCTGCTACCATATAACAGATCAAAGCTGCCTGTTTTCTTTCTCTTAAGTCACTAAACTTTTTACCAATCCGATCATCCTTATTTTTTATAGCCATTATTTTGATTTCATTCCATTTCGTGAAATTTCATTACATTCCAAAAGAATATTGATGTCTTTGTCACCTCGGCCAGATAGAGTCACAACTATATTCTTACTTCGTCCTATTTTCTTAGCAAGCTTCATAGCATAAGCCAACGCGTGAGATGATTCCAGAGCTGGAATGATCCCTTCATATTTACACAGTGCCTTAAAGGCGTTGATTGCATCACGATCTGTACAACTTACATACTTTGCTCTCCGAATATCTTTAAGATACGCATGTTCTGGTCCGACTCCTGGGTAGTCGAGGCCCGCTGAAATGCTATGGGTATTGAGTACTTGACCAAACTTGTCTTGCAAAAGGTAGCTCCTCATTCCGTGTAAAACCCCGACAGTTCCGGCATTTAAACTAGCAGAGTGCTTTAGCGTGCTTAACCCTTTTCCACCGGCCTCGACTCCATAGAGCGAAACCTCTCCTTTCTTAAGGAGAGGGTAGAAGCTTCCGATGGCGTTACTACCCCCTCCAACACAAGCAACTACAGCGTCCGGGAGTCGTCCGAATTTTTCTATTGCCTGGCTTTTAATCTCACTTCCTATCACGCTCTGGAAATCCCGCACTATTGTTGGATAAGGATGTGGTCCCACCACAGATCCAATCAAATAATATGTATCTTCAACATTCAATATCCAATCCCTTAATGCTTCATTTATGGCATCTTTCAAGGTTTGACTTCCAGAACTAACTTCATGGACTATAGCACCAAGTAGCTGCATCCTAAGTACGTTCTGGCTTTGCCTCTGGGTGTCTTTGAGACCCATGTAAACTTCTGCGTTCAGATTGAGTGCTGCCACACGCAATTGATGTTGCAACCCCATGTTGCCCTGCACCTGTTTCTGCTATGATCCTTTTTTTTCCCATCCTTTTAGCCAATAATGCCTGGCCCAAGGTATTGTTAATTTTATGAGCTCCTCCGTGTAACAGATCTTCTCTCTTTAGGTAGATCCTGGCACCGCCTATGTAATGAGTTAGATTTTTTGCAAAATAAAGCGGTGTTGGCCTTCCTGCATATTCACTTAGATAATAGCGAAGCTGACTTTTAAACAGAGGATCTTTCTTACATTTAGCGTATGCCCTTTCTAGTTCCTGGATTGGTGGAACCAGCGTTTCAGGGATATAGCATCCCCCGTATCTTCCGAATCTTCCCTTGCTAAGGTAATCTTTAGGCATTTTATAGTGACGCTTTAGAATTAAATTATAATGCTATTAAGACGTTATCTTCTAGTAAATCTAAAAACGAGGTATGTTTCCCAACTGAAATGATATGTGCGAACTCTAAATGGCCTACTATCGCTTGTAGCAAATTATTATTTCTTACTATTGTTAGTTAGGACATGCTATAACTGGAATATAGCTTGACCATCATGAAAAGTGGTCTGAACCTGCATCTTGGGATCGCTTATATACTTCAATGTAATACATATCATTACTGCTACGAATTGAGTAGATACAGCTAGTGGATTTATCAAAACTATTGAATCTGGATCAAAACATCTTTTGATCAAGAGGTTTACCTTTAGATATCCAGAGGAGAAATTGAAATTTGTAGGCGATGGATATCAGTTTGATCCAAAGCGTGGTGTAGGTATAGCAGGATATAGAGGAAGACATATTCTTTTTCATGATAAATGTACCGGATGTCAGTTATGTGCCATTGCATGCGAAGGTATAGCAGAAGCTATTGGAATGGTCAAAGTTGATGAACAGTGGAAGCATAATAAGAAAGCCATCATGCCACAAATCGATTATGGAAAATGCGTCTTTTGTGGATTATGTGTTGACGCCTGCCCATTTTATGCCTTGTACATGACAGATGACTACGAGTTATCAGCCTTCACAAAGGAGCACCTGATATATACACCGGCCCAATTAGCAGTAAAACCAAAGTACCGATGGAGAGGTGCAAATCAAGATAGATAGGATGGGTGCTAATCATCGTCCTCTTGAGTAAAACATGAGACTGATGTCTGGCACTCACTTTACGACCAATACAGGGCAATGCGCGTACATTACGGTATCAGAGGCAACACTTCCTAAAAGAAGCCTTCTAAAGCCAGACCTCCCGCGTGTACCTATTACTATGAGGTCTGCTTTAGCATCTTCGGAAAAGTTGACGATAACTCCCGAAACTTTCACGGAGCTCACTATAATCATTGTACGAAAATCGATCAAACTTTCATTGTCCATTGCGCTCCTAATTCTGTTAAACCATGGTCCAGATTCTTTTTTTGCCTCATTCATGATTTTCTTAATTTGATCTGGCATTTTTTCTTCAGGCATATCTGAATCGAAATCACTGTGGACCCGAGCAGATACCACATACAATGCTGTTAATTGAGAATGGTACAATTCAGCAAGACTAATTGCATAACCAGCTGCATCAAATGATGGTTCTGAACCATCAATTGCTACTACAATATTCAAAAAATTTGGCTCGGTCAATCGAAGAACTTAATTGTTAACATGGACGTTTAAACCTTTATTTTGCGGACTTTAGACGGCGCTAAATACAACTTAGACCTTTAATTTGATAGTCACAATGCCTCTTCTTGCACCGCGACGAAGGCATATTGGAACCAGGCCTCTTACTGCCACCCAAAGATTCATTATGTGACAGAGGGGCTCTAGTCGAGTCAATCGGCGAGGCAATATAAGTATCAGTTCAACGGCTTCCTGAAATAACTTGGCATTGGTATGAGCAATGAGGGAGATTTGCTGCACTTGCTGAAGAGAGAACCAGAGGAGGAAGAGGAGGTAATCTCTGATTTCCTTATCTATCTTAAGTAGAAGAAACATCTCAAGGCCGTCTTCCAAAAACCTATCGAAGTCCGCAATACTTCAGTTCTTCAAAAGGAACCGTATCAGGCTTAATAACGATTGGTTAATTGGAAGTGTCCCACAGATAAAGAAGGAAATAGATCTTCAAGTTGGAGAGCTCACTAAACGGATAGAGAAGTTAGAAAGAGAAGTGAGAACGCCAAAGTCAGAAAAAAAATTAATAGAAATAGAAATAGCTAAACCATAGACGCTCCTATACTATTAGTAGTTGGTTAACTTGTGCTATGCTAAGCTAGACAAGCAACAAACATCTCACAATGATATTCTTGATTCATTTAGGCTAGCGTTGTATAACTATGAACCACCTAGGAATAATGCATGACGGACGAGGTAATGGTTTGCGTTTTTCATATACATAATTTATCATCTTAACCAATAAGACTTAGGAAGTTATACCGGTGATCTGGCACATTGCAGTTATTCCGAGTAACATGGACCGGCGAGCTTTGATTGTCACCCATGATAGCCGACCTTGGGAATCCTGTGAGCTAGGACCGCTTTCAAATACAGTTGGTTTATTTATTGAAATCTGGCCTCGCGAGAATCGATATCCTCCACCAGTTTGAGATGCACCTTCATCTATGCTGTTTTGGAATCATTTCTTGAGCGAAGAGATGATCTGTTGCACACTATCGAATTATTTCTTGTATTTGGAGATTAAGTAAGTCTAGTATTCGCAGAATAAAAGTTGAATGATAACAGAATACTTATACGGCTTAGAAGAGTAATAGCTACCCTCTCGACTTGTTAGAGTCAGCTGCGAGAGAAAGAAGGTTAAGGAACCTTAGCAGAGCGGTTGGCACTGGTCTTGATGAAGAGATTAAGCGTAACAAAACTACTTAGACTTATCGACTTACCGAGTTTCACTAACGCTGTCCAGGAAGATGCCTTTTGTATTTTTTTCTATCCTGACCTTCTATTCTATGGCCCTTCCACAAGATGAGGTAACTCTAAGCTTTTTTCACTAAGGGTGTAACCAACAAACTCAAATGTACACAAACCAATCGCTTTCTCCGGTCAATGTACACGTATTAGTGATACTTGTGAGTCTTTCACTTGTCTTCTTTCTCATTCCCCGACAGCTTTAAAGGTGAACAATATGACGAAGATGGTGAGTATCTGTGATACGTGACCAAGTCGCCAGTATTCGTGAACTAATAGGCCTAGACATGGCAAAATATCTTCTTTCAAGTCTTGTAAAGGATCACGACGGGTATTGAAAGAATGACAGAAGCGCTTGATTACGATGACAAACTTGTTTTAGAGGTCTTGGATTTTTTTAGGGACACAGGATGGATTAGGCAGAACACAAGCGGGGCCTATATAATAACATCGAAGGGGAGAGATCTAATCATCAGTGAATACATAGGCGATAGATCTTACTCAAAGAAGTAATATCCCTTCTCGATCGCATCTTGAAATTGGCGCGGGGTAAGTATATCCACCACCACGTTACCTGTATTCCTTTCATTCCTTGACTCAATATACCATCGGTCCTTCTTCTGCTTCCAGATAGCATACAGCCTTGCTCCTGCCGTTGTAGACAATACTATTACACTTCTTTGCTCATCCTCATTAGCGTTCTTATAAAGACTATACGTCATTTATTGACAGATTATTAGAAAAACAGACTATTAGAAAATTCAGTATATATCTACTAGTACAAACCAATCTCATCTATGACATCCTTCTTGAATTATATTGATATTGTTTCATTCGCGGTAGATGTGGACTTTTCCTCAATCATATTTTTGAAAGACAAGATGATAGCATTCAGGGTCGGAATTGGAATGATCTCACGAGGCGAGGCGGGACTTATCGTGGCAGGAGTAGGCGTGTCGACTGGAGCACTATCTTCTGATATCCATACAACGGTCATAAGGACATGAAGATGATGCCCTTGCCGGGTGTAGCGTGAACGAACCTGTGACTCAGTTTTTTAAAGGGTGTTTAAATCAGTTTAGACCTTTAGTGTCTAGTGTAAAAAACGATTTGATATTCCTATTATAGCGTGAGTACGTTTCAATTTATTAGATGATTAATTGGGAGCAGAAAATAGTCCTTGTCAAAGGTACCTCGATATTCATTAATGTACTTTCTCATAGAACCTGTCTACATATTTCTTATAAAACAAATAGAATAAGCTCATCAATATGAGCCTCACAAGAAAATCCACATTGCTGGCAATAGTGTCAGCTGCGTTAGTATGCGCCGTAGTCTTTAGCACAGTAGTGCCTGCGCTCGCCTTGACTAAATATTTCAATTGTACTGCTAGGGCTGCTAACAAGCATGCTGATCTTACCTTGGAAGATGTAAACGAGTGCTATTACAAGATTTTCGTAGGTGCAAGAGAATATTATCTGAATGAAACTTCGGTATCGAGTGTGCCGACCAAGTAATATCTGCTTCGTCCAAAAAACGAAGCAACCTACTAGTGCCTCATATTCTCGAATTACCTGCACTTTTTCAAGGGAGAACCTTCATCTCTTCACTGCTTGGGGCCAAGTGCATGATATTTGAATACTTTCGTTTTTATTTGCCTCAATATTTTGAGGACGGATTAATGATTTTTGTTTTTATCAAAGTTAAATTTAATACTGAGTAACTGATTAACACAGTTAGATAAACGTGGCGCCTGACGGGCGAACTGACCTTTAAGAGGGATGAAGATTACCGCCACGTAATCGATGAGATGTTTGTGGATAGAGAGGTATGTTTTCTCATAAATAGTGATTGTGAATTAGTTGAATTTTGATCAAGTCTAATTAGTACGGCAAGTAATATTATATCACAGTTATGGGTATTCTGGATAATCCACTATGTCAGAGAGCATAATATTCAAAGATAGATCTAAGCTATCGCCTAGGTATATTCCAACAGAGCTCCCTCATAGAGAAAGAGAGATAAACAGGATCAGAGATGTTTTTAAAGAGTCATACACAAACCCGGATAAATTCCCTCTTTCTATAATACAGCTGATTGGTCCTGCTGGACTCGGAAAAACATCTAGCGTTCTCAAGGCTTCGAAGATTGTGGCCGAAGAATTTGATAATCACGGACATTCACTCAATGTAGCCTATGTAAATTTGAAGCTCCAGGGCGGCAACAAGTATGGTATTTACAGATTTTTATTAGAAAAATTTGCACCTGATTTACCTTCACAGGGCCTTAGTGCGGAGGAAATGCTTCGATATCTTTTACATCATCTTCATCTGAAGAAGAAGTATGGTCTAATTGTATTAGATGAAATTGACTATTTAATTAAGACTACGAAAGATACTGGAATAATCTATGATTTGACAAGACTCAATGAATTCGAACCTGACAGTTCATGTGATGTGAAAGGAGTAATATTCATTGCCAGAAGCAAAGAATTCCACGGTAAACTGGACCAAGCTGAAATAAGCACACTTGGTCGATTTCCAATGGAATTTTTTCCATACACTCTTGAACAGGTTACTGATATATTGGTCAAGAGATGCTCTGAAGCATTTAATGACACAGCTATCGGATCGGACATGATCGATGAAATAGCAAAGATGACGATAATGCCGCACAACAATAGTGACATACGGTTTGCGCTAGATTTACTTCTCTATGCAGGAAATCTTGCCGAGGCGCGAGCTACGGGCAGAATAACACTTGACCAGATAAGGGAAGTGTATGGCAGAATAATGCCCTCTATGACCCCTGAAGACTTTAACGATCTATCAATGAATCAGACGTATACGTTACTGGCCCTCGTTAGAACTTTGCGAATGAAAAAGAGACACTATGCAGAACTTAAGGAGATACGACTTTCTTCGATGGAACTGATGCAAGAATTCAAATTAAAAAAACTAGACATAGAAGACCATTTGCATGATCTTCACGCTAGAAAAATTATTGAAGTGAACTCATTAAGAGATATAGGAATACCATCTCAATCTTTGGAAGAGCTTGAGTCAATGATTCAAAGAAAAGTAAAGCTAACACGACGACATTAATTAACGAACACAAATGAACGCCGTAGAGACTGTGGAAATTGGGTTAGGAAGTATTGGAAGGGTGAAGATATTGAAAGCCTTGACAGAGGAACCTAGGATGCTCACGATTTATGCATTGCAAAAAAAGACTCATCTGAAGAGAGAAGATATCAAGAGGAATCTCCATGATCTCAAATCCATAGGGTGGGTAAATGAAAGCAGACTTGCTAACTCCGTCTACAGCCTAAATAAAGATAATGAGTATATTCATCACCTAACCACATTTTTTCTGAACGTAGGATATGTAGAGGAGCACCTCTATTGAACCTAAACCCGCCCGCAATTGTCATACAATTATACTCACAAACTAACTAACGAGTACGTTTGTAACAAAAAAAAGGAATAATAATAAGATTTGTAAGACGGATATACGTATAATAAATGATACCAAAGCATAAGTTCGACATTGCCCAACGATCAAGTTGAGGTTATTTCTGGTCAAAAACACGCTCAAGAAAATAGCTTTGGAAATAAGTCCGACGAGCGATCAAGGATTTACTTGGTTACTGATGGCTTCCATTCAACGCATACCAAAACTAACTATCGCCTTGCCGCTGAAGGTAAGGTCGTGGATCGAAGATCACCCTAAGCGAACTTATTTTCCCATCATCTGAAAAGGAACCAGAGTCTACATGTCTATATCGTCGTCTGTTCTTGGATTATACTTACGGATTAGACAAGATCTATACGGCAAAGGAGATCCAAGCAGCGAAAGCATCTCCGTCATTTGAGAGGGAGTATAACTTAAAGTATCTAGGTCTAATCGGCAACGTCAGACATTGACGCAGCAATAACGTTGCTCCCTTCTTTGAAAGAATAAATGAAGATTCATGGAATATGAGGACCGGAGACATGCAAATCATTCCAGTCAACTTTCAGAAGAAACATAAACAGATGCTACAGTGGACCTATATGCTAATGTCCAAGAGATTCACCAAGATCCATCCTTCGTTGCAGAAGCTGATAGTATCTCTGCGATCAGCAGTTATGTTAGATGATGGAAGCTGGACAAACAGCAAACAGCAAACATCACACGATGATATACTTGATTCTTTTAGGCTATCGCTTTGCAACTAAGAGCCTCCGAAGAATCTATAGATTGTCTGACTGCTTTCGACTAATAGCCCATCATATAGTGATTAGTATTAAATCCAGACAGTAACAGGATGTTTCGTTTCTCTGTCTACTTTCCCTTGCATGGCATGATTATGTGATTCCGCTGATTTGGGAGAGTAGCCTAAATATGTAAAAAGAACTCAAGTCCCACTCATTTTTTTTAAAAAAGGATATATTTACCCTATTGACGTAAAAACCAAGATACAATGTCTAGTAAATATTAACTCATTTTTAACCTTAAATGTAAATGCGATAATGGAACGATCAGTGACGGTGGAAAGATCTCTAAAAGCACTCTCCGACGATAAAACGTTGATTTTATTTGAGATGATAGCTCATCAGGATCTGGATCCTCATAGCATCTTGAAAAAGTTAGGATTCACTAAACGACAGTATTATTCTAGAATGTTTGGTATGCTATCCGCAGGACTAATAAAGAGAGAGAAGGGAACGTATAGGGTAACTTCATTCGGAAAGGTTGTGTACAAGGCTCAGAAACTAATAGGACAAGGTGTAAGTTGTCAATGGAAGCTCAAGGCAATCGACTCCCTGGAAATGAATTCAGCTTCTCCTGTACAAGACGAGCTTGTTAAGATTATGAACTTGCTTATAGACAATGAGGAAATAAGGGAGATCCTTTCCCAGTCTTCACAAGACAAATATAGTGAGAAGGTGATGGCAACAGGAGCACGAGCAGCAGTTGTAGTAGAAGCAGTACCTTCTTCAAAGAAGATGGGGATGAAGGTATTATGATAATAACAACAACGACAAGATCAACAACAACTACCACTGGTAGGAAGTTAAACCTATAGAGCAATTTGTCATGTGTTAGGTGATAAGGCTCAGACGTGTTAACCGGATACTCCTACGGTAAACTCTGCACAAAAAGGCAACAGCATTATTTTGTGAGAGCGGCTACAAGATAATCGGAAGAAATACGTTGCGGTATGCTCAAAGGTAAAGCCATTCTGTAATAATGTTCTGTAATCTTAGAAGAGATGCCTATATTCACCGACTAACACTACTCCAACTTAACTCATCCTGGCAATCCCAAACAAAACTTTCCCGAATAAGACAAATGAAAGTGCTGATTCGGCCAATGCTGTTACCGCCGCTTCTGTTCTTCTCTCGTATATCTGCGCAGTTCTTGAGGATATTGACTCCGTACTAATGCTTCAGAGTCTTGCCGAATAATGCGTTAAGGATCCAGGACGATCTGATATGGATACGACAGAATGTTCAAAATTTATCCCTCTTCCTCCTACTCCGTCACCATCTACTGACGATATTCGATCGCCACCCAACTGATGAAAACAAGCTAAAGGGGTCGGGTATCCGCAGATATTCGCAGAAATAGAAGACGATTTAGCCGTGATTTCTTTTTCGAAAGCAGAAAACAGCCTCACCTAGGATACCACATTGGAATATGTAGTACCTCCCTCTAGAAATACTAAGATTAGCTTGTTATGACGATTGCAAAGCCGTATCTAGTTCAACTTCAAAGTTCTTTAGCATTCTGTCTAAACTCCTTTTTATTTCTGTTATTCTTTTTTCTGTCTCTATCTTGAAACTTTCCGTATCTATTGAAGCATATACATGGTAGTACCCTCTTTCCTTCAAAGTTCTAGTTTCCTTACTCACAATGCGTTGATTTACTAGTTTCTGTAAAGACCTAAACGTTGTACTTTTATCCCTATCTGCTTTCTTAGCCAACTCTTCTAGAGTACTAGACTCTGGATTGATCTTGATCAAGAATAGCAATACTTCCAAATCCAAAGGGGATAGATCAAAAAGAAAGGCAATAAGATCTCTTATTGCTGAGTTAACTCTGGTAATCGAAAGAACTGATGATGAATGAATTGACATAGTAGTAGTGAACATTCCCTCCTTCCTATGTCAACCGTTGTCTATCAAGGAGTATTTATAGATGTTGGGTGATGTTTGTAGGTTTTGCTTAAGTTAAGCAAGACTTAAATATCCTTCTTCAACCCTCATAACATTAAAGACAAATGTCCCTAAATCAGAGAGTATTTGACTCGCTTTCTAAGAAAGGTAACAAAAATTTATATCAGCAAACAGCCTCAGATATCAGTACACTTTCATCAATGCTCTCTGCTGTATCCGATAGCAAATCCCTCTCATTGTTCAATACCATTGCAAACACGTCAAATCCTGCATCAGGCAGCAGAAGATGGACCATCACAGGAGCAGCAGCAACCCATCGCCGAGATTTTGATATCACGTATGAATCTGACTCGTAAGCAATATTATTCGCGCATCAACCGCTTCCGCGAGGTAGGTTTGATTCGTAGGAAGGGAGCTAGATTTGTTCTTACTTCACTTGGAAAGGTGGTCTATGAGACCCACAATACAATAGGACTTGCAATCCACAATCGATGGAAACTTCAAGCTATTGATTCACTGGATACATCTCTATCTGCAGAGGGAATGCCCACTGAAGAAAGACACAAACTTATCAACGCGTTACTTGGAGATCACGAGGCAATCAAAAGTATTCTCCTTTGACAGAAGGATATCAAAAATGTCAAAAAATGGTTTTATGTTAGCAGTCTAGATCCATATTTATCTACACAGCTTCATCACGAGGTTACCCGATATGACAAAGTTGCTCAAAATGACAACGGTTTAGATGCATTTCGACTATCTGTGCAGTGTTGGCGTTAATCTGTCACGACTAATTCTCCTTTTACGGCAGGATTAGACGTAGGACTCATCGTGGCCGGCCAAGCCACAGGACGATCATCAGTAGAATACATAGATGCCTATCTAGTCAGTTGAGTGTAATTATCCTATCATTGTTAACTGACCAAGACCTAAGCCATAGATGAAAGGAGATTAATATCACCACACCTTTAGTATGGCTAAGTGACGCTTTTCGTCACTTTGATCATCTCCAATCTGGGAAAGACTTGGCCGTTTTGGGTAGCATTGGCCTCTAGCCCTGTTATGAAAAGCGGGATATCTTCACGATCATCATGATTGTCATTGGGATCAAAAGTTTATCATACCAATATTGGTTTATTAATAAGATTTGTAAAACCTGGATGTGCAGTCTAAAAGGAACAATACAAATTGTAAATTTATTTTCATTACCGGCGGAGTTATGTCTGGTTTAGGTAAGGGAGTAATTACAGCCTCAGTGGCCAAACTCTTGCAGCTATGTGGCTACAACGTTTCCTGCGTAAAGATAGATCCATACATTAACTATGACGCTGGAACGATGAACCCAACTGCTCATGGTGAAGTATTTGTCACCGAAGACGGAGGAGAATGCGACATGGACTTAGGAACGTATGAACGTTTTCTCGATATCTCAATTTCCAAAGAACATAACATAACTACTGGAAGGATATATTCGGACGTCATTCAAGCAGAGAGAGGTGGGAAATATCTCGGCCAATGTGTGCAAATAATCCCTCACATCACGGATACTATAAAGGAAAGATTAAGGGAGGTATCAAGAGAAAATAACCTAGACATTCTCGTTGTTGAGTGTGGTGGCACAGTCGGAGACATTGAAAGCTTGCCATTTCTAGAAGCATTGAGGCAATTAGAATTGGAAGTGGGAGATGTCAATACACTTGTAATTCACGTTACCCTTGCACCAGTTTTAGATGTAGTCGGAGAACAAAAAACCAAACCTACACAACACAGCGTACAAGAGCTAAGGAGAATTGGGATACAACCGGACATACTAGCAGTCAGGTGTACCACACCCTTAACCTCAGAAGTTAGACACAAGATTTCACTCTTTGCAAGCGTACCAGAACAAAATGTAATTTCATGTCACGATGCTCCTTCGATCTACAACGTTCCGGAGATGCTCCAAAAACAGCACATAGTTAATGCCGTAGGTAACAAGATATTGCTTAAACGGAGAAAACCTCTTTTGGGTGATTGGAAATCAGTTACAAGAGGTTTTTACAATCACAAGGGGTCAGTTGTAATAGCTGTCGTAGGCAAGTATGTTTCTCTTCCAGACAGCTATGTCAGCGTCTATCATGCTTTATCACACTCAGTGGCACAGATTAGAAAGAAACTGCAAGTAGAATGGATCGAATCTGAAAGATTTGAGCAGACTGACAACTTTCACAGCATCGAATATTTAAACAAATTTGATGGGATCGTCGTCCCTGGAGGTTTCGGCAGAAGAGGGAGTGAAGGAATTATTAGGACCGCAGAATACGCAAGGACTAGAAATATACCTTACTTGGGAATCTGTTTTGGATTTCAGCTCGCTTTGGTTGCGTTTGCAAGGCATGCCTGTGGAATTAGGGAGGCTAGCTCGGTAGAGGTAAACCCGAAAGTCAGAGATCCGATCGTGGAATTTATGCCTGAGCAGCGGGATAATGTTAAACTAGGAGGCTCTATGAGATTAGGAAGTCATAAAGTCACTATCAGAACGAGCACTATGGCGGAGAAAATTTACCATACAAACACTATTTATGGAAGACACCGCCACCGATATGAACTTAACCAAAGATATCTAGAAACCTTGGAAAAAGGGGGATTGGTATTATCTGGATTTTCAGATGGGGGCAAACGCACGGAAATATTGGAGATACCAAAGCACAAATTTTATTTCGCAACACAATACCATTCTGAATTTAGTAGTAGGCTGGGAAAGCCAGAAAAGAGTTTTTTGGCTTTTATAGAATCCGCCTCAGCTAGAGCTTGAGCTCATAGATTCGCTGCCTGGCATCACGAAGAGAAGTCTTCTTTTTCACATAGCCGCGCGTGAGAAGATGCCTTAATGCTAACCTCACTGTTCGTTCTGGCAGCATAGTCCGAGTCGATAGATCTCTCTGACTTAGGGCACCTTCATACTCTAAAGTCTTCAGAAGCAACTTTGCACTTGGTGGCATACTCAACAAATCCTCAGCAAGTCTTACTTTTTTGGCAATTAGGGAGATTACTGACGAATTTCCTGAGAGTCTAACTAATTTAGCTGGAACCTGATGTTTGGAGCATTGAAGCGATTTCTTAATTCCCATCCTAGTGCCTCCATCAAGAACAATTTCACAATGATACCTGCTAACTATATCAGCCACCTCTACGGTGGTATCATTTGGGATTATCAAAGGTCGTCGCGTGTTGTCCAACGAATTAACAGATACCACAACGAAGACCTGAGATTTCTGTAAAACCATGGGACCACCAGCGGACATTGAATAAGCAGTGGAACCAGTTGGGGTAGACAGAATCAGGCCATCACTGTTGTCACGCCAGACAGTTTTATCATCTATTCTCAAAACATGCTCCATTAGAGTTGCACTTTTACTTGGGAATACTGCCACGTCGTTGAGGTACTGGTTCTACCTCCCTGCCATCTACCTTCACCGCAATTCTAAACACCTGGTCGATCTCGAAGTTTCCTTTGTCTATTCGAGATAGAGATGCTTCTAGATCGCGAACATCGAGTTGTGCAAGGAATCCTGTCGAATCAGATTCGTATATTCCCAGGACAGGGGCAGAATCTGTAACCATCTTATGAAAATAATCTAGAATCCCTCGATCACCTCCAGCAGAGATGATGAGATCAACATCCCTTGCGGCATGATAGTCGCCATCTCTCATTAGTTGAACACTGAAACCACCATAGTCTAGGGCTTTCTTGATTTGATGAAGTAGTGTCGAGTCTCTCGCTTGATTCACAGAAATAGCGACCTTCATGAGGACTAATAATTCACATAAGCAAGTCCAATTTAAATATGAAGAATCGTGCGTGAATTCAAAGCGTCCAGACGGATGTGGAATATAAAATTAATTCTCAGAGCTAAGTATTTTGTGAGGGAAAAGCAGCCTTAAGACCCGCGTAATCAGATTTCATCGAGGGAACAGGAGTGTCGTCTTGATCTGAACGAGCACAAATGTATCAACTGGGTTGAAACTTTTACAAAATAGGCATTTACATGATAGACAAACAATCCATCTCATTTTTTGTAGAGTAACTAGACGGATTTCTGCAGGTAACCGAATGCGATATATACATTCATTGAATTTTTAGTGAATTGTATGAATGATCCTATAAACCAGATAAACACTCTCGCCTGGATATTCAAATCTTTAGATCTTGGGGTAGGATAAGATTTAAAGGATAGCTCATTTGTAGCAACTATTGGATGCCAAAGAAAAGGGCAAGTAGGGGCAGAACAAAGGGAGGAAAAGGAAGTTCAGGTACGGTGCATTGTAGTCAGTGCGGGGCGATGGTTCCTAGGGATAAGGCAAAGAAGGTAACTGGTCGGGTAACCCTCGTAGAACCTACTCTCGCAAAGGAGTTAAAAGCCCAGGGTGCTTATATCGCCCCTTCGTCGGATGTTAAATTCTATTGTGTCTCCTGCGCAGTCCATCGAGGAGTTGTAAAAGTCAGATCTGAAAGTGAAAGAAGGAGTACAGGTAGATTAAGATAATTACTTCAACCCGTCGGTGATAGTTGCTTGTTTACCTCCAATACTCTCTGAACTAATGTAAAGCCGGCTACTATCGATACGATTATGATTGCCCACTGTGAAAATCCGTATAGCGGCAGCATTCCAATAATGGCGAGTAACAAAAGCCTTTCTGCTCTCTCACCGATACCAATCCCTTGTAGTGAAACCCCAAGCGATTCTGAACGCGCCCGAACATAGCTTACTAAAAGCGAGAGTGATATTGCGATCATGCACGTTATTGGGTTAGCAAGGGTTCCCACTGCAATTCCTATATAAACAATCGATTCTGAAATCTTATCATACATTGAATCCAGGAAAGATCCCTTCTTGGAGGTCTTTTTGGTTAAGCGAGCAACACTCCCATCCACCATGTCAAAGAATCCTGAAATAATCAGGAATATTCCGCCTCCTAGAGAAAAATAATAAGAATATTGATGGTCTAGCACAGATGCACTCCCATAAATTGCCGCCGCAATGACAGAAGTAATCAGACTCAATCCCGTCCAAAAGTTAGGAGAGGGATTTATCTTGGAGAACGCCTCTCCAATATTGAGCAAAAGAGGTTCGATCTGACCCCTCAATCGGTTGAGCAAACTGCAGCTAGTTCTTAGAGTTGCCGACAGTATAAATTTTCCTGGGATTGTGTCCTCTCACCTAAATTGGCGTTGATTCTAGCGTGTGGCTTCGTTGAAATATATGAATAAAAGGTAAGTTTTGACACTGATTAAATTTACTTCTAATGTTTCTTAATTCTTTAATAATCATAGGCAGTTGAGTAGTCTGATATGGTGGTCGCAGAAGTTGACCTAAGAGCGAATACTCATGCTTTAGCCGACAAGGTTCTTATAATAGGTTTGGGCCAGCTTGGCCTTCCGGTAGCCAAATATGTGAAGGAGAGAGGATTTGATGTATACGGATATGATATTAGTCAAAAAGCAATGCAGCGTGCAGAAAAGATAGTCTGCTATAAAGAAAGCGGATAGTTTCAGTGAATTTGATGTATACATTATTTGCATCTCTACACACATGCCAGACGATATGTTTACGCCTCAGATAGATGGTTTATTCTCTATTGTACAAGAGAAAATTGCAAAGGAAGCCAAAAATGGTGCACTTGTCTCAATAGAAAGCACTATTCCAAGAGGAACATCTAAGAAGGTATTTGAGATGCTAAGCCATAGATTACATGTTGCACACATACCTCATAGATGGTATGCTTTAGAAGAAAAAGAACACGGAGTTAACCAGTTGCGTGTAGTTGGAGGAGTGTGTGATTGTTGTCTTAAAGCAGCTGTACAGTTCTACGGCCAAATTAATGTTAACAACGACATAAACAACAGCAACAGCAACAACAACAACAAAATCAATATTGGCAATGGTAATAATGGTAATGGCAAATGGCAATGGTAATGGTATTGGTAATGGCCATGGTATTGATAATAACAATAACAGCATCCTCATGGGCGATACCAGCATCGAAATCACTCCCTCGACTATGGACGATGCTATTACTACTTCTTCCTTTACTCCTTCTTCCCCTACAACTATGAATACTTCTTCTACTTCTACTTCTACTTCTACTTCTTCTTCTTCTTCTCTTCTTCCTATTCCTCAGCTGGCAAAAATAATGACATCAATTACACTCCTCTTAATCTAGGAATACCATTACATCCTGTTTCTGATGTAGAAATTGCTGAAATAACAAAGATAGCTGAAAATGCACACAGATATCTTCAAATAGCCTTTGCAGAGGATATCTACCTCTACTGTCAAGCTAATAGCATAAACTTCCCAGAATTGCGTGAAGCCCTAAATACCAAATGGAATGTAGAAATACTCGAGCCCAGGGATGGCATAGGAGGACACTGTCTGCCAAAAGATACCAAAATGTTTCTACAATCTTCAAAATCTGTTGCTACGAGGAGCAGAATATTAAAGGCATCAATGGAAGTAGATGAAGAATACAAGAGATATAGATTATCACGAGCATCACAAACTGCAAACATACAGCCTAGTCGCAGGACAGGAAGAACTAGTTCTATCGATTACGTCTCATCCGTAATTAATAGTCACAAAGACAGCATTAGTAGCACCTGATCTCAAATGGATAGGATTAGGGAAGATTTTCTGTCTCGTAGGTCTGACTTATTTAATGAATAAGACATTCCTTATGGAACCTACTATCACAGTAATAATTCAAATTTTTTAGTACAATCTGAGTGGTCACCGGTGCTTTTGAATCATGCTAAGCATTTGAAGCTAGAAGTAATCAGGGATACTAGAATTTTCTAATCCTTCTTTGACCGAGCCAACATTTTTCAATTTTTCATATGCGGCAAGATCCACATAAACTTCATTCCAATACCTCATACAGACAAGTCTCCTACTATTGCTAACTTTCTCTATTCTCTCATCGAACACGGCGTTCCTAAATACAATATCAGGTTCATTAATGCCGGCATATGAACGAAGTGGACATGTAGCCGAGAAGCGGGGGTTAATCTCAAATATCTTCATTCTTCCATTTTGCATGGATTCATTAAGGTTTCTGGGCTCAAATTCTACAGCAGTCTTTGAAGAACTTGTTGTTTCATAATTTGGAACATACTTAGATTGTATATTCACTGCCCCTGTCACTCCTAATTTTTCTGCCACATTTTCAGCTGACAAACTAACTATTGGATAGTCGTCAATAAACGCCTTGTAAGTTTGCCCGCCTTTCAAATACTTCCTAATCGCGATAGATGACATGGTGTATGTGCCGTTCTTGTCAACTGTTACTCCAGATGTAAATTCGTCATCTGGACCTGGCAAATATTCTTGAAGCATCGGCTTCCAACCATAATCCTGAATTTGAGTGAGTGCATATTCCAACTCATCAGTAGATTTGGTGACATAGAATTTGACTGAACCGAAACCCTCTCGTGGTTTGACCACCAGAGGGAATCCGAACTCTTCAGTAAATTCATCCTTTTCCTCAGGGAGACACGACTCGGCACAGCTCAGATTATTAGTCTTCAGAAACTTGTAGGTTTCCCATTTGTCGCGTGCAATTTTTATAACATCCACGTCGGAGACTAGCACCTTGGCTGGAGATTCCCTTTCGATTCTCTTCTTTGCGGTAGCGATAGCCATTAATTCTTCATCCGAGCCCACGAACAGTGCATCAACATAATAGTTCTTTAGATGCGTGATGATTGAATTAATATACTCTGGATCGGATGCCTTTGGGACGACTAGACCGATATCCGATCTGTAAAGACCGGCAGCTAGAGGACTGGAATCAACAGCGAGGATTCGATAACTATTTGGAGAAAAAGATGAACTAGTTGCTAATCGTAGAGACTTCATGATCCCTTGACCTACAATTCCACCGGCGGCAGTAACTAATACAGTTGCATTTCTTTTCATTGAAAATTTCTCCAATCCCCTTCCTCAAGCAGTTAATGAGTTGGTCGAGAAGTCAATTCCTTCATTGATATCGGTGTTTATGTCGAAAAATGTTAGTATGACTGTTTGTGAGTCTGCTATAAATAATGTGCATTGAAGCAAATTAACCAAAAATATGATCAATTTGTTGGATCTCTGTCCCTACTAAAAGCTATCTAAGCATCGTAATGGGCGCTGCCAGGTCGTCGTTCTGAATCAGCTTATTTCTCCATAAATTTTCGGTGTCTTTTAATCCGAAATTTATTGCGTAGTCGACTATACACGGCTTGAGGGTAGAGGCTTTTATTACTTTGTCACTAATTTTCAATAACTGCCTTGTATTCCTTTGTTCTTGCTTCAAGACAGCTAGTTCGTTTAGGGTATCTTGGATGTCCTGTCCATCATTAGTCAACTCTGCTCTTTTAGACAACAACGGGGCTATCTTTGCGTTGAAGTTGGAAAGAAGATTTCTAAGTTGCTCAGCATATTTGATAACCTCTGATGAATTTTTAAATTTTAATGATTGGAGTGCTTCTGTTTGGCCCAGTCCTGAGTAGACGTCCTCTGATGCCCAAACGACAGTGACGGGCATCTTTATAGAAAATTCTTTGAATACCATTCGTCCAACCATTGTGTAGCCCATGCTGCCACCTGTGCCGGACGCGTAGGCAGCATAGACCTAAATCTCTGGAAAGTAATAAGAGGATCGGGATAGCTCTCGGAGACAGTTCATTTAGTATACTACTTGGTATACGGCGGGAGTCAGATCCGTCGAGCCTTACGGTAAGTGGTCTCTTACACGACATACAGGTTCCGGACAAGTCAAAGATACCCCTTTCAGTTTCAATCAATTTAACCGACGCCTTACTTCCACATTTACAATGCAGCCAAACTGGGGCATTAAGATAAGTTCGTTGACTAACACCCGTATTAATACCACTACGCAGAAACATCATATCACTCTCACTCAATATTTCTGAATATTTTCTAAAATTATTGAGCAGAAAATTAAACCCTCCTTCGAAAACTTCTGAAATATCTGATAATCGGACGAATAATGTGTTGTATCCCCACAACTTATTGACCACTCTTGACATAATGAAAGAATTGAGATCGGCATACGATCTTGCCCTATTGTATGATTCGTCCACTTCTTTCCAAAATTGTTCCAAGTTCCCAAAAAGTGCTAGTCTTTCATCTTTCTCAAGACCTAAAGTAAGGGATCCATTCTTAATCCAAGAGGCCACCTGTTTTCTCCAATGGTCAACGATTGCTACAGGGGGAACTTCCATATTTCGAACCAATTTCCATCTGTTCGAAGCTGTGATAGGCATTCTTAGCTCTAGAACACCATCCGAATGTCTTACGCTTGGCAGCTGAGCGACTCTTACCCATACGTCATCCATAAAATCATGATCAACTATCAAAAACAAATTGACGAATCTGGTTTTGGTATCCGATGCACCATTCCCTTTTTCAAGCATCGATTTGATAGTTTGCAGAAGAACTATCTTCTTAAATACTCCACCATAAGCAAAAAGATTTGGTTGATGTATCGATACTAAAATCTGTGCTGATGGATCTTGAATATTCATTCTGTTTTGGTCTACGGCTGGAAAATCAGTACCAGCTTGGCCATGAAAGGCAGCGATATGCTTAGCCAGCTTTCGGCGGTTAGATAAAATATCCTCTGTATTAGTAACTGTTAAATGCTCTCGTACCCTTTTAACTGCATCGGACAAGCTTTCGGGAATGGACGAAATATAATCTGAAAGTATGGAGTTGTTAACTCTTTCATATTGAGAAAAAAGGGATCTGATGCATTGTGTGGTTGGACCTAGAGATGCTTCAGCACACATTGAGTATTAACAGACTATCAACTAAGCTCCACTATATAAATTTCCAGGATTTGTCATTTAGTATGCCGCTTTATGGAGAATAGACATCATCCTCTGCAAGTTAAACACTACAGCTTTTTCTCATTGAATAACGATTATCTAGGAGTTAGCACCAACAGCCTCAACTAATTTAAGAATTCTATTAAATTCTCCAATTTCGTTCAATGAATGAGCATCGCTACCTAGATGAAACTCTACATTGTATTTTTTGAATTTGAGGACCCAGTCCATAGGGGGTCTATTATATTTCGCATTTAATTCAACTATTTTACCATGGTCTTTGAGTAGCTGGCATATTTCTATTAATTCGTCTTTATCCAAACTAAAAGTCGGTTCTGGAGCCAAATGTCCAATCACATCAACGTCAGGATTCTGAATTGCATTTTTAATGGCATTCATCCAAATTTCTTTGTTACCGTAAATGGTATGGAAACTAGCAATAACAAAGTAATCTGCGCTATACTTCGGAGGACAGTCAATCGATCCGTCTCTAAGAATCTTTGCTTCAAAACCTGTGATTAATTTTAGATTGGGTTTAGTATTGTTCGTTTCAATTTCATTCACATAGCTATCGATCCAATTCGATTCTCTCCTGACATGTTCTGTGAATGCCAGCGTCCTTAAGCCAATTGATTCAGCATACTTAGCAGCTGATACAACATTCAGATCAGGGGCAGAATGATCGTTATAACTTGTATGGACGTGAAAGTCTTCCTTAATATTTAACAATCCAAATTACATTCGCTAGATTTTTATTAATGCCTTTCGAGCGCTCCAAATCTTTATAAGAAGCAAATGAATGTCATTTAGACAGCCCTGGTTGTCCATTTGTCGAATAAAAAGGTGTCCACGATTTTAGTTCCTGGAGCAGCTGCTCCTGCGGGCATCAATGCAATAAAATCGCTGAGAATGGGGGGCTTTCAGGGGAAAATAGTAGCCACTGATTCAAGTTATCTGTCCCCAGGTTTTTTCATGTGTGAAGTTAACGAGGTGATACCTGAGGCTGACAATCATTCTTTTATAGATAGGCTAAATGAGATAGTCGAGAAGTACGGAGTTAACTTACTATTACCTACATCAGGATTTGATATTTATCCATATAGTGAATTTAAAGAACAGTTGATAAAAAGAGGAGCGTTTCCTGTGGTCAGCGACATGGATAGCCTTGTAACATGTAAGGATAAGATGCTAACGTATGAGAGACTAAAAGGCAAATTCGACCTTCCTTTTACTACCACAGATCCGACCGAGATTGGTGCTTTTCCTATCATGGCAAAACCGAGATATGGAAAAGGTAGTAGAGATATTATGCGACTAGACAACAGTGATGATATAGGGTATGTCACTTCCAAGATGAAAGATTTGATATTTCAGGAATTTCTTCCTGGTACGGAATATACTATAGATGTCTTATCTGATTTAGATAAGAGAGCAATGATGGCTGTTCCTAGAATAAGAATCCAAACTAAAGCAGGAATATCCACAAAGGGAAGGATCTTGAAAAATAGGAAAATCGAAGAAGAATGTAAGCAAATAGCCGATTTTATAGGGATCAGAGGTCCTTGTTGCATTCAAATGAAAGAGGATGTGAATGGGATTGTGAAGCTCGTAGAAATTAATCCGAGAATGGGTGGCGGAACAATTTTTACAACACTGGCGGGTGCAAACTTTCCAATGATGCTAATAGATATGGTTGAGCACAAAAAGGTGAAGGTGCCTGAAATTAAGGAAATTACTGTAATTAGGTATTATGAAGAGATAGTCATTCGGGCGGCCGCAGATCAGAGGGTGCTTCCCGCCGAACAAGATATTGTAACAAAATCAAACACCTAGATATAATTTGATTATGGCGGATAGTGATATGCTTTATTGATAAGTGTAGTTGTTTTTCTTTTCTTGCATATTACAGTAACATCCAAGAACAAGAGGATTCTAATCTTTGAGAGAATTTTATGAACGAACGTTAAACGTATGAACCTTATACGCTAGCGATTTCGTTTGGTTAGCGATTCTGATTTAATGTATTCCGTATCTTCCAAGAACCCCCGTTGATCCAATGAATAAAAAACTGTTCCTCCTTGGCTTCTTTTTCATCATTTCGAATATTATTATATTCTGATTACTACTACCGTTACTTTACCGGAGGAACGATCTCCCTAACACTCAAGTTCTTTATGTCTATGCTATTCCCATCATCCCATCTAAATGATGCTCGCTGGACCGCCCCAGGTAACGATCTGATCAGGCTCTCCGTTACATTCTCCTCCTTCATTTCCCCATCCTCCCTGATCTATAAAATCATACACCTTCTGCCACTGATTGTTGTTATTAGGGTCAACATATGTTTCGAGTTTTACGACCGTTTTTCCATTCAATTGCATATTATACATGACCACTTTGAACCCGACAAATTTTCCGTTACCATCTGCAGGTGAATCTTTCCAAGGTTGGTAAACGTAGCTTACATGCCACTGTTCTTTGGCCCATCTCACCTGTCCACCAGTGTATGCTAATGAACCTTTGTATGCTACACCCTCGCAGCCTTCCGGGTTTCCGCTTCCCGTGTGTCTTCCTCCTCTTGCGTACCATGTCCATTCATCGTCACCGCCTGAATTGTACTTGACCTGTCCTGTCATCTCGATATTCTTCCAATCATTTGGAGATTGCATATATCCTCTTGTTGCCAAAACTGAATGATCTTTGACAACTTGATCTGGATGATATCCTGATGAAGTATATACCCCGTATCTCACTTGGCCACTAGTGATTCTCCACGAACCATCAGCATTCTTGGTCATTTCGGGAGGTTTTGACCTAGGATCATTTTGTGGGTCTTGCATATTCATGATCCATTGCTCACCGTTCGGCTTAGAGGAATAGATCTTCTTTATTCCAAATTTGTCAAGGCCACCCGCGTCTCCGCCGGTTGGAGGAGGTTGACTTGGAGGTGGTGATGGAGGTTGACTTGGAGGTGGTGATGGAGGTTGACTTGGAGGTGGTGATGGAGGTTGACTTGGAGGTGGTGATGGAGGTTGACTTGGAGGTGGTGATGGAGGTTGACTTGGAGGTGGTGATGGAGGTTGACTTGGAGGTGGTGATGGAGGTTGACTTGGAGGTGGTGATGGAGGTTGACTTGGAGGTGGTGATGGAGGTTGACGCAGGTTCCGGTTCACTTCTGGCTCCAAACATTGCTATCTCCGATATACTAACCCAGTTATTCTCAGAATTACCATTTACGGTAATTCTTACAAACTGTCCTTCACTGCTTGAAGGTAAATTGTATTTCTCAAAACTTGTGGCCCTACTGATGCTTTTTCCCTCAAATACTTCCTTAAAGATGGATCCATCATCAGAGACAGATATCGTGAAAGCATTTTGCCTCACGTCCCCTCTATACCATGCAATATCGACGCTACAAATTTTAGCTTTTGAACCTAAATCAAATTGAATCCAAGAGCCTGTTCCGTCCTTAGACCACCTTGTGTTGAGATTCTTGTCTATTACATTGGATGGAACATTAGCATCACTTCCTATTGCTGTTACCACTGTTGGATTAAGCGTCCTACATTCAAGCACTTCCTTAATATCAATAGTAACAGTTGATTTGGCACTAGTCGTACCTTTATTATCTTTGACTGTGTATGTAAAACTATCAGAGCCTGAATATTCCTTATCTGGGGTATACTTTACAGTGTCACCTGACACGGACGATAATTGACCATGTTTAGGAAGATCGACTATGCTGAAGGTCAATTTAGAGCCTTCTGGATCTGAACCAGATAACTTGATCGGTATAGGAACATTCATGTCGGTTGAAACACTTTTTGAGTCGGCAACTGGAGGCTTATTATTAATATTTATACTAACTAACGTTTTGCTACTAGTCGTACCTTTATTATCTTTGACTGTGTATGTAAAACTATCAGAGCCTGAATATTCCTTATCTGGGGTATACTTTACAGTGTCACCTGACACGGACGATAATTGACCATGTTTAGGAAGATCGACTATGCTGAAGGTCAATTTAGAGCCTTCTGGATCTGAACCAGATAACTTGATCGGTATAGGAACATTCATGTCGGTTGAAACACTTTTTGAGTCGGCAACTGGAGGCTTATTGGGTGGTACCGGGGGAGTGAACCCTTTTATAGACAATTCAGTAATACCTGACCAATTATTCTTGTCGTTACCGAACACAGTAATTCTTACATGTTTAGCATCTGTATCTGAAAAAGCATAGTATTGAGGCCGAATGGATTTGCCACTGCTTAATCCTTCGTAAACCTGGTCAAAGTTGATTCCATCTTTAGAGACTGAAATTTCAAACTCATATTGTCTACTCTCTCCATTATACCAGGCGATACTTACACCGCAGACAGATTTCATTGCACCTAGATCTGCCTGTATAAATGAACCTTCCCCCAAGTTTGACCAAGTTGTCGTATAATCTCCATCAGCTGCATTTTCTGGAGGATCTCCTGATTGGCTAGGAGTGGCCACGAACTTAGCTATTGGAAGCATTTTACAAATTTTGTACTCTTGCCCTACCTTCCTTACGTCTCTTCCATTCACACTTATTTCTTTAATGGCTGCAGTTTCATCTTCACTGTTTCCATAAACTGTAAGTCGAATCTGCTTAGCCATCGTATCTGGAATTGGGTATGATTCTGGGAGGCCTGAATTTCCACTACTTATAGACTCTTATTCGATCCTTAAATTTAGTACCATTTTCGGATACTGAAACTACAAAATTGTACGATCTTTCATCGCCTTCGTCCCAAAGGATCTTAATATCACAAATCGATCTAATTGCTCCAATGTCGAATTCTAAGTATGCACCTACTCTATCCTCAGTCCATTCTGTACCCTCATCATTATCGAATGCTGACTGAGCATTCATGTTATTATCGATGCTGTCTGCTCGATACCTCTCTGATACCTATTGGTTCATTGCACTCCGTTTTTGGATTGATTGTTTTGTCATGTATTTTTGAAGTATCTATCAATACATTCGAGTGGTCTTGAGAAGATATTAATTGAGCACCGGCGAGATCGGACGCCGAAACCATTGATAGCAATATCAGGGATATTGTAAAAGTAACACCCATTTTTCTAAAATTGTTACTATCATTCAGATTAGATAGTTTAATCGTTAACGATGATAACAACGCGTTAATAGATCTCATTCACAAACCGCTGGAACATTAAGTATTTATAAAGAACTATAACCTATACTAAACCTTAAGTTAGTGTGAATCGAAGATAAGTATGCAATTATTTTATCTAATATAACTGTCCGGAATAATAAATGAGTATTCTTCTAGAAATTTCTAATCGAGAATTAATTCATATTTCCAGGGATAAATATTTAGCGTGTACTACGATACTATGTTGGTAAGCTTACCAACTGCTGATGAGGCTATTAATAGCCGATCAAAGTTTTATACCACCGCCTCTTCATTTTACACTATTATGGGTAAAGTGGATAAAGGAGTTACGTGTAGTGTACAAGGATGTGGCCAGATAGCCCTTAGGTCCATGAGTGGAAGCAAAGCCGCGATGGCCATTGATCTATTGGTCGATTCTTCCAGCAAACGGATTTACCTTTGTAGACAACATTATAAAGATTGGAAAAAGGCTACCAAAGAAGATCGGGAAAATGAACGAGCGCGATGGGACTAGCATGGTTTTAATGTCGAAAAAGTGTGAGCAGTTCATTTCTTGACTCTCCTGCCCCAATAGCAACTGCTCTACGGTTCAAAACCCTTTAATCATCCGATTATTCCTACTAACTTCCATAGAATGCGAGTACTTCAACTTCACGCTGAATTCTTCGAGTACGAACCTGTTGCAAGAGAGATACAAGAAATATACGCCGATCAGGACGTATCGCGAGAGGAAGTTAGACTTCAAGACCTAGTTGTTATACTTGTAGCAGTAGAAGAGGGCGATGAATTAGCCATAGTCAAAGCTGGCAGCGCAGGATATCAAGGAGTATATGCGGAGGATCAAGAACAATAAGCTACTAATTTACCCCTATTCTCATTTGAGCTCTAATCTTGCATCGCCACAGCAAGCTTTAGAGATTATGAACTTAATGAAAGAAGAAACCAGGAAAGAAGATATTGAAGTCAGGAGGGCACCTTTCGGATGGACGAAGTCATTTTCAGTGAAGGTGAAGGCTCATCCTTTAGCTGAAAATTTTAGAATCTATGATAAGAGCTCTATTGCCAAGTATTCGGATGAAGAGGGTAGTTCCCTATCAAAGACAGCGCTCATTAATGCTGGGACTGCTTTCTCCAGTGCGCTTAGCGCAGAAGATTCATTGCGATCACAATGGTTTGTAATGAAACCAGATGGGGAAATGATACCCTTAAACGAATATCAATATTCGAACAAGCAAATCAATCTTAAGAGTCTGATAAGATATGAGATCGAGAAGAGGAGAACTGTCGATGAAATTCCGCCTCACGTTAAATTGATGCGGAAATTAGGTATAGCTGATTATGAACCAGCATCAGATTCGGGAAATATGCGGTTTTATCCCAAGGGTCGCTTGATCAAGTCACTTATAGAACAGTACGTTACCAAAATGGTGACGGCCTACGGTGGAATAGAAATAGAAACTCCTATAATGTATGATTCGAAACATCCATCACTGGAGAGTTACTTTAACCGATTTCCTGCTAGACAATACAACATCGCCACAGACCATGGGAAACATTATTTCCTTAGATTTGGCAGCTTGTTTTGGCCAATTTCTGATGGCAAAAGATTTATTGATCTCTTACAAGAATCTGCCTCTTCGACTTTATGAACTTACTAGATATAGTTTCCGAAGAGAAAAGACCGGGGAGCTTGTTGGGTTGAAAAGATTGAGAGCATTCAGCATGCCTGATTGTCATGCCTTTTGCAGAGATATGCAGGAGGCCAAGTCAGAGCTTCTAAAAAGATTTGACTTATCCACCACTGTATTAAACGAATTGGGAATTTCAACCTCTAACGACATCGAGATGGCAATACGGTTTACCGAGGCAAGCCTCAGGGATAATAAGGATATGATTATCGAATTAGCTGAGGAAATTTAATCGACCTGTTTTAGTAGAAGTTTGGAAGGAGCGATTCTTCTATTTTATATTAAAATGGGAGTTTAACTTTATAGACAATCAAGGAAAGGCTTCTGCACTTTCCACAGACCAGATCGATATTGAAAACAGTGAACGGTACAACATAACATTTGTCGATGAAGATGGATCGAGAAAGTATCCGGTAATCTTACACAATTCACCAAGTGGAGCAATTGAACGCGTTATCTTTGCATTACTAGAAAAGGCTGCGAAAAAGCTCAAAAACTGGCAATTAAGCCCACTTTGCCACTATGGCTTTCGCCAACTCAAATGCGTTTGATCCCTGTAACCTCAAATCATACCGGCTATTGTAAGGAGATAGCAGATGCAATTTCGAACAAATCCATTAGAGTGGATATAGATGATCGAGATGAATCAGTAGGAAAAAAAATTCGAGATGCAGAAATGGAATGGATTAATTACATTGTTGTTGTAGGGGATACCGAAGTAGAAGAAGCAAGGTTTCAAATCCGGGATCGTTTGAATCCTAGTGAAAGAATGACCATGACAATGGATGGATTGGTCAATGAGATAACAAACAAAACCGCAGATAAGCCGTATCTGCCTTTGAACCTCCCTTTGTTACTATCGAAGAGACCTCAATTCGCCAGCTAGCCCATCGCTATATAAATTCCCCATTTATGTCTGATTTTTGTAACTATGAATAAGCCTTTTGCAAATTAGCCAATATTCTATAAAGAGTTTGGACAGCCAATGTACCTTCCCTATAATCGCCATTTCTGGCTGCTACTTCCACCATATCCGTACCTATGAGCAAGGCAGAGGAGCTTATACTTTTAATTATTTTAGCCACCTGAAAGGGGTCCAAACCATAGGGTTCAGGACATCCGGTGCAGGGAACATATGATAGGTCGTAAACATCTATGTCAAATGAAATATAGATAACTCTATTGCAGGTAACTTCTTTTAGATATAACAACAACTTATCAATGTTGTCATGAATGGTCCATGCATCGAATGTAATGACGCCTTTATTTAGTGCAATTTGATTCTCCTCTCTATCACATTGTCTAATTCCAATTTGAACTAGATCGTGACCAAGAATATGTCCGTCGTTAATTAAGTGGTAGAAAGGGGTTGTGTGACACATCACCATACCACCGTATTCAGGCTTCAGATCTCTATGTGCATCGAAATGAAGAATCAAAGGCCTTGTATCAGCAAACGCCTTAAGTTGGTAGTATGAGATAGTGTGCTCGCCCCCTAATAAAATCGGAATTTTACCACTCGATTTTATACGACCAGCAGTCATACTGATGTTTGATCCGATAGATGAAATGATGGAGCTCAGACTACAGTTTGAATATAGTTGCGGCATCTCCATATCCCCCAAATCATAAATTTTGACCTCGTCAGTCAAATCGGTGCTTTCTTCAAATAGGTACGTTTCTATTTGTTTTGCAGAAGTCAATCTGATTGAATTGGGTCCTTCCCTCGTTCCCTTCCCAAAAGAAGTTGTGAGATCCAATGGAACTCCATAGACTATCACGTTTGAGTCGATAAGTGAAACTTTCCTGGGAAAATCAGCGAAAGATACTCCAACATCTCCTAATTCAGGAGAGATAAAAAATGATTGAACCTCCTCCAGGGTAGACATTGGATATGGTCGAACCAAATTATGGTATAAATGTTGATGTATCGTCGACATTTTTTTGATCGAAACCATGCTAATCCAACAATTTGCATAGGTACTATGATATGAAGGTCAATATTTTCAAACACAATGCATTATAAATGGGAGTCTGCCTACAGCCTCCAAATGAATATAAGTTTGAGTGTCGTAGCGCTTACAGTTTCTGCCGCTGCTATTCTGATCGTGTTAGGCGCGGGTACCTATAGCTCAATTGAGCCAGTTTACGCTCAGGTAAACGTTATGCCCGGCTCCGATGAGCCTGCAAATACGACTTCAAGTGGGGGGGGTTCTAGTACAGTTCCCGCTACAGGTCTACGTTTCAATGCTGGCGACATCGCACAGACTAATTCCATGAAGTTAGATTCTGACGTACACAATCTCGTCGTTTTGATACCGGATAAGAGATTGATAACACAGGGATTCCTTCCTCTTGATTCAACCATTGTAGAGGGGACGAAAGTAATCTGGTCCAACGCCGACAATAGCACAGAGAGTCCTCAGGGTGTTGTCCATGGTATTTCACTTGTCCAAGACAGCGATAATCAGGTTCTTCTCACCAATGGGAGCATACCATTTGGGGATGCGGACTGAATATACCTTTGACACCGCAGGGACGTATACATTTTCAGATCCCACGAACACAGATCCAGCAGCTCCTAAGGGTAAAATCAATGTCATTGCCCCTGCCAACGCACCAGATAATTTATCGACAAATTCAAGTCAGGCTACAGCAGGCTTGTTTGTGGTACAGGCAGATGAGAAGGATTATTTTGACCAACACTTCAACACATTGGGATATCATATCGAAGATAGTTACATGATACCTGGACCAGAAGGAAATGATATCCAGGTCTATGTTTATACTCAGAAATCGGGCAAGGATTCTACAATAATTGATAGGACAGGTCTGAAGTCGGGGTTCGTGGATAGTCATATAGGAGACGATTAAGAGTAACTTCAGTTAGAGATACACTCTCTCTTTTCTTATTTTTCCCTAAAGCATAACTAGAAATCCTTCGTGGTGAAACATTTTGGATAAAGTCTTGTGACCGAAAAGGTTTGTTCATATTTGATTAAACATCATTTCCAAGAACCTAGACTGATCCTCCCCAAAAAAGTTCATCCAAATTGGATTGGCGCGGTTGTCCGACCAATGATTTGAAATTAAAGTTTAAAGATGCAAGTATCTGGTCGAATGTAACTTCCATAGTTTCAAGGTATTTGTCGGTATCTATTTCTTCCGGCTTTGCGAGTTCGACTGGCTTCACACCTTCCACTGTTCTAGTTTTCACATAGGAAATTATGCCGCCTGCCTTTATTTCCCGTCCTTTTTCGACAAGTAGTCTTGCTGCCTTGATATGCTGCGGAAGACCTTTATGAGAGTCCTTTCCGATGACATCGATGCCATCGATTGAGCCTGATTTTACAGTCGAAGTGGTAATTTTCTTTCCATATTTATCAGGCGACTTGTTTATCATAACATTAAAGCTCAAATCCTGCACCGGGATCCGACGGCTTACTAAATTCTTTGCATTCTCCTGAAGAATACTTTTTATCTTCTCTCTTGCCGATTCGAAATCATTCTCAGAATCTACTTTACTCAAGATATCTAACATATGCGAAAAAGCATTTCTAATGAAAGGAGGAGTATGAGACTTTTTTCCAGTGAGGCCCTTAACATCTACCGTTCCGTCAGACAGGACTCCAAGATAATTTTTTTTCAATTCACTGAACACAACATACCTATATGTTTTATCAATCTCTAAATCGACTCCATATTTAGCTCTCGCCCATTTCGTAATTTCATCTACCTTAGTAGGCGAAGGACCCTTAAGAAATAAAGAATCGGTATCCCCGTAAATTACATCAATACCGACTTCTCTACATTTTTCGATGGTAGAATAGGTAGTCGTTCTCCCGAGCGCAGCAGTAGCGTCAGCAACAGGTAGGCAATAAAGCGGAAATATTTCGGCTCCCATCACACCATAGCTTGCATTGAGAATCACCTTAATTGCCTGGCTTACCACGCTGTAAAGCAGACGTTCTTCTAAACCAATTGATGTTTCCCTAGATAATTGTTTGTAATACTTGACACGCAGATCTCTTAGAGATCCGATAAGTTGTGATGTAAGTCCCCTATTCTTCTTACAAATCCAATGCGTTGTGCCCGCTATCAGCTGGCCCGCGTCATTTTTACATTCCTGATGGGGACAGTTGACCGTCTCATAGGATAAATTATATACTTTAATAATACTTGGATAAAGACTAGCAAAGTCAACCACTACCACATTGAAATGAATTCCTAACTTAGGTTCTACCACAAGTCCTCCACGATACTTCTTTTCTTTAATGATAGCAACGGTTGACGAGGATCCTTTCGCACCGAGTTCCTCTCGTCTTGGAATAAGAAAATTATTTTTTCTATGTTCATAGTATAGCATTCCTCGGATCCATTGGTTGACACCAAATCTAGAAACATCGTCAAGTGATGATCGGGCAATTCGGGCTATTACTAAAAGAAGTTTAATAAGGAGATTGTTACCAAAGCTAGTAAGTCTGAATGTAAGATCCGCGTCTCTAAGACAGTATTCTGCCAGCTTCTGTAATGGTAGACTCACTAATGTCCAAATCTAAATCGAGCTTACCCTCACCCAGCAGGGCAAAAGAGATAGCATTGAGTGTATACTCAGAATATTTATTACCAAATGCATAAATCTGTATTGATCTGTTCTGAAATGTCCTAAACAGATCAAGATGGATTGCGTTCTTTAAACGAACTGGTTCCGCTAATGTTCCTCGTTTCACAAAACTATCTCTCTTTACTAGAATTGGTACTTGTTCCTTTGGGATGGTAGAATGCGAAGTCGGATCGATCCTGGAATCCTGAGATCGGAAGTACAGATAGGGAAGATCAAAATCATCGCCATTATAAGTGATAACTATCGGATAGGAGTTTATCACTTTAAACGTCTTTTCTATCAATTCCTTTTCAGTGAGACACAGCTCGGCTTCAGGTATATTCACCTTCTCAACTGTATCTGAATTTCTTCCCCCCAAAACAAGAATTTTCTTGAAACCATCCGTACCAACTAGCCCCACGGCGATTATTCTTCTTTCATGCTCTCGAGGCGTAGGCATTTGACCTTCTTCCGATTCTACCTCGATATCTAGTGCAACTCTTTTAAGTTCCGGTACGGGTTGGTTTAGGAGATTGGCCCAATTGGTAACATGGTCCTGGTAAGCATTAATTGAAATATGTTCATTTTCATTTTTATTATTATTGTCACTATTATTCAAAATAAGACGTTTTAACGCCTCTTTAACTGTCTCAGAAATACCGTAATCCTCATTGACAATGGAATCACCTTTTCGTCTATAGTATGAACCCGGAATAAGGCCAGAATCATATAGATAGTTTTCATGGTACTTGATGTCTGCTTCCCAAGATCGCACTCTTTCTCTTACGCTATTGTCAGTTCCACCAATTGATAGTGGGTCTGGAGCCACGATTTTTAAAACTTCAATAATCTGATCATTGATCAAATCTCGCTTGTTTGTTCAGCTGAAGTGATAACTTCTTATCTTCATTGCATATCGCCTCTGCTCTGTCCTTGTATTCCATCTTCGTATAGCAATAGGGTCTATGATTGGTTCTATCTCTCCAGGCAGCAAGTCCATTCTCCTCCAAGTCATAAAACAAAAGGTAGACCGTCTGCTCATCACCTACATAAACTGATGAAAGGAGTAGCCCAACCCGACCATCTGGAAGCTCTGGCAAATCATGGAATCTTTTCTTTTTTTCAAATAGTGTCATGGGCGGCGTGTTTTCCAACATATCTCAATCTTTAATGACGGATATAAAATGTTCAGTATATGAGACAATGGACTTAGCAAGCTATCTTAAATCAATAAATCTGTTATCAATTTTTGTCTATCATGTCAGCAATTAATTGAGACTTGTTTTGATATATATTCTGGAATCTACACCATACGTACAAGTAAAATCATGACCTTAAACGATTTTCTCTTACCTGTCGAGAATGTAAAGTTTTATGGCAAGTGTCCCGTTGAATATTCTGGAAAGAAATATAAATTATTAATGACCGACCGCAGGATTATTCTATTTGCTAAACGAGGCCATATCCACAAGTCAAATGATATAGTCAGCGAGAGGCTAGACAGACTGCATGGCTTGGAATACTCAGAGAAAGGATTTTTATTTAGAAAGGCCAAGATCTGCATACAAGGAACAGAGAAACTAGAAATCCACGGACCTGTCTCAGAACTTAAAATATTGTTTAGCAGTGCGCAGAAGCTGGTGAATCTTCATTAAAAAATGGTTTGCAATGAACTGATGATGTCTATAGATAGTCTGATTTATGCTGGCGGAAGAATAGTGAGGCTTTAATTCGGCAATCTGAATGTGAAGGGGCTATTGAGTTAAAGAGACCTCAATATACACATCATCCGGTATTTTTAAACGCATTAACTGCCGAATTGCTCTATCGTCTGCTCCCAAATCAATGACACGTCTATGGATTCTTAATTCGTACTTATCATAGGTATTTGTTCCTTGCCCACAAGGCGATTTTCTTGTTACCACCTTCATTTTTTTTGTAGGTAACGGATGGGGTCCTTTTAGCCTGATTCCGTTTTTCTCTCCAAGTCCCTTAATTTCAGAGCAAACAGTCTCCAAGGTAGAGAGATTGGTACTGGTTAGTTTTATTCTTGCTTCTTGAGGCAACTAAATCACTCATTTCTTACTAGGATCATACTTTTCCACAATCGCTTTCACCACACCTGCCGCGATTGTAGTTCCCATATCCCTAAGCGCAAATCTTCCAATTTCGGGGAACTCTTTGAAGGTCTCAATTGCAAGTGGTCGAGTAGGTTTCACTCTCACTATAGCAGCATCGCCAGTTTTTAAGAATTTTGGCTTTTCTTCTACTATTGCCCCCGTCTTAGCGTCTATCTTTGCTACAAACTCTGAAAGAGTAGCCTGCTACTTGAGCTGTGTGGGCATGTAGAACAGGTGTGTATCCCGGAGCCATCGCGGTGGGGTGATGAATCACAATTATCTGTGCCTCAAATTCTTTAGCGACAGAAGGTGGCTTATCAGTAGATCCCAGTATATCCCCGCGCTTTATTGATTTCCTGTCAACTCCTCGTAGGTTAAACCCTATGTTATCGCCCGCTTCAGCTGAATCCATTTGAGTATGATGAGTCTCTATCGACTTTACTTCACCAGTCACTCCAGACGGCATCACTATCACCTTGTCATTAGCCCGAACGACTCCTGTCTCAACTCGGCCTACAGGTACCGTTCCAACCCCAGTAATGGTATACACGTCTTGAATTGGAATTCTAAGAGGCTTCCCGATTGGTTTCTCTGGGGCCTCAAACATGTCGAGAGCTTCTGCAAGTGTATGACCTTTGTACCATGGTGTATTTTCAGAAAGCTTAACCAAATTATCACCTTTCCAAGCAGAAACTGGGATAAATTGAACTTTGCTGGTGTTATATCCTACTAACTTCAGCATTTTTTCTACCAAGTCCTTCACTTCCTTATATCTCTGTTCGGAATATGCAACGTCGTCCATCTTGTTTAAAGCTACAGCTATTTGGCTCACGCCTAAAGTACGGGATAAAAATGCATGCTCACGTGCTTGACCTCCAGGATCAGTGGCGAGCTTCGGTCTCACCCGGTTTCACAGAAACAACAAGAACAGCAGCATCGGCTTCGGAAGCTCCGGTAATCATATTCTTGATAAAATCTCTATGACCTGGGGCATCAATAAGAGTATAAAAGAACTTTTGAGTCTCAAATTTCTGGAAGGCAAGGTCTATGGTTACACCTCTATCCCTTTCTTCCTTAATGCTATCCAAGACCCAAGCATACTTGAAGGTATCACCCTTTCCTGTCGCTTCGGATTCCTTCGCATATGCGTCAATAGTCCGTTGATCAATAACTTTTAAGTCCACCATTAAATGACCAACAGTAGTAGATTTACCATTATCAACATGACCTACAACAACTAGGTTCATGTGGGGTTTCTTGCTTGCGCTCATAACGGTAGAACATTAAGAGGGCTTTATTTGTATTTCGTTGATCGTTAGTAAAGTTACGGTGATCGTGGGGTGTTAGGATCGACTCTGTTAAAGTCGTCTTCAATGCGCACGATGTCTGCTTCATCAAAGTGGCCGTAGGAAATCTCAAGCACAGTACAGCCATTTGACAATGCTTTGATTCGGTGGTGACTTTTTGAACCAATAGAGATATCATCTCCTTCCTTTACACTAAAGGCCCGACCATCAATCTCAACTTCTGCAGTTCCACTTACTATCCTCCAGAATTCATTTCGGTGTCTATGGTATTGGAGACTCAATCGATGGTTAGGAGTGATATAAATTAATTTAACCGTGCTCATCTTATTTTCATGAAATTTTTCGAACCTGCCCCACGGTCTATCTTCTGAATATATCTTCATAATATTGAAAGGGAGGTCATGTTTAAAAGTGGTTAGCTCGTATGATCATAATACTTTAATTAAAGGAATTTTCAACAAAAAGCAAAGTATTGGAGAATAGATCGTCTGATTGTAAAAGACAGCAACATCCATCATGTGATGGAATTACTAGAGGATCTAAACCAACTTACAACATAGGACTTTGTATGTGTCCTTGTCACTCCAGCAATTATCAAATGACGAGGCGTATCACATCTGTATTGAATACCCCAATGGGCGTACTTGGAAATGAGCCGTGGCAATAGTCGCTAGTTAGGCAAACGTACAATCCAAATCTCCCAGGAACGTAAGATCTCTAATAGTAAGTTCTCATTTCCGAATATTTACTTAATGACCTAAGACTTTTGAGAAAGCTCTTCAATATTTTCTAGGCATTGCATCACTAGCTCACGGCTGCGATGCATGACCCATGATGCAAATTTGTCTGGAGTAAAAATATATTGCTGATGAAAATTTGGCGGAATAAAACCACCGTATACAATTACCTGCACGATGATAAAATCTTTAGAGACTGTAGCGATTTCTTCCTCAGACTGATTGCTCAGATTCTTCCATAGTTTTTCTGTACAATAGAATTGGACGGCGTAGTCTTCCGGCAAGAAGCGAAGTTTTTGCTAGTTTAACTCGAAGTCTCTCTACGAGCCATTCATCTAAGGTGACCTGCCCGCTATCAAGAGCAATCTGCTTATTATTAATCAATGGCATCCATTTTCCAGCTTTTTGTATTTAATTTACCACGCTTACAATACTTGACCGAAAGCTAAAATTGTTCATGATTGTCATGCTTTCCCTCAGTTAATTTTCATATAGAGATCAGGAATTGCCGTCCATCTAAATCAATCGTCTTATAGTTAGCACCATCTAAGGCGTTCAATGAGAATATAATATCGTTGACTCTTACCAGGAATTTCAGTTCATCTTTTAACGGAGAAAGATCATTCATTTCTGATTCGCTAAGTCCCGCTACATGAGCAACGGGTAAAATGTCAGTAGGGTTGCGTCCTTGTTCCTTTCTCAGTTGTTGCAAGTTCCTAGCTAAATCTCTTAGAAAACCCATCTTTATCAAGTGATTCGATCGGGAGGTCGAAATAAAGACTACAAGACCATCAAGTTCTACACTTGAATAGCCATCTAACGGGGAATACTCCATAATAAGATCATTTTCCTCTAGTTCGATCTTCTCATCCAAGACATTAACAGTTAGCTTGCCTTCTGCATCCAAGGAACGAAGGACCTTGATCTTATCAATCTCCTCAAAATCTCGTACTAGAGGAGTTATCTTGCTCTTAACTCTTGGTGCTACGCTTTTTGTAAGTATATGCATCTCCACATTGATTGGGGCCCCTTTTGCTATTAACGAATTCAGTTTTGAGGTTTGAGACTTGAAGGATGGAATCTCAATGAGTCGACAGTTCTGGGCGTTTATTTGGTTTCTCAAGATTTCCATTAGGTCAGGATTATTAAGAAAACGAATATCGGTGGAGAATATTAGAACTTCATTGATGGGCCATCTTCGTTTGAGTTTGGCTTTCATTCTAGCTGCATTCGAAAGGGAAATAACGTTCTTCAGGAGATCAAATCCTGATTCCACATCACGATCCACGTAGTCATTGTTGGGCAGTGGCCATTTCTCTAACATTACACTTTCATTATCCTTAAAGCACATCAGGTATAGGTACTCCGTCACGAAAGGAGAAATTGGATGAAGCATGATATCAAGGGTTTTTAGTATATAATTTAACACAGAGTATACAGATGTTCGCCTTTCCCACGATTCTTGACTGTCGTCCCATAAATCATTCCGGACAATAGGAATATAGGTTTGACTGAGAAAGTTAATTATGAATTCCGCAAGCAATTTTGCTGCTTCATGAAATCTACATTCATCCAAAGCTCGCTGTAAAATCGGAAATTAGATCTTGAAACTTTGACAGGATCCATACTTCAGAAATTGATAAATGATTTCTACTTTTTGTCCAATCAAGACTATGGCTTTTTGGATTGTATTTGTCATAAGTACTGTTTTGAGAAAAATATATGTGTAGATAGTAAAGGGTGCTAATGATTTGATGGGGTCGGCTCAACATTTCTTTTACATCGAAGTTCAAGGATTCAGCGGGGGAAGACTTCCACAAGAAGTAGTATCTAATGACGTCCACCGGATTATTGGTTAGGAACTGTATAGAGTCGATTACGTTCCCCAAACTCTTGCTCATTTTGTTACCCTTTTCATCTAACACGTGACCTTGAAAAAGGAATGATTGATAAGGGGGAATAGACGGCCCAGATAGAATTATGTTTTCTAGCAGCATCGTATAGGCCCATCCTCTGGTCTGATCAATTCCTTCAGTAAGGAACTGGACTGGAACAAGTTCGTAATATTCAGAATCAGTTAATGAAGCATAGGGAGCAGCTCCACTATTGTGCCAGGTATCCAGAACAAATTGCTCCCTCTGCATTATCGACCCACACGAGTCACATTTAAGATTAATTCTATCCAACTGGGGCCTGTGTAATGGAAATTGTTCTCCGTCTGGCAGACTAATTGCCCTTTCTACAACTTGCTTTCTTGAATATAACAAATCCTTCTTTTTACAATTTACACACGACCATATAGGAAGAGGAGTTCCCCACAATCGTTCTCTGGTAATGCACCACGGTACTTTTTCCTTGATTATCTCAATGAATCTATTCCTAGAAGAGTTGAAAAAATATCTAACACTTTGAGCTGCGTCCAGGGGTTTCGAGCCCAAAAATTCAGTCATATAGAAATATTCCCGTCTGGCTAACCATACCAATTTATGATGAGAACGCCAACACGTAGGGTATTGATGCTTGATTCGTCCTGCTTTAACGTAATGACCGGTAGATTTTAATTTCTCGATGACAAGCGGATCAGCATCCCTAACAAATAACTGATTGAATATACCTGCATCCTCTGTAAGCATTACTCTATCGTCAATTGGAGAAAATAGAGGAATACCCCGCTTCGTAGCAATTTGAAAGTCCATCTCTCCATTGGCTGGAGACAAATGGACTATCCCGCTCCCTGTGTTGGTATCAACAAAGCTTTCAGCGACAACTAAATGTATTTTTCCTGTTTTTGCTAACGTTTCTAGTCCAGGTATCATCGCCAGGAAAGGATGCATGTACCTTTGCCCTTCAAGTTCCTTTCCTAATGCAATTTTCATTATTTCAAATTCCCGAATATCCAAATAGTCAAATAGCTCTTCTAGTCTTTCTCTCGCCAAGACCCAAATCTCTTGACCTACTTTGACATATGCATATTTTGCATCAGGATTCACGGCAACTAACTCGTCGGTAACAAGCGTGAAGGGCATTGTTGTCCACACTACTAAAAATACATTCTGGTCTATTAACCTGACCTTGTAATAGAGAGATGGATCTTCCACATTTTCATAGCCCTGGTTAACTTCTGCGTTACTAAGTGAAGTTTGACATGATGGACAATAAGGGTACTACGCGGAAACCTTCCTTCAATATGCCTTGTTCCCAAGCCCTTTGGAGATATCTCCACTCCCGTTCTATATATTCATCCTTGTAGGTCCAGTATGCTCCTGAATAGTCAAATGACATTCCAAGTAAATTATCAGATTGGATCCACTTGGCATTATATCTGTGAATAAGATCTATACACGCCTGCACTAACCTCTCCGCACCCACTTTTTGTATGTTCTCGATCTTGCTACCGGTTAGACCCAGTTCCTTCTCTGCCTGTAACTCCACTGGCAATCCTTGGGTATCCCAACCGGCCCGGAACACCACCCTGTTCTTCTGAAGTGTCTTAATCCTGAACCATGCATCCTTTATAACACGTCCCCGTAAATGGCCGAGATGCGGGTCTCCGTTCATGGTAGGAGGACCTTCGATAAAGCCTAGTAGAGGAGAGTTTTGGGCTTCCAATTCTTTTTGGATAAGTTGCTTTAGATTTACTTTTTCCCAATGTTCTTTTACAAATTTTTCTATAGCTTTGGCGTCGAAAGTAGGAAGCAAATCCAATTCTATGGCAGCAATCTTTCTTTAACCCTCTTTATATTTTTGGCATGCCTTCAATAGAAACATAATAATGTCTCACAATGATTTGTTACCAAAATTGTCTATTGTAAATAAAATATCGGCAATGACTGAACCTTTAGGAGAAATTAACGTAGTTGTCGAGATTCCTAAGGATAGCAGGATCAAGTACGAGTTAGATCACGAAACAGGAGTTTTGTTTGTGGATAGAAAACTGTACACTTCCATGGTATATCCATTCAACTATGGGTTTTTGCCTGGAACATTGGAAGAAGATGGAGACCCAGTAGATGTATTATTGTTAGGTGAGGAAAGCCTATTTCCTTTGTCAGTTGTACGTGCGACTCCTCTAGGAGTATTGTTAACTGAGGACGAGGAAGGAAAGGATTCCAAGATAATTTCTGTGCCTAGTCCGAAGGTAGATCCAACCTATTCGAATACAAAACAATTATCAGATATTCCAGCCAGCACATTGGATAGGGTTAAACACTTTTTTGAACATTACAAAGAATTAGAACCAGGAAAGTTTGTAAATGTAGTTGGCTATGCCAATGATCAGATTGCAAGGCAAAAAATAAAGGAGGCGACTGACAGATATGCGAGCAAGGAATCCTTAAAGCGCTTTGAATTGGTCACTCCATTTAACGTAAGCCTTTAGCATTTCTGCGCTAACACTAGGTTTTCGAACCTTAAAAATTTCTTTGAAATCGACTACACTTATAGTCCTCGGATTTGAATTGGTATCCATAGCCATGCCACTTTCAAATAGTTCGTTAACAACCCTAAGCTGAGCAGCTTGACAAATGTCCTTTATGTCGCTGGCACTATAACCCTCACATAGTTTGGCCAAATCGTCTGGTTTTAACGTTTTTTCACGATTGAGAGGACGAGTATATTGACGAAATAAGTCTACTCTAGATGGAAGAGAAGGAAGTGAAACGTTGATGCGCTTCTGGAACCTTCGAAGAAATCCTGACTCTAATGTCCAAGGCTTGTTTGTTGCTCCAATTACATATAACTGAGAATCTTTCAACTTGACATTTATACCATCCATCTCAGTAAGGAATTGATTCTTTACTCGTACCTCTCCACCGTTTTCGCTAGTTCTGGTTCCGAGTAATGAATCAATCTCATCAATAAACAAAAGAACGGGAACACCTTCATTCTCCTGGAGCCGCCTCGCCAGCATAAATAGTTTAGATACGTTTTTCTCTGCTTCTCCTAGCCATTTGCTCATCATACTGGCTGCATCGACATTCAGGAAATACCCATCAATTTCAGCAGCAGCGGCTGCCGCCAGCAGGGTTTTGCCAACCAGGTGGGCCAAATAATAGTATCCCTCGCGGCCATCCCAGGGGAAACAGGTCAGAACGTTTGGTAGGATAGACAATTGACTCACGTATTGCTCGTTTTGCGTCGTCTAGACCAATCACTTCATCCCACCTCACATGCGGCTTCTCTTTCAGCACAAGATCGTCGAAATTCGGATCTGAAGATGTGGCTGAATCTGATGCGGAGCCTTGATGTGTGAAGTTCACAGACTGATTCTTAGATTTTCTCTCATTACGGAATTCGTTAGAATCCTGACCCGTAGAATCCTTTGTTAATGGGGAAATGATTCTAGCCGGGGTTTTCGAATTAAGGTCTGACGAAAGCTGGAGTGTACGTATTCGATTCTGGTATGCATTTGCTCGCTCTCTGTATACTCTATTTAGCCTATATTCTGGATATATTTGGACTAATTTCACCAATGCGTCTATGGCTCTCTGATAGGATTGAATAGCCATTCCTCTAGAACCCTGCGTGTCAAAGCTAATAGCTTCAGCAGCGAATTTGCTAGCAGTATTTTCTAGTTCCTGTGGGGCAAGACTCATAATAACTATAATCGTTTGGAATTAGTGTGCCACTTTGAATTATTTAGGTGTAAATTGATATTGTGTAATAAACTAAATTATTTGGACCTGATTCTAGTTCAGAGTCTTGAGATACAATACAAGGCAAAATTTTTCAAAACTTATCTAGTAAGAGTTACAGCGTCAGCTTGTTTTGGATAATCTTTTCTGGCGATCCCCTCTGTATATCATTTATCGAAAAATGAATTATTAGTATAATAGATAATCGGAATCCAACCCCGATACGAAGGAAAACAACAAATCAAAGATTGAATTGGACAGCGTAGACAGATTCCTCGAATCTGCCAAGGATAGGGATCAGAGGATCTTGAATTGAAAATCAAGAATTTAGCTCCTATGGTGGTTCCATAACGTATCATTAGGGCGTCCTCATTATTCTCATAATAGTACTTTCTGTCGATCTCATCTATTTATTCAGATGCAAAAGTATCTGCAAAGTCATTTGGTTCATATCCTAAATCCTTAGAAAGCTTTCTAAATTGTCCTACATATTCCTTCATATCTTGAACTTCACCATTTAATTTACCTAAAATAAAGCCACTCCAGCTCTTTCAGAATGCTAGCCATGTTTGCGTGGGAGTATATCCACTTGGTAAACAATGTCTGCATTGTGTAGATGTTTTGGCAGGTATCGATAATAGTATTGAATGTTCTCAGGGAGGTATGTACGCATAGATCTCTGACTAGAGGAATAACGCATAAAGCCGGTTTTGTTCTCTGCCTTCTTTCGAACCTATTTTTTTTTGTAAAGCGCCGGCCATTGGATTGGTAAGTTCTTACAAAGTATCTGCTATCAAAATACCCATTTTCCAATTTATAATTAGTTATATAGTATCATTACTAAAAGACTTAGTGGGTAAGTAGGATTTACCACTGAGTTAGCCGGTTTTACCCAGCTCATCACTCATACAAATTTGTTTGTATCGTGTTAAATTAATCAGAGACGTACGAACAAGTGATTGTGAGCTTTGTATAAATCTAACATAATCCCATCTTCTGTTCTCTCATATATCCTATCTCGAGTGCACCCAAGTACAAATTCAGGAACACTTCAATAGAATCCGTCTTTTATCATTGATAGGCCTTATACTAAGAGATACTAAAAATGAACTAGTAGATGCATGGAATCTACTGCATATTGTATATCTGGCAATATCTTGATCAAAACATCCTGAGAGGGTCTAACAATTGAACACCAGTCACTACGAATGGTATATACTGATATTAGCAGAAACTTTTAAATATAGGTGACGAACGAACTACATAATTGTTGTTAAAGTTTAATTAGTGATGCAGACATAGTAGCGGCTGGAGAAAGTCCTTTACCCATAATCGCAAGAGGTATAGTCAAAAAGATATTTAGAGGAATGGTAACTCCTCTAAATGTTTAGCAGTCATCAAACTATTTAACTTGAAAAAAGTCCTTATGTAGACAGTATAAGCGGCACTTTGCTGATGTCTGTGGTGTACAATCTGCTTCGAATACGGACCAATGCGCTTTGTTGATGGGTACCGAATCGGTAATATGACGAACTGTAATAGTCAAAGTAGTTGGCATTAAATTTATCAATACCCTCTTCGTTCCTCTATCTACAGACATTGATACAATAGTGCCTTCAAAAATATATGAAGTCATACATACAATGGGCCGAAAGGGAGTTGAACCCTCGACCTTTCGATTATCAGTCGAACGCTCCACCAAGCTGAGCTATCGGCCCATTATGTGGTATTGATGTTCAAATCCTGCGTTATTTATTCGTGTGGGTTCCCTAAGAAAACAGATTGAAACAATTTTTTAAGTGGCAGATGTAAATGCATTTAAGTGTATACTCTGATATTTTCCATTAGCGAATGCCTAATGACATCCACGGAGTGGCCATTGCAACAAAATTGAATAGCAAGGAAGCTCAGGAGACTGCTCAAGTTATCGTCAAGATCTTAGGTTCGCATGACGTCAGCTCATATTCAATCTTGCCTTTAACCATTGATGGATCCATTCCAGTAGCATATGCAGAGTTAGCAAAAACTAGTATAGATATCGCGATTGCAATCGGCGGTGATGGGACTACACTGAGAGCGTGTAGAGGAATGCCACCTAACACGCCGATCCTACCCATGAATATTGGCGGAAATAGAGGCATTCTATCTGAGATAGGCGCAGACATGATAGAAAAGTCGATACACAACATTCTCAGCGGCGACTACCTCTTGGAGAGAAGACTCAGAATTTTTGCTGCCACTAATGGACAACAAACCTTTCCTGCATTAAACGAGATCTTCTGCACGAGATCGAACGTAATGAGAACCCCATATTTCTCCATAAGAACTTTAGACGATGAAATTAATCAAAGAATGGATGGTGTCGCAGTATCAACTCCGACCGGCTCTACCGGTCATTGTTATTCTTTCGGTGGTCCCTTATTGCAAGGGAATCTGGAATCTTTAGTAATTGTTCCAGTAGGTTCAGTTAATCGAATGCCTAGTATTGTCGTTCCTGTTGAGAATATCGTTATTAAAAGCAACCATGACACGAACCTAATTATAGATGGACAGGAAATATATCCGATTCATTCAAATCAGAATATTTTGATATCTCGATATCCAGTGGATATAACCTTTATACGCTTCAAAAAGAAAGGTCTTAAACAATTGGTAAAGCTAGGCTTTTAAATTAAAGCGTAGTATTATTTTTGCTCCAATTAGTATTAAATTGATAATACATCGTAATTGATCAAGTCGCCGAATCAATTTAATTTTGTACTGCCCATAGTTTCGGATCATGCACAATTATTTCGAGTATTGATAGCTCTAGAGAACCTGATAATCATACCAATATTATGTTCATAAGCTAATACACTTGAAATATTTGTGTGTCTGGGTGGTATGACGATTACGTCTTTGAGGAGTGAAATGGGGGGGCAGGTAGTATTATTTTTGAATCAAGTCTCGTAACCACAAGAGTAGATCAAGCGGGCTAGCGGCAACGTGATCTGCGTTTTCAAAATCATATGCATTCCTTATTTCACTATTGGTCATCAAACATAAGATGAGGCGTGCCGCGAGCTTGCTCCGAAGCACATGAGCCGCTGAATATAAAAAGCGAAGGGAACTCTCTACAGATGAGCAAATACACAAGATGACGAGCCCGGTTTTATTTCCCCATAATCTAGTTACGTAGCGTTGAAAATCGATATCGAAGAATGGATCAAGCGCACCTTGTACATTGCCAATATATCGTGTATCACAATTCTCCAAGCGAAGTGACAAATCGATCATTTTTGAATGTATAATCGCATCTTCAGAACCACAGATAATTAGCGCAGAAATATCAGGTCTCTTCTCCCCATTGTAAATACTATACTTGACGAAATCCAATATTTCTATTAAGACACTTTGAAGGTTAATTCGCTCTGTCCTGTTAAGTCTACCTCTACTGTAAAGTTCGCCAACAGTATTGACTGTAGGCAGGAAAACATCTGTAAGAAGCTTCAGTTTTTCTGCGCCCGAGTTCATTGCGTTAATGATCAATTTCGACGATAATTCATCACTGCCGGCCAAAAGTGCATTCATAAATCTCTGCTGCCAAATCGTTGTAATTGATAGAAGATCCAGGATAGTTCAATCCGGATTCAAGAAACCATATATTGACTGTGCCGATTTTCTTCTTTCTAATTAATCCAATTGAATACAATAGATGCAGATACTTGGTAATCGTCATTCTATTAATACCAGTCTTGTTCGCCAGTTCTACGCCAGACATTCCTGTCGCTTGATACTCGAGAATTGTGAAGATTTTCCTTTTGACCTGTTCAAATGTATATCTTCTATACACGATAACCTAACGACCTGCGGATGATAAATCTGTTCTGAGCTTAACTGGTACACAAAAAGGTTTCAATTGCGCGATAGTATTTCCCAAAACCGAACTAGTAAAAGGATACTCAGGGGAGAAAATACCTTATGATTGGTTGACGGTCGGGCCGAATAGACTATGACTTGCCTATCTAAGAGATGGTTTAAGACCAAAAAACATAAATCTAGAGTCATAAATCGCATGCGTTGGTAATGGTCAAGAAAAAAGTTGTTCTAGCATACTCAGGAGGTCTAGATACATCTGTATGCATAAGGTATTTGCAGAAGTTTCATGATGCTCTAGTTACGACCGTAACAGTGGATTGTGGCCAAGATGAAGACTTTAATGAAATCGAGAATAGGGCTATTGCGGTTGGAGCTTCTAAGCATATTCACATTGATTCAACTGAAGAATTTGCAAACGACTATGTTAGCAGATCCATTAGAGCGAATGCGCTCTACCAGGGAAAGTATCCACTAGCAACTGCTTTGGCTCGTCCACTAATAGCTTCAAAATTGGTCGAAGTGGCGTCAAATGAAGGTGCAAACGTAGTAGCACACGGATGTACTGGTAAAGGGAACGACCAGGTTAGATTTGATATAACTATAAAATCACTTAATCCAGAGCTCTATATCCTAGCTCCCATAAGAGACATGAATTTGACTCGTGACGAAGAGCTCAAATTTGCCATGGAGGAAAAAATACCCATCTCGTTGGAAGCGAAAAAGTACAGTATTGATGTTAACTTGTGGGGGAGGGCCATTGAGGGCGGAGAATTGGAGGACGCAAGCATAGAACCCCCTGAAAACATATTTCACTTTGTCAAAAACCGTTCCAGTGAAGCAAGATACGTGGAGATTGAGTTTAAATCAGGCGTACCAATAGCACTGGATGGTAATCTGCTTAAGCTACAAGATTTAATTGTAGAAATGAACAAGATAGCGGGCTCTCATGGGATAGGTATAGTTGATTTAATTGAGAATCGGATTGTAGGTATAAAGTCTCGCGAGGTCTACGAAGCACCTGCTGCTATTTCACTTATTGAATGTCACAAAGATCTTGAAAATTTAGTTCTTACTGATCATGAGATCAATTTTAAGCGAATAATAGAAGAAAAATGGAGCTGGCTAGTTTACGCAGGTCTTTGGCTTGAACCTTTGAGAAGAGATTTGGATGAATTCATAAATACAGTTCAATCAAGGGTAAATGGAAAAGTGAAACTAAAACTTCAAAATGGCTCTTGTCGAGTCGTAGGAAGGAGCTCAAAAAATGCCATTTACGATCCAGCGGTAGCTACCTATTCCAGCCGATCAGTTTTTGATCAAAGGCTTGCAAAGGGTTTCATAGAATTATGGGGAAAACAATCAGTCGTTTCTAACCAAATAATGTCAAGCTCCGAATCGTAAGCGAAGATTGTAGCGATGTGCATTCTGACAAATTTGGTGAATGATACTTAATGAAATAAGAATTTGTGCAAATTCTTGCTAGACCAATCATCAGATTCTGCAGATGTATCTCGAATTCCAATAAAATGTTACGTCATGGAAAAGTGAAGATTTTCATCATGATTTACTCTAATGGTTTCATTGCATAAAGTCAGGCACTGAAAAGAATGACCCGCGAATATGATGTTGAGGACTTAATATAGACATTCATAGCCACAAAAAGAGGCAAACGATGTATCGGTCTATGATTTGCTCGAATAAATGAGATAGTTGGGTGTTAATTATACCCCTTCTACACAGGATCAAGATATAAAAATTCATAAACCGATTAAAAAGATTATACTGATGAAAATAGTATATGAAGGTAGGTGTTATCGGAGCATCAGGTTACGTAGGTGGTGAGCTTCTGCGGCTGTTATCTACTCACCCAAAAGTTGAGGTGAATATGATAACTTCTAGACAGAGAGCTGGTGAGCTTGTTCATCGCGTTCATCCAAGTCTTAAGGGGTTCATAGATCTAACTTTTTCAAACCTAGATACAAAAAAGCTATCTGATAAATGCGATCTAGTTTTTACCTCACTCCCGCATGGCAAATCAAGTAGTATTGTTAAGGATCTCTATGATCGCGGTATGAGAATTATTGACCTTTCGGCTGATTTTCGTCTAAAGGATCCTAGGGATTACGTCAAATGGTACGGATGGGAGCATCCTTTCCCCGAAATGCTCTCTCTATCTACATATGGAGTTCCGGAATACAATAGGGAAAAAATAAAGGAGTCAAGATTAGTTTCTTGCCCAGGATGCATGGCTGTAACGTCACTTCTATCGATAAGACCCCTTGTTGAAAAAGATCTAATTGACACGGACCACATCATAGTTGATAGTAAGATTGGCTCATCGGGAGCCGGTGCAACTGAAAACGCAGGTACGCATCATGCCATGCGTTACGGAGTAATACGACCATACAAACCAGCCAAACATAGACACACGGCAGAGATAAAACAGGAATTGGAAGCAGTCACAAAGAGCCCTATAAAAGTAAGCATGAGCCCTCACGCCGTTAACATTGTAAGAGGAATACTTACAACTAACCACGTTTTTATGAAAAAAGTGGTCACGGAATTGGAGCTATGGAAAATTTATCGTGCATCATATAATACTGAACAGTTCGTACGACTAATAAGAGATAAAAAGGGACTGTACAAATTCCCGGATCCCAAGTTTCTTATTGGCTCAAACTTTTGCGATATCGGTTTTGACATCGATGAGGACAACAAGAGAATTGTAGCATTATCAGCATCAGATAATTTGATGAAAGGCGCTGCTGGGTCTGCAATTCAAAATATGAACGTGATGTTCGGGTTCAACGAAGCAGATGGATTAAGATTCACACCGATTACTCCGGTATGATAGTAGTTAAAATTGGCGGTAGTATCGTGTCAGATAGTATGCATGCTTCTATTTTTGATGACCTCGCAACATTATTGCAAAATGAAAAGATAGTGATTGTTCACGGGGGAGGGAAACAGGTTACAAGTGTTGCTAACAAGCTAGGCGTAAAGCAACAATTCATAGTGTCCCCTGGAGGCATCAAGAGTAGATACACGGATCGAGACACAGTGGAAGTATATACAATGGTCATGTCGGGCCAAGTGAACAAATCCATTGTGACAAAGTTGCTTAAACAGGGCATAAATGCAGTCGGCATTGCAGGGGTAGATGGTTGCCTTCTAAGAGCCGAGCGTAAGAAGAAACTCTTGATCCTAAATGACAAAGGTAGGAAAATGTCTATCGATGGAGGTTATACTGGTAAAATCAGCCACGTAAACAATTCTCTTATTGATGTCCTACTTGACAAGGATTTTGTACCCGTAATCTCACCAATTGCATTAGGAGATGAATTTGAATATCTTAATGTTGACGGGGACAGAGCGGCTGCTCACATAGCAGGGAATATGCGGGCAGACAAAGTTATATTTCTCACTGATGTAGCAGGTCTACTAATTGATGGGAGACTGATTGAAAACCTGACTCTAGGTGAAGCGAAAATGATGCACCCCAAGATCGGTTTTGGAATGGAAAAGAAAATTTTAGCGTGCATAGAGGCTTTGGAGCTAGGCGTCGGAGAGGCCATAGTCGGCAATGGTTCAAGAGAAAATCCCATATCCAAATTATTGAATCATGAAAATTGTACGGTGATCACAGCGCATGTATAGTGAGGATGACTTCGTGGGCCACCTGTACCAACGTTTTCCTATTGTCATCGACCGTGGAAAGGGTGCGAAGGTATGGGATGATGCAGGAAGGGAGTATATTGATTGTATGGCAGGGTATGGAGTAGCCTTGGTGGGGCATTGCAATGACAGGGTTGTCGCTGCTATCAAAGATCAGGTAGAAAAGCTGATGGTGTGCCACATGTCAACTTATAATACTGCCAGGTCAATTATGCTTAAGAAACTATCAAAAGTAGTCCCTACTGGGCTAGACAAGGTTTTTTTCTCAAATTCCGGCGCAGAGGCGGTGGAAACAGCGCTCAAGTTTTCACGAAAATTTAGTGGCAAACCTGGCATAATTTCAATGAATGGAGGCTACCATGGAAAAACTCTAGGCGCTCTATCCATAACCTCTAGCGAAAAATATAGGAGGCCTTTTGAGCCATTATTGGACCACATTAGTTTTGTCCCTTACGGAAATAGTCGCAAACTAGTAGACTCGATAGACGATAAGACTGGAACTGTTATTTTGGAACCGGTTCAAGGCGAAAGCGGAATCATAATGCCACCACCAGGGTTTATTCAAGAAGTTCGGGAGATTTGTTCGAGGCATTCTCTCGTTCTGATTTTCGATGAGATACAATCCGGATTTGGTAGAACCGGAAAGATGTGGGCGGCTGAGAATTGGAATACCATTCCTGACGTCGTCTGCGTCGCAAAAGGTATAGCAGGAGGGTTTCCTATGGGATTGACTATAACAAAAACCGAAATTATTGAGAGTATGAAAATTGGTGAACATTCTTCTACTTTTGCAGGTAATCCACTAGCTTGTGCTGCTGCGAGTGCGTCTATAGACGCCCTGGTTCTTGACGGATTGATCGACAACTCGGCGGAAACTGGACGCTATTTCAAGGATTTGTTGGTTAAGCTTAAAGAAAAACACAAAATAGTAAGAGAAGTAAGGGGATTAGGGTTGATGCTGGCACTAGAACTGCGATTTGATGTGAGAAATATACTTATGGACGGCATTTCAAATGGTATCTTAATGTTGTATTCGGGCCGAAATATTATCAGACTGCTACCGCCTTTGTTAATTGATAGAGAATTGGTCTTGAAATTCGTTACAACCCTGGATAGGTTGTTATCATTGGAGGAAGTAAAAAGATCTGTTTGAGTCCATCGATCCTACGGATGCCAAGATAATCAAGATCCTTCAGTCGGATTCTAGAAAAGCCTTTGTCGAAATAGCAGATGAAATAGGCTTATCAGAATCTGCGGTTAGGAGACGGGTCAAGAACTTAACCAGACGGGAAATCATCAAGAAATTTACTGTTGAAATAAATAGTGGCGATAAAACAAGTGCCATCACATTGATTTCTGTCAGTTCAACTTCGGATACCTCATTTGTTTCTGGAAAACTGATGGGTCTAGCAGGCGTAGAAGTCATTTATGAAATCACAGGACAGTACAGACATAGCCGCTGTTATTTCCGCACCATCTATATCTGAGATTAACAAGTGTATCGACGAAGTTCGAAAAACTGAAGGAGTATCTGATACGAACACAGTGATTATTTTAAAGACAATTAGGTGAACCTGAAATCGATATCAAGTATTATTTCTTTTGCGGTTATAGTCAATTTTCAGTGATAGGTTATCGAGAATTGTCATTGTTTCCAACGTAATTAGTCGATTCAGTTGCGAAAAGGTTTATAACATGTGCGAAAGATGAACTTATTGTTATTAGTTGTCGCTAAAATCAGAGGATCCAAATCATTTCGCGAATCTTTATAATGAATCTAAAAAGCTTGGAAAGCGAAGAATTCGAATTCTAGATTCAACCCTAAGAGAAGGTGAACAGCATCCCGGTGTATCCTTCACAATAAAACAGAGAATACAGATTGCATGGATGCTTGATTCTTTTGGCGTTGATCAGATAGAGATAAGCCCAATTGTTTCCAACGATCACTTCGAGGCTACCAGGACCATTATCAGACAAGGACTTAAGGCAGACATCCTAGCCCATGTCCGTGCGATTAAATCTGATGTAGATCGTGCAATAGATTCTGGTGCGACGTGGGTAGCCACTTATTTAGGTATTTCAGACATTCACCTTGCTTCCAAGTTAAAAATTTCAAGAGAGGAAGCCAAGGTTCGAGCTTTAGAAGTTGCAGATTACATTAAATCGCATGGTCTGAAATCGCGGTTCACAATGGAGGATGCAAGTAGAACTGACCCAGACTTTTTGGTGGAAATGTGTGTCGAGATGAATAAGAGAGGAATTGAAAGGATAAGCCTGCCTGACACCGTAGGCATAATGAGGCCGGTAGGGATGCACAAAATGGTAACATTGATTCTTGATCATATAGATGCAACCAAGACTTCTCTTGACGTTCATTGTCACAATGATGTCGGACTAGCTCTGGCTAATGCATTGTCTGGGTGTGACGCAGGGGCTGATCAAATTCATACTACTATTGACGGATTTGGGGAGAGAACTGGTATCCCATCGTTGGCTGAAACTGCAGTAGCATTAACTTTCATATATGAATGCAGAACTGACTTGAGACTTCACATGTTAAAAGACCTTTCCAGAACGATATCCCAATATACACATCTGGAAACACCTGAATCGAAACCTATCGTCGGCGACAGCGCATACAAACATAAAGCTGGAACACATCTTGCCGCAATCCTAAGAAACCCTTCTGCCTATGAGATAATCGAGCCCAAATTAGTTGGAAATAGACGTAAGATAGTTTTTGGGGAATTGGCAGGGAAGAATGGTGCCGGCTACTTGCTGTCACTCTTGGGATTGAATACAGACAGGGGAGAAGCTGAAACACTAGCCTCTAGGTCTAAAGGAACTTAGAATGGGAGATGTACTCGAGTTATACTTAGACGACAGGCTGGAGAGAAAGATACTTAATGATGCTGTTGCAAAAGTTAAGACTGAGGAAAGAAAAGAAAATTGGTAAAATGTCCAGAATGTGATGCTGAAGTAAAGATACCAGAAGATTCGATGCAAGGAGAGATAGTGACTTGTGCAGACTGTGGTGCAAGTTACGAACTGGTAAAACGTGAGGAAGGGTTTGACATCAAGCCGGCCCAAGTTGTCGGTGAGGACTGGGGTCAGTGAACAAAGAGAAAATTAATTCTACGCCTACACCTTCTCTCACAATTCTTTACGACAACATTAGATGGGAAGAAAAGGCTCTATTCGAAGCAGCAAAGAAAAGGGGTACGAACGTCACGATGTTAGATTGTAAAGCTTTATCTCTAGAACTAGAAGGCAGAAGAGATGATGATATCTTATCGAACGGTACTATTATCCAGCGCTGTGTTAGCTATTTCAGGAGTATCCATTCCACATCAATGCTGGAAGGCCTAGGGTATAGAGTCATAAATTCATTTGAAACATCAAACATTTGTGGCAACAAACTATTTGCACACGTCACTTTGAGGAAGAACGGTGTCAAAACACCTAAGGCTATTACAGCTTTCTCAGCTGAGTCTGCTTTGTCAGCTATAGAGAAAATAGGATATCCTGTTGTCATAAAACCTACTGTCGGAAGTTGGGGAAGATTGATTGGATTACTACGTGACAGGAACGCTGCAGAAGCCGTTATTGAAAGCAGAGAGTACATGTTTCCATTATACCGCATTTATTTTTTTGAAGAGTTTGTGAAACGGCCACCTAGAGATATCCGAGCGATAGTAATTGGCACCCAAGTCGCAGCGGCTATCTATCGATATTCTGGACATGAAGAATGGAAAACAAACATGGCTCTTGGAGGCAGGGCTGAACCATGCGCAGTTACCAATGAATTAGAAGACCTATGCCTAAAGGCATCAGATGCAGTTGGAGGAGAAATTGTTGGAGTGGATCTAATGGAGAGCGACGAGGTTGGATTATTGGTACATGAAGTTAATAGCACCACAGAATTCAAGAATACAGTACGTGTAACTGGCGTTGATATCCCCACGCTTGCTGTTGAATACTCAACAGGACCAAGAAATAGATAGAATTGGTGTCATACGGCTATGCAGTAGAATTTCTAAAGGGTTCTCTTGAAAAGTATACACCCTCTAGGTCGGAGTCGTCACTTGCGATTTTCCTTAAGGAAAAATGCATTGATGAGCTTAGGATTTGAGGAGGCATACATAGACAGTGTCGGAAACATGATCGCCACCAAGGGCAATGGAGCACCGAGGATCCTTCTTTGTGGTCACATGGATACTGTTCCTGGAAGTATTCCAGTTAGAATACAAGATGGATATATCTACGGTAGAGGAGCCTCTGACGCAAAGGCTCCACTAATCTCAATGTTGCTTGCGGCTTCGGAGTTTCCTAAACAGCGCGGAACGATTATCTTTGCTGCAGTTGTCGATGAAGAAGGAAATGCGACGGGGATAAAGCATCTAGTTTCAAAGAACCTAGATGTGAATTATGCAATTTTCGGTGAGCCTAGCGGTATTGACAAGATCACTATCGCATATAAAGGAAGGCTAGCAATAAGACTTGTATGCGACGTAATGAACAGTGCTCATGCTAGCGCACCCTGGCTGGCAAGGAACTCTATTGAAGAGATGTCTGCTTTGTGGAATGAATTAAGGGCTGAGTTATGCGGAAGAGAGTCTCTATTAGGTGGATCCGATTCGGTGACCTGCGCGATCACCGAAATAGAAGGAGGATCTAGTCACAATGTCACTCCCCAGCGATGCAAAGCAACAATAGATATCAGGATACCAGTGAAAACTACTTGCGATGAAATTCTGGCAAGAGTAGATTCTATAGTAAACAAAGTATCCAAATCTAACGGGAGTGTTATAAAATACAGGACTGAAGATAAGACAGAACCTTTTGAAGCTGATTTTACGTCGGTGCTGGTTCGGGGACTTTCCTTATCGATCATGGACATATGCAATGTAAGACCTTTACTAATTCGCAAGACCGGAACTGGAGATATGAACATTTTGGGAAACGCTCTTAAAATGCCTGCGGTGACGTATGGACCGGGCGACCCTCATTCTTCCCATACTACCAACGAAAGAATAAAGATTCAAGAATACATATCAAGCATCGAAATTTATACAAGGGCGTTATTCCACATCTCAAGGATACATCACCTAAAGAAAGATTTGCATTTAGGAACCAGATAATTGGTGGAGAAAGGATAGACTACAATGTTATGGTTAATCGGACTCGGAATAGAAGGCCTTGGGGGGATGAATATGAAAGGGCGAGAAGTCCTAAAAACATGCAACCTCGTCCACATAGAGAGATTCACAGGTTATTTGTCAGATATCGATCTAAGTGAATTGGCACTCTACTGTAAGCATGATGACAATGTTGTAAACGTTGTGGGAAGATCATTCGTAGAAGATGGCCGTGACATACTTGAACAAGCTGGTAACAATGAGGTGGCTCTAATAGTGTATGGCGACCCTCTAATCGCTACTACTTACATTGAATTATTCATACGAGCCACAAAGAGAGGCATTAAGGTGGAGGTGATTCATTCCGCGTCCGGCATTACATCTCTAATCGCCGAGAGCGGGTTACAAATTTACAAGTTTGGCAGGACTTCAACTATAATGTCTGAACCTCAGTCAGCTATCAGTGTTTACAACACGCTGATGGATAACTTATTGCTGGGAAATCATACCCTTATATTGACCGAATATAGCGAGACAAAGGAAAACATATCCCCTTTCTTTTTGGATCCTAATATTGCCATGAAGATGTTATTGGACGTCGAAAAGGATCAAAGAAGTCGAGCATTAACTGAAGAGACCTTTGTACCTGTTGCGTCGAGGATTGGAAGAACTGATAAAAAGATAATTTCAGGTCAAATTCGATCACTTCTGGAAATAAATTATGGGATTGGCCCTCACTCTCTAATAGTGCCTGGACGGCTTCATTTCGTAGAAATGGAAGCAATCTCCTATATGACTTCAGTATTAAATGAGCCAATTGAAAACTCTTCGCATGTTACGAGAATCTCTACGAGAATGGTTGAAAAGTATGTTCCGTCTGTTAAGAAGACAGTGAATGAGCTAAGAAAACGACTGCCCATAGATTCAACACAATACAAAGGAATTAGCGCCGTGCTTGACAACGCAGAATGCTATGTTCAAGATGCTGAGAAATTTCTAAATCAGGGAAAAAATGAATTAGCTGTGTTGAGTGTAGGCTATGCTGAAGGTCTAATTGATGCGATTTCCTTCCAAAGAGGATTGGATCCATGGTAGCCAAAGGTGACTCCGAAGCCATGCTTATCTGAAAAGGAAAATTTTCAAGGTACCTACATTAATACAAATAATGGGGCCGTTGCAGCTGAAATGGTTTTAGTAGTAGCACGACTTACTTATCCCCTAGTAGCCGATGAATGAACCTCCAAGACATAGTTCTGCCACCAAATCAGACCGAATTCCTGATGAATTAGAGCGCTTTGTTAGGCGCGATACCTATGCTCTTCTTATTAAGGGAAAGGCTGGTACAGGCAAAACGACTCTTTCATTGACTATTCTCAAAACCTTAGGTCAAGCAAGCAATTTTTTCTATATTTCTACTAGAGTATCTCCTAGACAGCTCTTCACTTACTATCCATGGTTGGAACATTTTGTTCAAACAATAAAACCTCAACCCACCTCGGACAATGAAGAACAGATATACAAGATGTCTATGTTCGAAGATGCACGCCTTGATGAACCTGAATCGTTGTTTGAGCGCATAACTAACGAGTTGATGGATGTCAAGGCTCCAATTATAATTATCGATAGTTGGGATGCTATAGCTTCATTTATGGATAAGGAGGCCAGGTTAAACAATGAACGAGTCCTACAAACATGGCGTGAGAGGGCAGGCGCTAAGCTAATCTTCATTAGTGAGGATACTTCGTATAGTACACTTGACTTTTTAGTTGACGGCATCGTGGAATTGGATCAAAATGTGCACGATACATACAGATTGCGACAAATAAAAATGATTAAGTTAAGAGGAGTGAGAATTCTAAACCAGATTTATAATTTTTCACTAAATAATAGTATCTTTGCCAGTTTTCAAAATTACAAACCTTCTGAATATGTTCTTAACAAGATGGTTTCACAAAATGAGCTCACCTAGGCGAAAGGATCATCCATTGAAGCCTTACTCCGTTAGAGGGGTTGGACGGATTCGGACAGGATATCCCGAGTTGGACGCAGTATTGGAAGGTGGATTCCCCAGAAAGGGAATTGTAATCTTCAGATTTGATCCCAGTATCCATATAGTTGCGATAACAACTTTTCTTGCAAAAATAATATCTAATTTCATAAAACGAAATAATCCAGTCCTTCTCCAACCCATTGGCCAAGCCGATCCACAGACGATCATGGCGATTCTAAGATCCTATTTGGGATTTTTCCCTAACAATAACATTTTCACAGGATTATGGTCTGACTTCGAAGACTCAGATTTCAAGCAGCATATCGATCCTACTCAGAATTCTCAACTAAATAACTCTCAATTTGCCATGATTGAGAGGAGTGTGGAAATGGCACGAAAGAATTATCCGGAATCCTTGATGTTAAGTATCTTCAATTGTGAACATTTGAAATCGCTTGAAGGCGAACTCAGGCAAAATCAGACAAGCGTGCTTTCGTTTCTTAGTGAGAAGACAGATCTTTCGTTTTTTGTTGGGACTATTGGAGAAGCGGTCTATCCTCCTGTAGAAGCTCATGCATATCTGAAACTAGAGGTCAATCTAATTAACGGTACCTTGTTCTTAAGGCCTGTTTCACCGGTAGGACCTATTTTTGGACTGACTCCATACAAGATAGATGGAATTCCACGTGTAAATCTTCAAGTTTTGGTTTAGAAGTCATTTTGAACGGCACATCTGCTAGCTGCAGTAGTGTAATGTGTTGTTAACATTCATTTTGAGCAACTCTCCTGTTGTTACGTTAATTGTGTTGTCGTTCTCATGAGCTTTTTATTCTTTTCAATGTATTAACGAGTAAGCCTAATGGCCGGGAACTGAAATGAAAATTGAGGAGGTTATGCGGGGCCTAGGGGTTGGGATGGTGCCTTCTGCTTTTCTTGTCCAGTCACTAAAAACAATTGTAAATTAGGAACATAAGCCAATTTAATCGTAAGTCAAAAGTTTGAATTCCGACGGTTAGCTTTACTTTCAAATTTATTGCTAGTCTTCCCAGCAATATATTTATTGGTCAGCTGGCCAGACGCTTCAATACGCTAATTGGTAAGAGGTCTAGAAGAACTAAATGAGGATCTCCCTCTAACAGATTTCTGTAACGTACTGGATGCCAGCATCAGGGTTCTGAAAAATCAAAATGAAAGTGGACAAATTTCAGGAGGCAGAGTACTTGGATCGTTGGTCAAATTAGAGATCCCTGAAAGGTTAGTTGTGATTGGCGACATCCATGGTGATTATGGTGCCCTAAATTCTATCTTGACCAAGATTGACTACGAGCGATACTTATCAGACGAACATAACAAGCTCGTTTTCTTGGGCGATTACATTGATAGAGGTCGAAGATCTCCAGAAGTCTTATATACTGTATGTTTTCTTCAAGCCAGATTTCCCCAGTCGGTAATCCTAATGCGTGGAAATCATGAAGCACCAGACGAATTCCCATTTCCTTCTCATGATTTCCCATATAGAATTATGGATTTATTCGGGCAAGACCAATCGATGGCTTTGTATTATCATAAGATTTTGCCCTTTTTTCATGCACTTTACTTATCTGTAGTGATCAAAAATTGTTTTGTTATTGTGCATGGTGGTTTACCAGCCCATCTTCCCCACAATGGCCCAGAAGCAATAAAGACTTTGTCTAACGCTCAGGCCGAACATATGACTAGCGAAACAATGGAAGAGATACTCTGGAATGATCCACGAGATTCCATCATGGATAACGGGGAATTTGAACGGTCGAGAAGAGGAATTGGTAAGCATTTTGGTCGGTCGGTAAGCAATACGTGGTTGAAAAGACTTGACGCTAAAGTGATCTTGAGAGGACATGAACCTTGTGAAGGTTACAAAATCGATCATCAAGGGCTAGTCTTTACAATTTTCACCTGCAAAGAGTCATATCCGATGTCAAAGGCAGCCTATTTGGACATTGTTTTTGACGAAATGATTCATTTAAAAAATGGGTATGATCTCCGGCCACATATGAAATACGTATGAGTTAAATCGCTAAATACCGAGGGTGACTTTAATTTCCTTGCAGCGCTTCCTAAGAGACACTGTCGAAATATCGGCGACTTGGCATATTTCAACCTGACGTAGAAATTCATTGCAATTCTGTGAAGCGAGATAAATAACTGCCCCTGCAAGAGCTCTAGGATTCTTACCAATGGATATCCGATTCTCCTGAACGTCTGAGTAGATTCGCAAGGCTTCTCTCTTTGTTCTTTCGGAGAGACTTAGTCTATTTGCAATAAGGGTGACATAATCAGGACCATGTAGAACGGGGACTTGTAGCGATAATTCCTTTAAAATGAGTTTGTAATGCGTCATAACGTCCTTCGTAGGAAGATTACAAACTGTTGCAATATCCGATATAGTCTTGGGCGTAGCTGTTTCTCGGCATGCTCGCGTAGAGTGCTGCCCCTACAAGCCCAAGAGTAGATCTTCCTTTTGCGAGCTTTTTCACAGCTGCTTTTCTATATATGTAAGCTGCACTTTCGATAACGGCTTGGCTTAAATAGAGTTTATCACCAAAGTTATTCAAGAATTTAAGAGCTTTTTCGAGATTTCTAGAAATGGAATCATTTAGTTGAGATCTATTGTTCCATGTCCTTAGCCTTTGCATCTTCACCTTTTGTGAAGGTTCTAGTGCTTTACCTCGTGCATCAGTATCACCTATCCCTATTAAAGTCGATAAGCCTTTATGATGCACTGCCAGAGACTCAGGCATGCCCGTCCTTGCTCGGTCGCTGTAGCCCGATCTAGACGGAAAACTTCCCGCGTGCTCAGAACTCATTAACTCGTCTGCAACGACACATCCACAGGAGCTACAAACAAACTCATTCGATACCATATCAAAAATGACTGTGTAACTTTGACATTGATTGCAAAAAGCCGCATCCATATTGTCATTTAGCTTACTTTCAGACGGCACCACAGTATCACAGGCTCCACTCGGAAAAAAAGCTCCAACGGTTTTTATCCATACTTTTTCTAGAAATCAGAGATATCTAATAAAGTTGACATTTTACTATTGTTCTTCTTATCCGAAATGGATTATACTTAGGTATTCAAACTAATTCTTGTGCGATACGCATTTTAGGAAACTCACGCAACTCGGTTCTAGAAAAGATGTACTCTTATTGCTTATAGATTAAATGAGATGCAGACTTGCAAGAGACTCTTTTAGCTGGATTGTTAACCTTTTTATGGTTAGTCAATATCCCAATTGCAGTTCTTGCCGTCTTAAGATTTATTACAAACAGAAGCGTGTTTATAACCTCTGATCTTAGGAGGATCAGGAATGACCCTAAGATTATATTTCAAATTACTACGAGGTCTGCGACAAAAACCCCGGTAGTCAAGAGAGGAATACAATCAATAATTGAATCATGCAGGGAGATAGAGTATGATAAATTTAAGATATCAGTAATTACTGATGACCCTGCCGATAATTTAGAACTTGAAGAATTCGGTTGTGAGGTGGTGGTCGTTCCGAAATCGTTCAGAACGTCTGCTATTAAGAAAGGAAGAGCGCTTCAGTATGCGCTTCTATATAGAAAATCCCGGGACGAAAACAAGAAACAAATCTGGATTTATCATATGGATGATGAGAGCTTTGTTACCTCTCAAACAATTTTGTCCCTCTTGAAGTTTATACGAGATGGAAAGGGAGTAGCCTCCGAGGGACCCATCTTTTACCCTCTCAAATTTGAAAATGCCAATGTTTTAACTGCGTTGGCAGAATCGATTCGACCGTTCACATGTTATGATTGTGTCTCTCAAATGACAAACAAAGTTGTGATCAAGACTCCACCATTACATATGCATGGTAGCAATCTCCTGGTACGATCTGATGTGGAGGACAACATCGGGTGGAATTTTGGTCCCACGCTGGCTGAAGATCAGTTGTTTGGCTACTTAGTATATGAGAAGTATGGTTCAAATTCTTTGGGCTGGCATGGTGGAGTCTTACTGGAGCAACCTCCCCTTAATATTAAGGATCATTTTATGCAGCGTAGAAGGTGGGTTCTAGGAAGCCTTCAAAATGTTGATAAATTTTCAATTATTCACAGAGTCAAGCTATCATACAAGCTCCTGACGTATTTCTTAGGATTTGCTGCTGGGCTCCTATCAACAATTATCTCCCTTTATGTAAATCTACCAATCATAATATCATTTTTTACTTTTGCCGGTACTCATACTGGTGATGGCCTTGCGAGTGAGAGTATCTTAAATTCTTTTATAGATAATCTTAACCTAGCATTCCAGCAATTCTATTCCAATTCTGCATTACATAATTGGACTACCGCAGGACCAATCGAGTTCGCTACAGGGTTACTCCTTCTGTTCTCGTCGGTTACATGGTTGTTCTCATATCAATTCGGATTATTCCAGAATCTTCGCTTTAGTGAGATTTCGTTATCGAAAAAAATTCTCTTTCACTTTCAAACTCTATTTTTATGCCCAATTATAGGTCTTGTAGAGACATTTCCAGCTTTTTATTCAATTATAGAATATACGTTCAGAAACAACCGAAATGAGGGGACACCGATTTACGATTTCTACGTTATAGAGAAGTGAGTGGCTACTGCGGCCGCTTCTAACTGACAGGGAAAGTCTATGTCGGCAGGTGGTATATTTTGGAATCGGTAAAGATCTACTATCATTCATCTCAATAAGATAACCTTGTCTCAGCCTAGCACTTAGACCGCTCCCATCTGATAATTAAGGCGCATAAGAGAAAGAATTCGTGAGCTAGAATTGATCTGCAGCGAATCAATTGCCTTTTTAAGGATTGGAGGGGGTGGGATTCGAACCCACGAACCCCTTAGGGACGGGATCACCCATCTGAATCGTCTAATCTTGAGTCCTGCGCGGTTGACCAGGCTTCGCTACCCCTCCTCAATGCGTGATTTGAAGCATCAGGTTTTGTTTCCATTATACTGAGAAGGTCCCTTGATAAAAATTTAATCGAATTCAAATTTGGTATAAATGGCATAGATTTGGGGACGTAATATTTATTTTGGATGACCAATAGCTAATTAAAGAAATGAAGATAACTGAACTAACGCCTGGCATTAGGGGTGTAAGTGTAGAAGGAAAGATAGAAAGCATAGCAGAGCCAAGAACCGTAAACTTAAGAGCGGGAGGCACTGCACGAGTAGCAGATGCTGTTATAACAGATGATAGTGGAAGTATAAAGCTGTCACTTTGGGATGACCAAATAGATATGGTCCAAGAGGGTGATACTGTCGTTATTGAGAATGGATATACTCAAGCTTTCAGGGGAGATAACAGCCTGAACATAGGTCGATATGGAAAGCTTAAGAAGGTATAGCAATTTACGCATCTCGACGCCATAATGGAGCATTCAATATTGGAGCCCAATATTACCTGCAACTAATCGCCTTCAGTCTGATATACCCCGTGTTACGAGGATTAGTTTGTGAGGTTTGCTCTCCCCCTTCATGTCTTACGCCTGAAGCCTCCCCCATCTGCTGTTCAATTGTTTTTATCAACGTTTCTGTGTCTTTCGCTCTCGCATCTAGGGCGTCCATACTAATCTCAACACCAAGTCTCGTCGTCAAGACTTCCAACAATGACCTTGATGCTTTTGCATCAACAACATAGCCGGAGGTCTCGCCCAGTAGACATGTACCTCGCATCCCTTTCAATTTGGCCAATCCCACTACCAGTCCGTTCATGCCTGTTACTGCCCCACTATCCATAACGGCAATATCAGCAGTATTGATATCTCTAAGACTTTCCATGTCGGAAGCCGTACAAAATACTCGAGGCTTCTGGACAAATACTCCAGTGATATATGCTGCCAACGTATATACGTGTAGAACAGAAAATTTAGATGCAATTCCGAGAATTGTCTCGGCCAAGAGGTATCCCGCATCAGGATTAGAAGGTTGTGAGTCTCCAGTCAAGAACATCATGTTCAAAGACGGTGAGATTGGTGATTCATAATAGAATATCGCGTTTCTGATAAGATCCACAGTCCCATCTGGCTTAATCAGAACTTGCGGTGGAAATGTATTTGAGTAAATATCTACTAAGTGTTTTGCGCTCAATTCATCTATTAGATGATCTACTGCAAGTTTGCCTACATAACCACTCCCGGGGAAGCCGCAAATAAGGTTGGGGAATTTAGAGTCAGGCAATGAAGAGTTGGGATAAATTAATTCAAACCGTGCTTCAATCATATTACGACACCTCTGCTGCTCAAGTAATCAACTTAAAAGTGTTTATTTCGATGACGTATTTATTTGGCGTGATTCAATAACATATATAATTTTCTAGCCTGCTCGAGAGGGCGATATACTACAATACTACTTATCAAATTAGCCACTATTAATCGAGAGCTACAGATATTAGATGTATTACACGCTAGCTAACCTTGCTGAATTGTTTCCCTGATTTCACCGTCCAGATTAGCAGCTGTGTGAATGTTGGCATAGGCCTCGTCGCCGTCGAAAGGATTGAGTAGATCTGAAATTTACTTGTCTACCAGGGGGCCTTCTAGAATGTCAGCACTTACCGTTCCTCTCCCCAGTCCTCCGCTTATATTCCCAGGTGGTGTTTGAGGTTCAAATAACGACGCAATTACTGGACCATTTTCATTGCTCCGCCCCTCATGGATACGAATGGCAGTAACCTCCTTCGATATTTTGGACGTTATTTCATTTGAATTGTCACTGCTTGACAGCTGTAGCTGTAGCTAATTCTCCCAATGCAGCTGCTTGTGCATTCGACTCGAATTGAGATTCCCCGGTCGCATCTGTATTTACCCTAGTAATATCTACATCGCTAGTAAGGGAGGTGCGAAATACTTCAGATATCTCGAAATTGCTAGCAAAAGTAGGCCGAACAAATTGAGGACATCGCTGCCAAGTCCCAGCTGCTAATATGGTAGTTATCACTACCTATAGCCTAATTGCAAGTTCATGAATAATGTATTCACTCCCTTCAATATGGAATGTGAATAAATATTTACTATAATATCTTTTCAGTGACAATAAGAGCGAACATATACTCATAATTGCTGAAATTCTGGTTTGACCTGGCAGTCATAGAAAGCAATTAGGATCAAATAACAAAAAATAGTGAATGTCCAACAAAAAAGGAAACACCATTGACGTTATCGTAATAATTGAGGAATGCTATTAGTGCCGATATTAAAGGAATGAAAAGACATTGTAAAATTCAAAGTAAGTACCTCCGTTGTCTTCCAAAGAATTGATGCTCGACCAACTCAATTTATCCCCCATTGGAAAATCCATCTGAAATATAAATTTATAGATAACAATTAAATACATTTTCCGCAATAGTCAAGGCTTATAAGTTATTCTCTCTTCTTGTAGTGTAGTTAAATGATTAAAGAATTTATCGTATCAAGAATAGAAGCGTCTCACGATGGGAAGCCCTACGTACACGTTAGCTTCGTGGACCAGGCGCCAGGGGACAGGCAACAGTCAATGAACCCTTTTGGAGTTAAGGCAATGACCTTTTCCTCTCCAGAAGAGTTAATGAAAAACCTACCTAAAGCTATGTCAAACGTTCTGGGCAGTGGTATAGGGGTAGCTGATGCACCAACATTCAAGCTGAGTATGAGAGAGTATGAAGATCTTGGCCTAAAGGTAGGTGATAAAGTTTTGATTGAGCTGAAGAAGCCTGAGATAACAGGTATGTGACATGAAGAGTTTTCCCAAAAATTATTACTGGTTTTGGTATCTAGATCACGTTTGCAGAATTTAAAGATAATCAAGTATACTTGATTGGCCTTCTTCCAGGCCTGATCCTCTCTTTGGTATCAGGTTTGATATCTTTATGCCGATCTTTCTAATAGGAACGTTAATGAAAAGCTCAGTACCACTATTTGAGGGCCCGTTCTCCATGATGTTATTGGCAACTTGCCCTTCTTGTCTTTCTGCGACTGTGGAATAGAACCTCTGTAGAAGTCCTGGTATAGCGTTGCTAATACTTTGTTTGGTCTCCTGATGGCGTAAATATGATCTCTCTCTTGTTTCAACTACAAAATCTGCATGTACCAGTTTAATACCTACCGTACGAAATTGATACCCTTTTCTTTGTATCCTCCTAAACAGCTCATCTGTTAATGCATTAAAATAAACAAGTAACCTTTGTTGATCTCTTGTAAAATCAGGTAATGTGTATTCGGTACTCAAAGAAATACGTTCACCTCTAGATCGAACCGGATCCTCGTCTAGGCCTTTGGCAATCTTCCACATACGTATCCCATACTTATTACCGAATCCCTGCACAAGGGTTTGGACATCAGCTCTTGCAAGTTGTCCGATCGTTTCGATACCCATCCGTTTCAATGATTTTTTAGTTATGGTCCCGACACCTGAAATTCTCTCTACTTCGAGGTTTTCAAGGAAATTAGGAACCGCTGTTGGAGGAACTATCGTGAGTCCGTCTGGTTTTCTAAAGTCGGAAGCAATCTTAGCAATTGATTTAGTAGGAGCTACCCCAACTGAAGTTAGAAGACCACATTCTATCTTTATCTTATTTTTGATCAATCTCGCAAAGTCCTCGATTAGATGTGAATCGCTCAAATTGGATATTGACTCACTTTCTCGCTTTGTTGGCCGAGATGCTAGGGTCGAATCACCAGGATCATTCCCTTGATCCTTAAGTATGGCTAGAGCATGGATCTTGTCAGAACAGTCTAAGTAGGCTTCATCGATGCTGGTCTGTTCCAAAATATCAGAGTAATCCTGCAATACGTTCATTACCTTCTCAGAGATCGTTGCGTAGTACGGAATATCTACCCGATTAAGGACAAGGTCGGGACAGGCTTTTAACGCTGAGGGTAGGGGCATAGCAGATTTTACTCCCAGTTTCTTTGCTTCGTACGAGCATGAGGCTACCACTCCTTTTGTGATTCGGCCTTGCTCTTCATGTGTCATAATTACCGCATGTGGTTTACCCACTAACAGCGGCAAACGTAACTCTTCACACGAGGGATAAAATGAATTTAGATCAACATGGATTACAATCCTCTTGGTATTCCATGAACCTGACTGACTGATGTCACTGCTCGGTCCTGGGTTACTACTATTCGCAAACTCATTGATTTGAGTAGAATCTGGGATCCCTATACCATTACTCATGTACACGCACACAAACCCTTATCCTATCATCTGGTCGTTTTTGTTCCTGTTCATCGGTAATTACAAAGGACACGTTCCATGAAATAATCAGGGAATAACGTAAAGAGCGTAGAATATTGATAAAAACAAGAACAAGCCCAAGCATCGTAACATCTATAATGACTATAATGATGATCATAATGCAATTTCGACGTCTATATCGGGAGTTGCCACTATCCTTCCAATTTAAAGTTGTATTTCTTTCATTTGTAAGCTGAACTTTCATGTGATGCTTCAGGCTTTCTTATCCGCTTAGACTTCATTTCATTTACAGATGCTAGGTAAAAAAACTTATTGCTTGCACTTTTGACATCTAACTTGTCTCTTTTCGACATAATGGGGGAATTGAAAGTCAGGCTGACAACATCACTCTGATCGAAATTTATATTACCGCCTGCAATTTACTGTTAGGTAGCCGCATGAATAAGAAAAATATGCTCGATTCTAGGCTCCTTTATAAGAAGGACAACTGGTTTCGGGATCCTTTCGGAAGATATGTCATGTTCAGAGGCGTAAATTTTGGATCAAGGAGCAAGCTTCCTCCTTACCTACCCATTTCTCCGCTTAATGCTAAGAAGATATCTACTCAAGAGCTTACAAGTGAAATTGAGTCTGTAGCTAAAGAACTTGACCTCTTACAAGAATCGGGATTTAATGTAATTAGATTGGTTCTCTCTTGGAAAGCCATAGAACCTACGCCTAATCCAGACCTGGATCGGATTCTGCCAGAGGGAGAAGAATATCTGAGACTCGTGCTGCAGATCATTGACGAGCTTTACTCACGTAATCTCCTGGTTTTGCTTGATTTCCATCAGGATATCGCTCACGAAGTATGTGGCGGAGACGGATTTCCTGATTGGGCTCTGGCATTGAATAAGGATGTCAAGAGGCCAGAAAAGCCAGTGAAAAACAATAAACTGTGGGCTATGTCATACCAAATGAATAAACTCGTCAAAAACACGCTCTATTCATTTTATCGTAACGATTTAACCAATGACGAAATGAAGCTCTCTCACTATCCAATAAGGACTCACCTTGAAAAAACCATAGGACAGACTATAAAATTCTTCAAGAATGCAAAAGGTGGTGAAGGTCACCCTGCCATTTTAGGTATTGACCTTTTTAACGAGCCTCATCCTGCAGGGATCGACAAACTTGAATTTGAATCAAAGCTGCTAAAGGAGTACTATCTAAATGCTTTCCATGAAATAAGAAAATACGATGACAAGATTTTTGTGTTCATTGAGCCGCGGGTTGATTGGACTGCATTTTCTTCAGAAGAGATGAACAAGAAATTGACCGGCTGGGATAAGGCTAAGAAATTTGATTTGAGAAGATTTCTGCGCATTGGTGATATGGAAATGGTACGCTCGCCTCTAGATGAAGGCACATATACAAAGAAAGGACTCATGGATCCTCCCAAGGAGATAAATACGTATCTTCCTGGGAGAACTGATTGGCCGGCTGAATTTCTGGAAAGAGGAGTATTTTCGTTCCATTATTACGATACTCGGGCTATAATGTCATCCTTTGGCATGATCCCCGACAATATATCAAAATACAAGCAGGATTGGCCTGATGTATTTGAACGGATTGTATCAGCAGGGTATGAAAGAGATCTAATTCCATTTCTAACAGAGTTCGGCGGAACCCAAGAGTCGGAACAAATTAGACCATACATTAATTTGCAATACATTCAAGTTGAATCTCAGCTGTTGAATTCTACTTACTGGAATTATGACCTTTATAATACCAAGGATGGGAAGGATAATTGGAATCTCGAGAATTTTTCTCTACTAGGTCCTCAAAGAAAACCAAGACACTTAGATCTTGCTACCAGACCCTATCCTTTACTGAGTTCTGCCAAACCAGCATTTCTCTCCTTTGATACCAAAAACAAATACTTCTCAGTGATCCTTGAAGGTACGGTAATGGACGAACCTACTGTGATATTTGTACCTAAAAATACACACTATCAGAAGGGATTCTACGTGTGGTCAACTTCAACTACTAAAGAGTCTGTAGAATGGGCTGCTGATGACCAACTTTTGTACTGGAAGCCGTCCAAGGAGCTGGACAATAACACTCTAGTCATATCAGAAAGGGACGACGTCCAAGTCAGTAAGCTTCCCAAAGAAGTTAGCGGGATCTTCTCAACTTTGACTCCTTTTGGAGGATTTGAATAAAAAGGATCAGTAATGCTGGTGGAGTTAGATTTCAAAGTGAGTTTGTGTACATGTTAATTTTTGTTCAGTTTTCATACATTAAGATACACATAGTATACTGGTCTAGTAATCGTCCTATCACAACCTCTGCTCTGCGAGATCGATACCCTCTCATACTTGTATATTCAGTGATTTAATCTCCAGGTGATTCATCTCAATACCCGACGTTATGTATATGTATTATGAGCGCATGCAGCGAGCATTAGCTAAGGCTATTTGTTCCTTGCGCTAGTAACTATACGTGGATGGGGAATTATAGTTCGCCCCCTATGAACATACTTGATAATTTTATTGGGTTGACAGGAAGAATAGGAACAGAAAATTCTCAGAAAATTTTCTTCGCAAGGTAACCTTCGCCTTTAACTCCCCTCACTATCATGCTGATCCCTACTATTATGAGCGTGATAGAAAGCATGAAAACGAGAAGCATCAAACCGAAGGTGGTTGGATTGGCAATTATCAGAATAGCCACCACGATACAAAGAATTCCGACGCCCACGCTGAGGTATTTCCTGGTGGCCCGATGAATATCTTCTTCCCTAAACGCATGAATAATGCGAGCAACTCCAATAACTAGAAGGGCTATTGCGGCTAAAACTATTAATAAAGCTGCACTAAATACTGGAAACTCCATAAGCACAATTGATAGGGCGATGATCAAAAGTCCTAGCGCAATATTCGCGATTCTTGAAGAGTTGTACTTTGATGGCTTCGTTGTAGCTGCTGCTGCTGCCAGCTGTTATAGTTGTCGTAGTTGAGGTAGTTGTCATAGATGCTGCTGTTGTTCTAACCACTCCGAAGCAAATTCTTTCGATTCCTATGAGTAGTAAAGTGATGGATAAAATAAGAACAGTTGTTGAAATAGAGGAGCCTGGAACAAACAAGATAATCGCAGCTAACAAAACAGAAATCGAACCCAGAACAATCTGGAGCATTCGCAACCACGGAGGGGTCCTCAAAATTTGCATTATTTTTATTCTTCTATTACCACAGCATCAGGCGGTCCTATATAAGTATCTCACCAGCCCGCAACTTTGACACAAGATTAATATATTATACGTTCTTAACCGGCGACATATCAACAGCACACGATAGCAGTAGTGCAATTAAATCTGAGGAGATCTCTTTCGCGGCATGGAAATCAGCCATAATACTAACTGGGACTACATTACTCATCCTCTTCATGCATACATCTCTATCACCTGCTATTCCAGCTATTGCTGACGATTTCAAGGTGGATCAAGCCCTAGCATCATGGGTTATGTCTATTTACATGATAACTGGAGCAGTTATGACTATACTCATCGGGAGATTCAGTGACATTTTTGGAGCAAAAAAAATGTTGGTACTAATGATGGTGATATATACTGCTGCTACTGCTGTTGCAGGATTCTCTCAGGACATTTCCACTTTATTGACCATAAGAGCAATTCAGGGAATCGCTATTGCGAACACGCCAATCGCTTTGAAAATCATAAGAGATCAGTTTCCTAAGGGAAAGTTCTCAATTGGTCAGGGTATCGTAACTTCTGCATATTCAGGAGGAATGGCTATAGGGGTAGTATTAGGACCGATTATAGTAGCCACCATTGGCTGGCAGTCGATTTTCTTTATGTGTGCCCCAATTGCGGCCATTTTACTCTTTATGTGTTGGCGGGTACTGCCAGTCGATGAATCTGCCAAGATACTGGTGCATGGTACGCAAAGTCCGAGTGATACTGATGCTGGTAGGAAGGAAGGTGTAGACAAAAATGGAGCAGAAATGAGGGAGAAGACCAAGATAAGTTTGGATATTAAAGGAATAGTTACTATGTCTGTCTCACTAGTATCTTTTCTAATTGCAATAACCAATAGTGGCTCTGCCTCAGAAAATCCATTAGGGTTCGCAGTTCCGTTAGTAATAGGAGCTATCTCACTTGTACTGTTCATTATAGTAGAGAAAAGGACGAAATCTCCCTTAGTGCCGCTGAAGCTGCTACTTCAGCCAGCCATATTTGCAGGAAATATAGCAATGCTGATGTTTGGCATAATACAATATATCATCATAACGGCGATACCACAATTAGGTGCTGCGCCGCAGGGGTCTGGTCTTGGACTTGATCCAGACCTAGTAGGGTTGTTACAGCTGCCTCTATCATTGGCAGTGTTGATATTTGGTCCAGTCTTTGGAGTATTGTTGGCGAAGAAACGTAAACTCAATACGAAACTGCTCATTCCGAGTATGGTGATCATGTCAGTATCTTTTTTGCTCGTTACAATATTCCATGACACTTCGGCAGACGTCACAGCGTCACTCTTCCTCTTTGGGGTAGGAGCTGCGCTTTTACCTGTCACACTGATCAATATTATCATAGCTCTAACTCCAAGAGATTTAACTGGCATATCCTCTGCTGCAACCAGTGACATGAGAATAATCGGTGGAGCTATAGGCCCGGTAATAGCAATCGTAATCATATCATCCATTCTAATACCAATTGAGGTGGACGGTACTACTGGCCAGTACCCAAGTCCTACTGCATTTAATATTGTCTTCATTGTGGGTCTTGTCTTAGCAGTTGTAGCTACGATACTTGTAGTGCTTATGCGCGGGCCTGCAGTAAAGGCATTGAATACTGCTGAAATGAAACAGATCTAGAGATCTAGCTGTGAGCTCGTGGGAAGGGTTCTAAATGTTCACTTTGAATAATGAATGTGCACACGAAGATCAAAACTCGAATATTCATAGTGCTTTATGAAGGACTAGTTTTTGTTCTACTACTATTTGTGCTGCCATTCCTGACTAGATGTTATATGCTAAAACCGATCAGGTTCTTTACATAAACTGGATCTGTCCGACTGCGCTACAGTATCCTTATAAACACCTCTAGAGAATTTTCTTCAAATGTTCGAAGTTCAGCTTGGTAAATATGCATTTAATTTCGGACTATTGGTAGTCGATATGCAAAACGGATTCGTTAGTGAAGGAGGATCCTATGATCTGCTGGGTATGAATACCGAAGAGTATAGGAAAATTATACCCAAAACCAAGGAGCTGATAGATTTTTGTAGGGCAAATCTAATTCCTGTTTTTTATACCGAAGCTATTAGAGAACCCAGTGGAATAGATCTCTTAACTCGAGTTCACAGACTGCTTCCAGTAACGCGGGAAGAACGATTGAAAGTACCCATATGCGTAAGGGGAACATGGGACGCGAAAACTATTGATGAAATCAGACCTGAGGACTCTGATCATGTCGTTATCAAAAGAAGGGATTCTGCATTTCAAGACACCGAACTAAGGGTCTGGTTACAGAGCGAGGGAATAAATACTCTAATTATCTGCGGAGTCGATACTTCGATATGTGTAGAAACATCATTACGAGACGCCTTTAATATCGGATATGATGTAATTCTTATCTCAGACGCAACAGCATCAGGTATTAGTAAACATTATGAAACAACACTGGAAAGGGTTCGTGATTACTATGGGTTGGTCATGACGGTAGAACGATTCTTTCGGATAGTAAATAGCTTGAAAAAAGTTATGGCTGGAGAGGTTAGGGTTGAAGATATTTCGCAGGATGTCATGACCGATTTCTTGAAAGAGTTCAATTTACTGGACATCCGGGAGAAAACTGAATGAATTGGCACGCTTGGATCATTTAAAAGTCTACGTCGTCAATGTTGGGTATGGTTAATCGGGAGAGAATTGAATCCTAACAAGTCGAGTAGAAACATTTACCAATCATACAATAGACAAGAATTAGTCCTTTACAGTATATGCTAAATTCTGGATTAGTCGGCATCGGCCTCAACAACAAACCTATTGATTGAATTCAAAAATGAGTAGAGTGACCTTCACCGTAATAATACAGTCATCTTGCATCAACGTCGACTTGTATCGTTAGCTTCACGACCTCATAACGAATCTAGAGAGTCAATAGATTTTAATATAGTTACCGTCCAGAGGTCGGCAGCCTCATTCTTCTTCCTTTAAATCCAGCTATAACCATTTCTATTCCGACTATCAGTACGGCTATTGCAATTATGAGGCCTACGAATGCAGCTCCAAATCCAGGTGAAACCATTATCAAGATGCCTAGGACAATTTCCAATGCTCCCACACCAATACGGAATCCTCTTGACCAGCCCCGGCGCTCTTTGTCTCCAAATCCATGCACAAGTCTTGAGATACCATCTATAAGGAGTACAATTCCGATAAGTATTAACACAAACACGCCTACTGCCGCTGGAAATGCTATTACTATTAGTGAGAGTATGATAACTAAGATTCCTAAACCGACACCTCCCATACGAGATTTGCTCTTTACAAAGAGCCCACTGATAACACTCTCAATACCTAGTATTAGCAAAAGGATTCCTATAATAAAGATAATTGAAGTCAAAACGGCTCCTGGAATAACAAGAAGCGTTATAGATAAGATTATGGCTATCGCTCCCAAACCTATTTGAGCCGCACGAACCCATCCTGGAGCCTTTAAATCACTCATTACTTACATGAGGGATCGAGGCAGTATAAATTGCTTTTGATAAATTGAATACAGTATTAATTATCTATTTATCATCTGGTAGATTGCTAGATATGCTGTTGGTTAAATCTCAAAATTTCTTTAAAGGTAGATTCTCCTCTCGTCCTAGCTTTTGTTCCCAATCTGATCAATGATTGAATGCGATGGAACAAAGATAATTGAGTCACCGGCAACTACTAATTTCAAATTTCACCAAGCTTCATAAATATTTCTTTGGTCATGAACGATACGAAAAATGAGAAATAATTCAAGGGGAGATAGAGTACGACAATGGGGATTATTTCATATTTAATTTGACAGCTGATAGTCCCATTTTCTATCAGATCGGTATGTCTGTGGTGAAAGTCAGCAGCTTAATTATTGTTTCAGGATTCTGAAGAATCATTAAACTACAGCTTAAGCTCCATGATTTAGAATTGGTACCAACTGGAGAAATAGATCTAGACAATTCTATCATATTGTTTTGTCTATTTACTTAAATAGGTCCTGAATGCATAAGCAACGTAAATCAAAAGATGAGTTCAGTAAAGGCACCGGGTTGGAAAAGAGCAGTACAAATTGGGTTGGGTATTCTTGCAATAATTGTCTCAGGAGCAGCATTGTTTTTCCCAGGTCTAACCGTAATCTCACTTGTTATTCTACTTGCTGTGGTGCTAATTTTCGTAGGAATTGAAAAAATCATTAGCGGCATTTTTATCCAGCACAAGTCTAAATGGGCAACAGTTGGTTTAGGAGTTATAGTAATAATTCTTGCTTCGATTGCCTTGGCTTTCCCTCTCGGTGCAACGTTATTCCTGATATTTCTTATGGCCTTCGCATTGATGTTCGACGGCTTCGCACGGATTATTCACGGATTCGCGGACAAACAGCTTAGAGGATGGTCCAGAGGATTTAGTATTGGTGTAGGCATTCTCGCGGTGGTCATTTCGGTGATGATATTAGTGTCTCCATTCTTTGGTGTGGTTCTTGCTGGTTTCTTCATAGGATTAGCGTTGATCATAATTGGTATCCAGATGATCGTTTCAGGTTTCTCTGGGAGGGAAACAAGCCTGGTACCTACTACGGGCTTCAAAAGATGAACTATTGATCAAGCTCTAAATAAAATCAGTTGAGTTGACTCTTCGAGAGCAAGGCAAAGTACGAAGTGGCCAACCGATTCCAAGTAAAAGGAGATACAATCAAGTAGAAGAATTCGATTCGTCATCCTATTATTTCTGACATAAACTCAAACATAATGATTATTTCTTAAGTTCACCTTCAAATATCTTCCAAAAATATTCGTTTACTAAGCGCTTGTTCTTATTTCATCATGTTCTTTCAATAGTAATAATAAAAATAGTAGTAGTAGAGAAGTTAGTTCAGTGCGAAATGCCAATTGTAAATAGGAATACGATTATTAATGGCGACGCAGTGCCTTTATAAAATCGATGAAAGAGGCATCAGCCCCGTCTCTATGGCTTAGAATTCTTCAGATTGCAATAGGATCAACAGCCATTATCTTGTCAATATCAGTGATTGCAGTACCGACTCTTGCTCCTGTGACAGCAATGATTATTTTTGCAATAGTTCTGTTTACTGTTGGAGTAGAGAGGATCGCAAGCGGAATTGGAACAGAATATCTTTCAAGAAGGTCAAGGATGATAAATATTGGGATTGGCTCTGTGGTATTGTTCTTCGCAATTATCACTATTGCCTTCCCTCAAAATAGTATAAAATTCCTTGTTCTAATTGTGGGGTTAGCATTGCTCTTCAATGGTGTCATACGAGTAATAGACGGTGTCAGAAAGTCTTTTCCGCGTCAATCCCAGCGAATGTTTCGTATAGCAACTGGAGCGATATGTATTGTATTGGCTGGGTTCGTACTCACTAATCAACAATTTGGCATATTTGTGGTGGTGGTAGTGATGGTTGTGGCACTGGTCATTCAAGGAGCGGAGATAATTTACGCGGGAATTAAAGGAGAAAAAACCCGATTAATAAGCAAAAGATAAAACAAATGGTGTAAACTTTAGTTATTACTCAAATTCAAGCGAGAATTATGTCCTCCTTTTTGGTATCAATGAATTCCTGAGTGAGGTTACTGACAATTCGGAGAAGGATTCATTTATTTCATTTGTTCCTCATTCTTCACCATATCGGTAGTGCCAATCCAGTGAATGAACTGATAGCATTCAGAGCACATATCTCTTAGGCCGGTGTGCTCGCAATTGTAAGTAACACCGGATTCTACATTGCACCTAGCACAGTTTCTTTGTGTCAAGTAATGAGACAATCTATATTGCGCAAGCTTCAAATTAAGCATTAAGATCCTAGCTCGTGCCTGGTCATAATGCAGATGGTCATTAAACCGTGACGTCATGAAATTCAGGTACTGACTAACTTTTTAACTTAATGAAAGCCGCTCGCAAATCAAGATTGGACATATCACGGAACATCCTCTATCCCGCTCCCTTATCTGTTGTATCAAAGTGGGTAGGCTATCTCTTTCGGCTTCAAGGTAAGGTGATTTCAGAGCGAATTCTCTGTTTCGCTCTTTACAAGTGCCTCAGAAGGGCTTTCTTGAGATTTATCTCATAATCTATTAATGCATTTTCTCTTCAGTAATATTCGTCTATTACATTATTCGCAGAGCAAAGACAAGAGTAGTTGACATTTCAGGCGACACGGATAACGATGACGGGATCCGGATCGGGTATCTGATTTTGGTTATTCTTTCAATGTTACGTGGCCATATCTCAGAAGGTTTACCCTAAGCGTTGTGAAGCATATTCAAATATCTTTTGAATATTAAGTTCATCCTACTTTTCCCCGGATTCGCAATACTACTTCGATTTTCGTGCATACTTGTCTAGTCTTATTTGTTGTTGTAATATCAAAATAATGCTCAAAGTAATCTCTGCTAGGTACAAAGAATTTTAACAGAATACAATAGACTGCAGCAACTGGAAGAGATCTACGATTGATATAAAAATAACCGGATCTGACCTCTTAATATGGCAGATACTTTATGGAGCATGGTTCTCTTTGTCATAGGACTGGTAATTTCGACAGTCATTATTTACATTGTAACTAAACTCTTTGGAGAAAAAGAAGGAATAAAGCATGCATTTGCTGCCTGCTCTTATTGGTTCGGCTGTTTATGGTGTAGTCTACTTCATTTTTGGCCACGGCTTCTTGGCTGCAGTATCAGGGGGTATTGTATGGCTACTCGCGCTGAAAGCTCTATTTAGTTTCGGTTGGATAAGGGCATTCATAATAGCTCTAATTATTTGGATTATTTCTGGAATAGTCGGACTCATCGTGCCCACCGGGCCTGGCCCGTTATGAATTTTATCTTCTAGAAAGTTCAAGAGAAATTTGAAATCAGCTATATTTTAGTCCTTTGGTAGTGCTGAGATACATGCATAATCAACGAATGAACTGAGAGAAGCGACACTCTATAGCATACATCTGAAACGGTCATGCATTTACGATAATGCAACAATACAACACAAATCAGATCATCATTTTTCCTTTAAAGATTTCACTTGCAGACACCCCAGCCGAGCAAAGCTGTCCGAATCGTGAATCTGGTTCGAGTGCATCTGCCGATCTTAGTTTGCTCTTATGTATTCAACAAAATGAAAAGTGACAATACCTAGCACTTTAGCAATGTATATTGCATGTTATTCGCAAATTTATGATGAAGACCGGTCAGGAAGAATTGCTCTGAATCTCACAGGAAACGATCAATCGGGGACATTTCCAATTACTTGTGCAATGCGATCTCATGTTTTAATCTTGTCGTTAGATTCTCAATTTCAATTGGTTTATGGATCAGACAGATATCAGTGTCATGTTTATTCTTTGGAAACAAATCCTTTAGGATCTCATAGTACTCATCGAAGGCGGTAATGAAACAAATAGGTGGGGGGATTGCATTTGCATCAGTTGCTAGTTTCCTGATTTCTTTTGTTAATTCCACCCCGTTGAGTTCGGGCATCTTTACATCGATCAGTAACAGGTCATAGGGCATGTGATTAGGTGATTCATCCCTGTTACCATAAATGGTCTTAAAGATTGAAAGAACAGTAAGGGGTTCAGAGTATGCTTCTATTAAAAATCCACCATCCTCTAGCCCCAACTTTAGTGTTCGGAGTATGTCCTTATTGTCATCTACAACCATTACACGATATTTAGGGATCGAATCGCCGTCTGACCCTTGCATTTTTAGATTTTGTTGGTTCTTCAGGCCTATCATGCTCCTGACCGTCCTCGGATATCCTATGAACTAACTCCATTATGAGAGCCAAAATGTGACGTATTAAATTGCCAATCAAATAAAGAAGAATTACGAATTGATCTACAATATGGAAGTTCAATCACCATTGCAATCAATACACCACAGTTTTAGCACATAATCGGATTTAAGCTTAATGAAGATTAGTATGAGGCTGATAGAAGAATGACGTTGCAGCGGAGGTAGGGAAAAAAGTCGGGAATTATGAGCTACCCCACTCAAGGAAAGGATGAGACGCATCAATGGATGATCATGATTGCAATTAATTATTATTCTTCATGCTGAATGTGATTTCCACTGGTGAAAGTAAGACTCAGACTGCTAAATGAAATAGTGAAGCATAAATCAATGTAAGCAAACAATCCCACCTAACGATATGTATGTAAATGTTTCACCATTTAGCTAGTAATTAACGAATCAGCAAACCTCCTTTGACGCATTTGTCTAGATCTCTTTAGATCGATATCTACAATTATTATTTGCTCTCTAACAGCTGCTCCAGTCTTAATTTTGGGGGTTGCAATATCTGTGCCTCTATCATACTTGAGGTCCACTATGATACTCCTTCCACCAAATAAGCCCCCGCACACATTCGAAGCGACAACAGGGATTCTATTTTCTAGGGCCCGTACCTGCAAATACAAATGCCATGGATTAATACCTGGAGTGGGAATCTTTGATGGAAAGAAGAGTAACTCTGCACCCTGACTTACAGCTGATTCTTGCTATCTCTGGAAACACTAAATCGTAGCAAATAGGCACACTAAACTTAAGTTTACCAATATCAAAGACCTCTATTTTTGAGCCTGGTTTTAGCGTCTTCCTTTGATGCCCAAATAAATGAATTTTGAATTGCCTTCCTAATACGCTTCCATTTGGCGTAACAACAGGACATGACACGTAAATATTGTCACAAATTTTTTCTTTAAATGCCCCCGGTATTACCGTGATGTCATATTCCCTAGCTACCTCGATAATGACCTTAAACTCCTTTTCAAAATCTCTTACTATACTAGTGTACCAAAGCTCGGGTAGGCAGACGAGGTCTATGTTAGAGCCGTATATATCAGATGCCTTACGAAAGAGCCTTTTAAAGTGCTCTAGTATCAGCCGAGTTCTCGGAGCAGCGCCGAGTTTATCATATTGTTGCAATTGGATAAGGCCAATATTGACCACAGCTAGAGATCTGCCTCATCAATAATTATTCATTTGCAATGTATGACGGAGATTCATGTAGCAATGAACTTCAAGTTTTTCCTAATCTCTAGACGTCTTGACTTCCCAGATATTGTTGAATGCTTCAAATTCCAATGCTTAACAAAGTAGTAAATTGTTGGTCGAAGATAGTCTGGGGCAGCCAAGGGGCCAAATTCTTTAGCAATCTTGCCCATTTTTCTTCCTAATTTTATACATTCCCAGCACCCTACAAATGGAATTAAAGGAGCTATATAATATCCTGCATGTTTTCCAGTGTATCCCCACGCTTCACCGACAATACAATATTTTGAATCATGAACGAGAGTCTTCACGTCTTGTGCATCAAATCCGGACCTAAGTTTTAATGACCAAACAGGACAGATATCTTTAAAGTCTAACCTTCGAGGCAATGTCAAAGATATTTCTTGTTTCTTATTTGTCTCGTCACCGTTCATCAGAGTATACTGGGAGAAGAATCATTTATCCCTTCTCTTTGTTGGGATTCGTTAATTCTCAAAAGGAGGCCAAAAACTCTAGGCTGATTGTAGGAGATCACAATGATGAAAACGCAAACACGAGGACAGGGACGACTAAAAGGTACTTAAATATCTAGCCTATCTGAGTAACAGATACAATATTTTATACCTACGTCTGTGATATATCGCTTGTGATTTCATTCGTGAAAAAACGATACTCACTCACTAGTAACGATGACAAAGTTAGTTAACCTTCAGCAGAGCAGTATCGAATACCGTCATCTAAATATCTGTAGGAATTCTCTTTTTTTTGGGCTGAGGGTTTATCCAATTATAATATGCATAATGCATCCGCCCCCGTCAATAGTTTATTTCAAAAGTGAATTCATTCATCTGCTTAAACCGATGAAGAAGAACCAGAAGACAAGGATTCAGAAGAGGAAGAATCTGAACCTAATGAAGAGCCTGAAGATGGAGACAAGGCAAGACAAATTTTGCAATCGCTGAAGAGTATTGTCTTGTCACTTGCCATTTAGTCAGTTGGCATCCTTATATAATATACCCAGTTAATGTAGGCAATGAATTCAAAACAAATCTTCATGATACTAGCAATAGTTGCAGGACTTAGCACAGTGATGATTGCTACACCTGTTATGGCACAGAATATGACCGGCGGAAACATGACCGGCGGAAACATGACCGGCAAAATAAGTTTCGTCGACCCACTCGATACCAACCCTGATTTCCTTGGAAGATCAGGGTGTCCTGCTGATGCTGAAGGAATCGAGAGATGTCCACCATCACAAGGGCCTCCAGGAACCGATTCGAATGGGGAGACTAATGGGGACGGAAATGGTGATGCTAGCGGTAATGGGAATGGAGAAGACAGTTCAAACGACAATGAAAATGGTGACAATCAATGAGGACCTAGTCAGCCCATCTGGCTGGGTTATCCCATTTAATCTCTACTTTGTTTATGAAAATTGAAGTGCCATCTGGCTGAATCGTGTGTACCTCCATTTTTGTAGCTCTCAACAATGGTACCATCATCCAGTTTTGTTGTAGTTCACAGTAAATAGTCCGTTTACGATATCACGAGGTAGGAAATGATACTCCCAACTAGTAACAGCGCTAACTAAAATATGGATTCAGACCACCGGAGTGTCAGACCAAAAAGACGAGAAGGCCGGGTTACAGAACAACTTTTTACGTCATTTCATTGTGTCCAGGTATTGAGCTATTGATTGAGCCAACGTACTATGAAGCCATGCCCCTTCCGCATCGCCTTGATTTACACATAGCCTACTCAAATCCAATTCATTTCTAAATTGCAGAATTAAATTATACTTTAGTCTAGCATTATTCCGATCTAGAGAGTCGTTAACCACTTTGTAGAGAGCGTCTAATTCTTTTCGCCTTTCTTCTGGATTTGACATTTGTGGATGAGCAACAATTACTCTTTTAAAGATTACTTCGGGGTTTTCAGTCGACGCGTGACTAGGAAAACCTAACTTAGTGCCAGAATGCTACTAAAGATTTAACACTGAATTAAGATTTATCCAACTCGATGTCTATCGACAACGCAACACTACTCCAGCATTAGACGAGATCTCCCTTGAAACTGCAGACAAGTTACAGAAAGAGACAGTAAGGTCATATCCTAAGGACTCTGGGTTTACAAATCCCTCAACTGATAATACCATTGTTTTCATATCGATTGAAGACTTGGAACAAATGGCAGGAAAGTTAGATTCAGATGTCTCGGTTACAAAGACGAGGAATTTATTCAGGCATATGAAAAGAACAAGGCTTTAGGAACAAGTCAGGTGTAATTCTGCTACGATGAAATAGGGATGGCGATCATGACCTAACGGCCCACTACCTTATGCAATCATTCTTCATATAATTTGCGTCCATCTAGATACCTCGATGGGGCTGTGTTTTTACGGTTTCCATCCCATCAGTGCTACTTATCATTAAGGCGCCTCGCCTACTCAACCCACATATGATCATCCCATGGGGTCTGAGCTTCGTTTTTGTGCCTTTCACAGAAAAAGGCGGTAAATATAAAAGGTTGACCTAGCCTATCGCGAACTTTTATATCTCTCTCGTACTTGGCATCTTCTTCACATTCAATGGCATCACAGCTAGGATTAAAAATATCTATATTTGAGGGCGACACAATACATTCTTACACACATTAAGTGTGTTATTGTATATGTAGATTGATTATCTTCCTCACTTGACAAGGTTAACTAATCCTAGCAACGATAGACTAGACTCCTTAATGCAGCTAAAATACCAAGTCCGCCTGTCATCCCAGTATCAGAACCCATTTGTCAGCGGCGTGATTTCTGTCGGCGAATCCAAGACATGCGTTCTCACGAACGAAGTCATTACTAGTCCTTGGGGTATAACAAGTTTTTAGGTCTATCGATCACTGTCTAAATAAGGTCTAGTTCTTGCCGTTGTCGTTATTATTGTTGTCAAGATTTCTTTGGCTCATAACGGAGCAATACTTTACCGCTTTTAAACACTTTTGATTCAATCAGAGAGTATTTTTGAATCTCGTTCAAGTCCTTAAATATGGTCATACCGTTTCCGATTGCCACAGGATTAATAAACAAATAAAATTCGTCAATTAGTTTTTCTTTAATCAAGGAAGAATCAAATGAGGCACCACCATAAACGATAATGTCACCCGTTTTGGCTCTTTATCTTGCTAACTTCTTCTATGAGATCACCTGTTGCAATATCTGTATTTATCCACCTAGATTTGTTCAGTGTTTTAGTGAACACAACTTTTGGGGTTTCTATCATCTTTTTAGAGAACGCATATCAGGGGTCATCAGGTTTGTTCATCGCATCTAACCAGGAAGAGATGAAGACATCAGTCATTTTCCGTCCCAGGAGAATGGTGTCAACAGACTCAGTTATTTTGCTTGCATATTTTATCTATGTCTTAACTCTATTTCTATGCCTAAAGTGTGAGGTGGGGTAAGGCACGAATTAGGGCAGGTTATCTCAATAAAGAAATAAAAGGTGTAGTTGGGAAAGCCTCATACTGAGCCTGATCATCTAGAAATCGTGTGGGACGTAAAGAAGTCAACTTTTTACACTATCTTACACTATCTTAGATTTTTCCTTATGATATCATAGAGTGAGTGAATAAGACGGCCCTGACTAGTGTCTGCTATTGGATTAGTCTATCGTCCCATGGCATCTTTGCCTCACCTTTGTGCTTTTCACAGAAAAATGCTGTAAACATAAAGGAATGACCTAATCTATCGCTGACTTTTATTTCCCTCTCGCACTTGGCATCTTGTGTACAGTCAATTGAATCACACCTGGGGTGAAGAATATCTAAATATGTGATAGCGGCCGTCCTCATCTTAAACACAGTAGTTGAGCTATTGTATATGTAGATTGATTATCTTCCTCACTTTACAAAGTTAAGTACTCCTAGCAACAATAAACTAGAATAAGTAAAAAAAGACGTCTGGGCTGTTTGTCTATGTTGATTGCATTTTACCAAAATCCCATGTGGAGAAGAACTTGGGATTTATTTCGATCGCTACCGCATCCTGCTGCTTTGAACGGTCTATCAACGATTTTGCGGCCGGACTATCAAGTGAGCCGTAGTACTTCATACTTAACTTATTTGCTGTTGATATGACAATTGCCGGATCGCTAAGGATAGTTGCATTTCCTCTGCCTTTGACACCTTTGTATGGAATGTTGCAGTCATCAACGGAAAAATAGACCTTATAGTTGTTGCGAATGTTGAGAGTCTTCTTTGAGGTATCGCTAGTTAGTATATAGAGTCTAGTTTTGTCGTTGTCATATATGAACCACACAGGCTGGATATTAGGATAACCCGTATCATCAATGGTCGCTAGCTGCAAGTTCAATCTGCTCCCTAAGAGACTCTCGACCTCTTCTCTGCCATTCATACCGGGAATTTCAGAATTAGCGTTAATGATTTTCAAACTCTTTTCAATCTAGCTTACTATACATCGAGACCTGGCAGTCGTTGAATATTGATCTAATATCAAAGTCATTAGCTTTGTTCTGGTCTATATTCTTCTGTCCTTGAAATAGCTGACCAAATATAGCATCCTGTTGTCCTGTGATTATTTGACCGTTATCAGAGTTTATCTGTACTGCAAGCCTTCTATTGCTCTTGCCACTGTACTGCTTGTCGTCATTATCACCATTGTCACCATTATCGTCATTCTCATCAGAAGGAGTAATCTTATCATTATCGTTACCATTACCACCTATTGGGATTCCTTCTACTGTCATGACAAATGTTCCACCGCAATTAGTGGCGGGAAGGGACGGAAACCATGGAGCTATAATTTGGGAGGATGTAGAGACGCCGCCTATGCCACCGGCAGCAGCCATTGGATAACCAGTGCCTGGATAGGTGCCTACAGGTGGATAACCGGTTGAGGGGTATGTTGTACCCGAAGGTGGATAAATAGTTGGGGGAAATGTTGTACTTGAAGGAGGGTAGTACGAGGATTGTGATGGTATTGCACCAGGTGTAGATGTTAAGGGTGAAGACGGGAAGAGTTGTTGTTGTTGTTGTTGTTGAGTACCTAATACTTCCGATGTCTGACTAAATGGGTCAGAAGACGATGTCGTTGGCGGTGCTGCTGTAGGCGGTGCGGTGGTTAATTGTTGTAGTGGCGATAGTGGTGTTTGTGATGGTGTCTGTTCAATCATAGGCGGCTCCAGCCGCTGTTGTAGTGTTGTCAGATTAGCGGGCTGTTGTAGTGTTGTCAGATTAGCGGGCTGTTGTAGTGTTGTCAGATTAGCGGGCTGTTGTAGTGTTGTCAGATTAGCGGGCTGTTGTAGTGTTGTCAGATTAGGAGAGGACGACTGTTGTTGCACGCCTGAAGTAAGGTTTCTCTCTCCTTGTAGCGTAAGAACGGCTCCTCCGGGTAGAAGGGTCAACGAACCATTCAGAATTCTGTAAACAAAGTCATCTACAAAACTACCTGTTCCGGCTCCTACTCTAAGTTCACCGGTCAAGAAATCAGTCACGTTATCCTGCTGCTCTAAAGCTTGGACCCTATCAAGCTCTCCTTCTACGTTATATAGATTGGTGTCATTGCCTCTGTTCTGTTGTGTTGAGACATGGAGTATCCCACCGAGAAGGTATCCGCCTGTAGATGTATTAGGACTAAGCTCCCCATCTTCAAATTCATATTGACAATTATTATCAGGGCATAGGTTGCTGTTTGGACTGAGACTTAAAGCTGTCATTCGGTAATATCCGGAACCAGGAGGATATCTTCCATCTGGCGCAAATTGTGCGCTCATTGTGAGGCGTTCTAGAGGCATAGGCATGGTCGAGGAAACATTTTGAATAGGAGCAAAACCTGACGGGGGTTCTGTTTGAGTCATATTCGTTATCCCTATTGTAGCAAATGCTTCTTCTCCTAGGAGCATAGCCAAACTAGAAACTAGTAACAATAATGATATTGTCATGATATTGGCCCCTCTCATCACATTACGATCCAAGGTCCATATGGCGAAAAGTACTACTTGAGTTTTCAAGAATAGCATTGTAGATATATTTTCTGTATTTACAGCCTTAGGATGTGGAGTAGGTAGATCCATCACCCCAGTCACGAACTTCAGTGCTAAAAACTGAGGAGACACCCTAAACACGCCCGTCAGAAGTGAGTTCCTGTAAAAGACATGGCATTAATGCCAAAACTGGGGGCTCGTCTTATCTTATCTTATCGATTCCAAAGGTGGCAACTACATTGACGCTATGTAAACCGTTACATTGACCGTCGTACATCAGATTAATGCATTGCATCATGATTAGTGAGTGCGTCAATAACGTCGTCATGGCTAGTTGCTTCCTTATCCAAAGTCCCTTCTCCTTTTTCTACGGCACTGTGATAGTTTTTAAACTTGGGATGAATCGCTACGTTGCCGTTGTTGTACCCCAGTATATGTTTACAAGGAGCAAGACTCACTGCCTATCCCAGTGCTCACAAATTTTCAGAAAAATCAGTATATATATTTGCGCTCTATACTGTTACCCAGAACTGAAGTGAAGATGAATATTCTGGCAATAGCTATAGCAGCGATTGCTTCAGCACTAATAGCTAGTTCGGTACTCATGGGGACGTCCAGTAGTGCCTATGCCAGCGCCATAATGAAGTTTAAACAACATAAGGATAATCCAACTCAAATCCCATTAAATAGCAGCGACACTGCTGAAACAAGTAATACTAATGATAGCAGTAGCAATCGTCGTTAGATACTCATATTTGTTTATTATTTATTTCGCTAAGATGTGGTATCATGGTGTGATGTCTGCTGTTTGTCCAGCTTCGAATCATCTATCACAACAGCCGTCTGCAGAGATACTATCAATTTCTGCAACGAAGGATGGATCTTGATAAACCTCTTTGACATTGAAGTCAGTCTCTTTTATCTCCTATTATTTCCGCCCACGACCATTTTCATGCAGGCAATCGAAGGCATTCATATAAAATCAGTCTAGGGTAACCTACGTATGATACACCGTACGTGCACAAGTTATTGCCGGGAGGTAAATTATTTACATTACTACTAGTACTACCACTAAACGTAACTGCTGTATTTGAAGGATTAGTTATCAAGATTACCTCCAAATATTGGGCTGGACATGTTGTAGCACCAAACGATTGCAAAGGTATGAATCCAGACACACTGTTTATGCACATTGGGATGATTGTGGGTTCGATTTAACCGGTACTACTACTCGGTGGAAAAGGGAAGGGGAAAGGCGATATGGAAAATTCAGGTATTGACTCAGGTACTGGTTCAGGTACTGGTTCAGGTACTGGTTCAGGTACTGGTTCAGGTACTGGTTCAGGTACTGGTTCAGGTACTGGTTCAGGTACTGGTTCAGGTAGAATAGCTCGCTCCGTTGCGAACGACACTGACACTGGCAATACAATAGCGGTTGCAACAAGGATTATTGCAACAAAAGATTGGAAGCACGGCGTAACCATACTACTACTATTACTAACGATACCAACTATTATCTTTTAGCCTTCTTTTAGGTCGGTCAATTTGTGGGCTCAAAGTTCATCCTTCACGGTTTCCTAGATTCAGGACTCCGTAATATTTGTAGAAAGCAACTAAGGGATAAGTCCTACATCATATGGGATGATTTCTGGAAAGACGTGGAGTCCATGACTACTAACGCATACAGTTTAAAATCAGGTTGCCAGAACTGCAGTGACAATCTGAACCCAGCATGACCGTGACAGTGAAAGATTCTAGCAGAGCTATACTAGAATGTATATAAACAATGTTGACGTTATGAGTTGACTTTACAGTAAAACGAGATGATGAGATTCGAATGTATTCACTGTAACAGCATAATGGATAGGACGCACTTCACAGACTTCATTAAGCAAAGCGACAACGACAAAAACAGCATTCAAGAGGCGAGAGTAAAGTACCACACTTGACGACTACTGCCATAAGACTAGACTAGACTGCTAGTGCCAGAATTACGGAGATATGCCAAACAAATTCAATCTTGGGAGATCTCAGGAACCGCAACCCTCGAACAAATGTGGCGATACGACTGTGCTGTCAGGATAAGTGGCTAGTCTAGACCGCCGAACGCCAACTTTGTTGACAGCATTTCTGTAAACTTCCACAGATTCCCAAACCGCATAGTTAACGAAAGTGGCGCTGCCGGCAACGGTGGCTAATCCTACTTAAGTCTAGGCAATTTGCACCATTCGGTGTTAAGGGTAGTCTCCCCGCCAACTAATGCCACAACTGCAATGGTAAGATTCTTTCAGAAACTATGAATGCTTTAGGGTAACGCTAATAACTGAATGAAAGTTTGGTCGCGTCTATAGACCGTTAGCTCGTATTTTATGCACATCCCAATGACGTCTTTATTGCCTGCGCTGAAAACGGCAGAGTGTATATTATTTGGTTAGCTTGAGAAGTAGTTAGTATCCCCAGCTGACTTTGGATCCTTACTTGTATCAAGAATGAATCTAAATGAACGCATGCTGTGACGTCGTTGCTAGGACTGCCATCGGTAATTATTGTCTTGACGCTTTTTAGCTGAGATATCAAACTATTTTTGAATACGGGATTGATATTCATCGTACTTATAGTATCGATCAGTTTTTGTACTCCTTGAGCTGGCGTTAGTACGGTCCAAGTGTAAGAATCTGGGTTTTGAGGCGCCGCTGATTTATCTTTTACTATGAAAGTGTGAATACCTAAAGCAAGATTATTGAAGGTAATGGGACTGGTACAGCTTGCAAAAGCCTTTCCATCTATACTACATAGCTACATTGGGCACACCGGCTACAGCTCTAAATGATATAGTAATCTTTTTTGATACTGTTGCTTGATCACACTCTCCGGCGGGGGGAAGTCCAGGGCCCTGAAAAGGTGGACAAGGGTTGGCCCCGTTTCCATCTATTACTCTTGTAATCTCCACTCTTTGTGGGTGTACTGTCTGTCCTATCGCGTTATCAGAGAAAGCAGTTGACATCACAGGTATAATTAGTAAAATGAGACATAACGCGAATCTAAGAGCACGGACGGCAGCGCTCACGGACGTTTTCTTTCTAAGTTCTCCTTGTCCTTGTGAATGCAATAACGTATCCATCCAAACTACGCTTTAAAGCGTTAAGGCAGACTTGTAAGATATATTTATTGGAAGATCAAAGAGGTCATCGTGGCTTGTTGCTTTCTTATCTACGTCCCTTAGTCATAGTTCCTGTGAAATCTTTCGAGGAGTTACAAATAATGACAGGAGAATCTTATGACGTATTGTTTCAAGATCCTGAAGGTAAACCCATTGCGAGGAAGAATCAGAAATATCCCGAGGCACCCCCAACGAGGTTACTGAGTATGACTTTAAACCTTTGTTATTGGTTAGGTTACCATGACGCAGACAAAGGCCATGAATTGCATAAAGAAAAAGAAGGAGGTATTGGGGCATTGGACAGGATTGACAAGCCTACAAAAGCGGCGAATCCTAAATCAAGTTCTAACCATGTTAATGCCAAAACTGAAAAGACAACCTGAAAGCATCCAGGCAGTCATCATGTGAAGTTGCTTCCTTATCCAGCGTACCGTCCCCTTTCTGTACTGCTGTCCTTAATGCTGTTATGAGTTTACTGAATCCTTGAAGGCGATCATAGGTAAACATCATTAAATATTGCCTTCAAAGTTTGGCATGGTGTTGTCGCAGAAAATATTAGCGTTGGTCCTTTCCATTTATTCTATATCCTTCTTATTTTGTGGTGCAGCTCTTACAGTTCATGCTCAATCAGACTTGCAGACAACAAAGCACAGGGTGCCCCGATCTAAATGTATATCAAGATTCCATCTCCCTTGTCTTGCCAGACTAGACTAATGCCAGAACTGAAGGGATAATCTGAAAGAATCAAACAGGTCATCATGTGAAGTGGCTTCCTTGTCTAGCATGCCCTCTCCATTTTCTACAGCAGTTTTTAGGGATGTTATTAGTTTGTTATGGCTTGGATGAATAGCCACATATCCAGTTTGATACTCCATGAGTTCTTTGACATGGAATAACATGTTCTTGTTCCTTGCTAAATGGTACTGAAATGACAAACATATTCTGCTGTAAGAACTGCCAAACTATGAAATTAACCAAATCAACGTTCCCAATGCTATCAGGATTACTGCGTTAACGCCTCCACTTCTTTCCTGTAGTTCTTCCAGTTCATCATATATCTGAAACTTTTCTTTCATCTGTTTAGTTGCGTATTGGACAAAAGCAAGGCAGCTAGAATCATCATCTGTAATAGCCTGTTGATACTCTAACTCCAATTTATGCTCATCCAAATACTCTAATAATATTTGCTGAGATTCTGGTTTTACCCCATCGAGTTTAACTGGCAAATTATACCCAAGCCCCCTGCTCATGAGTATCAGCTCGACTCGACGTTCTATGGAACGCCAATCTGTCGTCGTCACCATCAGCCTATTCTTTGCAAGCAATAGAAGAGTTGATGCCCAAGATGACAAGAAGGCGTTCAGGTTCGTATTTACGACATCCAGTGCCGAGGCAAAGATCTGTCGCCCCGTCCCAAGAGAAATGAATACGGCAGCAATTACTATCATTATGTTTTGATCGAATACAATTACAATCAAAATTGAAATAACCGAAGACGATATGCCGATAACGGCGGCGCTAATTTTAAAGTAGTTAGTCGGCTGTCCAATTAACTTGATATTGTACTCTGCTCCTGATTTTGTTCTTTTGCGAAGGAATATGAATAGAGCATTGACAAATAGCAAGTTACCAAGGTGCTTTACCATCTCTTTCACGATGAAAGTTACTCCGGAAGCATTTTGCATGATGACTTGAGTGACTCACTACTTTAAAAGATGTTGTATGCAAGCATGAGATGACATACCATGGTTGAATTGGACTAGATCCGTTGTCTTTTCCGAAATACTCATCTTACGGAAAGATGCTCTCTCTACCCCTGTACGGTTAGATTCCCGTAGGTAAAGGGGCTCATCATCATTGACAGAAATTGATTCAGTTGACGCTAAAAAAGTTTTGAAGGTTTCTCACAGTTAGTATTGGTTCCTCTAGGCTCATATCAGAGTATACCCTAGATGAGATTCATCGATAACCTTTCTAATTTCAATCAACAAACAAATTGGAATACGAAACTTGCACACTAAAAGTCAATTTTCGATCAGGAAGATAGTTGGCCCTTAATCGCAACACACACCATAAAGGCGGGCGACTCTATCGGCATCCAATCTACCATGGCCCTGCCTTTTCGATTCAAATTTCAATTCAGGATGATGTAAATTTGCGCGCAGAAAATAAAGAGGATACTCAGACAATAGTCATCGCATTCTTCACTCCTCTACTCACTCCTCATCATCGAAACCACCATCACCGGATCCAGATCCCTCATCAGAACCTCCATCACCGGATCCAGATCCCTCATCAGAACCTCCATCACCGGATCCAGATCCATCTTCCTGTCCCTCAGCCGTTCCGAGATCTACGGTTTGATTCGTTACTGTAACGGTATCACTTGAGATAATGACGTTAACTCCTTCAGGTGGAAATGCATTCATGTCTGTATCTGTTGCACCTTCTGTACTGATAGTTACCGTCCCGTTTGGCGGCAGGGGTTCTGCAGGATCTATTGAAATGTCTACTTCTGTTACATTTCCAGTTAAAGTGTCCTTTGTTAGAGGTTGAGCCGACACCTGAATAGTACTTAATATAAATAACCCTAGTCCTGCGCCTAAGACAAATTTTAGACATGTTTTTTTCATATAATTATGATGGTTTTGCATGATTTAAGACTCTTTCTAATCGAAGTTGCACACAAATATTTCGACTATTCCTATTTAACTATCCAAGCAATTCTACTAATTCCTAATAGGCAGTAATAATTGCAGAATGTCCTCACATTCGTTAAAAGGAATGATACAAAAGATTGACCGGAAGATCGTTCAAGTAGATTTCATCGGCGTGCACACCATGTTCTTGTATCGCATGATCCGCGACATTTTTCAAGAACTCAACTTAGTAATAGATTTTCTGTTCATATTGCGCGAAAAATATGATCACTGTTTACTGTAATCCCAAGTTGAGTAATACTTTGGAGTAATCTCTAGAACAACTGATTGACCTTTCTTAATTGCATCGATAAGTTCCTGTGCCATTGGATTTTCTAGGTTTCCCAAATATCTAAGATGGATCTCACTATGTACCTTTACGCTTCCCTTTCCACGTACGCCTTTATAGTGAGGGGAAGGTAATTAGATCCTACGGCTTCATCAGAGCTTAAATACTTTGGTCTCGTATTGGATGTAGAATCCGGTAATACCTAGGGCTAGTACATCCGCATCTATCTTCCAATCATGGGAGTTGGTGTACTAGCCCTGTCATTCCATTATTGTTGTTGGGCTGCCTCTCCGGATTATCTATGTATACCACATCATTATCTATTATAGCTCGGCGTGTCCGAGCTCAGTAAGATGTGATTATTAATTTGTTCCTACTTTTTGTGTGATTAGTTATTCCTAGAAAAAGTCAGCAGTAAACATCATAGGTACGAGTAATAATATGAGAAATGTCGTGAGTCTAAGAGTACATGCAGCAGCTTAACTGACTTGTCCTTTTTATGTTCTCTTTGTTTCCCTTGAATGCAATAAAGGCATCCAACCAAATTTGAGCTTTAAAGCATTAGGGTAAACTTGAAAGATATATCTTTTGGAAGATCAGTCCGCTGGCTCATAGTTGCATAAAGCAAGCCTAAATGAATCAAATATATCATCATGGGACGTTTGTTGTTTGTCAGCTTCCATTCATCTATCACAACTGCAGTGTGAAGAGATACTATGAGTTTCTGGGCGAGTTGTGTCCACTGTTATTGAACTATGTCATATAGGCATCTAAAGTATACTTCATAGAGGCATCTAAAGTAGAAATGGACAGACCATTTCTTAACAGATACGTGAATAAACTGGTGGAAGATAGATTATTGCGATATTCAGATCATCTGGCCGACTCGAGGACTATGTAGAAGTGAATTGGCCGTCCTACCATGCGTGTTTGTGACGAGCCAATCCAGCCTTTATGCTTTGACGTAAAATCTACTTCTCTAATTGGTTACTCCATTACATGATTGTAGCGCCGCAGTAATTTCGTTTGCAGATTGGAATACACCTATCCTTTCTTGTGATAACACGTCGTTCTTACATAACACATATGCCTCTGAAAAGTGACCTGAGGTGTATCCCATAAATGCGAACCCGACTCCTATCAGTATTGACAATCCTACAACGGCTACGATCGTGTGCATCAATGTCTTATGGTTGGTCGTTAAGTGTTTATCTGTAGGTATTTGTTCCTTCTTTACTTCTAGTTTTTTTACATACATCAGTTTACTCATAATCTCTAATATAGGAGCGATGCTCAATAAGTTTTGTATATTCCGGGTATGATTAATAGAGAATCCTCCTTCTTTGAACAAAAGATTATGATTTATAATACCTCATCATTCATATCAAAATGACTAATAGATACATACAAAAGTTGCCGGAAAAAAGTTTCCTAATTGTAAATTAGGTTGTACCTCACCATTACTCACAATACGTGAGTTCATGATCACGAACACAATTCCTGCAGAACTAGAGTCGTTCCATAACGTATCGGTGTGGATTATATTTCTAGTGCAATACAAACATGTGTTGAACGGACTGCACTATCGTAAGCCGGGACATTGGTGAAACCTAAGGCCACCCAACTAACAAATTCTATTATTTCGATAAATTGGTTACAATGGGCACCCTACAGGGATTAACGCTCCTAAATATTATCTTTGATTTGCCAAGATTGTTCGTTACTGATTACCAAGTAGTATGTTTAATCATAATTCATCAACATACGTGATAAAGGATTATAATGATACTACATAAGAAACTGAAGCCATTATATGGTATGGACTATGAATCAATTAAGAATGACGTAGTTGGAGGTTTGTGGTAATTGTCAAGTGTCATACGGTTTGGCGTGAAAACTGTTTTGTTCGAAAATCATGTTCTATTCTACATAGCAGCAGCAACTACTATGATTGCAGGGATTCTACACCTAATAATGATCGGGCCTTCAATGAAGCCTCTCAATTTTCCCATGGAATTACTTCCATATACTGATGGCTTATTCCTTATATCTGGAATAGCACAAATCTTCTGGGCGATACCAATGGCATTAAACTGGAATACACGCTGGTTTTATGCAGGTCTAATAGGAACTATTGCACTAACCTCACTGATAGCATTGACAAGGATTCCAAATGAAATAACAGGCATAGAGTTGCAAGATAAGAATCCCATAGCTTTGTTAACCGAAGTAATGCAGACAACATATATACTTACGACTCTAACAATTATTCTTAACAAGAAAAGAGCGATCTTTAGGTTAGTTACGCATAGGGCACAACAAATCCGATCACCAGATTTGCCGTTGTAAGAAGTTCTATTGCGTTAACTATTTAAAATATGCGGCCTAAACTTTTATTTGAAACGTGACAAACATTAAAGGAAATCATTTAGTTTCTGTCGGGGGTATTAGCATAATAACCTTGCAAGGACTTAACAAAGTGGCCGCATAAACCAGTTCTTCATCTTCCCGTAGCTTATCTATCCTTTGACAGATGTTACCATAATAATAACACTGGGTAGCTTCAAGATATCTATAATATATAAGCCGTGCGCTTATTGATAATTTCTAAAATTGGAGACCACTCATACTGTGCTTGTGAGTTCAAGTCGCATTGAACAGATCTCCTCCTCGTAAATCTTTTAAAGCACTTTAAAGTCTTGCCATAATTCAGTAAAAAATAATAGATTTGGATCATTTATATCCTAGTCGTTGGCTCTAAGTACTCATATTAGGTACTGTTGCAAGTAATAGTTTAGCCTGTTTGAACAGACACGGTTTTATCATTTTTGCGTCACCCTCTGTGATCCTGCATGCAGTGAAATGCCAGGTTATTTCCAAAGATAAATACGTCAGTATGAATCCAATTACCAGGTATGCTAGACCTACAATCAGTTCTATTAATGCCACAATAATCAAATATAGAATGAGATTAATTAGACAGCCTATAGATTAAATTATTGTAACATTGGAACCTGAACTTTGTAGCATCATTATTACTAACTTGCATATGGTTCTGTGTTCAATGCTTCGACGATATTACTAACCAACTTATAATACAAGAAGAGTTAAGTAACTTCTTGTCATAATTAAACGTGAGTATCAAATCACCGTCTCTAACAAACAGATGTGCTGTCATAGATGCGACAAGACTTGCCGTGTTTGAAGTGCAGGTGGTGATTCGAATTAGATGACATTATCCATAAAATCACGATGCGATGAAAAGAAATTAGTGATGAAAGGATTCATTATATTATCAATAACTCTAATTATAAGTGGGCTTTCTATCTGGGGAAATTTGGCACATACGATCCAAGAGTTTATGGTAGGTTCTCAATTAACACGCGATCACCACGACTCGGAGGTTGCTAAAGAACTATTTCATTACTTGTACAATGTGATGATTCTAGGTTTGCTAATTACTTTGACATGGTTTCTGTTTAGAAATTCATTTTTTAAGGATATGCGATTGGTTAAGTCATTTATTGTTGTTGCGCTAATTAGTCAATCTTGGAATTTCATAGTTGCTGATTCTGCAGGAATGGAACAATATCTCTATGTAGTGACTGGCTGTATTTCATGTCTCGATAAGCTCGACAGTGATATATATTTGAGCCCGTCATATTTCATCTACGACCTTATCGTATTTCTATCATTGATAGTTGGATACATAGCTTATTTTCATCAATCGAGTCCTTATGTAAGATATAAAGAGACTTCTACACCCTCATCTCTAAGATAGAGATATTGAGGGATTTTGGATAATCTATGGTTATATTGGAGTGCTACATTTATTGGAACATCAATTGTTGCTTTGCTTGTAAGAAAAAAATTTGCTGACAATTTTTGATGATAAACCTATACCTTTCTCGTACTGAAAAACTTCTACCTTACCAATAACGAATACAGATTTTTTGGAGGCTCATAGTTGCAAAGCGCCAGTCTGAAAGAATCAAGAATATCATTATGTGATGTTTGTAGTTTGTCTAGCTTTCCATTCATCTATCACAACTGCAGTGTGAAGAGATACTATGAGTTTCTGCAGCGAAGGATGTATCTTGATAAACCTCTTGAACATCAGTGTATATGTCCATTGCAGCATCTCTCTGTATCTCTTCTGGAAGTTGACTGGGATGATCTGCATGTCGCCAGTCCACATCAGCCAGAGAGTATAGTAGTGGTAGTTCTCGTACTCACCTATCCTCCTCTTCAATTCCCTAATGACTTCTGGATTCGCACCATCCACGTACAACTTCGTTATATGATGTCTTTGTTTCAGTTGTAGATTGTGATTTATTATCTGATTCATCTGTGGTTTGTCGAAGCTCTCCGCATAGAACACTTCCACTTTGTTGTTTCTGTGTTGAGTAATGACGATAGCAAACTTTGATGTATCTCCCCAAGCAACATCAATACCCATGCCTATCATCGTACTTGTCGACCAGTCCAGCATTTCCTGACCTTGCTGCTCCGTTACTATAGCTGCTTCAATGTCCAGAGTATGAAATACGTTGCCGACCTTACCCAGATATTTGAGGTTGTATTCACTCTCAAATGAAGGAGATTTCTGTGCTAGTGCTATACCTTCCCTACTGTATATCTTGTCTATGCCATATGTATAGTCTAGAAATAACCGTTTGTATAAACAGGTATTCTCTGGCTCTCTTTCTATCTTCTCAAACAGGACTTTAGCAAAACAAGAAATCCAACGCACAAACGTACAGTAAACCCTAGAATTGCAGCAAAGAATAAAGAACAAACGATCGAAGGGTTAGTTAGTTAGTTAGTTAGTTAGACCTGCCTTGACTTGGCTTGGTATCTTATCTCTTTGCTGGTCGGGTATTGGCTAGTAAAACCCTTCTTACTTTAGGGATTCGTGTTCTTTAACCTTAGGAACATTGCATGTTTATCATCAATCTGACCAACACCTAATCTCTGCTTTGCTGCTAGATGATCTGCTCATAAGTTTCTGTGAGTGATTTGCGGTTAGGCGAGGTGTCTTACTATCCTTCCGTCTTTAACTGTCACAGTAATCTGCACTTTTACTTTACCTTGTTTATAAAGATCGTTTATCTGTGAAGGGATTAGGTATTTGATGAACTTCGATAAGTATGTCTCCAACCGTGTCCTCAACTGCAAGCAGTCTAATCATGCCTAATGCTAGAATCGCATCCGTTCCATCCATATCGATACGGCGTACCGGACTGCCTTCTCTTTTGGATACTGTTACCATATAGCAATGATGCCTATTCATAACTGCCTCTCCCCTTCAACAATGCCTTGGCTTCCTCAACATCCATTTTTCAGTTGTACCTGGCTGATTTCGCTTAAAAACACTGCGAACTTGAAAGATGACACTCAGGATGTCTCTGTTGTTCTGGCATTAATATTATAAGAAGCCCAGTATTATCAAACTATATGAAAATGACTTGCGTCGATTGTGGCTGCAGTCTTCAAGAGTGTGTCGAGAGCCCGTCACCAACATCCTGTCCACACTGTTCCCAATCTGAGTGTTGTTGCTGGCCCGTTATCCAAGCGAATCGTAACCAAGTATCCAGTTCGAGTGAGAGAGAAATGATATTGCTCAGTCTTAGCAGAAAACTAGGTCACGGATTAGATGATGATTTCAGAACGGCAGGGAACAGATTAAGAGATATCTTGGTGCGTGACTTTGAGAGAGAGATTGCTCTGGCGTCGGTATTTGTTGGACAAAATGATCTTACTGTAGCATCACAGCATAGAGCAATGGCTCATGCAATACACAATACTTTAAGAGATCTTGAATTGATAATCGGATGGATAAAATAGGAGCCATCATATCATTGCAGTAGAGTTCGGCATGAACAAAACTATCAATCAGATTACCTATGATTTCTATGTTCTGGGTTCTTGCCATTAATTCCATATATCCCAATGTGATTTAATATACGACTAACTAACCCTTAAAACTTAGAAGCATCAAGTCAACTTATGTCAAGTCCAGAAGAAAGGCAATCAGAGTTAGACGAACTTTTAAAGGTGACAGACAAGTATTTAGATAGGGATAAAGCCAGAGAAAAGGCTCGTTTAGTTGAGATTTTTAAGAATGAAGTGGCTTTAAGTAAGCGATTTGCAAGCCTAGGCGATTCCGATATGGCGTGGTTTCATAGAAGATTGGCGGAGTCAATAGCCGCTTATTTAGACTTATGGAAGTAGAGTAAGGATATTACTAGTAAGGAAGTTCCAAATTTTCACGAATGATGTCGCTTGCGATATTGCACTACATTCCAAGGATAGGAGTTTATTATGCCTCTAGAGACATCATAAAATGATTTGTGAACATTAAAGGGAACAGTAGATACTTTGATCTTCACACGTACGTGAATTGTAGATAAAAGATATAATGATAATCGGCTGTTAACACTCTGAACCCAAAATTTAAGTCAAAAATCTCACATTCTTCACTTATCTTTATGAATTTCAAAAACTCCTGAGTCAAATCCTGCTTGATATTTGCATACTCGCGCTTTGTTTGATTCAGATGAGTGGAAACTCGATAAGCAACTGACCTCGCATGACAATCTATTAGATTCGTTGAGGCTTGTACTTATGAACTATGAACTTCCAAAGTACAATCTTGATACTAGCAGTTTTTAACCCGTAGTTTCCATAAAGGTGGATATTTATTCATGCATTATTCAATGCCAGTATGATTCTTCGGAAGCGACAGTAATAAGAAGAGGAAAGCACTGAGAACTAACCTATATTAACATTAAGACTTTAGAAAAACACACCTTGTACCGCCGTCTCGATGTCGCACTGATTCACATTTAGTTCTAAAATACTCAACTTATTAAGGAACCACTATTTTCAGTGATTTTGATATGTGCGAAGCCCACTGATTTCTAGATCGACGATGTATAATACTGACTACACAAACGAATAATACTAGTTTAATCATTTGAGCTACCGCGGATAACTTTAGGGTATCAGTTTAACCCCTTTTGTACTACTAGCTAGGTGATGAAGATCTTTCTCCTTTTTTTACTTCCTTTATTACAACGTCTAGATATTTTCTTAATTCACCCTGGTCCAGAACCAGCTTTCGCAATGGACGTGAAAGACAATATAATTGCGAAATAGGTTATTTCATATGGCAACGTCAGATCTTAAGAAAGTCTTTACATGAAACACCTTATCTGATAGTTTAGTCCTCTATAAAGAAAAGATCTTTTCCTATTTATCCAATATTTTTAATTTGTCCGGCAAGGTAACCTAGTCACCTATGGGATCTGTGTGCTTTTCATAGTTGTCATCTAATCCTCAACCACCCCACTTAATAGGTCGTCCAGGTCTTTATACATCGACTTAATAGGTCGTTGGCCAGCCAAGTGTACAGAAAACCCGCAGAGTAAGTGCGGAGAGACACCAACATCACCGATGGCGTGTACTCGAAAGATTATGCTCTAGGTGGAATAATTGTTTCTCTAATTCTGATTCTATTCAAACTCTGCTCTAATGCGCTTTAACAGCTCTTTTGCAGTGATTGGCTTCTTGATAAAACATCCAATACTCTTGAGTGGATGCACTTCTCTTGCTGCATTCATATTTATTTCACCGGAGGTCATAAAGCAAACCCTGATATTGAGGTCCCGACGTACTAAATTCTGGACTAATTGAAATCCGTCCATCAAAGGCATGTTTACATCAATTAGTAATAAATCGTAAAAATTAGGTTTAAATTCTACTAGAGCAGTAACTGGATTATCATAACCAAAAACCTGCATAGTTGGATCACTTTCTAGTCCAACACGTAAGGTAAACACAATATCCGGGTTATCGTCAATCACTAGAATCCTCTTCTGCTGTTGGGGCTGAGAAGTTAATGGTGATGATGTAGATTTTATGTGAGCTGGCTTTAACTTTCCATCATGTACAGCCCCCTTCTTTAGCTCTGAATTATCGTTTCTATCATTGTTCACATTCTTCTCGCGTTGTTTATACTCAAGGGTAACCACTCTAGGATAAAAGATTTATGACTCCCTTAGGTTGGTGATTTAGAGTTAAATAATTATGTCCTATCATCTTTCAGAGTTTTCGCACCCCGATATTTCTTTTTTTACCAAATTAACCACTTCATCAATTTCGTCTCTCGATAAATCCTGTGACTTAATCTCCTGAAATGATTTGATATGATCCATATTTTCTTTAATGATCTCTCTTATTTGCATCTCCTGTTCTGACCGACTGAAAAGAAGGAATGGTGAATTCGAGAACTATCACTACTACACAGAGGGGCAGCTCTGGCTGATGCGGACGGGAGACATGCAGATAATACCTGTCAACATTCAGAAGAGACATAGAGAGATGATCTCAAAGTTTGCTTCCAAGTCCTTTATAGGAACCGGGCTTGGTCTATTTATATCAAAAAGCATTATTGAAGCTCACGGAGGTAAAATTTGGGCTGAAAATAACCCCGATGGGAAAGGAGTCTGCCTTTTCATTCGCATTGCCATTGTCTTGCTGATGTTTTGTCAATTAGGGTCGGATACAAATCAGAAATTCTGTGTCAAATGCAAGATGGTATTAACTTGTGATGCCTACAGCGAAACGATTGAAGAAAAATAAATTAAGGATAAATGGGAAGATCAAAATTAACTGCCTGAAAAGGAAGTCTATCCGATAAGAAATTGTGCAGGTGTGGCGATCCTATTTTTTTGGATAAAGGCAACTATATACAATTTGTCAGTACAAGTCAAATAAAATGGTATACTCACAAAGATCGTTTTACTAAAAATATGAATAAAGCGCTAAGTGATTGGCTAGAGATAGAGATGAACTCCTACTTTAGAAGGATGGAAGTACACTAGTCTTTTTCCTTCTTTTAAATAGATTTCTCCACTGCTGGTTGTCTCTTTTCTTATACATCAAGTCCAAAACCAAAATTGGTAAGGGGTCTTAACTTCGTTAGCTCCATTTTTATTGTTTTATGGTCCATTGTGTGTCAGTTACGTTTGATTAAAAGCGATCTCGATAGGGATGATTTACATTTGCTTATTTGCAAGCCAGAGATGTGCATAGTGGGGGAAGCATGGGGATATACCTCAAGATATTTAGGATATAGAGTAGTTTATCTGACTCCGTTTATAGGATGCTGGCATTGCATTAATTATGGTAACAATATTGGAAAAACTGCAAAACGGCATAATGAATTATGTAAAAGCTGTCTTCAGCCAATAATCGATGATTTTGTAGATCATTGGAATAAAAAGCACTAGGAAATAACTTTGAATAAGAAGGAAGAAAAGAATGCAGCGAAATTGAATATGATTAAAAATTAACCTAATATTTTTTAACTTATGGAAACTCTGACAAAACGAACTTTCCCTGTAATGCCTTACAAAACCAATTTGATTCGGATTAATTGGGTAGAGGCATAACTTGACTTGATTGGTCTATCTATGTAATTGCGACAATGCTGAGGCCGGTCGCCAAGTAGTTGCTAACTAACGTCTTCTAGCAGCTATCGTATGTGTTTGTTCTATATACCATCTTATATTGTCTTTAAACTTTGACCACCAATCAAGGAATGCATCACTACTTTCTGATTCAAATAGTAAGAATCCATTATATTCAGTTCCCCAAGCGTGATTATATTCACCAGCGAGTTCTATTCCTGATGGTAAATTGTTCCTTAGATCATTCCACTCAGATTTAGCTTTAGCCGCTTCATCACTGTTCATACTCTTGAATCTATAAAAGACCAGAAATGTGGTTGCAGCCATAAATGAATATAATATCGGATATTATTATGCATTCTCATTGCAGATATAGAGAATCGAATCAATTCGTGGATAGCACGAAGAAAATGGATAAGGTACTTTGCTCTGTCTATTGCGCATGCACTATGTAAGTCTCCACTTCTAATGGCATTATCTAGAACAGTAGCATTAACCAGTCGAATTTGTAGTGGTGGCCATTGCACTATCAAGGTTATTGACTATTTGAGGTTTAAGTACGTTAGCTGCTACCACATAATTTGCAATAAATGGCTCTCCGTCCATCGTATGAAGTGCAACCAAATTTCCAACAAAAGGTACAGATTTGGACATAGTGGGTGAGTCTAAATACTCTACATTCATCATCAAAGGAGTAACAGTAGCGCTGGTGTTCCATGGTGCATCTGCTGTAAGAAGAGTTCCAAATTTCTCAGGTATTCGTGCAGTCGTTGCATTATCTAAATTGTACAAGTTTATTACTGCTACCTGTACTGGCTTACTGGCCGTAAATGTTAGCGTGCCAGAATATACTGCGCTGTCATTCCTTGGGGGAAGAATTACTGCTGCTTGGTGACCTTCATGTCCCTTCAAAGGGTCCACATCTGAACTAACTGTACCTTGTTGTACAATTTTTTGGCCGACTGCAGTTTCCTGTTGTTGACCTTGAGCTATCGCTTGCTGGTCTGGCAATGAAAATTGGTTGCTTGTTAGAAATAATGATGCCCCAAGGTACTGTGGCCAGGATTCCGATCGCAAATATATACATCATGTATATCATACACACTTTGTAAAATTTAAGATTTTCTGATATGTTTTTGCATAAATTTGCTTATCCTAAATCGGATTAAACGTATATCAAGATGGTAGTAAAACTACAGACAATGAATTGATACTGAAGCTCTTGTTTTAAAAACATTAGCTACTAGTCACAATAAATATTATGAATGCGAGATGATGAGCTCACATGGACCGGAATATTAACCGGAGGAGAGCGCAAGAATTTACACCATTAGCAACAGACGATTCACCTGAAAATCTCCACCATTTGACTGTCCAGTTGAAATGCCTGATCCAGAAGAAGGAGAAGTAGAGACCACAGTAAGCTGTACACCTGGCCAATTGCTAACGCAGGGTAGCAATTGCTGCGTGTACATAGTTGGACATACTATCTGTGTACATAGTTGGGCGTACACCATTGAATTTAACTTCGAACTATTAGATATAGGACAAAATGACTTTATACATTGTCTATAATAAAAAGAATAGTATTACTATTGAATAAAAAAATTATGAACTCCAAGATTATGATAATCTTGTTGTTACCCATCATGATTGTCATCATCTCTACACCGATCTCCCATAATTCGTTTTTTGATTCAGCCTTTGTGACTGCAATACCATCTACTACTAAATACTCTCTTTCACAATTAATTCAACAAGGTTCGCCATATCTTGGGGATCCTTCATCTCCTATTACTATAATTGATTTTAGTGACTTTCAATGTCATTTGTGTGCAAGATTTGTAAAAAATACTGAACCCCTAATAAATGAAACATATATTCAGACAGGACGGGTAGCTTTAGTATTTAAACACTTACCAAACAGAGGATTCGATTCCATGGGTGCTCATCTAGCTGCTCAATGTACAAACGATCAAGGAAAGTTCTGGCAGTTTCACAATTTGTTATATGAAAATCAACAAGGGATTGATACAGGATGGGTTAATGAAGAGAACCTGAGGAAGTTCGCGTCTCAAATACCAGGATTGAATATAGAGCAGTTCAACTCTTGTTTTGATACTCAAAAATATAAGGAATTTATCGATAAAGATGTGGAACTTGCGAATTCAAAAGGATTTTTTGATACACCTAATTTTATCATAGTACAGAGCATCGACGGTTCAGATCCAGAGGTGATAAGAGGAGCACAACCTTTTCCTGCATTTCAATCAGTGATAGACAAAAAGTTAGATGACTCCGGACAATAGAAGGTAAAAGAGAGGATTGTAAGAAAGACGAATGATATCATTACTTCCATTATCAGTTAGGCATGTTTTTTCAATCCCATCCTATATAGCTCTAACTGCTGTCGTAGCTATCCCCCTCTGGATTCTGTTTAATATGTTTGATCAATTACTATTCTTCGAACCTATATGGATCTTTTACCTTCCTGAAGATGCGATTGTAGGGTTTATCCTGACTATCATAGTTTCTATTCTATTAGGAATACTGGTTAGTATGAATGTGTATGTCATCAAACATTCAAGGATAAGAATTAGTAGAGCGTCTTTGTTTTCAGGATCTGCGTTAGGCGTCATATCTGGAGTATGTAGCAGTTGTTCGTCGATAGGCTTTCTTCTGATATCCACATTTGGCACAATAGGTGTCATTGCTTCTAATTTTCTTGCAATATATCAAGTTCCATTGAGAGTAGTATCAATAGCGATCTTAATTCTTGCATTGTATTCAATACACAGAAGGATTACAAGGAGTTGTACTATTGATTATAAAGTCTCTAGCAGTAAAGACTTTTGACAATGTATTTAAGAGCTTTGATGAGATGCGAAATCGTATGGAAAGGGAGTTCGAAGAAGGATTTAAGCAATTTAAATCAAACACTCCTAAAGATTTAGTTAGGGAATATGAAACGCCAGAAGGAACAAAAGTGCGAGAATATGACCCATTTGTATATGGGTATTCCATGACCGTTGGGCCAAACGGTAGGTATATGATGGTTGTGGTCTGGGCTTTGTTCTGAGAGTGGGCTTTGACTTTGTGACTGGCTTTCACCTTCTTGTTCTTGAATATTTGGCGAATTTCTCAGAATAGGTTTATGAATACATGTTCTGTCCTTTTTTCTTCGCCTGTACTATCACATGATGATTTGTCAAAATTAAGTGATTTTACACAGATACGGAATCTATCATTTTCAATTAGCCCATCTTGATATTGTAATTTGACTTCATTTGAACCTGACTGGTTCTTTTGTTTTAGTTGTATATAGAAATGTACACTGTAAACACACACTCACTTTACTGCAGTTAACCCGATATTAGCATCCATCACTATCCTTTAGTTTCTGAGCAACATCCATCTGCTCACTACACCAGGCGCTCCAGTTAGAATTATACTTGTCATATCCCATTTTCAAAGGTGCCCTTCTTCGTCGCTATGAGGTTATGAAAATATCATAAGAACTGTTATAATAAGAGTATAATGTTCTTTGGAGGTTCCATCTGCCAATTGTATTTTATCTCCAATCAGAACGAGAATTAGAAATTATCTTTAAGGATGAAACCGTACTCAGCTATTGAATGACTGAAGAAGTCTCTCAATAGAACGAAAGAGTTGATCTCCTATGTAGATGCTGTTACTGTTGCTGATACGGCCTCTTTCTCATCCTTTATTACTTTCTTCTTCTTTCCATACTTTTTCTTTTCCTCAATCTGCATTGTCATTAATCTTTTAGCTATCCTTGGGTTATTCTTCTCTAACCAATTTCCAAATGATTCTTCCTCTTTCAAATTCTTCTCTAAGGCCTTAACAGTTTTTTTATCTGCTTTAAGGAGCTCTAGTGCTTGAATTCCTCCTTTATACATAATAGCTTCTGCTCTTTCTATAATCAAATCATTTAGCGATTCCCAAACTTCTCTTTCTTTCTCTGAACCGGTGCTTTCAATCATCATCTTTAGTTGTTTCGGAGGTTCTGGTATAGGTAATTTACCTTTTTCATATGTAGGCTCCATTCCTAGCTCTCTTCCTCCCAACGCTTTGATCCTTTCTCTTATCCTTTCTTGTTGCTCTTTAGTCTGCTCAAGATGATGTCTCAACCTATCCTTAACTTCTGGCACTATACCTTCGGATAACCTCTTTTCCAGTCTATCAACAGCTGCATTTTCATATGATAAAGCAAGATTTAATCCTGCAATTGCAATAACATTCGCTGATGCACCGCTACCACTATCGTTCTCGTTGAACCTGGCTGACATTTTGTAAAAGAGTATTAGTAAGTGTAATTAATAACGATTTCAATTGCAATACACAGAAAGCAGATACGAGTTCATTACGCTTTGATCCTTGGTAATGTTAGAAGACCAAACGTATGTAAAGAATTCTTATTCTTCTTCTGAAGTAGGTCAATTACCTGGTGGACTGTTTTTGTCCTCCTCCGCAGAAATGTTTTCTCCTGGTTCGGGGGGCTTGGTATCATGTAATTATGGAGGGGGGCAAATGGTAGTGCTAGAGGGTGCTGGTAAAGAGTGATGAAGGAGTCATATTTTACTTATCGATTGCCAACATACTAGGCCTACTTATCAACAGGGTCTTTTCACTTTCGATGCTTACAATCACAAGTCTCCATTAAATTCAGTTCGCCCAGAATACTACCCAATTTATTTAACAGAATATTTATTAGATTTGTTCATTTATTACCTTATGACTATGGATTTTGATAGACTATGCAAAAACATCCTTGGTCTGGAATCCAAGATAAGATTCGCTGGTGTGTGTGATGATTCCGGTGCGATAAAATATGGTGGTCAGCGTGAAGGAATAACAAATCTCCTATCTCCCGAGGAAACTAAAAGATCAAATTTGCAAGCCCTAGCCAGATGGGCTTTAAGGAACTCCCTCGCATCTAAAGTCGGTAAAGGAAAATATGCGATGTCAGAATATGAGAAAATCAAAAGGATAACATTTCCGTTAGAAGAAAACCATTTGCTCTTGGTTACAACCGAGGTAGATGCAGATCACAACAAGATAATAAGAGACATTCTGCCCATGCTTACATGATGAAGATTTCTGATTTTAGATCATTTTATATAATTAGTTATGGATAAGTAATATACCAGAAATGATCCAAAATTGGGATAGACTGGTATTAAAAGGAGTGCGTTCCAGTGACAATGATGACAGGGGAAATATTATTGCAATCGATAAGGATTCACTTTTTTTAATGACGGGAAGGCATGTCTTTAAGATACCTAAGTCATTTGTAGAAGGATTTAATGGAAGCGAAGTTCTCCTGAATGTTCCCGCAGTAGAAGTATTGAAACTTGAACTAACATAAACGTAGACAAATGGATTGTTCTTAGTATTCCGCAATATTAAGTACCGCCACACGGAAAGAAATTCTTGACTGCATCAACGTAGGCATGATGGTAGGACTTCTCGGTGCACTCTCCCAAACAGATTAAGCCGCCCAGCCCACCTTTTCTCATTCAATATTATGGTAATAGATTTGAATTTTTAACCTGCTATTTGCATACTATTATCACACCTAAAAGAGCATCATTCAAACCTTCATTAGCTGAGATATGAATGATCATCATACTAATATGCCCGCAACAGTACCAATGATATCATCCTATACAATAAGTTCTCAAATTAGCATTAATGCGGATAAGATAAGCTAACAATTTATTAAAAAAAGATGGACATAGCATCATACCTATTGAAAATTTTATAGGTTTAATGCGTTAAGTGGGGATAGGAGGTCATGATAGACATATTTAGGGAAGTTGAATTTCTAAGCCGCGTTAATAAACAACATGATAAAATCGTCATTGAAATTCCAGACAATGAACAAAACAAATTCGAAGATATGATAGACGTATCGGTGACAGTTAATGTAAAATTCTTGGATACTAAAGGGTGGATAGAAGGAGGTTAACAAGTAATAGCTTAGGTCACAAATTTATTCTACCTCATTAACAAGAATAATACTGAAATATGCGTTAAGGGCGTTAACAGAGGTTACTGCTAAAGATAGTTAAAAGTATGATCGACTTTAGAGAGATATTAGGTCTGGACAATATAGTAGTTAAGATTACATTTGGTTTTGCTTTGGTTATGTTGGCAATATCTATTATGTTATGGTTGATTAGTAGTGGTGGTAATAAGTGATCCAAAGGGTGTAGGTCATGGTCTTGTTCAGGTGTCACTTTAATTTTAGAAAGGATATGAATCTAAATCTAAACAATCTCTTTACTTGAAATTCAATCTCGCAAAATGCTAATATTTGTTCTTAGAATCATTATTGTTACTCTCAGCACCATAAATTTTCCAACATTCTTTGAGTATATTTCTTATTCCCTCTATTGAGGTTTGATAAATAAATGGAAGGGCTTCCCTAGCCAATGAATTTAGTTAGTTATGTGATTGGGAGGTTAAATATTGGATATCTCTACTCACAGTCGATGCATCAACGTCTAATTCTTTGGCTATTTCATAGCCTTTCATCCCCTTAGTAAGAAGAACCAAAACACTCTCTCTTCTTTCTTTTATTTGTATTTTGTCGTGTAGTACAGGTCCAGACATAAAATGATTGCAGTTATTGTATCTATTTACATTCAGTTATCTACGCTTTTATTGATTCCTATCACACTAATTATTTTTGTCATACTTCTTGAGAGAATCCACTTTTAAGTGGTGCTTTATTGCCCTATGTTCTCAAAGGGGTCTTAGAACAGAAGTTAGATTGTATCAAGCGTAATAAATAATATTAGAATATCCATTGGCCGTATCAAATACTGCAGACATTACTTTTCGCATACCTACGGCTTACAACACACTATTAAATACCTTCAAAGATTAGAAATCATCTATGGAAGAATGGGATCCTGATACTAATGATTTCATCCTAAGATGTAACAGCTGCTTCCGAACGAATAGAGATGTCAAAGTTATTCGTACTTCACGTGAAAAATACTTTTGTGAACAATGCTTAAGCATATTCGATGTATGTCATAGCTAAATAGATAGGTCGTGGACATACAGACCGAAATATACATTATAACATTAGCTATAAAATGAGATCATTTGAGAGTAATGGTATGTGGATCGATAGGTTATGGCGGTGTTGATAAAATAAGACGAATGTATGCTGCTCTTCATCAAAAAGGAATTGATATAGTTGATCACCTAGTACATAAAGGAATGGATTATTCAGATATTCGAGATTTCAGGGATAAGAAAGAGCTATCACAACAGATCGTGAGCCATGATTTACAGTTCATGGAAAAGGCAGACGTTATTGTTGTAGTAGCAGATAGACCAAGTTATGGTACTGGGATTGAAATGTATATAGCAAAGAACTCAAATAAGAAAGTGATTCTACTGGCAAATGACCCTGTTCCCACTCCATGGCCGGTGAACTTTTCAGATCATGTAGTTGGAAATGAAGACGAGCTAATAATGCTACTTGAGGAACTAAGAAAAGTTACAGGTTAGCCTTCATTCAACTAACATATACATCTAATCCATTTTGCCAATATATAACAACAATTAACATCATATAGTGTATGAGAATTAGAGGAGAAAGCATCCAGCATAAACACATTATTTGTGGTTTGCATAATTAGTTAGCATATGGATCTCTGTCACGCTTTCATCTTCTTTCGTATTGGCTTGATTTATTCTTGGACTTCTGATTTCTCTACTTCATACGCAGATGGAAGAAGATGTTGGTCCAGTTATATTGATGAACAAATTCAGTATAGACCCTGAGGAATTCGATCAGTTTCTAAAAGGATGGGCAACTGAAGCTGGGAAATTTAAGGAGCAGCCAGGATTCATCTCGACACAACTACACAAAGGTATAGGTGGAAGCGGTACCTTCATTAACTACGTAGTTTGGGAATCTGTCGAACATTTCAAGATGCCAGTACAGTGGCATCTCCTCATCTGTTCAAGAAAGTTGCAGTACCTGGAATCTGTGTGGAATAAGGAGTTTGTAACAGGTCTTTGAGGTTTTGAGTATACCTGCAGATCATGAGAAAGGAAAATCCAAAGATCCAGATAAGAGATAATCACGATCTACTTCATGCTCTAACAGACAGAGATACTTTCGTGAAGATATTACAGCAAGCTACACGCTTAAGAGCACTGAATATTTGAGAAATTTCTGCTGGCCAGGATGCTGACCACATAGCAGATTACTTCATGAGAATAAAAGACAAGATTGCCTTGGACGAGCTGAGGTTATATTAGTTAACCAATCAGTGCCTCAAATCCCAAGCCAAAGGGCTTATAACCAATCTTTCATGTCAAAGCCTAAGTTATGAATAAGGCATACTCAGATACCTGCAACTCAAGTTAGGAGTGAACTCTTCTTATCCTTTCTTCATGTAAGAACTCGATTATCTTGGCCGCATTAATAACACAGCTTCTCACTATTCCACGGCAGTAGCATCTGCTGTGATAAAAAAAATAAATCATAGATCATCATTAAATGAAATATTGTAAATATTAAATTAAATGGGAAAAAATAAGAAGAATTATACTAACACATGATGCTCCAATAATTAAAAACCTGTGCACATATAGGACAAGAGTACTTGCAGATCTAAATTATCTATACATGAGGTAGTATGTAATATGAATATGATGATCTAGAGTTCGTGATCCTGATCAGTCTCTCGCCTTGATTTACTATTTTTTGAAGTCATAGAGGGGATCTTGTTTTGTAGTTCTTGGCGTCTATTCCTTATTGTGACATCTGATATGCCAGCTGCTTCAGCGAAGTACCTTTGAGTTTTACTCTCATCACCATACTTCAAGCATGCAAGGTAGAGAACTGTTGCTGCAATACTCATTGGATCTTTGCCAGCTGATATATTGCTATCTATGATCTGCTTCAAATAGCCTAAGGCATATCTTTTTATCTTTTCGTCAACATGTGTCTTATTGGCCAGTTTAACTAAATACATAATAGGATCTATCAATGGTATCTTAAGCTCTAGTCCTAACACTATTGCAATATACGCATTTGAGACCCCTTTACGTGTAATATTAGTGGTTCTCGCCACTTCGTCAAATGTTCTTGGTATTCCAGCTTCTCTACATGCAATGTATACACACGCTGCCATCGCCCCAGTTATAGTTCTACCTCTTACTATGTCATTTCGTTGAGCTTTTCTGTAAATATAAGCCGCCTTCTCCACCACAGGATAAGGTAATGACAGTTTTTCCTTTAAATTATCGAGCTGGCGAAATGCATATTTCCGGCTCCACCCTTTTGAATCCTTGGTTTGCGTACGATAATCCCAGATCCTTACTCTCTCGATTAGTGACCGCATAGTTGAATCATCAATTATTTTGCCAGAAAAATCTCTTTTATTTCTTCCAATCACTGTAGAAAGTCCTTGATCATGTATGGCTAAAGACACTGGCATTCCCGCCCTACCTTTTAAATTGAGTTCAACGTAAGCAAAAGCACTCCACTCAGGACCAGTTTCAGCAATGACTGCTCCACAATCGATACAGATAACTTCTCCATTTGTTGGGTCAGTCAGAATATGAATATGGGAATGCTTTCTTCTACAAATATCGCTTATGTTACAGTTTTTAAGCACAAACCGAATACACCTTATTATAGATAAATACACATCACAGAGATTTAAATCCCTTTGAATAGATACATGTCATCTTTGCAGCAAGATGTTGCACATCAATTCTCTTTGAGAATCGTTGCACCATCATTTGTAATTGTTACGTCCTCAAGTGAATTCACAAGCATCTTGTCCATTCCTCTAGGTCCTAGGCCAGATTTCAGAATCTCAGCAATTGTTCTAGCAGCTGAAATATTGTTCGATTGTGCATCTTTTTTCTTAGTTTCTCTTGTACCTTCTTTTAACCGGAACTTGTTGTTCCGCTTGTTGTTGTTGTTGTTGTTGGTAAGACATTTCTTGACCATCTCACCTTCATTACTAGTAATTAGTGGTAATCGTATTTATTTATATTTATTAACAAGCCGTAGGTGAACCCCCTACGCCTGCCATCTACCATAAAAAGTGTAGTAAGTATTCAAGTTTACTAGACGTACCTAATATGATGTGATGTACCTTTTGAAGCATGTATTCGCACCTAATAATAACGGGAAAAATATAAGGGCTGTATTGGTCATCCTGCATGAATGCTCTGGAAAATATGAGTAGTGGTTGAATGAATTGCGTTCCTTGGGAATAGCAGTACATAGAAGAAATGAATTTAATGATATAAAAGAAATTAGTAGTTTAGCAGGTAATCTAAAGAGATATTACTATATCAATTTCAGAAATTCTTCATACTGTAGTGATTAATTATAATATTTTAAATCGAATAGTAGTTAGTTTTTCTGCTGCCTGCCTCCGTAACTGATTATGGATGTCATTGCTTGACTTCGGGAATCCAGTCACTTCCACAGCTAGATTAATAAATAGATTATTTCAAGAATAACCAATAAAATTACGCAAAATTCATCATCGGAGCTAACCTGTTTATTTTGCATCTAATAAGTAAATATGTCTGCCTCAAGTGAATATGGGGTCGTCTAGTTGCGTGGTTGTATGTATAACTTTATCTTTTACTCTCTGCATTAGTAGTTATGGCAGATCAAGTATTCATGTATGGAATTGTGGTGGGTGCCTTTGCAGTACTAACAGGGATATTGTTTAGCTCAAGAGCAAAAAGAAAGTCGGAAGAGCGGAAATCTACTCCTCCTGCTCCTACGTCTGGAGAGAGGAGAGGTGCAATCTAGAAGAAACTTTTATTATTTTGAGAAGCATCAACAATTAAGCCCATAGGCATAATTGCATTAGGATATCTAGCAGAAAAGCCAGAAAGATTTGAAAGAATAGAGTTGAGCAATCTTGTTCATTACGGAAGCTATGATAGAACAAAACAAATAGCTGCCATAATGTACAGTCCGGCGAACGGTAAGCACGACAGATACGAACTCAGGTCACATTACCCCGCTAAAGTCACTTTTAAAACCCTGCGAGTTCGTAGAGAAGAAAATCTCTGGATAACTGAATTAGCTATCACCTATAATGATAGGCGTCCAATTAATGCGGTAGGTATCATGGAGTTCAGAAATGGTAAGATCGCACATGAAACGCATTACTATGCAGATCCTTTTGAACCACCTGAGTGGCATCTCGGTGGGTCGAGAGAATACAATGATCTGTGAAAGGACAAAAAGAGAGTGAAGAATGCAGAACCACCGTCGTCATCTCATTGTTTCAGAACTATATAAGAATGTTATATAAACAATGTCTGCGTTATGAGTACTTTACAGTGAGATAAGATGAGATGGATTTGCATTTACTGTAACAGTATAATGGATTGTACAAACTTTGCAGAGTTCATAAAGCAGAGCGACAACGACAAAAACAGCAATCGAGAAGCAGTAGTAGAGTATCACGCTTGGCGTCTGCTGACCGAAGGCTAATGCCAGAACTGCAGAGATAAACGGAATGCATCAAATAAGTCATCATGACTAGTTGCTTCCTTGTCGAAAGCACCTTCGCCATTCTCGACGGTCGTCGTCATAGTTCGTGTCTTCTTCTAACCTATCATCAAAAGTCCGGGACGCCTTAGCGAATTAGAGTTTTACTCGTTGTATTATCGAATCATTTCTATTATCACAGGATCTGTAGTCCTTTGGTAGATGTAAGGACAATACTTAACAATTAGTGAAATGTTTATGGCACCATGAATGTTCAGAATCTGAAAGTTTAAGCAGTGTTTTAATATGCAGATAAACTGTGTAAAATGTCATTATAATCCAAGTCTGCAAAAACCCAAATCTTGGATAAAGCAGCCTGAACATAAATAAAATATGGATTATAATTAAAAAAAAGTGAAGTGATGACTTTCAGGATCTCGTAACATAGAATTCATCTGAGAAGACTTACCAAATTAGTTAGATTATAGTCAGATATAATCTGGCTCATTGCCAACAGTATCCTTGGATAAACCGATACTATTATTTAGTAAAGACAATGATTCGCTTTGCGTATTATTGAATAATATTATTTCATGGAAAACCCAACGATCATCAACGGGTCTTCCTATAGCAGAAACAAAATTGATTTGATTCCCGACCTATAGGAGCTCAGTTCCAGCAGAACGGGACAGTTGGTAAAGTACGGTGAAATACCAATACAGTAAAAGCTATGGCTTCTGCATTCGTGATGATCACTCACAGAGTGTCTAAAACCATCAAGCTAGTTTTGGTAGTTGGAGTTGACATCACTGTTCCATAGTAACACTTTCACGACATACTAGTTTTATCGTGACATGATAGTTGCGGTATGAATCGAGACATGATATTAGATAACATTCTCAATTGGCAAAGTTAAATGCATAAATATGGATTTCTAAAGATAAAAATTCAATGTATATATACAACTTCATCAATTTAGCAATCAACTGTATCTCCAATGGTTCCAGGCCAGATGTATCAATATCACTGCTAGATGATATGATTGGCCGGTCTGCAAGTTGAACTAGAGGTTCGGTCGGCACTATAAATTTTTTCACATACGACAAATATAGGTTGTTATTCTTCTAGATAACGTTATAGCTTAACCAATAGCTCGACTATGTCTCAATGAACATGTCAAAATTTCTCTTGACTTGACACCTTAGGGTAGTGAGTTGCTGACAAGGTTTATTCGGTTCTATGGAGGCATAAGGGTAACCAAGTTCCGGAAAGCTCTTTTAATCTTTTACCTCAATCGCACACTATCATACAGTGGATAGGGCAAGGCAATAGCCTGGTTACCATATTGCGATATCGACCTTGGCCTGGCTAATCCCGTGAATATATTTTGTATATACACAGTTTTTCGATTTAGAGATAGTTTTCAATGATGATAGGAAGACAAAAATGGATGAAAACGGTTGAGGAGGGCAGTTTTGCAAGAAAAAGCGTAACATGGACATTTTGTAGAAATAGTGAAGGGGCTACCAGGTTCAACTGGCAGGTAGTTGGGTATACCTATGTGCATGTTGTAAGAAGGAACTGGAAACAACGAATCAAGTTATTTCTGATTAGACTTCTCATTTCGAATTCATCACCCACTTCTTAATTGCCTCCTGCGATAAGTTAAAAGTCATGTCACCTCTTGTCATAACTATAACCTGATAATTAGCACTGGGAGTTAGTGGGTTATTGTTATTCGCAAACTCTAATCTTATCTTTGTACCTGCTGGTACGTTGACAGCATTGGTTACTGTATAGGTTAACGTTTGTCCATACTTACTTACCGTACCTAGGTTATTTTGGAATACCCATTTTATATTGGAACTTTTATATGAGATTCGAGAGTTCGATTGAAGGTTATAAAATACCTGTCATTGTTCTTACAATGCTATGGTCGTAGTAATTGTATCGACTAGTACATAAGCCTCAAGTTCATCTGTTAATCAGAGATTCTTCGGAGGTTCAAAGACGCATAAAGCGAGTTCTGATAGAATAATCTGTTTAGTTATATCCCAAATCTGATAAAAATATGGGTAACAGATGCACAAGAGGGCTATAACACATATTTCGTTCTTGTGTTATTGAGTTCTAAAAATAATATAACTTATTGTTACGGGTACGCTATAAGTAAAATAGAATTCACTCGGATTTATGAATCCAAATGCAAGACCGCTGGTGGAGATGACCGAATTGGTATGTACCGGTTCAGGGCAACAAATCGTAAGGCTACTATGTTCTACAACAATCTGATCACCAGGTTGTACCCCTTGTGGGGTAGGGCAAATTATGTCCCTGAATTGTAATGGAGGAATCGAAGGCAGGAACCTCGTACACGTACCAAATTCTAGTTTTGTCGTCCCTTCTAACTTGTTTCCGGTTACCGCCCCTGGAGTATCTTGTCGGTTGTAATTGCACCGTTTTCTAAATCATCAGTGCCTATCTGCTTTATGTTATATGCTACAGAAAGAGTAGGGCCATCCATCACAACATTCGCTGCATTTCTGGTTCTAACTATAACTTGATAACTAGAACTTGGATCTTGTGGGTTTACAATATTTGAGAATTCTAACCTTATCTTTAATTCTACGTTTTGGTCTTAGCGATACTATCAGGTTCTGAATGATGGATGTTACAGGTATGATCTGCATGTTGTCTCCATATCTCATCTGCCAAATCTGTTCTTCAGTGTAATACTCCTAAATATTTTCGAACTCACCTATCCTACGCTTTAGTTCTTACGTTTCTGAATGTGCATCAACTCGAAAGACAAGGTGCAGATATTCAAAGCAAAACAGAGGAACTAGAAGAGCTAAACCAGTCATTTAGAGAAAGGGATAAGATGAAGGATGATGCCATAGCACACCTTTCTGATCAATTAATGGCTTTGACAGCTAGAATGCAAGATCTCGAGAGGGGACGGCAGTAAGAGTGGTACATGGTACGTGACGTAAATACATTATACTAGCATAGATTGAGTATCAATGAGTAATAGTCTTCCTAAGATTGAAATTAACCGGCATAATACATCTGAGTATATAAGTTGCCATTGATCAAAATGATGTTATGAAAAAGATCATTGATATTGTATTTCCAGATCTGGATGATAAAAATGTTAGAATAGAATTAGATGATATAGTGTATTGTATCCGACCGAACCAGATAGATTAGTGCAAATTACTTTGGAAGAATAGTTTCGGAGAAATGGGATTCAAGGAGCATTTAACTGGCTGGATTGTGTTTATACAATGAGTATAATCGCGTATGACCAATACTGCGGGAAAGAAAATAAGTCAACCACAAATCACAGCTCAAGATTCAAGTGCATTATTTCTGAGAACACTCGGATACCATATGGAACCTTTGGAACCTTAGCCATATTTACTCCTACATAGGGCCTTCCTAATCTTAAAAACTTTATATGGAAAAAATGTGCATAAACCAAGAGAGTTATCAGTCTTGATTTCAAACTCGCGTCCCTTTCTGCAATCAGCGGTTCCAATTGCCTTCCTCTGCTGTCTTGACAGCCAAAAGTTGCGATGACCATACGCCTTCCGAGTCTTTGTGACAAACGTGGATTTCTTGAAGACATCAAGTAGACTCTGGCTGTAATCACCGTTTACTACTCCGACACTTAATAGGAACTCCTTAACTAGATCTCGTAACCTGTCCGTTACCCAGTCCCAAGAGGATGCATCTATTAATTGATGACGGTATCTAATACATTTAGATTATAATATTGCCCTGTTTCTGGGTCTTTAATGTGCGTGCGTCCGAGCATCGTAGCACCATTTTCGAACGCATACCGATCTTGCTTAATCGGTAGTGTAGTAGTAGACCATCGAAATTCGGGATCTGGATATGCCTTTTTCCATTCTAACCCGGCGGCATTACTGGGAAGAAATATCCCCACAGGTCTTAGTCCAATATCTTCATAATGTTTGATGGGCTTCTCTGTGAACAAAGTGTCCTTCGTAGTTCTCGTCATCTACCATGAACCCTCCGCGAGTGGCCGTTTCTTTGGACGCATGACTTGTACGGTGTGCAATAACTACAGGGGCATCCGCGGATTACACAATGACTATGCCTAGGATCGTTGTTGCGAGAATGAACAGGCAATGGATGGCCGCGATTGCAAAATAGAGAAGTAACTTGATCCCAAAGGTACTCAGTGCAGGCGTTTTGGATCGCGAAATTATTTATTCCAGATTGCTGTATGTTAGTCAAGCGTACCACTCCCTAAGCGAAGAGAATCCAATCGTCTAGCGCTAAATTCAGTAGAATGATCTATCGCTCGAACGAATCGGTCTTCGTACCTCTGCATGAAGGGCTGTGTATCACAACGGCAATCAAAGCGGAAAGAAGATTGAGGTACCAAGTCAATTCCCTCCTTCCGCCTTTTTTCTGTTAAAGGATATTTTTATTGCCTTGTGACACTTGCTGCAATTAATGAACTGACTATTGACTCGTACCGTTGTCGTAACATATCCGCAGTTAGCATCTGGACATGTCACCTCGACAACTGGCCGAGTTGAAGGCTTCAACATTGCTGCCAGTGGCATTATTTTGAAATCAACTCAACTTATCCTTAGTCTTCCTTTGCTTTAAAAATATTAGTACGTGTAATCTTAACTACTAGTATATGTGTAGTAGGTACCCCACCTTCTGATAACACCAATGTTGGAAGTGGTGTCTTCAAGTTCTTGTTAACATCTGGTGATGAACTATATGCTAACGTTCTGCAGATATTAAATCGATCGTGGTAAGAAGTGGACTCTTGAAACCAGGCAGAAAATTGGTCGTGCGATGATTAAATGATGGCAGTAATATCTGGATGAGTCTCTGAGGCTCTGCAAACGCGGGAACCCAAGGTAACTAACGGTTTACTTTACTTATTTGTTCGCGACGACTAACAACCTCATCATAGTCAGGATGTAGTGACCTCATCCAGTCTTCATAATCCTCAGATTCATACCACTCATCTTGGAGTTCGTTACCAGTCCTCTGGTGGAACTCTTTAACCAACTTCTTCCGGGTTCCTTTTTCAAGGTTGACAAGCATTTGCTTCATCTCGTTAAACAGCGATGAAATTCATTCAATCGTTCATTCAAACCGTGCTGCTAGCGCGATTGTTGCTTTTGTTGCTGCCTGAGCCAACAAGCCAGATGGTTTGTGAGCAAAGTTGCAGACACTGTGACTGCTAACCTATCTGGGAATGGATTGCTATCAGACAAGAGGAGAGCCATAGCCACTAGCCTTACGAAAGAAGATTACCTCAAAATCGGCAAAGTATCACTTTTACAGCAAAATCGTTCAGATTACTTATATAAGAATAAAAAGTAAGAATATTACTGAATATTGTCATATATAAGAATAAGTGGCGCTAATGGACCAATATCGCGATATGACTTGAAAGAAGGCGTATCTACGGCTGTAAACTTTCCGGCACAGCGATGTCGACGACGGCTGCAGTAGCCATGACTGCTTCTACAGCAGGAAACTTATCGTCTATACTGGGGGCACAGGAAGCCTATGCATTCGGTAACCAGATAATTCAAAATGAGCAGCAGTACAATATAGATTGTATGAGTGCTGCAAGCTGCTTCAATGGACCACTATCTCCCCTCTTTCCATATACCAATTTTGCTGACGTTTCTTTCCGTGATGCATTCGTTAACCAAAACGCATTCCAGTTAAATGCAATATGCTCCGATGCTAGTTGTATCAACTTATCAACAAACTATGCTTTTCTGCAGTCTAGCTTTCCAAATATTGTACTGCAAAACAACAACCAACAAAACTTGGGGATAATGGGTCCTGGAGCTGCTGCTGGTAATGAAGGCCTTAATCAAGCGTTACAGTTTGCTACGCAGTTTAGTGACATTTACCAATCTAATGATCAGTTTAACATTGATTGCGTCGGATCTGGATGCTTCAATCAAGCATTCAATCTAGCATCACAAGGTTTCTCTGTAGCCGATACCATTTTTCATTCTAACATTCAGATGAATGGTCAGTGTCTAGACGGTTCCTTATGCCAGAATTATGCAATTAATTATGCGTCACAACAAGGCATAGGTAGGGGCAATATATTGACCCAGCAAAACTTGCAAACAAACCTTGGATGTGCTCAAGGTTCTGTATGTTTTAGTGCTGCTGAGAACACAGCTCTGTTTGAGTCCTCTATAGGGAATACAGTGGAACAAAGCAATGTGCAAAGCATTGATGGATGTGTAGATGGAAGTAGCTGCACCAACTTTGGCAGCAACTTTGTCTCAATAAGCGACTGATCTCTTTTTTCGTTTCTTATTCCTTATTTCTTCCTGCAATCCCTATTCGTCTGCTCTTTACATCTGTAATCATGCATCCAGCTCCAATTCATAAACACCTGGAGGTGATTAGTCCCGTCAGCTGCATCTAACAAAGGCGATAAAACAGAATAGACATAGCATAGCACACTAAATAACGAATGTACAGACAGAAGTCAAAGTCATTTGCTTTGTTTTGGTCTATATTCTTCTTCCCTTGAAACAGCTGGCCGAATATAGCATCTTGTTGATCTGTGATTATTTGACTATTATCTGAGTTTATCTGGACCGCAAGCCTTCTGTTACTGTGGTGGTCGCTTTCCTTCATGAACAGGCGTTGCTGTTGTGCTGCTTGTGTTTAAAGTTGGATTCACATTAGATGATGATGATATTAGTTGCTTCCTCATCGCAAGGGCCAGTTACATATACCTGCGCAAATATATCTGCTAATCTGTGCTCCCAGATACTTAAATATCTGTGACATAATATACGTGTGTTGAAAATATCCTTCAATCGGAGGCACACGAATGACGGCTAGAATACTTTCTGTCAATGTATCCCTTCCAAAAGAGATTGATTTTGAGGGGCAGAAATTAACAACAGGTATTTTCAAAGAGCCAGTTAAGGGACGTATAAGGTTGAAAACGTTTAATCTTGACGGTGACAGACAAGCAGATTTAACTGTGCATGGTGGGCCTGATAAAGCAGTTTATGCATCTTCTGTGAAGCATTACGCATATTGGCACAGCGTTTTTCCCGATTTAGCGATGCCAAGCGGAATGTTTGGAGAAAACCTTACCGTAGAAGGACTGATCGAGAGCGAGATTAACGTAGGTGATACTTTTAGAATAGGATCTGCCACTGTTAATAGCAACACAGCCACGGATGCCTTGTTACAAACTTGGGGTTAAATTCGGACGTATGGATATCATCAAAAAGTTTCTGGCTAGCGGCCGTTCTGGAATATACTTTAAGGTATCAAAGGAAGGTGAAGTCGCAACAGGTGATTCGATTGAGCAAATTACAAAAGATCCAAATCGAATTACTATTAGTGACATAGCGCGACTATACTCAATTGAAAGGGAGGATTTCCAAACGATGCGACGTGCAGTAAAAGTTGATGCTTTACCTATAGGATGGAAGCACTATTTTCTGGAACAAATCAAACGATTAGAAAAATGATTTACAAGATAGCGAGGATGGATTAAAGGCTAAAATTGTGGTTATCGAATTGTATGATACTGTAAGGTGGACGGGGAGGAAATAAGGGAGGTGGAAAGGAGACAGCATCAAATAGATGAACATGATGATCGTGAGGGCAAGAAGGTACTCGTTGATAACTTTGGTAGAATTGCAAAAAAACTTAGGATCTCAGTTACAGACAGATGCAATATGCGTTGCATGTATTGCATGCCAAGAGGAAAGGTTAGATGGTTTAATGAGCATAATATATTAGATTATCGTGAGATCTCAAGGCTTGTTTCTATTCTGGCGGATCTTGGCATAGAGCGAATAAGACTGACAGGAGGAGAACCTCTCCTAAGACCAAATATAGAGAACCTCATAGTTACATTGACCAGGATAGAGGGTATTAAATCAATTAGCATGACAACGAATGGCATGTTATTTGGAGAAAAAGCCAGAGTGTTGAAAGCAGCTGGACTTGAAGGCGTTAATATAAGTCTCGATACCTTTAGACCATCAAGATTCAAAGAGATAACCGGCATAAATAGCTTCAACAAAGTAATTGAAGCCATTAGTGCTGCTGAAAGTGCCGGCTTAAATGTAAAAATTAACACCGTGGTAATAAGAGGGTGGAACGACGATGAAATTGTTGATTTTGCTAATTTTGCACGAGATACTGGACACATAGTACGCTTTATAGAATTTATGCCATTAGATGGGAGCGGAATTTGGCAATCAAATTTGGTTTATAGTAAAAGAGAAATGATCGATCTGATAACTAGAAACCTGGGAGAAGTGATGCCTTTAAATAATACTTCAAATTGCGACCCCAATGATACCAATAGTATAAACCACATGAATAATCCAAATAAATATTACAACCAAAACCATAAATCCGATCCTGCTACACTTTTCTCATTTTGTGATGGAAGGGGGATAATTGGATTTATCCCATCAATGACTGAGCCTTTCTGCGCCAGCTGCGATAGAATGCGACTAACTTCAGATGGCAGATTGTTGACATGTCTTTATGAAAACCCAGGATATGATCTTAGGAATATGCTGAGAAGCGGCAAGCCAAATTATTATATTAAGAAGAAGATTGCAGAAAATGTGGTGAAAAAGCCCGAAGGGATAATCAAGATCATTAAGGCAAACGCATTAAAATCTTCTTTGAATTTGATGCATACAATAGGTGGATAACTTTCATGCTTTAACAGTATAGGATTCCATCCGTCCATCCATTCCATCTATTTTTCTACAGTAACGCTACATTTTCTTAGTTTTATATAAACATTTGAATCTGAGCCAATGGCTCTCCAAGATTGGCTATGATAGTGTCAATCAACTGGTTATGACGACAACTCAAACCTTAGTGATCTTGAAAAACCTAAGTCTAAAATCTGAATAAGCTTTCAAGCTCTCCATGGTAATACCTACCGAATATTAAGTTTTATTTGAAAATGAAATCGGATTTTTGAATAGAATTAGTACACTAAAGGTTCGATTGCCATTGACAGAATAGCCTCAAAGGGATTGTATAATGGTATTTATCCCTTCTAAATACCAAATTTTTGAAATAATGATGTCCTAGTTCGGTGAATGAAATGAAATATTAGGTTTCTCTTTTCTTCCAGTACGCCTACTCAGCATCTTAAAGGAATCTAATGCATCGATTTCAATGACTCCTGGTAGATGTTGGATACTTTGAATGTAGTTGTTCAATACGTAAAGATCTTGTAATCTTACTTCTATTTTGATGTCACTCTCTTTGAGGTCATCAGACGAAGATCTGTTGATTACTTGCACGAGACCCGACAATTGTCTTTCAGTTTCCTGATCTAGAGGATATCTTCCAGATTGAATCGAATATTCAATCATTTTACATAGTTCAGATATTTTCAATTGTGATAAGGCTTATTCGAAATCTAATTTTATTGTATTTGACGGAATGACGCATCGGGAGACTTGACATCTCCCAACATCATTGAAAATCAATCGTTATTAATGTGTGTTTGTGCCTTCAAATCTGAATTAGAAGGTATCGGCGATACGTCGAACTCCGTCTTATAGAAAAAAATGATATGGCTTATAGTGAGAATATCGACCAATTCAGACTTTACTCAATTCTTCTTTGAAAAAGTAGGACAGACGAGCGATTATTCTTGTTCCCATTATAGCTCTCGCCAAGATCATCCTTTGAATCATACTCATTTCCCCATTTTGCTTCTTCTAGACCCAACAATTGTCTGAAGATATTTACTGTACCTGGGCCAAAGCCGGCGTAATGATTGTTTGGTGCAATGATAGCACCTTACATTTGATAAATTTCCTTCATTAATATTATCCTTGAAGTTTCGCGCGACCTTCTTCATTTCTTTTATCCTATCAATCTGAATTTGCCCGAAATTTTTTTCTTGTATGGTTCTGTCACTAATGAATCTTACAAATACAAAATCCGAAGTGACTATTGGAGGAGTATGTATATCTGCATATTGACTCCATACGAAACACATCTTATTGTTTGCGAAGAGATTGTACGCAAGATCTTGAAACCAGGATCTATGTCTTTCTACGGCATATCTGAAACTTCTGTCAAGGTGTGGAAGGATATTCTTTAAGGCCTCCAGACCTTCTACAATCTGTATGGTTGGTGGCAACTGGATTAGTTCAGAGATTGATAAAGAAGTAATCCAATTGATCTTCATCGAAATTCCTTAGTCTCTTGTCGTGTGTAACAACATAATTGAAGATCTTGGAATGATATTTTAACCACTTGGAATTTTCAATATCTTTAGGATAAAATGGGCCCTGCCAAGATGTATAACTCCCAGAACATCCGGAGTAATATTGAATTTCTCTCGCTAGATCCTAAACGGACTTGACTGGATAATAGTTTTATGTAGTTCATGAGTCAACACACATGGTTGACGTTATGGTTCCCTTACAAACGGGCTATTTTCAAGAATGGCTTGGTAAAATAAATGTTGAGAGGCACATCATCTTCCTTCCACAGTCGAGTCTTGATATTCGATTCTTTAATTGCGCAAATTAATTATCAGGTAGTGCAGAGCCTACCGACGATTCAACAGGTTAAATCTGATTCTAAATCTAGTCGTAAATGTTAAAGCAGACTTAACCGTTCCTCGCATATCGAATATTGTAATAATCACTTAAAATTAGCTTCAGTCATGTTACTCAAAATATATTGCGTATTCAATCTACTTTAATATATAAAAAGTCTCATTAGCTTCTACTCTGGTACTCACTGATCTGATACTTCCACTAATCATTAATCCCAACGAAAAAATAAGTCGTATTCTCAGAATAATCGAAACTAAGCAGAATGGACTTTGTATTTCTTGCGGAGGGCGCATCACAAACAATCATGCTATTGTAAGTAGCGGACGTCCTAGGCATTACTACCACAAATACTGTGCGATTAAACATAATATTATTTAGCCACCCAACTCCAGGTCATTGGTAATAGAATATAGCTATGAATTTTTAATGCACATAATATAGCTGAAATGATCTTTTCAATTAGCACTAGAATAGGGTATTAAAAAAAATGCATTTGAGAAGCGGTATTGAGTTATATCATCTCTTAGTAACGCGCGCTTATATGATTATTTAGAAACGAAACGCCTCTTGGTATCACATATGGTATTATGAATTTGGGACCAAGATCGATTTCTACTAATTGATGTTCATCTGTAGCGAACTTCGATTTCGAAGTTGGCATTATGGGTTATATTAATTGTAAATCCATCTGCATGATTCTAAAAGCTTTTTGGTTCCACTATGGAACAGTGTTCGATATGGTTGAAATGTAGTAGAATGCATCGTCATGATATTGGTTACAATCTCTTTGTTAAACAATTAATAATGTAGATAAAATCTTATATTCTGGGTAGTATTACAGATCTACTATGTCTTCTGCAGCCACTTATCAATCTGATCCCAGCTTATCGTCACCTTCCTGGAAGATTGAAGGTGATTATTTTGAAAGCTGTAATTGTGATATAATTTGTCCGTGCATATTTATGGCTGATCCAGATAAGGGCTTTTGTGATGTAATACCTGCATGGCATATCAATGGAGGTAACTTTGGTAATATTGATTTAGATAATCTGAATGTGGTAGCTTTCTTTCATGCCCCTGGGAACATGCTGACTGGACCGAAGTGGAAAGTTGCGATGTATATTGACCAGCGTGCAACAGCAGAACAGTCGGATGCCATTACTAAAATTTACTCCGGACAATCTGGCGGATTCTTTGGAGCAGCGAAGATCTATTCGGGGAAATATTAGGTATCAAACAGTCTGCGATTGAGTTCAGAATCGAAGGAAGGCGCAGATGGTTGCGAATCAATGATTCACGGAGCAGACCAGAATAAAGAGGCTCTCATCACCAATCCGGCATTTTCTGCTGTCCCCGAAAGTGATTTGGTAATCGCACGCTCAACTAGAAACGCCTACAATGACTTTGGATACCAATGGAATAATTCAGGAAAGAACGGCTTTTACTGCAAGTTCAAATATTCTTCATCTTAGCGCGTTCAACTATGCTATCAGTTGATTGATCCATAGTGATCTAATCAACCTGTTAATTGAATCTGATGATTGACCGAATCAATAACTTAGAAGATTGAGGATTAGCAATGAACTTAATTTTGAACATGTAATCAGAGCTGAAAAGTTTTGTTTTACGATCCAATGGAAATTTAGCGGCTGCCACATAAATTTCTAAAGGTAAACTGGTTTGACGTAGTAATGGTATTTGAAGAAATTAATCAATATAGAATAGTAGCCCTGTAATTGTTCTGATTACACCCATACTCCCACTTATTTCGAACGATTAGCCTCGTAAACTATCTTGACTGAATTCAGGTGAACCGTACTCACTGACCTTAGACTTTCGGTCATGTGTTTGTTTATGTATTTCAAAGCGTCGTTTTTCATCAAATACACTGCCACACTTGCCACACTTGAAAACCATTCATATCATTACGCGATGGAAAGAGATATACTTTTATTGATATTCGATGATTTTGATGTTCATTCCACGTTTATTGACTGAATTACGAGAGAAATTCAACAAGCCCTTATCAGAACTTCAAGATCTTATGGAAGATGAAAACCCTTAGTATCCTCAAGTTGAGCCATCAAGGACGCTATTCTTTGATACTAGAGACTTGTTTAAAGTAATCAGTTTCCAAGATCATCAAGAGTAGGTTGTACTGTATCAATTCAAAATTGACTTACCTAGTAATATATAGAATTAGAGACTTCCAGATTACTTACTGGTCAAAGTCTTACTTAGGTGAGTTAGCTGCTATTAAAAGTAAAGAAAGTAAATTATCGCAAGGTTTTTTATATGTACCATGAGGCCAACCATAGGCAACGCAGCATTAGGAAGTTTCTGATTTTTAGACTGAAAGGTTAAACTTTTACATGATTAGGCTAGTAATGAAGTCGACAGATGTGACCTACTACCCACATTGAGTGATTTCTGACCAGAATTAGAAATATTATTATTGTGCGGGATATCTGTAATAATCGTTATTTCATGAATTAATATCACTTTAGTGCAATGTTATTTGATTTTGGCTTACAAATATGCCAATAAGTCTATATCTCCCCTATAATGGCAACGTATAAAACAACCTGCGTTCAAAGAGAGACGAGAATGGTATGGAATCTGTAAGGCTTAATATAGCAAATGACTTGTTGCAAACAACCGAACTCTCTTCTAATATTAGAGAAAATAATACAATTTTACAACCTATCGATAAGGTCTATTTTGTAATCTGTAATTCCTGTTATTGGTGCGCATCCTATTTCGAGATTAACGATTTAGAATCTTTACATGGGTCTCCGTCACATGTACTCGACTGTCCTATTTGTAATTCACATAACACCGAACTGATGCCTATCTCGACTGACGAATCATTTAGAATAGAATATAGTCTAACAAGAGGAATGGAACTAGAATTCTATAAGACAAATAAAGTTGTTGTTAGACAGAAGTCTGCGAGCGCAGAGCTTATGAAGCTCCACGACAAAGACGAGGATAACTTGTGTTCTGGTGTGTAGTAACAATGATCGATAGCTAGATAGGCTATCGATAGATTGACGGCTAAATAATATGATGTTGGACCGCACAGTATTTCTGATAATAATGTCTTGGGCATCCACTACTTACAACAGCATGATCTCGCGTAATATGTCCTCTTCAAGAGATACAAAGTCCATTTCTGTTTGACTTCTATCATTCTGAGTATACGATTTATTTTTCATTTGGATTAATGATTAGTAGAAGAACCAGATACCTATTACTAAGAGCATCTGCTATACACTAATTCAGACCAAATGCAAAATATGGTTTAAACTATCTTGATAAACTAGTTATAATATCAGGACGAATCCTGCATGTATGGTTGATCTCTAGAACATCAAAAAAATATGGTGGTTACGCTAAATTATTTCACAGGTTTTGGTTCTGGTTCGTTGTTTTGGATCGCTGGGAATGTTTGGTCGGCTGCTAGTGATACACCGTTCTCATCACCTTGAATCTGAGAATCAATATTTTGACATCCGACATTAAATGGTAGTTCACCATTTCCACAGCTGTTGGCTTGTGAGATAGCCTGATTCTTTTCGTAGGCAAAAGCGCTATCTACTGTTACTGCTGTTGTTCCCACTAATGTTGCTGCTATTATCGCGAACATTGCGATATATTTGAAGTTCATTTTTCTGTCATTCTGTGTGCGTGTTATGCTTATGTGGATTAAGCAAAATCAGGCGATTACATAAATCTGATATTTATTCTATTAGATCTAGCGCATTGCCAAACATTCTTCTTTCGACCACTTCCGTTTGAATGGCATAATCTTTTTTATTCGTGGAGGTTCGTCCCACCAGCCTATAAGACCTTTACATCTGCTGCTTCGAAGCTCCGTTCTTGAATCACTTATCTTGAAAAATTCTAAAGTCTTGGAATTGGTGATCCACCGACTACAAATGCAGTCTTCGGTCCAATGCAATATGATTTATTATAGGCAATATAGGATATTACGCGCTGTGATCCATCATTCCATTAGAATAGTACTATGATCAGTTCTAGATAGATTTAACAGACTCACGTGGTCTTTTAGCTATTATTGGTCTAATAGTATAAACAAAAACCTATGTCATATCTGTTGAACCTGCTGCTATTTCTGCAGTAGCAAAATTATCTTTTGCAGATTTAATCTTAATCTTTACGCTTTTGTATCCGGCTTTTGCATCTTTTACAAAGATTATTAAACCTTCTATTCTTGCGATACCGTCTCCCTCTCTACCGTTATCAGTAATATCTACCGTGTATTCTTTCCCTGTATCTACATACATGTTGTACTAGTAACACTAGATGGGTCTATTGGTCTGCTAAGTTGGAATGTTATTGACTTTAATGGTATGGCCGCACCATTTGATACAGGCCTGCCGTGCTTATCCATAGCTGATGTTATTCTTACATTTTGTCGTTTCGTATCTACCACTAGGACCTGTTACTTTGAATGAAGTCTGTGTTGCATTTCCAACATCATCGGATACAATACAGGTAACAGTCGTTGTGCCCGATAGGAATGTAGAACCAGATGGCGGATTGCAGGTTACTTCAACCTGCCACTAATGTTTTCAGCTTCTTTTGTTATATCGCTTGGTCTACCTGAAAGTACAGGTTTAGTTGCATCTATGACCGTTACGGTGAATGTTTCTTGGGCATCTGGACTACCTGGAGACCAATCTTTTGCAGTATATGTGACTGTAGTTGTTCCTAATGGGAAAGTAAAACTTGAAGCTTGGTTACACGTTACTTCCATCAACTCTACTATATCAGTTGCAGTAGCCTCAAATGTAATTGCTGCTCCATCAGGACCAGCAGCTTCTACTGTCTTGTCATATCGTACTGTTAATGACGGTGGAGTTGTATCTATCACTCTCGCAGTAGAGAGCCGCTTGTAGTTAGGGGTGGTCCTGTAGGTGAGCCTTTGTCAGTTACAGAACAGTGAACTTGCCAAGTGCCTAATGGAGCGAGTCCCCTGAAGAAGTTACAAATTGGTACAAGAGGTTCGTTCGTCGCGTCCGTAGCAGTAGTCTGTATATGTAACTAAGCCACCTTCAGTGTCAGTAGCTTCTACAGTTATGGGAGAGGTAGATAAAAATAATATTGGTGGAGTATCCTGAGATATTATTACGAAGGTTGGTCTTTGTATAGTGTAGGGGACTCCTCCAGAATCAATTACACTAAGATGAAAAATACAAAAAGCAATCCTCTCTATGTCTTGTAATAGGCTAGCTCTGGTGTGCCTATTACGACAATCCCTACATCCCTTCTCTGAGAAATTCTTATTGACTAGCCCCTTTCCTGAGCTTGCCAAACGTAGCCAAACCGATAAAATACGAAAGTTCAAAGATTTTGGATTCGTCACCCCATTCCCTTTTCCTATTTAGTCCAAGAACCATTTTGAAGTTGTATGCTCAAGGCTTTATAAATAAGCGGTATGTCAGTTATTTATTCTAGATTAAAGAGTCAGAGGCATTTTATTAGTAACGGTAAATAGCAGATGAATCCTGGATGTAACAATAGCGAATGTAACAACAGCGAAAATGGTCGCTGGCGAGTTCTAGCTGTTGTAACTGGCCAATTGTAGAAAGCCGTAAGCGATACATCTAATCAGGTGCATACTTCCAATCGTGGCATTATAGAGGCATTCTGGGACGTCCCCCAGGAGCATAAAATAAAATAGGGGTGTTAAATATTCAACAGCCCGAATGGGAAGGAGAAAACGAACCACGCGCCCAGAATTAAGGCAAGTCAATAGGGTACTCATAGCCGAAGATGACGAAGATACTGCATTGACCTACAAGATGGCTCTGGAGAAGGGCGGTTATGAAGTTAGCTTAATGGATAATGGAGAAGATTGCACAAAATTCTATCTGGAGAAATTTCAAGAAATGCGTCTGTTAAAAAGTAAAGAAATAGCAATATCCACTAATGCTCAGCCATTTGAAGCAGTGATACTAGATTATAGAATGCCAGGAATGAACGGATTACAAGTAGCCAAAGAAATCCTTGCAGTTAATCCTCGTCAAAGAATCATTTTCGCTTCAGCCTACGTCAAAGAAACGTTGGTGAATTCTGTCAAGGAGCTCAAAAAAGTTATAGAGTTATTGCAAAAACCCTTTTCATCGCAGCTCTTGTTAAATACAATCAAGGATAAACACGTTTTCGAGCAGTTAAAACGGTATAATCTTGACACCGCAATCCTAAAGAAGGCTGAACTGAGTCACGAACAGCTCATGGAAATACTGAACATTCTGAAACGGGTCAAAGAGTAAAGTCAGGTCAGGATGGCTTGGAGTTATTTTAATGGAGTTTGACACTTCTGTGCAAAAAAATGAGACACTTGGAGCCATTCAGAGATGCCTTCGCAGATGTGTCCTGCATAGAGTAATTTGCTGCTCATTAAATCATCTTAATCTACCCACATAAAAATGATAGTTAATAATTAAAGTTACTAAGATCCATGATTTAGGTTCTAACTAACGGGAGGCTGATAAAAAAAGTAGCCCCTTTTCCATCATGATTATCTTTAGCCCAGATTCTACCTCCATGTGCCTCGACTAAATTCTTTGCGATGTAAAGTCCCAGCCCAGTTCCTACAAACGAATTTGTCGCAAACTTGGTGAAAAGTCTAGGATAGATTTCTGGATCTATTCCTTTACCAGTATTTGAGACACTAATAACAACTTGCCTGGTTTTTTTGAGCCTTTTTATTTTCACATCAATCCTACCGCCTTTGTTTACGAATTTTGTGGCATTGCTTAGAAGATTATAGATAACCTGGGTCAGCCTTTCTTCGTCGGCATCAACAATAATTCTACTCTCAGCAACACCATCCTTTTCAATATGGAAGAATAATTTAGATTTCTTTGGTCCACCGTACTCATTGTTTTTATAGTCTGCAATGATACCAAAAACTAGATCCTTTAGTCTAATGTGATGCTTATTAAGTGGTAACGCCCCACTCTCGATCCTTGTAACGTCAAGAACATTCTCGGTAATTCGCTGCAGTCGTTTTGCATTCCTTGAAATAGCATTAAGTATATAATGATATTCTTCAATAGTTCCTTCACTAGAGAGAAGATTCTCTGATAGTCCAAGTATTGGCTGAATAGGAGTCCTTAGCTCATGTGCGGCCACATTAATGAATTCTTTCTGCATTTTATCATGTACCTTTAGTTGTTCATACAAGTCGGTTTGCTTCCATATACTCTGAAAAATGGAAACGTACGAAGAGACAATTGATTTGCTATCTGAATACGTTGATAAACCAGCCGCCTTATATGAAATATCTTTTGAATCGTCCTTTAACTCAGTGATTATACATTCTTTTTTGTCAACTATAACTATTGTTATTCTGGTACCAAAACTTCTCTCCATACTTCTAAAATCTACTTTTGGACAATACGGTTTCGATTCCTGTATTATTGTAGATAGGATACTTTGGTCATCTTCATGAGGAATCAATAGTTTTACTTGTAAGTTCCGCCGCTCTGAGGCGTCTTTTAGTAAACCTAGCCCCCCCATCTGTATCTGCCGACGCAATGCGTTTGCAGAAGAGAACATGATCAAAATTTCTTCCCTTGCATGTTTAATAGCGCTCCATGCTCTGCCTATTCCCCCCCTAGGATTAGCAATGATCTCTATTTCTGCCAAATCTATCCCTTCTTCAATATCTTTGATCCGGTCTGGAGCATCGACTCCGTTGTTCCATAACTCTTCAAATATAGACCCAAAATGCTTAAGGTAGGCAGATTCGTTACTCATAAGAAGATTTTGTGCTCTTTTGCCGTGTTCCATCTTATCTATTGTGGCGACAATTTCTTTATCTGAAAAACCAAAGCTCATCGGTGGTAGACTCCTAGCGTGCTTAATTTGTGTCCCTGATATCAGATACTTTTTTACTAATTCAATATTATCTCTATCAATCTTGGTAATATATCTAATTCCTTTATGTTCTCCTCTCCTTTGCTTGTCTAGCAATTTCTTCTGTATATCATAAAAATATTTGTGACTATATTCCATTCCCCCTGAGGTCAAACAGCCGGAAAGTTGCTTAGAGCTTTCGGCAATGCGCCTGTACTGCTTAATGATTTCTTTAGGATTATTCTCTATTATTGTTGCCGGTTCAGCGGCTGGTACTGACCCCATTTCAATCTCCCTTATCTTCTTCTCAGCTGGAATGGCTGCATTCCATAGGGTGTCAAAAATGTACTGTCCTTGTTCTACAACTTCTTTGACGTTACTGTAAATAATATGAGTTGAACGGTTTGATTTGCGCAATTCTGTGGTAGCCATATACTCCAAACCGTTTACAGCCATCCCTCCCCTTATTCCGTCTAAATTGCGAAGTTCATTGACTAGTTTTATTAACTCTTTGCAATAAACGAGGTTGTCCTTCGTAATCTCGGTTAAAGCTCTTATTTTTCCGCCTCGACTCCTTATCTCAATGTAGCCATTCTTGTATTCTTCAACTCCTACAACTATAGAGGGAGCTCTGTGATCGAAGAATATATCCATTTTTTCTTTTACATTGGACATAAAATAAAGTTCTCTTCCAATAGCATTTTCCACTCCATACAATATCTCGGATTTGTTTGTAGGAGGCGTATCTGCAGACACCACGACGTTATATGTAACCACTATTTATAAACAAAGTTTTTAGTTGTTAGAATAGCAGGAGGCACGCCTTGGAGGCAGTCCGTTTCGTGTGAGAATTGTAGCTTCGTATTAAAATGTGTCTAGATAATTAGCAATAGCATTCACTATGGCTCCAGCCAGAGATCTTTAGCCCAGACTGAATAGTATACTTTTGAAATATTAGTAGCTCACCAACTTGCGATATAATCTTGTCGACAGCGGTATTGGTGCCAAGTGCTCACATGGAATTGTACTAATAGCAGACACAAAAATTACACGTAAACGATGAAAAACTGGAATCTACCATTAAAAAAAGATAGCTGGAGATTTAGCACACTGTAATCCTCCATTGTTCTACTGTTACTTCCTTATTTTGGCTCATCAATCAAACCCTGGCCATATTGATAGTTCACTATTTGAGCCTCATTTTTGACTAGTGAACTATTGCTTTACCATGGCTTCTTTGATGATTCTCAACAAATCTAATGGCCCTCTCCAGAATAGTAGCAGATGATAACAAGTCTAACTTCATAGCGTAGCATTCCTTAGCCAGACCTAGCGCCCGGAGCTTGTCTCTTCTACCAGTAGCGCCTTCTGATTCTGCAGATTCTGCGGTATTCCAAGATTCTTTCATAATGGCGGAAATCCCTGCCATACACTTTTGATATTCGCTGGCAAGCGGTCATCGATATAGTTGCGGATATTCTCTTTAGCATGATGATTCAGATAAACAATATCTCTATGTACAGTGGCAGTGGGAGCAGATATTTGTAAAGCTCTGGCAATCTCTCTTTCACTATGGCCTTACCGCCTAGTTCGAGGACTTTATCCCTGCGCCATTGTATTTGTTCCTGCATCGCTTCTGAATGTCTATACTTCATAATCTAAAGCTATTTTATGTATGGTGCTTCATTCAAACAAGTGTTTTGCATGTTTTACGCTCTGGTCCCGCCAGAAATGATGATGATGAACACCATCGTCAGAGTGCTTGTGAATTGCTATCACTTTAGGTCTGGAAGGCCAAACCATTAGTGAGTAATATCTTCCTAATCTCCCCTTCAGGTATTAGCGACTCGATCATCTCTTTGAGTTGATCACCTTGGAGTTTTCCATTTAATGCGTCTATCACCTGGAGCTGCCAATATAGATATTGAGTTTTTTTCATATGCAGAAGAGCCTGGTACATGCTAGATCCAAAGGCCGTTAACACGTATCTATCTTTTTTCTTTTTAACGAGTGAATTGACTTTTAACTTCGTAAGTCGGCTGTAGTACTTTTTCTTGGTATCAAAATCACTCATGCTAGTGTTTTGATGCTGAGCGATCGTCTCAAACAACTTTAATGCATCTTCATCAGCGAAAGCAGAAAAGACATCCGATAGTCTCTCTTCGTAGGTTCTTTTCGAGCTGCTGTTTCGGCTCCTTCTTCTACTTCCAATTTCGACCGTAGTATCCAGTGATATCATAGACGCGTGAATGAAAGTCTTAGTAGCAGCCGTTTACACATACAAAACAAATGATTTCTATAGCTCATTTATTCAACCTTCCGCAATAGTTCTTTATATAACTGCTTCAGGGAAAAGTCAGGCTGCAAGGTAAAAAACAGTAAGAATAACGTGTTTCCGGGAAAAAGGTTCGATAAAATCAGGGTAGTACTATTACTACTGCTTTTTACTTATTACCTTTGCAAGTTCTGGGTTCCTAGTAAGTATTCGTCCAATCGTATTAGTCACTATTGTGACTGTGCCGTTACACTTACGGCAGCACCATTGACCGTTTGGGTTTCTAACAGTGGCCTTTTTAACTTTGCAGACAATTACATATTCTTGTGTTCTTTGATTTCATCTCTCCTTGTTCACCTCCTTTTCCTATACTCTCTCCCCTACCTCATTTGCCGGGCTATGGCTTTCCCTATACCGATTAAGGATAGTTTACCACTAAAGGGAATAAATTCTGTTCTGGTAACAGTTAAATATTTGGTATAACAGTCTATGGTATTCTAGTAGTTTGTTCATGTTTTATGGTTTAGCTATTTCTATTTTCTTCCTTCTTCTAACTTCTCTACTCGTTTCGCAAGATCTCCAACTTTAAGCTCCATATCCTTCTTTATCTGTGTAATCATCATTCTATTTTCTACTGCCACTTTCATGAAACCTACAACGAGTTTATTCCTGGACTCCTTCAAAGCAGCTTCGGTTTCGTTATAAAGTTGAAGTTTCTTTATTAGAACATTTAGCATTTTATTCTGATCCAGAACCACATCAAACATTTCCTTAGTTAGACTTTCATCGTGAATCCTTAGTTCATTCATCAGTATGATATCGTCGTTATCGTTATCGTTAGGATCGGTAGGCAAAGAGGTCAATGTTTGCAGTTGTTAGTATCCTAATAGTCATTATTATCTCTTTTTTCATATACCTAATCGAGTCCCAGTATCCAAGCGTACTGTTGCGCAATTGACCCCTCCAGTGAACTGTATGAATGTTGGATTACTGCTATTCACAGGTTTTGCAACTTATTATATTGAAAGAAGTGTAATTATCTGGCCAGTGAATGATAAGTGAGTCTGCGTATGCTTCTGCACCTTAGCGCCAAAACTGTAGCGACAATCTGAACGCATCAGCCAAAGGTTCTTCTGCCAGAGATTGCCGCCAACACTGTCACTTAGCGGTCACGTTGCAAGTTGTAAGAATCCCCACACCCCAGGATGTAGTGCCTTTAGAAGTGGAATACATCAGATGGAGAAATAGTGGAAACTAAGTCAGTAGTTTTTCTGTCAAGAAATTATCTGTCTTGGCGTATTCTTTTAGACCAGTAAAATCTATAGCAACCACAGGTTCATTTCCCACAACCTAAGTATTATATCCAGGAGGAATTACAGCAGCATCTCCAAGACCACATTCTTCTTCAGTACCATCATCCATTACTACTTTGAGTCTACCAGAAATTATGTATTGAGTATGCGCCTCACTTACCTGCAGCCCAAGATTCTACATCTTTACCTGCCAAATATCGGAGACGAGGATTTGGATTGGAAGCAGCATCCAAGATAATATTTGCAACTAATTCTGCATCAGATGCATTCTTTGCTAGTTCCCTCGCACTAGCCATTATTTTTTGCATCAGCTCAGAGTATGGCGATGCCGGGTCTTGCGCTTTTTTGGCTACGATCATTGCATGTTCAAAGTTAGTCTTAACAAAGCCAGGTTCTATCAAGATCACTCGTATTCCAAATGGCTCCAATTCGTATGCAATAGATTCACTCAGACCCTCGACGGCAAATTTAGTACTAACATAAACTGATAATCCGGGGAAACCAAAGATACCAGCACCCGAACTTATATTTAGAATTCTACCTGATCTTTGTTTTCTCATTGTGGGTAGAACTGCTTGAGTAACTCTTATCAGTCCAAATAAGTTAGTTTCGTACTGAGACTTAATCTCTTCTGTTGAAAGATCCTCTAATGCGCCTCCAAGTGAATAACCTGCATTGTTTACCAGAACATCAATTCGGCCAGCTTCAGATATTATATGATCTACTGCATTCTTCACCGAACTATCATCAGTAACATATAGCTGAATAACCCTAATAGGGAGGCCCTCTTTCTGTACTACTGCTTTTATCGATGTATCTTTTTCTGGAGACCGCATCGTAGATAATGGACAGTCAAAGAGCTACCTAAACTAACTCTACTGAAGTGCCACGTCAATGTTGATATGCTTTGACACGTAACCAGTGTGATTGAAGTATTGTCTGGAATATGGTACTACTATGGAGATATACTATGATTGACTGCCTGTCATGTCTGAACACAATATCTAAGATATTCTAACGATAATCCATCGCGATGGACTCAGTATATTCGACATAAAATAACAAATAGTAGCAATCAGTAGCAGCGCGCTTGAATGCAGTAGCAGGTGATAGCAAATAGAAAAAGCTATCTAACAACAGTTCCAAATATGTAGTATGCAAACATTAAGCAACGACAAAGAGCAGCTTGTAATTAAATTATGTCACGAGTGTAGAACTGTACTAGACATCGAATACTAAATAGAAAATATATCTTCAAGTTGCAGAGATATGCGAGCTATTATCTGCCGTCATTGCAAAACAGGTTTCAAAGACTGAGCAGCAATGCAATTGATTTGGAATGGAAGAAGAAGCGATTAGGTGATGAAATAGTAAAGTTAAGCTCAAGTCTATTACAACTGGATAAGTTACAGATGCGATATCATATGAAGATTGAAGAAAAGAAACAGATCATATCGAACTTGGATCGACAACTAAATCAAAAGAGTCGTGCGTTAGAAGAAAAACTAGCTAGGATTGATCAAGCCAAGTTCAAATAAATCTTATTTGCTGCGGAGAAAGACATCATCATCCAGTTTGTTTCTTGAAGCGAAAAAACTGACACGTGTCGATACAGATTTAAAATGATGTTATTTAGAATAAGCATTCGGTGTATCTGGTGCAATATTTAATTATGGTCAGTTATTTCTCTGGGTCTGTTGAAGCCGGCGGCACAATAACTAAACAATCTACTAAGGGTGCTACATTTCGGTTATCAAAAGAAAAATTAGAGCAACTGCGTAAAGCAGCCAATACTAGAAATATTTCTCCAAATACACTTGTTAACCAGATAATCAAATCATATCTTGATTGGCATAGTATGGCAGCACATGCCAAGTTATACTATCTGCCAAAATCATTTTTAATTAGATTGCTTAACGAACTCACAAATGATGAATTAAATGAGCTAGCCATGGAGACGGCAAAGAATGATCTTGTAGATGTATGTTTATTTCTACGGGGAGGGTTTAATATTGCATCAATCTCAGAGATTGCAGAAACATGGTTAAGAATAGCACAGATGTCACACAGAGTTGAAGTCATTGGGGGTATCTATAAAATTATTATTGAGCATGACATGGGACGGAAGTATTCGTATCTAATTAAAGAGATCTCTAGATATCTGTTGGAAGTAGCATTTGAAACAAAATCATCTTGCGATGTTACAGAGAATGCTGTTATTGTAAAAATCTGGCAGTAATAACTTCAGCTTCTAGTCCGAGACACTATTATCACAAATACTACGCTATTAAACTCAATATTATTTCTAGTTCATCGGCAATAAAATCTCTTAAGCATACAGAAGATCGGTAGAATAGTCTGTTCCAACAGGTATTACAAAGAACAATTGAAATAGAAACTTTAGCAGTAATATTATAATGATTATGGCAATAATAACTAGAATTACGTACACTATAGTTCCGAGAACCATTGCTATAAGCAAGTCAACAAGGTATTTAACTTGATTAGATGTTGTTTTCATCCACTAGTATCAGAGAAGATGTTATATTTTACGAAGAGAGTATATCTGCAGTCTCTAAATAGCTTGTTGTTTACAACCAACTATTGAAACATGAATTGACTGCTTCTCAGATTCTGCGTACATATGGTAAGCAGTATACACAGATCAGAGAGCAATACACTGATGGAATTAACGGAAGATGCGCGATGGGTGTCATCTTGTCTTATTTCGGCTGGGATGGTAACCCTAATTCTGATATAACTATGAGTGTACATGCCGCCTTAGCAAAAACTGGCCTTCATGATGATTTTTTCATGATTGATCTGAATGACTCGGGTTTGTCATTTGATGAAATCGCCGATTACCTTGATAAAGATGGCAGCAACAGACATTGGTGAAGTCGGCTACGTTCTATTTTTTATATATATAGAATATTTCTAAAGAGCTTGTTGGCTAACCATGTCTAACGTTATTATAATACTTTTATTCAATATTGCTTATTATTGAATGGTAATATCCAATCTCAACCCCATGAGCGATCAAGTTGGCGCCCAACAACCGCTTTTTGTTATATTTTACGGATATGGGCTGAGGGTATCAACAACCAATACTTCGAGTGGAATTGAGTTATAAAACCGTTAAAAGTTATACAGTATGACATCTCAATAAGAAACAAAACCTATGATGAGTAAAAATGCTATTAATAGATATAAACTACCGGTATCGAGAGATCAGTTACAGCGTATCGATAGAAGTTCATCGCCTGCTCACCAAGGCAACCTTCGAAACGCAATTGATTTTATAGCTGACGAAGAGACATCTGTTCTTGCTGCAGCTGACGGGTTAGTGACTTTTGTTAAAGATGACTCTAATACTGGGGGATCTAACCCAATCTATTGGAGTCATACCAACTTCATTGTAATTATGCACTCAAATGGAGAATACTCAAGATACGATCATTTAAGCTACAATAGTTCAAGAGTGAAAGCTGGTCAACATGTCAGAGCAGGTGAAGAAATAGCTGAGAGTCGGTATGACCGGGTATACATATCTGCCACATCTTCACTTTCAGGTTTTTGTTGCTACTGGAATGAATATGTGGACAGACTTTGATACTTTGGAAGTTCAAGATTTTGAGCACTGAACAGGGTTGCGTTCCTAGATGAGCACAGAACAAAAATAATTAATTCATCTAGTTATATCTAACTAGATGGCTAGCTGACAGACAGTTCTATGTGTAAACTTCTCTTTGTCTATTAACTGATAACTCTGCAGCAGTTTCTCTTGCTGTGTTTGCGATGGTTTTTGCATTATCCACATTTATTCTTGAAAGCTCTTTTGTATGTCGTTGTGCTCGTTCGAATGCGTTTCCAAAAGCTTCAATATTTCCAAATAAGATGTCATTGCTTATTCTTACTGATGCTGAGAGGTTTTCAGCAATATTGTTGACAGATCTGATATATGTCTCTGCTGAGACTTTTGGAGAATACCAATAATTGTACATTTTATTAACATTCTCATAATATGGCGTTGCAGAACTAAAGATGGAATTCATTACCGTCTTTTGAGTTTCGATAAAATCTTCGACCATTTTTCCAGTTGATTCGAGTGCTTGTTCTTCATAGTTTTTAACAACGTTTGCATATTGTGGAACTTGACTTTTTGCTTCATCTATTGATTTTCTTAAATTCTTTTTTGTTTCATCTAGTGAACGTTCAATTGTAGATTGAAATTCTTGTGCTGTCACTTGTCGTTGTCCAATTTCTTGCAATGCTACGGCTGCATCGAGTTTATCTTCTACGCTTTTCGCTTGTTCAGCGACCTTTTTGGTGTCTTCGATAGACTTTGTCTTGTTCTCTCTTTGACATGTCGTTACTCTATCTAGGTGGGTATATAAGTGTTGGTAATTAATGGTGTATATTTCCATTTAAAGGTTGGAGATTACATCGAATACCGTTGCCTTCTAATGCTTATGAAATAGATATCGATCCATTTGCCATTAAACTTCGCCATCGCTGCTTGCGGCTGCTAACTTTTCAGTTATCCGATTGTAATCAATGAGCTGTGATTGTGATATTGTTCGATGGGCTGACGGTACTGTCGATGGCATTTTAGTTGCGCCGTAACCTCTGTTTAGCTATTCTGCCGGTTAATTGTCATATCAGTGTAGATAATTTACTCAAATAAGATGCTCTAAATGCTTAGAAGAGTCAAGAAATGCTCTCATTCTACCCAAACCCCTATTATGGCGTGATGTACAATCTATCATCGAAGGGAAATTTGTGCAAAATAATAACAGAGCTTCGATGGATAGAATAGACAAGAGTATCATAAACGAGTTAATTCACGACCCCCATTTATCAAGTAAACATATTTCAGAAAAGATAGAAGCTCCGCTATCAACGGTTCAAAGAAGAAGAGCCGCCCTAGAAAGATCCATCCTGAATAAGATGTATAGTATAGATCTTAGCACATTTGGCTGGAGAATAGCTGATCTTTTGATCGGCATGAATAATGGTGGTGATCCGCATTCAACTGCCAGCAATATCGTGCAAGAAAACAGCAAAAATATCGTGAGTGCATCATTGCGAATAGGCAGCCCAGAGATTAATTTGGGTGCCCAGATACGCTACAAATCGTCGCAGGAATTACATCAAATCCTGCAGAATATTAGAGCATTAGATAACATATATCGTGTCGAATGGTCTGAAATAGTGGAAGAAATTGCAATCGATAAAGTAGATGTTTTTCAAATTCCCTAGAATTGCTACAGTTTTTATTATCTGTTATTTTGCGGTCATATGTCCCTCACTGGTACAAAAGTCTACTCTTAAAAGTGCTCGATATAGTTTCTGGAAATGTGGATAGATCCTGAATCTATTTTAGCGATTGATGGATATTTCAGATGCTCATGGCTACAAATGCTCTTGAGACTACATATGCAGTTTGTCTAAAAGCGGCTTTGTTCTTATTGCTGTCGTGATTACACCAAAGATCAATTATTCTATAAAAGCGCACGAAACTTACCAACGGTTATATACTTTTATGGATATTTCCCAGTGTTTCACTATGAAAAGCAATATAGTCAGTATTGGTGATTCATTGGGAAACTATACTTTTTATAGTGCTTCAGCTTTCTTGTCTCATAATAAAGACAGAGAAATTGGAACGGTGATCGCAGAATCCAAAAATAGACTAATAATAGTTGATGATGTTTTTAAGAAAGCTCATGTATATTTGATCCCCAAGAAAAGTATCGATTATTACGGTGATAAGCGGGTAGATATTAACATCTCAGAAAATTCTCTGAAAGAATTTGAGATGTAGTTGACAACACCACTATTTTATTCGATATATGGCCGGAAAGTCATAGATGTTAATTTATTGATATTTCTTATACTGCCGTCTATGAATTTGAAATAAACCAAATATAATGATTATATACTTTTATGAATAACTTTTGGAATGAGAGATAATAGAGATGATTTATTAGTAGAGTATTATGCATCTCATAGAGCTTCTGCTATCATAAACTATAATGAAACTAACAAAAATATCATCCAAGGTAGAGAAATTGGAAGAGTGTTTGCGGAATACAAAGATAAGCTTGTTGTAATAGATGGTGAAAATAAAAAAGAACACGTATTTTTGATTCCAAAAACTAAGGTTCACCGTTATGATGAGAACCAAGTTTATTTTAATATATCAGAAAATACTGTGAAAGAATTTGAGATCTAATTAAATCTAAACTGGCTATTTAGTTCTTATTGGAGATTCCACGGTCGACTTGTTCAGTATTGGATTCGACTCTAATTGGCAAGTTCGTCTAGCTTGTTCAATACCCAAAATTCTTGTAATATATTCTCTACCTTGCTGAGATCTAATTCTATAGCAACGTCGACGGGGCGCTTACCTTGCAAGAAGAGATTCAATGCCTGAGTTTCTTTGCTTTTATTAATCATATCATTCGGTACAGTTTCATCTTCATCTTGGCTATTTATTCGTCTAACGATCTTGCCTATGGTCCCAAAAGATAAATGCGCTTGCTGTGCTATCTCCCGAATTGACTTACCTTCGTGATACAGCTTGACCACAAGATGTTCTTTTTCTTGCTTGTTTAATACCACTTGCAATATATTCTATTGGCAATGAGCGCTACAAAGCTTTTTCGATCTGTTATCACTTGTTACAGTCATATTGGTTATTGTTACCGACTGATACTAGCTGCTATTTTGTAATTTATTTTATAATGAAATTCAACCGATGGGTAGACTATATTAATTTCTTGGTCGTCCACTGCGAACAACAAGATGATCTTTACAAGAAATGCAGCGTCCATTCTGTTTCTCTTCAATCATTCTTAATGTCCGATTTATTCGTTTACTCGCTTACTCGGTCATTGGTAGATTTGGAGCACTACGATGCAGAAGATGATATTGCTGGACTGTTTGACTGTACGCCTGGATTACCCTGATGGTTAGTGAGACTTATTGTTCGGTCAAATATGGATCCAGTCTGTAGCGCTACTCTTGAAAAGAATGTTTGTATGGAAGTTTGGGTCAGTACCTTCTCCCCAGACAACAAACACACCATTATTAGAAGCTGATATTGCTGAGTGAAATGAAAACTCATTACTACTACATTCCATAGATAGTAACAATTTGTGAATCTCTATACTATTTCTTCAGATTACGATTGAACGAAAATTAACCCCTAATTCACTGCTATAGTTCTAAGTACATGAGACTTTAGTTTCCATGGTGCTAAGTTGCGGAGTAGTATCGTATTCTATGGGTTGCTTTTTAGCCAATAAAGCTCTACGGAAATGGAGTACCGTAATTTGTGTTGGAGTTAGAATCTGTGCTTCCGCTCTCTGGGGTTGTGGCTATTGCGACATTATTTTCTTCACCTTGGGTCTGGGAGTTTAAGTTAGAGCATATTATATTCACTGGAAACCAATAGTTTCCGCATTCATTAACTTGAGATATAACTTGACTCTTCTCATAACCACCTGCAAACACTAAATGGGTAGAGATAGGTGAATTCAAAGCTATTAGGATCATACTCAGTCCAAATATAGCTATAGCTATTGCATTATAATTCATACTCTGTCAACAGATAGTATGTTGCTTGGCGTTAATGTCAATTAAGAAAAAACAATAGAATACAGTAGTCATATAACTATTCTATCATATTTAACAAAAAAATCTTAGATATTTCAGACTAGTCATTATTACCTCATCAATCATAGGACGCTATAATTTCACATCAAGTTCAAAATCAAAAAAAAGGTGATAGTCGGCTTCCGGTCTGCTTGTTATTGCACTCCAATTATGTTAGCTGCGTTTCCATCACCTTGTATTTGAGATAATAGATTTTGACAGAAGACGTTCAATGGTAATTCACCATTACCACAATCATTTACTTGAGATGCAGCTTGACTCTTCTCGTATTTCTTATCAGCAAATGCGCTATCTGTAGTAGAGAGTGCCGTTGCACCAACTAACATTAACGCCACTGCTGCAACAATTACGAAATATTTTGTGTTCATATTATCAATGGTAATAGGCGTATTACTTTTCTATCTTAAGAAAGATCAAGCACTAAATTAAATCTGATTTATGTTCCATCAATATATGGAAAATACAGCTAACAAAAGGATCAAAAGAAGAACGTTGTGGAGCTATCTGTTATGGCGCTATGGATGGGAATGCTTGATCTGCTGCTGAGAGCTACTTGATTTTCATCGCCTTGAATCTGGGGATCAATGTTTTGACATCCAATATTTAGTGGTAGTTCATCATTTCCACAAGCGTTAGTCTGTGAGATCACTTGATTTTTTTCATATTTTTTCTTGCCTCCGGCAAATGCACTGTCTGTTGTTGCAAATGCTGTAGCTCCGATGAGCATAGCTGGTATCGCTCCAACAATTACGAAATACTTTGTATTCATACTGATAGCCTAATGAGAGAGTGAAGTTTATCTAAATTAAGCAAGTAGAGAGACGATATCATAAATCTGATATTTTTTCTATTAGATCTAAGTGTTACCAGCCAGACGACAAAAAAAGAAAGAGATGCTGATTTGTTTTAATCTGTGCTTTGGCTGCCACTGGCTGCTACTGCGTTTTCATCGCCTTGAACTTGTGAGCCAATGTTTTGACAGAACACGTTCAATGGCAATTCACCATTTCCACAGGCGTTGGCCTGAGATGTCGCTTGATTGTATTCTCTCTTCTTACCCCCAGCAAATGCGTCTTCCGTTGCAAGAGCTGTCGCACCAACTAGCATTACTGCCATTGCTGCTACAATAACCATGTATTTGGTATTCATTTAATAGCAAGCGAGAGAATCATTCTTATCTGCATTGTGAAAAATCGGGCTCTCATTTAAATCAGATATCTTTTCTATTTTAACTAGCACATGGCCAAACATTCTTCTTCAGGCCAAGCTCGCTTGAATGGCATTATCTTCTTTATGCGTTGCGGCTCATCCCACCAACCAATCAGACCGTGACATATACTACACCGAAGCTCAGTTCTTGAATTATCTATCTTAATTAATTCTATTTTCCACTCATTGCAAATACAATTTTCGGTCCAATGCAATACAGTGGATCAAGTACGATGCTGGATTTTAGATGATTTGATTCATCTACCTATTAGAAAGTACCGGAACTAGTACTAGTGATATCTAATAGTACTGCGAATTTCAAAAACAAACGAGTTAAATGAAATTATAATCATGAATGGGTCTGAAAATATAGATAAGACTGAAATGATCCAGTACAATCGTATAAAATTGAATGACCATCAATTCTGCTAAAAGATACATGAAATACGCTTAAAAACAAAGTGAAAACATAGTATGGATATTGAAAAAAGAATTACTTAAATTCACGTTGGCTCTTTCTGGATTTTTTGCTCTAATTGGGTTTGCGTATCTCATAAATCAATACTTTCGCTTTGGATCTTGACAAGAATTTATTCTCGGTATTTCTCGGCCATTTATAATAGATAATACAAGTGACAGACTTCAAGTCAATCTAACTTTCAAAGAGCTATGTAGAGATTAGATTACAATGTGTTGTTGGAATTACAACTCATGACTCCGGATATGTTATTTTATTTTTCTTTCATTTCTGGCGTCATGATATCTTCCTTGTATATATGATCTTTAACAGCATGCTCTGCTGCATTCTCACGAATCTTAAATTCCGATAGATCCAATTGCAACAGTAATAAGAGTGGCTGGTAGCGGCGCTGGCATTACTACATTTACGGAGAATGGTATACTCGACGGAGTAGATGGGCAGTATTTGATTTTGTTTGGAATTAGCGACACTCATCAAATAAGAATAAACAACGGCCAAATATCATATTACCGAATGATAATCCAAGCATTACTATTTGTTGTCAAGGCGGATATGAATTTGTTTTTGATGCAGCAGTTAGCAGTTGGAGATATACCGGAGCCGACTTTTTTGATTAAAAAGCTCGCTATCGATTTGTAAGAGCTCGTCATGATTCTTCATAACTGTTTTTGAATATTGTTAATTTATTCCCCCCCACATACGTTATACATATTGGCTCAAGAAACACTACCGCCTACGTCTGTTGGCTACAGCAACAGTGTAGAAGCACTGAATGAATTGCTCCGCTCGTGCGTTTTAAGCGAAATATCTGTAAGTTTATCACGTCTATCTAATGGGCTAGAATATTCATTTGTAGAAATAACCTGCAGTGACGGCGCACAATATGGTCTGCAGGCCTACGGAGAAGAAGCACTAGAATTAAACAGAGCAGCTCATAAAAATATGTCTAAAGCAGTTAGAAATACATTGAAAAGTGCTTCCAACTGAAGATTTTGCTGACCTAGTCAATAATCTCTTTTTTTGGAAATGTATAGAATGAGATAGTCATTAGTGTGGACATATGCCTATGCCGAAATAGTTTCAATTGCTATGAACTGATATCTGACAATTTGTAGCGGTTGCCTGAAGTCTATTCGTCGTCATCTTGTGTGCCAATGTGAATTAGTCTATTACTAATCTGTTCAGATTGTATCATAGACTTTAAATGAATAATGATTTTGTGTTGAGACAACAACAACGACATAATTAATGACTCCGTTGGAAATGGATGTTCTTGTGCATGAATATTTATCGCGACAGAATACTTGTAACAGTCATTTAGCAGCTTTGTCAAAATGGCTTTATCTTCGTCTGAAGGGAGTTTATCTATAAAGCCTCTCCAAGTCTCTATTTCTCTAGTAAGAACGTCTTCGTCTGGAAATAAACTCATTGTTTGTTTAGCATTTCCATGATCATTTTTTATAATTCACGCCAAGCTGTCTTATGTTAACTTATTTTGACTTATTGTTAATATTCTCTGTAGTAACTCATAGACGGGGAGTGGGGGATCTGTAATTCATCTAGCTCCCCCGTCCGTCCCCTCAAAGTCAGCTTGGATATATTAGTCATATTTGATTACTATTATTGTTGCCAAGACAAAACCATATTAAACTCGTTCCCCCAAAACAGGAGCCCGAAAATCAGGTTCTCGAAACACTACAAGAATCTAGCGTACCAGAGCGAAAAGAAGAGCCGGTGTTGTCTGAGCTAGACATGGAGATCCAATGCCCGCGCTGTAATGACATCATGGAATTGTGCTCGAGCTTCGATAAGTTAGTGTATACGTGTGAAAGCTGCAGTTTCTTGCTGAAGTGTATTTAGAGAAAAGATATACATCTTCTCATAAGATATTTGTCAATTAAGATGTCCATCTTAATTTAGTATTTGAACATTGAGCGCTAATTTCATCTTCAAGATCTTGTATTTTATTTAGCTGCTTTCGCAACCTGATCGACTGACGAAAATCATTATTAGCTTCTGCTATCTCTATGGCACGTGCTTTATCACCATACTTTAAATCGGCCAAACGACCCTGAACAGATTCGAGCGTATCGATCTCATTTATTAGAATATCTGATTCCCTAAGATTATTCGATTCTTTAAGCTTCAAATTTAGCTCTTCAATTCTGTTATGTAATATATTTTCAAATTCGATAATATCTGACAACTGTAATCGCATTTTAGTTGTTCCAAGTTGTACTTGTTTTCGGTCAATATCGCGAGTTAAGATTGAGTTGATAACAGTTGCAGTCCAACGTAAAAATTCAATTTCATCCCGCCGGTCAGCTATGTAAAGTGGATTCAATTTCACGTTAGTTGCTATTTCCACCTCTTCGGTTAGCGATCCGATTCTTTCATCTATAATCGTTCGAAGTTCTATCAGTTTGTGTTTGCGCATGAAATCAATGACTGTCAATTAGCGATATAATCAATGGATTACGATAGGCACCGGGAGAGAGTGATTGTCGTGATTTTACGGGTTTATGGATCCATAGATACGCGATTAATATTTGGTGCTATATCTTTTCTTTTTGCCTTTCTTCAAAATGTATCTATAATATATTTTTCATTTTTTAAGCTGAAACAATTTTATGATTCATTGGGGAGCAAATACCTGTATTCGGCTATTCCCACGATCTTTTGTATACGATTGTTACCCTCATCAACAACTAATATATTTCCTGAAGAATCTGCTCCTAAACCAGCAGGGCTATTGAATTCTCCGTCACCAGTGCCTGGTGTTCCCTATTTCGATATAAAAGTACCATTGCTGTCAAACTTTTGTATACGGTAATTTTCTCCGAAATCACCAACATATACGTTATCACCAGAATCCACGGTTATCCAACCTGGAGATATAAATTGGCCATTACCCAAGCCCGTGGATCCCCATGAAGCAATAGAAGTACCATTGTTGGTAAACTTCTGAACTGCAGGGTTAGGGCTCCCACCGCCTGTAATATACACATCATTAGATGAATCTACACCTATTCCCCTAGCATTAGTAAAAGCCCCATCTCTAATGCCTAAAACATCCCATGAAGTGATAAATGTGCCGTTGTTGGTAAACTTCTGGATCTGGTTGGAGACACTAGTGGTATCTGTAACATATACATCATCATTATAATCTATTGCTATTGCTAATAGTTGTGCGAATTTACCAAAGCCAACACCTTCGGAACCCCATTTTTTTAACAAAAGAATATTCATTCTGTTGCGATATAGTTTGACTGGTATTGTACTATAGATATCAGACTGCAGGTCTCGACATCTCTAGATTTTGTACCGATGTCAGGAGGGCATGGGTTTGACTCTACGGTCTTTAGATCACCTCTCACTAATCTAGTTAACCTCCATTGGACTGAACCCAGCAATAATTGTTTTGGTTTCTTTCTTATTTTCGGTATCAACCCACGACTGTAGCGCCGGGAGTGGGACTCGAACCCACGAGTCCTTGACGGACATCAGCTTACACGTAAGCCTTAGATCTCGAGGCTGACCCCTTTTAGGGTCGACGACTTACCTAGCTCGGGTACCCGGCCTGAGCTCTATTACTCACCTTTCAATTTTATTCTTTGGATGCTATCGCTATTTGCGATTTCAATAGCTCAAAGTGATTTTCTAAGTTCGCAGTTTGAAGAAGGAGACTTCATTAACGCAATAATTGAGAGGTGTGGCCAGAAAGGAAAGGGTGATTCGAGGATTTCAATTGTCAGTTATTCTTTCTTTCTAACGTTCAAATGCCGGTCATCTTATGAACATAACCAATAGATTCAATACATATGACTTAGATTGACAAACTAAAATTTCTTTCTACAAAACAAACCTAGATAGTACATGACAGATTTCGCGAAATTCAAATCCTATTTGAGCCGGAAAACTACTTCCAAGTCGGTGTTAGCAACAGATTCTATTCAATTAGAAAAAACTGAAATTCTCTTTCACAGTAACGAGGACCATGTGACTATTTGTTCTTTCAATCGAAGGAAGAGCAAGATCTCTCTTGACAAAGTTGCTTAGTTCTCTACGGTTTCGGAATTTGGCTATAATTACCATGTCAGTTAGTCCTGTTATGTCATAAACAGCACATACATTAGGAAATTTAGACATCGCACGCTCAACTTCTACGATCTTTCCCTTCTGAGCAGTTACCTCTATTATCGCCGTCAAATCGTAGCCCAATTTTTCATGATCTACAATTGCGGAGTAAGCTTTTATTATTCGTTGATACTGAAGTTTGTTTATCCTGGAAAGGACAGTCGGAGCTGAAACTCCTATTTGTTCGGCGATCTTCCTGTACGAAAGCCTTGCATCAACCAGGACTCTTTTCAAAATCTTGGAGTCTATTTCATCGATACTCAACGCCTGTTTCTAAAGCTATTTCTAAATCACAAGTCTGATAAACCTTGTTGTATTTCCTTAGAATGAGAGAGGCTATTGCGTTGTTCGTTCACGCGCTTTCCATTTCGTAAGGCATCTAACTCATGATTATTGTTGGACTTTTCTGTAATGTTTAGCGCACTTTGTTGTGGAGATCTTTTAGTAGTTGGTTTTACTTCTAATAAACTAGTTTGCATTAAGTCTATCAGTATCACGTGGAATATCTCGATGCTAAAGTCTGTGACTGCTCTTTTCATTACCCTCAACCTGAAGAGGAAATAGGAGGGAAAAACTTATTGTTGATGTTTTGGTCTACGCGTATTCCAAATGATATCCGGACCTGTAGACAGTTAAAATTATCATTCTACATGATGAGTCTTTGCAAGCTGGTCGTAGAACCTCACAGATTTTATATTTACGAATTCAAGCATACCATATTTTGATAGCTCACGTCCAAATCCACTATTCTTAATCCCACCAAATGGAACCCTTGGATCAGAGAGCACCACATTGTTAACAGTCACGATCCCTGATTCTACCATTCTAGATAGTCGTTCAGCCTTATCCAAGTTTTGTGTCCATATACTTGCTCCAAGACCAAATTTGGAATCATTTGCAATTTTAATAGCGGCTTTTTCGTCTTCAGCAATCAGTATCGGTGCGACAGGCCCGAAGGATTCCTCCTGAGCGATTTCCATATCATGATGTATTTTCCCAAGCACTGTTGGACTGTAATAATACCCCTTACTTTTCAATCTCTTTCCGCCGGCAAGCAACTCTGCTCCTTGACGGATGGCCCGCTTGACCATTCCCTCTATGACTTCTAGACCTGAAGGATTAACCAGTGGTCCTACATCTGTATCCTCAGACAATGGATCTCCAACTCTTAGTTTTTCTGTTTTTTGTACAAACATCTCGACGAACTCATCTGCAACCTTATCGACGACTATGAATCGCTTTGAGGCGATACAACTCTGTCCACAATTGATAAAGCGACCCTTTACTGCCCCAGTAGAGGCTTTTTCTATGTCAGCGTCTTCACACACTATGAATGGGTCACTACCTCCTAGTTCCAGAACTGTCTTCTTCAGGTGGGCTGTAGCCCTTTGTGCCACTTTGGAACCCACAGGAACACTCCCTGTGAAGGTAACGGCGTTTGTACTCTCGGACTCGATCAAGTATTCTGCAACCCTGGAATCGCCTACTGCCGTCTGAAATACTCCCTTTGGCAATCCGACTTCATTAAAAATTCTCTCAATTTCTATTCCGCATTGCATCGTGGCACTTGCTGGCTTAAGTACAATCGTATTGCCAGACATAAGAGAGGGAGCTGCGAATCTCAGCGCCTGCCAGTATGGAAAGTTCCATGGCATAATGCTTGCGATAACGCCCAAGGGTTCAAAAGTAACAAAGACTCTTCCTAGCATCTGTATTAATAACCTCATCCGTTGTAAATATATCCCCATGATCTGCGAAATATTCTATCGCCCAAGCACATTTTTCTACCTCTGACCTAGACTCCTTAATCGCTTTACCCATTTCATTGGTAGCTATAGTAGCGAGTTTTTCCTTTTCCTTCCTTAATTGGGTGGCAAAGTCATACATGTAATCGGCTCTCCTGTGCCCGTTATTGTTCCCTACTAATCTCCATTCTGTTTTGAATGCTTCTTCAGCCTTCTTCGTCATTCGCAGAATGTGTTCTTCAGCGGGTATATCGTATTCTCTAAGAATTTCTTCCGTCGCCGGATTTATGGTTCTCACTTTCATTTCAATCAGACCATGTACTCGGACACCACAGCTGCTCATTGTCGCATTTATTATATCTTAGCAAGTGAACATGTGACATTGGAATCTCCTCTCATATCGGTCTATATTATGCTTTGGTCATTGGCTAAATACTAACTATGAGGAGACTATATTCAGGTCAACCAGCGTGGCATTCCGAATTTGATGAATACTATAAGAACTGACCCGTTACCTATCTGCGAATTTGATCTGTGGATGTCCCGTTATCTAGGAATGCCTTTAACGTGAATCCGAAGCCGGGTACGAAGAGACCCGGGCTAGCATCATAAAATTCTGTTACGCGGTCCAACTCTAATATGTATATGTTAGATATCTCCGAAGGATTGATTGAGATATGCTTTATTGTTTCATGATCACGCAAGTATAACTTGTAGATTGTAACAAATGCAGTCTTTTTCCAGCGATTGCCGATGCTACTTCGACCATATCCGCCATTATTAAGATACGCGTAGCTATCACAATTATCATCGTGTTCCTCCTTTACGTCCATGTACATCTTACAAATCTCTAAGAGCGGGTCGGAGTGGCTTATAAGTCCCAGCTCTTCTTGAATACGTCGAGTCGCTGCCTGGAGATAACTCTCGTTAAACTCTACTTGAGCGCTGACTGATTCAGAAAAAAGACCACCGTGTCTTCTTTTGTGAGAGGCTCGTTTTTGCAATAATAGTCGATTGTGACCATCAAGTATGAAGACTGAAGCAAACCTATGGATTAAACCCCGAGAATAGACGATGTCAGGTAAGGCAGAACCTATGATATTATCTTGTTCACTAACAACCGCCAATTCCTGACTAGCATATGGATATGGGGGAATCATATTTTTTCTGTTGCTACAAAGTGACCTAATTCTATTGTGTTATTACGTGTTTGTGATCTGTTGTATAGATAAAAAATAGTATACAATCTTACTATAGAATTAATTGATTGGAGCACATCTGTTGACATCTTACACCTTAGGAAAGATTAGGCATGTTACACAGTAACATCCAACCATGACAAATCTTAAAATCAAAGGACCCGCACTTTGGTGGTATAACATTATAAATTACTGACGTGGAGCTTATGAACGAGTACACTGTGGGCTCGGCAGACACAATCCTTGAAAGATATTATGACAACCCCATTCTAGCACCCAACGAAAAGAATTGGTGGGAATCAAAATCAGTGTTTAACTGTGCCTCATTATACGACGGTGACAAGGTCCATTTGCTTTATCGTGCAGTCGGAGAGTACAAGGATTACATTTCAAGGATAGGGTATGCTTCCAGCAATGATGGCTTTAAATTTACAAGAAATAATGGTATGGCTACCGAACCGGTCGAGGCATATGAAAGATATGGCATAGAAGATCCTCGTCTGTTCGAACTGGAATCTAGAGCTTACTTTACCTACGTAGTTCCTTCGAACTATATTAGGGAATTTCCAACCGTTTCTACAGCACTGGCAACAACGGAAGACTACCGTGAATTTAAACGACTGGGACTCATAACGTCTAGATCGCATGACGATAAGGATGTTGTTTATTTTTCATCAAAGATGGCTCCCACATCGACGGATTTAAAATCATCAAAGCGACAATATGGAAAGTGTTATTTTTCCCTGCATAGGCCCAGTTCCTGGATCGGAGAGTCATATGGTGTGGACAAACCAAGTATATGGCTCGCTGAGAGTTTCAACCTAACAAATTTCCAGAGGTATTCAATACTTTTAAAGCCCGAACAAGATTGGGAAGCTGCAAAAGTTGGAGCTGGTCCACCCCCCATTAGAACTAAGCGAGGTTGGTTAGTAATATACCACGGCGTAAGTAAATCTAAGGTCTATAGGGCAGGAGCAGACCGTCCTCGATTTGAATGAGCCCAATAGAATACTAGGACGATGTAAACATCCTATCCTAGAACCAGAGAAAGAATACGAGACAAGTGGTGATGTTAATAACGTAGTATTCCCTTCTGGCGCGTGTGTCATAGACGGAAAGTTATTCCTCTACTATGGAGGTGCAGACAGGGTTTGCTGCCTTGCTACTGCTAATCTTGATTCTCTTGTCAATTATGTTTTAGAAGGCAACTAATTGTGGAGGGCATCTAAATGGAATTTACAGTGCCAGCTATTGTCAATTAGTCAATCTCTTAACATCTCTTGTTTTGGAAAAGCAATATGTATTTCTATTCCATCACAGCCATTGCACGAAATTGTTTGTTAGAATAGGTCCTATGATTATACATTGAGTAAATGAGAGAGAGTTACGGAATACACATCACATTTTATTTTTCACCCTTTTGATTTGCTTTGTTGGCTTGTAATTAAGCATAAAAACTAGCGAAGAGAAACCTCCCTATCTCTTCAAACCTTCGCGTAGACTCATTCGTTGATCAAGAGGTGTTAAAGATGTGCTAGTTGTGTTGTCCGCACTCTGAGAATCTCCATCGTCTGCTCTTGACAACGGTGATGATGGGCTATCGACGATTTTTGAAGAATTTGTCGGACTGGAATTACACATCCCATCGACACATTCAGTTTTCTCACACATTCCAACACCGTCGCATGAAATACTGGTACTCTTGTCTTCAGCTTGGACTGTATTCAGATTTGTCAAAGGCATCATCATAACTCCAACTTGAATTGTAAAAACACATGCGAAGATTATTGCTATCATTTTTCCGGAAAATATCATGGCCATGATCCTTTTGGAGCAATGATATAGTATAATTGGGTTAGTTTGATTAGTTATAGAGGATATGAAGTGTCATTTTCACAGTTCCCCATTACACGAACATTTTTTGATCTTATCTGACGAACATACGAAAGATCTCGATTCGCGATTTGATCCGAAACCAATTCAAGATCTCAAGTATATTCAGTTGCCTAACATCCAAAGTTGTTGGATAATTATTGTTATTGAACTTCATTCAGTGGCAAGTGGCAAGCTTGCTACCAATTTTTCACACCGATTAGAGAACTGCTACAGCCAAGATCAACTGATATAATCGAAAATGACGCTACATTGTCAATCAGCGACCTTTCGTAGTTGATCTAATATGGTGAATGTGGATAGTATCTGTAGTCTTATTTTTTTGTCGAGGTGCTTTTTTGCTAAAGGCTTGCTTAGGGACAAGAAAAATATATGGTTTAAGGAATAATTATTGTAAGTCTTATGTGGAATTTTAAGGATCTTATTGAGGATTTTATGACTATATGCCTTTCTTTACGAGTCGGGACTTGGCTCAACTCTCATCACTATAATTACCATATTCATTTCCATGAGAAGCTTGCGAAGACTTGCATGGTAGGAATTGTATTTGGATTACTGGTTCTTTTGTTCACACCTGCTGATTCACATGCAGATATGCCGGTAGGTGGTTTACAACAAAGAATAGGAAATTATGACGTCAGTGTAAAAACCGATTCCCCGCAGCCACAAACGGGTACAACTGTTAAGATTCTTATAGCCATAGCCGCCGTCAACGGCGATGACATAAGTGGAATTCCGGTGGATATAACAATCAAAGATGATGGAAGTACATTGTCGGGTTTGAATCGACCCATAGCTGTTCCATACGGGCATTATACTTACCAGTACAAATTCGAAAAACCCGGTATCTACAGTCTCTTTGTAGACGTCTTTGATATTTATTTTACCGGTCGTCAAGTTTCCTTCACTTTCCCAATTGAAGTGAAGTCCACTTTTTTTGGCTTATGGGGTGCCTCTGATATGATGGGTTATATTCTAGTACCTTCAATTGTCATTGTAGTCTCAACTATCCTTGTCCTCGTTCTATGGCAAAGGCACAAGACTAAGTTGAGAAGTATTCCTCAAGACGATAAGAAATGAGGCTTATAACCATACGTGGATCTTGTTTTCGATTGTTTCTAGTTATTTGAGATGTTAATTTGCAGTTAATCTTAATTCAAATATAATAATGGAGATCTTCCATATTATTATTTAGACAGCCCACATCTAACTCAGACACAAGTTCATGTATTCTTAATGGATAATCAACGGTAATAGGAGGGGATACTCCCCCTCACAGCGAGGTATTACAATACTTTTAGGATATTCAAATTGTTCTTTATTATGTTTCATTTGCCTTGTCGCAACATATGTACAAGAATGGGTTCAAGTATTGGAAGTTATAGTCTTGGGATAAAATATTGCCGTAGATGTGAAGTGTATTTATTTCATGAGGGATATATCTGTCCATGCTGTAAGTGCCCTCTCAGAACGTCACCTAACAATAGAAAGGGTAAGGAAAAATTACGTATGAAACGTACAATACAATAATAGCTAGTCGCCAATGCACCACCATTTATCACCGTAAATATCTTGCATTGACTGCAGCCGAGTTGCATGGTCTTAAAATAGGACAGGTAAATCAACCTCAATGACAACGTGCTCTTAGGCATATCAAGAATACGCATCTAGGGTGGCTGGTCCCCCTAACTCATAAACTACGAAAATAGTTGGCTCTCCAAAAACAATACTCGGCCGCTGAACCATGAATTTAGAGAGTAAATCATACTAGCTACCACTTAGCATGTGAAAAAGCGCCCAGACTTAGGTTATACCTGTATCTGCTTCATCGTCGATATTATATTATTGGTGCTACGATGCACAATCCTAAGATATTTTAGGAACTAACCTTATTTCATGATCCATTATCCCTTTTTGCATCTTTAAGATGCATTTGACCAAGAAATTGCCGCTGAAAGAAGTACATCGTCGTATTACCCAAGTTATGGGCTTCAACAATTTCCGAAAATCTTCTCTTAGGTGCTTAAATCTATCGACCCTTCTTCTATCCTCCTCAGTAGCGGGAAGATTCACTAGGAGGAATATTTGTTGCAGTTCAGTCATCTCGTCGATTGAACTCAAAATGTCTTCAATTTCGCTCTTTCGCACTTCTAACATGAGAAGTCCTTTTTCCCTATCTGTCCGGACCAGTCTAACCATATTTTTTTACTCAACATACTTCTTATAATTGCAATATCGATCTTAAATTGTTGTGGCTTCATAGAATGCCTAACCATTACTCCCCCCAAAGTTGTTCGAGGAATTATTCGTGAGTCAAACTCAATATTGTTGCTTTATGCTTTGGGAACATCCGAATCAATTTACTTCTTGTACCTAGCTCAAAATCCTTGTAGTCAAAGCCTGGAGTAACCGTACATCCAATAAGCGCGAACGAGGTAATATCATCAACCCTGGCTCCGAACCACAAACCGGCTCTGATGATGGCGTGGCAATGCTCTCCCTGACTGATATCATTTCCAAGCCTAATTCGTGTCAAATGACCTTTGTTGTCAATGACATAGATCGTTACTGGGCTTCCCCTATAATAGTGCCAAATTTCGTCTGATTTAAGCTTATGGAAGGCAGAGAAGTGACCCTTTCCATCTAACAAGTAGTAGATCAAAGTCACCGTAGAGCGCGTATAATCTTGTGATACTTTAATTTTGTTTTTTCGAGATGTGTAAGTGGTGGAAAATTTAGATCTGTAAGTTTCCCTATAAAATCCACCTTCGCCAGGCAATTCTACAAGGTTCAGCTTCTTTTTTATGAATTCTGATTCGGTATTCGTTAATACCCAGATAGGTTAGGGCGAAAATAAACCATTGCATTCATCTTGCTTATTTGTAGATTGTGACAAATGGCCGAAGTTTGGAGTTGATATCATTGTCTGAAATTACCGCATATGAAACATAGTGATTTGATAACTAGTTGTTATCCAATAAGGCAAACTAGGTATATCTTTCTAGTCTAATACATTGTTAATTTACTAATTAGCTATGAATTCTTCTATTCGAGCTCAAAAACTGAAATAGATTTTTCAAAAGAGACTAGATAGAATTATGAACATGTTAGAGATTCGTTGGACACCAAATTATAACTAATGAATACTATCTATAATAACTGGATTCCTTATGATAAACCTGTGGTGGACGAAGAGAATCTAGAGCAGAAGCAACAACAACAGCAACCTTCAACTGAACCCACATCTCCTACTCCGATCATCTACTATCGATATAAGGTAACGACAGGTAGCCTATCGAATCAGACTAAGCGGACGTATTCGTATCACATCAACGAATTTTTAACACACTACAAAATTAACGACATTGAACCACTGCGAGAGTATAGTCCTAAACTGACAAAGCAAATGGTAACTGATTATGTCCTTTACCTAAGGGATATCCGTAAGTTGTCTCATAGTTCTATCAATCTGCATGTCTCTGCAGTTGCGCGCAGTTTTTCCATAAAATACGAGATGACGATTACAAAATAAACTGGTCTAAGGCAAGGGAAGGATATGTTTGAACTATCTTAGACATGTCAGTACACCCCTAAGCTAGTCAATGATGTCAGGATAGTTCAAAATGTTCTAAAATGCTTTCTAAAATGAAAAGCAACTATCCATCTGTATCCATCCTTCACGATCTTATCCTGTTATTTGGTACCTATTAATAGTCGCTTGATAAAAATTGAAATGTGTTTGACTTTTAGCATCTTCCTCAGGCCTTATTCCAGCCGTATCATACATGGCTGCTATACTACAGGTTCATGATCTGGACTCATTCCAACGCTGCCTGCTTGTTGGCCTCGATTCGAGTCCAAGGAATGATCATCACTAAGGTAGTCTTGCAAAGAAAGTCCTGAATAGGCGGGAAGTGCTGCATACATGTTACCTAACGTTATAGTTAACTGATGCAATTCCTGGAGGCAGTTCATTACTTGGATGAGCATGATATATCTGCCAAAGGTCTATGATATTTCTTATTTCGTCTGCTCGGTGGTCCTTGTCTATTGTCGGTGGTGGTCCTGCTGGTCCTTGCTGTCCTTGTCCTCCTCCAAACTGTGTAACTATTGACGAACTAGCCAAACTATCGCCCTGCATCAGAGGACCATTATTAGCACAATTGATCCCAGAGGTCCCATCTAGACCACACTCATTAAACTAGAGATTGAGCCTGACTGTTTGAATACCTTGCATCTGCGGCGGGGCTAGAAACTAGTACTACTAAAAGGGCTAAAGAAGCAATAGTTGCGATAATGATGGCCATCAAGGCTATTCCTTTTTCTAGATTCTGGTCAATTAGGCTATTTATTAAATCATAGATTTCTTCTTGAAGTACAATCTAGATATTTAGCTCTTAGTATTATGTTACGAGTTGGGGACGTTTACTATATACTATTTTTTTAGGACCTTCGACTATTTTATACCAAGTAATAATAAAATGAACGTCTCACTGGCCTGTCTAACAACCAATCATAGGGTATGTAAGCGGAGCGATAACATTACATGTGAATGTCGCTCGCCACCATGTAAATCGACGATAATAAATTACAATGCTAACAACATCAATAGATATAGAGGTAGAGAAGTTGCCCTCCCACACTGGCGGCGGCCTACTACCAACTGAAGAAGAGATAAATGAATGGACCCGAAGGTCAAGAAAGGAAGGCATATGCGGTATAGTAAATTGCTTCAACAAGCCAACCAAACAATGTAAAAAATGCACCAATTACTACTGTTCCGGACATTTTCCCTCGCACCTTGATTTATTACCAGACAGCAGCGACTTTGATTGCAATAATAATAGCAGTTCAAATGATGGTCTCGAACTTTATATGGAAGAGAATGAATCTGATGACTCGGATTGACGTTACTAGTTCAAGAGCAACAAAGTCTTGAGCGTGAAAGCGTCAAGATATCGCAGTGACAAGCAGGTACTTAAGATTATTACTAATATTTGTTTGTCACAAACCAAATTCTTAATAATGTACGGATCACAAAAATAACCATCGAATTGATCTTCCAGGACATCATAATGCAATCAAACGTTCCTGGTGATTCACTGTCTTCCGTGTTTCTTGTTCAGGATTTTGCCGTAGTCATGATTGTCGCCGCCGTGATACTTGCAGTTACTCATAAACTAAAACAACCTATGATTATAGGATATATTATAGCCGGTATGATAATAGGTCCACATACTCCGCCATTTAGCCTGATTCAAAGCATTGATACTCTAAACGCTTTTTCTGAGTTAGGGATTATTATGTTTCTTTTCGTCATTGGTACTGACTTTCCCATTGCTAAACTAAGGTCAGTGGGTAGAATATCTATTATAGTAGCACTAAGTGAGACAATTGGTACTATGATTATTTCGTATTATGTGGCTCAGGCCTTACAGTTCTCTTTTAGAGATTCACTATTCCTTGCGTTATGTATGTCTATTTCAAGTAACGATAGTTATAGTTCGAATCCTAGAGGAGCTTAATATGATTAGAGACAAGTCAGCCACGCTTATGCTAGGAGTCTTGATTGTTGAAGATATTATCGCCATTACGGCCCTTGGAATATTTCAGTCCATAGCAATTGAGGGAATAAATGATAGTAATCAAACTTCTTCCATAATTCAGATTGCAATCCCGGTTGCAATTGTAACTGCGTTTATCGGAATAACTCTTACCGTAGGTTCAAGGTTTATTCCAAACATAATAGACAAAATAGGTAAGACTAATGATTATAACTTACTCCTTATCTCTATACTTGGCTTAGCTTTCGGATTATCTTTCTTGGCATCATCTCTTGAATTGTCGGTAGCAACAGGAGCATTTCTCGCAGGAGTATTAGTTGCCGAATCCAAGAGTGCAGCAATAGCAAGGGTAGTAACAGTTCCATTAAGGGATGTATTTGCTGCACTATTCTTTATTTCGATAGGTGCACTTATGGATATATCGCAGATCCCATTTCTAATTCTACCCGCCTTGATTCTAATAGTAACTACATTTGCCTCAAAATTGTTGATAATAAGCGTTGTGTTACTTAAGGCTGGATATGATAAGAATGTTGCTCTAAGAACTGGGCTAGGTTTATCGTCTGCACGAGCTGAAATGTCCTTGGTTGTAGCTAAGACTGGTCAGCAAAGTGGAGCTATCTCGACTAGCATATTCCCAATAATAGGTATAGTAACCATAATAACTACGTTCATAACTCCGTACGTAATGAGATTTGCAAAAGACCTAAAAATGTCAACTGCGACAACATCTGACTAGTTGAGAAAATGTCAGAAGTCCTACTGGCAACGCATCTACGATAGTCCCTATGAACCTTAAATGATTATTGTTGACGCGTCAGTCGCAGCGGATAAGTAAACGGTTGTTCCTGCTCCAATTCTGCAGACGGAGATTGCTGATTCTCAAGATATTGAATATCGGACGTAATTAGAGTTGGATTGAAAGAAGAATTATGGTAATGATAAACATTGGGAATAAAGTGCCTGCCTTTAACTTTTAATATCTGATGTAAGGAGAGCATCAATGCAATGCCTTTCCTTTGCAAATCAATAACAAACGTCTTGTGAAGAAGAATGGTAAATCATAAATATTCAGAAAAATGATAGTCCCTCTGAAATGATGCGAAGTAGGTACGCTTTCTTTCTAATAGTTTTATCATTACTAATAGTATATTCCCTTTGTACGCCATACTTGTTAGATGCCCAGAAGTCATCAGTTCAAAATGCAACTAGTGGATCAAGTCTAGATGTATTCTTGGAGCCCACCCCATACCCAGCTAAGGTGAATGAGAGTTCAACCAAATTTAAAATATCGTTTCTAAAGCCGGGTACTAATGCATTACAAGAGCATGTCGATTTTAATCTAAGAATTTATGATAACAATAGTCGAGTATTTCAAGCAACTAATTCAACAGGTCAACCGGAGGTTCCTTTACATGCGATTGAGGGAGTAATGACGATACCCATGCTAAATTACAAATTCAATCAGGCTGGCCAGTACAGAATAGAAATTCCTGTGTATGGGATTTTATTTAATCCAATTCGACCAGAATTTGCAAACTTTACCCTCAACGTTTTAGGTTAACAAAAACATATCATTACCGTTGCGAGCACGCTCTGTTAGACTCATTAGATTCATGCGAAGATGATCCTCTATCTAACTTCATTTCAAGAGAAATGGAGCATTTCAGAGATTTACAACTTTCAAATGCAATCTTGTCCGCACTTTTGTAACTTTTTTCTACCCAAGTAAACGTTATCCTTTATTCTGTAGCTATGATGTTCTCCTTTATCCTAGTTTTCATATCGGAGGTCATTTCCTCAGCGCTTATCGCATGAGCTTCCCACGCGTGTTTAACGGCCTTGGAAGTCACTTCCTCGTTCGAATCTCCAAGAAACACATAGTCACAGTCCAGACCCACGTCCCTGCATGTCAATCTCTTCATTTCGGTCTGATGTTATGCTACATCAAATTTATAAATTCTGGTCGATTTCTTATTGACCTATTTAATAACGAAAAATTATAAGTCTAAGGAGGTACGAACCATTGTGGAAAACAGACCCGGTCAATCCATATTTACTCGTTATACTCGCATAGAGGTACAAGACTTGGAGAGGAGGATGAGAGACAAATCTGCAGAAGAGATATTGAGATGGGCCATTGAAACATATGGTGAAAGGGTAGCTTTAGCTTCAAGTTTTGGGGCCGAAGACGTGGCCATAATTGATATGATGTCGAAAATTGATACAGAGAAGACAAGGATTTTTACGTTGGACACTGGTCGGCTAAACCAAGAAACCTATGATGTAATGGATGAGATTAAGAAGAAATATGGAATCCAGGTGGACAGTTATTGTCCTGATCACCACGAGCTAGAAACTATGCTCAGAACTCATAGAATGAATTTAATGTATGACTCTGTTGAAAATCGAAAACTCTGCTCCGAAATTAGAAAAGTTCATCCCCTTGATAGAGCCTTAAGAGATATGTCAGGTTGGATTACTGGCTTAAGAAGAGAACAGACGTCGACTCGATCTACCATCAACAAGATAGAAATTGATTCTATTCATAATGATATAATTAAGATCAACCCAATAGCAGATTGGGACAACGATATGGTTTGGAACTATATCAAGCATAATGATGTACCTTACAATAAGCTTCATGACAAAGGTTATCCAAGTATAGGGTGCGAGCCATGCACTAGAGCAGTAAAACCAAACGAAGATCCGCGTTCAGGAAGATGGTGGTGGGAGGGTTCTGCGCATAAAGAATGCGGTTTGCATTGGGATCCGAGCTAGGAATAAGTGATTATGTAATTGGCAAAAAGTGGAATGCCTCCCCCTCATGGAGGTGAATTGATCAATAGATTTAGTTCTCACCAAAAAAATCTTGATGGAATGTTCTCTATTGTTATTGATACTGATACGAGGAACGACATTGAAAACATTGCTGACGGAATTTTTAGCCCCTTAGAAGGATTTGTCGGTCAAGATGATTTTGAGAGTATCGTTAGTAAAGGAAGATTGTCAAACGGACTGCCCTGGACGATTCCAATTGTTACTTGATGTTGAGAATGCAACTGCGATCAAGATGAAAGATGCAGGTGAAGTTTCGCTAGTAAATAATAGGGAAGCCTTCGGGGTTATGTCAGTCGATGATATATATCGATTCGATAAGCGAAAAGTTGCAAAAGAGATATACCAAACAGTTGATCTGCAACACCCAGGCGTGATGAAAACTATGAGTATGAATGACGTGTTGGTTGGGGGAAAGATAAGAGTTTTCTCCCGAATCCCTTTTTCGCAATCAAGAAAGCTGAGGAAAACTCCTGCTGAAACCAGGAACGAAATTCTAACTCGAGGGTGGAAAAGTGTAGTAGGTTTTCAAACCAGAAATGTACCCCACGTAGCCCACGAAACCTTGCAGAAGACCGCACTTAGTCTATTTGATGGTCTATTTATCAATCCACTTATTGGTAAGAAAAAATTAGGAGACTTTAAGGATGAAGTAATACTTCATACTTATGAAACTCTGCTTGATAGTTATTATTCGAGCGGAAGTGCGATGCTTGTTTCCCTTCATACAGAGATGAGATATGCTGGCCCTAGGGAGGCAATTCATCATGCAATAATGCGCAAGAATTTTGGATGCACACATCTCATTGTTGGTAGGGACCACGCTGGCGTAGGCAACTATTATGAACCGTTGGCCGCGCAAAGGATATTCTATGAATATCCAGACCTGGAAATTGAACCAGTATTCTTTCCAGCCTTTTATTACTGCAAGAAGTGTCGAGGGTATTCTAGCGCAAAGATATGTCCCCACAATTCCGAAGAAAGGGAAGAACTCAGTGGTACTAAGATGAGAAACCTTGTAAGCTCTGGAACAATGCCTGCTGATCATTTAATGAGACCAGAGGTCGCCAAAGTCATACTTTCCTACGCCGAGCCATTCGTCAAATAAAAGTATGCTAGGTTAGTAGATGCAAGTTCAAAAAATAACGCTCTCAGCTCTGATACCGACATCCTAAGACAGTTCCTTTGGTATCCTGCCTCCCTTGAACATTCTAATGTTCTCAATGATAGGTCGAGATAGAGGGTTATATAATCAAATACTGTGCAAGTCAACGCTATCATTTTCTATTCCTTCCGCTTCAAAATCGAGATTCCTAAATGGAGAGTATACATTCGACCCATAGTTTGAAAAATGCTTGCTTAAAGATAAAGGCAAATATTCCATTACGGTTAATATTGCCGTGAATATATGAATGAGGGACAAAGTGGCCTTACGAATATTTCTTCTCTTGTTACTTTTTGGTTTTTTTATACAATTTGGTTCCGCGATTGGACAGAGTCAGGAACGGTTACAAAATATTCAACCAATAAAGTCAACAGAGACTAAAAGCAATGAGCAGTTTATTTATGCGTTCAATGTGTCCAATGCAGATCGGCGAAACCCGGTAAATTTCACTCTTAGCGACCCTATCGGAGAAAATTGGATGTTAACAATCCAGAATAACATGTCTTATGCGCAAAGAGAAGATGCAAAGACTATCATTAGATTGCATGAAGCAAGCCCAAGTGAGAAGTTCATTGAGATTGCCATGTTTGGCGGTACCTCTGACAAATTTTGGGCCGCTGTAAACACGGAAGAATCTGGATATATCAAAGTGTATGAGCGAGACACTGGCGGTTGGAGCAAAGACGAATCAATAGTTGTTGGACATGGAAATAATCAGGGACTATCAGTGAATAATGGTCAAAGGATAGTAACAGATAGACTATCCCTTGATGGATTTAATCCAAGTTACATAACAATCTATGGCAAGGACAGCTCAAATTCCCCACTGAATACATATGCCGGGACCATTTCATTTGATTTAATTTTTGGTGACCCTTCAGAGTCTCCAGTCTATTATCTCCCATTTGCCATGCTTGTAGGCGTTGGAGGTTTGGTTGTGGTCCTGGTAGTATTCAAGAAGAGATCTAATCCACCAGATTGAGTTGTTCTAAGCATGGATTAGAAAACAGCTACAACACAAATAAAAAAAGGAGAGATCAATATGATTGTAATTCATAGTGTTACGCCCAGATTCATGAGGTTCTGTATCCAGTTACTCAATCAGCCTTAAGGCTGCTTTTCTTCAATCGTAAGGATGCTTTTCAATAATTGCTGTTTTTTTACTATCCCCAATATGATTTTCGTCTTAGGGCAAAGTTCTACATTACAAATCCTAATTATCTAGTTTTTCATGCTCCCCGTTCCCTTAATGCGAATCATTAGTATTGCCGTTCTTATAATCTGGAATCCTTTTCTTGGTAATAATTACAATCATCCTTAAGATGACACACATTACACCGTGGATTTCTTGGCAAGCAAATGTTCTGTCCATACATCACAAAGGTATTGTTGATTCTCATCCAATTTCTCCTACTGGTTGCTTTGGCTAATTCAATTTCTGTCATTTCAGGAGTTTTGGTATCGACAATACCAAGTCTATTTGATATTCTATGAACATGTACATCGACGGGTATAGCTGGTTTGTTAAAGCCATAGACTAAGACACAATTAGCAGTTTTACGACCTACTCCAGGTAACTGCAAAAGTTTTTCTACTGATTCTGGAACTATTCCCTTATACTCTGTGGTTATTATTCTAGAGACAGCTTGTATTCGATCAGCCTTAACATTGTAAAATCCTATGCTTCTGATTATCTCCTTTATTTCTTCCAAATTGGCATCAGCCAATTCCTTGCTATTCTTAAAACGCAAAAATAGATTGTGCACTATTTTGGTCTGTACTTTCGTCTCGTGTGCGAGCTGACAATATGGTTCCAATCAATATTTTGAATGGGTCGCTTCCTTCTTCACATCGTAGGGATTCGAGGGCAGTAATTCTTGGTGGTCTAGCAGTGTACAGTGCCGCTTCCATATTCTTAAGAATATTTTTGATCGAGACCACAAGAGATCATTTTCACATTCAAGGTTATAAATTTGATAAAATAGTCTATTAGATCGACTCAGCACCAGATCTAGATGTATTTCATTTGGTTCAATGCCATCATCTGTAAGTACATCTTCTTGAAATCATAGTGAACTATTCCAAAATGCAATCAAGAAGTATCTTATTATCACCGACTGATTTGTAAGCTACTTAAATAGAGGGAAAAGAGACTTGGTAGAGAAAGCTGCAGGAGATTCGACTGCAAAGAGTCTAGTCATTATTTGTCTGACCGGAATGCCAGGTGCAGGAAAATCTACGGTTGCGAGGTCGCTGAAGGAGAATGGATTCCTTGTTATAACAATGGGTGACGTAATTAGAGAAGAGGCGATGCGACTTAAACTCGATCTCAATGATACAAATTTAGGGAATTTGATGATCCAGTTGCGCGAAGAGTTTGGTCAGGGCGCCGTGGCTGAATTAGTTGTAAAGAAAATTGACTCTATGTTAATATCGAAACGCAATGAAGATAATGCCGTTTTAGTTGTAGACGGTATAAGGAGTATTGCTGAGGTAAATGTTCTTAATCGTGTTGGTCAAGTGCGGCTTCTGGCAATTCATGCATCATCGCATGTTCGGTTTGTCCATCTAAAGGAGAGAGGAAGAACGGACGCACCTATGACTCAGGGTGATTTTATGGAGAGGGAGATACGAGAATTAGACGTGGGAATAAGCGAGGTTATTGCGCTAGCCGATGAAGTCATCTCCAACAATTGGCTTACCATCAGCCAACTAAAAGCAAATGCGTTTGAAATCGTTATGAAATGGATCAATTCAATAAAGCTAAACTCATAACAGGATAATCTACTTTAACGGGCTGAATGAATAGTTGTGGGACACATGATATACCGCTTTAGACATGCCTCATTGTAGTTCCTAGTTCCTATATTCAGTATTCGATATCCCTTAACAACGCTGTAACTTGATATAAGAAAGTGTTGTCCGATATCTCTTGGGCGCTCCAAACCATAATGGCAGTTACTAATTAGTATGGTACTGCGTTTGATTGTGATTCTCCATCAGCTTCCTAAAGTCCTCACTCATAATGGCGGAATCAAATAAAGTGCCACTTTCAACACTTCCAGAAGTATCACGCCTTATCCATATTATGTTTCCATCAAGATCCACCTCTAACATCCTCGATCTTTGCAGGTAGCCCAACACGGCAATTATTTTTTGGGATGAGAGGTGCGGTTTAAGCATTTTCTCCAATTCCCTTATCTTAGGATACTCACCAGATTCTAATCTTTCTTCCAATCTGTGAACAAAAAAATTAACATCATCGTCACTGATTTCATTCACTGGTCTCTGTGTAGTCTCTGATCCTATGTTTTCCCTTTGATTTCTTCGTGTTACCATGTTGCACCCTAGATACTCTAAAACCTTTCTGAAAATATTCAAAATGCATGCGTCAATGGATAAAACTGACTTTTCCACAAGCAAAAGAAAACGGTCTACGTCGGTAAACTCCTTTGTGGAGTCATTCGATCCCTAATCAGGTAATGATACATAGACTCCGCCGTCTTCCGGTTTGATAAAGACCTCATAAGTTTTTAACGGCTCTTCAGCAGGTGGATTCAGTGGGATCCCCTTTTCCAAACTAAAGGGAGATAAATGAAGGGGGCACGTTACTGTTTTCTCATCTTCATTTAGAATCCCCATGGATAGATCTGCATACTGATGAGTACATATTCCATCTGTTGCATAGATTTTGCCTCCAGTCTTGGCAATCAATAGACGCTTATTGGCCTTGCGTGTGTTGTTGTCAACATTAATCTCGTAGTCGAAGCCCAATATATCACCATCTTTCAAAGTCTTTTCGTCACACACTCTCAAATGTGCAGCCATAGATGATGAAATATATTACTGGTATTAATACATATAAAGCAAAACAAAAATAAGATGTGAACTTTTCAATTCTTTCAACCAATGACCGTTGCCTTGCTGCGTAGATATAGAAGATTGGACACGATCAAATTTGGCATTTGACACATACTACGAATTGTTGATACGCACCAGTACTTGACGTGTATCCTTCTTAACTTCTTTCATCATTTTATGCTCCCGTAGCCTATTCTTGTACTTGAAATTTCTTGGTGTTCCTCTTAGCCTGTACCCACAACACGGGCACCAGAGACCTATCCAGTTGAGAAAGATTTCACAGACTTGACAACGCTTCTGACCAGCAGCATATCTTCCTGAGCCTACTGGTTTTTGAGCTTTATGCCTAATACAGATACCTTTGCATGCCATTGACTGTCCATTTCACCCCTATTTTTCCTTACCCTTTAATGATACGCAGAACATGCTTATAATATATTTCAGAAATTCCTTAGTAACTAAAATTCAAGTGTAGGATCGCGATAGAATTCTTAGGTATCTAGCATTAATTTATAATAATTGGATATTTTCTTCCTCACCTACTAATATAATTAAGTATATTAGTCATTGCAGTTAGGATTTGGCTCTCAAATAAAGACCTTAGGGGTTTTGGAGATAACGAAAAAAGGTTAATGCCTTTCTTTAACTACAGTGATGACAATCTAAACGAGTATTCCATAAATTAGATATCAATTGCTTAGAGCTGTAGCATGATTCCAATTGCCACTCTAAATTTCTGACATTATTCTTGAGAAACGCCATGCATCAGAGCTTATCCAAATGGATTATTGCTCATCACTATCACATTGTCTGAGATCAGTGATGGTATCCGTTCTGGATGAACTTGTACTTGAATCAAAACTTGTGCTTTATGGCCTTAAATATGCGGTAAACAAATTTTTTTAGTTCGGTATGCTTACCTTAATCAAGCCACTCCTACCGGAGATCTCCTTGAATGGCTGTGTTCCAACAAGATATGAAAATTAAGGATGTACTCGCTCTCCATGTTCTTGCCACATGCCATACAGTTCCACTCTTTGTTATTTTCATCAGTTGGTTTGCTACTAATTCTTTTTGGCACCATGTTATCTTGGTCATAAATGCTTGATAATGATATCTAATTTTACCAAGGTCTTAAATCGTCTTCTATTTCTGCGAATAACTGCAGGAAGCGCTCACCTTTAGGAGTTATTCGTAGTACGAAAAGGGTTTGAAATCCGTCAGGATGAGTAGTCCTAACTCTACTAACCGCCTTAGATACTTGACGGTTTGTGGATATGTCAACCTTGCTTCGTAGCCTATTCTTGTCTGATTCATTTGATTTCGATAAAGAGGCTGAGTGGTATAGACTATCTCGAGGACGTCTTTGATGATGTCATATTTGTCTCGCTGGGGCAAGAGTAAGGGAATCACTAAGAGAAGCTCATAAATGATAGTATCGCAATGGAACCGATCGATGGAACACGGAGTAAGTGGGCAAGAGAGTGAAGGAGAATACTTTGACATGCTCAGAAGTCGCATTTTGGAATGCATATGCGATCTTATAATATCCAACAAACCTACGTCGTTTCACAGTACGGATATGATGAAGGAATGCGCTAGGGGTTTACTGGATCAGTTGGGAGTAGATGTACACCAGTTCAGTGGAGAACATCCATTTTATCAGCGAGTCCATGACGAGGTTTATAGACTTCTTGTGGAAGCGGATCTTATGGTCGAACATGAAAACAACACATTCACTATACCACTAGATTCAGGACTACTGCACGTAATATTTGTAGAAAACAACTAAGGGATAAGTCCTATATCACATGGGATGATTTCTGGAAAGACGTGGAGTCCACGACTACGTAACGCATACAGTGTAAAATCAAGTTGCCAGAACTGCAAGGATCATCTAAACGCATCCATCAATTCTTCATGATTCGTTTCCTACTGGTGACGTGGTGCAGGTCTACGGGTCTTCGGGAGGCCTTTATTCGTCTTTTACTACAACTTTAGGCTTTAATGCCAGAATTGCTTACATCCTGCTGCTAGTTCACTAGGATTCATCTCATCTCATTATTCATTCGATCATCATTTCAATATCCCTCAGAGTGTTATGTATCGCATAAGCCAACGTCCTATGGTATGCCGCTTCGATGAGATCATTCCGGTCAGCAAATACCTCTGCTAGCGACATTTCTCTATCAAAGTCACGAATCAAAATATCCTTCAGTTTGTTCCCAGCCTTTCTGAAATCGTCGCCTAGTTCGCGACCTAGTGTTCTGCCAAGACTGCTTAGTCTATTTTCTCTCTCAGATGAACTTGACATGTGGAAACTCTTCTTAACGTGTTAAATAAAATATTTAGAGGTTTGTTGGTGGTGGTGGTAGTGGTGAAGATCATTAATGCCCGAATTGCAGAGACATCGTGTATCTTAGATGCTACTAACAGGCAACCTCATGATGAAGCTGTGTAGATAAATATGGATCTAGGCTGCTAACAAATAATCATTTTTAACATTGACATCATTCTGGCAGAGTAGAATATCTTGTATAACCTCGTGATCTCCAATTAACGCCTTGATAAGTTTGTGTCTCTCTTCAAAAGGCATTCCTTCTGTAGATAGAGATGTATCCAGTGAATCTATCGCTTGTAGTTTCCATCGGTTGTGGATTGCAAATCCTATTGTCTTGTGGGTTTCATAGACTACTTTTCCAAGTGAAGTAAGAATAAATCTCACTCCCTGCCTACGAATCAAACCTGCTTCACGGAAGTAGTTAATACGCGTATAATATTGCTTACGAGTCATATTCATACGTGATATAAGCATCTCGGCGATGGGCTGCTGCTGCTGCTCATCAGCTGCTGATGCAGGATTTGACCCGTTTGCAATGGTAGTGAACAATGTCAGTGATTTGTTGTCGGATATAGCAGAGAGCACTGATGAAAGTGTACTGCTATCTGAGTCAGTTTGTTGATATTTATTTTTATTACTTTTTCTAGATAATGAGTGAAGTACGCGCTGATTTAGGGACATTTCTTCTTAATGTTATAAGGTAGCAGTTGGATATTTAAGGCTTGCTTAACTTGGGCAAAACTAACAAATTCTACACAATATGTATAAATACGCTTTGGTAGAAAGAGGTAGACATAGGAAGGAGGGGATAATCACTATATATGTCAATTCATTCATCATCGGTTCTTTCGATTACCAGAGTTAACTCAGCAATAAGAAATCTTCTTGCCTTTCTTTTTGATCTATCCCCTTTGGATTTGGAAGTCTTGCTATTCTTGATCAAGATTAACCCAGAGTCTAGTACTCTAGAAGAGTTGTCTGAAAAAGCAGATAGGGATAAAAGCTACAGTTTTTAGACATCTCTACAGAAACTAGTAAATCAACGCATCGTGAGTAAGGAAACTAGAACTTTGAAGGAAAGAGGATACTACCATGTGTATGCTTCAATGGATAAGGAAAGTTTCAAGACAGAGGTAGAAAAAAGAATAACAGACCTAAAAAAGAGCTTGGATAGATTGCTGAAGAACTTTGAAGTTGATCTAGATACGGCATTACAGTCGTCATGACGAGCTCTAGAGTTGTTCTGACTTTGAACGACTAGCAGAATGATGTTGATTATTGGATGATTATTGGATCCCGTTAGGATATCGAGATTTATCCTTTTTGCGCTAAACGAAATCCACCCCTCTTAATAATCAGAGCTTCTCCGGAGGTTCATAGTTGCATAAAGCAAGCCTAAAAGAATCCAGTAAATCATGGTGTGATGTTTGCTGTTTGTCCAGCTTTCAATCATCTATCACTACTGCTGACCTCAGGGATACAATGAGTTTATGTAGCGAAGGATGTATCTTGATAAGCCTCTTTGCCATCAAAGTATGTGTCCACCGAAGCATCTCCTTATGCCTTTTCTGAAAGTTGACTGGAATAATCTGCATGTCTCCGGTCCGCATATTCGACAGGTCTTGTTCATCTATTCTTTCAAAGTAAGGAGCAACGTCATCTGTTCTCATCTTTAGTTCTCTTGTGACTTCTGGATTAGCGCCGTCTACGAACACTTTCGAGATATGGTGTGTCTGCTTTCGAGATATGGTTGATGATATTGTTCATTAGTGGCTTCTCGAAGCTCTTGGCGTAGAATACCTCTACCTTGTTGTTACGTTTCTGAGTAATAACAATACCAAACTTTGATGTGTCTCCCCACGCTACACCGATACCCATGCTCCTCCCTATCATGGTACTAGTAGCCCAGTCGGGCTCTGATAAGAATCCAGGATTCTGGATATGCAGACGATCTCCTATGTTAAACTGTTCTCTTATTAGTGGAGCTTTATCTTTTAGTCCTTTGCCAAACCTCTTATCCCTATCTTTAAAATAGGAATAGCACCCATCCTCATACCTGTGGAGGCCATGAGCAGAATGATAACCTTAGAACGTTCGTCACACTTTGAAAGTATCCGAGCAATCTCTTCTTTAGTATAGGCTCTATCGTCATGAGTAGATTCATCAGATGGTAAAAATCTCTTGATTTTCTTCTTGCTATTACCGGATAAATCAAAATCATTCATTCCCAGGAAGTGAAAGATTGCAGCGATATCCACCTGTATCGACATGTATTTTAGCTCGCTTTACATCTCTAAGGTGTATAACGTAGTCAATAAAGAATGACTCGACAATCTTAGGACTATAATCTAACAACACCTGCAGATCATGAATCTTGATGTAGTCCATGAAGTGGTTGAAACTTTTACGATAAGTGTCATAGTGAAAAGGTATCATATGATACTTTTTGCTGTTGCTGCCATGCTACTCCTTTACCTCATCATTAACCATTCGAGCTTACTTATAGCTCAAGCAATATTTATAGACAGTATAACTTGTCGATAATTCTTGTTGTCGACAACTTGATTCAACTGTTTGACAAAACTTAGCTGTGATAATTAAGTTTTGAAGAAAGTCAGATTAACGGCATATCTATATAGCACATTGGGTTTGAAATTTTCATAATATTTTTTGACAGTACCCAATGTTGTTCTTGCCGCACCCACTATTCAAGGTGGGTTCTGAACTTTACTATCCTTGTCTTAGAAAAGAATCTTTTGCAATTAATTAACCAGTGCCATACAAAGTACACGTCCACCTTAAGTGATGGTGATGTGAAATAGATCTGAATGACCAACCTAAAGATATCAGATATAGCAATAATAGCAGTTCTCATCATTGTCGCCGCCATTGTCATTTATCTTCTTAGTCCTCTGATAATCGCTGTGGTAATTATAGCCATTGCTTATTTTGTTTACAGATGGTATACAAATTACAAAAGAACGAACAGATATAGCTGACCGATTCATCATGAGGAGATTTCCTCGAAGCAGACCTAGCAGTAGAACTAAGAGGTTAGATTTTGTTGAAGCCTCTAAAAAATTCACAATAGGTTCTTCCTCTAGGTGTCCATAATGAATGCACGCACATATACCTATGTTATCCCCCCTTAAAACCTGCAATTTTCAATTTTTGAGAGATTGAACAAATTTAACCATGGTTTCCATCAAATGGTCACTCAGCAACTATTGGGTAATCCAAAAAAAATACTCACGGTATGTAGAAGAGAACAATAACCAAGGTTCAAGGGTTGTTTCTTGGAGTCTCATAGTTACAGCATTCAAGCCTAAACGAATCTAGTACATCGTCATATGTTGTTTGCTGCTTGTCAAGCTTCCAGTCATCTATTACTACCGCGGTTCGCAATGACACTATCAGTTGCTGCAGTTGATCAATTTATGTAGGATAAGAATATAGCTATCGGGTGGAATCCTTCGTACATTCAAGCAGAATTGATCAGCCTTTAGAAAAGGTATTTGCCTGGCACATAAGGGAGGGTGCTTTCGAACGCCTAAAACCGCCATGGGAACAATTCGAGGTAATCGGGCGTAGTGGTAGCATTCAAAATAATGGGATTGTAAAGCTTCGAACAAAGATTGGACCCCTCTCAATGAAATGGGTCGTTAGGCACGCCGAATATATCCCGGAAAGGCAATTCAAAGATATCCAGATAAAAGGTTTTTTTCCATCATTTGTTCATTTACACTTGTTTGAACGGTTCGGGACATCTTGTATATTAGAGGATCGCATTGAATATTCTCTTCCCGCGGGTCGAATAGGTAGATTAGCAGCCCACCGATTTGTGGATAGGAACCTAAGGAAGATCTTTGATTATCGTCATCGGACTATTAGTCAAGATCTTCGTACGCATTCTGTCATCAATAGAATAAGAAAAAGCGAGAAGCCTCTGACTATTGCCATTACTGGTTCGAGTGGTTTTGTGGGAAAAGCATTAATGCCTTTCCTCACGACAGGTGGGCATAGAGTAGTTCCACTTTCTAGGAGTCGGCATGTTGCTCCCTGTTTGCACACCAATCCAGGTCAAACTCGGAGTCAGTTCAATCTAGATCCTTTAAACGGCAATCATATAGATGCAGTAGTTAACCTTGCCGGAGAAAACATCTTTGGAAAGTGGACGAAGGAAAAGAGAAAAAAGTTATCAGAAAGTAGAATAAATACTACCACTGCTTTATGCGAAAGACTAGCTTCACTCGATGAACCGCCTTCGGTATTGGTATCTGTGTCAGCAATTGCGTATTATGGGAATAGAGGTGATGAGTTATTATCAGAAGATAGTCAAGCAGGTACCAGAGCATCATCTGTTCCGAGCAAGGTTCCATCTATTGACTTCTTGTCAGATTTGTGTAGAGAATGGGAATACGCAACTCAGATAGCGAAAGAGGCTGGAATTCGCGTCGTCAATTTACGACTTGGGATAGTGTTATCCTCATCAGGAGGCCTTCTTGCGAAGATATTGCCTGTTTTTAAGTTAGGTTTAGGAGGGCGGATAGGTAGAGGGAACCAGTATGTTAGTTGGATTGCTTTGGAGGATCTTCTCACCATTATATTATCAATGATTGCAGATGAGACTTTTAACGGACCGGTAAACGCTGTTTCTCCTAATCCTGTTACGAACACCGATTTTACAGAATCATTGGGAAAGACCTTAGCAAGAGCAACATTCGTCGCAGTTCCTAAATTTCTCTTAAGAACGATAGTAGGTCAAGAGCTTACCGATGCGCTCTTGCTTTCTAGTACTCGCGTCATGCCTTCGCGTTTAATTGAATCGGGATATCAGTTTCGCTTTCCTTATCTGGAATTGGCTTTAAGGGACACTTTGGGCAAACATCTAGAGTTACGACATTCATCTGGAGGGCAATTTTCAAACTCTACATAGATATTTGGCAATTTCCTGCATGTGACATTCCACATTCTTTTGACTCTTGTTCTTATCAAGTTTTTATGCTCCAAAGTCACACGTTATTAGACCTTAATTGATTCTTGAGTGGGAGAGTTTTAGAAAATATAGAGGGGACAGGCGGGATGTTTTTCTTCCTACTGGGGGCAATAGGACTATTGTTGACATCAACAGATGCGATTGGAGTTGCAGTTGCATCAACCACTACGAATGATGCAACTATTCAAGATCCTGGACCAATCAGTGCCATGATGACTCAAGCAAGCAAGTGAGGATATTCAGAACTAGTTGGCCAGTCAAGGAGATAAGCTGAATAATCAGTTAGCCAGTACCTTTGGTTTTAATGAGATACAATCTCAGCTATCACTTGGATATCAATTTGCATTTGCAGGAAACACCTCTGGGGCAATTTCCCATGTCGAGATGGCAGATGACGCCCTACAGAAAATAATCGCATCTGTGTTTCGTACAGGAGAAGAAGTTACCAGGATATCGCAGAACAATTCATTGACTGACAATAACACACGACAAATACTCTTGGCCGTCGGCGAGCAGTCTCACAGATTTAGGAAGCCAGATAAGAGATCAACGGACTAATTTAATCGGGATGCTAGAAATGAATCGGTAGATAGTCGGGTTAACTAATAGGTAGTAGGTACCATTTTTTTAACCAGATATGATTTGTGACAAACGAGAGTAATTGTGTTCAAGCCAGTATGCCTCTAGTCTTGGACACAACGTCTTCTTCAAACCTCATATAGACGAAGGATGTCAGGACGGGGGAATTGAAAATTGGATTCTAAGAATCAATAATCTCTATTGGCAGAGTCGCATTGGATGGAGAAAATATGACATCACAGCCATGACAATATAATTCGTGTACCTGATATTTGGTATTTGGTATACTAGATGTAAAGACCACATACTTTGATGAGTGGCATAATGGACATCCTAAGAATTTTTTATTCCGAGGATTTATCTTCGTTTTTTTCTTGGTATAATCGACACTCAACAGAAGTTTTATGTCAATTATGGGATATAATGAATAAGATTCTTATTCACCTATTATTTTTATTGAAATATTCAGTATAATAAAGTCGTAGTTTATAGATTCCGTATTTCTGTTCATACTTGCCAGCAGCACGTAAACTACTGCTTGAGCATATGAATCGACTGAAATTCTCGGTTGGAACGATTTTGGAATTAGGATAAAGTAATAATAAAAAGAAAATAGAGTGGTTAATTTGTGCCAGTAATTTTTTCTCCGGTGTCAGAAACGTTTTGCCCTAAAGCGAGTCTGGTTTCAAGGGTGTTAGAGATTGGAATCACCTTTTCCCCATCTGTTAACATTGTCCTTGCTGTTATGTTGTTCAGTGACTCATCCTCGAATGTAGTGGCAAGTTGTATTTCTCCTGATTGATTAAGGAAGAGAGGTTGAGGGAATGAAGTAGTCCTTAGTAGAGTTTGATTGGCTGCATATACTTCCATTACTGCGTTAATAGGAGCATTGGTCATTGATGGATTTAGAGATGAGTAATTCAATAGTAACTTTACCTGGTTTCCTGGACTGTTGGTCAAGGGAACAAAGTGTGCGTAATCTAATCTCTGTGAAACGCTATTGCTACTGTAGTCTGGTTGTGAGGCGGCAGCCCTTTCAGCTTCTTGTGCAGCTTCCCGTTGCGAAGACGACACGTATCCTTGTTCTTGTTCTGTTGTGTTGGATCTGCTTGCCCAGCTACCGTCTGATGGATCATACCGGGAGCTGTAGGGCCCAGTATCATCAGAGCAACGATAGTTATGGAGATGGCAAAAGAGGTTCTATGGGATGAGGCTATTGTTGTTTTGATTGCTTGTGATGTAGTTCCTAGGGATTTTATAATCATAGACGTTTGCAAAGTGTATTATTTCATCTGTATGTACGGAAGCTATTTACTTGCGCAAGTTCAAATTTCTTTACAACTGAATTCAGAATTTTTTGGGTCGATATACTAGTAGTGTGGTTGGGCAAGCTCAGGAAATAGGATTGTTGTGTGTATATCTTGAAACTTGGGAACTTCTCGATGATCACCGTGAGAATGATAATCCTTAATGAGATACTGGATCATGATCTGAACGGTCAGCTCATACCGACTTAATTATTCTGCAGAGTGTTATCTAACATATTCAACCTTTAGGTAATTAAGGCAAAGTAAGCATCATCAATACTATCGTCAAACACTCATGATAACGTTAGAATTAGCTAAAACAAAATTAAACGAGCTAAATGTTCTCATTAGATATCTATCCTTCTTACAGAACAATGGATTTTCAGATCTGGGAAAGGGAAAAATCCTAGGTCAAGTTCAACTTTTAAAAGAACTCATTAACGAAGGGGGTGAACGTCTGGACTACAATGAGGAAGTAACTCAGGAGACGAGTTCGACATCCAACCGTGAAGAGGGAGCAAATGCGAACAACTTCAATACGGTAACTCCTACTCTCATCGGTGATGAAGTAGAAAAATACCTAAGGATGTAAGGTCCGCCATCATTATCCGGGTTTCTCTGAACAGGATATTCTAATCTTCGAATTTCGACCTCAATTCAATTTCAAACTTATGGATCACAAGTAATGTGATTTCGGGCTTCTAGAGAAGTGTCTCGCTGACAATGGAGTGGTAGTATTAAGTCCTCTTATCATTATCCAGAACGAATGCAGAAAGTTTGTCTTGTATGTTCAAGTCATTTTAGTGTGGAATGTGCAAAATCTCAATCTCTTTCCTTCTGAACGCCTGATCCGACACGGTGCAATGTTTGTGAATAAATGATACCCAAGTCTAAGGCTTTCTTTAACTTATCTAACTTCCAAAATGGCTCTCGACAATCCTTATGATATCTTTATGGATATCTTCCTTACTTCTGGCTGCATCAATCACCTTCCACTTCTCTTTTTCCGCTAAGCTCAAAAAGGTTTCTCTCACCCTTTCAATAAATTCCTTGTCATATACGAATCGGTTCTTATTCATGATAGTACCTCGTTTTTCGCTGATTTGTACTGGCACGTCTAGGATCATTGTCAAGTCTGAACGGGGCATATTTTCATCTAAGGTAGATAGCCATCCAATTTCTAAACCATTAACGTATCCGTATACCATGTTACTTTGATAGTAACGATTCATTATCACTACGTACCCATCATTGAGATTGAAATTGATCACATCTCTAATTTCATATCTATTTGCTGCGTAAAGAAGATGTAATACTTCTGGATTAGAGGGCATCTCTGCATAATTAAGGTATTTGTCTATTAGCTTACCTACATCCGTCTGATAGTCAGGGAGATCAAAATGAGCCGTGTTTAGATGCTTCTCTTTGCTCAAATAATGACTTAACATCTGTGCCTGGGTGGTCTTTCCCGACTTTTCTATTCCTTCTAGGGTTATAATCTTCCCAACCTTCGTCTTTGACAACAGGAGTTCACTAGGGAAAGGCCACCTTTTACTTTTTCTCCTATAAGGAAAATCCATATTGGTCAGGAGGGGACCATTATCACAGTGAAGTCTATCCAGGCGGCTTAATGAGTGGGCCCCTTCAGTCCAAATATTTACATTCTAAACGAATAATAACGCTATTCTTCTGAATCAGGGTCCTCTTCGCTTTCCTCACTTTCGTAATCTTGCAGTTCATGAACCTCTTCCTTGATTTCTTCTTTGATCTCTTCTCTCACTTCATCATCTTCAGTTTCTTTAGTCTCTAAATCCTCGCCCATACAAGAGAATTACTTTTATAAAATAAAAAGCGTTCTATAATACATCTTATGATAAATTGAGAATAATATGAGGATAATTGAAGGATCGTTTTAATATTAGTGGAATTACACTTGCAAAGAAAGGGATCGGTTTGAATGAGCCAAGATAAAGAAGCAATGATAGTCTTAGTACTTGGAATACTTTTTTGCCTGATCATTATTATTGCATCTTATTCTTCGGCTCATTCTACAATTCAGATAATTGATCAACGGAATGATGAAAGGTGAGCGTTTCAGTATGGTTTAGCATTGATTGGTCTAGAGCCTGAAAGCAAAGATAACTTGTTGAATGGTTAGAAATGGGATATCGCTATTCGTAATCTGTGAGGTAGTTTTGAAAAATGAATATTCCGAGCGGTATTGCTCGAAGAATATTTGTACAACCGCTTTGTACTAGGACCGTCCGTGAAACCCCCTAGTAGCAGCTCAACTCATAAGCACCCCGATAGCAGAGCACAACTTACGAGCAAATTATAAGTTATTAACCTCCTACGGATATTTTTGCTGGTTAATTAGCCGTTCTGCAGGTGTCTTTGTTTTCGGATTCATAATGACCTACATAGACTAACAGACTTTGTAATAAAATTCTATCTTATTGGTTCCTAATCCCTTAACCCGTTGGATCTTACCTTCCTTTGTGAGGTATTTTATAGCATAGCGCACAGTTCCTATATCTAGCCCTACTTGTTTTTCAATCTGCCTGGTGGTAACTTGTCCGCTTTGCTTCTCGATAACTGAGTAGACCGATACAATAGAATCTCGGTTAGCGTTTTTTACTTTCTGGTTATATCTGGTGAAATCATCAAGAGTGAGTATGTGCCATGCACTTAAGTCAGAAATTGTACTGGAGTGCTTGATCTGAATACTTTTAGGCATAAGCGATTGGAATTATAGAACATTTCTCTAAAAGTAATTAGTGTAAGACTTTTCACCTTAAGTAATAGATCATTCAACAAAATAATATTGACTGCATCAGCAATTCTCATTCTTTACTTGCATTATTATAAAGAATACGATTCTGCGATTGAAATGTCCATTCGCTGGTCAATACTGACCTTCGAAAGAACTTCCAAAGATACGGTGCGATTCAGATATGAAGAGAATTTACAAGAGAGGACCAAAATGAACGAAATCATCGAAATATTAAGTCCGAGTAATTCTTGTAATATAGTGCATAGATTAGTTAAATCACCCAATATCTTTAACATTGATAAGGAAGACGAAAAGACATTTGTCCACAGGCTTAGAGCTAAGTTAATGTTTGCAATTATATGATTACTTTACGACTATTTTTAATAGGATGAAACTATACAAAATCTCCTAGTCTAACCTAACGTAACTGATTTTCTGTTGATAGTTTCAATTAAATACTATGATCCTTATTTGTGTCATTTACTAATTACAAATAGCGATTCAATTAAGTTTCTACAATAACTGAAGGTTCTCATAAATACCATTGTCTCCTTTGTTCGATGTTGCTTAACCGAAGCCCGAAGATAGCGAGAAAACACACTGAAAATAAGGCACTAATACTAGAAGCAATTCAAGCATATGGGACACTTAGTACAAGAGGTGGAGCTACCACGCTGAATGTGATGTATGAGGTTTATCTTTCATATGACCAAGCCCGGAACTATTTGATAGAATTACTCAAATGTAGAATGATAGAACGTGATGTGGGTACAAAAAAATATATGGTTACCGAAAAAGGCATTCAATATTTGACAGCATACTATGATTTAGATAATATCGTCAATAACTTATAATTTGCTGCAGCGGAACAGAACAATGAAATCAGAGCAATGAAAACTTAATCCCTTCATGAAAGATCATTAGGTGGTCATCACCCTATCTCCTTCAAATGAAAAAGTTTCAAACCTACGATCCGATTTCATATTGGAGGAACAATATCAAATTGTATGATTTCTATTGCTAACCGTGTTGCTTGGATGGAAGTACGGCATGAGGCAAGATACCATAAATGAACAATTTAGATAAGGCAAGGGATAGATTCTTGACATCATGGCAAAATTCCGTCAGCTCACATTTTCCATTTAGGAATCCTGAACTCATGCACTAATCTTGTGAATTGATCGTTTAATCTGGAACAAGAACGAAGTATCGAGGTTTGAAAACCTGCCTTGAGACTGACGGATTTACTCAAATTAGATTGATACACTATTGCTATTACTAATTGGACAGAGCGTGTGTGATAATTTTGTTACAATAAAAAGAAATGAAAGCGAATCCTCTCAACTTCCTTTGATCAGAGTAACATGAATAGGAGTACCATACTAACAAACCAACAGATGCGAATTAACTCATGCAATTTTTAGCAATTCTGATTCACTCAATGAATTCTACGAGAGCCGCCTTAAGATTAGAAAACCTGATCATATCAAATTGAGTTTTGTTGGACTCTTTTTTTCAAATAGTCCTCTCACAAAGATATAATGGGCTGGTCCTTGAAGAAATATTATTAAGATAGATAATCTATATTTCATCAATATTTGGCTCCTACTAGTCTTCGTCATCATACGGAACACCATTCTGCCACCAATCCCTATCGAAGGAGAAATGCATCATTAAGTAGAGTTAGTATATCGTTACCGTCAGACCTACTATCAAAATTTGACGAAAGTATGGCTAAGACAGGTTATACAGATAGATCAAAGGCTTTACAAGCAGCCATGCACTATTTAGTGGACGAATATACATGGAAAAGCGAAGAGAAGGCAGATGGTGCGGGGGCTATTGTAATGTTATACAATAATCATATATACAATCAAGATAAGAAATCAGTACACGTCCAACATAAGTATGCTGATATCATAAGTGCATCAATTCACCTCCATCTTGCAAATGATAACTGTCTTGAGACGATCATGGTTAAGGGGAATATCAAGAGAATAAGGGATTTAGCAAAACATATTTCTGAAAATCGTGGAATAAAAAGTTTGAAGGTTAATTTTGTATCAGTAGTATAAACTTGGATTTCTATAACCACTGACTAATTCAGAATTTAGCATAAGAAACAAACCTATTGTGTCCTAAAAAGGTACGTCTTAAGTTGTCTGATCATTCCGACTAAACAGTACATCTTTTTGGCTATTATAACACTCTAATTATAATCATCTTTCATACCACAATACGAAAACCTTATAATTCTGAGATGCAGTGCAATAGACATTCAGGTTCTACAATTTTAATTGTCTGACCCCCTCGATGATTTTTTCATGCTCAGAGGGTATTTCAGTAGTAATGTACACTAAATGTTTGTTGTCATTCAGTGGCATTGTAATCCGTTTTATTCGTTCGGTACTCGGCCAATACGTACTTTCCTTTACCGATTTTATGGCTCAGTTCACTACGTACCTTCCAAGCATTTACCGCTAAGTCGAGAGATCTCTTGCTTTCGTCCTGAGTCAGTAAGTTCTTGACACCTTCACGATGATCAGAATACATTATCTGTCCATCGTTGGTACATATGGTAACTAATCGGATACTGGGATCAAGCTTCATTATTTGATTGTGGATATGTCCATAATCAGTTATCATAGTTGAGGATAAGTAACTCACTCTTAAAAGACTTTCCTAAATTCTTACAGTAATTGCCATGATTATACTTACCATGTATGGCAATAACGATCCAATAATGAATGAATTCCTGCTTGTGAACAGATGGAAAAACACTATTCTAACTTAACTTCAACCCTGTTATGAAGTAGGAAAGTTAAATCATGAATCAGATAGCCGTCAAATACTAATATCCACTTTATCTACTCTTTACCATTTATAGTGCCAGCTAATGAGAGTAAAACTTGCAATCACAAACAGAGCCAGATATATTGGAATTGGTAAGTATCTAAAGTATTCTATCACACATCCCACGGTACAGGTAACAAGTAACAGTAATAAGATAGTTGTAGCCTCGTAAATTCTTTCTATTCTATCTGCAGCCAACCAGCGCTTCGCCCCATCGTATATAGGTACTTAAGATGCGTGCTTGCTCATTTGAATTGCTATTGTTCAGTATTTGCCGTTTGCGATATAATGCTCTAACTTCACAATCATTAACACATCTCACATTGAAAACTGAGGGCCTTATTGTCTGTTTAGGAAAATTCACACGTCGGAAATCCGAGGTTATCTATAGATTTTCTTGTAGTCTAATTACATTTCGGCAGTAGTTTGCAAATATCTATTAGTCATGCTCTCCATATTGCTTTTAGAGAAATGAGTACCGAAAAAAAGAACCCGTTCAAACGAGGTCAAGCATTAAACGACGCGAGTAGTGGTCAATTGGGGGAAGAACCAAGAGCCGACGACATACCTGATTCGATCAGGGAAATGGAAAATTCAAGGCAAAAGGCTGCCCGGAAGATTTCTAAGGATGGATGACAATGTATTACCCAATCAAGAACTGTTTTTTTCCCAAAATTTGGACGTTGCTATTTGAATCGTAATAATATCAAGGAGAATTCAGCATACTCTCATTAGTCTTTATCTGACGGCAAAAAACCACGTATAAGTGGGATAAATGTAAATTAAAAATAATGTGTTACCTTAGTCTAGAATTAGATTCCTCAAATTTTGAGAACAGAGTACTGTCCGAATAGTCTAGTTGGACCCTCCGCCTTCACCTTCATTCTCTTCATCATCATCGTTGTCGTCTCCATTATCATCATCTCCATTGTCTCCACCGCCTCCTGCACCGGTAGTGGTTGCGTTACCAGCTGTCATGTTTCCTCCTGTCATGTTTCCTCCAGTCATGTTTCCTCCTGTCATGTTTGCTTGGCCATAGATAACTGACGTAAATCCCATTGCCAAAATTGTTGCAATTACTGCAACAGTTACTGCTGCAAAGAATTCACTCTTCATTGTAGCCGCATAGAGCACCATATTATATAATGGTTATATTTCTCACTGATATGCAACCTCCTACCAGAATTCACATACTTTTGGTATAATCGTAGGATAATTAGATTGAAATGGCCCCCATTCTTTTGCTGAGCGTAGTATCTAGCTTTGCATGATCCTCTTCCACCATTGCAGGAAAATAGGATACTACGGTAAACGGAGCTAGTCCAACCGAACTGCCTATTGGTTGTTGTTATCCTTGAACTGAGACCTACTACATGCTTTATTATGTACAGTAACTCCAACACTTGGCGAATTGAGATTATACATATTTCATTAATGTCAGTTGGTGCCCATCATTTATCATATTTGGGCGTTGAGGCATAACATGCATATCCCAAAGAAAGGTCGGAAATTCTGGTATCATGTCTTTGCACATGACTCTATATTTCAGAGTATCAAGTATTCTGTTCTCGTATGATTTAGAAGATCCGATATTGACTCCGGGACGAATAGGCTCTAAAAATTGAAAAATGGTTTTCTGGTACTTGTAAATTCCTTCAGGGATATCGAGTGAGGCTATTACTGTCTTCATCCGTTCCCAAATATCCGCTCTGAGTCTCAGTATTGCTCCAACAACATGCCTAACACCACCGTCGCTACATGCGTCTAGTATTTCATCTAAGTGAACTTCAGAATCGGTGATTAGAGGCAGTATTGGATCGATATTTACTACACAGCACACTCCAGCGTCAACAAATTTTCTTATTGCACCAAAGATGGCCTCTGATGGAGGCGTTCCAGGTTCAATTAGGCGTCTTATTTTTTCATCACAGGTAGTAATGGACCACACCAAAAAACAATTGTCTCTGTATCCCTTGTGGAGATCCAAATCCCTAAGTATGTTAGTTGATTTAGTGAACACATAATATGGTGCTTTGCATTTCTGCAGAACTTGAATACATCTGCGGGTGAGTCCATATCTTATTTCTGCCGGCTGATATGGGTCCGTTGCAGACGATATCATGACAGGCTCAATATTGTCATATTTAGATGACTTGAGCTGTCTTTCTAGTATCTCAGGAGCATTGCTTTTTGCATATATTTTGTCATAAAAATCAGGTGACCATTGATAAGTTGCGTAACAGTATCCACATCGATGTTGGCAGCCTTGATATGGGTTTATTGTCAGACCCTTATGCTCCTTAACTATAAACGAATGAATTAATGACTTTGAACTCTTAGTTTCGAGCTTTGGAGCCATATTGGAGTACCAAGTATTCATAACAAATGTATTTCATAACTAATTGATTTAAAAACTGAAGCACGTTGACGGGGATGGGGGGGTCCATATCCAAGGTGAAAAGCCATCCCTGGAACTGGAAGGGTTAATTGCAACTCATTAGGTATGAGTTTTAGAAAGCAAAGACAGATCACTAAGTAAGGTAACATGCTTTGTTTGAAGGCGTAGACTGATGCATAGCGTGAATATAAACATAATGTTCGCAGCTAATGGCTGATCTAATAGAAAAAAAATTGGATGAATAGCATCAAAAATGTAATAATTAAATAGGGAATTTGGGAAGATTTATGCAGCATAATTGAATTTGCTCAGAATAAACGTTTCCAATTTGCAATTCGGAATCGTATATATCCTAACATTTGCTCTTATCCTATTCGCCTTTGAAAATGTATTTACGCAGCAAGCCCATGGTGATGGTTTAACGCAAGAAAATCTTCCCCCAGCAAGCCTTGGAAATAGAGAAGGAAGCCTGTTTGTAAAGATCAGCCCCCCAATTTATACAACCGCCACAGGGGGAGATGCATACATGCAATTTAGGTTGTTCGATGCCAAAACAAATGAAACAATCCAACATGTAACGTACGACATTAGTGTTAGCAAGGGTGCAAACCCAGTCGAAGGCGAGAAACCACTCGTTCGTGACTTTTTCCATGCACATAATGGATTACTGACTCTCAAAGTTGAGCCATCAAATGGTTCTTTAACCATTTTCGGAGATAGAGACCCATTTCAAGCTGCATATGTAGCGGATCCAGGCGGGACCATCAATTTGAGAGGACCTGTTTTGCAGGAAGGAGGATTGTACAGGTTTGATATCCAAATATTTGGAGTTGACAATGATAGAAACATCTTTGTTCCAGACAAGGCTCCCACATTTGAAACCTTCCTGAGTGTAGGCGACGTCTTCAATTTTGATAATTTGACCTATGAAGGAAAGCCATTTAATACAACCCTTATATCTTACTACGACAAGATTGATGATTTCAACTTTAATTCGACCTCTGGTGAGTTCTCTTGGTCTATGCCATTCTATTATGATGTTCAGAGACTAGAGAAGAATCCAATATTTGTCCACGAAGAGATCAAGCTGCCCTAAGGCTCTCTTTGGTAGTAGCATATTTAATGCAACTGTTAATGGAGAGCCAATATCTGGTAGAACTCTTGCGATTGATCCTTTTACATCTCCAGATGCTGTAATTTTGCATTATCTAATCAATAAGAACGACGTCATCAAAATTGCCAATGAATGGCAGCAACGAGAACAAGGTTTGAATACGACTGCAATAGGTCAGGGTAATTCTACCACTACCTCAAGTATGCAGCCGGTATCACTTGAAGGAGGAGCTGCTTCTACAAACAATCAGAACGTAAGTGGCATAATGGAATTTACACTTAAGACCGTGCAGCCAGGTCTCCCGTCTGCCGTTACGAGTGGTTCGACCAATGGCACTAGCACCCAGGACCAGGCAGCAACTGCGCCCCCTAACTCTTCTGCGAATGCAACTTCTACCGATCTACTCTCTGACACGGGGGGAATCCACGCCAATGTTATGTGGTCACCGACTCCTATTCGAATGAACACAGAATCATCTGCCAAGTTCAACTTTACTGACGCATTTTCCGGAGGAGTTCTTAATGCAGATGTATTATACGACCTCTCCGTACTTGATAGTAATGGCACAAAAGTGTTTGAAAAGAAAGGTTTGACTGCAAAGGATTCTCAAGATACACAGACAATTAAGTTCCCAGCCGCGGGAGCGTATCAATTAGTATTGACCATTACAGGTCTTCAGCCGCAGCCCGATCAGAAATCGGAGACACCACCTCCTGTCGATCGTACTAGAAATGGTATTGCAAGGGGCACTGTAGTTGTGCCAGGGGAAACCAATGAAACAGCAGACAGCTCTTGCACCAGTACCCTCTAACAATAACTTAACAGAACAGCCGCAGCTGCAGCGGCAGCCGCAACAAAATCAAACAGCATCAGCAGCACCGCCAGCACCAGTACAGACTAACAATAACTTAACAGAACAGCCGCAGCCGCAACAAAATCAAACAGCATCAGCAGCACCGCCAGCACCAAGGCAAAATCCATTTGAGCAATTAGGTCAAGCAATTTCAAACATGTTTGGTGGTTGAGATTGATATTATAATACACATGCATGCTCGAAGTAAACAATTACTAACACCAACGCAGTAATGATTATGTTTTTCTCCAGCAAAGATACTAATAGTATGCAAGCATTATTTGTATTATAAAATGAGTGAGCCAGAGAAATTGAAAAACAGTAATGAGGAACACAGTAAATTTGATTCTACCGAATCTAATAAGAAATCTGAGCCATCAGGGATTACGGGCTTCAAAGATAAAATAGTAGGTAAAATAACTGGAACGACAGACGGTAAATCAGATGAAAGTGATGTCTCCCTTTCTGAATCTATTAGGATATCTAATAATATCAGAATGATACTTCTGGGCTTATTTGCACTAATAGGATTTATTATTCTAGTTTTCGCGATCTTCACGGCTAGCGTTAGTGTTGAATTAGCTCAGATCGCCACCAGTGTATTTATGGCAGCCTTTATCGCGGCTATCGTTGGTGCATTTACGTTATTCGGCGTAGTAGTGTATCAAATCCGTGGCGACTATAGAGCGAGACAATAATCATAATCGCGTCTCAAATAAGAGATCCTACTAATCAAAGCTTCCTGCACAGGAAGCATGATTCTGGCAGTAAACTTGGGCGTGCATACACATTGTACATTTACTTTACTATAGGTAATAGTTAGAATCGACGAACATAGATTCCATGGTTTTTGAATATATAACGTAGAATCATGGTCAACGAAGAATCCTACTTGTGATTCTTGTCGTAATGCATGATAAATTCTGTCTCACTTTCGAATACGACGTTGCATTTGCTACACATTACAGGTTCTCCCTTATTATCTCTATTATCCAAGTAATTACGAATTCCTTTTTCATAAAATAGGAAAAATCGTTTATAAATATTTCACTCCTTAATGCAGGAAATCAGTAAAGCAGCAGATCATATAAGATCATATACCACCTCGTTTATTCAGAATCAGTCAAATCGCCTCGCTGAATTTCTAAAAGTGTTCAATACGCACTGTTAAGTTGCAATTGATGTGAAAGTTTTTTCGTCGTTATAACTAGAGCTGTGAATGGCTGTAAACGGCCTAATTTTGATCAAATTGGCGTCCTTTATTACATTAAACTAATATCATAGAAATTGTTGCCAAACCAACCATCCTAACTATTAGGAGCGACTCTGAGATTTGCTTGAAATAGCGAAAATAGCCTTAATCCATGAGTGAATCTGAGGCCTTATCTCCTGCAGGTAAGAGGCTCTTTTTGGCCAGTCCCGTATTTGGCCTTTCCTCTCTACCTCAATTGTGCCTCGGGGAACGGGACCGAAACCCGCTGCACCATTTTTGCAGGAGACTAAAATTATAGGCAAACTTTGTTTAATAATGATTGCTACGGTGATCGTATGACCATGGCCAGAATAACTTTATTTTTGTACGTCATAATATCACTTAAATCCGAAGTTGTTTAAATAGAGATTATATGGTCAATAATGAAGCTGGTTTAACTAGTAACGTGAAGTCTGGCCAAGAAAGAAAATCTCTGCAAGGCGAGCTAAAGCAGCCAGGACAATGGGCTCAAGTAGTAGGTCAAGTGATGGAAAAGGTAGTTTCTGGTACCAATATGACCACTACAATTAGTTTCGACAATTTAGAAATTGATATTCCGAGAGCGCAGGGACCGGATGGGAGAGATTTAGGTGGAGCAACTTGGAAATTAAATGGAAAAGTAGTGTGGACAACGGAAGCACATAAAGCTCGAGACCAATAACAAAGGTTCATCGTCTTTCAAGTATATTATAAAGTACAACGTCTGCATGAGTGTGCAATAACACGGTCGCTTCAAAATTATGTCATTCCCTTCTAGATTTCTCCTGTAACAATATTAAATCAGAAACTATTTGGAAATATAGTAATTCAATTTTTCTCGGTTTACTCTGAAATATTTACGAACAAATTTTGGACGAACTTGTTAAGCATAAATAGTATAAAATCATAATTAAATATGTAACTTCGATGGTATTTCTTGGCAAAAGACATCTTCACATCCCTGAAAGTGATCACATTATAGATGGACTAGTTAGGTTATTGAGCTTTGCAAATTCAGGGTCTGTGAAACTGGAATTTGCCAACAAACCAGCTGCAGAGATAAGCATCTACAGTGTAGATAATCTCAGCAACAGTAGCAAGAAGAGCATTAAGGCAGATTTGTTGGAACCTGGTCTATTTAAACTCCAGGATGACGATCTCGGTTTATTCGATAAACTGAGAACTGCTACAGAATTCGCTCAAAAATTGTCGGATAATATGATAACCTTATCAGTATTAAGAAAGGGTAAAGAAGCAATCACTTTGGGGGAAGGAGCCCATCCCTCGTTTTCAAGACTAATCACGAGAAGTGGTGATATTCAACTAAATAGTTTGAAGGAATCTACCAAATTAAGGAAGGATTTGGAAGACGAAGATTAGTCACCTTGTTAGAATTTTGGTGAATACTTTATCAATGGATTGTTAAACAGACAATGCATATTCGGAAGTTGTGTAATGAAGCATAATCCGTTATAAAAAAATTGCAAACTCAATTCCTTGAACTTATGGGCGAGAGCTTTAATGATATCGGTAATATATCCTGACTCATATGCAATAATATTAGCAAGATTGATAAATAGCCCCTTAAGGTTTCATATTTTTACCAACTGCTGACCTATAAACATTGCAAGAAGTTAGGGCCCAGTTATTTTGTGGTATTTGTTGCATTACCTGAATATTCCATGGTTATACTCTCTTCTAAAGCGGCATCAAAATATGTTGCGACTTGCGATGGACTACCTGAAGTAAATTAGTACAGCAAATGACTCTTGCTGGCCTTCGATTGATGACATCGTTATTATTGATCAGATGATGCAGAATTGTTGCATTTAGAAAGGTAAACGGACCAAATAGAATAGGTTTTATTAATTAGTGTTTGTCCAGCAAATAGGTGCCTTTGAGATGCAGCTTCTAAAGTCAGAAAGAAGCATCCAATAATTACTCGAATTAGTCCCATACTCGCCATGTGATATTCGAACTTTAGCGACTGGTAGTACCTATAAACATCAAGACCTGCTGCCTAAATAATCTAAATACAACCTTTAAATCTTATCTTGGGCTATTTATTTCAATGAATCGAATATTTTTGATTACATTGACTTTGGTATTGTCTTTGGGACTCATGTCCTCTGTTTCAGCAGGTACAAGTTCTTCATACGGACAACAAAACCAGACGAGTAATACGACCTCAACGCCTCAGTCTCAACAAGGGCAACAACAGCAGAATCAGACGGCAGAAATTGGAAGTGCTAGCCAAATTGAAAACATGACTGCTGGCAATATACCGGTAATCGGAAATGAGACAGATATCAAAAGTCAAAATGATACTTCTGTTGCACAAGGGATGCAAAAAGAGCAGTTAACAACTGATGTAAATACGACAAATAATCAAACTGGCGGAGGAACGGCCAATGAGGCAACTACTACTACAGCAAATCAGACTGAAACAGGAGGTAACCAGACTACAAAAAACCCCTTAGAACAAATAGGTGAAACACTCAGCAGCATGTTTAGTGGAGGAAACCAGTCTAAATAGATTTTTTCCTCTTTCTTTCTGCGACCCCGGGCACGGTCTAATTTATTCGACGAGAGAAATAAGCAATAAAGAACATTCAATTCGGGGTACGTTTTAATTATTTATTCACAACATATAGATACTATTTGAGGCACATAGAGATGAGTAAAGAATGCGAGATGGACGGTGACACATTAGCTACTATAGACAAGGATATTGCTGAAGTAATAAATGTGGCCTTGAATTTATAATAAAAGACCGCTACAACGGCCTATGGACAGCCAGTCACACTACCAGGAATGCATATTTTTCCCAAAACGAGAGTTTAACCGTTTCTAACAACACACAAAAATATTGTGATAATGAGAGAGAAATCTTCATAACGGCTACAGGATAGTCAAACAAAGAATAGACGACCCAAATTTGTTATTCTCCACATTCTTATGGACAGTCTTTCTCACATCAACAAACATATGTATGGAACAGAGGAGATTTGTAACATAGTTCCCCGTCTTTAATCAATTTTTGAAATTATAGCCGATAAGCAAAGGAAGTGACCCCGACAGGATCATGACCTGACCCATTTTTGGTTTTGTCTTTGATCTATTAGAGAAGAGACCATATACCTATAACTGGTCCAATATTCTGCCCACTCCTCTCCACAATAATTACACCTAACTACGTGATAAGACGTACTATCACGGATATGATAGATTGGAGTGATCGTAATGTTATTTGGCATACATATACACTGTTCATTGATTCGGGTAGTACTAAGGTTGCTTTGTTTATTTTGTATAAGCTTACTCACGTGCTCGCTATACCAGCTTTCTAAGAACATGGCAGAACTTAAATCTTTTCTAATTTTGCTCCACAAATGTTTTTGAGGATTTCATTTCTTCAACCAAGAAGGGATCCAACGTACGTTATTAGAGCAGCCGTTTAGAATAAATCTTCGAACTCACGGGAGTTGTCAGCACTCAGAAGATACCCATTCACAAGTCATCAAATGTATTATAATGTATTATACAGAACTTTAGGTATTACCGTTATTAATAGATAGTATGTTACTAGTTAGAGAGAAACAAAATCCTAAACATGAATTCGTTCAGATGTCGGTAGTATCACTAGTGATATAGACTTACGTAGAAACCTATATTTCATTTCCATATTACAATACCAAAGTAGATTTCTAATCATGGATCAGGATTAGAGTTCGAATCATTATGTTCTACTAGTCCTCACCTACTACTCTTCACCTTTTAATTGAACCGTTAATCTTTCCAATAACTGTATTAATCGTTTCTTTTGTGCATGCTCGCTCACATTCCAATTTTCCTGATCAGCGCGTTTGTGAGCCAATTTGTATTTAATTCCTGTCATAGCAGTTGTATACCTGTTCGCATCTACCTTTTTTACATTTGATGGGTAAGAATATACCAGTGATACTCTGTCCCAACTGGAACACTAGAGCCTTTTGGAGCCTTCCTCCGTTATATTTTAACTCGTGTTGACATTAGTGGTATCTGTCTAGGCCCTTTGCGTGTTTCGTTTATGATTCAGATTACAAGCGACTCAAAAGTATCTATGTTATCTACTAATAATACTTATTAGATATGTTTTCTAATTTTAGTATAGCCAAAAAAATGGGCTTTCCCCAAATGGAAGTACTATTTCTGACTGCTCATCTGCCATATCCGCCTGCAAGTGGGGGTCGTAGAAGGGAGTTTGAGCTGATTTCAAGGCTTGGAAAATATTTCAAAATACATTTATGCTCAATAACTTTTGAACCAGCAATGGATTATTCAAACTTAAGGCATTTGGAACCTTATTGTGCAAGCATTAGCCTTTTTAGGATATCGAACCCCACGCGGCTAAATGGGCATACTCGAGGACGTCCTTGTTTGATGAATAAATACTATTCAGAAGAGGGCGTGCACAGAATCTCTCAGCTTCTCAAGGATCGGCGCTTTGATCTAGTGCATCTTGAAGGTTATCATCTTATGCAGCTTCTTCCAATGGATCTTGATCTCCCCATTGTACTCGTCGAACATAATATTGAATACTCACTTGATTTGCAAAGAACCCTTTTGTCGAGATCGTCTGAGGATTTTCTTTCTAATTGGCGCGAATATTATTTTACATTCTTGTGGGAGCGTACTTTTTGGAGACGAGCTTCTAAGGTAGTTACCCTTACCGCCGAAGACAAAACAACGATAAGACGCCTTGAACCAAAAGTTGACGTCCAAATGATCCCAAACGGGATCGACCATGAACCGAGTATATATGAGCTGCATTCGCCCGAAAGATGGAATACTCTTGAATGTAGCAGATACTTGAATAAGCAAGATGATGGTAAATGCCCATCCCTTCTCTTTGTATGCAATTTTGCGTACGAACCAAATGTTGACGCCGCATTATACTTTTCCAATTCCATCTTCCCTTTGATTCTCAAATGTGTTCCTAATACAGTACTATTTCTAGTTGGCAATTCCCCGCCAGCTGAAGTTTCTGCCTTAATGAATACCAATTATATATCCTCACATATCAAAGTCACAGGTTACGTGGAATCACTTAATCCATTCTATAAAGCTGCTCAGGTTGTAGTGTGTCCCCTTAGAATAGGAGGAGGAATTAAGGTGAAGATATTAGAAGCGTTAAAAGCTGGAAAAGCTATAGTTAGCACATCGGTTGGGGCACAGGGTTTCACCCTCAACAACCGAGCGCTATGCATTTGTGACAAAGTCTCGGATTTTGCGAATAACGTAATCAGGTTACTCATAAATCCTCATGAACGTTATCTTCAAGAACAGGAGGCGTTACGCTTTGGGAGAACCTTCCCTACTTGGAAACAAATCGCTGAAGAGTATATGTATTGCTATAGCAAGATTGTCCCAACTATCTATTAGAAGAAAATCTACTTTTGGGTTAGTTGCAATCTAGTCGTGATTTCATGGCGTTAATCAAATATTCCATCCTTACCGGCTTCTTAATGTAACATTCTAAATTAGTAAGATCGGGAAATTCGCTTTTGAATTCACCATAATATTCTTCAAATGCTGTAATGAGACATACCTTGACCTCATCTATTTGGCTGATCTTTCTATACAATTCAAAACCAGTCATCTGTGGCATATTAATATCCAATAATCACAAGTCATATGCTCCTTTTTTGAAGTTCGTCAATGATGATAGTGGATCGTTGAAAATCTCTGATAAATTCGACACGATCTAAAGCCAACTTAAAGAACCTGGCGATGTCGTGGTCATCATCCACAATTAGAATTCTTTTACTGTTACACTGGATGGTCGGCCGGAGTGAAGTATCAGGTTTTCCATTGGGAGAAGCCTACGCTCTGATGTTCTTTTCGAAGCTATCACTTGTGAGGAGAGAACGAATTGATTGTGGATCTTGATTAGGTATATTTGAAGACTGATTATAGGACTGAGTATTGTAGTTTATAGTTATATAGTCATTTATTCATTCCTACAGGCGATCCTTGGTAATATGTCGCAGATGCGGGATTGAATTTTCATCTAAAATATCAGGGTGCTATTTTTTGCACATTCAGAGTATTTTAGGTTTTAGCCGAACTATAACCAAAATATAGGTAACTGATTAAAGAATTGCAACCTATTTGCCAATTGACATGTCAATACACAGCTATATAAAAAACGAATTGAATGGCTTCATAAAAGTAGTTCTTTTGTGCATGCGCCATCATTAGAAATTACAAACTCGTTGGATGCGGCACACTGTTCATTTCCTCAAGACCGAAAATCTCCTTTCGCAATCTACGATTTCTTTCTGAAATCCTTATTCTCTGATCTAACTAGCACTTCTAAAATTGCCCCACATCATTTGCTTTTTTTCGAGCCTAAAAAAAAGACAATCAAAATGTTCTGTTCTTCTGTATTCTCCTTAACTTAACCAGAAGTTCGAAAATCTGCTCGTGTGATAAATCAGCCCCCCTGATTCTGCCAACATCTACATTAAGTTCTTTTAATTCTTCAAAAGCTTGAGTATCCTCCACTGTGTCAGTTAGATGTTTCAATGTGAAAGGTTTTTGTATCAACTCGACCACCTGCTTGAGTTCTTTAACAGAGTGTTCTAGTGTTTCCTTTACGAATGCAGATGCAAAGATTATTCGTTGATGAGTATCTGCATTCAGTATTCCTTTAGCTACTTCCATACCATTCATACCTGGCATACGATAGTCCAAAATGACGACGTCGTACGGAGATGCATCCGTATTGACAACTTTCCTGGATTCAGCACTTAAATTTCGAGATGAGTCATAATTTGTTTTAGGTGCATATGCCTTATTTGGTTGTGTTGCTCTTAATGCCAGATTTTTAAGGGTAGTAAGATAGTTCGTAAGACAATCTGAACCGTTTGATGTAAGGACCACTTTATGGTTATTTTTCTCTAAGGCTTTCTTGTACAGGTTTGCTATATCAAGATCATCTTCAGCTATCAATATACGCATTTAAGATACGGTTAGTATGGATTATTAATATATATTAAGTGGTTGTTCACCCGATTCGACAAATGGGAGGGGGGGTAAGTTTGTGTTCATTTTTGTCAATTAGATCTAATACTCGTCGTACATCTCTGTGGCTGTTATCCAATTTGTATTTCTTATTAGTAATAGGAGGGGCATCCTGATAGCTCTTATGACTCATATTCCTCTTTCGTTGTCCAGAATTGTCAAGCTGTTTAAGTATAGAGTCAATTTGCTCATATGCCAATCCAATTTCTCCTTCTGTCGTCTGGCCTCTCCACAGCCTTGCACTACTTTTCTTCGTGGTAATCTTTAAAGGAATATGCAAGAATTCTGCGAGCTCTCTGACCTCAGTCTTATAAAGGTCGCCTATGGGCATTAGATCGACTGCGCCGTCACCATACTTAGTAAAATAACCCAGTCGAAGCTCACTCTTGTCGCCCGTACCCAGAACAAGTCTATTCATTACAGCTGCGTAATAGTACAAAATAGACATTCTCAGTCTAACTAAAAAATTAGCCCGCGCTAATTTATTTTTTGGAAAGTTTCTTAGAAGCTGGTTCTTTACCTTTCCAACTTCTATAACTTTGTGTTTTATTTTTAGTTTCTTTGCAAGCTTCTCTGCGTCTGTGGTATCATTCTGCGGCGTTACTGACGAATCTGGGAGAATAAGGCCATATACTTTTTCTGCTCCCAGAGCATTGACTGCCAGGCAAGCCGCTACTGAAGAATCTACTCCTCCACTCATACCGATTACGACACCTTTTGATTTTCTTCTACTGACTTCAGACTTGATAAACTGTGAAACGACTCGCATGATTTTGCTTTTACGCTTTTTATCCATTATTTTTGTGAATTTGGTTTGAAACTACCTTTAAGTATTTCACCAAATATGGAAGTTACGAGATTGCCTTGGAAGAGTCGGTAGACCAAGCTTCATACGAGGTGAACGTATAGTTATTGATAGACGATTAACACGCGAGTTACGTTTTGGCGTCCGCGATGCCGGCAGCAGTGTACCTTTAGAGGTAAACAAAGATAAACAATGAATTTATCCGAAGCTATCTGTATCGACTGGTTCAATATGGCATGGGCTCTCGTGTACTCTGATCGGCATTGATCTTAATTTGAAAAATTATGGAAATCTATTGTGAAAGTAGGACAAGTATACTACGCGTAGCATCGTATGATATTTCATAATGCGGGATAATCTACTCAAAATCTTATGTGCGTCCCTTCTATTAGTTAGGTAACATCGTCAACTAAATGCGAATATGCAGATATAACCTTCTTATACTTTTTGCGCACCTAATCAACCACATGGATGATGAAAGTACTAATAACAATGGTGAAGGAAAAAATAATTCAGATCCGCGAGAAAAATATGGGACCGACGGAGATATTTCCAAGGACTACGATACTATCTTAAAAGAAAGCGCAGTTCTTACGACCGTGTCTGGGTTTCTCTTCGCATTCCTACTTAATATTTCGATTAATAGGCCCAGCGATTTCTCGTTCGAAGATGGCATAATTCTTATGATTGCTCTGTTTACGATTACTTTTGCTACTTCCTTTCTATCTATGCCAGTTTTTTACCATCATTTGCAGTATCCGTATCGGAACATTGAAAAATTCAAACTCAGAAGCCACAGATTCCTTGTGTTTGGAACCGCACCGCTCTTTATTACATTATACTTAGGATTATTGTTAGGACTCAAGTTTGGACTACATTCAGCCTTCGACTCTCCAATAATTGAATACTGGGCATACATACTTTCGGTGGTACCGTTTGTATCTGTTTATATCTTTTATAGACTCAGAAAATGAACTACCTTCAAAAACTATTGAAGTTAACAGATACAACAGTTCTTTGCAGGTAGGCCAGATAGGTCCTTTGAGTCTCTGAACCCCGCTGGTGTGCTACTTTGTTGCGATTGAGTTTCACTTTTTTTACTTTGCTAGTCGGTTCGTCTGAGCCAAAGAATTATCAGTGAATAGTCGGTATATGATGATTATCTCAACATATCGAGGTCTGTTATCAAGTCCCATACTGAATTTTGTCTCTTTTCAGGATCTACTTCAATCATTTTGAGAATACAAGCATCCAGCTGCGCAGTTACATTCGAATTGAACTTGGATGGTGGATCAACTTTTGTTCGTTTTGATAAAAGAGGCTGAGACGTGGGAAGTTTTAGCTGCAGTTGATTCTTTTCCATGGTAGAGGGATCATTTGAGTCATATGGGGAGGGCCGCTTTCTCGTTAACATTTCGTAAAATAATATTCCTAAAGAATAGATATCAGTTCGCCCATCTATTTCATCTTTCTTGAATGCAAACCATTGTTCGGGCGAGCAGTAACCGGGTGTCCCACCAATCTGTCCTCCTGATGTAACGGTTGTAAGCTCTAAAGATTCCTTGTCAATTGCGTCACCTTTTACAAGTCCCCAATCTGCTACTTTAATACTTGACTTGGTATCATCAGTAAAAATAATGTTGTCGGGTTTAAGGTCCCTGTGATATACGTTAGAGCTATGTGCCTGTGCCAATGCATTGCAGATGGGAAGGATAATTTTGGTTATCGCCCAAGTTGGTTCGAGGACAAAATTCTTGTTTGCATTGAATTTCTCATCCATATATTTACGTAGAGATCCGCCCTTCAAATATTCCATAATATAGTACGGCAGAAATTTGGGTGGATCACCGCCTATATTCCAGTAAAAAATATTAACTATGTTAGGATGATTGAGCTCAGGCAGTATCCTAATCTCTCTCTCAAAGCGCTCCATACTAAGATTATCAAGCCTTGTAAGCTCTTTCAGGACACATTTAGTCGTGCTAGTAGTAACGCCGTCTTCCTCATGCTCTAGCAAGACTTCATATACTGTACCAAACGATCCAGAGCTAATGGATTTTATTACAGTGTATTTCAATTTTTGAATTGTTGTGTATAAACTGACTTGATAAGTCACCTTGAACTACGCAAAAAATTTTGGTCAGAAGTAAATACAATACCTCCCATAGTTCATGGATGGCAGAAGCTGGTATAGGTGTATGGGTAGCCGGTCCAACTAAGAGGATCCCGCTTGCGACCTACGCTACCTAGAGTAAGGTTTTCCAACATGCTGTTAAATTCAATGTTGGCTACTCTCGTGTTCTTTTAACTCTTGACGTGACTTAAATTGTTGACCACAATCTTCACAAGAATAGTATGCGTCTATGTTAGGTACTGCTCTCATCAGATTTCTGACCTTTGTCTAATCTATCACTCATACAATTTCGCATATGTAGCAAACTATATAATCATATTCAGCCTGCATCATACCTAGTCTGCGATACGGAAATGAGCGTAATTGCAGGATAGAATACATATTCTTTATTACATCTCTTGGTCTAGTTTGGCTAGTCTAGTGACTTTATCTTTGGCCGTGTTTTATGGTTAAATACTAACTATAATTGATATTGTTACTATAATAGCCTTACTAACGTTCCTTTTTCAACTCTTCTTTTTAATACCTATTTAAGTTAACTATTAACAGCACTCTTTATGCCAAGGCAATCCTATTGCTGTAGAAACTATTTCTGGTCCCCCTCCCGTATTTGTTCGATACGTGACAGATGGTAGGAGATGAAATAGAGAAGGTTCTTAAAATGGTATTGACTTTACGAACTCTTCACTTAGTCTTGAAAACGTTGTAAGAAGTTGTCTACCGCTGATGTAATTAAGAACTATCAGGAACAGGCCTTACAGTCCACCCGTGAAATGATTGTGGGTTACATTGATGCTCAGAAATCTATAATTGATTCCGTTTTCAACTTCTCAGTTTGGGGACCGTACTACGAAAACTTCTATAGAATGTATAGTTATTGGGTCTCTCCCAGAATCCCGACAGAGACATATGCCAGAACTGTAAGTAATATTGCAGACAATATTTCATCACTAGCAAGATTAAGTAATGATACTATCTTTGGAAATTTGATATTTTTGGGAACGCATTTGAGAGCACTCAACAACATACAAAAGAGCTTACAAGAATAAATATTAATAATGCAAACACTGCAAAGAAAACAGCAGGGTTACCAACAAACAAAGAAAAGGGTACATAGGTTAAGAAATCAAGTATCTAATAAAGATGGTAGTTGCCGACTGCAGTATTTCGGTCAACATTCTCCCGAGTCCATTGTTTATCGAGGGAAACCAGCCCGGCCAATCTATCATCTGATTAGTGTTTGAAACCCATTGTATTTTGGCGAACGAGAAGAATCTCGTTACGTACACTGATGATGAAGAATAGTGCCTATCTTGATTCTGTGTTGAGTCCTTTGTCAACGTAGGGCCCACCGGGTGGCCGTTAGTTAATATTGCTCGTACATATGAGTGTAATTCCTATCTAAATCTCAAATTCCTTCAAAGAATTGTTTGTAATACTAACACAAATCTGTCTCTCATCATAGTGACTCACTTTAGACTTGGGGATTAAATATTCGTGTTCTTTTTTATTTTCACCAGCAATGACAACTAGATTATCATTAACTTCAGCGAACACCTTGCCAATTTCTCTCGACTGCAGTAGAACTGGAATCCGATGAGAGGTATAATAACTGGAATCTAAGGTATTCCTGATATTTTGTCCTTGATCATATCGATCTTTAGCGGTAATAGCAGTGTCCTTACCAAATAACATAGCAAAGCTTGCTCAAAAAAGTATATAATAGTTTAATTTAGTTTTCTTAAAATCGTTATCGCAGTCTTAAAGGTGGGGTAATCTTTCGACTTACACTATTGTGGGTTCAATCGTAGTTTAGCACAAAAGGAACCTTCAATTCGTTCTTCGTACTATATCGCAGTAAAAAAAGGACAAGGAATGTTAGATAAGATTGAGCTAAAAAGAGTAGAAGCTACGTCTTAGTCACGGCTGTTGCAGCTGATCTTTTTGAAGTCCTAATAGTATGAGATGATGCACAATAACCACAAAAATCTTGAATATTGCCCTTGGTATGACACATACATTCACATTTAGCCCCCATCGAAAAACTACTTCTTCGTTTCAATAATGATAACCTGAATCTGATCAGTAAATAACCTCTTATAAACTAACGTAGCGCCAATTCAACTAAAGAAACTTTTAACCTTCTAGCCAAGAATCTATTGTCCTAACTGATGCACATGATAATGATTATTTATCATTTTTTTTAAATGTTTTATAATTAGTGCTGTTGAGTCGAAGACAGGTAATTTGGAGTTCACATATTATGATTTTTCTTTTGATGCTCTCCTAATGTGTCAAGGCTGTCGAATCGCTGCTTGCATATATCGCATATCAGCGGATCAAGATTGGGTTCGTCGTAGTCAACACCTGGTTCTCCCTGCATATACAAAGATGTGAATATATAATATTTAAAGGTAAAGAGAAGGAGAGAGGTTAAAATAAATCAAACTATGTAGATGTGGAAGGGAGACCACACGTAGCAGTTCCTCAATTCTCTTTCAAACGAACTTTAATAAATAATAATGGCACAAGTAAGGTGATCTAATGGGAAGCCGGAATACAACAAAATGTCGTGTGTGCAATTGTGATGCTGAAATAACAGAAATTGTTAATGGCGCTAATTTCGATGAGCATTATTTAAGCTGCGGTCATATACAAAATGTCAGCAAGATCACAGAGCAGGATTATAATTTGTCTCAAACGTGTACGATTTGTGGATTAACTGCTCGTAATAATGAAGAACTTGATGAACATGTTAGAAATGCACATCCCTAAGGTAGGGAGTATATTACCCGCATCAGATTCTCAAAATATTATTTTTTGTGATTTTGGAAAAGATATTAATCTATCAAGGGTTCTTTTACCTTGAACAAGATTCATTTACAATCTCATGAAAGGTTTATCTCACCGTAAAAAAAGTAATATTATTTCATCAAATAAATTTACTGATTTATGCCCGTGTTCCCTTCTTCGTATTCACTTCCCGTGGTGCCTGCACCAGCTGTTCCTTTAGTCATTCCGCTTCTTCGAGCTCTCTCAGCAGCCTCTTGTGGATTTGTTCTCACTTGCCCTGCCTCTGTAATATTCTCTGTCATTTCTCTCTTGACAGCTGTTGGTTCATGTTCTTTTATCTTTGCAGGCGTCATCGGTTCCTTAGATTCATATTCAGTTAAAGGATCACTGCCAGATTGTCGATTTTTAGTATTCTCTTCAGTTCCCATAATAGAGTCCTTAGCCCCCGCTAAAGTATCTTTAACTTTGTCAGTTAGCTTTCCCATTTCAACAAAATTTATTCGACAAACTATAAAAGAGTAGACTCCAGTTTCGTCGATGGTGAAATTTATCTATTTAACACCGCTAATCCTATATTATATTGCTATATTGGACCCTTTTAACGGAGAAATCAAGATAGATCGCAGCTACTTTCAATATTACCGGTCTGATAGTATCTTATTTTGATAGTATCGTTAATAAAAACATCTTGATCCTCTATATGAATAAGATACTACAGCCGACGATGATATCTTCATCCCTTGAAAAGTTCTACAACGATTGGCCGATATTTTGTATCCTCTCTTTGGGGGAGATAAGCTAGGCATTATACCGTTAAATACTATTATAATCAATAAAAAGGTAGGAGCCGTTTGACATACAATAAGCTAGATCGTGATAAGGAGTCTACAAAAAGTGTAATGGATTTAACCAAACAGCCCGTCTATGTGAGAAAAAGAAAGGGGAAGGAAATCGGGGAGGTTGAGGCTGTAAACAAAGACACGATCGTGATAAAAAAAGGTAAAAAATACTATTACATTCCGGTAGTTAAGGTAGAAGGGTGGGATGGACATGTAGTGTATCTCACCATTACAGAGGACGAAGCAGAGCAATTTGAAAGAAAAGCTAAACCTGACAAATCTTACTACTTTACAAAAGATCAAGGCTACGGAAGCGAGGCTATAGAAAAAGATAAAAAATTTTCAGATAAGTTACCTTTTGTACGCGTCATTAAAAAATCAAACTGAATTACAATAAAGTTGTAAGTGAGATTAAAGATCTATAGCTTACACGGGTTAAACTCGTATATCGAGATAATAGAGTAGGTGCCAATAGGTGCGTTGCCAACTGTAAGGATTAAATATAGAAATCTAACTAGGTGGGATGGTTAATTTATCCGGCTCATGAAGATAGAATAAGATTAATTTTCCACCATTTGATTAGCAATTGTAGCAGCTATTTCCAAATACCCTTTTATCTCTGCTATGTAATTTCCTTCCCACCTAGATGATCAAGGACTCTAATAATTTCGATTTGATAGTCATAGGATCTGGCTCTGGCTTGGACGTTGCAAATGCAGCTGCGAAAACGGGACTTAGTGTCGCTCTAATAGAAAAAGATAGGATGGGTGGCACTTGTCTTAATAGGGGTTGTATTCCCTCTAAATTACTAATTCACAGCGCCGATGTCTTGGAATTAATTAGGCAATGCGAAACTTTTGGGATAACTATACGCGGAAAGGTATTGATTGATTTCGAAAAAATAGTAAGTCGCGTAATTAGCATAGTTGATTCACATTCTGAGGAAATTAAGGAAGCATACAATAGAGTGAATAATCCAAGAGTATTTTACAATGAGTGCAAGTTCATTGGCTCTAAAGAATTATTGCTCAAAGGAATAGATACATTTCCGCACAGCGGCAGGATAATTGGACAAGGCAACAAACGACACTCTTATAGTCACAACGCAGGAAATCAAAGAATTACTGGCCGTAAGGTTCTAATCGCATCAGGCTCCAGACCAAGAATTCCAAAAATAAAGGGGTTAAATGCATCTGGTTTTATAACCAGCGATCAGGCCCTAAGGCTAAAAAAACAACCAGTTAATCTTACCATAATAGGAGGAGGATACATATGCTGCGAATTAGCCCATTTCTTTGGAAGCCTTGGAACGAAAATAAATATTATACAGATTCAAAACAAATTGATACCTAATGAGGATGAAGATATTTCAAAAAAATTAACTGATTTACTTTCTAAAAAATACAATGTGTATCTAGGTTATTTCACAGAGTTAGTTTCAAAGGTTAACAATCCCAACAGGGTTACCCTTGAAAACAATAGCGAAATTACTGGAAGTGATAATTCCAAAATTTATAGAGTTACGGCAAAGAATAATGAATCGGGAAGTACGATAAAGGTCGAATCTGATCAGTTACTGATAGCAGTCGGGAGGATTCCGAATTCAGATACACTTGATCTGGGAAAAACTGGTGTGAAATTGGATGAGAGAGGGTATGTTTTAACGGACGAATTCTTACAGACGAATATTCAAGATATCTATTCACTTGGAGACGTTGTCGGAAGATATACATTCAAACACAGTGCGAATTTAGAAGCACTGTATGCAATTCATAATATAATTCACGGACAAGACAAGATCCCGGTTGACTATGCTGCAATTCCTCACGCAATATTTACTTCTCCACAGATTGCTGCGGTTGGTGTCACAGAGCAATCATTGAAACAGCAAGGAAAAAAGGAGAATAAAGATTACTTAAAATCAATTTACCCTTTCATCAACACTGGGATGGGCCTTGCAATAGAGGATCACGAAGGCTTCGTAAAGTTCCTCGTCGACAAGGAAAGCAGAAAAATACTTGGTTGTCACATCATCGGAACAGATGCGCCTGTTCTTATTCATGAGGTGGCGGTAGCCATGAAAACTTCTGATTCGATGGGCAATGTCGGAACTATCGATAATATTAACAGGGCCGTTCATGTGCATCCCGCCCTATCAGAGGTTGTTGCTAGAGCAGCATCCCAAATCTAGGTGTCATTCACTATTTGGTAGCAAGTTAGGAGGGATGATACTTAATTAGTATAGATTTCATGACATTTAAGTATGCAAAAACCATCAGAACCTGTTATTTTTTGGGGACACACTAGGTCCTATCTAACTTTTATCTAATTCTTTTTTAAGTTTCTCGGAGAGTTCGTTCATCTCATCTAATGTGGCATCTTCTGGTACAAGCACAGGAGTCGACGGATCTAAATATCTCTTGAAAGAAGCATACAGAATCTCTAACTCCTTCCTGGTAAGTTCTAGAATTATGATACTCATACTAAAGAACTGACTTAGGAGCTAGTTAAGGGTTGTTTTGGTATCTAACCAAATGATTGACATTGGTCTTTACGAAATCTTAGATTTAATCAAATAAGCGTAATTCGACATATTAATTCATGCAGGAGAGAAATAGCGCAAATGGACCAATTCAATTGGCCCTATATTTGAAATTCCTCTATATTAGTAACATTATCTAGATGTGGATGTGCTGCATGCACGAGAGATCAAATTGATTAACTTGTTCACAACATTGTAAGGATTAATAGGAACTACGTATGCCGTCATAAAGTACCTGTTGAAGAGTAAATAGATAGGAGAAATAAAAGTGAATGTTTCAGTTTTAACAAATTTTTAAATCTTTTCTCTACGCTGCTTATTGAGCATGACGCTCAACCCTAGGGTTTGAGCATTTGCTTCGCTTTGCTCCCTTCCAATATGGTTTAATATCAGTCATTCATTGTAGCTCAACCTTTGTAATCTAAAGATTACTATTAAACCGACCCTCAGCATCTTTTTGCTGTAACTTCGTCTTTTCCACCTTTAGATACGTTAAAGTACTTGCACAATTAGAGTTGAGTAATGGATGACTCAGGAAAAGAAACGTCCATAAAGTTTCATGGAGTACGGGTCAAAAATGTGATCATTACTCATTTGAGGCGTACATCAGTCTCGAGTATGGTAGAAAAATTGGATATATCCACGACAAAATATGAACGAAATGAGTCGATTGAAACAATTAATGTACAGGTGGTCGCAGAATATGTAACAATCACTTATTATGAGGATGAAGCCGCGAATGTAATAATCAATAGGGAATTAATTCCAACGCATTCAATTGAACATATAGCAGTCAGCGATCTTTGATAGATATCAGGATAAAGTCTCCAAGGAGAATGTACGTAGATCTTTATTCTGATGACTGTATTTCGTGCGTGACTTGTTACACTTCAATGAAATAGCATCAACAATGGTCTAGCCAAGATGTGACGGCAATTAAGTTGAAAACTGACTACCCACCAATTATCGCTTGAAATGTTGCTACGACGTCGGTTTCTTTTGATAATGAAACAACTCTCCTAAAGTATTTTCCTAGAGCAGATCGTAGCGTTCTTCTTATTCAAGTGCTACCAATAATAGTCTTAACAAACTTTAGGTTATCTGAATTGCTTCTTCTATTATCGATTGGAGTTTCCATTATTAGGGGTGTATTTATGTGGGATTTATGTTTCAAGAATGCCTTAAACCCTTCCTTCCCTATTTCTCCGAGGCCTACATGCTCATGCCTGTCTCTGCGAGAAAAGAACTTGTCTCTCGAGTCATTCAAATGTATAAGTTTGAGATGCCCTAATCCAACTTGCGAGTCGAATTTATCCATCGTGACATTAACTGCTTCTTCTGAGGCAAGATCGTAACCCGAAGCAAATGCATGGCAAGTATCCAAACATACGCCGTATCGATCTTTTTTGCTACTTGAATTATAATCATACAGCCTATCGAGTATTATTCTTAATTCTGCAAAATCACTGGCAACGGTGTTCTTCTGACCGGCACTATTTTCTAAAAGTATAGAGACAGCGTTCTCCCCCAAAGTCGACTCGAAAGCATGAGAGCATGCCATAACCAATTGTTCAACCCCCTTCTTGATTCCTTCCCCCTGGTGACTTCCCAGATGAACTACTAAAAAGCGTACGTCTAAAGCATCACATCGATTGAGTTCATCTGTCAAGACAGCCACAGATTGATCATAAATTTGTTTATTTGGTGAAGAAAGGTTCGGAAGATAAGGCATATGGACGAAAATAGCATTTCTATCGATTTCCTGCTTGCCCTTTCTCGCCATCTCTCCTTTACCGATATGGAGGGGTTTCGCCTGCGTACTTCTGGTTGATACGTTACCATCAGAGTCTCCTGACAGTTTATTCTTGAATAATGCTACGTCCTTGTCATCTAAAGGTTTGGCCGCCCACCCTCGAGGATTTCTGCTGAATATTTGAAATGCTGTACATTCTTCCTTGAGTGCATTATCCACGGAGTTTGAAATTCCTCCTGAAATTGATACGTGGAATCCGATTCTTAATCCCAATGTCATTACTTGAAATTAGTTATCGTTTATACATTTTTTGATAATTTAGAATGCTCTTCATAGAATGAGGTATTCTGAAGTATTAAATAGGATGTATGGGGAGTATTGTTGGATCTCAGAGAGGCTATAAAAAGATTGAAGACCGAACTGCTCAATCAATCTAACTTCAATGTCATGGTAAGCAAAATTGGAGACGTTTTAATTAACGCACTAGATAAGCCACTTGGATTTGCAATAAACTGGGGGAGAGTTTGGTCATTGTGGCCGGTTCATCTTGAGACAGCTTGTTGTAGTGTTGAATTTGGTGCTGTTTCTGGACCTAGATACGATGCAGAGAGATTTGGGATAATAGAGGCATTTGGTTCCCTTAGACAATGTGATTTAATAGTCGTACAAGGGACCGTTACAAGAAAGATGGCACCGAGGCTACGTATGGTTTATGATCAAATGCCTGATCCTAAATATGTCGTGGCGATGGGAGCTTGCGCGATTACAGGTGGCCTATATATTGACTCATATAATGTGCTTCCGGGCGTCGACGGGATCATTCCTGTTGATGTGTACGTTCCTGGTTGTCCCCCCCGTCCCGAGACTTTGATTCAAGGTGTTATGCTTTTGCAGGAAAAAATTAAAAGATCGAAGATAAGATAGAAGTATACTTTAGCTACACATTCATACATTCATCTCAACTTCGCAATTTTGCAATATTGTTCAAATGTTGCGTAGTAATTCCTTGTAGGAAGAACATGCTAAATTCTTTGAACGGTATTTATTGGATCGACTTATTTGATAATAAAGTGGACAGGTAGTTTCCTGACCTAAATGGCGATGGCACAAATCATAGGATGTCGTAACCGTACCCCTATAAACTCGAGAAAACCTCTACTGTATTATGCCTGTATTTTGGGTGCTTTTAACGTAGATTCCGAACCCTTGAATGAATTGTGGAAAATGAGAATTTGACATGCGTAGTTCCGTTGACATGCGGGGTGTAAATGACTCAGGCCAAAGGTTTCATACTACATTATCAGACTCAATTCTAGTTTCCGAGTAGATTTCTATATGCGGCCAGAAACGGATGCCGCCTTTCAGGGGTTTTTACCCTTCAATCTTCTATTAAATTGTAATTGTATAATGCAGCACAAGCGCTAATAGTTATTAAGAGGGTCGAAAGGCACGAGAAGCTAAGATAATTAATGTAAACAGAATAAGTCTATGTAACAACGCAAATCCAAAAATATCATACTGCCTAATAATTAAGGTAGCACGTAAAGGCTAGATTTAGTGCATGCTTGAAAAATATAATAGGAAACGAAACTTTGCGGAGACTCCTGAACCTGTTGGAACTCCCACTAATGGACAAAAGAAGGATATCAGAAGGCACTTTGTCATTCAGAAGCATAATGCTAGAAGATTGCACTATGACTTTAGACTCGAAGATGAAAATGGCGTTCTAAAATCATGGGCCGTGCCAAAAGGGATTTCTCTCAATCCCAAAATAAAACGCCTTGCTGTTCTTACGGAAGACCATCCCTTCGATTATCTTTTGTTTGAAGGTACGATCCCTGAGGGAAATTATGGGGCAGGTACAGTTCTTGTATGGGATACTGGTTTCTATAAGTTAGAAAAATCTAATGAAAACTTTTCGGAGCATTTTGATAGAGGAAAGATCACATTTAGTTTACATGGGAACAAGGTAAATGGTAAATTCTCATTAATTAGAACTGTCCGGGAAAACCAGTGGCTTTTGATAAAGTACAATGATGAGTTCGCATCAGAAGAGGACCTGACATCCTCTCTGCCTAATTCTGTATTGTCACAAACAAAAAAAAATACTTTTACAAAAAAAAACAATGTGAGTAATGAATTTTCTAACTCTCGAGTTGATTCTACTTCTAATCTTGTCCAAAGCAAGGTAAAAAATTACGAAATGGATTCTTTTATATTCTACCAAAATGGAAATGCAACATCTCCCATCATCTGATTTCCCGAGTAAAATAAGACCTATGCTTTCTACAGCAGTTGATAAACCATTTAATGATAACAAATGGGATTTCGAAATCAAATGGGATGGAGTAAGAGCTATCCTGTTTTATCACAAAAGTAAAAACATACTTGAGCTCAAATCGAGAACTAATAAATCCATTAGTCACAGATATCCAGAAATTATCAAATCCATCATAACGTCTTCGATCATAAGATGCAAGAATTCCATTGTGCTTGATGGAGAGATAGTAGTTTTAGATGAGCAGGGCCGTCCAGACTTTCAAAGTCATCAGAGAAGAATGAATGTAGAAAACAGTTTAGATATACAACACCTTTCTAATGAAATACCTTCTACATTCTACATTTTTGATATTTTATACTTAGATGGGAAAAACCTCGAGAATTTAGAGTTGTGGAAGCGGCGAGAATTACTTTCAAGTGTCCTAGATTTGAATTTGAATCGAAGCGGCGAAAAGGTGATAAGGATATCAGAATCCTTTGAAGGAAAAGGCATAGAACTTTTCGAGAATATCATGGCACTCAACCTAGAGGGCATCATTGCAAAGAATAAACAAAGCAAATATCTGCAGGGGGCTAGAACAAATGATTGGTTAAAAATCAAAAATATACAGACTCAGGATTGTGTGGTGATTGGAAATACTCCCGGTGAAGGTAATAGAAAAGGCTACTTTGGGTCTCTGCTGCTTGCTGTGTTCGATAGAGGAGAGCTTGTCTTTGTTGGACATTCTGGAAGTGGATTTGACTTCCCACAAATCGTCGAGATTTTCAATAAATTGCAAAAAATAATTATCGATGAGAGTCCTGTCAGTTACATTCCTTATACCAATAGGGAGCCAGTCTGGGTAAAGCCGCTTCTAGTAGTTGAGGTTAAGTTTGACGGATGGACAAAGGACAAGATTATGAGGGCTCCAATATTTTTAAGGGTTAGAGACGACAAGAAGCCTCAGGAGTGCACTCTTGAAAAGCCTAAACATGTAGAAGAGCTATCAAACGTAAAACCACAAAATTCTAATGAGCTTTCGGTAGCATCATCTATTTCATCGTCAATATCATCAATATCGCCCTCGCGGTCGACATCACAATTGCTAAATTCTGGTACCCCTTCCAGTGTAACTGCCAATAGTATGAAGTATAGCTTTTCTAACCTAGATAAGGTTTTTTGGCCGAAGAGTCGTTACCACCATGAGATAACGAAGGGAGACTTGATTGAATACTATGACAAAATAAGCGGCTACTTGCTTCCCTTGATTAAAGACAGACCCTTGTCCTTGAGCAGATATCCTGACGGAATCAATAGTAAGCACTTTTATCAAAAAAATTGGAACATGGAAAAGCCAGATTTTGTAGACTCGGTGAAGCTTTATTCCGAATCTGCAATGAGGTTGACCAACTATTTGATCTGCAATAATAAGGAAACATTGCTTTGGTTGGCAAACCTTGGCTGTATAGAACTACACCCATGGTATAGTAGAGTTGTTGACTACGAGGCCTGCTTAAAGAATTCTACTGCACTAGATGAAGAAAAATGTGGCCTCAATCACCCGGATTTCGTTGTTTTTGATTTAGATCCATATATCTACTCGGGCTTAGAAACTAGCACAAATGAGGAACCAGAATACAACCGTACCGCGTTTATAAAGACAGTTGAAGTAGCTCTATTCCTAAAATCTGAGATTTTTGACAAATTGAAAATCAAATCGTACGTTAAAACTTCGGGTAAAACGGGAATTCATATTTTTGTACCTATTTCTTCGAATTACACATATCACCAGGCAAGAAGCTTTGCTGAAATCATTGGAAGAACACTGATGAACAAACGACCCGATATGATTACAATGGATTGGGATACTTCTAAAAGACGAGGAAAAATTTTCTTTGATTACAACCAAAATGCGAAAGGAAAGACAATTGCATCGGTTCTTTCAGTGAGACCTATTGAACGTGCCACCATTTCAATGCCATTTGATTGGGAGATAATAGATCAGATCTTGCCGACAGATTTTACGCTATTAAACATTACTGAAAAGATCGTTGGCAAGAATAACATCAGAAAACTCTTATCAAGTTGGTCTGATATCCTTGATAGTCGACAAGATCTAGCGAAACTGTTAGATGCTGTATAGATGAGTCAAACAGCTTAGCACCATAAAAAAGAATTCCGAGCCGTTTGACGATTAATTTTCTAAACTAGGGGGTATCAAGAAATGAGATGAAATTCAGGCAAGAGCAGAGAAATAAATCATTAACGATAGAATCGCATCCATTTCATTCATACTATACGCTCTTTTAGCTTCGATTCGCCCGCCTTTTTAACATTTTAAGAGTCTTCATCTCGCCCTCTCTGATCGAAGCTTTTATCGTTTGGGGAGAGAAATCTGCATTCTCGTAGATATGGGGGAAAGGTTCATCGCGTGTTATGTACAAGATATCCTTTATTTCAGCTCCACGCTCACGCTTGATCTTCTCATATTTATGGCGAATTTTTTTGAGTTGTTCTTGATCGATTTTTGACAAATCGATATGATCTTCGATCATTTGGTAGAGTTCGTCGATGTACTTTAGGTACATCGTAATTACTTTTGACATTGTTACATTATGCTCGGTTTTATCTGAAAATATAATATCTCTTGCTCTATGATAGACTTCAGGCAAGTTCTTCGGGAGCTGATCAACTTTTTTTGGATAATTTTCAACAATAAATATCCGCTTGTTATTTACAGGTGAAGCATCTATTACCTCCCTTAACGGAGTATTACTAAGCAGACTTCCATCCCAGGAATATATTCCTTCTTTGACCTCCACCCAACGAAAGTTGTATAAAGGGTAAGCTGAAGTGGCAAGTATGTGCTTAGGTGTTATTTGTTCCTTTGAACTGTCAAATGTTAAAGGTTCTGCATTTAGGATATTTACTGCTGTTAATATCAAACGTGAGTTAGGATTTCCGTCGGGTCTTAATTTATCGTAGTCGATATAGTTTTCTAAGGTTTTCACCAGGGGAGTATGGTCATACATATAAGTCCAGTTTTGTGGCGTGAAAAACTCTGGATCTGATAGAGCAGTTTCCTGCCTCCATCTTGGTCTAAACATTTTCTCATTCCCAAATATGGCCGAGCTGTAGAAGGATCGAATTTGCCTCATCTTTATATTATTTTCGCGGTCATCCAGTCTTGATAGGTTATCTTTTGCGATGGGGGTCGAGGATGAGACATTACCACTATACAAATACTTAGACGGGAGTAGAAGCGACTTTTCCACAAATTCCGGGACAGAAATTGAAGGAGGAGGCACTATTTGATCCAAGTCCACAAAGCTCTCTGATAACTCTAACCAGAAGCGCTCCAATGCTTCTTCTGGGTGTTTTTCATCTTTGCTTCCAGCTATAATCGCAGCGTTTATGCCACCAATAGAAGTACCTGCAATAATATCTATTTTGATATTGTACTTTGCGATAGCTTTGAATACTCCACAGCTAAAAGCCCCCAAAGATCCGCCGCCTTGAAGTACTCAGTACGTTTTCAATAGTGTTATGATTATCCATGGTTGGGCTAACACTGGTATCGTTAAGTTTCTTCCTTTTCATATATTTAATCCTCTGTTTAGTTCTATTCATTAGTTTTATCATCCTTTCTCATTTCTTGTTATTCGGCCTACAAATAGTGGTTTTGAAGACAATAGCACAAACATTCTGACTGTACGACATATATCAAATCTTCAATGTTCCCAATGCGTTTGATCTTGAGTTAATAGGATACTAAAACGTCCACATAGATGACTGAAGACTGAGGAAAGTCTTCCATTTATCAAAAGCTTGTCTTCCATATAGCTCTAATTACTGTAATTAAGGTCGAAAAACAATAGTCAAGAGCAATTTTGGGCTGAGGGATAGGGAGGAAATTCGACCAGAATTTTGTTATTTAATACCATAATCTAGATTACCTAATACTTTCAATAGATCTTCATCCTTGACTTTGCAGTACTTTACGTTCCTCCAAGGGGTAAATATATACGTTCAATTTCTCATCCTCAATGTCGATTGAGTGTAATAAGATGGATCCTTCTATCTCACTACCGTCTAAACCTAGACCTTGTGATCCAGCTACTGTTGTAGGATCGATGTACTTGTCCGGAGGAAAGATATCCTCACCAGGGAATGGTTCTAAAGACATTCTCTCTTCACCCAAAAGTCCTTCCCCCCTAACTCCATCTGACATTATACGTCCGCCGTCATTTAGTATCATGTCAATCCCATACTTTCGCTTTAGTACTTGCATTCCTTGATACAGATTAAAGTTTTCTCCTGTAGCAATATAACTAACCAAACTTGATTCCTCAATTCTTTTTGAAGCGAAGTCAGATCCAGATTTATTAGTAACAAAAATCGTGTGTATGTTATTCTCAGGGTTCAAAACTGCAATTTTATTTTGCAAATAGTTCCCAACGATTTCTAATTTCTTAAAAGTTGATTCCGATCTCGCGATTATTATGTAGTAATGGGGGCTATTTCTTTTCATGTTGTCAGGGGAGTCATCATTACGATTCAAAATGGTCTCGAGTTTTACCAGATCATTATACAGTGATTCATTGTCCTGCTTTAAATGATCCCCAAAAAAATGCCAATTCCAGATATTATTCTTATTAGTCATTAAATTAATTGCACTGACTAGAATCGCTTTTCTCCCCAAGATTATTCTATGTGTGGAAGCAAAAATATTATCACCAAGCCTTCTTTTACCCCCGCTCAAAAGAATGAGTCCACCCTTAGGCTGTTCAGGAATTTTGTACACGTACCATCCATTCATGTTAGATTTAGTATTTGCAACCAAGAAGCTAGTCGCTTGGTATGGAATCTTCATTCTTTTAATAAAATCATATGAGGCTCCTATCACAATTTCTGGCAATGCACGGCCAAGAGAGCTCAAACCGAAATCTTTTAAGGGACGAATAATTTCGATGCCTCTTGATTTGAAATGGTCGAAGTGTTCAATTGTAATCTTTTTAGAATCCAATAATTGTTGCAATCGGTTGACATAGCTATCATATGATATTGATTCTTGTTGTTTTTCCAATACAAATCTAACAACGGCTACGAGAGTCAACCTTATTACTTTACCTTACTTTTTTTTTCATAAATCACAACTTTGTAACTTCGGCTTAAATGAAGAACCAATGTAGATTTGCTTGCAGGTTTGTAAGATTCGAATTGAGATTTCTTTGAGTATGAATATAGCAATTTGAGTCTTCAAACTGCATTTGTACCTTCATTGAGGCCGAATTGATGACTGTTGCCTAATAAACAAAATAGGATTAGGCAGAGTATAATCTATTATGGCACTTAATTGGGGACACAGAAACACCCGAACGAGGTCCATTGCATCTTTGAAGGTATATACTGGTTAATTGAGAAGGCGGTTATGGAATTCCCTTTTCAAAGAGCACTAGCCTCCTATAGTTCTTACAATAGCAAATCCAATGATAAAACCCAAAACAGCGCCGAATGTTGGCAGCCACTTTCGATCTTTATGGGCTTTTGGTATCATATCATAGTAAAGCATATAGAAAATACCCCCTGCGGACAGAGCCAAGATGATAGCAATAATATCTGCCATACCTTGCAAATAGAATAGTCCCACTAGTCCAAGGAATATCGGAATTATAGATACAACACCTATTGCAGTGAGTGCCTTCCTTGGATTATTATTGAATGCAGTCTTTCCAGTCATCATTTCTCGATATGATGCAATACCTTCCGGAACATTCTGTATTCCGATTAAAATCGCTAGTGCCATTGCAGGACCAGCAGCCGCAATGGATGCTCCTATGGCGAGGGATTCTGGTATTGAATCCAGTCCGATACCAAGCAATATCCCAGCTCCACCACCTTTTTTTTCTGCAATGATGTCGGCTAATGTGAAAATAATAGCTCCTCCCAAAAATGCCAATATTGTAATTACGATGCCTAGTTCTGTTTCAGCCTCTATGACCATTTCAAATACTGCTGCAGCCATCAGGATGCCTGCTCCAAACGCCGTGAAAAATAACACCTGTTGTTCAGAGAAATTTCTTTTTCGTGCTATCAAAGCACCGACAAAGGAGGTACCACCTGCAAATGCGGTTATAGCAAGCACCGTAAGAATTTCTGTTACATCAATCGTCGTTCTGAGTTCACACTCAGTTAGGAGAACTTATGGCGGCTCTATATTTATGATAGTAGTTTTCGGTTGACTATTTACAGAATAGTTTATCATCTATATGCCTCATACCTGCAGGAAGCAATCAGAATTTTAGAATTAATAACTGAAAATGAAATGGAGCGATCAGTTAATCTTCGTTAATACGTCTAGCAGAAGAATATTGGCCAGTCGCTCTCCAATTTTTTGTTCTTTCGATTGAGTAATATGTTGAGCAGAATATGGAGATAAACTTTTGGCAAAATTTTAATCCCTCTGAAAAATGATATTTATTGCATTCGCTTAAAGGGCATTTATAAAAGTCTGAGGGGAGGGAGGACACTTTTGCTGAATAGTTTATGCAGATTGCAGGCTAAACGGGTGATACAGATTCAGAATTTAGCGCAGCCGTTACGGTGTTACTCAAAAGCATAGCTATGGTCATTGGACCTACTCCTCCTGGAACGGGAGTGATCCAAGAGGCTTTTTCTTTGACAGATTCAAAGTCCACATCCCCGAGTAATTGACCGGATTGTCTATTAGTTCCTACATCTATTACAACGGCTTTTTCTTTGATCATTTCAGGTTTAAGAACGAATTTATTTCTGTCCCCAACAGCAGTAATTATTATATCTGATTGTAACAAGAGACGATTTAAATTTACTGATTTCGAATGACATATTGTAACTGTTGCATCACGCTCAAGCATAAGCAAAGCTAGAGGCTTTCCTACAAGGATGGATCTGTTTACTAATATTACATTCTGAGACCTAATCACAATATCATAATAGTCCAACAATTCTATAATCCCAGATGGAGTACATGGTTTCAGCGAAGCCTGGCCATGCAGTAGTAAACCTGAATTAATCGAGGTCAATCCATCGACATCTTTTCTTTGCGAGATTTTGTTAATTATATCGAATTCGTTAATATGTTTTGGAAGGGGTAGCTCGCACTAAAATTCCATGGACACGAGAGTCGTTGTTCAAAGTATCGATTAGAATTGCCAACTCATTCTGTTGCAGATCTTCTTTTAACCGATAATCTTGGGTGACTAGTCCGACCTCCTTGGCTGCCTTCTGCTTGTTTTGTACATAAACGGCAGAGGCGGGATCATTGCCTACGAGAATTGTAGCCAGACAGGGCGAGATCCCTTTCTCCTTTAACTCGCTAACACTATTTGTAAGCCTGGACCTTATAGTCGCAGAAACAGCATTTCCGTCAATGAGTCTAGCAGGCATAATAGTTTAAGGTTGCTTGAGATAACACCCATATTAGTTATGTTATCAGTCCTAGAGAGGAAAGAAAAATTCTACCAAATCTAAATAGCTAAACATGGAAGAAAATAGTATATTTTTCGAGTCAATACTATATTAAGCATGGTAAAAAATGCTTGCTAAAATACCAATGGAAGAGCAAATCGTCCCTCGTCACCAATCAGTTAGTCAGTGGCAACAGCAGACAGCCACTATGATATCCATTGATAATCAAAGCTTCAATTATTACTGACTTGGTTCCTTGATATCTGCAAATTACACATCTGTGGCAGTATTATGCTCCAACTCACGATGTGCTTGCAATTTTTCTTGATTGTCAAGTCTTTTCGAACACATATCACATATGAAAGATGAATCTTGAGGCAACCGATCAACCATGTAAGATGAGGAATTGGTAAAGCTAGTATCATTTAGACTGGATTGGTTGTTACCATGTTGTGTTTCATCCACTGTGTAACGTATAGTTTCCTTCGAAGTTGGGATAAGCTCCGGCTCGTGAGCAGAAGGAATTGCACCGCCACTACCTCCACTGATTACCTCAAACCCATGCTTTAGACACGATTGGTCTATGGTTAGAGTGATAGAGAGATGATCTTCCGATGAATTGAAATGGGAGACACAAGCAACTGGTATCTGAAATTCTTCGTCTGATATTAGTCCTTTTTTTCTTACTATGATATAATCTGAATTAATAACCCTAGAGACCTTACCAATCTTTTTCCCAACCGAATCATAAACATAGGCATCTTCATACATCTACGTTGATCAGCTGGTCCTTGCTACTTATACTATTTAATAATTTCAACTTATGAGATGGCCCCGAGCTCAATCGCTAGCTAGCTATGGGGTATATGATTTTGAACTGCCATTCTGGCAACGTTTCCTAGCACAGGTATTATCTGAAGTCATGCTTTGGATCTCAGTAATATTTTTCCGTAACTTTGTTATCAAAGATCAGGTGTAATCATTTTTCTGCAATTTCATCCTCTGAGGGAAGAACCCTAGAAATGTACAGCTGAATTTATTAAACTTAAGAATCAAATTAATTTGATCCTAATGGTCTCCACTATATGGACAGGCAGCATATCGTTTGGATTAGTCAATGTACCTGTTAGGCTTTACACTACAATCGATACCTCAAAAGATTTTTCATTTAATCAGCTTGATAAAGAAGGACATAGAATACAATATAAGAAATGGTGTCCAGTCGAAGAAAGGGAAGTAGCATATTCTGAAATAAAGAAAGGATATGAAATCGCCAAGGACCAGTATGTAGTAATTGAAAAACAAGATTTAGAAAAAATTGCTGTCGAAAGCACAAGGACCATAGATATTAAAGAATTTATCGATGAACAAGAGCTTGACCCATTGTTTGTAGAGAAGAGCTATTACATAGCGCCTGACTCAACGGATAAGAGAGGGAGAAAGAAGTTAAAGGGCAATTCTGCACCAGCCGTTCAAGACAAAGCTTATTCCCTGCTAGTGAAAGTTTTACATGATACAAAAAAGGCTGCAATCGGTAAGGTAGTCTTAAGGGGGGAAAAAGAGCACTTAGTTGCTATAAGAGCCTATCAAAGGGGACTTGTCCTGCACACACTTCACTACTTGAGTGAATTAAAACCTCTTGAGGCAATCACGGAGATATCAGAGACCAAAGTTCCTTCGATTGACGAAAAAGAAAGATCCTTAGGCCATTTGTTAGTAGAAAACTTAACGACTAAAGATTTTGATATTTCCCGTTACCATGATGAATATACAGAAGAATTAGAAAAGCTAATAAATGCAAAGGCAAAAGGGAAGGTCCGCGTGGTTAGACAAGTAACCAAGGAGCCTCAGCAAGCACAAGATTTGATATCAGCTTTGAAGGCAAGTTTGGAGCGACCATCATCTTCTTCAAGGAGTAACAGAAGGAATGATTAAACTATATCGTGAAGTTCATCGTGTCTAAGCGTCCTGTAGAAGCGCATGAAGAGATCTCTTTCGTGAGCTTTTATGATTCTAGGCTGATAGGGAAGAATCAAGAGTAATGAGCAAAATTAATTTTGAGTCAATGTATAATTGTAAGATCTTGCTGTAGGTAATAAATATTAGGTCTTCTCCGACGTAGCATTTCCGCCCGTCTACCCTACATTAATCGCTCACTATTTACTTTACAGCTATGAAACTGTTTACCTGTGACATGTGTGGAAAGCAGTGTTAAAATCAGGACGATCTTGTTCAACATAAGCACTTCGAGAGAGGGGTATAGGAGAGCGTTGGAAGTATTGAATATATGAATTGTACAGACACTTTCGTACGAAATGCTGAGTGCAGAAGATTAGCGTTACGAGGCAAAGAATAGGCGGAGCATATAACTTTGAAATTTCAGTAATTAAATTGAGATTTGACTAGGGTTACGGATATGCAGATTTATGCCTAAACGTAACTTCAGATATTTAGTTGCCGCGATATCTTGAGGATCGATTCTTCCGAGAGAGAAGAGGAAAGAGATCAAAGATAATAAATGGTTATATCCTATTGTGCTAAAAATATTTTAACATGTCAAAAATCGGCTTAAACGATGATATTGCTGCAAATTGGCCCGTCAAATACCCGTTTCTGTCGCTTATTAAATGTCTAAAGTGTTCCTTTTTTATCGCGCTGTATGTTGTGATTACTGCGGTAACAGTCAATCAGTTAGGCTACACGACTTCCTTATTAGCTCAGGAGGACACTACGGGCGATAAATCGTTGAACAACAGTAACATTAACTTATCAAGTTCTATGAGCCAGACGAATGAGCCGGGAGACTTAGGGCAAGAGAACAGCTCGGGAACTACCGAGAATCTGACCAGTTCACCTAGACTACCTATCATAACAGAGGTGTCTGACAAAGGTACTTACAAGGTAGAGCTTCGCTGGAGCTCGCCTGTGGATATTCAGTCCCCAGCTATCCTATCAAAAGACGGTTTCGATATGGAATTATTGTTTCTAAATGCTAGCTCACCAGAAGCAACTCCTCAGACGATGCAGGGCAATAACAGTAATCTGACCATGGATTTCGAGCGATCAATCACTAGCGAGGTATCCAATCTCTCTACGGTAGAGCCCATAATGCCGGTAGATAGTTTTGACATAACAATTTATGACGATAAAGGGAATGAATTGTGGAACAAAATGGATCAAACTTTGACTGCAGGCAGAGCTCCTATGAGGGTTATGTTAGATCCTAATTATAGCGGTGGAATAACGATCACAGTAGATGATATTAAGTCCCCATTAACTCCCGGTTCTAATGAATCAGTAAGGTTTACAGCAACTGTCCAAGGTGAGCAGAGCTAGATACCTGTTGTTTGGGCTAATCTGGCTTGCGAAATTATCTATGGCTTAATAGGAAAATTGCAGTTAAAGTCCCATTTCGATTCAGCATACACCCGTTGAGTTCGTATCGGATTCAGATACGAAAACAATTATCAATCTTGAAGGTTAATACATCGTTATTGGTACAAAATAAGAAAAGTAATAACACTCACAAGGTTAATCAACGACTAAATTACGGCCTGCGTGCGATTAATTCAGCCAGGGACAGTTCACGCGTCGGACCTATAGGTGGTAACTGGCATAACACGGAAATAAACTCAACAATCTCAAGAAAAGAAGGACCGGTAAAGCTGAATAATCCACTTCTTATTGCAGGATTTCCTGGTCCTGGCCTTATTGGCTCTATTCAGTACAAGTTTCATTATAGAATCTTTAAGGATGCGACAGATAGCATGCGTCGAATCAGAATTCATTATGCCAGGTGTAATCTATGTTGGAGGAAAACTAAGGCACCCCTTTAGACTGTACGCTAATAATGAAGGGACTATTTGTGTCCTTGTTTGTGAAACTCCGATACTGGTTCAAGGCATTCATCGCGTCCTCGATGCTGTGATGAAGTGGGCATTGGACAGTAATGTAACCAAGGTACTAGTTTTAGAAGGGATGCCAATGCAAGGCATACCGCAATCCAAAAGGAATCCATTCATACTATCAAACACTGAAGAGGATCATACTCTAATCAATAAACTGAATGAGCTAAAGCAATCGAGTAAAAAAAGCCAAGAAGAAAACGGTAATGAAACCGTATCACAGTACAATGATACTACCTCTGACAATTTAGGTCCTACATATATTGGCGGAATTTCTGGCGGCTTGTTATCTTCCTGTATTTCCAACAATATCCCATGTAGTGCTGTTCTTGTCCCATCGTTAAGTGGCATTCCAGATCCTGAAGGTGCTGCTATAATTCTTGATACACTTGCAAAAATAACAAGGTTCGTTGAATTGAAAATTGATGTCTCCAAGTTAAGAGAACAAGGAAACCAGGTCAAGAAGAATCTTGAAAAAATTGCAAGATCCATGCGCAATCAGCAGAAATCGATGAATGAAAACGAGAGAGGTCAAAATGAAGAAAATGTTATGTATGGATGACCTTTTTCTAAAGAGTATACAAATTGGTTTGCCTGTTTCTTCAATACAGTGTTAAGAAGGCAATAGTGCGTTGAATTCAAGGATCAAGCCAGATCGACTCCGTAATGGAAGGTTGGATTCTTACCTCCTAAAATTTAAACTTCCTTTTGACAGTACTTCAAAGATAGACCCAATAAAATTTCAATTACACACATGAAGTTCAAGTGATCTAATATTACTTTAAACTATCTAGCAGCTGACGAACGGGTAGAGCATTCAGGATACGCGGTTTCTCTGCCCACCCTCTTCTTGCCTGACCGATGCCAAATCTCAAGAAAGCAAAATGTAGAGGATGGTGGGCATCTGAATCGATTACGAGATTTGCATCGTTGTCGACGGCCATCCGTATGTACCTCATCTTTGAGATCAAGTCTATTATAATGTGCGTCTATTTCAAGAACAGTTTTTGTGTCCCTTGCAGTCTCGATCAGCCGGGCAATATCTACGGGATACCCGTCCCGTCTATTGATTATTCTGCCGGTAGGATGAAAAATAATGTCGACGCTTGGATTTTTGGCTGCTTCTATCAATCTATTAGTTTGCATATCAATCGGTAAGGAAAAATTAGAATGAATGGCAGCCCCTACGATGTCCAGCCTGTCCAGTACATTATTGGGAATATCAAGCGATCCATCTTTTTGAATATTTACCTCAGCGCCTGAAAGTATACGAAAACCTGTCTCCTTATTTTCATCATTGATTTCAGCAATCTTATTTGACTGTTCGATTAATTGTTGCTCATCAAGTCCATTGGCTAACTTGAGGCTCTTCGTGTGATCCGATAAAGCTATGTATTTCAATCCAAACCTAACCCTTGCATTTTGTGCCATTTCTTCTATTGAGAAAGCTCCGTCAGTATAGTTGCTGTGAACTTGAAGATCTCCCTGCAGATCGTTATAATCGATTAATTGAGGTAGGTTTGCTTCTGTCTTTTTACTTTCCTTCTTGCGAAGATTGCCTTTCTTTTTAGCTGCGAGCTCAATCTCTCCTTTATTTTCTCGAATTTCCGGAGGAACCCATTCCAGGCCTAAGAATTGATATACTTCTTCTTCCGTTCGGCCCGCAACTCTATGATTGTTACCATCAAATACTCCCCACTCGCTTAACTTAGAACCTCTTGATAGAGCTACTTTCCGCAATGCTACGCCGTGTTCTTTGCTTCCTGTGAAATACTGAAGTGCTGCACCGAAGCTATCTTCAGGGACTACCAACAGATCTGCCTGTACCCCATTTCTGAGCTTTACGAATGCTTTGGCTGATCCTTTGCCGATTATTTCTCTAACCTCAGGCATTCTCGTAAAATAATCAATTATTTTGGCTTTAGTAGTACTGTCGGATCTTTCTGCTACCGAAACCAAGAAGTCTATGTCTCCCACTGTTTCCTTCATCCTTCTAAAAGAGCCAGCTGCTATGGCATCTCTAATACCCGCAATACTTGTAAGTCGTTCCTCGATTTTCTTAACAAGCGGGTAGATTTCACCAATTAATCGTCTTTCCTTGCCTTTCTTAAGAAACTGAATTCTTTTCAGAATAACTTCTTCGCGTTTTTGAGAAAAACCAGGAATTTTCCTAATTTTGCCTTCATTCGCTGCCCTTTCTAACTCGGAGATGTTTTGAATTTTGAGCACGTTGTAAAGCGCTACGATTGTTTTCGGTCCTATTCCCTCTAAATTCATGAATTCGCTAATATTTATCGGAATTTTCTTCTTTAGATCTTCATAATAGCTCAGGTTACCTGTAGTAATATATTCTTCAAGTTTCAAGGCAATAGCTTTACCAATAGAAGGTAATTTTAAAAGCCCGTTTAGTTTCTCTGTCTTATATAATTCATCTATCTCAGGATAGAGGTTCTCTATCACATCTGCCGCCCTTCTATAAGACCTGATCTTAAAAATTAGACCTAGTTTCGTTTTTTGGTCTTCTTTGCCTTTTTCGGTTATCCCCGTTTCCAAAATATATGCTATTTCTCTGAGTATCCTCGCAATTTCTAAATTCATAAGTCCCTGATGAAGTAAAATGGATGCTTGCTACTATAAGATGATTGTGACAGCACTGAATCTTCTTACCTCCAAATATTTGACTCTACAAATAAGAAATGAGACCATACTCAAGCCCGGTGGTATTGTCATTGCTTAATTTTTAACTAAATTAGTGGGGATGCACTTTGTTCGTGCTGCCCGAGTGTGCTCAACTTTTTATTTAAGATACGCTATTGTTTACTTATATGCCTTCTGTAAATCGGATCAGAGCCTCGCTTGAGGACATGCTGATCTATTTGCCAAACGTGATATTTAAGGTACTGCCCGCTACTCACTTCATAAGCAATCCATTAAATGGATACAATTTCTATACATAAATAAAAGCCCAAATGTATCTCTATATACCATGTTTTTGAAATTAAATAAGGTGATTTGATTTATCCATAGCATCAAATCAAAGAAATACTATACTTAACTTATACAATTCCGGAATCAACCCTGAAATAATTGCACTGGAATTAGACACAAACAAGGATGAAGTTATGCGGATTATCAGAGATGAAGTACGGACACAGGAAATTCCTTTGCGAAGCAAATCAGGAAGCCCTTTTATCAATAAATTATATCTTGATGCGGTTATCGACATAGAATCCGTAATTAAAAATTCACAAATTAGAATGTGGAAGGCTTTAAAGGCAAAGCCGGAATTTAGGATTTCGCTTAGTGAAACTCAAAGCGTTCTAGAGAAATTCGTAGAATCCAAAATCAATCTAGTAATCTTGCATATCGATTTAGTGGATTCGACGAAGATGTCGATGACACTGTCTATTGATAAACTTTCGGCTATCATTAGAGCTTTTGCTGAAGAAACTTCTTCGATAATATCGATGTATGGAGGATACGTTTTAAAGTATGTTGGAGATGCAGTTTTAGCATTTTTTGTAATTGAAGATGAGTCTAGCGCGGATAGAGAAAACAAAAAAAACATAACCAACAACGATGCTATTGCTCCATATTCTCTACAAAGCAGTAATGTGATAGGTTGTGCCTATACAATGATCCAAGTGATACAGAAAGGCATTAATCCTATATTAAATCAGTATGATTATCCAGAATTAAAGGTAAGAATAGGGATAGATTTTGGCGAGATTGGAGTAGTACAGTATGGTATAGATATCGATAAATTAAATGGAAAGGCAATCTTAACAAGACCACATATTGATATGATAGGGCCTACTATTAGTATAGCAGTAAAAATGACAGCAATTGCAAAACCAGATCAAATAGTCATTGGGCAAAAGCTCTATAATATGCTGGAAGATACACAAAAGAAAACTTTCAAAAGGCTTTCAGGGATTTCTAATGTTTGGAATTATGCAAACAGAATTGGTGAAGGAAGATATAGTCTCTACGGAAGTTTATAGGAGCGCCAAACGACACAGATAAATGGGAATTTACTTTCTCAGAGCTAACTATCGCCCTGCTCTAGTATTGTACTTTGTGTGGAAATGGATAGAATTCGTATAGATGCTTTAAGAATATAATGAACAGGCCTCGTTATGTTCCTCGGAATGTATCCAGCTATACCAATGCAGACGGTCTCATACCTTGTTTCTAGAGGTTTACAAACCCGAAATAATATAATGACAGGTGAACTATGATTCAAAAAAATTGGACCATTTTGGCGTTTTATTTGCCAGTCCTAGTATTTTTTCCTGTTGTAGGAATAGATAAGGCATGTTAATGCCGTTATTTTGACTATCAAAATGCCGAGGACGGTGATTAAAGTGATGAGAGAAAAGTAGATGCTAATGAACAAATAGAATGTGAACCAAGGAAACATGAATGACTAAGGCATCAGATGAAAAAAGAAAGATGGGACGTGAGACACAAAATAGAGCAAACATTGATGAAGAGGAAAAAGTAATTGAGGATTTAGAAAGCCAAGGAGAGCTTAAGAAAGAGGTTCCTCTTGGAGGAGAGGAATTTGAGGACGAGGAACCTAGACAAGGAGACTAATATATTACATTGTTATATGCCCTTATTATCGACAGTACAATGATCCAAGGTAAATAATGCAAATTGTGCCGGTTCAAATGAATAAGTCCATAAATAGGATCGCAAATTCCCTAAGGTTGGCTACAATCGTTCTGAACTGATACTGCTCTTGCAGAATTCGTTTTTTTCATGCACTCCCATTTGCTATTTATCCATCAACTATCGTTCATACCATTTCAGATAACACCAAAAAGATGCGCCTCTGCATTTTGTAATTAGACATAAAAATGCAAAGGACCTAGACCAATTATAAGATGTTCGGCAAACGTGGGGTCAGATATAATAGTTTATGTTAACAAATTTTTCTTGACTGCACTGGGCAGCGGTAACTGGTTCAATTCCTGATTACTACAACACCCAATACGGATTCGATAGATTGAATTATACCTAATATCGAATCATCAGTAAGATGTGGCTACAGCTAATGAAATCAAAAAGCGGTTAGAAGATAACTGGATTGAGTTTCTTAATGCAAATTCAGCCAAATTAGCTTCAGAGACACTTGCGGGTGCCACTCCGCCTTCTGTTTTTATTGGACGCTACGGATATCCCAAGGTAAAGGTGGGACCCATGGTCCCACCATTACATGGCGACACTACTATATTCGATAAACCAGAGATGTGGTTTGGTAAAAGTCTCGAGGATATTGTTAACTATCGTCTGTCTCTGGTAAGGGGAGTATCAGACGTCAACGTTCATGTTACCGCTGGAAGATATATTGAATCTTTGCAGGAACTGGCCATGGCTGCAAAATCAGCAGAAAGTGAAGTAGTTTTTGAAAAAAGGCCAATCACAGATATAGAACGGGAAAAGGACCTAGGCGAATCTGCACCATTTGGTCCAGTAGCGCCTTTAAAGAGTTTCAAAACTGCATCACTTTCAATAGATAAGCGATTGGAAAAGGTCTATTACGATAAGGATTTGCACGCAGCCGAAGCTGTAGTTGATCTTTACAAAGAAGAGGTGGAAGTTAGCAGAATTCATCGGGTCCTTAGCGTAGGAATGCTAGGCTTGCAAAAAAACAGAAGACTTGTCCCTACACGATGGAGCATCTCTGCAACAGATGATATTATTTCTGTTTCCTTGATAAAAAGCTTAGTGTCAAATGCCCAAATAGATTTTTTTGAAGTTTACAAATACTCGCATCTTGGTAACTATTACTCTGTTCTATTGATTCCTGATAATGTTTGGAGCTTTGAAATGAAAGAGATATGGTTTGACAACAATGGAAACTTAGGGATGGGACTTGATTTCGAAGATGCTAGAGGGTTAGATCATTATCCTTTCATAGCAGGCGCATACTTTGCTGCCAGATTAGGTATTGCAGAACACCTTTCTAAAAGAAGAAGAAAGGCAGCAGCATTAATCTTAAGAGAAATCCATTCAGATTATGTCATGCCAGTAGGAGTGTGGCAGGTAAGAGAAGGAATCAGAGAAGCATTGAAAACGGAAAAAAGACAATTTGAGAGCTTTGAAAAAGCGTTGTCCTTTGCGTGTATGAATTTATCTGCATCGAAAGTAGAGTGGATTAAAGGTAGCAGAATCTTCGAACATAAGAAGAAACAATTGAGAATGACTGACTTCCTTGATAATAACAAGAAAATGTAGAAGGCAAGGTCACATAGCTATAATAAGGATATTTGAAAGATATGCTGCCGAAGCGCTTATAATCAATCTGGTTCAGTTTACTATGAACTTGCCTTCCCCCATACGCCTATCAAAGCAACAAAAATGTCAAGGGATCTTTCCAAGGTTTATAATACGAAATGATTAATCTATATTAGTTGAGTGTGGCATGTCGCTGTACATCACTGCATCGATTCAATACATGGTATCAAGCATTATACGGGGAGATCTAATGCTAACGTTAACGTTGAAAGAAAAGGTATAGAATAAATTCTATGTTACCTATGTTGCCTCTATTTTACGATTACTGTTTCGTTCTCAGGACCCATAGGTGTAAGAGTATTGTTCATAGCTTCGGGCGAAGATTGAGCACCCGTTGCATTCTGGGGTACACCTAGTCCCTCGCTTGAGCCTTTTTCAGTAGTGTTTTGTGCAATTGCATCTGGAGATATAGCCGATACGCCCATAACAAGAACTGCAACAGCTAGCACGCATGAACCTATTCCTAAGAATTTCAAATTTCTAGTCATCAAATACAACAATATCAACATTTTATATAATACTTTAGGGTATGTCTTTTCCCCCAAGAGAGGGAGACTTTCTGCCAAGAACGACAATATTAGGCATAGTACAAAGCCAATCATACTCAATTGGCTATACGACTCAAAGTAATGCGCGCATAACTAAATACCTCATGTCTTGAATCTAATGATGGACCCCCTAATTCTCAGAACCACTTCAGAGTAGATCTATTCAATTGATATTGAAATAAACTATCTCCTAGTGTGTTTATGTTACGAGAGTTGTATGCAGGTTGGTTCTTCAAACGAATAAATTATGAGTAACAAACATCGATAGCTGATGAAATATGGGCAATAATGTGTTCACACTGTTGTCAGAAACAGGACTATTCTTTCTTAACCCACATATCTCCTTTCTTTCTATAGGCTTTTTTTACTGCTGCCCATGAAACTTTGTGGGCTACCTCTTCAGCACTTTCACTCTTTCCACCACGTCTTTTATCAGGATCTTGGTATTGTTCAATTGCATTATCGTGCGCTTTTTTGTATATATGTTGTGCATGTTTTGGCAATGAATCAATTTGTTTTTTTGTCCTTGTAGATAATTGCTTATCTGAACCCCTTGCTTTTTGCTTCGAACCCGTTCTTCTTGTTTGGGATCTGGACATTAATTATACAAATTATACACAACATATTATAAAATAGAATCTATCACGCATTTTGCGGGAAATCCCGCAGACCGAGTGGTTCTTGGCGATTTCAAATCCTTTCTTTATTTCAGAATATGCTACAAATGGACACCATTTCTTGTATTGTATTCTATGTCATTCTTTATCAAGCTGATTAAATGAAAAATCTTTTGAGGTATCGATTGTAGTGTAAAGCCTAACAGGTACGTTATCATTCAATTCGTTCAGTATGCTCGCCTATCTATATAAGAAAATTATTTGACTATACAAACAGATTATTTTCTCTATGAATCTATTGCTATAAGCTGGAATCCTGAGGTAATTGCAAAATCAGCGAAGGCTGCTGAAAAGTTTGGCAGGTGGATACTAAGGAGGAAATGGTTAGGCTTAATTTTTCTGGATAGCAGTCAATAAGATCCTGTGTCGGACTTCAAACCGCGTGTTTACCACTCTGTTTTTCAATTGTTTAATAAAGCAGTTTCAAACAGTTCAAAGTGAATTTTTCTTGAATAGGTTGTTCATAAAAACAAAAGATCGTTGAGAAATAGTATAATGATACAACCATTAAATATTTTATTGACAAATCAATCTTGCAATGACTCAAGTGATATCAAATGTTGAATATAGTATACTAAGAGCATTAGGGACAGATGCAGATTTCTTATACGACACTGTAGACAGCTACATTAAAGATGCTCAAAGCAGTAACAGATCAGATCTAGTAGAACTGTGGCAAACTATTAAACAAGACAGACAGAAGCATGCTAATATGTTAAGAGAAGCACTAGAGAAAGAGATACACAAATAAAAATACTAATACATTTGTCTATGCGTGCCGAAAGATGATAATGTCTACAGGCAAAGTATTTTTCTATCGTTCACGGCAAAAAGAATATGGTCAAATATAGCAGTAAGAGTCATAAGACTAACGATAATCTTCGGTACCTTTGTCAAACTACTGAAATTAACCCCAGTGAATCGAGAAGCTTTTTGATCGTAGACGAACCTGGAATTGAATTGGAAATTGCCGTATTTAATGTTGCGGGAAGATATTATGCTATTTCGAACCGATGCAAACATGAAGGTGGTCCCTTAAGTGAAGGAGAGCTAAAAGAGGGGATAGTAACATGTCCCTGGCACGGATGGAAATATTCTATCGCTGACGGAAAGTCACCACATAAAGGAGGAGATAGCGTTGATTCGTACGAAACTTGTGTGCTAAATGGAAGGCTATATGTAAATCCTATGCCCAAAGAACTGGATAAATGATCTTCAACTAACTTTAACAAATTCAATCATCTTCAATCAAAAAATAGGTTATATCAGAACAGTCAATCTCGCTCCCACAGTTGAAACATTTCAAATGACATGGTTGTATGTCCTTCATTTCATGTCCACATCGGATACATTCTAGCACGACAGGTTCTATGAGCTATCCATATTTATGAATACAGGTATCCATATTTATGAATACATGATATCCGACCAGTATGAGTTCTTCGCACCTGTACTATTTTTGCCATCACTGAATCTGTTTTAGCGAAATTTGGAAGGACTATCGAGAAGTCTTATATTTGCGAAGAGAATATCAACATACGTTGTCGATATCTGCGAACCCTTCTTTCTTAAGGCCATTACTCATATACGACGACAGGTGCTCGTCTTGTGGGCAATTTGCTTTTAGGGTTAAAAAGTTATCAGGAGGATGGATACGTTTAGCAGGTCATTATAATTCGCCTGAGGCAATGAAAGTAAAGAAAGCTATCTTTCCAGAAGGCTACGATCCCACTCAAATGTTTTGGTTGATCAATAAGAACGGGGCTTTTGGTGCTAGATCCGGTTTGATGGAGGTCTTTAAGGAAATAATTCGAGGCATTATTAAGACTAGAATAGGAAGTAACGTCCCTAATGATCGCGAAGGATGCATTTACACTGAAGATGTTACCCTATTTAACAACCATACGTGTAATCATTTGGCCGGATCAAGCTGTGTTTCTATTCGAGATACATGGACACGAATGGGTGATATGTTAAGGAATAGCGGTAAATATAGTCACCGTACTAAGTGAATTGCGGTCTTTTATTTATTTATTTTTTGAACCAGATTTCTCTGCCAGTAATAAACGATCTGATTTAGAAAGAAGATATGGGACTGAATAAACATAGTTGTTCCGATATAGTTTACAAAGAAGATGCCGAGTCAACCCATTTGGGACATTAGGATTGTTGTCAACATGAATTATTGACTCAATGCAGCAATCGGACTATATTCAACAGATGTTCTAAATATCACAAATTGAACTAACAGAAGAATGCCCACTTCACTACTGGTCTAATAAATCTACGACTAGCGAACGGAGGCACAATACTGCAAGTGTATATGTCCAATCGTGGGACATGCGGCTTGGAGTAGAGAGAATTTATTCAGGATAACTGCAGACTAAGGAATCCCTAAAGATTATGGAATAGGAAAAGATATCAAGAATTTCAATTTTTGAGAGTATTAATGCGATTTGCTCATACACAGTCCTCATAACAATCATTTTATATTCAATCTCTTCTTAACCCCTCTATGAAGTCTGCAAGTATTATCAAGCCAAAATCTCCTTTAGAAATTGTATCTAAAGAAACCCCGAAACCTATAGGTTCCCAGGTCCTTGTCAGGGTAGAGGCCTGTGGCGTTTGTCATAGTGATATTCATCTCTGGGAAGGAGGTTATGAAGGTCCAGACGGAGAGTTCCTCAAAGCAACTGATCGAGGCGTGCGCTATCCGCTAATTCCTGGGCATGAAATTGCGGGGATGGTCGAAGAGGTTGGTGAGGAAGTATCTTCACTTAATCTGTTCAAAAAAAATAGCAAGGTTCTTGTTTACCCGTGGTTGGGTGAAGGAATGTGTCCAGCGTGCAGAGAGGGCAACGAGAATTTATGTGACCGACCGCGATCCTTGGGTATTTACAAAGATGGTGGGTATTCTGAGTATGTCTTGGTGCCAAGCTTACAGATACCTTTTAGATATAACCAACGATATTGAGACTGGTTCGTTTGATGCAAATACAGCAAGTACGCTAACTTGTTCTTCGTTGACTGCATATGGTGCAATAAGTAATGCAAGTCTGAAACCGTATGACACTGCAGTTATCATCGGCGCGGGAGGATTAGGTTTAATGGCAATTCAACTCGCAAAGGCAATTACAGGTTCAACGGTGATTGCTATGGATTTGGATGACAACAAGTTAAAGGCGGCTAAAAAGAACGGCGCAGATTTTATCGTTAATTCAAAGAAGGAAAACGCCATAGTCTGCTGTGATGGAAGTGACACAAAAACTGGGCGCGGACGCAGTTATTGACTTTGTAAACTCCTCGAAAAGCACAGAGGTAGATATGCAACTTTTGAGAAAGCGTGCTCGAATGGTATTAGTTGGGTTGTATGGAGGCGCGTTAAAATTAAACCTTATAAGTATGCCCACAAGGGCCTACAAGTTGATTGGATCCTATACAGGGAACATCGCTCAGCTTGCAGAACTGGTATCGTTGGCTAGACGTGGTGTAATAAAGCCCCTTGTATCAGACAAATTTAAGCTTGAGCAAGCCACAGAAGCTTTATCCAAGCTGAAGGAAGGAAAAGTTGTTGGTAGGGGAATAATAAATCCATAAATCTCGTAAAAAGACATTTTGTCATATGTCAACTAAGAAGGGTATTATCTTTGATATGGATGGCGTCCTTATTGACTCGATGCCTTTTCATGCAGAGGCTATGAGCAGAGCAATAAAAGAAAAGACTAACCATGAAATAGACAAAAAAAACATATATTTACTTGAAGGAATGCCAGGTTCAGATTTAGTAAAAGAGGTCTTCAAGCGAGAGCACATCGATAATGAAGTAGAGGTGAATGATGAAATGGCAAAACAGATCGGATCAAAAAAGGAACAGATTTTTAAACAGATTCAGGATGCTAAAGGGATAGATGGAGCAAAAGAATTGCTCGAAGATTTAACAACAGAATGCGGAAAGTCATGTATCAAAGCTGTTGTTAGCGGTTCTGCCAGAGAAGAGGTCGAAGCGATTTTAGACAAGAATATTGGAGCCAAATATTTTGACTTCATAATCACTGGTGATGATTTGGAAAAAGGGAAGCCAAATCCCACACCATTTGTTATTGCGTTATATAAAATGAAACTTGCCCCCTCCCAGGTAATTGTAGTAGAGAATTCGCCATTGGGAGTAGAAGCTGCCAATAGAGCTGGTCTGGAAAGCATCATTACTCTAAATAATACACCTCTTGATATTCACAATGATTTCAAAGGAGTAATGTCTTCAGATCCGGAAAAATTTACTTACAATGATACGAGATCAGCCAGCAACTTCCTGAAGAATTGGTGCTGCGGCGAACGTTAGCGTAGAACGTTACCATTTATTATACCCCATATGCTGCTGTCTTATCTAGTGTTTAGTTAGCTCCTTAAAAAAGAGATGGAAAAATCGAACCTGCTCTAAATGCACTGGAATTTATTTATTACTTCAAGTAACGTTTTGTCTGTCTTCAGACAATGCTTTTACTTCCTCTGGTGTTGGAGGAGACTCTCGTTCGAACTTGGCACTGACTAAGCCGCTAGGTACGTCTACATAAAGCGCACTCCCATCATAATTATTTATTTGTGATTTCGGTATAAAGTAGCGTCTAATTTTACCGACACCTTCTCTTACAACTATGTATTCATTCGCTACCGTCTCAATATCCCCTATATCCACTTCATCTGAAGTTTTTACCCTTTTAAATATGACCTCTTCCCAAGGGATATTCAGAGTCTGCCCGGTTCTCGCGCTTTCCAGTAACACACCAGGTTCTTTGGCCATAAATGGAATTCCATTTACAAAGACTTGGGGATGCCTTTCATCTTTAGCTTGCTTTCTCTCGAGATATTCTTGCGTGTCCAACTCTGATTCTAGTGGAGGACCATCGCGTTGATACTTCTTTTTAATGTCTTCCTTGGTAAGAGAGGTGATAACATGGTCTTCATTGTCATAGCCTTCAATATAGTACTTGGGGATGTAGTAACGATTCTTTCGAACCAATCCGTCTTCTACTTCTACGAATGAAGAGAATACACTCTTAATTTCACCTATGTCGTGTTCGTCAATAGACTTGACCTTCTTACCCATGACATCCTCCCAAGGCATCACAAGTTTCTCTTTCTGGGACGTAGTTGTAGCACCTGAACTCCCTTCTACAGGAGAAAATGAAGGTACCTGGTTTTCAAATTCAGGAAATTCTTTAATTTTAGCAGGCTCGTTTCTCGTCATATCCTTCGGGCAAGAACCCCTTCAAATCAGTCGGTGCGTTATCCCTTTCAAATTTTACCTTGACCTCATCTTCAGTCAAAGAAACCCAGACATGTTCACCATCGTAACCCTGTACATAATACTTGGGTATAAAGTAATAATTCTTTGAAACCAAACCTTCTTTTGTCTGTATAAGATCCTTGGTAATGGTGTGTACTTTTCCCAAATCCTTTTCATCGCTCGATTTCACTTTCTTACCGATAACTGTATCCCAAGAAATAACTTCAATTCCCAATTCTGATTGCTAATTGGCTATTATACAACAAAAGATATATCGCTTTGCACAAAAACTGCCTAAAACTTATGCATTAAATGTATACCTTTTTGTCCTATTATGTTCTATAGTTCTAAGATGTCTTCAAGCTCTAGCAGTGGAGGGGGTCCAAGTGTTCTATGGAATGTCATCAAAGGAAAAAAAGTAAAAACAAAAGACGGAAAGGAACTAGGCGAGATTAATGAGTTTTCTCAGAACTATGTAAGAGTAGAAAAAGGGACGCTAAAGAAAGAGAGCTACTGGGTCCCAAAATATGCAGCAGACGCATTCGATGGTCATACACTATGGCTCTTACTTAGTGAGGAAGAAGTTCTAGAGAGATTCAAATATGGAGAAAAGGAGGGAGAGTCTAAGGAAGCACCGTCAGGTGAGCAATACAGAAATGACTTTGAAAAGTTTCGGGGTTCTCCCGCGGGAAAAGATCGAGAATCGAGGTCAGACCTAGACGAAAATATACGGGTAGTCGAAAATTATGAAAATTTAAGAGATTATAAATAATTTCTACAAAGAAATCACACACTCGAGGTGTTGGTCGTTCTCTTCCGCAAACGCAAACAGGATAGCAAAAAATTCCTACAATTATCTCATTATTAGCTTGGAGTATTATATTTCAAATTGCTCAATTATTCAAATATATGATGTATGTATGCACTTAACCCTAAAGAAAAAAGTGTTTCAGGGGTTGTGGCCACGTTGTTGCATGGATAGGATAGAATAGTGTGCAATATATGATGAGAATTTGAATGTGTTTTCTTGTCTTCTGCATGCCTTCGGAAAAATATTGTCAGATTAATCAAGAAAATATAGTAACGAAGTACTTATAAAAGAAAAGGTTATAGCGTAGCAGGAATAGTTGTATAATTGATCGTAAATGGTCTCAAGCAAAGTGAAATATAGTACAATAGGCATGCTGGTGTTGTTCTCGGGCCTCTTTTCTGTTATGTCCGTTTCAGATGCATTGTTCGCGCAAGGATCGAATCAGACTGGAAACCAGACTGGTGGAAACCGGACTGCGGGAAACCAGACTGGTGAAGCTATGCAGACTGCGGGAAACCAGACTGGTGAAGCTATGCAGACTGCGGGAAACCAGACTGGTGAAGCTATGCAGACTGCGGGAAACCAGACTGGTGAAGCTATGCAGACTGCGGGAAACCAGACTGGTGAAGCGTTACAAACTGCGGGAAATAAAACTGGTGAGGGTTTACAAGCAATAGGAAACAAGACAGGAGAAGCCCTTAAAGGCGTACAAGAGTTCTTTAATGAAGGGGGAGAGCAGGCCAAATAATCTTAGTATCCTAACACAATAATCTTTTTTTGTTTTCCTCGTGTTATATTGTTTTAATTCGTTCGCTTTTTGTTGATGCGAATCAGATTCATGTCTATATGAAATAGCCTTGGCATCAATGAGAGCGGCTGCCCAAACCTAATATGATATTTAATGGTGAATAAGCGTTAAAATCTGGTCGCATTCTAGGATGACAAGAAAACTAACTCATGACATGATGGTGGATTGTTCAGGAGAAAGAAAATGACTAATAACATGCACTTGCTGGCACAACGTCGAGCGCTGAAGCGATATATACCTGCTCCGAAGAGAACGCGTTTCGGAGAAATCACATCCGGAAATCATATAGTCTTCACTGTCGACGGCGAGGAAACTTTCAAACTCATTTACAATGCCATTTCTCAAGTGAAGAGTTCTATTTACATAGCCGGCTATGACCTTGATCCTTCTCTGAATTTTGTTCGAGAGGGAGGCTATAGTGTGAGTAACATGGATCACTATAATACTAGTATTGGTCTCAACAGACCTTCTCGTGGCTCCAGTTCAAATTCCCTTAGCTTTGTCAAAGGGAGCATCGTGATTGATTCGAAATCCCTAAAAGAAGATCAGGATAGTCCTTCATTAATTTCTGGCTCTGTAAAAAGTCGCCAAAATCCTAAATCTCATGTATCTGATATCACAATTTCTAAGCAAGGTCTTGAAGTAAGACATTCCTATAAACGATTGCAAGAGCTGATAATTGAGAAGGCTAGGAAGGGGACGTTAATTAGAATTATTGTTTGGCAGCCGCGGCTGCCACTGCGCATATTGCCAGGAGCTGATGAAAGAGGATTAGATGGGAGAGCCGAAGAGGTCGAGGTACTGAATAAATTGACTATAAAATATGGAATAGAACAGAATCTAATTGTCAAGATAGATAATACTTCACCCACTCTCTCTTCTGCTCACCATGAAAAAATAATTGTAATCGATGATAAGATAGGATTTTGCGGAGGATTTGATTTATCCAGAGGTAAATGGGACACTAGTAAACACGAATATAACAATCCAAGTAGAGACCGGGATTCCGAACCATGGCATGACATTCATGCCATGATGAAAGGTCCAATCGTGTGGGATTTAGCCTATCACTTCAACCAACGATGGGCATACTGCGAAGTCAAAGATGAAAAAAAGGTCCGGGCTATGGATTTGAAGCCGGCTAATTTTCCACTCGAGGCAACCGTAGGAGATACTAAAATAGTCGCATTACGTACTTGGGAAGGAACGGATAGGGATGGAGGTGTTTTGGCTTGGTACACAAATACCATTCGAAGAGCAAAGAAATCCATATACATTGAAAACCAGTTTCCATTTCAGAATGGATTCATTACAAGGATACTTTGCAAAAGACTGCGAGAACAGAAAAACCTCAAAGTTATTATTGTTGGTCCGATGGAACCGAACCTCCCAGGTTTGATAGGCAGCATACTGTCCAAGACTAGTGTAAATGATGTCAATAAACATTTACAGCAAATAAGGAAGGCAGGAGACTTGGGAAGAAGGGTGGGAACTTACTCTCTAGTTTGTCAAGATAAGAAAACCAAAAGACTTCGTCAAATCTACGTGCATTCAAAGCTTTTGATAGTGGATGACAAATGGATTACAATTGGATCGACAAATACAGACAAAAATGGATTCAAAGATTCAACGGAGGTTAATGTTGGAATCACTTCAAGTTTACTTGCTAAGGAACTGAGGAAACGACTTTGGTGCGAGCATACCGGATCACTTGAAATGACTGAAAATTTGACCAAACATTTGGCGAACCGCCTCAAAGTAAAAAAGGAGTTATCGCCACCACGACGAAAGGTTGAATCTTCACCGTATGATAATTGTTCAAACTTTGAGGATTTTGATAATGGATTCGACATTTGGAAGAAGATAGCAGATCACAATGGTTCCAGCGTTTCACATGGGGATAACATTATAGGTCATCTCTACTATTATAACTTCGAGGAGATGAATCTTCCCCCACCCTATCCCGAGGCAAAAGGAGAAAGCAAATTTTCCCTCTTTTGAATAAATTTGAATAAATTTGGTCCTTAGTGAGATGGATCAATCACGGCATCCATTAATTCAATATAGTTCCTAATTAAAGTAGTAAATATCATTGGGCAAAAAAAAGAAGGAAGTTCTGTTATTGTCCGAATGGAGCTTTTAATTGAACTCCTATGGCATCAGCTGAATTGGGGTCCACATCATCCCGTGGTTCTTCTGTTACGAAGAATAATGTGTATGTAAATGGATTGACCATATGTTGGCTGACATTTATTGTTCTGTTTTCGGAGAGCTGTCCTAAGCTAAGTTTGTATTCTGAACCACCGGCGTCTTGAAGCCAGGCTTCATAAACCTTTCCCTCTCCAGGGGATGCGCTGACTAACCCCTTGATGTTGGTTTGATGTCCATCTGAAGATATTGCGATATCCCCGATTTTCTCGCCGCTGTATGGATTCCCTCCAACTGGCTTTGTAAGTTCTCCGGTCACGTTTGCTGTCTGTAATTGAGCACTATCAGCAGAATCGTTCTGAGCGACTACATTTTGGGCTATTTTTGACTCCATTCCACTCGATAATGATTTTACTATCGCTACCATTAGAGCTTATCACAATTTGTTAGAAATAGTTGACCGGATAGATAAGTAAGCCCCAAATTTTACAAGCTATAAATAGAATGTTGAGTATAAATTTGTGAAGATACAATGGGCGAATTTGAAGTAAAAAAAGAAACAAGATATGAGGTCGATACGAAAGATGATGTTGAAGATGACGTTGAGGATGCCGGGCATGACGTGAAGGAAGGGGCGAAAGATGTCGGACATGAAGTGAAGGAAGGGGCGAAAGATGCTAAAGACAAAGTAAAAGCAGGAGCAAAGGCTGTTTTCAATAAAGTAACAGATACCGATAGGGATTTAGGAACAGAATACGAAAAAGAGAAAGTTAAGGAAAAAATCGACTAAATCAATAGTGGTTGACGTATAGTAACATTCACGGCAAGTTAAATTTTTTTATTTTCAACCAAGACCTAATTTTATTGTAATCGTGCAGCCACTATACAGTACACAGGAGGGGCTTTCAATTGTATTCTCGTACCGGCAGTGATCATTCGTATTCCCAATATTGACCCAGTTGTAAATGGTTGGAACAAACTATTTCTCAACTATAATAGATAGTTAATTCAATTGCTCATTTCACTACATATGGAAATTCAAGATAGAGAACGGCAAAATGCTCTTGAGGTTATTACCAATTCTCGCATATGTCCATCATGCAAAAGTGGCGCGACAATTTTCGATGGATTAACTGCTGAAATAATCTGTACTTGGCAGCTTCACTTGAGATGTTTAGCATTCAGTCTCTTTTTCTAAGGGACGTGCTTCTTTGTCGAGTGTTAGAACTATCGTGTTATCAGTAGTATCGAACTGCGTCTTTGTTTCAAATGAGTTTTCCAACAAACGCCTATAAATCTCTTTGAATAAATACGAGTACTTTGACCCCATATTATGCTCAATTATGATCTTTTTGGTAGTTTCACTCTCTTCGGTCCTGTAAGGTATGTCTGAAATTCTAGACCAGTTTTCCAAGATACTTAGGAAGGAAGAGATTCGTAAATTCTCCCCGCAATAGTAAGCCAATATCCTCAAAATCCTTCTTTGCGCTCGCCTCCGCTAAACCGACTAATTGTTGTTCTGTAAACTTTTCAAGAACTCTCGATATGAACGGTTTTGGTACATAGTATAGTTTAGCTTGAGGAGCGTAGAGATGCCAATCAAGGTGTTCGTTAATGATTTGGTTTACAAGTGTATTAACGCTAATCTGCCTTGTATCAGCTTCCTTGCATAGTTGCTCCAGGTTATCGGAGGGAAGTCGGAAGGTTACACCTTCGGTAGTGGATTTTCGTCTTTTGGTAGTTGTCTTCATGAAAGGGTCACCTACGTATCCATTTCTGGGGAATACATTGTACTTGTTTAATTACACCCGAGTTATTTAACGTATTTGATTCATTAAATTACACAAAACACAAACGTTTTTTATAAAAGATGAGCTAAATTGATGCAATGAATAAACAATCTATACAACATGGGAAATATATTCTATATGAATATCCCGTTGACGCTGTTCAAGATAGAGAACGGCAAAATGCTCTTGAGGTTATTACCAATTCTCGCATATGTCCATCATGCAAAAGTGGCGCGACAATTTTCGATGGATTAACTGCTGAAATAATCTGTACGACCTGCGGTACGGTTGTTTTGGATAGGCAGGAAATGCCAACAGGTGATATAAACGCGAAAAATAGATCGGGCATGCCATCATCACTTGTCTTCCCTGACAAGGGTCTGTCAACCATCATAACTTATTCAAATACTGATGCGAATGGTACCGTCCTAAATCAAGAACAGATTACAACAAGCAACAAGATTAGATACTTGGACAAAATTTGTGGTAATAACAAGAATCATCTGAGAAATTTTAAGAGTGCATTTGCAATAATGTCGACAGTTAGCGACAAGTTGGGGCTGACCAATCCCGTAATAGAAAGAGCTGCATATTATTATCGAAAAGCTTTTGATAGCAATTTGATCAAAGGAAGAGCAATAAAGGAAATGGTTGTAGCAAGTATCTATGCCGCATGTAAAGAAATGAGCATTCCAAGAACGTTGCAAGAGGTATCTTACGCCGGAAATGCGGAGCCCATTTTCTCAGGTAGATGCTACAGAATAATGTCTAGGAAATTGAGGATTAGCCCTGCTGTAGTCGATGCTACATCGTACATTTCCAAAATAGCAACCAATGCACAGATTAGTCAACCGACTTATAGGGAAGCAGTAAATATGTTGAGTATAGCAAAAAAGAATACGATTTGCCACGGAAAAGATCCTAAGGCAGTAGCTACGGCTGTGTTGTACGCTTGTTGTTTAAAAAGGCAAGAGGCAGACATCAATCAATCAAAAATAGGAAGCAGCTGGAGACATAAGTATAGTGACACTAAGAAAGAGACTTGCAGACATTCTAAAAATATTTCCAGAGGTAAATTATTCGAAATCCCGCAAAAGAATGAATTAGATCCCATTCTGAGCTGAAGTGAACTATACATTTTTCATTCAATACTTCACGGGTCAATAAATCAAAAGCAAATCGTACGTTTCGAATCAATGCTGTTGTAAATCGGTTTTTTCGATTATCTTATTGCCTGTCTAAAATCTCTCCAAATCAGTGACTTTTTATATGGAACGGTGCATTGTGATTGATATTTGTGGAAAGATGTAAAATGAGTGACAGCGACGACCTTTGGATAGTTGTAGATAAACAGTTAAAAAATTCCGAAATATTTCGCGAAAGCACTCACCTTCACAGATGTGAGAAGTGCGGGATCATCTATTCTCATTCTCATTTCAACTCAACTGGAAAGCTTTGTTCCATTAGATCGGATGAGGGAATATGCTCAAAATGCACTTAAAAATGACCGGAGAAAATAAAACACCACTCCGGACTCCTCTTTTCGTGATTTGCTCCACACCACCTTATCTTAGTATGGCGTGATCCTTAGCCGTACCTAAGACCTCAAATTAAGGGAGTCGGCCACTTACCAGTTCTTTAGAACAAGGGTAATGTCGACCATTTCGAACGTGTTCTTATGTTCCCATCTCGCTAGTAAAGTTATTTATGAATAGTACATATCCCGGTTCAACCACTAAAGCAATTCAATCATATCTTTTTAAAAAACTACTTTTATGTATATTATAAAGTACTCTATCCTGTTTATGTCACAAATACTGCAGATCTAGCATCAATTCGACTATGTTCTCGCGCTGCGCTATAAACGAAAGCCGGCCAGATGACTCTAGTAGACTAGGATGTAAGCTGCAATTCGTTAAGGAAAAAAATTATGATAGGTTCTATGTTAGAGCATATCTTACTTTGACCTTTGCCTTTTTGAGTTTTTCGGAACTAGGTTTTCCTTCCGCATGGTCCTTAGAAGTCTGGATTTTTGCTTCAGCATCCTGAGCTGCATTCTTTATTTTTTGCTGGGTCTATCATCTGAATTTAATATGTTTAACATCTCTTAAATGGCCTTTAGTGATCTCAAGTCCTTTGACAGTTATTCTTAGTCAGTACGGATCTTTTTACTCGTTTTGCGTCTTCAGTCAGGGGATTGTCTAATTTCTGACGGTGGCATTATGATATTTATGGCCTATTGTCCTTCCTCTTCCATAATTTAGTCTTTAACGTATTTCACACTAGACAATACGATACTCATGACAATGCTTAAAAATAAGTACTAGAGTGGTCCGACTAGGCAATCACAGCCATACTCTTTCTTCCAATTTCTCTGTTTCAGTATTTTTCTGATGCTTAATTGACTTTATTTGATCCTTTTCTATTTGACATTTCTGGACTGCGAGTCCTGGCATCTAAGTAGTCTTGTAGAGAACCAATACAAAAAAAGAAGGACTTAACTATTGTCCAAATGGAGCTTCTAGTTCTATCCCTGCTTTAGCGTCAGCTGGGTTAGGATCGGCATCATTTTCTGGTTCTTCTGTTATATAGAATATCGTGTAGGTAAATGGATTAACCATGTGCTGACTAACTTGAATTGTCCCATTCTCCAATACCTGACCTAAACTTAATTTATAGCCTGATCCTCCAGCATCTTCAAGCCAAGCTTCAAAAACATTCCCTTCACCAGGAGTTGCACTTATTTGCCCATTGATATCTATTTGATGGCCGTCTGAGTTGATTGCTATATCTCCCATAGCTTGTCCTCCAAACACATTGCCCCCTGTTGCTTCAGTAAGGTCCCCGGTCACGTTTGCGCCCTGTAACTGACTGCTCTGGTTCTGCTCCTGTGTTTGTGCTAAAACATTTTCGACTGGTTGAATGCTATTGCTGTAGCCTAACGATACAATTATTGCTGCCGTGAGGGCGATGCACACCATACAAAGATGAGTTTCTGTACCTATTGATTTTCCCATATGTTTATTGAGAGTACAAACTATAAAAACAGAATGTCCTGTGTGCTGAAGCGATTATCCAGACCAAGCCTGAGTATTAAAAAAGACCCTCTTGGAATTAGACTAAAAGTCTGTTTTGTGTTTTCCAATTAAGCCTAAGCACAGCAATAGCATCCGCATGTATGTAGCGGACTGTTTACACTTATGAAGGTGAATGTTCCAATGGTGAGAATGTAGATTAAGTCGTTACCAATTCGCGCAAATCGGAAACGCGCTTCAGAGGTCATCAGTAGATTGCATCTAAATCAGTTATGCATTATCATTTATAATCCCTGATATTCTCATAATTCTCCACGAGTCGAATGCTTTCTTCAAGATCATGCTCTTTATTCTTTTCTGCTCGAGAACCATTGGACGTTTCCAAGCCTTCAGCATCTTGATCAGTTGACGATGACACTTCTTTAAATTCCTCCTCTTTCTCTCCATGTTGATATTTTTCTCGAGCTTCTTGTTCACTTATAAGCAGCCATAGCTTTTTACCGTCAAAGGCGTCTGCGACATCTTTGGGAATCCAGATTCTATCTTTTTTTACTGTTCCTTTTTCAACCCGTACATAGTCCTGTGAAAACTCCTTGATTTCACCCAGACTTTTCCCGTCGTTAGTCATTACTTCTTTACCTTTAAGCATACTCCATAGCACGGTAGGACCTCCTCCACTTTTTGACGACATAATTTAATTAAATATGGGCACTATACTAGAAAAGGGTATCATTACGTCGTACGCTACTTTTCATATTTACATAATCTTCGTCTAATTACGCCAGCCGAAATAATACCAGGATATATCCATGGCCTACTATCATTGCTCGACTGATATATAGACAATAATCTATAAAAATGTAAGGAGAAATTATGACGTTAACTGAGGTCTGGTCATTGACGGCTACACTCCTTGTTCTAATATGCCTTCTCGTGTAGAAAATACGCTCTTAAGCAAATTCCTCATAGGCTAGATTTAGATACTCATCAAAGTTATCTGAACGTCTGACTGTTCTTGGTGGGCTTCCAATTTCTGATCCTTGGTGGGCATCCGACTTTAATACATTATTACAATTTAAAATTCAATTAACGCATGAAACATAATGACACTTGCTGTAAAGAGTCTGATGGTAAAACTAGAACGGAAATTTAAGATAAGAGTTCTTCTAACCAGGTGAGTTGGAGCAAGGAGATCATACCTATTCTATAACTGTCATTCCTGCAATAAATGATCTACATGTTCCTTTAATTCTTTCATAGTTGTTGGCTTTGAGATATAGCATTCTTGAGCAATCCCAGGAAATATTTCCTGCAACGCTTTATAGTTTACCTCAAACCCTGTAATAAAGCAGACTTTGAGGACGGGATCTAACTTTTTTAGTTCTTTATATAGATCAAAACCGTCCATACTTGGCATTCTTACATCTAATAATGAAATATCGTAATAGTGTGGTTTGAAATCTGATAACGCTTGGTCAGGATCATTATAAGTATCTACATTAAATCCCCCTTCGCCTTCCAAGGCATCTTTGTATAGTGAAGTAATATCGGGATCATCATCTACTACTAATACCTTCATATTTTTCATTCTACCTATCATAGCTACATCAGATATGATAGAAATAGGATCATTATTAATAATGCTATTGGAGATGCGTAACTAATGACCTACAAGGTCTAAAACTTCAATAAGTTTTCAGAAAAAATTAAACCATTTGCGATCGATACTAGTGCAAATATTACATCCATAAGTATTGTCGATGCTGCTCTGAACGGAATAGGACTATTCTATAGGACTAACAAAGTTGTTGGTTAGACAACCAACCAACTACTAACGAACAACATCTCAATAAGAAACAAAACCTATGATGAGTAAAAATGCTATTAATAGATATAAACTACCGGTACCGAGAGATCAGTTACAGCGTATCGATAGAAGTTCATCGCCAGCTCATTTGGGCAAACTTCGAAATGCAATCGATCGAATGCAATCGATCTTATAGCTGACGAAGAGACATCTGTTCTTGCTGCAGCTGACGGGATAGTGACTTTTGTTAAAGATGACTCTAATACTGGGGGATCTAACCCAATCTATTGGAGTCATACAAACTTCATTGTAATTATGCACTCAAATGGAGAATACTCAAGATACGATCATTTAAGCTACAATAGTTCAAGAGTGAAAGCTGGTCAACATGTCAGAGCAGGTGAAGAAATAGCTAGAGTCGGTATGACCGGTTATACATATCTGCCACATCTTCACTTTCAGGTTTTTGTAGTTACTGGAATTAATGCATGGACAGACTTCGATACTTTGGAAGTGCAAGATTTTGAGCACTGAACAGGTTGCGTTACTAGATGAGCACAGAATAAAAATAATTAATTGATCTAGTTATATCTAACTAGATGGCTAGCTGACAGACAGTTCTATGTGTAAACTTCTCTTTGTCTATTAACTGATAACTCTGCAGCAGTTTCTCTTGCTGTGTTTGCGATGGTTTTTGCATTATCCACATTTATTCTTGAAAGCTCTTTTGTATGTCGTTGTGCTCGTTCGAATGCGTTTCCAAAAGCTTCAATATTTCCAAATAAGATGTCATTGCTTATTCTTACTGATGCTGAGAGGTTTTCAGCAATATTGTTGACAGATCTGATATATGTCTCTGCTGGTACTCTCTGAGAAAACCAGTAATTATACATTCTGTTGACATTCTCATAATACGGAGTTGCAGAGTTGAAGAATAAATTCATTACCGTCTTTTGAGTTTCGATAAAATCTTCGACCATTTTTCCAGTTGATTCCAATGCTTGTTCTTCATAGCTTTTAACAACGTTTGCATATTGTGGAACTTGAGCTTTCGCTTCATTTATTGATCTTCTTATATTCTTTTTCGTTTCATCTAATGATTGGTCAAGTGTAACTTGAAATTCTTGTGCTGTCACCTGCTGTCCAACTTCTTGCAATGTTTCGACTGCTTCGAGTTTATCTTCTACACTCTTGGCTTGTTCAGCGACCTTTTTGGTGTCTTCGATAGCTTTGTCTTGTTCTCTCTTTGACATACTAGAGCTTTACTCAACATACTATATAAAATGTGGTAAACAATGGTGTCTATCCCCATTTAAAACCTGGGTCCAATGCTTAGGTTCAGTAGATGACAATAGAAATTATCTAACATAAATCCAAGTGGACGCGACTAAAACATCCGTGCCCGCGTTAATAGTTCGTGTTAGTAACTGGCCCGACTTACCGATGCGAATCAGTTCGTAATGATGACGCGCCTGATCCACTGCCTCCGCCGCCACCGCCGCCACCGCCGCCGTCTGATCCGCCGCCTCCGCCGCCTCCATGGTCAAGGCAGTGGTGATGAAATGAGAGACTTGAAATGCAAAACCAAAGACACACAGGCATCTGGCTATTCGCGAAGGGAAAGAAACCTATCGACGTTGCCATAGAATTGGATCTGTCATCGGCAGAAGTCCATGAAATGCGACAGGAGTTCTGGGCTCTGAATGACGGTCTTAGTCCTGATATTATAACTGGTTTATAAGATAACTCAAGGGATATTATGTATTTACTCTAACTAGGTGTACAACAAGTCTCATTTGCAAACCCTTAATATTGATGATCTGGCCCTCCCACTAATCATTAATCCCAACGAAAATATGACTCGCACACTCAGAATGATAGAAGTGAAACAGAGTGGACTTTGCGTCTCATGTAATGGCCGAATAACATGTGATCATGCTGTTGTGAGCAGTGGGCGACCAAGACATTATTATCATAAATATTGTGCAATCAAACATAATATTATTTAGCTGTCATTTCATGATAAGATGGATCTATAGATAGTAATTGTAAGTTACTCTGATAGTGAACGTGAAGCTTCATACTCATTAACAAACTGTTGGGGTAGGGACGACCAACAGAATTTGTGCCGATATGCTGGCCGTCACTACCCTCACCTTTGTGGAGGTTTGCGACGTGTAGTAATTATTGACATTTAGAGATAAAAGACCTTCTGGGTTTATGCCATTACAAATCTAGATCAAGCGTTCAAACAGACTTAGAACAACCAATTGGAACAATAATCAGAACAAACAACCACGGCAATTATATCAATAGCTCAGGTAGAAAGATTACATATGGTAATACCCTATGTTTGTATTTAATTAATTAGACAAAGAATAATGCAATGGACCAAAGAATGTACGTGTAATGCCGGAAAGACGAATTATGACGCAATAGAATTCGGTACTTCCGTGGCTTCAGATCCGGCATTGGTAATAGTGTCTAATTCAACTCTTCTTCCACTATATCTCTAAACCAAAACTAATTTTATCTGCAGACTATAACTCTATTTTTTCGGGCCACACAAGCTGAACAAATCGTCCGTCTATCTATGCGACACGGCACTCACGAGGTACTGTGTGATTAAACACAATTTTATTTAGCTGTTCATAGGCAATAGAATTTCTTTAGCGTACAGAAGATCGGCAGAATAATCTACTCCAAATGGTATTACAAAGAACAATTGAAACAGAAACTTTAGCAGAGTCTATTATCACAATAATTACAATAATGATAATAATTATGTATAGTAGTGTTCCGAGAACCATTTCTCATTCAAAGATGTTCAACAAAGTATTTAACTTGATTAGCTGTTGGTTCCATCCACTAGTATCAGTATGCGACTTTTTCTTGCATAGATTGTGGTCGAGAATTTCAAACTCGTGAAGAGTTAGAAGATTATGAGAGTAGCCATGAATTTAGGTAGGTGACTTAAATGATAGAATATTTATTAGGTTTGTTCATTTTTTATCTTATGACTATGGATTTTGGTAGACTATGCAAAAACATCCTTGGTCTGGAATCCAAGATAAGATTCGCTGGTGTGTGTGATGATTCCGGTGCGATAAAATACGGTGGACAGCGCGAAGGAATAACAAATCTTCTATCTCCAGAGGAAACTAAAAGATCAAATTTGCAAGCCCTAGCCAGATGGGCATTAAGAAACTCCCTCTCATCAAAAGTGGGTAAAGGAAAATATGCGATGTCAGAATATGAGAAAATCAAAAGGATAACATTTCCGTTAGAAGAAAACCATCTGCTCTTGGTTACTACCGAGGTAGATGCAGATCACAACAAGATAATAAGGGATATTCTGCCCATGCTTACATGATAAAGATTTCCAATTTCAGATCATTTTATATAATTAATCATGATTATGTAATGTACGAGGAATGATCCGAAATTGGGATTGACTGGTACTAAAAGGAGTGCGTTCTAGTGACAATGATGACATGGGAAATATCATTGCAATCGAAAAGGATTCTCTTTTTTTGATGACGGGAAGGCATGTCATTAAGATACCAAAGTCATTTGTAAAAGAATATAATGGAAGGTATCAAGGCTCGAGCTAACATACGCTAAACCTCACATTTTTAGATTTAGGGCGTTTGAATGAACTTGAAATGTTGCGAGCAGAATTCCAATTGGTTCACCATCTATACCAACCGTAACATCTTCTGCTCCACTGATTTCATGAAGAGCTTCTTCGCTCTGGTATATACCATGTTACTGTCATCAGTATACTCATTACCATTATTTTTGCTAGTATCGTCCTTTTCTCTCATTCTTACAAACTCAAGCAACTTTTTTAAGGTTCCTGAATTTTTCAGTACCCACTATATCCAATAATTCATCTGAAGTACTATTCAGGAAGGTATTAAACGGGCAATGAATCGGAAAAATGAACCTGATACCTGTCAAAGTGAGATAGTTTAAGATTAGATAAGGCGTTGGTCTGGGTACAGGGATTTGAGGACACATTATTCAGGCTGACTTCATCATTCTCTTCTTAAGTCCTTAATCTGAATGTGTTAATCCGTCCGAGTGACTAGTTGCCATACTCTATGATGGCTCCTGGATGCTCCTTGTTGGTTTCCAATTTTTCTAAGGTGTTATGTATCGCCTCTGCTATGAGTCTATGTCCTTCTGCTCCACCACTTTCATTTTTGCAGACATAATCCTCAGCATCATTGCATGTTTAAAGAACTCTAGCGATAGGTGTCCCACAGTGCGCCGTATATCATCTTGTTGGTTGAAATTACAGAGGATTTGACTTAGTTCTTTGAGTGTGTTTTTTCTCTCAACTTGCTCACTCAAATCACCCGACTTGCCATTAAGTAACATTTGAATAATATTAACTGTCCAATTAATTATTTACAAACATAACATATTACCAAATGTAATCTTTCGGCGATATAACTATCTGAACTATCAATGCAATAGAAAGTGCAATGCACCTTTTTAACATTACTCTGATAGATAGTGATGAATATTGATCCATTAGCTAGATAACTATTATATACTTTCTAGATTATTTTATATTGTGGAAGCATACACAACAGTTAACTCGGCGGCGATAAATTATGCTTAGAGAACTACTAACGGGACTTGCGGTTGTGTTTATGGCCAGTTCTGTAATCATTAGCAATATCTTTCGAAGTACAAGATCTGACAAACCCCGGTCTGCCGGCAAGGAACTTTAGTAGTAGGTACAAGCACGGCAGCCGGACTAGATGTCCCAGCACCCGAACCCGAGTCCAACTCCAAGCCAACAGATGTTTAAGTGGTAACCAATCTTATTTTAAGTTGCATTTGAGACTAGAATGACAATGTTCGCAGATCTAATAACAATACATAACCGTTTGACTATTTGAGATTAAATTTGTTACGATTGCTCGTGCATTAGCTCTTCACGTGATTAAATTCTTGACCACAATGATCCGCTTTATTGTTCGTAATATTCTCTATATAGAATATATCGTGTAAAAGAATGTCTAAATAATACTTTGCTCATCAAGAACTAGAGGATAGATGGTAGGGATACAAACATTCGGCACGGATAAACTCCTCTGCTATAAGGACAATCAATTGTCATTTAGGATTGGTTCAGCAAATTCAAGAAAGTTGCAGAAATTTTATTGCAGGTAGGCAGACTGATATGAGCGAATATGAGAATTTAAGGACTGCAGACATCGTTGCTGAGGCATTAATTGATTGGGATGTCGATACGATCTTTGGTTTACCGGGTGATGGGATCAATGGCTTTATGGAATCCCTAAGACAGCGACAAAGCAAGGTCAAGTTCATTCTGGTACGACATGAAGAATCAGGCAGCTTTCATGGCCTGCGCATACGCGAAGTACACGAGAAGACTTGGTGTGTGCGTTGCTACGTCAGGTCCGGGCGCTATACACCTTTTGAACGGGTTGTATGACGCAAAAGCTGATAGCACACCAGTACCAGCTATCACTGGAAGTACGTACTTCCGATCTGATGGGATCAGGATACCAACAAGATGTAAACTTATTACAGCTTTTTTCTGACGTAACAGTTTACAACAACATGATAAATTCTCCAGAGCATGCGGAAATGGCAGTGGACATAGCATGTAGAACTGCACTTGGGCGTAGAGGAGTTAGCCATTTGACGATCCCGATCGATGTTCAGGAGCAAAGGCTAAAAAACCGGTACTCCAGACATAAAGTCCCCGGCCATACCTCCGATGTCATTACATCTGCTATTACGCCTAATCAGGCCTTAATAGACAAGGCTGCAGATATCCTAAATGCAGGGAATAAGACTGTAGTTTTAGTTGGGCAGGGGGCCCTTGGAGCTACAGATCAAGTGACTTCTGTTTGTGAACGTTTGGCCGCCCCCGTTGTCAAGGCACTCTTAGGCAAAGCAGTGATTCCTGACGATCATCCATACAGTCTAGGAGGGCTTGGTCTCCTGGGAACCGGGCCAGCCAGTGACGCAATGAATGAAGCAGATACTTTACTGATGATCGGAACATCATTCCCCTATATTGATTATCTTCCGAAACCAGGGCAAGCAAGAGGTATTCAAATTGATATCTTACCTGAAAGAATTGGATCTAGGTATCCAGTGGAGGTAGGATTAGTGGGTGATTCTAGACTTACGTTAACCGCTCTTCTCCCGCAATTGCATAGAAAAAAGGAATCTAATTTTCTTGATTCAAAACAGCGAGCCATGCGAAAATGGAGAAGCCTGCTTGAAGAACAGGGTTCTCGAAAAGATAGCCCAATTAAGCCCCAGTTTGTTGCTACCATCTTATCGAATGAATTAGAAGATGATGCAATAATTTCGGTAGATAGTGGAACTATTACTAGTTGGGCAGCTCGCTATATCAATATTAAAAGAGGAATGCTTTTTTCGCTGTCTGGTACCTTGGCAAGTATGGGATGCGGTCTACCATATGCCATCGCAGCACAGATCGCTTTTCCGAAGAGACAATCAGTTGCTTTTGTAGGAGATGGTGGTTTTACGATGCTAATGGGAGAATTTGCTACAGCGGTTCAAAATAATCTTCCGATCAAAGTGATAATAATCAAGAATAACATTTTGGGAATGATCCGTTGGGAGCAAATGGCATTCCTAGGAAACCCTGAGTTTGGTGTAGAATTTACGCCTATCGATTACGCAAAATTTGCTGAGGCTTGTGGTGGAAACGGATATACTGTAAACGAACCTAATGAAGTCAAACCAATCTTGAATGAAGTGATGAATGAGAAGAAACCAACGATAGTCGAAGTATACGTAGATCCGTTCGATCCGCCAATGCCACCAAAAGTCGAATTAGAGTTTGTCAAAAAAATGGCTGAATCGTTTGCAAAAGGACAGCCATACGCAAAGAGAATTGGTTTAACATTATATAGAAACCAGATTCATGAAAGATTACGAGACCTCCACCATCATGATTAGAAAGTACAGCGAGAAGATAACCAGATCACGTGCATAGAACCCGGTGTTCCTATCAAGTGATCCTTTACTCCATCGTACCCTCATTGCAACTGCACTCAAGCAAGACATTGTCTGTGGTTCAGTTGGAATCAATAACAAGAATTTTCTTCGTACTGTATCATCATCATCATCATCAGTGTATGACGTGACGTCTGAGTTTTGGTAATGATATGGTTTCGCTTTAGCTATCCAGTATGGTAATTAGAAGTCCAAGTTAGAAAGCTACTTCCCTATTGATAGAGATCAGTTCACTCATTCTATTATGTATCTCTAGGTAGCGTTTTCCTTTTTCCGTAGTACGATAAGTTTGAGCTCCAACTTCATATTCCAATAGCTCACTTTCCCCCAGATCGGTTAAATATTCTTCGAGCTTGTTATATGATAAGTACGCTCTATACATAATCTTTGTCTTGGTAACTCTACCGTGGCTTGCAATGTCAAGGATCATCGCATTTATTTCCGCTCTATCCCTGTTTTTCATTTTTCTATGTCCAGTATTAGAAATGAATACAAGTATTTAGGTAAATTTTAAGTAACTACTTGGAAATAAATCTGCTTTTAATGGTATACTTATTGAGGATAGATAACCTATAGAAGAATCTTTATTCGCCAAACGAGAATTCTATTATCCGCGCTGAACGACTGCTCTTATTCGGCCCATTTCAGATAATGATTTCGAAGATTTCTATTATATACTAATAGTGCAAGAAATTTCTAAACATCTTTTCTCACCTATTTACGTTCACAGTATTTGGCAAGCACCACGGGCATTGCAACATTATCAAATTTCTGACCAGAGCTTACTTAGCACTTCTGCAGATACCTTCGCATCAGCATTATTCGTAAAGACTTCCAAGGTAATGGTTCTATCATAATTTATCGATCTTAATTCTCTTACTATAAGCTCATGATCTATAAGTCCACGTCCTATAGGGAGATGTTCGTCCCTAACTCCATTATTGTCATGCCAGTGAATGTGGACAATCCTGTCTCTAAATGAATGAATAAATTCTATTATTCCCTGCATGCCTGCGGATGTGAAAGCGTGAGGTACGTCTAAATGAACAAGCAATCCGTCGACGTTGTCGACGATGTATTTATATTCTTCAAGCTTATGTACTCCCTTAGAAAGTGGAACATTTTCTAACATTATCTGTACGCCATAAGAATCCGCGTATCTCAAAATTTCGCGAAGGCTTTTGATCCAATTTTCCAAAAGTCTCAGTCTTTTTTCACCTTTAAACATCCCTCCGTTAAGATTACTATGAAAGTTAACAAGGCTTATTCCAACTTGCTTAGAAACTTTGATATTTCTCATTGCCTCAAGGATCCATGCTTGTCTAATGTACTCATAATCCGATCCTAAATCTACCCACGGTACAGTGTGACCAATTGGTTTTAATCCAAATTTTTGGAGTAGTCTAGTTATCCCGTTCTGTTTATCGATTAATACCTGAGGACTCCCTTCTGGCCCTTCAATGGCAATCTCCACATATTCGAAACCCAGTGAGTGAATTTTTCTAATTTCACTTAACAATTCATTTGAGGGATTTGTAAGCAAACCAAAATGCGGCATATCTTCTGATTTTGGATCTTGAGGCAGTTAATAGTGTTTTGTGACAGACAAAATCATTGTTTGACGCATTTGACAATGCATGTCTTCTGCCTCGGATTAGTAGATGAAACAAAATATGATTGCCATTCACGAAGGCAATCGCCTAAAAGATCAAGTAAAAGATGATAATTCGGATCACGCGAAGCAAGCGTCCAGCCGGTGGACAACAATAACCCACAAAAAGTTATAAACTCAAATCGAAGAGCAATTAAAAGTTTGCTTGCTTTTGACACGTCTGACGCTGATCGGATCTTCACGTTTTCATCATGTCTTGACTTTAGCCGCTGCATTCATGCATAACTATTATTATCCCTTGGTATTATTCTTAAAATATCTGAAAATCTTTTCCTCAATGTAACAACGCTGATGCTCCCTGCGGCTGCTATCTTTGCCTGACTAACTTTGAGTTCATTTTCTTTTATGCAAGCAGCATAAAGAACTGCAGTTGCAAGCGCCTTTGGATCCTTTCCGTAGGAGATTGCATGTTTCTTTACTATATCTAACATTTCTACGGCTCTTCTGTATGTTTTCTGGCTGACACAGGCGATGTCGGCAACTTTTGAGATGTATTTCGTAGAATCAACGATTAATGGACTTATCCTTAGCTCTCTTGCCATAGTTCTGTAACATTTACCTGCAAATATAGGATCTGCATTAGCTGCATCGCATATTTCGCACAAAGTTCTTGGTACTTCCATCTCCTTACAAGAAGCATAGATGGAAGCAACCACCATTTCCCGAATAGATCTCCCTTTTATGAGTTTGTTGTGGAGTGTTTTACGATAATAGTAAGCAGCTCTTTCCATGACTGGATCCGTGAGTGTCAATTTATCTCTGATCGCGGCCATAGTAACAAATGCATTCTTGAGGTTTCTAATTTGAGTTCTATTATTATTTGAAACCTTATCCAAATATCTAATCTTGTTTACGTTTTGAATCTGGTCGTGATTTAATGTTGAGCCGGAAGCGTCAATATTCGCACTCATGATAACTGTTGAAAGACCTTTATCAGGAAAGGCAAGCGAAACAGAATTGCTAAATGATTCGACAGAACTTGGGCCAATCTCCGTAGGCCTATCAGTTATGACAGCACCGCATTTCGTACAAATAGTTTCGCCAGTCGATCCGTCGAAGATCATCCAGATGGAGTCACATGAACGACAAAGTACATTAGACGAGTAATTTGCTTTAATACCTTTTTCTACTTGTTTGTCTTTTTGCCGAATATCCTCTTGGAGATGATATTGATATGACAATGATTTGCCTCTCCTTCTGGGAAGTTCCATTGCTGGTTAATTATTGCAATTGTATAAAAGTCAGGGGTTTATATTGTAATTAAAAAATTACAAAGTGTTCATTTAATGCGTTAATACGAAAGCTGACAATAAAATTTGTTCTCACATCATCTACCAGGTAGACAAAATGAGGAGGAATATCACTTTTGGTTTTTTCCTTCGTCTTCTTAAACGGTCTGTGCAACAAATAATAAGAATGTTTTACCGAGTGCCTGCCTCGCAGCATGTAGCAGTCTCTTTTGCTTTGCTCACTAATCTGCGATTTAGATAATTTGAATAGAAAGACAATATTTTGAACTTGACTGTCAAAGTCATTAGTATACAGGCTATATAGGTCAAGAACATGATAGATTTAGTCCATTTTCTAAACATCCTGAGAAACGATTCGAATGCTATTTGTGGTAAGTAAAGTTGGTTAATTGATTAAACCATATTATAAAGGAATCGTCGGTATTATTTGGATGCTACGAAGATTCTGCAGTAAATGCAAGAAAGAACTACCTGTATCTTCAAAGTATATGTTATGCAGGGATTGTCATCTAAGAATTTTGATTAATGAAGAAGAAATGCAATACTACTCACGTGCTTATTACTGATGGGCAGCTATCAGACATGACTCTGGTTGAGATAAATCGCAAATGGGAGTGTATGAAAAATCCTATGAGGCCATCGATAATGTTTAACGAATGAGATGAACACCATGGTTAACAGACTTGGCGTAGTGTACACAGAATTCGTTCTGCATATTGAAAGGCAGGGCGGGAATCGAGTAATTTAAAAAAGGCATATGATCATATGATAGCCGTGAGCGCTGTAAGCGAGATAATGTCTAGCGAGGATACTGTCACGATCACTTCAGAATCTGGCAAAACAGCCAGGGACGTTGCTGAGATTATGGTCAAGAAAAAGATAAGCTCTGTGATCGTGATAGACAGGATGACAAAACCGATCGGCATTGTTACTGAAAAAGATTTAGTTAGACGTGTTTGTTTAAAAGACATATCAGCGAGTAGATTTACTGTAGAGGAAATAATGTCATCACCCTTGATCACTATTATGGCCTACGATTCGGTAGATACCGCTTCCAGGATCATGACACAGAATCAGATTAAACACCTAGTCGTTTTAGAGGAAGATAATAGAATATGTGGTTTGCTTAGTGTTACGGACATTACAAAACATTTGGCAAAAATCCTACTTAATGACTATAATAGGTACAGATCATTAAAATCATTAGTCGATATGACAAATACAAATACTACTTCAATTGCGCGTGACGAAAGCAATTAATCGTGATTAAAACTTATGTCTAATCTTAATACAATGCATTTTGAATTCCTAGCGCCTTATCAACAATACCGCAAGAGGTAATTTATTAATATATGCAATATCATAAAGCTGCCATTTTGGGATCTGAGAGATCAAGAGAAGCGCAGTTGAAGTTATTTAACTATACTGGTTTTGCTATGCTCACTTATACGATCAAACAGACCGATAAGGGATTCGAACCCGTAGGTGAAGAAATGCTTGCAGGGTCAATGATTAGAGAAAACGAGATGATGCTATTCATCTGTGACAATGATGGCTACGCAAAAGCCCAGTCAAAGCCATTGACCTTGGAAGAAGGGCGCAAGATTGTCCAACAGATGCTTCTTGATGGGTTAGAGGAATATAAGGGAACTATAAGGACCGTTTCCTAGCTTGAGGGGCATGTTCAGGTAGAATTCTCGATCCAAATAAAAACTTCTACATTTATGATCAGATTTTTGGTCCAGTAGATATCATCATAGTAGGTTATACGAGTGTTCTAGAATCTTCCTGATGTTCACTCACTAAATCTTCGCTTGTTAGATGGAAAGAGCGAGTATTTTCTAACTATATTTTTTGCCATCATTATTAGAAATCGTCTATCTCGAACTGTTTTGATCCATAAATGATAGTTTCCTGAGTACCAATTGGAGTATTCCTTGCAATGTACGCTAAGAGCTGTTCATCGCTATTGTCATCATTAATTTTACAATATTTCTTGATATTTTGTAAAACTTTTTGTATCTCGATCGATCTCTGGTTCGGGTTCAGCTTCGTGTGTTTATTCTCCGACGATAGCCATTTAAGCAACAATGTTATATTTTTTTGACTAAGTTCAACAGTCCTTTGAATATCGTCTGCAGCACCATATTTGGATTTGAAATTTAATAACGATTTACAGCACATAGTTATAGAGAAAATATCTCTGCTTTTAGAAGATTAATCCATTGGAAATTTACGGTAAATACTTGCTCAAATGCTATTAAGCTCTAAGCGCAATAACTATCAACTGCCTGTGTTATATCGCTAAGGGAAATAAGATTGGTGAATACGATAAAAAGAAATTCCTATGTCAACAGACTTTCTGAGCTTCAATCTGCGTTGTACATACTTAGGTGTGTATCTGAGGGCAAGAATGAAGATCAGATTGTAGAAAGATTCATCGGAGATGGACAGATTGTTAAGACATGGTTAGCAGTTTTAAGTGATATCCGTCTAGTAGAACGAAATTTCGTGAATGAGCTTATTATAACTAAAGAGGGCCTAAATTACCTCGAGCGTTATAATCCGCATTGGTAGATTGCTCTACCTCACTACGGGTCCTTCATTTGGTGATACTAAATTGTCATATGCTACCTTAGCATGAAAAGACTAGAAATGGTTAATGAACCCAATTCGCGAGATCAAAAACCTGTAAATGCCTCCACATTAAAGTTGTGTGTTATTGTTATCAGGTATTACAGATATTCCATTCCAATTGGCAGGTAATACTTATCTATTACAACGATAATTAATTGATACCTGCCCCCGAAATGACATCGACATCATCGTTTTCGTTTACACAGCGGCAACGTAATGAGGAAAGTTTCAGCGGTGGCGTACAATACCATGCAGCAGCAATGACAAGCGACCATCAGATGAGAAAGAGAATAATGGTTGTAGACGACGAGGACGATGTTAACGTTACTTTGAGGATTGTCCTCGAGGATCAATTTTCAGTAGATGTTTTTAATGATCCATTCGCAGCACTGGATAATTTCAAACCAGGTTTGTACGATCTTCTCCTGATTGATATTAGAATGCCAAAGATGGATGGGCTGGCGTTGTGCAACAAGCTTCGAAAAATCGATAGCAAGGTCAAAGTATGCTTTATAACTGCGGGAGAGATGGTATTTGATCTGGCCTTAAGTAAATTCCCCGGTTGTAACATTCTCAAAAAGCCAATTGACAACTATGATCTGCTTAAAGAAGTTACAAGGATGACAAATGCATAAGGCTCAAAAAGCGTCCAGATAATAGAAAGAATGTCATTTAACTATTATTGCAAGACGGCGAATTTCTGCAGATAATCTATTAAAGAACAATCCCCGATTATGAGGTACGCTCCATGAAGTTTATTGGCGAAATTACTGACCCAGTTCATAGATATATCAGCTTCACTGCAATCGAGCGAGACCTTATCGATACCTCTGTTTTTCAGAGGTTGCGAAGGATTAGACAACTTGCCGGAGCTCACCTTGTCTATCCCAGTGCACAGCATTCTCGATTTGAACATTCATTAGGTACGATGCACGTTGCGGGGTACGCTGGAGAGAGCCTTCTGAGAAAGGGCTTCATCGATAATGAAGACAATATACAACAATTGAGGTTAGCTGCTCTACTACATGATGTTGGCCATGGACCCTTTTCTCATCTTTTCGAAGAGGTTTTGGAGAGTAAATACAGGATGACACATGAAGATATGGGGAAAAAAGTGATACTCGAAAGTGAAATTGGAGACGTTTTAAGAGGGCATGGGTTTACTCCTTTGGATATATGCAGGCTATCATTTGGTGAGTCTAAATCAAGTTTCTTAAATGAAATAATTGCCGGCAGCTTATCCGCTGATATCATGGATTACTTGCCACGGGATAGTCTATTTACCGGAGCTGAATACGGCAAGATTGACTACCACAGGCTAATAGCCTCCTTTGAAGTGGTGGCAACAGGACATTTGGCAATTAATAAGTCTGCACTTTATTCATTTGAATCAATGCTTATATCTAGATACGAAATGTTCAAAGCAGTCTATTTCCACAAGACAGTTAAATCAGCTGAGGTAATGTTGCTTCATTCGTTAGCACAAGCAGATAACTACTTACAAATCACAAAGATTTCACTTGACAAATTCCTCAAACTAACTGATGAGATTACTCTTGAACAAATTTGTTCATTTGACAAGGATGAAAATGTAGCAAAGTTAGCTAGTGACTACCGAGATAGACGGTTACTAAAATGTGTCTATGAAAAATTTTTACATAAGCGAGACAGGTTGTACAACAAGATGAGCCTCTCGACACTTGAAGAGTTAAGACTTCGTATATGCGATGTTGCAGGAGTCCATGAGAATACTGTTTTCGTGGACGCATCTAGAGCACCTTCAATGCCACTTACTCCCTCAAAAGAAGAAATTAATTCCATTATTCTAGTAGACAATGAACGGGCATACGATACCCCTGTCTCAGAAATTCCTGTCATCAATTCAATCACAGGATTTCTGGATATGTTGAGGATATACACAACCGCTGAGAGCAGAAATGCAGTGACTTCAACTATCCATAAGGTGCTCGGAGACCCAAGTTGAGGGATCAAAAAGTCAGAGGATCAATGAGTAAACTGTTCAGGAAAAAAAGGGTAGTCATTAAACTTAGTGGTAGCATTTTTGGTAGTAGTGCAAAGTCGAAATCCATTAGGGAATACGGAATGATGATAACTGAATTGAGCAAACATGTACAACCGGTAGTTATTGCAGGAGGAGGAAATATTGCTCGGCATTATATCGATCTTGCACGAGAACTTGGAAGTGACGAAGCAAGTCTGGATTTACTGGGTATAGAGGTTTCTAGACTTAATGCCAAATTACTGCTTAATTCAGTACATAGCTGTGTCTATCCAAAGGTACCCACAAATCTCGAAGAAGTCTCAATTGCAGCTGAGACAGGAAAACCGGTGATTTTAGGAGGATTACATCCTGGTCAGAGTACTAACGCAACTTCTGCATTGGTCGCTGAAAAGGTTAAAGCTCAGGTATTCGTAAACGCGACAGATGTCAGTGGGATCTATGACTCTGATCCAAATATTAATCGAAATGCAAAGGCGTTCAAGAGGATTACCGTTGATAAATGCATAGAGGTATTAGGTAAAAATAGCTCAATGGCAGGGAAGTAACGATCTGATGGATATGGTTGCTTTAAAGATCATAGAACGCTCAAGAATCCCTACTGTGATATTACGAGCTAGCGTTACTAACATTATCAGAGTTATTAAATCAGGGTACTAAAATAGGGACTAGAATATTAGTTTAAGATTCAGCGGCAAATCCTACTTAACCTAATTTGGTATTATAGATGTATAATGGTAAAGAGATATATTAATTAACATCATATCCGACACGGTTTGACGCATTAGTGAAGTAAGTAACTTATGCCATATCATCATCAATAATATCTATGTTAGTCATCTCCTCAACGGAAAGAGTGACTCTATACCATTTATCATTTTTCTTAAACACAAATGAAGAGGATTTCTTGTTGCTCCCTGATCCTAAACCCCCTACCCTCTCGCTCAATCTAGATTGGAGTTTATCGACTTGATATTCAGCGATCATCAAGTTTCCGATAATGTTTTCTAATTCTATGTCACGGTCTTTTGCTATCCTTTCAGACATATCATTCACTTATGGTGTATATGGCTTAGGCATTATTTATGATTTTAAACTATAGCGATTTCAGATGAGATTAGGATTATAGTAACGGGAATAAGAATAAGAATAAGAAACATGTCCAGACGACTAATTTAATGAGATATCGATAAGTCGGTGTCATCAAAGGGGGGGACTCTCGTTAGTCAAAGTTAATATTGTTCGATCTGGCCTACTTAACACCTTTATAATCAGTTATATTCGAAATTCTAAACAATCAATTAAATACATCGAATGAAAATGCCGTAACTCCATAAACATTTAGCCCTAAACTATATTGAATATAGTCTTAGGGGGCAAAATTGATGACGACATACAGCCTATGCCTAAGAAATTCCTAGTATATAACTTGGTTGAATCCTAGTTGAACGACTTGGACGACTTGAACGAATCCCCCTAAGGCAAGCTATTGAACAGTGTTCTAAATTATGCCGTTCAATTTAGGTCGTTCAGTATGTTGAGCGTGAAGTCTACTGAACGACGGTATACAAAAGGGGTTGTATACAATGGTTGTATACAGATTTGTAAAAACTCAGAAATCTGTACACTATTTCGTATACATGACACTCTAGCCCAAGAGTGGCCCATTTTAGGTCAATCGCTCAGAACTGAAAGAACTAGAAGCACGGTACCGGGCATGACAGCTATCTTCATATATTCTTGGGATAAATTAAGCGCTATCCGTAGCGTTCCAATCTCATTTGATGCATCAACCAATGGTTCCCTGAGGAAGGTCTGTTTGTGTTCCGTTAGTTACTGTTGCATTACCGCTAGTGCTGATAACATTCATTCCAATAATACCGACCCCCTCGATAATGGAAAGATTCCTAGTTCTACTCGGACATCTATTTCGTCTAGCACATTATGACCCTTACAAACTGATAAGTTTTACATCGATACATGCACCAGAAATTTATGATTGGGAAGCTGCTCTCCACAAGATGGTAACATCTAAGGCGGGAGATCTAGTAGGAAATGTAGACGCAGTTGATGATACTTCGGTCGTAGTTTCTACTTAAGGCGCACGAACAAATTATAAAATTCCTAAACCCATGGTAGAGGGATATCATCATTCAGTGTCACTTAAAGTCGAGAAGGACGAACTAGAGAGATTCAAATCAGATCGTGGAGAAGGGTTTGGCGACGTAAAATAATAGTACAAGGTGAGATAATAATTCTCTGATCGAGCTGCCTGTGTTTTCGTAATTTTTAATAATTACTAGAGTTACATTCTCTCTAAGATGTAGAACCTTTGTTACATCTCGTACATTTCGCGCATTCTCAATCGAATTAGAACAAATGAGTAACAGGCCATTCTTGTGCTAAGAGGGGTGATTCGGTTAGCTGAGAAGGAATACCTTTTGGAACGACTGCTACGCTGCGCTGGATATCATCTATTCAAGTAGTAGATGATATCTTCCCATATTTGCAAAGGGTTTGTTCTTATGGAATTGTGAAAATTTGTTCAACGTATTTCGATTAGTTTTTACATAATTGGCACTTGGATTGATTTCGGTTTGCATTGCATCAAAATATTCCTTAATGATATCCTCATTAGTCTTGGCGGCTAGTTGCTGCTGTTATTGCAAATCTACTACAACTGGTAAACATAATACGCTAAAAAACGTTGCATAACACCGCATCATTCAAATAGAATATTGTAGAATACATCGTATTACTTGTCAACGAAATAGTAGATTGACTGGATACCACTAGCGATATTTTAAAATGTTTGAGCGCGAGAGTCTATTGCTATCTAACTAGAACCAATACTAGTGAGAGATGAAGGTTATCCTACCAACGTATCTATCATTGCTCTCTGTATTATTTATGGCTAGTACTTCCTAGTCAAAACAGTTGTTTGGGCTTGTTAATACTATCTGTAACTAGTTCTAAATCTATACGATATACAATATCACCAATAAATCTGATCACTTTCACGCTCAGGACTTTGTTAATGAATTCGTAGGTTCAAATCATGTAGCACACTACCATCTAACTGTTGGGCACAAGGTGTGTATGAACCATTCTGACATAATTTTTATGCTCATCCATAATATCTAACAACTATGACTGTTCAGGTAGCTGGCAGCTTTCTCATCTGAAAGTAGAACGCGAATAAAATGATCGCCAGGTTAAAACTGGTCCAAGTGTGACATACTCTGTTTGTTGGTCTCTTATTTACAAACTAGAAAATCCTATTTGAAAAGCAATAATACAATGGGCCGGTGATCTCTTTGTTGAAGAAATTTTCACTTCTCTCTGACCCAGTTTTCTGCCAAGACTGCTTAGTCTATTTTCTCTCTCAGATGAACTTGACATGTGGAAGCTCCTCCGAAGTTCTATAATAATAAGTGGAGATACTTCCTCAAACTTTCTGATTACTCTTTGATTTTTTCCACATCCAAGTAGTGTTGAAAAATGGACATAAATACTACTGTAATCATCATATGATAATAATGATTTTATAGTAACCGGTGGTGAAAGTAATGGCATGGAAGGTACTTTACAGAAGCAGCCTCCCGAAATATCTATTCGATCTAACCTTTGGGTTTTTATTCCAGTTGTTGCGCTTATCGTCGCGAATCTTAGTGCTAATCTACTCCTTCTTAACTACGTACATGTTTTTACAGCCATACTTTGGATTGGGACTGATATATTTATGGTCTTTTGCTTAGTCCAGTACTTAGAAACGTGAACCTTTCAACACGTAAGGAAGTTATTTCTTGGCTTATGCCAAAGATGGTCTTTTATATGCCAACTGTTGCTGCTGTCACTACACTGTTGCCTTTAAGATGGATGGATAACCTAGATATGCCTTTGAAAATAAATCAACTTATGCTCACTATATTATAGTCATAAAATACATTATTTAGAATAAGAAATCGTAAGAATGCAAATTTCTTACGATTTGAGAGTGCGGCTAAACTAATGCCCTCAGTGTTATAATGTAATAAATCATTATACTTTTGTGTCTGAATTATTGATCTTTCAATATGGATACTCAAATCTATCAGCTGTGGGCTCCCTATTCTTAATATTCCTAATCCTCGGCACTCACCCTTTAAGTCATAACATATCCAGGCAATATTAGGCAATAATTCAAGTGTAGATAAATGTCCATTATTTTTTATCTTGTAAACTTTGAAAGTCTGCTTTGTCAAAGAGATCATTTCCTGAGTATTACTGTTTTCTGCTGAAAAGAGATAACAGAATATGATATGGCTTACACCCATTTCTTTAATCTTCAGTATATCCCCTCCTATTTGATCAATATTTCCAGTCAATGGGATCCTTTTGCCAGTGTTATAAGGTTTAAAGTCTGTTTGGGGATAAGTTAAAACCAGAACTTCAAAGTTGTCTTTGTTTTTATTTGTTCTCCTAGTCTCATCTTTTAACATTTTGATATTATTCTGTAAATAATCTAAAGATGCTATTCCAACTCCCATCGATGCCAGCCAACCATTGACATCACTTTTTACTAACCTTGAGAACATTTTTGAACTCCAACCTCCGAGGTAGATGGGGATAGTTGGTTTTTGCATAGGTTTTGGGCCTATTTTTGATGCTGGGATATTATAAAACTCTCCTTTAAATTCGACTACACCTTCTGTCCATATCTTTTTTAAGACTTCGACAAACTCAATAGCCCTCTTACTTCTGTTCTTAAATGGAATATTGCAACACTGGTATTCATCCTTTGACCACCCTATACCAAGTCCACATATAACCCTCCCTTGAGACAAAACATCAAGTGTTGCAAATCTTTTTGCCAATATTACAGGGTTTTGGAATAGCATATCAATAACAGAAGACCCTAATGTAATTTTCTCCGTATTTGCAGCAGCAAACGTAAGCAGCTCTATTGGATCAAATACATTCTGGGCACTTACTGGGAGAGTCCCATCTTGAGTTCCCCTGTATGGTGTCTGCGGCTTCATGGGCCACAAAAGTCTATCTAAGACCCATAAAGAGTCAATTCCTTCTTCTCTATCAGCAGCCTTTGCTAATCCAATTACATTTTCTCTTGTTGCCATTTCTCCTACTTGCGGCAGAGTTATGCCTACCTTCATTATAACAACATCTTCTTGCCAGAGTCTGTAAAAAATTTTTATAACGAATATCATCTGTGCGGTTGAAACGAAGAGGAATGAATCTGATCCAATTATTTTAATGATTTTTCAATCTAAAGGAACCATAATAAATGTTACAAATAGAGCTTTAGATTGATGATTATTTACTAGTAGAAGTGAAAGAAGATAAAAATTAGATATTTAGAACCTAAATTTTATCGATGATGTAACAGAGGCTATTTTAACGCCTTGAATAAATAAACATAATAAATATATATAAAAAAGATCTATATTCTCCATTCAATGGTTAAGAACATACTAGTTAACCCAGATTTAGTCAAAAACTCGGCAAAGTTACTTTCTATCTTGTCAAGGAAAGATAATTTGAGTATTTTTATGCTTGCAGATGGTGATAGTAATAATAATGAAGGTCTTGAGGCCAAATCATCTACCATACAAAAGCTTGGGATATCAAAGAAAGTATACTATACTAGATTAAAACAGCTAATAAATGCAGGTTTAGTTGAAAAATCTGACGGCGTTTATAAACACACAACACTCGGAAATATAATTTATCAAAATCATATTCTCAGCTTAATAGAAGAGTTAAAAAATATAAAACAGATGAAAATGGTTGATACTTTGAAGCATACTAAACAATTCTCTAAAGATGAGATTGCTAATTTTGTTAGGAGGGTTACAGGTAATAAAATCAGTATCCCAACAGATTCAAACGCATCATCAATAAAAATCGAATTTGTATGGACATATCAGGACATGGTATCAGCAATGGTCGAAAGGATCGAATTCTGCAAGAATGAAATCCTGCTTGCAAGTAGGTACCTTAATGAAATAATAATCAACAGTATACTCCGCAAAGCAAACTCTTCAGGAATCGATGTTAAAGTACTAACTGACTCAAATCTGGTTAAGCAATATTTTGAAGCAGAAGGTAAGACTTTAAAGTTAAGAGATAATGACAAAAACACTAGTGAGCGGATGAATGTTGTGTCCAATCCGTGGTATCCAGGCAAAGTAAGTAGAAGGATAGCTAGTATTCCATTTAGCATGATTATATTAGACGACAATGAAGTAGCTATAGAAATAGTCAACTGGAATGATCCAAATGATTTCTATGGTGTGATCTTCATCAAAGGGGATGAAAAGACTTTAAAAATAATGCAGGAGCTCTACTACAAGATATGGGTTAATGCTTCTTCTTCATACACTCAGAGTACAGAGGAAAAGCTGAGTACACAGCTACAGCAGGCGATTACATAAAGTAACGCTTTAGTATTCAAGGTATCTTTAATTGATAGGTTGAAATCGTGTATTAATTCTTCTTTTCTTTTTCTTAGGACAACAAGAACTCATAAGAATGTTACAAGTAATGAAATTTGTAGCAAAATATGGAGAAACCTCATTTTGGGTCTCATGGCCTTGATTGTCAAGGTGTCGTCAACTTTTTTGCTTATCCTTAAAATAAACGCCAATGTAGCTATGCAAGTGCCAATAATAAGGAAGATTCCTGAGGGATTTATGAATATAATGCCATTTTTGCTACCGTTATTCATGCTGATATCGTCATAATAAGGTAATAATATTGCCATGAGTATTATAGTTATAGGTATAGAGAGCATTACCATAATAGTTGACTTTATTCCAAGAACAATTGGAAATGTACGTCTACCAACCATTCTGTCTCCTTTCAAGTCCCCAATATCTCCAAGAGGTCCTAAAATAAAAAAGAAAGCGAAAAAGAATAATGCAGCATATATTATTGGCAACAGAGATGAAAAGGAATTACTGTCATCATCATAATTGCTATTTGTTGAAGTCAGAGGCAGCAGTTCCTCCTAAAAGAGACAACAGTCCTGCACCTGCAGCAGTTATCACTGTTTTCAAAGGAAATTTCTCTTTTAGATTTAAACTTCCATGCGAGTATGCAATACCTAATGTAATAAATAATACTGAAACACATACAGCATTTAAGCCCGCAAAAGACGTGAGCAATAATGCAACCCCGTTTAATATAGATACAATGATAATAAGTTGTCTTTTTGTAGCTTTTCCAGTTACCGAAGGTCTATTTGTTTTATTTATTTTATCTACTTCAAAATCTGTCATATCATTATAGATGTATGTTGCTAGTGCCATAAAATAACTAGCACATATTACACAGATAGCAATACCGTAATCTACTGCATTTCCATGAAATCCCAGTATTAGTGATATAAGCGTAGCAAAGGCAAATATGTATACATTTGATCGTGCTTTCACATAATATACAAAAGTTCTCAGGTATTGGGTTATGACATTATTCATACCTGCATTGTTTACAAGTAGATTACTGTACATGCTTTTGGATTTTGCTTTCATTGTTCCGTTTTTATATGTCGGTTCTTCATTTCCTTCTTCTATAGGTCTCATTCTTTTTCACCGTTCTTGGAAACATTTTGATGAAAGTGAGTATATTGCATGAATTTAATATAATACTTCCCATTAATAAACAGTACATACACCATTAGCTACAGAAATTTATTTTATTGGCCGTAAACAACAATAATTATTCGGAGCTATTTGTTACTTAAAAATGCAATATAACAGTTTTTCATTATGGCCTACCAGTTGCATTTCTTATAAATATTCATCTTTCTGAACGTTTAAGGAACATTATTATTTATAACTACTTTAGATTGTAGTAATTTTAAATAGAATATTCTTTCAATCGAAATCAGTCCATACGATCTTCTATGAAAAGTAAGTTTTTCTTATGATCTCATTTTTAGGTAAAAAAGTGACGACAAACATCAATTTATATTAATTTGTGGTTACTTTCATGTATTTGTTTCCATGACCAGGAAGCGTAGCGATATATATCATTTTTTTCTTTTATTACTGACTGAAAACAAAATGACAGGTATAGCTGAAACTGATATAATGTATGCAATTTCCGATGAGCTATCTTTAATTATCTTTAAAACAATTGCAACAACAAATAATGCCAGTAATAGTGATATGTTTAAAAAAAGATTTAATCTTACAGCAAAACAATACTACTACAGAATATCCCGTATGATGAATGCTGGTTTGATAAAAAGAGAAAAAGGCAGGTACTTTTTAACTTCACTAGGTAAAGTAGTTTATGAAGCCGAATCTACAATTGCGATTGGATTATATTATTATTGGAGACTAAAGGCAATAGACGAGTTACAATTTTATCCTTCTTTTAAGGAGTTGCAAGTAGAAGAATATAGCAAGATTATAGATAATTTGATAGAAAATCAAAAGATTAAGGAAATTCTCAAATATTGTAAAAGACAAAATGTTGCATCTAACCTCCTTGCATGAATACATATCATAAGGAAAGCAAACTTTAGAACTTTCTGACTTGGAGAACTGTTAATCAATATTTTCTTTAAACTTTCAGCTTAACGCGTGGTAGAGGGAAATCGCGTTCGAGAGTGGAGTTAGGAAACGAGCTGATAAATTCCACATTCTATCGATTGTAAGAATGAGCGTATTTGGTATGTTTGCATCACCATAGTAAATGTGAAGTAATCCATTAACTTATCGTTAACTTACCATCTCAAGATCCCACGCCAAATCAAGATTCCTACTGTGAAGCTACTACCAAACCCACGACCCCAATAATTATGAGCCAGGTCGAGCCGCCAGTGTTCCTTCGCATATTACACAACCATATTTGCTTCTATTTAAGGTTCATTCCTCAATGTACTTAATTTATCGAAGTATAAGTTTATGTAAGTCGATAGGACTGTCTTTGTAGGTGTTGTTCATGGGTGTATTCATCATGGCTTGATATGTATAATCAATATCTAAGAAATTGCGAACAGATGAATGTATCTGCATTATTTATGGCTAGTACTTCCTAGTCAAAACAGTTGTTTGGGCTTGTTAATACTATCTGTAACTAGTTCTAAATCTACACGATATACAATATCACCACTACATCTAATCACTTTCACGTCTATTTTTGGTTCGTCCTATAGGAAGGGATTGGCATGGGCCCAGAGGTTTGTGAATTGTTATCAACACAATCTTTTGGCCCAATATGTGGCATTTTAATATCTACTAGCTGCCTTAGTCTTTCTCACGGACGGCGAGCTTAACGTATTTGAGAAACCTATCTCTACTCACAGGTTTCATAATCACCCGGTTTACCTCTATGTCTGGCAACACTGAGATGAGCTCTACTGCTGCATCCAGAGCGGTGACAAAGAGGATTCTGACGGATGAATTTATGGCCTTAAGCCTTTGGTATAATTGTAAACCGTTCAGCTGAGGCATACGAATATCCATTATCACAAGATCTTGCCTCTTCTCTACAAGATCTCTTAACGATATATTCTATAAAGATTGCTCAACAGGCCGACGTATAAGTAACAAATGATTGTTGATATTCAAGAATAATTATCAATTTTATTCAAATCTATCACGCAGGATTGATTATTAATTCAAAAAGTATCAATTGAACTTAATACCATGTACACTATGCTTATGTAATACACAACTTTGGATCAGGTTAAACATCTATAATCGGCCAGTTATTATACATACAAATTTGGATCTACTAAATAAAAGGGTTTGTCGTTATCTATTCAGTTACTACTTTAGCGTTACTCTTCCAGTCATCCATGGATGTGCTGTACACACATAATCACATATTCCAGCCTTTTCGAAAGTCACAGTAAACGTCGTTGTGGGGGGAGCTCCTGGAGGTACTTGTCCTTGAGGCCATATCCATCCCGAATTCACATAACTTTCAGTACCTATAGTTGGTTTGGGGGCAAATAAGTAACGTCTCTACTTAATAAGTCTTATATAGGATGGTGCTGTGGGCACGATATTGAATTAATTCCTAAATATGGGTATCAAGGAAATCTCCCAGGCAATTAAGATAAAGGATCTTTATTTCGATCTTTTAAAATCTTCTAAAGAGGAAATAATGCTGATTTTTCCTACTAATAAGGCGTTTGAACGTCAAGAGAGAGTAGGAATAATTGGTTTAATAAAGCAAGTTGCAAGAGAAAAAGAAATCAGAGTCAGAGTGTTAGTGCCTATAGAAAATTTAGAAAATAGTCAGGAATTAGTACAAGAACCATTTCCTTTAAAAGAAAATTATCAACATGATCCTAGTAACAATATCTATACAAGATATATTGCGGAACAACGATCTTCCGGCTTACAAGAAACTATTTTAATAGTAGATAGAAAAGTTTCATTTGTAATTGAATTAATAGATGATACTAAAGCTACTTTTGAAGAAGCAATAGGTCTAGCAACTTATTCTGATAGTAAATCAATAGTATTATCTTATGTTTCAATATTTGAAAGTCTATCGAAACAATCAGAACTGTATCAAAAGCTAAACGAATTATATGAACGACTCCAAGAGCACGACAAGATACAAGATGAGTTTATCAGAATTGCAGCTCATGAACTGAGAGCTCCTATACAACCAATACTTGGATTATCAGAAATTCTTCTTTCTAAGAAAAGAAACATCGAACAAGATAAAGAGTTACTAATCGTTATCGTCAGGAATGCAAAAAGACTACGAAAGCTTACAGAAAACATACTTGATGCCACAAAAATTGAGAGTCAGTCGTTAATAGTTAACAAACAATACCTTAGGTTAAATGATATAATAACGAATGTCCTTGTAGATCACAAAAAGGAAAAAGAAAATAATAAACAAAGAAAAATAAAGTTAGCATACTCAAGTAATAATGACAACATTATTGTAAAGGCAGATGCAGAGAGACTAACTCAGGTCGTTTCGAATCTTTTAAGCAATGCTATTAAATTCACTCGGAAAGGAGAGATATCTGTTAATATTATAACAGATGACACCAATCATCAAATTATCGTCAGTGTGACCGACACTGGCCAAGGTATCGACCCTGAAATAATGCCAAGACTATTTACAAGATTTGCCACAAAATCTATTGTAGGGACAGGATTAGGTCTGTATATATCCAAAAGAATCATTGAGGACCATGGAGGCAAAATGTGGGCTGAGAATAATTCAGATGGAATAGGTGCCACATTCTCATTTACCCTACCACTGGTTATTCAACAAGATCACAAAGAAAGTATGGTTACCGATATTGTCTCCACTATGAACAATCGCATTGAAGAAAGAAGAAAGGAAAGCTATCATGATAGTAGTAGTTATTATAACACTCATAAAACGAGAATGAAGCGAATATTTTTAGTGGACGATGACTATGATCATACAATTACTTTCAAGATGGGATTGGAGCTTGCAGGATTTGAAGTTGATGCGTATAATGATTCAGCAAAAGCATTATCAAAATTCAAGTCGGATTACTATGATTTATTGCTAATTGATATTAAAATGCCCAAGATTGACGGATTTGAACTATATGAAAAGATAAGTGAAATAGACAATAAGGTCAAAGTATGGTTTATTACCGCATATGAAACATATCATAAAGTATTAAAAGAAGTTTTATCAACATCAAAAGGAGAAACGAGTCCAGGTCCTGTTATTGAAAAACCCATTGAAATAGATAAATTAGTGAAACAAATAAGAAAAGAGCTAGACTGGCACTTTTAAGAATTGGTTATTGTGGATGATGCATTATAGTTTATGGATTTTACATTCAAACAGAGACAAAAGAATAACTGTAATGGTGCTCTTGGTTGCGCAAATTAGTAATATTTGTCATAGACATTAACTTCCTATACTTTTATTTCCACTGTTCCTGAAAGTTATTCTCTCTATATTTACCGCAATCTCAATCTATCCTTGTTCTAGTTCCATGAGCAAAAAACAAACCCCTAAAGTACTATCCTATGTTCTAGGAATTGAGACTGTTACTCACAAGGAACATAACGACACGGCGGATCATAACGATCTAGATTGTATAATTATGCTTGGTTTAGCTTTGACTCTGGGAAATCAGCTATTGGCAAATAGTCTATTTAATAAATATCTGGGGCCTAAAATATTGAATAGGATGGCTGGATCTAATTCATAGATTAAGATTTTGTTCTTATGTCTTCCTTATTTTCAATTAAGCGATCTATCTCCTTTATCATCTCTTCGTTCCCAATCGGCTTTCGAATAAATAGGTCTTTATATAATGCACTATATTTTTTCGCTCTAAACTCCTTGTAATACAATTCACTTGCTGTAAGAAAACAAACTTTAGCCTTACTATCTATCTTTAGTATTTTCTCGTATAATTCAAAGCCGTCAATATCTGGCATTTTGATATCAAGAATAATTAAGTCGTAATAATCTGGTTTGAAATTTGACAGTGCTTTTCTGGGGTCATTAAATGTTTCAACTTCGAATCCATGGTATTCTAAAGACATCCTGTAAAACAAAGTAAGGTCAGATTCGTCATCTACGACCATGATTCTTTTTCCTTTTATTTTTTCATCCATTAGCTAGAACCCGCTCTCCCTTTTTCTTCCTTAACTCCATTCTTTGTTTCTAAAGGTAGCGTGAAACCAAAAATTGTTCCTTTTCCATCTAAGCTATTATTTTCAGCCCAGATTCTGCCTCCGTGAGCTTCGATTATATTCTTGGAAATAAAAAGTCCTAAGCCTGTTCCCTGTTGCGATCTCGTAACAAACTTTGAAAATAGCCTTGGTAAGATTTCAGGGTTGATTCCTATACCAGTATCTTTTACAGTAACAGTAACTTCCTTACTGTCGTTATCAACAACTATTTTAAGAGATATATAACCTTTATTTGTAAATTGAATAGAGTTACTTAAGAGATTAGAAATAACTTGGATTATCCTTTCCTTGTCTGCTTCTACAACAATGGGGTTATTGTTTAGATTATCATTATAGATTAATTCAACTTCATCATTAGTGTTGTCTTTAATCCTCTCTTTGTAGTCCTCTATAATAGTGGGTATCAAATCACAGATGTTGAATCGTTCCTTCTCTAGTTTTAACGTCTGACTCTCAATTCTTGTTGCAACTAATATATTAGTAGAAAGCCTTTGCAATCTGACAGCGTTCCTGCATATCACTTCTACCACCTGCTCTGTTCTTTCTGGATAATATTTCAATAGGGCACTCATACCAAGAATAGCTTGTATGGGCGTTTTTAGTTCATGAGCTGCTATACTTATAAACTCTTTTTGCATCCTATCTGCTTTCTTTAGTTCTTCAACCAACATACGCTCATTCCAAAGTAATTCGAAGACTGACTCGAAGGATTCTACAGTGATTCTTCTATTAGAGTATACTACTAGACCAATTGCGTCTGAGAATTTTTCAGCTCGAGGTCTTTTCAGCTCCGCTCTAAGAAACTTTTTACGGTCTATTATGTACATGCCATATGGAGAGTTGTTGCCATCGAGTATTCTGATATCTGGTGCGTTGTCTGATATTTTTTTCTGAATCTCTGCGTTCTCCTCAGACAATGTACAGATAATCTTTACATTCGCTCCATTCTGTGACGCCTTTACAAGATAATCAATTATACCTAATCTATCAATCCTCACCATAGCTTTATCATTAGGAAGGAAGATTAGGGCTTCTTTCTGTACAGACTTTGTCATATCAACAAGGATCTGACTTGCTTTTTCGTTGTCAGTGATTACCTCATAAAATTCTGCTTCGGTTCCTTCTTCAATTTCTCGTATTCGCTGCTCTGCAGGGATAGTTTTACTCCATAAGGTTTCAAAGACGTACTTTTGATGCTCGATGATTTCTTTGACATTGCTATAGATGATTTGCGCTGCCGGTTTTCCTGCTTCATGAAAAGTAGCAGGAGCGAGATATCCTGTTTCACTAATGTAAAAGTTTCCCTTAATTCCGTCTAAATGTCGAAGCTCGTCAACCATCGTCATCATCTCCTTGCAATAAGAGATGTTATCTTTGATAATTTCAGTAGCATATCTTAGTTTAACGCCCCTTTTTTTTGCATCAAGAAAAGCTTTCTTCAATATCACAATGTCAATTGCCAATGAAGGGCGAGTATAGTCTACGCAGGCATCAATTTTACCATTAGTTTGGTACAAGAATTGTAATACCGTATTCATAACAGTATCAACTCCATAGAAAACCTCAGTACCCTCCCTAATCATTTTTCTACCACTCTGATGGGAACTCGAAAGTGTCAACCTTCGAAGTACTATGTATAATTGGCTATATAAGGTGATTTAGCTATCCGTTGCTCCAATTACAATGCAAATATGTCATAATGAGCAAGAAATAGCCTTTTTATTTTATGATTTCATAGATCTAATAGATGTAACTTGTTCGGGTCAACTATGAATATATGCTCAGAGATAAATCGTAAAGCTACTCCAAATACCATGGTAGTAGGTGGCAATCTGTATCAGATCAGCAAATCTTTTCCTTCTTTTCTTGAAGATTATCTATGTAAGTTAGCAGGCGAGCATTTGGTTGGTGATTTAAAACGAGCTTATCCTGTTTATTCCATAGCTAGTAAACACACCCAATTAAGACAAGATCAACTAGTGAACGACACCGCAACAAAGAATGGAATTGGTTATAGCTAATGGATAAAAATTGTGAAGATATGCTCATAATAATGTCATTTATTCTGTTTTTACCCTATTTATAGTAATAAAAGCGGGGAATTTATAAGTAAGTATATAATTATTATAAATAAGTGCCACTATTTGCTACCCAAAAAAGGAACAAAATATTGCATCGTGCTAACGTAGTAAATGCGATATTGGATGTTCTTTCTGATGCCAAAGTGAGAGTGGACGTCTGTGGTAATTCTAATTTTCTATCGGCAATCCTTTACTATGAATCAATAAAGAAAGCAATAATGACTGCAGGCAAAAATAATGATAGAAGGCAAAGATACATTATCGAAGTTAAAAGCGAAAATATTCCATATTGTAAGGAGCTCATGAGAATCGCTAAAGAGGTACGCCACACAGATGAAATTGAAGATAACTTTGTAATAAGCGAAAAAGAATATTTAGGTTCTATCACATTGAAGGAACCTGATCAGCGAGCTATCTATGGCAATGTAAAAGAAATTGTCCAAATACAGCAATCCATTTTTGATAATCTCTGGAGTAAATCATTTGATGCAGAAGATAAAATAGTTGAAATCGGAAAGGGCATAGATGCGGAATTTTATAAAGTTATTACGGATAACGAAAAAGCTAAGGATCTATATATTGACCTTGCAAGATCAGTAAAGAATGAAGCCTTATTGCTTTTTGTCAACAGTAAAACTATGATTAGAGCGGATAAATTAGGAATTATCGATTATCTTCTAGAAGCATCAACTAAAAAGAGAGCATCAATAAAAATCATATGTCCTCTCACAGAAGAGAATTCAGAGATTGTAAAAAGAATATTTGAAAAGGCACCAAATATTGAAATTCTTGACAGTGTCGGTTCCCACTCCGGACTGTTCATAGTCGATAGGGCAAAGTTCATGCGATTTGAGCTTAAAGAACCAAAAGCAGAAGAGTTTTCAGAAGCCATCAGCTTTATTATTTATTCAAATAGTAAAGTAGGCGTAGATTCTTCTAGGTTGTTTTTTGAACTATTTTGGAATGAACGGATACAGTATGAAAAACTGTTAGAATACGATAGACTAAAGAAAGCAGATAAGATGCAAAAAGAATTCATAGACGTAGCAGACTCACGAGTTGCGAACACCCGTCCAACCAATACTTGGACTAGCTGAGGTACTCAGGATCCAGATAAAGGATGCTCAGGCAGCAAGAACTTCTGAGCGTTATAATTAGGAATGCAAAAAGACTTCAACAATTAACAGATAATATACTTGATGTTTCAAAAATTGAAAGCCAAGCATTGAAGCTAAAGATTGAGGAATTCGATCTGAATCGTATAATATGTGATTGCATACAAGATGCTAGAAATATCGTTAAAGCTAGCAGAGGTGTAGAAATACTGTATCAGTTCAATAGAGATATTATCCTTGTAAAAGCAGATAAATTAAGAATAAGCCAGGTTATTTCTAATTTCGTACTTAATGCTATCAAATCTACAGAAGAAGGAACTATCTGCGTTAATACGGAAAAACAAAATGGTCAAGTTTGGGTTAGCGTGAGAGATACCGGCATTGGAATAAATTCTGAAATATTTCCGAGGCTATTTACCAAATTTGCAACAAAGTCTTTTGAAGGTACAGGATTGGGATTGTTTATTTCAAAAAGCATAATCGAAGCCCATGAGGGTAAGATATGGGCAAAGAATAATTCAGATGGGAAGGGAGAAACGTTCTCATTTACTCTGCCAATTTAAGTACAATTACAAACAAATAATAACTGAGAACCTGAAAAGGGAAAGAAAAATAAATAATGGCAATAGCAGAAAATTGAACAAGGATGTTCCACATTGGATTCTTCACTACAAGAATGTTCCACATTGACTTCTTCACTACTTCGTACTAAAAAGTGTGCAGCGCCTTAAGGTAAAAGGCCACCTTTATGGTTATTATTCTAGCATCTTTCATAGTCTAACAATAATTAACTTTTATAGATGGTCAACGTATTCTAACTGTCATGGATTACGAGAGGCTGTGTAAGAATACTTTTGACCTGGACAAAAGGATTCGTTTCGCTGCTATTTGTAATAGGAATGGCGAAATTAAATATGGGGGCGTACGAGAAGGTACAATGAGTCTGCTTTCTTCAGAGCAAACAAAGGAATCGGTTCTACAGGCGTGGAATAGATGGAAATTACGCGATACAATGGAAAGTAAGATTGGAAAAGGAAAGTTTGCAATGGCTGAATACGAAAAGGTTAGGCGGTTCACAATACCTGTTGATAACGAACATCTTCTTCTCGTAAGTACAGAGGTAGATGCTGATCTAAATATGATTTATGATATTCTAAAGTTAATTCATGGTTAAGGCTTACGATAGAAAACGTTGCATAACGTAAGTGTATAATGCAGCAAATAAATCTCATAATTATGTCTAAGCCAGCTTGAACTATGACAGGCTCCCTACTCCAAAACTGCAAACCCACTGTAAGAGCCAAACCGGTAGTCATGGCTAGTAGTTTGCTTGCCCTTTATTTTCATACACCAGTACATATGTTAAAACATTTCACGTAGATCTCCAGCATTTCCTATTGATCCCCATTCTATTATTTCAGTCCTTCCAAACCCATTGCCAGATCATCAACGCATTGATGTTGTTCTTCGGTCATATTATGCATTGTGGCCCCGCATTTAGCCATCCGATCTAATACTCCAGATCCTTGTGATTCTCCTATTATGGCCTTCATCAAATCTAGAGTTGAAGCTGACTCATTGCTTTTGATCTGTTGGCTCCCACTGACTCCATTTCCCGACGTCCCATTTAGCGATGTCATAGCAAATGTATTCTTTTCATCTCCCGTGACCAGCAATGCTGCTGCAATTGATATTACGGTAATTGTCATAAGGACATAGTTAGACAGGCAGAAAACCATTCCTAGATGCCTCGTCTTAGACGATCTCTATAAACGTGTTTATACAAAATGACGGTTGACAAGTTCATTACTCCTAACCTTTTCTCCCACAAGTATTGTGACAGACAGTAAATAAAGTTTAAAGTGATGCCCCAGTAATTCATGATTACAACAAGCCAAGAGGTTTGTGAATCATATTTGACGCAAAGTTTGGGCTCGAATGATGTACGTTATATTTCAGGAAGAGTTATGTGCCTTCGATCCGTTACCAAACTTGAGCATGGCAGGTAACATTCTGCTCAGTAGTTCAAGTAAAGGTTTAAACTGATTTAAGACGGCAAAAATGTTCAGTATAAAACATCAAGCTTCGAGCTTGGAATCGTCATAAGGGCCCATCAAAAGACACGACGATATCCGTCAACGATGCAGCCTAGTAGATTCTTACATGTCATATGCTTTCATAAAATTCATTTTTTAGCCGTGTCGGCTGAAAATAGAGACTTTTCATGAGGTCCAATACTATAGACTCATGCGGAATGCATCGAACAAGTCATCATGTGATGCTGCCTTCCTTGTCTAATGTTTCTTCCCTTTTTTCTACTGCTGTCCTTAAGGCAGTGATTAACTTGGATTGAATGAGTAGAAGACATCTACTCGTTGTCATGTGACCCATGGGTTCGTTTCAATTATGATTGTGCCATTGGTCTTATTCATGATGGTGGTGGATGTTAGTTGCTGCTTTTTTTTCTGCCGTTGTTTCTGCTAATCTATTATTATAATAGGCAAACGTAACTCATTAATAATACGTTGCATCATGCCGCATCATTCAAATAGAATACGATGCACTATTGGGTGAGGAGATAAGATGAAATTATTTAGGATATGGATGACGATATCATTTGTTGTGTATGTACTTTTGACCCAGGTTCATTATACTAGTAATGCATTTGCACAAGAAACGAACGCATCAATGATTTCCTCGAATGACACTGATTTGTCAAATGCAATTGGTAATTCGACCAATTCAACAAGAGCTAACACCATTCAAGGAAACAGTAAATTGGCTTTAGAGAATCAAACGGTTAACTATTATGGCAATACATCGGGATACCTTGTTTTTCCCAAGTCCACTGACACCTCAATGATAGAAGCAAATACAACCGAATTACCAGCAACTCCAAGTACAGCGACAACAACATCCTCGTTAGTGGGTAGCAAATTGCCAGCGGTAGTTATGATTCATGAGAATCGAGGTTTAAATGAACATATTAAGATGATGGCTGATACTTTAGCAAAGGAAGGATACGTTGTTCTTGCTGTGGACTTATTCAACGGTCAAGTCGCTTCAAATCAGGAAGATGCCGGGCAATTGTCTGGAGCAGTGAGGGAGAATCCGACAGAGGCCATCGCAAATCTCCGTGCTCGCCGTCAGATTTCTTGCTTCCTTAGACAATGTTAATGCATCTCAAATTTCCTCTCTAGGTTGGTGTTTCGGTGGTCAGCAGTCTCTGCAGCTAGCATTAAACACAGAACCGAAATATCCCTTGTCCTCAACAATAATTTATTACGGAGGATTGGTTTCTGACCCGGATGAACTCTCTAAGATCAAGTGGCCAGTACCTGGGAATATTTGGTGACCAAGATGATTCAATCCCGGTTGTGAATGTGACAAATTTTAAGGCGACGCTAGATTCCATTGGAATTCCTAACGAGATTTATGTCTACGAAGGAGTAGGACACGCATTTGCTAACCCATCAAGGGATAGTTATGCTCCCGAGCAAACAGCTGATGCATGGAACAAGACTCTGTTGTTTCTAAAAAACAGTACTCAACGAGTGCAATAAATTTTCCATTCTGATATTTTCAATCTGGATCCATCCGCAAAATAGGAGATGTCCTATTTTAGCCATCCGCAAAATAAAGGATTGTCCAGCGAATTAAGGAACCATGCTAGCAATCTAAAAATAATTACGATCTTGAAATATATTTGATGCTGTATGGTATAATTTGCAAATTACACTAGAATTCTAGTGGTACTTAAACCCAGACGATCTCTATTGATAACCAATAGTTACAGTTGCTACGTTAATATCCTGCTACATGCTGGAATTTAGTCAAAAAGCTTGTGGGAAGGAAATGTGCCGACTAAACTGGAAGGATTATTTTCTGTGGTGAGAATAATAATACAGATTATATATTGATTGGGCAAGAAACTACTATAATGCAATGTGCTGTGTATGATACATATGTTAGAAAAAAAGATAATAGAGTAATGCATTTTGATGTGATAGTACTGGCGGATACTCCACAAGAAAAAGCGATAGAACACGGTAAAAAGTATTTAGAAGGCGTTGGGGAGGGCGACCAAATGATGACACAGGAAGAGTGTCAGTTCTGCCATATTCAAGAAGCGCCAGAAATGATAGAAAAAGAGATTGTAGTTCAACAAATGGAAGGTTGTCCAGTCTAACACATTTATTCATACTTTTAATGTCGATACTCAATACCGTTGTACTTTTCTGATTTGGAACAAACATTTTCGTAAGATGGTGTTGAATATGATCTACTTATCCATTCTTCTCAATGGATGATGATGATTATGATCTTCAATTGAAGTCGAAAGTAGGGTTGGAAACAACCATGAAAAATCTTCTTCCCTCTTTTTGAAACTTTTTTCTTTTTTTCTCCCTTTAACTCATGATCTGGTCCCCAAGTAACAAGTACATTGTGAAACAATGGAATTTCAAGTTCTAGCAATTATCAAGACTCAATGGGGCATTGCCTTACATTATTCCTGAACTGCTAATCATGTATGAGAAGATAATATCCTACCCGGCAAGGATTTGGTCAGTATAATATCAAGAAGTTAGAGCGTGTTGTTGCCGAGTAGGATTGTAGGTTAGATTTCGAATGTTCCAAATGTGACTGTAAACATACAAATATACAGATGCCAATTGCATGTTATCCAGACATTTTGCAGTCATCATTTATTCTCCACCTCTCTGATATTAGACCAGTCTAATTAGACTAAACTAATATTTATTGCCTATGCCGATTTTCTGTCCTTAGAATGAGATATCAATATATTTTCCTCTATTAATTGTGATTTTTCCAATGAAGAGACATTGAGTACCAAAATTTGATTTGTTATTCTCTGGATCGAGAATCATCAAATGAGATAAATAGTAAATACTTAGAGTTAGGTTCAACTAATATGAAAATGCAAGATGAAACGAAGAGCTTGACTTTTTCAAGTAAACAACAAGTCAACCCTGTTCTTTTTGTGGCTTGTCTCGCTGTTGGTGCTATAGCCATTTTTGCATCAGCATCTCTGTACCCAGGATTTGTGCAAGGACAAGAATCAGGAGAAACAGGAGTCGAAGCAGTGCAAAATGCCACGAATATGAGTTCTAGTGTTTCAAATCAGCTCATTGGTGGATTTTGATTCAAATATTGAGCAGATCAGGGGACACTTGGAGCAGGCCGTCTCAAACAAAGAGATTGGTAATACGACGCTGGCAAAGGCACATACCCTTCATCCAATCGAAGAAATTTATAGTAGCATCGAGGTCCAAATAGATGCCGCAGATCCAAGTCTGAATCAATCATTATCATCTTCTTTGAGCCAGCTTTCAAATATGGTAGATAATTCTACTGTAGAAGAATTTAAGTCCAAGGCTTCGGATATCAATGGATTACTCAATGATACTGTTGGTAAAGTCATTCCAGTTCAAGAGATAAATGATAGTGGATTCAATCTTATGGTCGTAGGAAACCTATTATCTGTAGCAAATAACGAATACAAAGAAGCAGTAGAGAATGGTCAATTAAAGGAAATAGTAGAGTATCAGGATGGGCAGGCATTTATTTCGAGAGCTAGCTCAATATTCAATGAAACTTCTCCATCGATCCCTCAAGAAAAGTCAGCTGACGTTCCGGTGATAAGCGGATTCTTTGCAGATCTTGGAAATGCAGTTCAGGAAAAGTCAAATCCCGAAGTAGTATCTAGTGCGATTGGATCGATTATACATGAAATCTCAGAGGTGACAGGTATTAATGAAGAAAATATTCCAGGTACCGCAAGTGATACTTCAGCCTATATCCCTGAGATCCGCAATTTACTAAATCAAACACTTGATGAATACAAAAATCAGAACTATGATCAAGCTGACGCTCTAGCTATACAAGCATATCTAGATAACTATGAATTTGTAGAAGCTCCTTTGGCGGAACAGAATAGGACCCTAATGGAGACAACTGAATTGATGCTTAGAGAAGACTTGAGACAGTTGATCCAAACCCATGTACCAATTGAGGAGATTCAAGAGCATATAGACAAGATTAACAGCAACTTGAACCAAGCAGAGAAACTCTTGGCGGCCTCAGGTTAAATTGAAGGCCATTTTTTATGAAAAGGCCACATGTAACTATTTTTTTTGTGTTGTCTAAATAAATACTATATTATCGATGCCAAATAGTACTTAAATCCCAGTCAATAGCGAGGCATCCACTTTTTTTATTGCATTTTATAAGTTTAAATCGCATCAGCTAACAGCTATTTTAAGAATTTTATTTTATTCTATTGTACAGAAATGATCATCAAAAAATTCAATAATTATAGTATTTACGCATGCCCGCCCTTCTGATTTGACTCACTTGATGCTTAAGGGTGATCTGTCTGCCTACCTGTGAACATTGTAACGGATTAAAATGCAGTCGATCCATAGACGACTTTAACTCTCCAAAAAAGATGTGAATCGTGGAAATCGGCGCTGATTTATTGGGAAGACAGTAAAAAGTCAGTACCCTCTAATCTGCCTTTTCCTTTTTCCGAAGCGACTGATTCTATTTAGCCTTAATATGAAAGAAGCTATTGAAGTGTAATCCAAACCTGATAGGCCCACTGCTTCCGAGGCTTTGTAAATAGCATGAGTTGAAGCAGTAGCTGGGAGTGTAAGACCTGAACTATACGCTGTCTGCAACGTCAATTCTAGATCTTTTGCCATATTCGCAACAGAGAAGGAAGGGGTATACTCATCATGAATAATTTTTGGTCCCTTGTTCTCACTTATACCAGTCTTGAAATAGGTAGAATTGAAAATCTTGATAAATATCTCTGGGTTTAAACCAGAGCCTTTCACAAATGCCAAACCTTCTGCAAGTGCAAGAGCTATTAGTGCGATATTAATATTGACTGCAAGTTTAAACGTACTTGCGGTAGCATGATTTGACCCAACATAAAATACTTGTTTACTAAGGTCCTTGAGCAAAGACTTGGCCCGGTTGAACGATTTTTTTGGACCAGCAGCAATCAAAATCAGTTCTCCTCTTTCTGCGGCACTTATCCCTCCTAAAATTGGCACGGTGATCACTTTGATGTTCTTTTTCCCATAAAGATCTGCCAGATGATTTGATTCAGTAGGAGATATTGTACTGCATTGAATTACAATGAATTCCTTTCTAGTTTGGTTACTTTTTGGAGTATCAATTAGGCCTGTATCACCTTTAACAGCAGTTATATCCATAATGGCTTGATGGTCCTTCACGCAAACTATCACGAATTTAGAATTTTTTCCTACTTCTGCTGGTGTGCTTGCTATCCTGATTTCGTTTTTAACGATAGAGTGCTGGACAATCTGCGCTTTCAATCTGTCCCTGTTAAAGACTATGACTTCATGTCCGCTCTTTGCTAACCTGATCGCTAATTGTGCTCCCATCATCCCAGTTCCGATCACACCTATTTTCATATGAGAGAACAAGATTTCCTGGGATAAATGTAGTACTGCAGTTTAGCGCATTTCACATTTTTTCCATTGGCCGTACCCTGATTCATTCATTCATGGAGTTGGCGTAGAATCTAAGTTGCTTAAAGAATAATTATCTACATCGACAACACGGGATCAGGCTTAATCATATCAAGATCAAAAACTTGCCTTCTTTTCAATCCATCTCAAGCCCTCTCATGATGCGACTAACTGCTCTTATGCACCTGAGAGGTCATCTACTATTGCCATCATTACTCCATGATCAATTTTGACAATTTCACCAAGTCCTCCTCCAAGACGCGGAGCAAACTTCTTCGGTACAAAGTCGCTGCAGGATGAATCGTCAAGAAATAATCTCGTCCATTGATATTTATCAACTTTCCTCGATTTAAAGTAATTTCTTTACCACCGAGAAGTGACGAATATGCTGTCGCTCCCAAGATGCATACAATTTTTGGGTTAATGACAGATATTTGCTTGTTTAGGTAATCATTACACTTGATGATTTCATCATGTTTGGGTCTTCGGTTTCCAGGAGGTCTACATTTTACAATATTGGTTATGAAAACTTGAGACCTGGATATATTCGCGTTTAACAAAGCTGCTTCCAGGATCTTTCCTGCGCGTCCTACGAATGGCTTGCCTTGGATGTCCTCAGATTTACCAGGGGCTTCTCCTACGAATATGATCCTTGCCGAAGCAGAACCTTCGCCAGGTACCGCATTTTTCCTAGTATGACAGAGTTCGCAATTTTTGCAATGGATCACATCACCCGATATCTGCATAATTAAATCCAAATTATTGTTATTTTTAGCATTCATTTATCGTTCCCATCTTTCAAATAGCTATCGTACTCCGTCATCTTGTTAAAAAGATTTGTTTATCCATTTACTATCCATTCAAGCTAATTAGCCGACTCGTTAAAAGAATTCAAATCAAGCTTTCTCTAAAACAAGTCCATGTCTTTTCTCTTTCACATCCATTTCCCACATCGTGCCAAATGGATCAATGATCTATGGTATTTGATATAGTTATACTAAGTAGCTGCTAAATCTGCCCTTTCCAATCATCCGTCCGTTTTCATCTCTCAAGATAATTGAACTATACGGAACGTAGCTATTGGGATCCGTCAGGTAACGGATTCCATGGATCGAGACCAAGACATACGAATATCGCCATAATAAGTAAGTCTCTATCTCGCTCATCAAATCTTTGAGTGGAATATAGACCTCATCGTCAAATCTACCCACAGAAACAACGTGGCTTGCTCCTTCATCCATTTTATCCCACAGCGGATAATCTTCTTGGCTCATATCGCCTATATCTTTCGGCCTATTTTTGACATATAGAATAGATGGCTTGTATGCACTGATAATACTAAACGCCATCATTGACACTCCAAGTAAAAAGTATCCTTCAGAAATGAACATTATTTCTTCTGAGTTTCCAGATATGTTTGTCGAGGCTGTAGTAGTAATAGGGATTACCGTACCAGCATACAATAATGGTAACCCTATGCCTGCTATTGCAATTGGAACTATTCCCTTATGTATTATTGGCAGAGGAATAATCGCTATCAATACAAGTATGAGTACAATTACAAACTTTGATATAATTGTGCTATCCGGAATCGATGAAATCGAAATGAATATTTGTACTACGGATACATTAACAAAGAGCAAAAGTAATACACTCAATAAGCTCATCGCCAGAAGGACATACTGATTAGAACATAGCCACTGAAAAATGGATAGCGGTAAAATAGTCATCTTGAGTGGGACCAAATTATCATGGCTCTAAAGGGTATCATTCCTAAAATTGATAGTCCTGAATATCTTTTCCATTTAGTCCGAGAAAGACAGCGTTACCTCTATATCCTTCCACATAAGACTTTGGTATCTTAAATTCGATGTTATCTTGATTTAAAATAATGTTGTCATCGTCAACAGCAATAACATTCCCCAATTCTTTACTATCCCTTGACCGTGCATTCTTGAGAATAATTTTTTCCCAATCTGCAAATATTATATCCTCATCCGACATGGCGCATTTGATAGTATTATGAATATTGAATATATAAATTTAATCACGTTCGCGATAGTAATTGCACTAATTCTAACTATTAAATATATTCGATCTTAGATTTATACTATTCTCATGGTAAATATAAAATATGTAAAAAGCTAGTGCAATGATTTTAGAGTAACCACTGCTCTAGATTAGGCCAAATTTCACCAATAAAACAATCGGAAAGAGTTGGCGAAAATGTTTTTGAAAAATATAGGTATTGTATCATGTAGAAGAGTGGGAATAGCAGTTGGGACTCCAACAATTTGAGGAGCAGCAAATACTGATTCATTCCAAGAATGATATTTCTTGCCTCATGATCATGGGAAAGGTTTTACTTAGTAATTCTTAATTATTCTGAAACTTAAATATTTTGTATGCTAGATCTTCTATTCCAATATCTTTCTTTCGTAGATTCATGAAACTGCGGTTATGTGGTTCTAATACCACTACTACCGATCCTGACTCTGACGTGATGCCATGGTGTAGAATCCACGAATTTGTTTTTGGTTTATTTATCGAAACATGGAAATAGTATATGTATTATCTTTACGCTACAAGGTTTCGCTGGAATTTCCGCGAACACCATAAATCCTTCTGTTGTAGTCTTGAATACAATATTTGATATACTACATCCATATATATGAGAGAAAGACAGTGCAGCAGAATTGACAAGATTATTTGATCCCCATATTCACATGTATTCTCGCACGACAGATGATTATGATCTGATGTCAAAGGCAGGCATCGAGGTCATAGTTCAACCATCATTTTGGCTTGGAGGACCGAGAAGGTTTGTAGGGACTTTTGAAGATTACTGGGAGCATATGATCACCTTCGAAACTCAACGAGCAAGGGAATTCGCCATTGAACATTATGTTTGTATTTCAGTGAATCCTAAGGAGGCAAATGCTAGACCTCTAGGACTCGATGCAATTGACGCAATGACAAAAAAAGGATATCTTGACAGGGAACGAGTAGTGGCCATTGGCGAGATTGGTTATAATCTTATAAGCGAACTAGAAGAGGAGGTATTCATCAAACAGATGGACATAGCGGCGGATAAAGATTTGTTAATGACAATACACTTACCGCACAATAACAAAGTGGAAGGGATGAATAGGATTGAGAATATATTGAATAATTCTAATAGATATAAGAGAAAAATGATATTGGTAGACCATAATGTAGAAGAGACCATTGAAAAAACTTTAGATCTCGGATTGTGGGCAGGGTTGTCAGTGTATCCATATACTAAGCTTTCTCCTGATAGAGCAATCAGTATAATAAAGAAATACGGTACTGAAAAAATCATGATACATAGTGCAGCTGATTGGGGAGTTTCCGACCCTTTGAGTGTTCCACTGATGGCAAGAGAAATGAGAAAATCGAGGGACTTTAATATTGAGCAAATAGAAAAGGTGACTTTTTACAATGCTTACGAATTCTTTAGACAGTCTAACAAGTTTACCTGGAGACCTTAAAGCCTTCAACAGTAGATTTTGATAGTTTTATCTCAATAATACATAATTTCAACCTATTTATTCTTAAATACAGTGGAATTCAAAGCACGTTGATGATAAACGAGATTCTTCTTGGCCAATGCGACTCTGACCACACTCTGACACGCAGGACACTTCGCCCACTTCCGGCGACCATAGTATTCCCATTCATAAGAACATTTCACATAAGTACATCGGAGCATTGTCCCTCTCCCCGGACCCCTTGTCCAATTTTCTTGCAACGGCTTACGTGACCTTCTGGCCGACCTAGGAAGCCTTTTGCTTTTATATAAAGCCATTTGTTTTAGCTACCTCTCGTTTTTTCAGTTTCACATCTATCCAAAAATACTATGGTCTTAAGAAATGATGACATAATGCACTCCCTAGTTTTTTTCCACTACACTTGACACTTTTAAATCCCATTTAGACTTTCCTTTTGGATACCCAAAAATAATGGAAAACTTGATTCCAAGCGGGTTAGAATACTTTCTACGATTTAGTATATCTATACTTCTTTCGTAGAACCTGTTTGTTATCAGGGTTGTTCTGTTAATCAGTGGCCGCCGTCGTGACGACCAGATACCATTGGGAAGTGACAAAAAGATCAAAACGTCCTATGCTTTTGGATTCTCTTTAACCTTTCTAAAAGATCGAGGATTTGCTCATGGCTCGGGTTTGCAGCTTTCACAAGGTCAACGTCAATGTTAAGAGTTCTCAAATGTTCATATACTCCCTTATCTTCGATGATGTCCACTAGTTTGTTCAATGAAAAGGGCTTCTGAATCAGTTCTACCACTTGCTTGAGATCTTTAATGGAATGTTCAAGGGTTTCTTTCACATATGAAGAAGCAAATATAACTCTTTGATGCAAATTTATTGCCAAGATTTCTTTGGCTACCTCCATTCCGTTGATGCTTGGCATGCTGTAATCAAGAATAACAACATCATAGGGTGCGGACCTGTTGACCGACCTGAATAAATTAGAACCACTCGATAAAGAAGGATCCAGGTTTGTTCTTTGTGTATCAGACATGGATGAACTTGGCGATGAGACTCCAAATGTCATATTATGCAACGCGTCTAGATACCTCTTAAGACAATCCTCTCCATTGGAAGTAATGGTGGCACTATGGCTTCTCCTCTCTAGAGCCTTTTTGTAGAGTGCAGCTATGTCAGGGTCGTCCTCAGCTATCAATACCTGCATTGGGTTCTGATCACTATGGGATATGGACATATATTAAGGGAGGTCTAATTGTGTTTTGTATCGAATAAATAAATTCTATTTCAATCTAGCAGTTTATCTGTTGGTTTGTGGCTGAAATTCGTTCTAATTACACTATAACTAATCTCCGAATTTTGTTTATCTTTTTCTTTTTTCACAATATCTACGGTAAGGAAAGACTCAGAAACTAAATGCATTATCATCTGAATGAGTCCGATCATAATCTAATCAATCTGGATCACATTTTGGATTTTCTTAAATTCCTTTCAGCGTTCTTCCAAGATGAGAGATTTCGTGGACGTACAGCTTACTCGTAACTAAATGACATTCGTGCGAACGTGGAAAAAGATCAGATCCTCTTGTAAAACTAGAACGAAGGTACAAATAATGGTATTGACCATTACTATATTATGGCGAGAAGAAATGGAATAAGAGTGATAGGCTCTGCTATATTCGCTTCTTTTGTGGTTGTATCAGCAGTCTTGATAGCTACCTACCCGATTAATCATGCTAGAGCTTATCCATATGGCAATGATACGGGAGAGTATAATTTCGGAACAATCTCCAGCGTACAGAATGATAAAAATGGGGATCCGGCATGGGTTCTTTCCGGGCATTGGAAAGGCAAATTGGCGAACAACCAGTCATTAATTGAAGGTCAAGGAAATGAATCTTTAGTAGGAGAATCTTTTGATACGCAATTTGAGATGGTAATGCTTAATGGAAGCGCGGGTCATACCCACACTATAACTAATTTTGTTGCTTCAAATTCTTCCCAGGTAAACAATTCAACAGTGATGTTTAACGGTACCACAACTGCTAGTATGAGAGAAGGGCCAGTTACAGACATTCCTTCGAGCATAACGATCACTGGAGATAAAGTGATAAGCATTTGGCTTGACCCTTCAAAGGTAAGCAATCATTACGGGAATACTCCTATCTATGGCTTGGTCATGGATGATAATGAAGATAAGCAACCTATGTTGAAATCGAATAATACACAAGTAGGCAGATAGGAAAATAGGAATCCGATGAAGCAGCGCCTCAGCAATTCATAACTACTATTTATTTTCTATTTCCAAACTTTTTCAGTTGGGCTGGCGACGATCTAAAAGGGTACTTGTACTCCTTCGCGACAGTATTCATTTATATAAAACAATCATAACTTGATTTAGTATGAATAACTTAGTCACCATTAGAGTGGCATTGGCGACATTTATGGGTATGACATTGACTCTGATACTAGGAACCACTTTGTTTGCTACGATGACAGTTCTAGGACAGGAACAATATTCATTTGTTACACAATGGGGTTCTACTGGTACTGGCTTTGGTACTTTCAAACAACCCCTCGAGATTGCTGTAGATCAGGATGATAATGTATATGTTACCGATTTTACTAGTGTGTCTAACAAGGTACAGAAGTTTACTAACAATGGCACCTTTCTCACCTCTTGGGGAACACTGGGTTTTGGTCCTGCGCTCTTCACCAGTCCAAGTGGTATAGGTGTTAGTTCTTCTGGAAATGTCTATGTCGCTGACTTTGGTAGTCCGGATACTGCAGTACAAGAGTTCACGAACGAGGGCACTTTTCTAAGAATGTGGGGTTCATTTGGCTTAGGCGACGGTCAGTTCATTAACCCAGGAGGTTTGACTGTGGATAGTTCGGACAACGTATACGTAGGTGACTTTGGTGAAAACAACAGAATTCAAAAGTTTGATAGCGAGGGCAACCTCCTAACAAAATGGGGAACGCCAGGCACTGGAGATGGACAGTTTATCAATCCTGCTGGCTTAGCAGATGATTCCTCAAATAATATCTATGTGGTTGACGGAGGTAATGACCGGGTGCAGAAGTTTGACAGTGAAGGTAATTTTGTAACAAAGTGGGGAACACCTGGTTCTGGGGATGGACAGTTTACTAGACCAGGTGATATTGCAGTTGATTCAGAAGGGAATACATACGTTACTGATCAGGGTAATAACCGGGTGCAGAAGTTTGACAGTGAAGGTAATTTTATAACAAAGTGGGGATCTAGAGGCAGCGGTGAAGGACAATTTATTGATCCTCTTGGTATCGCTCTAGACACGTCAGGGAACGTTTATGTGGTTGATGCTGGAAATAGCCGTGTCCAAGTGTTTGCCCCCTCTTAGAATTGTAAAGTTCTAATTCTGGCCCCAGAAGTTACCAATTTATTCTGCAAGGGGCCATCCAGCCGTTCAGAATTATCGAGCAGAACCCATCATGAAAATTTAGATGCCAAGGACATTCGCAATATTCTTTGCAAATGGAAGTAGAATCAACACAAGGAATATGAAACTAATATAACTCTCCAACTAGACATACTTTGTATTAGGACGATTCTTAATTAACCCCCGTTCGCGAATATTGATCTGTATCACGCCACAATTTCCCCGTCTTTAAATGTAGCGCTCCAAACCTCGAATGCATAGCATCTATTGTAGTCTTGTTCCTTGTTCCTTACCTTCAGTAGGATTTGAAAAACCAAAATAGCATTGAGAGCACATGCTTTTTCCATAGAGAACTCCATTCTTACCACAATTGCTACATTTTTTATCCTGATCTACTGTTGAATCGAGTGATTTCACTTTTTGAAGGCACTTCCCGCATATTGGAGCTTCGAGTTTCAAACTCGAAAGAAAACCCTTGCCACATTGCGCACATTTTAGACTGTACATGCTTCCTTTGGGCTTCCATCTCCTAAAGATATTTCCGAACATTATCCAATTATGTTAGACTAAAGCCATTATTATAAATATTGAATACATTGCAATACTTTGCCTGAAAGTGGGAATTAAAACATGTATTCGACCTTTGTGTCGGCTCTTAATCTAATCTCATGCCAAATTCTACAATGAAGCCAATTGTACGCGAAAAGTCTCCAATTCGAATACAACATTAGTAAGAGTCGCAATTGTTAAGAACAAAACCTAATGTAAATTGAATCACCAAATGATACTAATAGATAGTAGCTTTATGTTTAGCTATTATCCTAAGGAAGTACGCATGTTATTTCTGTCTTCCCTTATAGTATCTTAAAGCGGCAATTGCAACTATTACTGGAACAATGTGATCCCTGCAATATCAAAGACTTGAGAATAATCATCATAAAATATAATCCATGCATCTCAATTTAGTGGAAGATCTTCAATTTTTCTAGGCTTACTTATCGTCGCCCAAAATTCTAATTCCCAGGTTCAAGATTTCAAGGATGACGGTATTGCAATACGAGTTCTATTAGTTTGTACCAAGAATTCTTGAGTCCAAGACTGAAGAATCAGTGGTCGTATTCTCACAATGATTCAAGAATAGGCCGCTCATTCAAATTCGTCCTTACGTATTCTGTGTAAAAACGAGTTAGTGACACTCTAGATTCCCCTAACAGGCTTCGTTGATGCAGTCGGTTTGCATACTATCGATGTATAGCAATTAATGAATGATAGATATTAACTAAATATGACTAAATAGTTCAGACAAACTGTTACTCCCCGGGATAAAGTGATAAACTTCTAGCGTTGGGAGCAATCCGCAGAAGAGCTATGGAGATTTGTTTTAACTTACAAATTAAGTCGCAAATCAACAATGGTTTGTCCTGTTCCTTGTATGATGTATTGAACTGCTATAGCTGCAACAATCACTGCAAAAACTCTAGTAACAATCATAGATCCACGCTGCCCAAGCAATCTGTTTATCGAGTCAGCGATTCTAAGGATTAAGAAGGTAAGACCAATGACAATTGCAATTGACAATATCGAAATCAACAGACTGTTAGATTGATAAGAGATCATTACGGAGGTAATAGCTCCTGGCCCTGCAAGTAATGGAAATGCGAGAGGAACTACCCCTGATTCGCCTCCAAACGCGCTCTCAGTATCAGGGGTCAAATTATTTGCCTTATTCGGAGATTTCGTTCCAATATTTGTAATAGTCCTAGGATTGCCAAAGGTCCATTCTCCCCGCGTCAGTAATTCAATTGCAACTATAAACAAAAGGATACCGCCAGCTATCATGAAGCTGGAAATAGTTACTCCAAATATACTCAGGATCGTAGTCCCAGCAATTGCGAATACCAGCAACAATATACCTGTGGTTACTACTGCGTTAGAGGAAACTATTTTGCGCTCATGGATTGACATGTTTCTCGTGAGTGAAACATATAAGGGTATTACGCCGATAGGATCCATTACTACAAATAAGGCGATGGTGGACGTAAGAAGGTCTTGTATATTTATGCTATTCATAAAATTAAGAGATCCTGATATACCCAAAGAAATCGATGAAGGGAAAGAAAGAGAATAACTCTGAACTAGATTCAAAGATTGGAAAAGAAGATCGACACAAATCGATAGTTCAACATTAAACATAACAAACTCATGATTACTATCATTATTTAATGTATATTCAACTAAATACAATCAGGATTGTTTTACACATAAGGTTTTGCCTGTGATATATGGATCCTTTACCGTATTGGTGATTAGTTTCATGTAAAAGAGAAATTTATCAAGAAAATTATCCTTAAGGATCTGTTCTTGCACTTTGAATTTTCTCACATGGGAATATTTCTTACAGAACCTTTTCTATTGCGCCACAACTTCTACTATATCATGGCAAGGATGTTGAATTACCTCATCCAGTGATATCATAAACAGGGAAACTTCAGAAGTTTTTTAATGTTGTAGCATTCACAGGACCAAAACTCTTAGGTTGAGACCCAAACTTGTCGACATAAAGAATGGGTCAAATGAAGCACAAAATGTGATAGTTTGGACTATTACATAGATTGCCCGAATGCATGAATTTCTCATAAATAGACAGTGCTATAAGGTCAACATGGATAACTGTCTGGAAACGAGTTTATTAGAAAGGGAATAGTAAACAGGAAGTAACATGAGATGCAACTGACAAATAGATTTCAGATAAAATCCGAGCATCGAATAATTGATTTCTTGAATAGTCAACTAGTTGGAAGGATATGCTCTATTGATATTGATGGATTTCCTCAAGTTATACCTATGAATTTCGTTTTCGTAAAAACACAGGACGAGAGAAAAATGAATAAACCGTCTGCTCCGATCAATTCGGATGCGATTTATATGCATTCGCATCCATTTGGAGAGAAAATTGAAAATATTAAAAGAAATTCAAAAGTTGGATTTGAAGTGGATCAGCATGTCTGCTTTCTGCCATCGTATTATTTTCATCCAACAGATGCATCACAAGCAGATACTCTCTATATTAGTGTGGTAATAAAAGGTAACGCGTTAATCATTGATGACACCATCGAAAAGGCTTTTGCATTAAACATGTTGATGAAGAAATACCAAACTGAAGGGTTTTATGAATCACTAAACCAGTCCATGAGATCAGTACTTGCAGTCAGTGTGATTAAAGTTGTCCCCAAGGATATCCGAGGAAAATATAAGATCGGTCAGCACTGGACGCCTAATTATAGGCTAAAGATGGCAGAGAAAATTATAAGACGCGAAGGCATCACTAACTCCAGGCAAATTCTTAACATAATGGGATTAGAGGAGGATCGCGCAGGAAAACTGTATGTAAAGAAAGAACCGGTCATGTAGATTAATTACTTTGGCTAGCGTCCCTTAGGGAAATCGGATATTACTCTTAGTTACTTACGTCCGCACATCTGAAATGCGAACATCACAAGTCCAGATACTACGCCTGAACGTCTGTACGTATAAAAATTATTAGTGTCTTTTGGCATGATTTCAGATTTCAAGATGTATGCATTAGATTTTGGGATCGTGAGTTTGGCAAGACGATCCCCTAAAATATTGCCCCATGAAAGTTGGAGAAGAGGGTCATTTTTTATTGCAAATAACGACACTATTCTCCTAGGTTCAGTTCTATCGACTATAATGTAATAATTGAAATCATCTTGATCTTCAAATGGATCCTTTGTAGTAAAGGGATCAATTTTGACATATAGTTCAAGGCTATGTCGGAATGCAACTGACAGTGCACTCATTATCGCTAAATCAGATGTAGTAAGCATACGTAAATCTTGGAGAGTAGGTAGGCTGAGCGTTGTAGCTAACATATTTGCTAATACCACTTGGTACAATATAGGATTTTTCATGAATTGAAAAAGAAAAAAGATCCCCGCGACAGACTTCTTGGAAGTCTATCCCGCATACTTGGCAATACATAAGCAATCGATTCAAAATGAAAATAGGTTTATATATTTACTTCAATTATTCCTTATTTTAATGAATTGGGCTAAAGGATTGTTCGCTGCTGTTGTTAGTTGTTCTGTTGCTATTGTTGTGGTGCTGTTTATACCTATGTATGTATATTCAACCAGTCCTCAGCCACCATTTGAGGAGTCCCAAGAAAGTGATATGATCTTGAGTTCAATTGAAAGTGCTAATATGCATGTAAATGATGCAATGCAAGCATTACAACAAAATGACTCGGCTGAAGCTATGAGGTCTTTGGAGGAATTGCAGTATGACTTGTCAAACATTAATGGCAATGTAACAAATCTTCAATTCACGGTAGCCGCTGAGCCACCCTAATGTGGCTAAACTAGTAAGAAAATGAACTAACTAGGCAGCTATCGATCGCAACCACACCCGTCATTATTATAATTATGTTTTTTAATCTTATATTTACTCATGCATTCTTCGCACAAGCTTTCACTCGCAGATATTTTCTTTTCACAAAACAGGCATGACCTATATGTATTGATGATCACAGTCATCTCTATTATTATATGGGTATTATGTTTTACCGCATTCTGCCTTTTAACAACAAGAATTTATTCACTACTACTTAGTCTGTCTTGCCTTACGACACCCTTTGAGATGCAAATCATATATTTCTGAAACCCCCTTCGTTCTGCAGATCAGCAAGAACCAACATCAATGTATCGTAGTCAATATCAACTTCATTCAGAATACGTGAGGTATCAGTCGTTTTCTTCTTCCTAATGAACCTCCTTACCGATGCTTTTTTTTGTTGGTACAATCTGTCCTGCATCTGTACCTTGCTTCATGAGATCTAATATATTCCATCCAATTGTAGATTCTGAGATTTCATTTCCATAACAAAGCGTTTACAACAGTTATTAGTAAGGAATTGCTCTGAATTGGTACAGCTTCGCTGCCATACCACTCGATAGCGAGTCCAATAAAATTAATAAAATGTATAAGGAGTTAATGATTATCTATTAGTACAATGGGAGACACTAATTCGAGTCTTAAAGTACTTGAAGCTTATACTAGAGACGTTGGCAGAGGAGTAGCTCGTATTGATTATGATTCAATGGATTCTCTCACCGCTTCTACGGGGGATGTAATTGAAATTAGAGGCAAACGTCGAACGGTGGCGAAGTGTTTGCCGCTATACCCTTCTGATGAAGGTAAGGGAATAATTCGTGTTGATGGTCTTGTACGGAATAATGCTGGTGTTGCTATAAGCGATACAGTAATTGTAAGAAAGATAAAAGCAATTCCAGCTGAAAAGGTAATTGTAGCACCGCTTGAAGCAATTCCACCTATTGATGAAAGGTATCTTGCAGATGCACTTGAAAGTGTACCTCTGATCAAAGGTGATAATGTCATGGTTCCATATTTTGGTGGAAGACTTACTTTCCAAGTTATCGGGGTAACACCAGCCGGTAGTGATGCAGTGTTGGTCACTCAAAAGACGGCATTTAACATATCGACAGCTGGCCAAACATCAGCGGACAGAGGTATGCACATCGTTGCCTACGAGGATATAGGTGGCTTGAGGGACGAGATTCAAAAAGTACGTGAGATGATTGAGCTTCCTTTAAGACATCCAGAGATATTCGAGAAATTGGGAATTGAAGCTCCTAAAGGTGTGCTTCTATTTGGACCTCCTGGAACTGGTAAGACATTATTGGCAAAAGCTGTCGCGAATGAAAGTAACTCACATTTTATCAGTATATCAGGACCTGAAATAATGAGTAAATTCTATGGAGAATCTGAAGCACGTTTAAGGGAGATCTTTAAGGAGGCAAGAGAGAAGGCACCTTCGATAATTTTCATTGATGAGATAGATTCAATCGCACCAAAGAGAGAAGAGGTAACTGGTGAGGTGGAACGACGAGTTGTATCTCAATTACTTTCATTGATGGATGGTTTAGAAGCTAGAGGAAAAGTTATAGTCATTGCTGCAACCAATAGACCAAATGCCTTAGATCCAGCATTACGCAGACCAGGCAGATTTGACAGAGAAATTGAGATCAAAGTTCCTGATAAACGAGGTAGACTAGAGATATTACAGATTCATGCCCGTAATATGCCTCTGGAAACTGATGTAGATCAAGATAAGATTGCTGCTGTAACTCACGGATTTGTAGGTGCAGATCTAGAATATCTGTGTAAAGAAGCTGCTATGAAGTGTTTGAGAAGGCTTCTACCTGAACTCAATATGGAGGATGAAAAACTTGCTCCCGAAACACTGGAAAAGCTCGTGATAAACATGAATGATTTTGACTATGCTACAAGGGAGATAACCCCGTCTGCCATGAGAGAAGTCTACGTAGAACCTCCGGATGTTAAATGGGAGGATATTGGTGGACTAGACAATGTCAAAAGGGAATTGCAAGAAGCTGTAGAATGGCCATTAAAATATCCAGCCTTGTACAAAGAGCTCAAACACAATATTCCTAAAGGAATACTTCTACACGGACCTTCAGGCACCGGAAAAACACTATTGGCGAAGGCAGTAGCCACTGAATCAGAGGCGAATTTCATCAGTGTTAAAGGTCCTGAACTACTTAGTAAGTGGGTTGGAGAATCAGAAAAAGGAATACGCGAGATATTTAGGAAGGCTAGGCAGGCTTCACCCTGTGTGGTGTTTTTCGACGAAATAGACTCTATCGCACCTATCAGAGGAATGGAGGGGGTCCATGCAAGTACCGAGCGAATGATGTCACAATTACTCACGGAGATGGATGGCATACAAGAAATGCAAGGAGTTGTGATTATTGCTGCAACCAATAGAGTAGACATGATTGACACTGCATTGCTGAGACCGGGACGATTTGATAAAATAGTGCTAGTATCTAATCCTGACAGAAATACAAGGGAGAGAATCCTGGAGATTCACATTAAGGGCAAACCTGTAAGTAAGGACATAGACCTAGGCAGGATAGCCGATCTGACTGATGGCTTTAGTGGAGCTGACATGTCTGCTGTTGCCAATACGGCAATCTCTGTGGTGTTGCAAGAGTATCTTGCAAAATACAATACTCCAGAGGAAGTCTGCTAAACATACATCTGAGGCTCTGGTTTCAATGAAGCAGTTCGAAGAGGCTATCAAGAAGATCAAGATTCAAAGAGAAATGAAGCCCGGTGACAGGGTAGTTATGCCTCACTATAGGTGAGGTCAGTAAATATCGATCAAGCAGAACTTCAACTATCGAAACAGCGAAATTTCGGGGCTTCTTAAAAAAACCACTGTTTTAAGGGTGATCATCCTGAACCACAACTACTAAACCCACACTCGATGCACATATTACATCCTTCTGTAACTATTAGCTTTGCCTTGCATGATGGACACATATTGTCATAATTCTCTATAATTGACGATTGTAGACTTCCTTTTTTTACAGATGCAATTTGTTGATTCTCTTCAAGATGAGGAATCGTTCTGGCTTCCTCAAAATTCTGAGCATATTGGTATATTTGTGCTATCTGTTCCCTTACAAATGGTTCATTGATATTGTCTCGAACAAAATCTGCTACGTAGGCACTCGGATTTACTATAAAACTCTTTTCCTTTCCAGTATCGCCGGTTATGTGCAGAACCTGCTCGTGCCTCGATCCATCCCGATAAACAGTAACACCCTTAAGTCCTAATTCGTGGGCAAGCAAGTATGCAGATTTCACATCATCGGCGGTCGCATCTCCAGGCATATTGATAGTCTTTGCAATAGCATTACTAATCCATTTCTGCCAAACCGCCTGAGCCATAAGATGATCTGTCCAGTGGATATCAATTGCTGTTACAAAAATTTTCTGTATCCATTTAGGAATTTCATTCATATCTCGTACAGATCCGTAGTTATTTGCAATTCTCGTTAGTATTCCGTCGTCATACAGACCGCTCGCCATTAGAACATTTTCGAATACCCTGTTTGTATAGAAAAATCTGCCGACTGTTACTCTCTTTTCAAAAACTAAAGCGAAAATGGGCTCGATACCGTTAGAAGTATCTGCTATCATCGATAAAGTTCCTGTAGGTGCGATCGTTGTTGTCCATGAATTTCTAATTCCATGTTTTCTAATTTTCATGATTAATGAGTCCCAATCGAATGAATGATTCTCCTTCGGTATTTCATAGTATCCAGCTACTGGGATCTTACCTTTGATGTAATCAGTTTTTGAAAATAGTGGGAATGGCCCTCGTACTTTAGCCAGGGCAACGCTCTCTTCCATGCTGTAATATGAGATCGCTTCCGCTAACTTGTTCATAAACTCATATCCTTCCTTAGATACGTATGGTATTCTTAACAAGAATAGTAGGTCGGCTATGCCCATAATACCGAGGCCGATTCTACGAGTAAGTTTAGTATTTTTATCGATCTCATCTACAGGATACTTGTTAGCATCAATTACATTATCTAGCAATCTGGTTGATAATCGTACTGCTTGTTCATAACGCTGCCAATCAAATTCGTACATTCCATCAGCCTTCCTCTTGACAAAATTTGCCAGATTTATCGAACCTAAATTGCATGATTCATATGGATAAAGAGACTGTTCGCCACAAGGATTTGTTGCACGCAATGGTCCACCTTTGGCCTCCATACATGGATTATATTTATTAATATTATCAAAGAAAATTACACCTGGTTCTGCACTCTTCCATGCACTAAATGCTATCAGATCCAATAGCTGCTGCGAATCAATGTTTTTAATGGGTTCTTGGGTTCTCGGATTTCTTAACACGTACTTATGGTTTTGCTTGTCAATAACAGATTTCCAGAAATCATTCGAGATACCAACGCTCACATTAAAGTTTTCAAATACTCCCGGTTTTGTCTTTGCAGTCACGAACTTTTCAATATCAGGGTGCCATGCTTCCAAAATGCCCATATTTGCCCCACGTCTCTTTCCTCCCTGTTTTACAACATCCGTGATTGTATCAATTATTCTCATGAAAGATGAGGGTCCCGATGCTACTCCAGATGTGGATGCGACGATATCACCTTCTGGCCTCAAATCAGAATAGTTGATGCCTACTCCACCTCCTGATTTGAAAATCATTGCTGCGTCGGTAGACGACTTCATGATCTTGTTCATATCGTCCTGCATGTCGAGGACAAAGCAGGCTGAAAGTTGTCCTAATCTAGCTCCCGCGTTCATTAAAGTTGGTGTATTAGGTAAAAAGTCCTTTGAAACCATCAAATTATAGTATTCGCGAATTCTGCTTTCATAGGCAGACATTTTTCCTTCAGCGATTAGCCGAAGCAAGTCTTTGAAGCTACATTTCATGTGTTTGTCTTTAGCGAGATCTATGTAAAGACGAATAAGAGATTCAAAATGGTACTTATTGAGATAGAAATCACCAATCTTGAGCTTGAGATGGAAATCTTCGATTTTATCGTAGTACTTCTCTGCTTCATCTGTGTAGTTGCTATGTTTAGATTCGATGTCGAATATCCTCGAATCATGTAACAGGTCCGGCAGAGTTGCCAGTATGGCAACCCTTTCAAACATTTGGCGTGGTCCTTCGATTATCTCGTTGTTATTATCTCTTAACAGATATCGAGACGTTAAGACTCTTAGTGAATTAACACTGAATGATTTATCGATTTCATCTAGATCTTTCTTGTTCAGGATTTTCATTTTTTCATCTCTAATTTTTCTTCGCTCATGTCTGTATAGGATGTAGGCCTTTGCTGTCTCGGATAAACCCTCTTCAATGAGTATTGATTCTACCATATCCTGCACATCTTCCACACTTGGAATTGCTTCCTTCTCCGATGCCCCATACCCGTGATCAACCATTTTCTGTAGAACTTTGTTAGCCAAATTCTCTGCTAACTCGTAATCAGGCTTCCTAGTCGCTACCAATGCCTTATAAATTGCGTTGGAGATCTTCGTATGAACAAAAGAAACTATTCTTGCATCCCGTTTCCTTATCTGTGAAATCAAATTTTCTTTAGAATTAAATTCGGTAACCCCCGCCATTCCAATCTATACATTAGTTTTCCTTTGCTTTAAAAATATTAGCTTGCTGAAAAATTGTGCTATACACGGTTTTTCGCTCCTCGAGCATATATCAATATGTAAGGCGTCCAAAATAGAAATGCATACGCTAATCACTTACGCTAATCATTACTGCTCATCTACATATAGATATAATAAATCATGCAAATAGTATAATTACATGTATATCGTATAAAATATTAGCTATATTGCTATTAAACACTCATAAAAGAATGTGATTTTGATACTCACAACTTAATATAGATCTGATGCATCTTCATTAGTGAAGAACATAATGGCACAGATGCCCGCGCTGATACCAAAAGAAGTAGAGATACAGAGACTAAAGAAAATATACATAATGGTTATAATGCTAGGATCAATTGCAGCATCAGTAGAAGTAGATAACTTTGTAGATGGATCATTGCATCAGACTGCTATCAGAGATAGTGCATTCACACCAGCTCATTGGTGGCTATACAGTCACTTCATTGCACTTCCTCTAGGTTGGGGATTTGTAGCAATGTATGACAGAAAAGTACCTATTCTAAGAGGACCAAATAACTCCATGAATACTGGTCTAAAGATGACCATTCTTGGATATTTGGCAACCATGTTTACCATAGGTATCAATGAGATGTGGCACTTTTGGTTTGTAGAAGAAATATTTTCAGTTCCAAACCACTGGATGTTTAACATGGGAGTTGTCGTAGCTTTCATGGGCGCTCTAGCATATGTCGTAAGGGTATATGCACGATTGGTCGAACTTGGAGCTGAAACACCAGCCAAGAACCCGTACGTAGCAGAGATGTACAAACTAGCATTAGAAGGAAAGCTGTACAGCAGATCAATCCCATAATAACAACAAAACAAAACAAATATTATACATACACTCTTTTTTTCTTTTAAAGTAAACTGATTGATGTGTATGTTCTTTCCGATTAGAAGCAAATGATACTAGCCTACTAGGTTTTCATAAATTACCAGCCTAGGCAGGCATGGCAGATACGATTGCCGGCAAGTTTAGGTTCCTTGAATTGATTAACTTTCACATTTTAGACGGACAGACGACCTTAAAGTATTGCTTTGAATTAACTATCCCTTTTCAGACTTATACAATTTGAAATGATCCGAAAGATAGTCTAGGAACTGCTTCAATTACCAATTATTTAACTCTCCGTTATCATTGGGAATCTAAGATTATTTCACCGTCGTTGCGCTATTGCGTTCTACTGTTGGCAGGAGGCGGAATATGCAGATGGTACTATTACCCATTGACGGCAAGTCAACCTACCGTTAAATATACCGATCCACAAGTCTCGCATTTATTAACATCTGACCCAACATAGCGTCTGCTGCACCCTCTACATATCACGGTTCGCACAAATGGCCGGAAGAATGTGAGTCCAGTGCTGACGGCTATTGCCTTATTCAATTCATCCTGTGCCGTAATATCAGTTAGGTCTATTGACGTAGACAATCCACCCCTTAGGAGACTATCAATGGATATACATTCCTCTAATACTTTTTGAGGTTGTAACAAAAGTTCCTTTCCGTTCACAGTAATCCCTTGCGAGTAGTGTTTAGTTGACTCGTCCCTAGTAGATAGGAGAGTCTTGCCATATTTTTCTGAATCCAAGATTGAAAACCTTGTGCTACTGTCGTCATCTATCATTGAGACACCTACCGATTCACTATCCATTTGCCTGCCATGATCTAAAAGCTACATCACCTGCAGTCTTCAGGTACTTTTCTCAGGACTTCATCTCCGGCGGAATTGTGATTATAACCTAAAATATCATATACTGATTCCCTTACTCCGGTGAGATTGAGAATTATATTAGTTGTGCCGAAATGTTCAAAATTAGCACTTCCCATGACTGGATATAACCCCTTTCTTATTGCATTCAAGATATTCTTCTTTCTAATGTACATCGCCTCCAATGCGGGTTTTATTGCTAGCGCGAGTTTTGCTCTGAAATATGTTTCATCCTTATTTGACTGATATGCGAGCCTAGGAAGATTAATCGACATTGACTGTAAAGATGCAACACTCCGTGTATCCTTACCGTCCAATGATTTTCGAATGCCATTGCTCGTCCGCTTTCCATTTTGCACGATGGCTATCCTACCTCCGGACCTGGCTACAGACGATATCATCTGAGAGTCTTCTTCAAACGTATTGGAATCTTCACTGTAATTTAATGCCAGACCAACCCTTGGCAATGGAGTTAAGTCAGTATACTTTGTGTAGCCCTCAAGTAAGGCCTCAAGTGTTTTTTTATCAAGAGTACTCCTAGGTAATAGAATCGTAAAAGAAGGTCGACCTTCGGAATAGGAACTTGTAGCAGATGATGAGATAAGAGACTTCGCAAAAGATGAGGCAATGTCCTCACGATCCAAGGTGTCATTCAAGATAAAATCTGTGATGCCTTCAAGCACTACCTCCGATGATGCCTCTCTGCTCATCATAGCCAAAAGTAATTGCAATGCTGCCGCGAATTTGGACTTTTCATCGAAGCGAATCCTTGATACGTTAAAAAACTTGCCGTTTAAGTTTTGTAATCCTTCAGAAAATTCATTGATGTTTAGGAATGCTACATCAGGAACTATACCCCATACTCCAGGATTTGAGATGTTTAGCTCGCCACTTAGATGCATATCTGAAATGTCCTTGGGCAGAGAATTCAATAATAGATGCTCCGAAAACACTGACATGGAAGCGTTATTGATAACTCCCTCGATTCCATTCGTAATTCCTTCCGCATTGTTTACCAGATCAAGAACATCAGAACTAGGCATGCCTAATCTGGTCATCCTACTCCGATACTCTTCGTAGCCATGTTCTATAAGCACGGAATTGACTGTTTCTCGAACCAGAGAAGATGTAAGATAAGCAGCCTGGAACTTGTAGATCTTGTTCTCCACTTCTTCGGTGATTTTCTGCGCTTGCTCTAAGGGCATTCCTGCCTCCCTAACGATAGATTGGATTATCTTGTGGGAATTAAACTCTTCAATAGAATTATGGCTTGTCCTAACTGTACATTTTGCCACTTTCAACTATTGACCTTTCTTCAATTTGTCTTGCAAGGCTCAAGACTAATTTCCCCAAGTTAGTTATTGTATACCTTCGTTCTCCTTTATTCAAAGCAACTAACGACTGCCTAAGCAGTTTCCTTAAGTGATAAGCAAATTTCCCAGATTCTTTTTTCGATTTGAACCCGGCAAGTGATTTCAATTCAGAGTAGGTAAGTGGCCCCTTTGAATTTAATATTCTAAGAATATCGATTCTGTTAGGACTGGCCATAACAGAAAAGATTATCCGCACTCGTTTTGAGGCGGATTCGAGAATTCCATACCTTTTGTTCTCTGTTTGAAATGAGTAATCATGACTCAACTGTTCCATTGCACCCGATATTCAGCCTAGACAATTAAAACTACTTTGTAAATTATATTTTACTATCGATATAATATGGCCTACCTCAACTTCTGCTATTTATTTAAGTTTCGACCAGTACCCTGATTTTCCTTTAATAACCTCCTCATCTTTATGTTATCGGAGGAATGGACTATTCTCTCGTCTATCTCTGTAGGTATTTCAGGTAATTTCGTTTTAGCGTCCAGTTCCATTATTGATTCGACTTCAGTTAGAATATCCAATGCATCTGAATCTACACTAGTTGGAATGGAATAGTTTCCATCTATTTTCGTGCTTTCATTTAGAACCTCTGCTGAAACCTCAGACATTTCGGACAATACTCCATTTGCGGCAGGCACTATGGCTGATATATCAAGCTGAATATTCTTTATCATATCTACTGTAGGTTCAATAGTGTCCATAATCATTCCAAAATCTTTGAGAGTGCTAAACCTGATTACTAACATCTCTAGGGTAAGGTTCATGTTTCGAGTTATATTCTTCATTCGTCGAATGTTCACTAGTTCATTTGCAAGTGCTTTTGCCCGCGTGTTGTTACCATTCTTCATAAGATTGGATATTTCAGTGCTGAATTTATCATCCATATTCGAGAATTTTCTTTCCAGCATAGTCAGCTTTGAAAGTTGGGTATTTACGACGGCACTTGCATTTGTAATCTCTCCACTGAATCGCTGACGCTGCTGTTCCATCTGTCGCAAATACATTATAAAATGTGATGTAAAAACAAATGTTAAATTCTATATACCTTCAAATTTGTTTAAGCTAAGCTATAGGATTTCCTGTCCTAGGCCAACCTGACAAATTGCAGTAGCCTTTCGTGATCAACCGGCAGATGGATTCTGAACAAGATGGTGGTGGGTGGTGGTTCTACAACATATCAAACACGCTTCAAAAGCAACCCATGTTTCTCATCAAAACCAGTCACTTGTACTTTTGAGCCAATTGGTAAATCTGAAGGCGCACGAATATCATTTAGAAATCCGGATACATTGAAAGGAGTCCCATCGACTCTAAAAACGACCCATGCATACAAGCCCGCGTCAGTAAATCCTTCTGGGGCGACAGATTGAATTGTGAACGTAACTACATTACCCACCCCCTCGTATTCCTCTGTGGTAAATACATCAGATGAGCACTTTTCACAGAAATATGTTGTTTCAAGAGAGGAATAACTGCATTTTGCGCATTTATTTGCCAGAATCTTTCCACGACTAGCTGCTTCTATGAACCTGCTTCTCCTGTTCATGATCTGTTTTGGGTCTCTTGACTCAGACAAATTAGTCTCATTTAACTTTCTTGAAAACGTGTACAGCCCGCGCTTGCCCCAGTAGCACCGAAGTTATGAGTAACTGCAATCTCTGCGTCATGTATTGTCCGGTCTCCTGCCTTTCCTGTAAATTGTTCGAAAACTTCAACAACTTGACCTACCCCTGTAGCTCCAATCGGATGACCTTTGGATTTTAATCCTCCTGATGGATTAATTGGAATCTCTCCATTCCTCTTGGTTGCGCCAGACCTTATCGCACTTGCAGCTTCTCCTTTCTTGAAGAAGCCCAGATTCCTCAGTATCTATGACTTCGGCAATGGTAAAGCAATCATGAACTTCGGCAAAATCTACATCTTTGGGTGTTATCTTTGCCATCTCATACGCCTGTCGTGGAGCATTGACGGTACTCTGGAATAGTCGTGATATCCTCACGAGATTGTACCGGCAGCCTGGGGATGCACCACGGCCAGAGCCGATTATTTCTATATAGCTTCCGCCCTTTTTCTTCGCAAATTCCTCGCTACAAAGAATTAGTGCAGAAGCACCATCGGAGAATGGACAACAATCGTAAAGCTTTAGTGGAGAAGCTACAACAGGAGATCGCATTACATCTTCAATCGTTATTTTTTTGCGAACATGTGCTTTGGGGTTTAGTAACCCATTCTCATGATTCTTGACCGCTACATAAGCTAAATCCTCCTCTGTTGCCTTGTACCTAGTAAGATAAGCCCTCGCGATAGATGCGAAAAGCCCGGGGAAAGAAGACTCCATTTCCTCCCTCATAAAAGAAATCCGAACAATATGAAAAAAGTGTAGTGACTCTGAACTGTTCCCACCTGAGTGATTTTTTCAACACCTACCGCCAAGACACAGTCATAAAAACCTGCAGCAACATTCGCATATGCTTCTCTTACCATTACCGAGCCTGATCCACATGCTGATTCTATGGTTAAGCCTGGAGTATAAGGAATGCCTAGGTTGCTCATTATAACAGGTGCCATATGGACCTGCTTATCAGAGACTCCAAAGACATTTGAAATGTAACCTGACTGTATCTCCTTGGGGGTTATACCGGCAGAAGTGATAGCATCCTTTGAGGCATCTAACGCTAATTCTACAACGCTTTCATTTAGCTTGCCATATTTCGTACTACCTGCACCGAGGACGCAAACCTTATTTGGCATATATGGCACTTTATGCCTTTAGGTAATAAAAAGGTTAGACAGTAGCAGGTCGATTTTGGCATGAAATATGCGTGTGTGTGCAAGAGTTGTAATTTGAAGTTTAAGTCACTGACCACTAGCACCGAGCAAAAAATTGCCATGTTCAGTGTCTTCCTTGAGATTGACCTAAGGGCTTAAGAGCGAAGCTCCCTGGGCAATGTTCTGTTACTTAATGTGGTAATCATGTGGTACTTGCGTGGTTCGCACTAGGTAGATAAGTATCCCAGCTCAAATAATTCATTCGAGATGAACAATGCACAATAATTCGGTACATTAGATATGAAACACTAGACTACATCTGTTGCATTATTTAGGCTCATCGTTGCAATCATAGGTATCTAGGCAATGCCTGCACATATGAAACAAGAAATCAATACATTACATTAATATTAACACTCAAGTCAGATAGCAGCCTTATTTTGAGTTCCGAAAATCTAACGTCGATGGTCATTTGGTTAGCAGAATTAATCGCCGGCAAGCTGGGCTCTCTCCTATGGGGCTGAACATCTTTCAGCTGAGGTACGGTGCTAAGTTTGTGGGGAGGACGATCTTGAGTGTGGCAACGACCCTCCCTGAAATTGCAATCGTTATTTATGCTGCTGCTAGCCGGATCATACGGAGTAGCCATAGGAGCAGGATTAGGAAGTAATCTATTGATGATGACGTTGGGGTTGTCACTTATGCTAATTATTGCAACAACCCGCATATCCAAATCTCCATTAAAAGGAATCAATGTCAGTACTTTCAAACTGGACAAGATTTTTCTGCTTGTCACCGCTATTGTGAGTGCACTTCTATTCATTGATGGATATAATTTCTTGGACGGTTTGATCTTCATAGGATTCTTCATTGCGTATCTTATAGTGGCCCTGTTTGAGATGAGATCAGAAAGAAAAGCTAGCAGGAAGGATTCAATTAAGGAAAAGCAAGATGATACCGGGAATAGTGGTGCCACTGCGAGATTAGGAGAGCATTCCTTAAGATCTGTATTGGTATTTGCAGCAGGAACGATTGGAATCATAGTAGGTGCCGGTCCATTCATCCATTCACTTGAAGGCTTTTCAGTGGATATAGGGGTTTCTGCGATAATTCTTGCAGTAGTAATTAGTCCTATTGCTGGAGAAATGCCTGAGAAAATATCTTTGATGATACTTGCAAGAAAGGGTGCATTAGGTGTATCCATTGCAATAGCCAACGTGTTGGGATCTAAAATTCTAAACAATACGTTGCTTCTTGCAGTAGCGGTTTTTGGAGCAATGTACCATGCAGGATTTTTTACTGTGATTGAGTTAACCCCAATACTCGCATTTCAAGTGGTACTTGTGACGGTAGTTACGATAATAGCCTTAATACCAATGTTCAAAAAAGAAATAGGATTGAATACTGGTATGATGTTATTGTCAATGTATATAGTAAGTATGGTAATCCAATTTATTCTACCACACGAATAAGTCCATTTTGCATAATAAAGTCATTAGATCTCAGCGTTATATTACGTCTTATTGCCAGCGATTGTCTTCCCAATTCCCTTACTAGCTAAAATATTTTACATACTTAGATTCAATATACTGTTTCTCTATTGATTGAGATCAGTTCATTCATTCTATTATGTATCTCTAGGTAGCGTTTTCCTTTTTCCGTAGTACGCATAAGTTTGAGCTCCAACTTCATATTCCAATAGCTCACTTTCCCCCAGATCGGTTAAATATTCTTCGAGCTTGTTATATGATAAGTACGCTCTATACATAATCTTTGTCTTGGTAACTCTACCGTGGCTTGCAATGTCAAGGATCATCGCATTTATTTCCGCTCTATCCCTGTTTTTCATTTTTCTATGTCCAGTATTAGAAATGAATACAAGTATTTAGGTAAATTTTAAGTAACTACTTGGAAATAAATCTGCTTTTAATGGTATACTTATTGAGGATAGATAACCTATAGAAGAAAAGTGTTACTTAGGATACGAGCATCAAAAATCGTTGATTCGGCGGCGTATAAAATTTCGAAGTATTTTGACTATTCCTCAATTATAGGATGTACGCTAATTAAATATTGTATAGCATACTCATCATTTAGCCACTTGAATTACTTAAGCCATCCAATCTCATAGATTAAAAGTGTACCAGTCTGAAGCTTTTATCCCTTCTCTCCTTCAAAAAAGTATCAATATCACTGATAATATGTGAACGATCAATCTTCGAAGCGCTCAAGTTGATAACGCGAGTCGTACCCTCAACTTGCAAATCAAAGGTCGTAATCAACCACATATTCAGATCTTCAGTATTGAGATTAAGTAAGGAGAGTAGCTCATCGATTGTTGTCATATCTTTTTCACTCCGGATAAACTGTACAAGTATCGCATCACTAGGACTTTTTGATAATGTATGAAGATTAGGTATAACGAGGTCAATGGTAAGATGTGAAATTTTGACCTTTCTCTGGGAGGGGATAGTGCATGCTGTTAGCATAAAGTGCAGTAATACCTCATACATCGCAATCAATGAATTGCTGTCCAGTTTCTTGCCGAATTGTTCGGATGATCTTTTGAAGATGTGTTGCATGTACTCATCGGCGATTTTTATATTTGAAATTACACCCGACCGGATCTTGTGTTTACCAATCTCATTTATAGCATCATATACCACAGAGAGTAGTTCAGATTTATCACTCATACACAAGTCTCACATTTAGATGCGTGATAAATAAATATGATGGTAACAGGTCATGATGTATGAGTATGTTTTTTCAAACATATGCCAAGATTGATTGTAGTTCTTATGATACGATATTGCAATGCGTTCATTGATTTTATGACAAACGATATATTATTTGACCACACATGAATTAATGATGGATAAGGCACATATATCTTCGAAGCGGTGGCTATGTCAATGACTGGACTGTTGAGTTGATGATTCACCTATTTTTCAATTTACCATTAATTACTATCGCAGGTTTCATAATCGACCTTGTATCCGGACGATGAGAGATATGGTAAAGTAAAGAGCCGTCTCAAATCGACTTTCTCATATTTTGAGGAATCTATTACTAATAATAGTTATGTTTAACCTTGAATCCTTATAGCTCGAAATCACAACAAATCGGAGAACCAATCATGTGTTAAATTCCGTGTCAAAATGTCACATGTGAAAACGGCATACTCAAAACAACAAAATACTCTTATGAGTAATCAGAAAAATTGGAGATGTTCTAATCATCAGAACCGGTTTGTTTAGTGATTGCTTCTTCATTCCTACGTTGTTGTGGTAACATTATATACACACATGCCCCTCCACACATTGTACAAGGAACATTATTACCATCTAGTTGACCTTGTCGTCTGTGATGTATCTTGGCTGCCTGTTCAGGGTCAATTGATAGAGCAATCTGCCTTTCCCAATTCAGGGTTCGCCGTGCTTCAGTTATCTCTCTGTCCCAATCGATTACTTTTTCACGGAGCTTGACAAGATCTCCTGCATGTGCGGCTATTCGGTATGCTATCAGTCCTTCCTTTACTTCGTCGACTGTAGGCAGTCCCAAGTGCTCTGCAGGCGTCAAGTAGCAAAGGAGATCAACACCCTCAGGAGCGGAAACGGCGGCTCCAATTGCGCTAGCGATGTGGTCATATCCGGCTGCTATGTCTGTTACTAAAGGACCTAGAACATAGTAGGGAACATTTCCTATGAGTGATTTAGCGAGTCTGACATTTGCAGCCACTTCATTCAGCGGAACGTGTCCTGGACCTTCGACCATGACTTGAATGTCTTGCTCATGAGCCTTTTTTGTAAGTCTTGATACATTCAACATCTCTTCAACCTGCAATTCATCATGGGAATCTAGTATCGATCCAGGACGTAATGCATCGCCCAAGCTGAACGTCACATCATACTCCTTAGCTATTTCACAAAGATAGTCAAAGTGTTTGAAATAAGGATTCTCTTTGTCGTACTTTAGCATCCATGCTGCCGTTATGGTACCTCCTTTAGAGACTATCCCTCCGTGTCTTTTGACCTCCAGTACCCTTTTCGCTAGCTCTTTAGTTATGCCAGAATGTATGGTAGTATAATCAACTCCATCTTTAACATTCTTTTCAAACGCATTCAGAAAATCATCCTCTGTAATATTAAGAGGGTTCTTGTATCTCTGAACTCCATGGGCATAAGCCTGATAGATCGGAACTGAACCAAAGGTTATTTTGGCTTCTTCTAATAGTCTTTCTCTGATTAGATCGAGATCACCTCCATCTGACAAATCCATTAATGTATCGGCCCCGTGATTGACAGCAATCTTTGCCTTAGAGACCTCTTCATCAAGATCTTGATACAAGGTCGATGTTCCGATATTCACATTTACTTTGGTCTTTAAACCATCTCCTATTCCAACAACTCGTACAGCTTCTTGCTTTCTCGCAAGGTTTCTGGGAATTATAATACTTCCTCTGGCTATCCCATGCATAAGGGCCTCAATACTCGTCCTTTCGTCTCTTGAAACACGAATCATTTCGTCAGTTGCTTGGCCCTTTCTAGCATAGCTCATTTGGGTACCCATGAAATCAGATTAGACTATCAATCAATATATAGATAAGCCCGTTAACAATTTCCTGATTAGTTTGAGGGATCGCTAATTACCTATACGAGACTGAGATAGAACCTTAACGATTAGTGCTGAACAGCTTTCGTATGATTTTCCTACTGTCTAATATTCGGATAATCGGATAGTGCTTTACTGCCTCAAAATATTAGCAACCTCGATAGATGTTCCTAGAAAATGCAATAAGAGCGTATCATGCAACACATCGTCAAAATATGATGTTCGATTGTGGTTAGATGTCTGTTAACCAATATTTAGGTTGCGATGTAAAGTGGATATTTGATTTATGCCAAGTACCATATTAAAGATGCGATATAGATGGATATGGATATTTACTATGTTGACGACAGCAAGTTTACTCGTTGTCGAGCCGTTATCCAACGCGCAGTTGTAAACTACAATTCTCGCAATAATAATATAGGCTATCAAAATCGGAATAAAGCTCCAAGATCTCATTACATCTGGGACATTCAATCTCAATTTCCAGCTGAGATATCAATGTTTCAGGCTTTGGCTTCTGTTTTCCAGATTTCGCTCTTTTTACCATCCCCTGCATGGATATCGGTTCATTTGACAAGATTCCATTTCGAGTATTCCTGGGCATTTTTGCCTAGGATACTTTGTATGCATTATTCTTTTATATAATATGCAAATATTCTCGTGTATAATCAATAATGAAGATATACAAGGACATTATACAAGGACCGTTGAAAGATTCTTTGGACTTTATTTTAGTTTATTTATCCCCTTAATTGAATGGCTGGCATGACTAGCTTTGTTAATCCGTTTCATTCAGCCACATGCGTGTTATATGAATCGATCCATTACATAGCGGGCAAATTATTAACACGGAATATCATAGCTTAAACGCTGAATTCAGTAGATTTTTGTAATGATTCCATCTATGTAATCTTATAACACTATGTTCAAGTTTTGGCTGAAATTGGTTTTTCTATTATTCTCATTGACACCCGCCATCATGGCGTTACGTATTACAATATCTTCGAATTTTACGAGAAATCATAAGGAATATTTTTACACTATGGCTCAATTTTCTTATTTGTTTGCAAATAACAGATATTCAATATCACACGCTTTGATATCACACAATATCATCTCGTAATTTACCCTTCTGGTTTTCTCAATGGATCGCTGTGAATACATTCGCAAAATAGTAAACTTGGAAGCCATATTTCTTTAAACCCTTCTTCAAGGTCATTGCAGGTGCACAATCACTATTGATCAAAAGTATCTTCGTGACTCCTGGGATTCTGTACAATACTGTTTCGGCATTGTGGAAATTTAGATTTACTATTGGTGGGCCCACGTTAATTATTTAGCTGTCGGACAAGAATATAATATACTACGCTAAGAAAATACAGTGAGAATTTACAGAAAAATGTTTGTACTCAAGTTTGCAGTAAGAGGTGTTACGATAGTTTTCAACACCTCTGAAAATCTGATGCCCCGTTAGCATTCGGGATACATTCGAGATGCTTTCATGTGGTAAATTGTACGACTTGCTGCTGCTGCTTCATAACCATTAACTCATTCATCTGCGAGTACATTCTAAGAAAACACATGCCTTTCTCAGTGGTTTTAAATGTTCTATCTCCAGTAGTGTATTCTATCAAATCGTTCTCAATTAAGAACAACAAATAGTCCTTCAAGAGCGTATGTGAAAGATATGTTTTGTAGAGTATTTCGGTTTGTCTTATCCGATTGCCGTTTGCTGTCGCAAGAATAGACGCTATTATCTCCGACCTGCTTCTATGTTGTTGTCTTAGTGGTTTCATCACAAATAATATATTATTAGAATAATATTAACAAATGTATTGTAAATTCTATAAGAGTTTTCTATAATTTTACGCTAAGAATTTTATCTCATTTGTAGCTGCTACAAAATGGTTTATAATGACATCGACACAATCAGGAACACGGTAATCTAGCACATTAAGACATTCTGATTTTGGATGCCAAATGCATGATGATCCCATTTCTGTTCGGGGTCCCAGGTCTGAGATCTTTTTATACATTGATATCATAAATATGGTGTAATAGCATGACATTAAAAACGCTTGAAAAGACAAAGAGTGATCTGAGTATAGGGATCTCTCAACAGAATAGAGAAGGCGTTGTCAAGATCCTGAACACGTTACTGGCAGACGAACATATCTTGTACACAAAAACGAGAAATTATCATTGGAATGTGACAGGATCTCATTTTAACGATAGACATAAATTTTTTCAAGAACAGTATGAAAAACTTGATGAATTGATAGATGAGATAGCAGAGCGGACAAGGACACTCGGAGGAATGTCAATGGCAACGTTGACTGAATTCGTCAAAGAGTCAAGACTCAAAGAGAGTCCTGGGGAGTATCCAGGTGACCTCAAAATGATCTCTAAATTATTAAGTGATCACGAACAAATTATTCGCAGTCTACGTTCAGACCTCGAAATATGTGATACGAAGTATCATGATATTGGTACAAACGATTTCCTTACTGGATTGATGGAAATCCACGAGAAAATGGCCTGGATGTTAAGGGCTCATCTCTAGAGCATTCATAGATAACCAACTACAATAAGCAGATTCTTGTTACCTTCGAAATTGAATTCGAGGGAACAAACTCAAAATTTAGTTGCCTGATACATGATCAACTGATACCAACAGACTTACTGATGTACCTCTACACTAATACTTTTTTGCGTATAGAATAGAGCGACTGAACATCATAGTCAGAATTGGTAGAATGTAGCTATAATATTATAAATGATAGTCGTTCCCGTTCGGCACTGCCCATATCCTTAGGTTTCGTGCGAGAGCAGAGAATTTAATTATTTCTGGTTTACTCCTGCATAATGCCCAGTAACTCCATGTTTAGCACGTAACGGGTGCCGTTGTCATATATTGACGGAGACAAAACAGTTTTCTGATGAATTGCTCTTCTCATTCTCTCAAACTCTTTTTCGTGGCTAGTTGATACTTCAACTGTGTCGTAACAAGATGTAGGCGTGGATCATTTGGTCGGTAATTTTTCTATTCACGAATTAGTAAGTCATGTATTAGCAACGGATCTGCCTTAGGAAGGTATGTTTGATACAAGGTTTTTAATCCTTGAAAAACAATTCGTATCTCTTGAAGTTCATCAATACGACATAGGTTATTCTCTGCATAATTTTAATAAATTTTTTGGAACACAATCATGAATTTTTAATTTGCTGACAAGTATTTCTCGCATTGGATTGAACCAAGTAGTGTATTGTAATATGATTCAAGACGCAGATTTTTGTAACACAGTCGACTTGGCTTATAGGAATTAGTTTAGAATGAGACGCCGCATCCCAATTGACGGGTTTTTAGTGATGTCCAACTAGCAACCTGTTCGTAGAATATTGCAGAACCTATCTTGAAATAGACTTGTTAGGAATATAAATTTTCAAAATCTGATCTATTTCTTCATCAGTAACGTCCGAATTCCTGTTAGAACCGTATAAGCTGTATAGAAAGTCAAACGCTTCTTCTTCAGTACAGGACACTAACGTTTTTTCAGGATCACATGGCAGGATAGCTTTAAGAAGAGATCTTTTGGTTTGTAGCTCTCCTTCATTGCTTGCTTGACACGTCGACGACGATAAAATAGTCCAGTGCAGCATTAAAAAGCTTTCTTTACTACCTCGTTTCTTGTAAAGCACGACGCCTTGAGTAGAAGTATGATAAGGATATCGGTCACCCACCGCAGCCAGCCGTATTGGATCCACAAAATCCACCATATCATATTTGATACTTTGGAATGACGAGTCGTGTTCACCATGCATGATATCCTCTAATTCATACGTGCTTTCATATGTGTCAGTACCATCAACATTTCCGGCATTGCAAGCTGTATTGTGAGATGTTGTATGCTCCTCTGTTGTATCGTTAGTTGATATCTTGCTCACCGTCTACATCTAGGTCGGACACTTGTTAATAGTTATGAATGAGCATATTTATTGATCTAAATATCGGTAGTCATTGAGTTGAACTATGTATATTATGCTATTATTAACAAATTATACCTGTCTAATTACGAAATTTGCCATTAACAATGTTCTCATTAAACGCTACCCCTATGGCATAGCTTGGTAGATTAAATGATGTATTGACACTTCTATGATGAGTTATTTCTTGCCGAACTTAACAAGAAATTATTGTTGTACATAATGATCTGAACCTCTCTTATTATTGGCCTCCTCAGCTTCACTAAACGCAGAATCACTCTTCTAACGTGAGGACTGGAAGGACCAATGCGAGGAATATCGCTCCTCCCACAATCCAAGCGGTCACGTATCCGAATTGATTGATTATGGAAGCAAAAAGAATGGGTATCCAAAAGGCACCGAATAAGGAAATTCCATTAACATAACTTACAGAAAGCGTCTGGTAGGCAGGTGGAGATTGTGTGTTCACTTGTTTAGCCTTAACATAGACTATTACAAAACCCCACGATAGAAAGAAACCTGCCACAACTACAGAAATTCCAATGAGGTAAACTTGGGATTGTAGGATCCCAATCATCATTACACTAACTGCAGATAAGATTCCAGATAATGCCAGCAGTTTTTTTGCATTTCCAAGTTTGTCATATGTTTTTCCCACTATCGGAGAGGATATTAGGGCCACAATTAGATTGAGACTTCCGATTAAACCTGCAATCGCTGGTTCTATCTTAATGTGATCTGCGAGATAAAATACAATAAATGACCAGATCAGACCTGAACCAACTTGAAATCCAAGTAAAACCAGACCGAGTTTTATGAGCGACTTGTTAAGTAGTATATTCTGCACGTGGCCAAACTTGATCCTAAAATTAAATCTTCGTTGTTCAACGTCAATTTCGCTACTAATGTCTTGGGGCTTATTCTTGTGTATATCGTTTATTTCAGGTTTTATTTTCTCTCGTTGTTTTTGGTGCGGTTCAGTTGTTTTCGGTAACCACATTTGTAGGATGATTAAGGTTATGAGACCAGCTATTGCACTCAGAACTATACTTGTTCTCCATCCAAAGAGCTCCGCCACTAATACCCATACAAAGAGGCCAATGATTCCACCAATAGCATGGGCTGAATTGAGCAGCCCCATGCCTAAGCCTTCAGATTGCTTTCCCACATATCCTGAAATTAGTATAACACTTGGACCAAAGAAAAAAGCCATCCCTAATCCTACAATAAATCTGAGTACTGCAATAGATAGCAAATCTACGGAGAATGCAGAGAAAAAAACTGCGGTAGAAGCGATTGCGATACCAAGAATAGCAATTTTTCTTGGAGAATATTTGGCAGCAAGAATTCCCGCGAGAACCTGAAAGAGACCAACACCGATAAAAAAACTCGCAGTTATTAGTCCTAATACAGAAATGTCCTCGTCAAAATCAACAGCTATGAAAATGAAAATAGAGGGGACATTAAACCAATTTACTGTATAGAATATTCTTGCAAGCATTAACGAAATAACTGCTTTCTTAGAAACAATGGAATTTAACATCAAAACCGACCTATTTGGTCCACTTAATGGCTATCTAGTCCTTGCTCTTAATATACGCTCATATTATTCATACTTCGTCCTCCTAAAAAAATGATAGTTTTCTTGCTAAAAATAATTTTGTCTTTTGTTTCCTTCAGTTTTACAATTTCTATGAGTGTTAATTTAGCTAAATGATTAAGCATTAAATTTTTGAGCGAAGTATTGCTATCTCAGCATTATTCGCAAAAACTAACTAACAAACAACTATTAAGTTATTTACCAAATCATAACAATAGACGATGACTGATTGTAAGATTCTAATACATCTAAATCTTTGGTATTAATTGATGCAAGACAACTGTCTTTCCAATGTCAAACAAATATCCTTGGCCTCATAAAGCAAACCTGCGAATGTCGTGATTAATTTCAAAAAAGAAATTCAATTGTAGGAATTCTCAACTTGAAATGTACTCGACACACAAAAACATATTTGGTAGTTCTGGAATCTTGGTGATGGCCGTCTTTACTTTTCCATCTACATTTAATAGATCTAATTCTATTCGTTTTCCATCCCTTTTAGTCAGCTTCCCACCATTCTTGTTACTAATATTGTTTACCTTTCGGGCCCCCATTAAATATGGTAGTAATCGTTCCAGATAGAATACACAACCCTTAGACACATCAGGTACTAATCTTTTCAGAAGATGACTTAGATAATTTGGAAAGATGATCAAACCTATATTTACCAACAATCAGTATCCCATTCGTATTTACCAATGCGGCAAATATTACGTTTCTACTCGCAGATAAGGCCGCTTCACAAACTTTACGCAAATCATTTCTGCTATTATTTCCATAGTTGTTGTTGCATTCTAGCATGATTATATTCTATGGATGAAATTTTGAATATAATAACAGGTTCGATTGAATGTTATATTATTACTTTCAATTGAGATGCTATAATAAATGATGTAGGAATTATTAGTAATAAATATCATAGTGGATAGGTATGAACCAATTCACCTCCTGATCCCTTAACAAGTGACCATGAAGTTATGAGTCATTTACTTACCGTGGTCAATTTTGATATGACAACTACCTCGATCGAATTCTATTGATAGAAATAATACAAAAGACATAAAGGGAATTATGGGAAGAAAGAAAGTAGGTCATTCATTACGTTTTTGTGGCAATTGCCTATTACTAATCTATTATGTATATGAGCAAATTCGGTATGATTCGGGAAAAAGGCAGCACTACTGTCAGCTTTTAAATCTCATATCTAGATTACTTCAAAGTGAATGAGATGAATCACGCATCTTGAAAACCTACTTGATCATAATCGTTGTAGCCCTTGTGGTGATAACCAAATCTGACGTTCATTCATGTATATCGACGACTTCGGTAGAGTGATCCTCTCGGTAATGAGAATCAGCGTCCTTTTTCGTAAGGAACTCCTTTGCGCATATTGTACATCTAAATGTGCCGTCTACATATTCGGACATGTTACTAGTAAGGGCTAAAGCGCATATATATTGTTACCAAATGCTTTATGAAATGTTAATGGATATACGGCTAGTGCTCTAAGTTGGCACAAAGATTTCAGCACGGATGAGATGCATCACAGATCTGGATTTCCATTTTGTCTTCAGAGAGGCTATCATTACTCAAGACACCGGTATCATTTTCATCGATGTTTGTGCTGCTTGAATTTAGAGCAACTAAACTAGGTTCATTTTGGGCTCTGATTTCAAGTTGCTCCTGTACTGCAAGAGTTAAGAAAGGGGCACCAACAAGAAAAAGCAGATTTATCACAAAGAATTTACTACCAATTAATACTTTCATTGTCTCAATCTCCCCTAAATTAGTAAGTAAAATGATTTATACGTATTATGAGGGATTATACTATATTTTTTTGTAATTCTAAGACAAGTACACTAATGGAACACGAATAGATTTAATCCAACCTTTTTTGAACTAAAAACAGTGTCTTATGTCTCCTTCCACCACCATCTTTTGACGCATAAATTCATTTCATCCATCTGGGACAAAAAATTGCTAACTATCTATATTGGTGTTCTTTCGTGCATATCATCGTAGAACCGTACATCCCTGTCTTTGAAATTCAGTTGAAGCTCCTTTGTTCCTTAGCGAAGCGAAAAGGCTAATATTGGAGAAAATGGTAGAAATCATAACTTAGTGTCAAACGAATCAGATATTCCAGTGGATAATGAAGGAGATCGTGCTAGATTGCCAGATGACATGTATTCTGAATCACGTGGTGGCTTACCAAGTCAACAGGCACTGTTGGTTGATGGCACCGATGGCAACAAGTCATTTGTATTAAATTCAAGAACATTGAATGAATTACATGATAACGATAACAAGATCCTGTTACTGTTAAAAAGCGCTGCAAATGGTGACCCTAGCTATACATTCAATGGATTAGTAAGGGAGCTTAATATGCATCAGCAAAGCCTTAGTAGATCGATTAAGAGACTCATTGATCTGGGCCTGATTGAACAAATCAAACATTATGGATTTCGATTGACTAAATTAGGACGACATCTAGGCATGGCCACAACTTCAATGAATAGCAACAATAAGGACAGAAAATATACCCAACTGGCATATTTGGATATGCATTTTACTAAATTTGATATTGATCGTATAACCTCAAAGCTAACAGGAAAATGGTTCGAAAATCTTAGATGGGTAGGAAAAATCAACGATTCGGGGGTTTCTATTCTGAAATGGAAAAGGTTTGATAATTCTTTTGGTATCAACGTTACTATTATGCAAGGATCGTTAGTCATTGAATCTGATGCATCATTACAAAAAGAAATCATTGAGGCAGCAAGAACTATTCCAAAGATCGTTGCGATGGTAACTGATGTTGTCTTGGAACAGTTCAATTCCCGACGGCCTTCAAATAATTATCTGTCTTTGAGCAGGATGTACTACTGTATCAACAAAACTCGATATAATTGACTGCAATAGACTGACATTGAGGAAAAGATAGGGCACCACAAATGAGCAAGGAATCATTGCTGAAAGGTGCAACCAAATTAGCATTGTAACCCTATCTCGCTGTACAGAATCCCGAACTGAAATTCTTGGAGCTTCTACGGCAATGCGGCCATGTCAGTACCAGTGACAACAGCAGCGGAAGTGATAGGAAGAGCTAAAAGGGTTGCTCGACATGCTACTAACCTATAGTTTTCCTTGAAAGTACCTTAAAGCCATTGTCGGATAACCTTGTCTGATCCTAAGGTGAGACATTTATATAAAAGAAACACGGTAAATATAGGATCTTCATTACCTTATTACATCCAAGCCGTAGGATCTAATTACTCTCGTCATTCATTCATATCCTTGGCTGTTATTGATATCGTTGTATGATCATCATACATCATATTGGAGGTGCTGTTGTTTCGCTGTACTTCCATCTTATTCTGTTCCTGATGTAATGAACACGTTCTTCTCCAGTCGTGGGAGGCTACTAAAGAATATTGGTTCTTTATTGAATACAGAACCTAAAACTTCGTCAGAATAGGCACTGAGTCCTCCTCCAATACCTATAAATTCTGGATTCTCATTATTAAAGAAGGAAGCCACAGTGCCATCTCTTATACTATCGGGATTCTCTAGATAGTGAAAATATCCAGATGGGACAAAAAAGACTTGACCCTTACCGATCTCGGATGTCTCAACCTCACCACTTGGTCCAAAGACTGTGAAACGTACTTTTCCATTAATAACATAGTTCAATTCAGACTGCATTTGGATGAGTGTGAGGTTCTACGATTCCACTCGGCTTCAAACGTATCAGAAACCAATGCCAAACCTTTGAGTATTGGAAAATCAGTAGCCATCCCCAATGCACCAGTTCCTCCCGAAGTCTGTATTTGTGGAGTGATACCGGCCAAGTTCAATGTATGTGGATTAGTATTTGGAATCTGAACCTGGATGCTACTTGAAAAGACGGCTGATTTTGGTCCTATGATTACATCCTGAGGTGATTCCAAATATTCTATCTAAAACTCGTGCAGACATAGAACCAACAGATTCTGAGATACCCAGAATCTTCTGGACGTTCATTATTATATACAATAACAAATTTTGCCTCCTCATTACCAATATTTTCTACGTTGTGCCAGTGTCCTCTTGGGACAAAGGTTAGCTGTCCAGGGTTTATCGTAAATGTATCACGACGGGCATTAGGACCATAGATGGTCATTCTAGCATTTCCAGCAACACAATAACTTAACTCAGCTGCATTGGCGTGCCAGTGGGGTTCGCGCACTCCGCCTTTCTGCAGACGAAGCAAAACCGCTCCCATCCCTGCTAATATTGGAAAGTTATCTGCATTCATTGTGGTCATGCTTCCTGTTATAGTCTGGAATTGTGGTTTAGCACCGTCCAAATCAAAGATATGAAATGGTGATGATGTTTTATTCATTCTTGTATTCGTATTGCTTGAAGTCTGGTTAATATTGATATTATTAGTATTATTATTATGGGTACCACTACCACCAATGACTTGGTTAAACGATAAAAGTGATGGTAAAGTAGCACCTACTGCTCCTGCAGCCCCCGCTAATTTCAGAAAATCAAGACGCGTAATCTTCTTATTTTGAGACTTGTGTTCTGATGAACTTGTCGCCATCATCAGAAATTTTTATTGATATTAATTAAGGTTTTTGGTCAAGGTGAAAACATACAATCTAAAAATAATGTCTGAATGTCAACGACTGGATCCAGTAGATACTTGATGGCTGTAATAGTGGTGGTTGTCTATACCAAAGAATTAAGAGGATACGGCGGACTTGTCATCGGAGGAATAGTTGCCTTGACAATTTTTTTCTTGCATTCATATCTGGAGCATCAATGAATCCTGCATGTTCATTGGCTCCTGCTTTAACTTCTGGATAATCTATGGCTGTACTGGAGTGCCACATTTACTGGAACGTCAATTGTTGCTTTGCTTGTTAGAAAAAAATTTGCTGGCAGTTAGTCACACGTATGATACTGGTTAATAACGGTGCGGCACAAAAATTATTAGAAAAAAGTAAGGACGACCAGGAAATTATGAGACAAGAATCCTGGTTGCCCTACCTGCTGCAGGATCAAAACCATTTGATATCTCATACGAAGGTTGGACGGCGAAATGGTGACCAAGTTATTCATTCATCATCTTTTGTTGTCTCAGGATATACTTCTGATGCACCTAAAAAAATGGTCCTACGGAACAGTTGTACAATAGGAGATTGATAAGATATTCTATTTCTGTATGACAACTATCCCCTGGACCTCTACTGTTATCACCAACACCACATATTTGAAGAAGTGACTTGAATATTCGGATAGATTTTACCCTTTCTCAGTTAGTATCAATCGACCAGAAGATCCGGTGCAGAACAGTTAGATAAATCGATAAAAGTATGAAGGGACTTCGGGGATTTACAATGATGTTCTAATTACAGTAAAAAATCTTCTTCCTCTAATTTTGACAGATGAAAATATCATAATATCTGTTAAAAAACATCATAAGATTTTTATTCCTTGGGCTTTTACAGCTTCATCATAAATAGTTGATTTTAGGACGAGATGAATAAAGAAGATCCCACTGATAATCTAGAGCCCAAGAATGGGACCGTTCATACAGGAAAGTTAAAACCGAACCAAATAGAATCATCTTCATCACAATTCTCTCATGGTCCCCAACTGCACAAGAGGGTTCTAGTGGTTGACGATAACTCTGACATTGTGTTTACCTTACGCATTGGACTAGAAAGTGATCCAACTATGCAGGTTTATAGTTATGATAATCCCGTAACCGCTTTATTAGAATTCAGACCTAATTTCTATGATCTATTACTAATTGATGTAAACATGCCTATGATGGATGGTTTTCAATTAGCTCAAAAATTATTACAGAAGGACCTCAATGTCAGGGTTTGTTTTATGACCTCTGGAGAAATAAATATGGATGCAGCAAGAGAAGTGCATCCACTAAAGAGTATAGGCTGTTTCATTAGGAAGCCAATTACTGCTGAACAACTGTTAAGACTCATTAGAGCAGAATTAGAATAAATCTAGCTAAGGGTATGCATTAACTATTCTGAAAGCCTATACGTATAAGATCGAAATGGGTTTTTCATACGTTCAACAAACTTTACAGACCAGCACAGATTCTTTTTCCTCAACGCTGGTGTTCACTAACCTCTGAACGTCTTTTGATATTTTCTTGTGAGACCATTCATATTTGAGGCTTATCGAACACAATTATTGCTCTTAGAAACACATTTCTATAATACTATCGTTATACTCTTATGAAGTGGATCTGCAATTATTGCTTGAAGGTAACGGACAAAGATAACTTCTTAGACGTCCTTGAAGAAAGTATGGAAAATGATGAGTATCATGTGTGGAGTAGAATTATGGACTAGTACCTATCTATTTAATTGATAGCTAAAAAGGAAGCTTGAGCTACTATTGGCAGTTGGAAAAGATATGTACATTACTATTTGAAGATAGCAATATCATCTAAAATGCAATTTCTTCAGTGTTATCTACAAAAATTAGTAAACCAGTCGGTAGGCACCTGAACTATGGCATAGTACCATATTTTGGTAATGCAGTCTTACAAATCTTGCATCCAAATAATGGTATTTTAACTCCTTCCTTTATTACAATACAATCCAAATTTGCTATAATTAATTTTCCTTTGTGTTGTGCCATTTCCAACGATTTTCTTTCTCTTTCTGATGCTCCATATATTATCGGAATAAACTTAACAATGGTATCGCAGATATGACAATATCCTTCAGAAATTGATCTTGGAATATCCTTATGGTATGCTGCATGCAGGCTTTGAGCCTTCTGCCTTTCTATCCCAAATAAGGCCTCAAGCCTATAGTTTATCCTGTAATAGATTAAGTCACCTTCATCAAATTTGTTATCTTGAAGATAGTATCTGTGTAACTCTATCAGTGTCCTAGTGATTCCAACTTCCTTTCTCACGTCCTCATTATGCAAGTCAATAGACGACGCTATAATCAGTTAAAAATGTTACAGTTTACCATATGGAATAATAATTGTGCGCAATTCATCTAGATTGTAAATCTCTAAATGGATTACCATCATCAGCCAACAAAAGCGAACCAGAACAAGCTTTCGCACAAGATGTAAAATATAACATAATTGCAAAATAGATTTGCAACGCTGGAATCCCTAACTTATTCGCTGGGTTTGAATATGCTCTAGTATCTTTTCTATTTCATTTAAGTTTAGGACTGAAGCACATTTCTTTAAGAACACCTTATCTTTCTAAGGTGGGATATTCATTGGCAAACTAAATGTGAACGTTGCTCCCGTATCCCCGTCATAGTTATTATTCTCAGCCCATATATCCCCGCCATGTTTTTTGGTTATACTTTTGGAAATAAATAGGCCCAATCCAGTACCTCCCGTGTCCGATTTAGTAACGAATTTTGTATAAAGTTTTTGATGAAATACAGAAAACCTTTTAGTGGAGGATACAATCTACCCCTCTCCCTTCTGTACGACCATATATGACCTCTGGTCCCTTGCTCAAGCAGCCAGTGGGATATAACTAGACCATAAAGGCAGATATCTAGCTATACCCCAGAGATAGGAATCTAGTGCTTTGCTTCAATGAATGAAGCAGTATTATTGTAGTTATTGATATTCTTAACCTTTCTGCAACCGTCGTATGTCACATTTAGACTGAATCTTCTTTACTAGATGACTCTTGACCTCCAATTGACGATGTTACGGGTTCATTTTCTAAAACCAACTTAGAATAATCGCTTTCGGTGGAAATGAATATGACTCTCCTATACTCTCTTAATTGGCGGCCAATATCGATTGTGAAGCCAAATATGGTCGTCTATCCTGGATTTTGCTAACTGCTGGCTGCTGGTATTAGTATATGAGCTATAATGACTAAAAATCTTTCTCATAATAAAAGGTAGGACGACCAGGAGAGAAGCATAAACAACCTGGTTACATTCCTACGTAGGTGGCTTAGGTGGCTTTCGTACAATCTTGGATAGCATATCTCTCATCTGTTTCTTTTCCTCTTCAGAAACTCTACCGTCAATAAGATCTATGACAAATAACCACATGGTTGCCCCTATTACGTTCTCCTTAAATAAGGCATGCTGTTCTACTCTCCATTGAGTTTTGCGGTGCCAATACCCAATAACAATTGCTACGGGTACATATACAGAAACGTAAATGACGGCGAATAGCCAAATACTTTCAAATAGATTCTTTAAGAAAGGTACCTGGTCAATGAGAAGGCCATATTGTATCGTAACAAAATTTGCAAATGTCATCAAAAATATTAGATAAACACTATGACCATTCCGAAAATCCAGCCATCTCCTTCTAGTCCAGTTACCGGCCAGAGATTTGAGCAGGAATTTGTATTCCATAATGATATTGGGCAGAATACTGTTAAAATATATTGCGTATCCCGATTGGGATGCAGTTTTAACCAGAATAGAACAGGGCATAGCCAGACTTCGACTAAAAATATCTGATACGCATGCAAATCTTGTTATAGAGTAAGAACTCATTAACTCCAGACAAGTAAGATCAAAAGGAGAGTATTGAAATTTTTCCTATACCACACGAAGATCTATTTGTTCGAAACTTGATTGATAACTATCTTTTGCAACTTCGAGTTCTGTATCATATGTACCTAAATCCGATTTAGATCCTACTTGTACAGTAAACGTTGCACGTCCATCGTTATCTGTATACATAGTCTGAGTTGCTTTGTCTTGTCCTACTTTTTGATTTGAGGATATACCTGGCAGCGGCTACTGCGGCACCAACCGTACTAGTTTCGAATGTGGTTAATGATGATGTAGGTTTGATATCTAGTGTTAGATATGCATTTGAGATTGGATTTCCAGTTTCTTTATCCTTAACAGCTATTGTAAGATAGGTCTTTTCTCCTGACTTTACAGGATTCTTTGTATATGAGTACTCCACCAGAAACTGGTTTGATATTTGTGAATTATCACACTCTCCTACTATCCCTTCAAATAATGATGAAAACTTTCCTCCTGCAATATCATCTGTAATGCTGCAGAAGCTATCCCCGTCTGTGGCAATTCCTTCTTCGCCATTAAAAGCAGCTGCTCTTCCATCTCCGGAAGTATCAATGTCTACTGCAGCCATAGCAGCACTTTGAGAAAATACTAATAATAGGGTTAAAAATGACAATAATAATAGCAACGAGAAACTGGGTACTGTGGGGCTAGAAAATATACTGCTATAACCATTTGATAGATTGTTCATATTTGATGATTTCATCTTGTTTGTCTTCATATAATTACTCATCTCAACTCATTTTAACAATTATACCGCTAGAAGTAGCGATTAGTTGGCAGCGACATAGAAAGGCAATGCGAGAGAAAGCATACACAATACTAAGAACATGGTACGCATAGACCCTTCGATGAGTAAGCTTACTACAGCATTACGAACAGCAACAAGTACGCCACAAGACACGGACTACGATAAGAGCAAAACAAGTTACTCAAACGTCCTAGATTGATTCTTGTAATTATCTACCTTCTCCTCAAGATTCTATTCCATTCAACCTTGTTTTGCGTTTGTAAGGATTGTCTACCTCACATCTAGTTCGAAGCCCGTTCGCCCTTCTTAAAATCAGCTACCCTGGTATCCACCCGTCAGATACCGAGCTGTGGATAATTGCTCTGTTAATAGGAAGATTGATTTTGTGTTTGCAATCGCAGCGTTGGTACATGGAAGGCAAGAGACAACAGCTCTTTGGTCCGGGTTCGGTGGGATTTGTCTGAAAATCAATTCATGTCCTCAGACTGGCTGCCCTACCCTCTACTGTGTAGAGTGTAGGTCAGTATAGCTCTGTCCTTCGGGATCCTGACACCGCATATACTAGGGTTCGAGTGTTTTTGGTTATTTAGCTTCTGTACACTAACCATGCCCTTAACTTTTCTATATCCTTATGACATCTATAACACATTTGTATGCAATCCAAGATCTTATACAGTTAAGACTACTTTACCCCTTGGGTGTCCCTCTTTTTGGTAATCAAGTGCCTTAGCAGCTTCGCCTAGTGAAAACGTCTTGTCAATGTTCACTTTAATATTATTTTGATCTACCCATTCTGCTAATTTTGTCAATCGTTGTCTACTCACTTGACTGAGCAAGAATACTGCTCTGATTCCATATTGATTCATTAGCTCTGAATTTGGTTGTTCTAACGTGGAAACAATCATGCCGCTACCTTTCTTCAAAACTTTAAACGATCTCTTGTTTGTTTCGCCGCCAACAGTATCAAAAACTACGTCATAGTCATGCACCATATCTTCGAAATTCTCTGTCTTGTAGTCTATCACCTGGTCTGCTCCTAATTCTTGTACAAACTGTTTATCACATGCATTTACAGTAGTTGCCAAATATGCGCCTAGATGTTTTGCAAGTTGTATGGCTATAGATCCTATTCCTCCTGCTCCACCATGGATTAGAATTTTCTTATCCTTTGATAATCCAATGTACTCCACAAGTGCCTGCCAAGCACTAACACCAACAAGTGGTAATGCTGCGGCCTCTAAATGATTTAGCGTTTTTGGTTTGCGTGCGATACTATCCTTGTTTGCTAAAGCTAATTCTGCAAACGCTCCGGAGCCACCGCTGAATACCGAGGCTTGTCCGTATACTTCGTCACCCTGCTTGAAATCTGAAGGCGCATCTTCTTCTGGATGTTTGACAACACCTGAAAAATCTATTCCCAGAGTTGAAGGGAATTGAAGTGGCATAATTTGTTGCATATATCCTTCTCGGATTTTCCAATCTACTGGATTTACTCCAGCGGCCTCTATGTTGACCAGAATTTTTCCTGGAGATATATTTGGTACCTGATGCTGTCTCATTGACCTCAACCATATCGTTACTACCGTATTTCTTGATCTGGATAGCTTTCATGACCTGTCCTACTCCTTCCTTACTTCTGCTGAATGTAAGGTCGTGGATCGAAAACCACCCTAATCGAACTTATTTTTCCATCATCATCAACATGAAACCAAGTACACACAAGGGATGTTACTGGTGGCGTGCCAACCTTTAACTCGTGGAGGATGCAGACATCGTTGCTATCCGCGAACCCCTTCTTGATGTCTAATTTGGGTAGGTTCACGTGTTCAAAATATTTCAGGTATGGTTCAGCTTTATCAAACGAATTAAGCGGCGACACGTACGATATGTTATTGCTTAAATAGCCTCTGGCCGATTTAAAATCCCGGCGCTCCGCAGCCCGCAGATACTCCATCACGATATCCTTTGCACTTTTTGCAGAAGATTCATTCTTTTGCATATCCTATTATTTATCGTTGGCATTATTTATCGTTGGTGGGACCAATACTCCAGATAACGGACAGTCAAATTGGCTGCTGACTTACATTAGTAGTTATGGTCACTTAAAACAAAAAATTAAAAGCAATCACTACGATATAGTATGTAATAAACTGACGACCGTTACACAGGTACCATATGGTCGCAACCGAAGAATTAAAACGGCACATGGGTTGGGGATCTGACATTGGCATTATACACCTCCAAATTGACAATTATTACCAGCTTATCACTAGTGATTCATCCGAGAACGTTACCAATGTAGCCCCATTAATAATAACGACTAGTATGATAGCAGTTTAATTCACTAATTGCAATCCGTAACAAAAGAGTACAGAAATAAAATAAACTTTACAGTAGTGATAACTCTATAAGACTCCATTATATACTGCAGAGAACGGTAAGGGTTAAAGGTCAAACAGTCTTTGGAGGGTCAATATACTTCTCATTCATTATACCGAATACAGTCAAGAACCTAGATTGAGCTACCGCCTTTGCCACTTATATTTTATTACTTAATGCAAAGAAAGATCAATGATAACAAGGTGGACGGCCATTCATTTATTGGGTCAAAGCCTATTACTATTTGTAAACTGCAAATCATAATCTAAGATATTCTTTAGAGAGCATGCTAATCTTTCTATCAGTCTTATTTTTCATTCTCCTTATCAAAACTTCAGTATCCCATTTCTCGGTATAGAATCTGGTAACATCCTCTATATTGTTGGAAGAAAATGCTATGACATGCTCATATTCTTTGCTCCAATTCTGCTCATAATAATGGGGATGGTTGAAAGAAATTGGGTAATCTAAAGTTGAATCTATGTGTCTCCATTTTGATCTAATGTACAGTCTCATTCCAGCAATGATCTAGATAGTCATGTACAATTCTAGTGGGAAATGACAATGAATTTAAAATAGCCCCAAAAAGCATCGACCATTCGCTACATCTTCCTACCCGAGTATCTGCAATTTTTCTAATTTCACCGTATCGCGGAAAAACAGAATTTGAACCGCATTTGATACATTCGTAAATCTCGGTAGCTCTTACTTTCCATGAATTGCCTGGCGAAAGTTGCAGTTTCATTTGTACATTGCATACATTACATTGCAAATTCTTCGGCATCCATTTCATAAAGTCATTTTTAAACCACTGAAGTATAACTCTAAAAGTTTGATCTGCTTGATAGTTATTGTTTTTAAATTGCGACAACACATTCTGTGGGATCATATGATTTACATATGCAAGAATTTCATGGTCATTATACTGCTTTGATATTGCCTTATATAACATGAGGTTCATATGCGTAACTCCCTTCTGCTAACGAGCAAATTTGTTCTTGGACACCTACATTAATTCAACATATTAATACATCTACGTAGAAATAAGGTTTTAGTTTGTGTAGGCTAGCATAAATATTACTATCATCTATTTATTGTCATAGTTTTATGACTTTAGAAAATGATTATAAACTCAGCTCACAAGAAGTATACCGTCGTTTCATTTCCTCTTTACCTTCAGAAGTAACTAGAGAGTACTATCATAGATGGCTGCATTATTTTATGGATTGGTTGCAGATTGACAGGGAAGAATATGATAGACTACTCGATCATGATCCTAGGATCTTACAGTCAAAAATCATTGATTATGTTTTATGGGCAACCAAAATACCTAAAATACAAAATTAAAGAGAATTTTCAACATTAGCTAGACTTAAACATCCTACACCCCGAGCTGAAGACCAGCTAATCAAATTCATAGATAATAATGAAAATTTTTTTCTCACTAGAATCAGAGATAAGAAAATCAGAGATATTCACGGAGATCTATATCTAAAGAACATTTTCGATAGATATAGATAGAAACTATTACTTATATGACAGAGTTGAGTTTAACGATTCTCTTAGATATGCTGATGTTGCATAAGATGTTGCTCATCTTTCCATGAATTTGGAATACAATAATCACAAGAACCTCCAGTTATATTTTGTACAAGCCTATGTGTCAAGAAGTGAGGATCACGCTTTAGAGAAGATTCTTAATTTCCTTATTTGTTACAAGGCATTCATGAGAGCCAAAGTTTCAATATTCCGCGCAAGTTTTGAAAGCACAAAGACCAGACAGCATAGGTTAAAAAAAGAAGCTGACCTACTCTTATCCTTGGGTCGAAAGTATCTTAAAGATCTATGAGTTGAAGGAATAGATTAATTCTAACGAGCTAATCTAATTATTATCAATTAGCCGCCCAAATGATAATTGGGAGTGCTTTAGCTTTTATTGAATTTATGGAATTAAGTGATTTTAAGGAGGGGACTTCTTTTTTCCATTTTGCTTATTGATAACCATGAATAGGATCGGGATAAGACCAATCCGTATTTACTTAGCGTTGATTGTACTAGCTCTAACTTACTAGCTCCAGTTGGTCTAGTAAGTGCAATTGTATACTATCGTTCTGTGCATCTGCTATAAAATATGTCATTGGAGCTTTGCCATACGACGAAGAGGTCGTTCCCTGACACAGCTATGTTTGGTGAAAGCGACTCTTCAATTTCTTCACTTATATTCTTTACAGGATCAAAGCTGGTTCCAGCATCTGTACTTCTGGCAAGAAATACACTTTCATTTCCTAACGAATTGTCCACCCACACAACATACACATCATTGCTGGACACTCCTATCCTTAGGCCGCCATGTGTGAAATCTCCTCCATTGTTACTCAGGTTCTGTACTGGCTCAAAGCTAGCTCCTTCATTCGTGCTTCTGGAAAAGAAAGTGTCTTCTCCACCCCATATCACGTATACGTTACTCCCGATACTAGCTAACTGAGGTTCAAATGAATCCGGAGTATCTTGACTCAGGATCTTGACAGGATCAAAGCTGGTTCCAGCATCTGTACTTCTGGCGAAGACTATATCCGTCTTGCCAGTATCATGTTCCCAAACAACATACACGCTATTTCCTGTCAGAGCCACATGAGGATTAGTGTTACGACCCCCAATGCTTTCGTTCAAGTTCTTTACGGGTCCAAAGCTAGCCCCTCCATCTGTACTCACTGCAAACAAGGTATCAATGTCGCCTGGTTGTCCTCCAGGTGCGCTCTGCCATACAACCGCTACGTTGTTGCCTGATGTGGCTATCTTCGCAAAATTACCACCTGCTTCATCTCCAATGCTTACGGGTTCAAAGCTAGCTCCAGCATCTAAACTTCTGGTGAAAAATACGTTTGTATTGGATTCCCAAGCAACATATACGTTGTTACCTGATGCAATAACTTGTGGAGCAGTAAATGATTCTGGAATTGTATCACTAAGTTCCACTATGGGACTGAAGGTCATTCCCGCATCAATACTTTTTCTGAGCAATATTTTATTCCCATCTTCAGGATTTCCATTATCCCAAACCACAAACACATTATTTCCTGATGCGACTACCTGTGGTTGTCCAACGGATTCACCTGGAGCGTTCTCCAATAGGTTCTGAGTAGGACCAAAAGTAGAACCGCCGTCTATGCTTTTTCTAAAGAATAAATCAATGGATCCTGTTGGATTAGTATTATCCGCCCACACCACATACACGTTATTTCCAGACGCGAGCTATCTGCGGGAACAATGAACTTCCCTCATTGTCACTTAGGTTTTGTATTGGCCCACACTCAAAAATGGTGTATTGGTTTACTATAGTGCATGAAAGGGACTCGCCAGAGCTTATTGCACCATTACATCCAGGAGAAAATGATGTTTGCAAAGTGAGTCCTGGAGGGTTAGAGGGGGATTTTTCACTTACTGAGTACATTCCAGAGTTTAACCTAACGAAGGTACCTTGAGAAGAGCCGGGAAATAAACTAGGTGACGGATTATTACCTGATACCGAAAGAGTAAAATCTGAAGGGGTCGGACAGACGACATCTTCAGGGCAGAGAACAATTTTCGTTACTTTAAGAACCGATCCTATAGATTGACCATTAATTGAAGTCTGATGTCCAATAATATTGATTGCATTTTCATTTCCTTGTACTTCAGAATCTGAATTCTGACACAAGACGCTTAGAGGGAATTCGCCATTTCCACATTCATTAATTTCTGAAGTAACCTGGGTCTTGTCGTATTCTATTGCAAGAGCTTCTTCAAAACCTGAAGTTCCAGAGGAGTGTAACGACATAGGAACTATCAAAGTAACCAATAATAAAGTTATAGTCAAGCTCTGGGTGAACTTTTTATCATCAAGCTTATTCAATTATATCTACTCTAAGAAAGATTTACAAATGACTTATTTAGGATAGTCAATATTTCAATAACAATTAAATCAGATAAGAATCAAATACGATTCTTATTTAATACAAATCAATAGTCTAGTTCGTGAGTGATCTTCATGGATATATGAGGAAACCACCAACAAAATAAGTAACCTTACGAAGCGTATCTATCAGTTAGATAAAGTGGGTACAGCGACTGGAATAATTTACAATTGTATTTACAATAAAGGGTTGGGGGAGAATCCATGCCCTTAACGGAAACCGCTGCCGTGTTTGAAAGGGCAATTAAGTTTGTAATCGCCACTTAAGTATAATTTTATCGTATGATGCTTATTAGATAAAGGACTTCATCGTCATTTGTTATTCTATACTAATGGCAAGGGAACCTTAAGGAAAGAAGCGGCTAAATTTGAGTGAGTGCAGGCAATTTAGAAATAAGGTTTTAGAGTGTAGTATTGGTAACAAGACTATCTGCCATGAGAATGGTATTATACTAATCAAATCGTAACACATATAGCAAATTGACGCCAAAACAAATCACAATCATTTGAATCTAGATATAAAAAATAATAATTATCAGGATGTGGAAATTGGGAGGAATAATTTTGTACCTTATCCAATTCTTATATTCACTTACTTAATGGCAATGTAAACGTAAAAGTAGCGCCCTTTCCATCTCTGTTATTTCCGGCCCAAATCTTACCACCGTGTGCTTCTATTATTCCCTTACACATGTACAGTCCAAGATCCCGCTCCCTGCTCAAATCTTGTAGTAAACTTGGCGTATAGGAAAAATTATGGTTAGTTACGTTAAGTGAAATATTGGAAATTGACTTGAGTAAAGATTCAATTCAATATTCCTAAATATGATTTAGCATTTTCTAACTTGCTTGCTTCCTTTTCTGATAGCTTGATCCCCAACATTTCTTTAAATTCTAATGCGTTAATGACAGCTTTGCCTCCATAATGGTTGTTAAAGTAGACTCTAAGGACTCTAGTCTCTTCCCTTATTTTGTCTATTTTTTCAACCCATGGTTCTAGTTCTTCCTTGTTATACAAATAGTCATACCAATAATGACCTTTAACATTCCTACCATGAAACCTAACAAAAGAGTGATCAGCTGTAGTCACAATAGTTTCGGATAGAAATTCAAGGTTTTCTTTTTTCGGTGAATCAGTTATTACTGATGCGATATTATAATGTCTTAGTAATTCCCATGGGCCTTCCGTTTTCCATGAAGGATTTCTAAATTCTAGGGCGTATTGATAAGCGTCGTTATTACCACTTTCAGACTCATGAAACCCCCCACTGCCTATCTTAGAAAAGGTCGATAACTCATTCAGAAATGACTCGACATTCTTAAATTCACTAACCGTAAAACTTGGTGGTAGCTGTATTAATATCGCCCCTAGTTTGTTAGCGCTTCTCAATGGTGAAATCTTTTCAAGAAATTCTTCGAAATCTTTTAGAACATTCTTTTTAACGTCTAGTCTTTTCTTGTGAGTAATAGTTTCGGGGACCTTGACTGAAAACTGAAATTCGGGAGGGGTCGCTTTGCTCATACCAATAAATGTACCTTTTGTCATACAGTTATAGAATCGTTCATAGAATGAGGCATCCATCTCTGCAGTATCAAAGAATTCAGAATAATGCCTCAATCTCTTGGTTTCTCTGTCTGGATAAAATACTCCAATCCATCCACCATTCTCTCCTGGCAGACTACCATAATTCCAACCCGAGCAACCTATAAGGAGTTTTCCCATGTTATATACAGATAGTTAGAAGAGTATGGCTTAAAGCATTATCGTAATATTGCGCAAACGATTCATGCACAAGTTTGTATTTTAGCAAGTTTGGAACCTCCACTATCACCTTCAATAAACGAAGAGAATTACGATAAACCTTGACAATGTTGAGCTTTACTATTCATATTATATGACAATGTAGAATTTCTCTGTAGGTTACCTAGTTTGCGGTCTAATATCATAAAATACCATTGCTCTATTCCGTAATGGGCTTAGATAACATTGTTCATATTCTCACATCAATAGTGGATCGCATCTGAGAGGCTTCATGGAAGGTGTAAGTTAGGTCTAGCTGATAATGAACAATAGTAACGTCTGACGTGTTAGCAGATACTAAACGGGATAGATCAAAAGGTTTTAGACAAGGATATCGGAAAGGATAGCCATTATGTAGACAAGGCCCACGAGATTAAAAACAAACTTAATGGTGGAGGCAGTCATGAACCTCCAGATGACCCGTCGGGCGGAGGAAGCGGTACTAACCCACACCCATAATGATCCCTAATAACAAACTGAATGAAAAATGATGGCAATTAAAGGTCCCTATTGAAGTAAAGCAAATCTCCATTTCTTTGATACACGTCGAGTTGCATTGTGATTTCACAAATTGCACATTCTAAGGCAGCCCAACAAAATCAGTGTATTCGCTGCCATGAATTTTGTCTAATTCGTATATGTTTGTGCTATCTAAGCGAAATTATGAGTTTGTTAGATGGATGTATTTTTATGGGCCGGTTTTCTATCTACGAAGGCGGGTTTTATGTTACCTTCATTGGCTATGCTTTGTTCGAATGACTCGAAACTCGATGGGATTATGTGTTGATCGAAGTTTTCAATTCTCAGTACTCTCCTGATGATCGACGTCAGAAGCTATTTTTCTTTTTTCTTTTCTTCTCCTTATTTTCCACATATTCCTCGAGCGAACTCATGTTATAATCATACATTTCCTCAAGGAATTTTATCAGCTCTAAAGATTTGTTTCTATTCAAATAATAGAACCTGTTTTCGTTGCAAGACAGAATACGTGCTGTTCATGCAGCAGATATTCTATTTCAATGAGTTTGCATATCGATAAGCATTCCACTTCTTAATTGATTTGTGAAATACAGAAGCAGAGAGCTGTTTGCGCTATGCTAGTCACTAGTTCATTCATTTACGACAATAAGAATTTGCTTATGAGCTAATGTTGCTGAAATAGCTCCTTAATCTTAATTTACACTGGTTATCATATTTTTGTACTATTAATTAGTTGATTAGCGTTAGGAAAGCTCGGTCTTGGAAAGATACTATCTGGTCGTGCAAAATAATTAGGATGCAATCCTAGAGTGGCTATTGATTGAGGATCAGTTTATGTCATATCAATATTAACTTGAGAATCTCGCATTAACATCTCAAATCGGTTCCGTTAATTGATACAATATGACAGAGGATCCGACTCTAACCACACACTAATTTTTCCTATGTTATACTTTCATAAAGATTATAAATTTTTCCATCCGTATAATTGCTTACATAATTCCACATTTCTGTACTAATAGGTAATAATCTAAATTCTCGCTTTAGTTTTTCATCTAATAGGTCATAGACCATCTGTCCTATCACAATGTGATCTGGTGTAGCCATGGAAGTCATTTTTGTAGCGATATTAACAGTATATCCCAATACATCAAGATGAGCCTCTTTCATCACAACCTTCCCATTTTTAGAATGTGTATCCCAACCATATTGTACTACTGCACTTTCTCCAACATCGACTCCAATCCTGACCCGTAATTCCGGATAATCGTATTGATTTAATATTGGATTAATGCCATTACATACAACTCTAATCATTGAACATGCAGCATTTACGGCATTTATACATGGCAGATACACATTATTTTCCTGCTTCTTCTCTTTATCATATTCCGTAACTACAAAAAAAGCCAAAATAGCATCTCCTACATATTTTAATACATATCCTCCATAGGCCGATATCATCATAGACATTTCTTGAGTAAACGCTCGAATTATTGTAGTAAGACTATCAACTGGAAGTATCATTGATAGCTTTGTAGATTCTACAAGATCGATATACAGAATCACAAAGGTGCCTTTTGAACCAGCAAGACTTTGCAGAATATTCTGGGTTTCTTCCATAGATATATCAAAATCTGATTTTATTTTTAAGACTTGCCATACACGACGTTGTGCCTGTTTGATAGCTAGATCTATATTTACTACGGTGTCGAGGTAGAGACTACTTATTAGTGGCATGTTTGGTCGCTTATCTGATCTTAATTTTGTTGCTGTTGCTGTTTCTGATTCTTTTATTATATTCATTATATCATCTTGACTTAAATCCGTTTCAAGTGCTATAATATCTGGGGTTATGCCAGAATTGTATAAATTAAGTATGCTTTTCTTTTGCTCTAAGGTTGTCATACAATATTACCCTCTTATTTTTCCTATCATATAAATAAGAATGGTATCCATAGTTATATACGTGAATAGCAATTATTTGTACTGATAAGTTCGTTTGAGCACTGTAAGATCAAAGGCGAATTTTCTAGTTTCTAATAACTATCAGCTTGTGGATCTTGATAGTAGGATTGAAGAGAGTACGGAAGGGTTACAAGACTTTTTTCGCAATCAACTAAGATGATGATTGTTGCAGCAACAATGCAGCAACTGTATGTGATTATATAACTGCACTTAATAGAGAAATGAACCTTTCTCAAAGCTATCGAAAAGACAATATTAAGATCTTGTGCAAATTTTCCAAGTTTGTAAATAACAAAAAGTTCCTAAATTGTAGTAATATTAATCTCATAACATTCTTTGATATTCTGAAAAAGCCTGAATCTGCTGATCCATTACATAAATGGATTGGTACTTACAATCTTTACTTAGAATATTTAATTAGGTACTTCAAATGGTTGTATAACCCGGATATAGAACCCGATAAGAGACCTAAGCCAGAAATAGTAGCCAATCTTTCCTATCATCGTTGATGTTGTAATGAATAGCTTCTTCTACCAACCCGAATCACTCCCATCCGTTTTACAGATAACAGCGTCTTGGATTCCGCTTTCTGAGATTGAGAATTTCACGTGCTCATACGGTTGACATGGAGAGTCAAATATTGTAGCTATCCTATTTTTACCCGATTTTCTTAAAAAGATTCTGTACGTGGAACCATGAGCTATTATATTACCACCTGCCGCTTTCATTGAGTCAAATCCGGGATGCGTACCATCGGGATATGACACTACCTGATTAGTAATTATAACCGCGACATCATAAATGTCTGCACAGCGTCTAAGCTTGTTTAGCATCTTTCCAAGTCTTTGTTGTCGGTCTGCTAATGTTCCCCGTCCAGAGAACTCTGCTCTATGAAGACTCATTATGCTATCTATAATCACAATCCTAGCATTATACTGTTCAATTGATTTGTCCAGATCATTGATAACTGATTCCAGATGTTCGCTGCTATAGACTTGGCAATGAAAGATTTTTTCTAGAATGGGAAACGGATCAAGTCCCCGTTGCTTAGCGATCTGATGTACTCTATCAGCTCTGAACGTGTTTTCCGAATCTATAAAAATTATGTTTCCCGAGTCTTCGTCAGGGTTATTTTCGATAAGTTTACTAGCGGCGACGCATATCGTGTGGCAAACTTGTGACTTACCCGAGCCGAACTCACCTACTAGTTCAGTGATTGCTTGGGTCTCAAAACCGCCATTCAGAAAGTCATCGAAATTATCTGAACCGGTGGTATATCTTGACATTCTATTTCGCTTTTCCAAAACTTTATCAGCTGTAGAAAACTCATTGGTGAGACCCCCATTTTCAATTAAAATCCTTCTGGCATTTGCGATAAGTCGAGAAGCTGACTCGACAGATAGAGAAGTGTCTTTAAATTCCCCCGCAAGCTCAGTTGGATTCTGGACGGCTAATTGATAAACCGAAGTGATATTCAATTTCTTGAGCTTTTCAATCATATCGCTAGTGATAGTTGGGATCTCTTCCATAGTGACAACTTTCAGTCGACTAGTTATGTGAATCACAGCTTGGTATGTTCAACTTTGTTGACTTTTTGTCTAATAAGATTAGCAGCAACGTACAGACGGGGAACGGGGGTCACCGCTCAAGTTTAGATTATTCATTAAATCGCTGGATGTATTATTAGTGTCAAATCACACTTAGAATTCCACAGATCGTAGTTGCTAGTACAATACATCACACTGTAAATATAACAAATTTTACTGCAGCATTCCAATGTTCCAAACGTATGAAGATTGTATAGAACGACCATTTTGTATCCGCTGCGAAGATGTCGGGCTCGACTGTAATTGCACTATTTATGGAGTTAGCGAAGAAACAGTCACCTATAATATAATATTACACATGCTAGAATACCATGCAATTAAGCCAGAAGAAATCACTTCGGACATGAAACTGAAAATATTAGAGAATATATGCGTACACTACCCTCCCCCGCTTACAAGTCCTAGCTTCTATAATAGTCATTTTTGATAAATATCATCATGTTAAAACATAGTCGTACGAAACTTATTCCACCAAAGATGGAGCCTAAATACCAAGAGCTTGAATCAATTAGCGAATTTGATCTACAGCCGAACCAAAAAGAAGAATCGGCATCAACTGAACTAGATAACGAGATTGAGTGTCCGCGCTGTAACGAGATTATGGCATTGTGCTCCAGATTCGACAAGCTGATGTACTCATGTGAATCATGTAGCTTTCTGTTAAGATGTGTGTAGTGGCAAATTTCTATTCTATCAGCTCTAGTTTTGTATTCGTATGCTAATTTCGTCTTCTAGATCTTGAATCTTATTTAGCTGTTTTCGTAACCGGATTGCTCGCTTGAAATCATTATTGGCTTCTGCTATCTCGATGGCTCGTCCGTTTTCACCATATTTCAAATCAAACAACCGACCTAAGATGCTGTCAAGCGTATCGATCTCATTTATCAGAATGTCAGACTCTTGTAAGTTATTAGATTCTTTCAATCTTATATTTAGCTCTTCAATTCTTTTTTTAAGAATATTTTAGAACTTTATGACATCAGCTAACTCCAATCGTATTCTGCTAGTTCCAAGTTGTACCTGTTTATGGTCTTTATCTCGATTTAAGATTGAATCGATTATTGTTGCAGTCCACCGTACAAATTCGATCTCATCTTTACGGTCGGCTATGTATAGCGGGTTTAGTTTTACATTAGTTGCAATCTCTGCCTCCTCGGTTAATGATCCAATCCTCTCATCGATTATTTTTTGAAGTTCAATGAGTTTATGTTTACGCCTTAATGGCGACCAGTTTTGGCAAAACGCGTCCAACTATGCAACAAAACAAATGGTACTAATGACTGTAGAATAAAATTGGATTATTCGGCAATGATTAAGGCTAAGGGGGGAGAGAAATCTTTAGGCATTAATGATAATATTGCATTTGGAAACTCAGTTACTACTCTTCAAGAACGGATAAAATATTACCTGCCGGGTCCTTAAACCATGCGATATTTGGACCGCCATCACGGAAAATACCCTTTTCATCCGTCTTAAGTTCGGCTTCATCATATATTTCAAAATGCACACCCCGCTTAGCTAGTTCATCCACAGCCTGCTCAATATTGTCTACAGGGATATTAAGGACAGTAAAAGTCGCCGGAACGTGATTAGATTTAGGATAAATTAGTACTTTTGCACCATTTCCAATATGTAGATTTAACAATCCATTAATTTCAGATATTTCGAATGAAAGAGTTTTACTATAAAACTCCTTGGCTTTTTGCAAGTCATTCACTGAATACCCACTAAACGCTTTACTATTGTTAAATACCGATTTATTCATTAATGTTAATGGCACATTATTATATTTAAGACTTGAGTTGTATTCATCTTTTTTATGGAACTTGAAAGGAAATTCTGCAGATTGATTTGTTCTATGCCAATGTTTCAGTACCCTGATTTTATTACGGGCATATTTTTATCTTGTATTAGCCTGTTCCCAAAGGATTTTCTATAACCATGAGCAAAGTTCCATTGAACTGTCGACGTAGAACTACAGTACCTCTGCCAATAAGATTAATCGATTTACCATCAGATTCATTTCCATTTATCGACCATTCCGTGATTAGAAGTGCAAGATCGCTTGCCTGAATTACTCTTTTTAGTCTGGCTTCTAATTTAGCCCCCATGTCAATGAAATGTTGCAGAGTCCGGCGTATACTATCCAGATTAACAACTTGTCTTGGTTTGGAAACAAAACATGCATCGTTTTCATACAGCGTCATGAGGAAGCTAACGTTTCCTTTGTTGAATTCTTCCACTTGTGAATTGAGCAAGTCTTCAGCAGTGAGAAATTTAGACATGTTATGATGTTGAAATAATATATTAAATAAGTCTGTTTTTCAGTTTTCGAGGACAGTTTGGATTGTGTGATTGGTGCCGAGCATCTAAGGTCTACCTGATATGCGTTTGAGTAATCATTATAGGTTTGACTGCTTATCTATAATAAGCGTCTTTCAAATTATGAATCCTAAGAAGTTGTTAAATACCCTAATAAAAGATCAGCAGGAATATTACATTTTTCTTGCTAAGGAGTGTTTTTCAGGATTTAGAAATGCAGAATATAATTTGAACGTATATAGTTACACTTCATGCTATGCATGTCTTTTCCATTCCTCGGAGTTCTTTTGGAAATCATTGACTATCTTATCGAATAATTATTTTGACCCAAAGCATGAAGCATCAGAAGCAGACATGGCGAAGATATCCAGTGATCTATTATCAGATGATGAAAAAATAAAAGCGTATAATATTTTAAGCTCGTTTCCAAAGATTAAACGAGATCTTGTAAGATACGGTTATCATGGGAAAAGAACTAATATAACAACTTCTCCGGAGGCTGCACTCAATCGAAATCGAGAAAATACTGAATTAGACCTGCGTAAAGTAAGTTGGTTGATAAACAAACTTAGGGAAATTCATTATTGTCAGATATTTGATCCTCCAATTAAAATAGGAATTCTTTCAGGATATGTTCAAGCAAGAAAAGAAAAACCATGTTCATATTATCCTCATTCAAATTATCGGAAATCTTTTCAGTGGATGCTAGACCTAAAAGATGTTAAAAATGGTAATGGATCCTACCTATTTCAGGTATCATCAACATCTATCTCGAACCTAAGTAATGGTGGATTTTCTATTATAATAAATCCCTTTGGTGAAGCTTATCCAGAACTAGGTGGTGCAGAGGGAGTAGGCCTGAAGACAATCCTATCCTATATACGAGATGGTGGGATATTTGTTAATTCAGGGGGTCAGCCTTTTGTTTATAGCTGGGATGTGAGTATTGGAAGCCACAATCTGGTAATTAATTTTATTCCAATTTCAAGGTACGTAGAAAGTAATTACAATGAAGCAATGCCTGTATTATCTAGGAATGAGAGTTTAGTCATTCCTCAAGAAGCTTTGGTTCTAAAAAGATACTTTGAAATAGAAACTGAATGGGATCATCCTGAAAAGGAGATAGTAGGTCCAATTGAAGTCGAAATTGAGTTTGATAAAATATTAGGCAACGACAAACCAAAAACTAGAGCTAAAGTCTATAGACCTATAAGACAATTATCAGATAATGTTCGACCTCTAGTTCATTGTCCTGAATCATTATGGGGTGGTAGAGTTTATCCTGTTGCTGCAATCAAGTTCGGTAGGGGGTTTTTGATATATACTGGGCTGAACTTAGATGAGGAAAGGGATGTACAAGTTATTGCTTGATATTGTAAAAAGGTTAAGTCTCGTAGGTTACGAGGTCCTTGCAAAGTCAGATTGACGCCTTTAATAAATCATCTTTCCCAACTCTATAAAATTCGTACTAACAACATCAGTTCCTGTGACATCCATGCTAAATCCGCAGTTTGCTTGATCGTAAGTGGCCATCTCTCGTTATTGTTAGGTGGGGAACTGTGATATGACCCTCATTGACACTAATTGATTATATTACCAAAAGTGGTATGATGAGATGAGAAAAGATTATATTTTCGTAATTCTCGTATTAATTGAAGCAAAAGAATCACGGCAATCGACAAGTAGATAAAAATTACTTTACGTATTTTCCGTTCCTTTTGTATATAAAAAAGTGAAAAATAAAAAGTTGACAACAAAATTTGAAGAGTTAGGATTGAGTGCTGAAATTACTAGAGCACTCAGAGAAAATGGATTTGAAGCTCCTTTTCCTATCCAACAGGAAGCAATACCGTTTATTTTAAGAGGTATAGATGTTATAGGACAGGCGCACACAGGTACTGGAAAGACGGCGGCTTTTGCGCTGCCAATATTAACCAAAATAAAACGTAGAGGTCCATTACAAGCAGTGATACTCGCCCCAACGAGGGAGCTAGCAGTACAGGTTACTGCTGAATTTGAAAAGTTCGCAAGGTATACAGGCATCAGAATTGTATCCATTTACGGGGGCCAAAGTATTGGTATTCAGTATAGTCAGCTGAGGAAAGGTGTTCAGATTGTGGTAGCGACACCCGGCAGATTGATAGACCATATTAAGCGTAGATCAATTAGTCTCAAGGAAGTAAAGTTTGCGGTACTTGACGAAGCGGACAGGATGCTTGACATGGGTTTTGTTGACGATATCAAGTATATTTTATCTTATATGAGAGAAGACAGGCATACATGTTTATTTTCAGCTACTATGCCCCGAGAGGTTTTGAGACTTGCACAAGAATATATGGTTGATCCAAAAGAAATACGACTCAACGAAAAAGAATTGAGTCTTGATACTATTGACCAATCCTACCTAGTCGTTCACGAAAATGAAAAATTCAAGCATCTATGTAATTTTATTAGAAACAAGAAAGAGAGACAGACTATAGTTTTTGCCGCTACAAAGCAAAGAACACATAGACTTGCTACTGAACTAAAGCAAGAAGGATTCAAAGCAATTACAATGCACGGCGATTTATCTCAGGGACAAAGGGATAGCGCAATGTACAAATTCAGAAAAGGATTTGAAGACATTCTTGTGGCCACTGATATTGCTGCAAGAGGAATTGATGTTCCAGCTGTAGGTCACGTGATAAACTATGACATACCAGCAGACCCACTAATCTATTTCCACCGGATAGGAAGGACAGCAAGAGCCGGCGGATCTGGAAAGGCTATCTCTTTGGTTTCTCAGGATAGAGTTGATGACTTTGGAAGAATCATTAAGACGACAGAAAAACCTATTCGTAAATTAAATGAAGAGATGGGAATTGAAATCCCTGTGATTCAACAATATGTGCATAATCGTCAAAGACACGGTGGTAGCAATTATAGAAGATATAATAATATCGGCTACAGTAACGGCTACAATAGCAGAGACAGAAATAATGCTTACTCCAAAAACTATTCTAGTTACAGAAGCAGAGGGCCTAGCTACGGCATTGAGTAGAGCCCGCTTCAGAGGCAGTATTCGAGAGCCGATTGACCTCCTTGTTCAGGGTTGTGGTGCAGATTTGCAAGAAGCACAGAACTATCAATTCAGGCTTGATGGTATACTAAAGAAATGTCATAATGTGAAGAGAGTGTGCAATAAAATTCACTCTTCAATACTTAAATCGTTTTTGAGGGGAATGGCTAACTGTGTGAAGGTTACAAATGGGATGTAAAAGTTGTGGTGAAGATGATGTTATTCAGCCTATGATTGTAACGTTAAAGTGAATTATCACGTCAAAAGGTTAGGGAGACAAATTGAAGGACTCAATATATACTGGCGTGATGACGAGTAAGTAGAGTGTAAATTGCATACATTAATGGTTAACTACCATGCCAATGAAGGAAGGAAGAAAAACGATTTCGGCTTTTCATCATAAGAGCGCCTAACTGCTCTCTTCAAAGGATACCTTTAGAATGTTTACATTTATACAATGTCTCATTAAGTTGTAGCGCCATGCCAGGCAAAACTTTGGTGTTACGAAGAAAGGGAATTAACATAATTTGAGTAACGGAATGGATTGGAGATCCCATACCCCACTTTCTTTCTGCTGTTATGATTAAACATAAATACTTTATTAATACAGTCAAATCATGAGTCCACATGATGATGCTAAAGAAGGAGATTCGTCATCAAATGCAAGTTCAACAGAAGATTTTTCGGCAGAATCTAGTAGTTCTTCTGCTGCCTCAAAATTAGATATTCCTTCCTATACTAAAATTTTGGTACCTCATGATGGAAAAGAAGCTTCAGATAAAGCACTTAGTCACGCAATATACTTATCAAATCTCTCTGGTGCAGAAATTGTCATTCTGTGTATAATACAAGACGTAGAAAAGTTTGAAGGGACTTCGGTTGATATATCACAAAATAAAACAACACACAATCAAAATGGTTTTGAACTCGATATTAAAGGAGAATTAGTAAATTTAATGGAATCAAAAATAAAACAATGTACAGAGGCAGGTAGCAAGAATAAGATATCATATGGAATTAGAACAGGGCATGTCGTTCATGAGATAGTAAAGGCATGTCAAGAGACTGATTATGATTTAATTATCATGACAACGACACATCTTGATTCTTGGCTACATTCTATATTTAGTGAAACCAGAAAAATAATCAGTAATATTCGAACACCTGTTTTGATTATACACTAGTCAGGTCGTGATATTTGAAACCGAACATAACATACATTTCTTGATGTTTAATTCATTGAATCAAAAATCCCAAAAGGTATACCAATTAAAACAGCAAAATAATTTACGTATTAGATATTCAAGTGTATTTGAACCCCAGTCTAGTTTCTAATTTAGTTTTATCATTTCTCCCCACGTTCCCCTTGCAGAAAGCATATAATATTTACCGTGACTCCCATGCTCAAATTGTATTACGTCTCCAGCAGTTATCTGAACTCCAAATAAATTGATTAGAAACTGTAGAAAACTAGGCACTGCCACTATAGCTTGAAGATACTGCAGCTCATAGCACTTTTAACGACTAAACTAACTTAGAAGGTGTTACCCTTTCTCATTCACACCAAGATACACCTTTCCATTTATTCCTTAAATATGGCTCTCCACACATGGAGCATTCTATCGTTTTACTTTGTACCAGATTATTCTCTGTTTTACAACCTGGACATTCTCCATAACCGACTATATCAAAGTCATCTCGACGATTATACGTTTGTAATATTGCCAATATTGCTTCCTCCTTCTACGAAATGATTGAATTTAGAAAGTCCTTTCTTGCTTAAGTAGACATAGTCCTCAGTTGAATCCTTGAAGACATACTTACTATAATCCATATGTATATCTATATTCTCCATAATACAATAATATAATCGCATACCGCGTATATAAACAATTAGTATACACTTATCGATGGTAACTATACTCTGATATCCATACACTTAGGCAGTTGGCTCGCTTATAGAGTATTTCTACAATATCCACATTACACATCTATATATAGAATAGATATAAAGTTATAGGTGATTGGATATAAATCAGCGAAGTGTATACAAAATGAACATGGCTTATGCAATGGAGAAATTTTTAATGAATCAAAATTAACTAGAATTTGCGATTGTCAGTATCACGATTGTATGTATCAACTAACCCAAAGAATGCAAGCTGCAAAGAATCAGTAGCAATTCATATGATCTAAGTCTATATGTTGAAATATATTTAATAACTGAAGAACGGTAGAAGGTACTTTTCTGAGATGAAACAAAGTCTTTGGTCATTGTTCTGTTTTTGCAGAAGACATCCAATCAATTCAAAAGGCCTGACCTTCCAGGTTGGTAGAGGGGATTTAGTTGTATGGCCATTTTTACTATATCCATCCGACCAACAATTTCATCCTTGCTTATCGGTACACTTTGAATCAAATACATTCTTATATGTTATAATTATACAGAAACATATGGTGAATGAGGAAGCAACAGTTGTTTTTAATTTCCAATTGTCCCAAACAGACACATCTACTAAAGACACGGAAGAAACAGATTTTAGAGATCGCTATACGCACGAATTAAGAAAGAAAAGGCAATGCGGTATAAACAATTATTATGGAGTTGATGAATTACTCGAGGAAAGGAAGCAAGTAAACCAGCAACAGATGAAAACTCCAGGCAGAAGGGGCGAAGTGATAAAACACGAAGAAATCTCTAGGGAAATGTCAAGGCGTTTTCTGAGCCGAGGATAATTTTACTCTTATTTCATGGGGAGTTTTCCTTTCGCAACGTTAGGTTCTAGAAAGTATCATTAGTCAGTTTTGATATTAATCCTGAAATTATGCATTTAATACTGAAACAGCTTCACTTGCTCCAAACGATTAAACATAATTCAGTTTCGAGACAAGTTGCTATGGCATAATCTATTTTCAAAATTGGCCATAATAATATGTACACGCTACTAAAAATACAGTCATATCGTATTTCCAAAAGATAGTTATTTCATTATCTATAGTGTGATATATACATCTTCTCTTCTGGTTTCATTTCTCTTTGTCGCCTTACTTTTTTCACAGCTTCTTCTAAATGTCTTATAGAAATAAGTGCTTCTGACGTGTGTTTGAGTGCTTCTTCAGCAGATGGGTACCTTTGAATGTAATCATGCAAAATTAGAGATACTGCCGTATTTACAACTGACGATACATCAGCTCCGCTGAATCCATCTGTCATTTCTACTATTTTATTTAGATCAATATCGTTGCTGATTGGCCTTCCTTTAATGTGAATTTGTAGAATTTTTTCTCTTGTAGCTTTATCTGGATTTGGTATGTAAATGATTTTGTCAAAGCGACCCGGTCTCAGTAAGGCAGTGTCGATCATATCTATTCTATTAGTGGCAGCTAATACAACGACATCGTGAATCTCATGTATACCATCCATCTCTGTAAGCAGTTGCGATATCATTTTTTCTGCACCTGGAGAGCCACCAAGACCTTCAATTCCGCCTCCTCCCCCCCTGATAGGTGCAATAGAATCAACTTCGTCAAAGAATATAACGCACGGTGAAGCCTGTCTTGCCTTTCTAAAGATATCTCTTATTCCCTTTTCAGATTCTCCTACCCATTTTGACATGAGCTCAGGACCCTTAACGCTAATAAAATTTGCCTCTGACTCAGTTGCTACTGCCTTTGCAAGCATAGTCTTACCCGTTCCTGAAGGGCCGTACAACAATATCCCTTTAGGTACAGTATGTCCTAATTGTTTGTACATTTCCGGAAAGTGCATAGGCCATTCAACTGCTTCCTGTAACTCTCGCTTTACTATGTCTAATCCACCAATTTCATCCCATTTAACGTCAGGTGGCTCTATATAGACTTCTCTCATAGCAGATGGTGTAATCTCCCTTATTGCATTCTGAAAATCGGCCATGGTAACTACTAACTTATTTAGCACTTCTGGAGCAAGTTTTTCATCCTCCAGGTTGAGTTCAGGTAGAAGTCTTCTCAAACACTTCATAGCTGCTTCTTTACACAAGTATTCAAGATCTGCACCTACAAATCCATGGGTAACAGCGGCGATCTTAATTTGGTCTATGTCGGTATTTAGTGGCATATTTCTCGTATGAACTTGAAGTACTTCTAGTCTGCCACGTTTATCTGGAACTCTGATCTCGATTTCTCTATCAAATCTTCCCGGTCTACGCAATGCAGGATCTATTGCGTTTGGTCTGTTGCTTGCTGCTATAACAATTACTTTTCCACGACTCTCCAAACCATCCATAACTGAAAGCAGTTGCGAAACCACCCTTCGCTCTACTTCTCCCATGACTTCTTCTCTCTTTGGTGCGATAGAGTCTATTTCATCTATGAATATAATAGAGGGGGCTTTTTCTCGTGCTTCTTTAAATATTTCCCTTAGACGCGCTTCGGACTCCCCATAGAATTTGCTCATGATTTCTGGCCCGGATATACTGATAAAATGCGAGTTGCTTTCATTAGCTACTGCCTTAGCCAATAAGGTTTTGCCTGTACCTGGTGGTCCATGCAATAGTATTCCTTTGGGCGCTTCTATTCCGAGTTTTTCAAATATCTCAGGATGGCGTAACGGGAGCTCTATCATTTCCCTCACCCTTTGTATTACATCCCTTAAGCCACCGATATCCTCATAAGCAACAACACTCGCAGTTGCTCTTCCTAGAGCCAGGTCAGAAGTCGCTATAGTGAACTGTGTCTTCTGGCCTACAATGACTGCGTCTCCGGTAGCAGGCGTAAGCCCTATAACCTGAAAGGTAAGCCTTCCACCAAAATACGGGACCATAACGTTATCTCCTTTTATCATGGATACGCTATCAAGTGAGTCTGCAAGATACCTTTCGTCAAGAGATGGTAATTCTTCGAGCGGAGCGACAATAACCATTTCTGCTAAACTGGCTCTTATCTTTTTTATGATCACAGGGTCACCTATGGCCAGACCAGCATTATTCCTAACTAGACCATCGATTCTGATCACACCCTTACCTTCATCAGAGGGATACAAAGGCAAGCACTTGGCTACAGTCCTTCTGCCACTTCTGCTTTTTTCACCTGCTTTTAATTCTATAATATCTCCAGTAGAAGCGCCGAGAGAATCCATAGATTCGTAATCAAGACGGGCAACTCCTCTACCAACGTCTCTAGTATAAGCTTCAAGTATCTTTAAATTGAGATTTAAACTTCGAGTATCTTTGCTGGACATACTAATACAACTTAACAGTGACTCCTTATACAGTTTTGCAAACTTGGTACCGATCAGAACAGATGTGTAAGCTGTCTGAAGGATAATTTTGAAATTACTCACCAACGACGACTAGCTTTGTTGTGCAAATCTTCTAGAAACCGACACAAATATGATTTTAATGGGAAGATGGCGTGTCCATCATCTTCTATACGAAGGTTCAAACTAGCGCTATTCTGCATTGCCATTACTAAATGTTGGAAAAGTAGCAGAGAAATGTACACTTGTATGAAAGCTAATGTTATCCTCTTCTTTCCAAGACACGTTAAAGTATATCAGAATGGTTCTATAAAGGTTAATTAATACTGTCATACTATAAAGATCATGCATGAATACCTCACAGGATATGATCGGTATTTTTATGGGCAATGTATAGACTGTAACAAAAGAACACAACACTTTTGTATCATATGCCAATACTGCTATTCATGCCATTACAAGATTGAGAAACAGAATAAGGAAACCTATCCTTATCTATTCCTCGCTGTATAGCAGATTGTTTTAATTTTTGTCAACATACCTTGTATTGGATAACCATGCTCTGTCATTGGGTTTTGCCGTGCAAACCGATTATAACGCTGCCTTAGTGGCGCTTTCACATACTACCCCAATAGCTTTGTCTTTTAATCTTGGCAATCTTCTTTTACCTAAAGGAAGTAATAAACACTATCTTTTACGAACTGATTGAAATGATAGGATTGCACCAGAGCATCCTTTCGATCATAGGATATACCCTCGAAGTCGAAGGAACTACTTAAGTGTATGGATACCTAAGCATCACTACCGTTGGTTAGTATATACCTATTGCTTATATATACATAAAGCGATCATAATATCGTAATATGGCGAATACAGATATACGTATGGATTATAGTAAGTATGACTTCAAGGATTCAACTGAGGACTATGTCTATTTAAGCAAGAAAGGACTTTCTAAAGAAACCGTTGAGGAAATTAGTAGGCTAAAGGGCGAACCGAATTGGATGAAGGAATTTAGGTTAAGATCGTATAGCGTCTTTATGAACAAAATAATGCCCAATTGGGGAGGAGATCTCTCTAAGATTGATTTTCAAAATATCTTTTATTATACCAAAGCATCCGAAAAGCAAGGGAAAAGTTGGGAGGACGTACCTGAATCAATAAGAAATACTTTCGAGAAGCTAGGCATTCCAGACGCAGAGAGAAAATTCTTGGCTGGTGTGGGAGCTCAGTATGAATCAGAGGTCGTATATCATAACCTAAGAGACGATTTGGTAAAACAGGGAGTAATATTCATTGATACAGATACTGCACTAAAGGAACAGCCAGAATTAATGAAAAGATTCTTTGGAAAGATTATACCCCCTGAGGATAATAAATTCGCTGCTCTAAATAGTGCAGTTTGGTCTGGAGGCTCTTTCATATATGTTCCTCCAAATGTCAAAGTTGATCTACCATTGCAAGCATATTTCAGAATAAACGCTGAAAATATAGGACAATTTGAAAGAACACTAATAATAGCAGATGAAGGGTCAGAAGTTACATTATATAGAAGGCTGTACTGCACCTATATATTCCACAGAATCACTCCATTCTGCAGTAGTTGAACTTGTAGCAAAGAAGGGAGCAAAGATAAGGTATACAACGATCCAAAACTGGAGTAAGGATGTATATAATTTAGTAACAAAAAGGGCGTATGCATATGAAAATGCAACTGTGGAATGGGTGGATGGAAATCTAGGCAGCAGATTAACCATGAAGTATCCCGGAGTCTATTTGATGGGGCGTAACGCTCACGCTGAGGTAATATCAGTGGCATTGGCAGGGGCAGGACAGCATCAAGACGCTGGTGCGAAGGCAGTGCATTTAACTCCACAAACAACCTCTAGGATTACCAGCAAATCAGTAAGTAAAGACTCAGGAAGAACCACGTATAGAGGTCTGATCCATGTAGCAAAAGGCGCTACAGGTGTAAAATCAAATGTTCGATGTGATGCACTCTTGCTAGACGAAAACTCAAGAACAGATACTTATCCATACGTCGAGGTAAATGAAGATGATGCGACAATCTCTCATGAGGCAACAGTAGGTCGGATAGGCGATGATCAAATCTTCTATCTTATGAGTAGAGGCTTTTCTGAATCAGATGCTTTATCTCTGATAGTGGGAGGATTTATGGAACCATTTACTAAAGAACTTCCGATGGAGTACGCAGTTGAACTTAATAGGTTAGTAAAGCTCGAAATGGAAGGTTCAGTAGGTTAGAAAGATTGCTATTGTAAAATTTAACAATGAATTGAGGAAACTCCAAACGGGTTATTGAAGGGTAGAAAAATGTACCTATGGATGATGTATCCCGTTTGCATTATCTCATTTGTACCTCTATCGGGAGTCATATTTGGGAACTCAACTTTTATTGGATCCAAGCCTTTATCTCTTATCGTAACCCGAATAAAGTCTGAACTACTACTAATAACTGTTAATGAACCCAGGCTAAACAAACCTTTCTATGTGAACAATATCATTATTATATATAGTTCTACTGTTGACACTTCTAATACTACAATAAGGTATTCACAGGCTTAAGTTGTACCAGTGCTACAATTGTTCTTGCAATTCTTCAGACTATATTTCACTAAGAAATATTCGATCAGTCGTTTTTGAAGGGTACTGCGGTATCTATAGCGCTCTATGCTGTTACCCAAATCCAAAGTCTCAGTCTTGGTCTGCCAACGTATCGGCTCCAGAATCAACTTCATATCTTTTATCGAAGGCCTATATTTCAAGAGTTTTGCAAGACTATCATCAGTGAACCAGTACGTACCTTGCATCTGATCCGTTTTCGGTACCCCGATTGTAAGTCTTAATATCTTTCCATATTGTCTTTCAACATTGGGAAAGCTAGCACCTTCATCTATATCATATTTTTCATGAAGGTCAATCACTACAGACTTCTTGTTTTTAGCCCTATTAGATGCTTCCTGTGACGCCTAATTATTTAGGAATGTCAATTTACCTTTCATGTATCATATCTTGATCGCAAGAGATGACAAACCAATGATATCCACATCATATCATACTTAAGCAATGATATCCACATCAGATAAATTATACTTCTGAGTGAGATCCATCCCGTTGCGAATTTTTCTGAAGTAAGATTTGAGAATTGATAGTCACAATAAAACTTACAAAAAAAACGAAAGCGACTTGCAGATCCTGATAACTTGAAAATAAGTACAAGTATTTTCCAATATGCAAATCATGTTTTTGGTATGCTTCATGGTTTAGAGATTGAAAATGTCCAGAACACGGGTATTGTGCTGGAATCTTTGTAATTGTAACTGAAAGTTAATATAGCTACCTAGAGGAAACCGAACATAGCTAAAGTATGTATATAAAATGTAAATCACGTAATAAAGAGTTTAATAACCTTGTGAGCGGAGTCAGCTATTCAAGTAAAAATTTAGGTGTATTAGGTTTCGGCTCTAATCAATGTTGTAAAGACTATTAACCTCTGTGGTGTAAAGACTACTAATGCACCAGGAAAAATATTAGCCCCCAAAAGCCGGACTCGCAGTTGAAATATGTATTGATAGAGCGCAGTTTCCAACTGACAGAGAAATTAGACATTCATCTTTAACAGAATAACTACCAAGTTAGTCATATTATCATATTTGTGAGTCCCTCACTAGAGATTCTGTAGTATTGATCACTCTTAGGGGGTATTACTTCCTTTTATATACACGAATGCCGAAGATATTACTGAGAAATGGCTTTCCTCAGAATATACAAGAGAAACTCAACACATATGGATCTTTCCCAGCTAGTAGAGGCAATTAGTGAATCAGGTCTAGAGAATGGTTTACAAAAATTTTATGATAAACCTCTGGAGAAGGAATCCAAGAGCATCGTGGCAGGGCCTAGTTTTTTACAGTTTCTAATCAATTTATTTGGAGTTCAGATAACTGCTGGAGACGTAATACAGTTTGAGCATGGGAGTCACAGTAAATATTATATGCTTTCTGCAACGGGAACATGGGACGAAATAATAAGGTTAAGCTAGTAACTAACTGGTTTTAGAGGTTTCTATGTCCTAAGCCCAATTGAAAGGACAACTGTAAACCATGCCTTACCGCTCAATCAATAGCTCATAGGCTTCATGTGCCCGATCTAGTGGGAAAGGTCTCATTTATGATCACACAAGGGGTGTTAACAAATTGACTTTTTCAGCAATGAAGGAAGGATCTCCTTTTCCAAGTTTTGAAGTTGTGAGTCGGTAAGTTCTAAATCCAAAAGGTAAACGAATGATCTTGAATACTGAAAAATACAAATAGTTTACTTTACTATATTTAAGATCTACCTGCTACCATATATATAATATCAATATTGGTTACAATTACCACGGCTTGTAAACGTTATAGAAGTAAGTACAGTTTCATGAGTTACCTGCAATGTTATTGTATAAGGAAGCGTTTAAACATCTACCAAATCCCAATCTGATCATCTAAAAGCATCTGCATAACTTTTGCAAATTGAGCAAATCTTAACGGTTTCTTCCATGTTATTTCTTGAACCGAGGAAGATACCTATGAAGCATAACCTTTTCTGAGGAAGGAATCTTCCATTTAATTGAAAAAAGTTTCAGTTTGGAGGTAGAGGTAGTATTCAGTTTGCTGTTAGCCTTGGCAAGCTAGATACCTATTTCGTCCTGCAATCCTTGTTAGTATGCTCTTTACACCTATAATCATGCCTCCAGCTCCCATTCATAAAAACTTGTAGGTGGCTGATCCCCTCATAATTTGTTACTACTCTCTGATATCCATTCTTAGGATTCGATGGTCCGTCCCGTGAACTTGATCGAAAATATGACATTATTATTATTTAGCAAGCATTACTTAAGAAGTCTTGTATTCCCGCTTTTGGTGATGGTATTTGGCAACTGTTAACGTCATCACAATGACACAGGATTGAGACACGCAATTGTATGGTGACCATCAGTGAAATGAGATACGCCAATTGAGGGTATATTTCTCTGGCAGTAAAGGATTTGCCAACGATGGTGTATTATTATTAGTACCGTTTCGTTATATCTTTATGAAGGTTAGCATTTAACCTCTGCTTTAACCTCATAATTCGCGGTTTTAGTCTAAGTCTAGTTCCACAACAAGGGCAGTGCAGGCCACCCCATATGACAAACACACAGCAAATCTGACACCTCTTTTGTCCTTTGGCATATCTGCTGATATCAGCCCCATGAGGTCTCAACGCTCTATGATTAACACAGATACCTTTGCATGCCACTAGTCATCCCCTTGGCCATATCCTCATATAAGTGGTGATCTACATTTCCCTTGGATCGGTTATAGATAAGTTGAAAGAAAATAGGAGAATTGCCGCTGGAATCGTATCATTTGATGATGAAAGAGGACTACGTCGATGCATGAATTCCATTCATGAATTCGTTGACCTCATGATTGTCATTGATGGAAAATTTAGATATTTCGAAGATGACCATGATATTAGCATAGATAATTCAAGATATGTGGTAGAATCATTTTCCAATTCAGCATATTCCTGCTACCCTAACCTTACAGAGATGGAGAAAAGAAATAAGTATCTCGAATTTGCCGGCGATAAGAATATAGACTTCCTTCTAGTCATTGACTCTGACGAGTTCGCTCTCATAAATGAGGAGGAGTTTCTATTTAATCTGGATAAATTAAGCAATTCAAAGATAAATAGTGATCGTCGTGATGGAGATAGTCCCGACGTTTATGGAGTTAAGATTTTTGAGAAGCATTTCGAAAAACCAAATTGCATTAGAGAAAGGTACATAGAACGAATATTCTACAAACCAGGAAGGCTAAGATATCAGTCCATCCATTGTAACTTGGTGGATATTGACAATCCAACAAGAAATTTTACGACTGGAAAATACTCTTCTGAGATTCATGGTATAACCTTATATAATGATGATGATCTCAGAACTAATCGTTATTTAGAAAGGAGTATACAATATCAAAGCATTCTTTTGGAAGGGGAACGTGTCGCACGTAAAAAGATTTTCGATTAAAGAGCATTGTATAAACTTAACATGAGACAAAAGTTTTTCACTGTTAAACAATTAGTTTATCGAAGGCTTTATTGAACTAATCGTTATCGTTCTGTTTATTTGCTGGGCTAAAGGTCATCAACGACAGTATCTTGAAGTCCAATGCTTATAACTCCTTTTTTGCTGAAGATGATGAAAAAATTAGATTGTCATCCATCTGTGTGTCCGAGTACCTAAATTTGTACCCCCACCCAGTTTTTCTATTTTTTATTTGCTCTCAGGAAGTGATTGTTTACGAATGTAATCCGAATTAGCTGTCTGCATTACTTGAGAGCGATTGCAATACTGCTCTAATGCTATGTGTATGTGGAGATATATTTAATTCCCTTTCCAGACTGTCAAGTCGATCCATCGACTCTTTGTTTATCTGGAGATCATGGAAGAATGAGTCTTCACGAATTCTTGAGAATAGCGATATTACCTGCTCCTTATTTGCGCCATGCTTTATGTCGTAATTGATATTTTTAACTATATTTGATATCTTTCCATACCTCTTGTTCATTCGTTTTTGCCAATTGGACGCGTCTACTGGAAGTCCTATTACATACCTCATGATCAACTTTTCCATATGTTCTTCGTGCCATTTTATTAACGGGAAACTATTTTGGGTCAAAAATTTTATCTATATAGGTACATGTGACAAACATATATAACCTTATAAAATTCTTAGTTCCTTACTATTTCATCAGAAGACTAGAATGCAATTCTCAATATTAGATTATGTATGCATGCTATGTAGTCATTGTTTTCCTAACTGATAGAGGATTTTTTTCGCAAAAATGAGCATAAAATTGGTGCATCACAAACTTTATGTTGATCTTCAGTTTTGATGATAAAAACAACTTTCCATGACATCCAGTTATACTATTATTTCATAATTATGTAATAACTACCTAGCACCATTTATCAAATTACTGTATAATTTGTATTATATGACGAGTAGATATCAGAAGTTGACCATCAAGACGCTCATTTATACTTAGTTTAGCCGCCTCCTTACCTACCTAAATTAACCAATGGTTTTTGGTGCGATATCAGATTATTTTCGCCTTTAGGTGTAATTTTATATTTATGTCCGGTTTAATCCAACGTATATCGTTAAGAAACTTAACTACTTCTGAAATCAATTGTTTATCATTATCAAAGATCTCCGCTATTTTCTCAATACTGTCGTGGTAGTTCACAAACCTTAACATGATATACTTTGCTAGTTCCAGACCGAATAGTGAGTTAATATTAAAGCCTCGGTTGTCGTCTATCGTGGGAATTATTCAACTACCCACCATTATCATGATATACAGTTTCAATTTTGACCAGATGTGATGACGGCGTCATAGACTTATCTGACCTTAGCAAAAATATAGGAAATAATCTAGGTGTAATTATTCCCATAGCTTTATGGGCTAAGACTGGTTTTGGGATTTACAATCTAAAGGCTATGATTGGGGGAAATTATATTCTCAATACTTTCCTGGAAGGCATCACTTAACTAAAATGACAAGAGCACAAGAAGCAGATTCCTCTATAATCACGGCAGACATTCATACCTAAAATGATATGCTACAAAAGAATCGAAAAATTGCCTCTATAACATTCAAGTATACTGTAAGAAAATGTGGTACTTCATCACATATTATTAATCCCAACTTCAATGGTTGGAAAAAGGGTCAGAGTTATTGTTGAAACGCTTGACTAGTATTATTATGTGGCGTGTCAGATTGACCTGCTACAGATTTGATATTATTATTGCGTCCGTCATAAATCAGCTGGGAATCATTAGGTTTAGCTGTAACCAGATTGAAAATTCATCGACCACATGGTTTAGGCTTAATAAGCAGGACTCTTTTTCCCATATCAATAGTAATCCATGGTTAATCTATTTTATCACAGTAGAATAACTGATCTGACTCGTGGGATGTCTATTGGTTTTAACATTTTTGCCAAATATGCAAGTATCAAACTACTCCATGCAAAACCAGCCCTATTTGGTTCAGCAGACATCATAAACGTCTGCAATCTGCATTGCACACATTGCTATTGGTGGTTAAACAGAAAAAATAGTGAAAATGATGGAATGAGTTCTGAAGAGTGGAGAAAGATAATAAGAAATACCTTCAAGAAACTAAGAATCCCTATAATAACATTGGTTGGGGGAGAACCAACACTTCGGCCTGACCTTATTGAAGTCTTTTGTGATGAAATGCCCAGACGAGTTTGTGTAGTAACGAATGCTACTTACCCATTGAAAAGATTCAAGAATCTATACTTTTATTGGGTCTCTATTGATGGTACCGAAAGAATTCACGATAATATTAGAGGGAAGGGGACATATGCAAAAACCAAGCAGAATATCCTAGATTATATCGATGGACCAAAAAATCGAGGCAAACCAGCATGGAAAGACATATGGATAGCAATGACTATCAATTCATTAAATTATCATACTGTTATCGATTTGGTAGAAGAATGGCACGGGACAGTACACAAAATAGCGTTCCAATTTCATACCCCGTTTATCAAAGATGACTCATTGTGGTTGCCTTTTGGAGATAAACGAGACAAAGTAGTAGATAATCTAGTTGATTTGAGGAAACGATTTCCTAAGTTTGTAGTAAATGGAGAGAAACAATTATCGTTGATGAGAGGTAATTGGGGAGGTACAGGTAAGACACCTGTACAGTGTCCTTCATGGGCAATCCTGTCTTTGGATCACTTGGGACGAGTTAAGCAGCCATGTTGTATTGGAAGCTCTGATACCAAAAATGGATTAAAGCCAATATGCGAACGCTGTGGACTTGGTTGCTACTCTGTACTAGTTGCAAACGGAATAAAGGGAAATAACTAAATAGATATAGATCGACGATTATCAGATTAACACCATAACTTGCTGCGCCCCCAAATTCACATTGGGAACTCACACTAACATTCGCTATTGTAAATACATCTGAAATTATCGTATATATCCAAAAATACATCAACCCTCAAGTCTACAGTTAATACCAGTGGTATGTCTTTTTGTCTGGAAGAAATTCGTTCTCTAATATCTCTAATCTATCCAGAGAACCATTAATCGCTCTAAGAACAGAAAAGGAAGAATCATTTCTAATCTTCTGTAAAAACAAAAGAACCTGATCGTTTGTAGCTCCCTGTTTGATGTCATAGTTTATTTGTCTGCAAACATTGGCTAGTTTACCATAACGCTTAAAGATCTTTTTCTCCCAAGCAGTAGCATTTGGAGAAAGTCCCGTTACAAACTTTAAAACTATTTTTTCCATATGCTCTTCATGCCATTGTCTTAGTGGAAAACTGTTCTGTGTCAAGAAAGATTATCACACAACATATAGAGTATTATATGGTTAGACTAACATATATGTTAACACGGTTAGTATGTCCTGGTGCTGAGACGATCCGTATTAAGTGAACTACTAAATTAGTCAGGGTGTTTCGGTCAATAAGGATCTTGAATGTTAATTTGCAAATCTAAGGCAACTGTCAATTAGCTTGGCAAATCTTATCCAGATTGAAGCCATTCGTACACCGTTCTTAGAAACAATGTCAGACGTTAACAAACATCCCTACTGTCGTTATCACGGCATACAACACAACCTTTTTCCTCTATATACAAGGTATGCCATCTAAGTACTTAAGTATATGGATCCTACGTCCAAAAACTCCTCATGAATCTCATACTACATTGCTTATATAGCTTATAGTAGATCCATATTGAAGAATATTATTACAAGTCAATTAATGATTGTGACTCGATATAAGGATCTCACTTATGTTTCTTAGTGTTATCTAATTAGATTTAAATCCTGCCATATAGTAATGCTATTATAATGGCTCGTACCGACTGTACATTGATTCTAATAATTGAAACGAAGGAATAATTTTTCAATAGGTAGTAGATGTGAGTGTATGTGTCATACTAAAGGCAATATTCAGGATTTTTGTGGCTATTGCGCGACTTCCCATAGGGATTTAAGAAGAACGCCAGTAATGGGGATGAAACACTAGTAATAATACTAGCTCAAATGAACAATATCTAAAGGGATAGTCTTGAAGACTGTCTATCTCACAGACTTACCGTATGAACAGATGCATCAATATGACAATGATATTGTTACAGTTTCGAGGACATCCCGCAATGATTGTTGTATTATGATGTTTGTTATATACATGAAACAGATAATTTGACCAGAAAGCCTATTTTTATTGAGCACATAAGGGAAACTTGAGTAAACGAGACATATAGTCGATTAATTCCACAATATGATTAGATATAGCTACTGTTTAGATATAGCGACACAGATATATCTCTAGTCCTACTGATTCGAATAATGATTCACCGGAAAGGAACTAAAACTACGGCATACACAGAACGGAGATCAGCAAGCAAAAAGTATGCGAAAGCTGAAAGGCGTAAAAGAAACAAGATAAAGGCATAGATATGAGGAATTTGCTCTCATATTTGTAATGCCCTTAAGCTACTCATCTACTTAAAGGCTGATAAAGTATCGAGTAAATAAACAGACGCTTTGTTCTCCCTTCCTAGACCTTAGTCCTGCATACTTGCATTACTTTTTTCTAACCCTGTGCACCAGATAAAAAATAGCGTCTTAGTATTATCTTCGTGTCATACTATTATCTATTATTACCATCCACATTATCCGATCGGCAATTTTAAAAAAATGTAAAAAATGTATACTAAGAAGATGATACGCCATAATTGAGAGACATTTGATGAAAAGATATGAGCTCATAGATGATGATCGTAAGTCATACGGGATAGTAACGTATCATCCCATGATTTGCGAATATGTGCGTGATCGGGGATTATGGTATGTGATATGTGGTAGATGAATGCAACTTTATTTTGGAGGCCGAGAATGACATTCAAAGCGTCAATGGTCTGAAAGCCTTTAGGTGAGTATATCAGTAGCGGACCAGAATAAGTATTGCATAACGTAACGAACATGTCACTATTTTCTGTCATGTTCCATTTGATATTCAACTCCACATTGTTCCGAACAAAACATATCAGAATCGCTATCTTGACCAATATCTTCACCACAGTTTTTACAGATTCCTTTTCTATTCGTATTGTTTAAAATGACGAGGTTATTATTACATCTTTCTTTTTATACATCGAGACGAACGACTTTCAAACTAATAGTAGTACTATCAGATAAACACACAAGAAAAATGCATTCTGAGGCAGATCGAATTCTTGCAAAATATGTAAGTTCTTCGCAGAGAATACTCCAGTCGATTGTATCAATGTCTATGCTGTCCGTCACGAGTCAAGGCTCTCTAGTAATTAACGAAAGTATTTGGGCTAATTTTGTATATACGCTTAGTAAAAGTATAACAATCAATATGCTATGCTATTAAAACAATCTAATACAAGTTAATTGTTTACAGTAATGGTTGTCCTAGTGTGTGTGATGGATAGGAATTCGAGAAAGTAAGAATCAAAAAAATCAGGAAATAATGACGAATTACTCAAAACCAAGGTATTATCAGTTATCGTCATTACCTTAACGCATAATAGTTTGATTATGTTCTTATTGAAATGTGGATTATGCTAGTTAAAGTAAATGGCGTTCACAATAACAATAAAATGATTAGTGTCACTAGGCTCGACATTGACGATTACGGTTCCGTGGTTCCATTAGAAGAGTTAGAACTTCAACTGCCTTCTAACGACAACTCGGTTATTGAAATCTTGAAAAATTCGCAGTACGCGGTCTTATCTATACAAGAAGACTTCGAGAAGAACGGCAATATTATAACCTCTGCAGAAACCATGACACTTGATGAACTGAACAAGGAAAAGCAGAAGACAATAGAAGTTGCTGCAGACAAAAAAGAAGATCGTTAGTCATTAATAGAATAATTGCTGTTCCAATACTTGATGCGATTCTCAAAATCTGTAGCGACAAAACGGTTATTGAAGCTAGTCCAAATGATCTGATATCAAATATAATTGAACGGTCTACTCACTGGCTTTATATAAGGCAGATATTGCGATGGTTCAAAGAATCAAAGGGGATAGCGTCCTTAATTCATCTGGATTCACCCGTACTAGCATTAGGAAAAAGCCGATATAGATATCCAAGAGGAGCAGAAGTATAAATAATGGAATCAGTAAACCAACCAACTACTGGGATAAATCTAATCTTGACAATTCCTCTCTCGCCCTTCCTAGAATCTCGATTGTTTTGTCTTCACTACTAGTACGGCTGGACGCCATCTTTTCTACGGCCTTTATCATGCTAAGGGCTATATCTTTTATGGGATAAGAGCTCTTCCAAATACTGAAAATATCTTTGCACACTCCAAGATATCGGTCTCGTTTAAACCGAGGTTAAGAAGTCCCATAACAATAGGACCTATAAAAGGTTGATTCCTAAGATTCTCCAAGTTCTTCTTTCGTTCCTCTTCGAGCATCTTTATCTCTGTGACCAGCTTGTCATTCTCTGACTCGAAACCTAGTTTAGCATCGTATTGAGTTTCAATATCATTAAAGAATTTATCGATCGCAAGCCAGTGGTTTATTTGATTTGACCTTGCAATAGCCATTATCGTATCAGGTAATCTTTTTAGCTCCTTAATGCCAAATCCTGCAAGTTCTAGTTCATTATATAGATCAGCTTTTCTGGAAAGTGAGCCTATACTCTTTAGAAGTGATGAATTCTGGCTGTCAAGTCTTTCATGATTTTTTTGGTCTTCGTCAATTGCTATTTTCAATGCCCTCAGTTTTTCCTGATGGTATTGGATGTCCAAAAATTCCTCTAGTACCTTTTTAGGGTCGTATCTATGTTCTGCGATAGATTTGACGGTACTTGCAAATTTGGGAATATCAACAGTCATAGAAATTCCATGCTTTTCCAATTCTTGCTTAAAACTAAGATATGATTTTATCTCACCTTCAGCTCTTCTATATTGCTCCAAAATCATGTCGCGGCTTTCTTCGAGCTCTGATTTATTTTCCTTCAGAGCAGCAACCTCCATCTTAAGCTGTTCTACGCTGTCCTCTAACTCTTTCTTCTGGACTATCTTTTTATCTACGTATACTTTGATTTCAGGAAGTCGAACATTTTCTTCTTTTGAGAATTTTGTAAGGTCTTCAATGTGTGTTACAATGTTAATAGGTGTAATCCCAAGTCTGTTGCACTCCTTGTATATGTCTGATACGAAGTTCTCGACTGCTTCTCCGTCTAGTCCTTGGACCGCAAACATCTTCATAATTCTAAAACCGATTGCACATTGAGCTGGAGAAAGACCCTCTCTCTACTAAAACTCCAATTTCCCTCAAACCTCGCATTACATCCCTTCCTAATTTATCTTCCCACTCTTTGACTATGTTACTCACTGCACCCGTGCTTATGTTATTGGCTGACGCCATGGAGTCTCTGCTATAGCCGAGAAGCCACAGCTCTATAACTTTAGATTTGATCGCTTCTGGAATTGGAGCCGGCATTTCTATTCTAAACGTTTAAGACCGTTAAATTTTTACATTTAGACTAGTTGTAAAGTGGGCCTTCAAACGATTTGTCGGCCGTCAAATGCTGTGTCCCTCGCGTCAAATAACCAGTCAAATGCTGTGTCAAATGACCCGTCAAATCCGTCAAATGGCATTTCTGAATTCAAAAACGGAGGAACTACAATGCATAGATGGGATCTCTAACAAGATCCATCCTCACTTTAAGAAATTCCTATCCGGACATTAGGCATACGTAAATATCAAAGTACCGGAGAATGTACGGATGGGATTTTGTTTATCAGAACCTCGTGTCACTCATTTTGATCTGCCGATATGTTAAAAAACGGAGTTTTAACATACATCACCATTGAGAGTTCTCCATTTATCTGATTATGCGCTGCCAGATTGGAGAATAGAGAAATCAGCCATTAGTGCACTAAATCGTAATTATCAAGTATTTTTTGCAGGTATGCCATCTCATACCAATAATAGCATTTTTTCAAAAATATATGAAATCAATTGGACATCAAGAGCACGACGCGCTTTTCCGTATTATTGGTATTGTGTTAAAAAGCAGCTCAAGAGAATAGTACGTGAGGTTAGGCCAGATATCGTTCATGCTCATAATGTTTTCTCTGCAAAAATGGTGTCAGAAATTGATATCCCTTTTGTATACGACGATCATGAATATTGGCCATCATACGTGAGAAGGCAGATCGAATCATACAACTCAAGCTTAGAGCAACCTGATAGGAATAATGATAGTCCTAGAAAGCTAATGCAAAAAACAATACTAAGATTATTGAATTACAGATTTTTGAAATTGGGATTAAGATGGGAAAAGCAACTAGTTTCATCAACCCCTACACTAACGGTTTCTGAAAATATTGCAACAGAACTCCGGCAATTAGGAAACACTGGCAAAGTATTCATCACCCCTAATTTTCCTATGAAAAACGAAATAAAAGATATACAACCTCCAAAGTTTCATAAAGAGTTAATTTCAGTTTATGCAGGCATTGAGCCAAAAAATAATACCAAAATAGCTCATCGCAATATGGAAGGGTTTGTAGACATATTCAACCGATACGATGATGTTGGAAATTTAACAATGATAGGGAATGAGGAACCCTCAAATAATGCTTCTTATTCTGATCCTTTGAATTCCAGGGTGGCATATAAAGGCTATCTCCCTCGACATATGATGTACCAAGAAATGCAAAATAGCTCTGTTGGAATAGTGCCTTTTAGAAAGCATTGGTCTCATAAATATATCAGTCCCAACAAGGCCTATGAATATGCCCATGCAGGTCTCGTAGTTCTATGTACTTCTTCACTTGTTCCAATAAAAAATATCCTTAAGGATTACTGCCTTACATTTGAAGACTATGAAGATATGATATTACGGCTTCGAGATTGCAGGGATAATATGGAAAAAACTTATGAAAAGCGGTTAGGAGTGTATCAGTTTGCAAAAGAGAATCTTTTGTGGGAGAACTATGAACAGAATATTTTTGATGCATATAGGGCAGTTTAGAAGGGAAGCCGTATTGGTATATAGTAGTCTATCTTTATCGGAATTCTACTGAATATAGGAAAGGAAACTGATATTGTAATTGAAGAGAATTGTTATTAAGGCTTAAATGATATTTAGTCATGAGAATGAATTGGGTTGGTATCAGTCTGTAACATCAACTGATAGCAGATAGAAAAAGCTCTTTAGTGATGATTATCAATAAAACCTATTGAAGGTGATATTAAAAAAGAAAGAGCGGATAGTGGTCAAACTCCATCAAGAATGTAAGACTATATAGGAAATCGCGCATTTAGTTCGAGTTGAAGACGACGACAAATAGACTTCAGACAACCGCTATAAATTGTCAAAAATCAATTCATAGCAATTGAAACAATTTCAACAAATGCCCATACTAATGGACTATTATGCGAATAGACAAATTAGATATCCTCCACAAGCATTGTAAGGATAAATATAGTAGAGAGATGACCGCTGCAGCAGTTCATTCCTCAAAATAGGGTAGGAAGGTGCAACAACAACCAATAACCTTCAATCACTCCTTGTTAATCCGGAGGATTAGCTGATTTGTGACGGTTCATATTGCAGGTTTCAAAACCTCTCAGTGTTACTAAGTCATCAATAAAGCGCGGATGTTTGTAGCGACCAGCCAGATTAGGCCTTGGGCCAAAGACCATCATTACAAATATTGCATTTGCCGTAGAAGAAAGGCCTTGTGCATCCACTGATACTAATATCATTGGGCTTTGGTCCATTACAGTGGAATATGATTGCACATTTGGTGCACTGGTGGTAACATGATTCCAGCTCTGTAGCAATATTGACTTTATGATTTGAATTTGACTTTAGGAATTTAATCACCTGTATACTACTAAGTGTATTATTTGAAGAATACTCATGAAAATTTCAAAAAATGACGATCAAATGTAATTCTATCTCATTTTTACAAGCATTACTGAGCTGGCTTATACCGATGACTTGATTTAAGTTAGTAATGCCAAATCATATACTGACGTAATGCTGGAGATAATGATCAAGCGTTACCAAAAGGCAGCGCGGCCGGTTCCTGCGCCAGGAGATACTATCCTGCCATTGCTTGGTATACCTTCAGGTAGTTGGAAATCTAATTGTCTAAACACATTATTAAGGATCTTAATGGGTTTCCTGCTGCAGACCTTGTTCCTACCGAGTCCTGATGAGATTTCCACAGTAGCTAGTACATAAAGTATAAAATAATAAATAAAAAAGAAAGGATTTGGCAACTTGGTTGTTTATCTTGTCTGCCTGCGTACTAATGTGAATCTGTTTTATACAATATTGCATTATTCTAGCTACAATCAAGGGTGTGACTGAGATACGAACACCAACCTGCACGACATGGTCGTCATACCTTTGTTTGTATTATCTCAACTCCGCCTTGTCTTGACTTTGTTCTAATAGAATAAATATCAGATTTATGTAACCGTCTGATTTTGCTTAATCTACATAAGCATAACACGCACACAGACTGACAGAAAAATGAACTTCAAATATATCGCAATAGTAGCGGTAATAGCGGCAACATTAGTGGGAACAACAGCAATAACAGCAGATACCGCTCTTGCCTATGAAAAGAATCAGGCTATCTCACAAGCCAACAGCTGTGGAAATGGTGAACTACCATTAAACGTTGGATGTCAAAATATTGATTCTCAGATTCAAGGCGAGGAGAACGTAGTATCAATAGGATCTGCTCAAGCATTCCCATCAATTGGCGACGATAACGCCGTCAAGTAGCACCAACTAGAATTTTCTGAAATACTGGAACTGACTTCACCTCTTTTTTTATTTTCATTCTTGGATGTTAAGACTAGCAACGGCGCAGATATATCCCACTGAGTACCAATCTCATTCTATACTAGCCTTTACATCATTTGCTTTATGGCACCTACGAACAGACTACGGGGAATGAAATTAGTTTGACAGAGATATTAAAGAGTAATGCCGAATTCTACCATGCTTTTGAGAGATTATCAATAGACATGATGGATAACGTGTGGAAACATGACGAAAATGTCATTTGCGTACATCCTGGATGGGATTTATTAATTGGATGGTTAGCGATACGGGAAAGTTGGGTTACAATTTTTCAAAATACTGAGATGCTCAAATTCAATATTACGAATACGAAGGTAAGGATATTTGATAATGGTGATATAGGAGTAGTTGTGTGTCAGGAAAATATCGATTCTCCAATTAACGGGCAGCAAGATAAAATTGGTGTTATAGCAACTAACATATTTGAAAGATACGGAAATCGATGGCTTCTAATTCACCATCAAGGTTCCTCCATATCAAACTATATGCCTCCCAATCTCTCTCCTCAATGAAATCCTCAGGCCTGAGCTTATGTTTCTGTGAGCCAAGCTGTGGTGCCCTACAAATTAGAAAAAGCTAAGAGAGAAGTCATTCAATTGTGATTCAATTGTGTATTTATTGTGTTAGATCAATAAGCTTCCGTGGTTGTACTTTCATACACATTCAACAAGCAGAGGTAAGCTAGGATCTGGTTTCACTTCTTTTTCGGGTGAGTCCAATAAAAGAACCAATATCACATGGGAGCCAATGGGATTTGAACATTGCTGGTAAAGGGGTTCAGCCACCATGACATCTTCTTTTATTTTCTTTATATTCATCGCTGCAGATCGTTTTCCATTTTTTAATAGCTGAAGATATAAGTAATAACAAGGAAGACTTGCATCGATTGTTCATGGTCAGAAATGTCAATTAACACCGTATCTAGACTAGGTGAGTGACAATAAGAAAAATGAAAGTGTTAGGTTTATTACTCATTCTTCATAGTAATTGGACATTGATCGCAAATATTAGAAGACATCGGCAGAATTCGTTATTTTTGACCTCTTTGCTTCTAGTAGCAACATTAGGAATAGTATTTTTCAGTGGGGTCAGCGTTAATAACGATAATCAAGCACAAGCACAAGTACAAGAGCAGCAGCAACAACAACAAGGAGTAGGGCAGACAGAGATCAGCATATTATGGGAATCGCCAGATGACTTGAAGAACCCAGAATCAGTGGTCTATGCGCCCAAACAAGATGTATTGTTCGTTTCTAACATAGATGGAAAACCAGATCAGATAGATCAGAACGGATTCATTTCTAAGGTTTCACCTTCGAATGGGAGCATCGTTGAATTAAATTGGATAACAGGACTAAATGCACCAAAAGGTATGGCTATTTATAATAATAATAGTAGTAGCAGATTGTACGTTTCAGATATCACAGATCTAGTCGAGATAGATATTGGAAGTGGAAATATAATCAAGCGTTTCAACGCACCAGCAAGCGCTTTTCTTAATGATGTTGCATTAGATGATCAAGGGAATATCTATGTATCTGATACAGTTACTAATACTATCTACAAGCTAGATGCGAACGCTAAGGATAGTAATAATACGTCTCTACAAGCTTGGTTACAAAGCCCACAATTAAATGGTCCTAATGGGTTGCATTTTGATAATGCTAAAAATAGATTAGTTGTTGCTTCTTTGGGAGATATGAGTAAACCTGGTGCCGGCATAGAAGTTGTCGATTTAGAAAATAAGACGATAAGCAGTTTAGGAAAGGAAGGAATGACCTCTCCTTTTGGGGGCCTTGATGGAATAGAATCTGACGCTACGGAAACACGTTATTTTATAACTGACAACCCCGCAGGAAAGATCTATAGTGTTAACTCGGACGGAGCAGAGTATATAACTTTGATAAATTTACACACACAAGGGGCTGCCGACCTAGGATTTATACCAAGCCAAAGTGCGATTGTAATACCTCTTATGCAGGAAAACAAACTTGTAGCTTACAAGTTAGTGGAATAAATACCTATGAGTAGTGGCGCCTTGGAACCTTTTTCTTTTAAAGCTAATTAAATGTTCGAGTCAACTTCTTTGTGGTTTTACTCACGGTATTCTTTTCATTCATACACAGTTATGGCTTATCTTCTTTTTCAGAATGAAGTAATACTCATGAGTACTTGGCCGATGAGGGTTTGCTAAACTCGCCTCCAAAGCAGCTACCAAATCTTGTGTCTGCTTCGGTACTTTTGTTGTCTGCTTTATTAAATTGGTTTTGCCTTTAGCTTTTGCATTAATTAGCTTCTAGTTCTTCCGTATACTCATCCTCATAACGAGAGATATCAAAATCTTTCCTTGTTGATAGAGTCAACCGGAAAAAGACACTCTTCAGATGCTATTCAGGATAGTATAGGCTACGCTGACATTTTAAAAGACTATTCATCTGATAGAATAGTATGGAGCAGATATTCTTAAAATGGTTCGAGTCGATAGCATCAATAGCATTGCAGCATGCATACTGGCACCTAATATCCTACCATAATTTCCCATCTTAGAACGTTCAAGACTATGAGAGCAATGCTTGCGAAACCAGAACTGTTGGGTGTCATATAGATTGGATTGTATTTACGAGTTTCATACCTACTACATAACTAGTTCAGTCTCAGGTTCATTGAAGCCGACTCTGACAGATCCAAATAATTGGCTACGTTGATATCTGACTGCTATATTGACAAACTGTACTTTGGATGCAGGAAGAACAAAAATCATCTAATAACCGTTTAAGTTGACTATCTAAAGAACCGGTAACTATGTTCATCATTATATAAATAGACTAGTATGTATATAGATTATATAATGATCGCTGGAATGAGAATAACGAAGGATGAAGAAAAGGGTAGAATTAAGGGCTCCAATGAAATAAACAAAGAACCTGAGTCTGTTGCTGCTAGAAATAACACTTTGGCATTGATGGATAGTTTTGTCGAAAAGATATTCCAGATCCGACGAACTCTGGTAGGAGTTTCGATTTCTGCATTATTACTTGCTCCCATTGCAATAGGTCTCAGTATTTATCTTATACGACATCCATCTTTCTCTGCAGCCCTAAACAGTGGGAATGAGTTTGGAATTGTATTAGGATTTTTACTTGGGACTGTCATCACTATATCATCGATATGGCTATTTGCTGGCATACGGCAGTATATGAGAATAGGCTCATGGAATAAACAATACAAAAAGTATGTCGCAGAAAAAGAATTGATGGATCGAAGGATAGCGTCTCATTACGGTTTGTGAAAGATTATATCGGGAGCTATCTATTCCAGGAGATCAGTAAAGTTAAGCCTAACATATATAGGATTTCGATCGATTAAGAAATACGGCAAAAAGTAAATATTGTTCATTTTGAATGACGGATGATGCCGATAATAACTGTTTTACTAATAAAATAGGGGATGTATTGTAATATAAGGCCCGGAGTTTTCCAGGCTCCTTTCTTTCAGATTCGAATAAAGACGCAAGTGACAATCTTAACGGACGTCTAGGGTTTGATACAATACTTTCAATTTCTTGCTTGACTAGTTTGTGTTTTTGCATGAATCAATGACTGGCCAGCTTGCGATATAGTCAGTAAAGTACAAGAAGCAGCGGGAGAGAATATAGTCTTGATTTGGAGCCATGTAAGAAATGATCCATTTATAATCAAACTCTGAAATATTCAAATAAGCTGTTTAAGTACATTGAAGAACTCCTGGCGAGGAGTAACTCTTTTCTGCATGTTTTCCGAATCAGTGGTATGAAGGTAATTAGTGCAGTTGCTGGTACTCCCTCCATGAGCAAAGAAGAAGTCGATACATTCCTCGAAAATAAGCTAAATTTACAAATCGGTACTATTGATGACGATGGTGATCCTAATATTCAACCAGTATGGTTCAACTACGATAAGGATAGAGAAAAATTTTTGATAATTACACCCAAAGCAGCTAAAAAAATTAGAAATTTACGAAACAAACCTAATGTTTATTTTTCAATAGATGACGAGAACTTTATGTATAAAGGAGTGAAAGGTAAAGGTATTGCGACCGTAGTAGATGATCCAGTTAGAACTGTTCCAGAGGTAAAGAAAATAAATATGAAATATCTTGGAACACTCGATCATCCAATTCCTAGAATGATATTGGAGAGTGCAAAAAAAGGAAATCATGTCATAATTGAAATTGATCCCAAATTCTTTTCTACGTGGGATTTCGCTAAAATGCAATAACCAAAATGAATTCGTGTGTTGTAAACTCAAAAAATACTTGACTTCCTTCACAGTAACCAATTGGTTTTGTCCAATTATATAGACATTATAAGCGGGTTAGTGGGTGACTAGTAGTTAGATATGCCTGAATGCCATAGGTGTGGTAACAAGAAGATGGAGCGTATCTGGCATATGGAAGATGATAAAACATACTGGTACTGCTACACAAGTGCGGCCGTAAGTATAATGCAGAATGGGATCTCGGTGTCTAGACGTAACAAATCAAATTAAGCACTGAATGTTATTTTTACCAGAGTTGTGAACTATGAGTTGTGGGGGTTGTTATTATTGTAGAGATTTTTCAAATCCAATTGATAATGAATATCTAACCGCTAGAAATTGGAATAGCGTAGCTTTACTATTTACAGGCCTGTGTTGGGTTTAACTCTTGGAATTTTATTATTTCCGATATCATATCCTTGTTGTCGGAGATATTTCAAGGTTAGTTTATAAACCAGTTCGTCTTGGCCTGCCATATCTAATACTCGTGTCCATGAAACCTCACCATATTCTAATAATTCTTTTGCTAGTACTCGAGTATTTTCTCTGGCTTCTTCCTTACATTGTTCCATGGTCTTACCATTTTGATAAGCATGAACACGGCTATCACAACTATTAACGTGAATGGTTTTCTCCATAGGTTTACAGCTAACATTGAAACTAATGACTAATAATATTATGCGTTCACAGAAGAGTGCTCTAATACTTCGTTCTAATATCCTCACCGATATTCTTAAATTTCAAATATGTCTCTATCAGAATGGAAATTATAATCTTCTTCACCTGTCCTAATTGCTATTTCAGATTTCGTATTACCTGAACCCCTTTCGGCCAGTACCTCGCAAACATTACCCTAAGGCCGTCATTTTCTATATCGATGGGATCTCGAATGCACTCCGTTTTAACAGTCATTTCCTTTAATTTTGAACAGATGGTAGATATGAATACTTTCAAGACTATCGATTCCGGCATAATACTAACGTTACATGGCCGTGCTCTTATGGCTCTAGTACCGGGTAAGCCAGAAGCAAAAAGAAAAGTATACCTTGAGGTAGAAGGCCGGCAACTTAAAGTCAGACCCAATGAAACACAGCAATAATCTACGAATAAAATCATGAAAAATTCGCACAGACCTGAAAGAATGGAAAATAAACAAGACACCAGAGCTTAGCAGTAAAGGCTTACCTTTGGCTAATAACAGGCCAGTCTTATATGAATTCACAATAATAATCTCTAATTAATGTGTAATGATACTGAAGTATTTTAACCAAAAGTGGTATTATATTTCTTGATATCCACAGATCTGGGGAAATTCTTATACTATTCAATTGATAAGTAATAATTATGATAGACTTATACTTGAATAAAGCGGATACGGCACCACAGTATGTAGATTATCCCCAGGGAATAAATCTAGTAAGTATACAATTAATGAGTTGCAACAATATACACATCGTACAAAAAATCATGAAGCTGTAGGTGAGAATATAGAGGTATTGACGGTAAAGTCAAAACTTGGATCTTGTTACAACTACTACTACAACTACAACTACTGCACTCATAAAAAAAATGGGTTCCCCTGATTTCAACATTATCGAAATCAGGAGTTACCTTGACAAGTTGACGACAGCGATCAGTAATAAGAAAAGATGACTCAACATTCAAGTAAAATATTGCATAGACGGATACCTTGTGAGGTAGTAAAGCATAACTATTAGATAGATTATCCTATTTGACATTCCAGACATGTCATTTTCAAAACTTCAGATTGACTTGATAAAGATAGACCCTCGGTTGGGAATTTTAATGGCAAGCATACCTTCAGCAGCACTCTTCCTATCTATGTCAATTCTGTTACCATCATTTTCGTTATTAATGGCTCAAGAAAGTAATTATACCAATACTTATGACCTACTTAGTTCTACGAATTATAATACAACAAAAATTTCAAATCAATCTTCTGCCATGACAATAGTAGCCTATAACAATGATCTTGGATTCATCCAAGAGAAGAGGTTAATCAATAATTTATCCGTCGGTCTAAACTCAGTAAGATTTGAAAATATAGCAACATCAATTGAACCAACATCAGCCTATCTTAATTTCTCCGATGACTACAAGAATTGCTGCACCGTAGAAGAGCTAAGCTTTGAATATGATATTCTTAATTTACAAGCAATACTTGAGAAACTATTAGGTGAAGAGATTGCTGTATATGTTGGAAATATCTTAACGACAGAATCTAATCTAGATACCAAAAGCAATAGTAATATTGTCAATAATAATAAAAACTATGCTTCTTCTTTACCTTTAGCATTTTCTGACAGTTCTTTTGATGATCATAATACATCATCATTATTGCCTCCGATTACGGGAAAGCTTTTGGCATTTGAAGAGAATAATATCATAATACTTGATACCACGGAAAAACAGATCAAGATACTCCCCGCAGAAACTATTAAACTTATATCTTCACCATCGTCTATACTTTCTGAATTTGTAATCAGACCTAGTTTAGTATGGAAGATACATCATGATAACCAAGTCAATTCCTTAAATCCAGTAGCTGAGAGTCATGATAACGTTGAAGCTCTGTTATCATATTTAACCAGAGGTATAAATTGGAATGCAGATTACATAGCGGTATTAGATAAGAATGAAACCAATCTAAGCATCCAGGGATGGATAACATTAGATAATCAGGCAGGAATTGATTTTGGGAATTTTACACTGAAACTGGTTGCAGGAGACGTTAATTTAGAGTCACCAGAATTATATCCATCACAAAATAAGTACGATGAAGAAAGTCCAGAAATGGCATTTCCAGCTCCATCAGGAGTTGAGGAAGATCAATCCACTGTATCTGAAAGACAATTCTTTGACTATCATCTGTACTCTGTTAATGGAACAATAGATGAAATCAATGATAAACAGACCAAACAGATCAAACTCTTTGATCCGGAAAATATAGAAATAAACAAGACCTATACGTACGATATCTCCGCAGACATTCTTGGTGTCGAAGATACCATTCCTATTTCTATTAGTTTATTATTCAACAACACAAAAGACAATGATAATAATGGACTGGGAATTCCATTGCCCAGTGGGATTATGAGAATATACAAGCAATATGATGATCAAAAAGAAAAGAATGAGGATTTAATCTTTATTGGAGAAGATAGCATCAGTCATACACCGACCAATGAAAATATCACTTTGAATGTAGGTAATGCGTTTGATATTGTGGGACAAACTTCTCTTGTAGCTGAATCTAATCCGTCTGACGAAATCAACATAAAGACATACAACGTAACACTCAAGAATAGAAGCAATCAGTCTGCAACAGTCTTAGTCAATGTAGGTGATTTGCGTGATGATTGGACAATACTAGACAATACTGTTCCTTTCGTGCGAAAGGATGCATCGAAAGTACAATTCTCTGTTCCTATTCAAGCTAACTCTCAAACGAGTATTGTATACAGCATTCAGACTATAACTCAAGTGGAATAGATAAATGGAATTCCTTTGTCTTGGTAGTCCTACTAGGTGATGATGATGATCAATTTTTTGTTGATCAACTAAAGATATCTCAGATTAAGGCCCATAAGTATATGAATCAGTAAAATAGAACTTAAAGGAGTAATGGTTAGGAGAATAGCAAGCCGAACAAAAAAAAGTTCGAATACCACACAAAATAAAATCAAGAGGACAACAAAGAAAAGGGCAAAAATTTCACCTGTACGAAGAAAAGTGACTACTTCTGGACCTAACAAAAAAAATCAAAGATCGGTCAAGAAACCTGGAGTGGTTACCTCACGATTTCGTAAAGCGGTTAGTAACTCAAATATCGCATCGAGCAAGTCGGATAGAATTCATAAAACTGGAAGAGCAACAAGAAAAGCTACGCGCACAAATCCTAGGAAAGAAAGATCTATATATGTCAAAAGATCTAGTGGTCGACAAGAAAAATTCGACTCGCATCGAATGACGCAGACCGTCAGTCGCTCTGGAGTACCGTTTCTCATGGCCAGAGACATAACAAAAAAAGTTGTACGCAAGTTAGGTCGCACACAAAGGAACAAAGATATGAGCAAGAGTTCAAAGACAATAAGAAACTCAAAATCACAAAGGAATAAAAATACAAAAGAAGTGATCATCCCAGGAAATGAAATTAGAAGTATGGTCAGCGAGGAACTTCGACACCGAAACAGATCAGATATTGCTGGATCATATGAGGGACAGAGTCCAAGTAACCCCAAATTAGAGCGAGACGAAGGTGTCGATTCTACGGTACCCTCTTTACATAATGTTACTACCCCGAAAACCAATATTATTCATGATAAAAGCAAATATGGTGGGGCATAACGTGATCTTAATAACCAATTTTTCATTTCTTTTTTAAATTAAGTTTAAGCTTTGCTATTCTGTTATGATTTCTTATCGCATCGCTTAACTGCTACTACTAGTATACGGTCGAATATTTGGTTCTTGTAAGACGGGGAGTTATTTGCCTGCTAAGTGTAGAAGGGATATCCGCCGGCCTAATTTGACCAGCCTATTAGACTTATTGCCTATACAGAATCCTTAGTAAGTCATATTTATAGACATAATCGAGATATTTGCTATAAGCAACAGATTACAGAAATTTATAGTAGGAGGCTTAATAATGTGAATGTCATTTGTCCCTGCTTATCAAACAAATCCTTGTTACATTGCGTTTAGATGGGTATGTCTGTGCGCCTCAATATTAGCTGTAAAATTGTTAACTAACATTGCGATATCTGAATTTAATCGCGTAGATCTCTGATGTCATTCTTCTAGTAAAATGGATACTTCTAAGATCGTATAGTTATACTTGATGTGATATGTGAATATTATAATTAAATACATACTAACGCAAGTATTAGTAGTAATAGTAGGCGTGTATAAATATCTAGTCTACAAGTTCTGATTGATTCTATTATGAAATACAGAAGTAGAACTGAAATTGTTGGCCTCATCCTTGATGCCGCAAACGGAGGAGGAGCAACCAAGACAAAAATAATGTACAAAGCATTTCTATCATTTGCGCAGCTCCGAGAATATCTTACAATGTTGCAAGACAATGGACTCATCGAATATGAAAGTGGAAAGCAGACATATAGAACAGCAGAAAAAGGCATGAAGTTATTGGAAATATATGAAAAGATGCATGAATTAGTGCCACCACTTGCTCCAACAACAGATAACAGCAGAATTGTTAGCATCGGAGGTTACTATAAATGAATCAAATAAATACAACAAGAACGATACTAGCAGTAATAATCGCGGTAGCATTAGTAGTATCGGTAGGTAGTTTAACCGCACTGTACACTTTTCCAGCGGATGCAACAAAACCAAAGCACAATGACGATGATGATGATAATGGTAGTGGTAACAGTAACGTAGTTAACACGCTCCCACAGCAACCACAATTAGCACCGTTAAGTATGGAAACCGCTCCTAATACTGGAGGTAACGTTGAGAGTGATGACGTTGCTACCCTGCAACAACAAGCCCAACCACAACCACAGCAACAAGCACAACCACAACAAGCAGCATCAACAAACGCAGCATGTGGACAAGTGGTAAGCGGAGTAGTAAATCTAACTGCAAATCTTAACTGCAATAGTGGAGATGGTATCATAGTAGGTGGTCCAAACACAGTAATTAACATGAATGGATTCTCAATCACAGGACCTGGACAGGACAGCTCTAAAGTTGGGATTATGGTACCAAATGTTGATAATGTAGTAGTAAATGGACCTGGTTCACTCAGCAACTTCCAAGCAGGAGTACTTCTTACTGGAGCAAATGGATTTACGATTAATTCTGTCATACTATCTAACAACCAGATAGGTACATTTATGACAGGAGCTGAAAATGCACAAGTAAAACAAAACATTATACAGGGTAATAGTATAGGTGTAGCATCTCACTCAAGTACAGGTGGTGCTATAGACTCAAACCTTATGAATGGCAACTTGCTAGCAGGAATAACATTTGTCAACACACAACAGTCCAGTGTAGGAATGAACAATGTAGTTGGAAGTCAGAATGGAGTATTTCTAGATGGACAGAGCAAACAGAATACAATATCAGCAAATAACGTACTTGAGAATGTAATTGACCTTAACAATGCAAATGGACTACCAACAAACATCAACGCAAACCAATATGTGGACAACAGCTGTCAGACAAGTAATCCAAGTGGTCTGTGTATAGGAAGGTAATAAGGAATAACAGGTAACAGCAAGTAACAATCCAACTCACTTTTTTCTTTTCCGCAAACCCGTTAAAGGTATTCATGCCTCTTCATTTTGATCCGAGTTTGGTTAGTTCCTTATAATGATGAAATAAAATAGACATAATTATAGGTTGTATTCGTACAGGATTAGCAGAGAATACGCATGCCGAATTGTATAAAGCGGATGTGGAAAACATATCATCAAATACTTTTCTATCAGTTTTGGGAAGCGCTCTCAGAAATTCTTCCATTCTACATATTCCATTTTGCTAGCTATACGAAATGACGGTATACATTATATCACTTTGAAGTAAAACTAACCAATAATGGTTAAGATAGATGGTTACAGCGAGCTTTTACAATGTAACAGTACCACCAAACTCCGTTAAAGGTCTCTTTGATTTTAGACCCCTGGCGCATCTAGAGGAATAACAGATGCATATACTTTATTCTTGCCTCCTCTGGCTGTAGGAAAACATACTATAGAATTCAGTGTCACGGATCACCTTGCTGGTCCTACTTCTGAACTGATAGAAAGAGACGGAGTATATACAGTATTTGTGAAGTGAATAATACACCAGTACGGATAAATGGACTCCTTTTTCCCGTTTTTTATACCGCCAACATAGGGTGAAGGAGCTCCTCTAGGAAAGAGAGGATTAAGAAGCTTGAAAAAGATTACCAGTATTCTCTATCTGTTATTTAGTATCCACAGATGCAGTGCCATACCACGATGATAGTGAGTGTAAGAATGTGATGAATGATGCAATAAGTAGGTTAGAGTTACTGGTTGGAAAGTAACAAAGTCTCAAGCATGAAAGTGTTATGATATCACTAGTGATAATTTACAACCAATACATATAAGCAAATAAACTCATTAATACCATATGTTTAGTTTCAAATATACTGAATCAGGTGGTTTGAGCAACAAATATCTTCTAGTCTCGTATGATTCAGCAACAAAGGAAATTAAAGCTTCTACTGATATGACAGGTTCAAACCTTGTACAGAAGACCTTGGCTGATTCAGATGAGGAAATATTGAGAGACTGTTTTAAAGGTGATAGATTCTTTGAATTTAATGCCGACTATCCAGCTGGGAAAGACGCAGAAAAGGATGATAGCAATGTGTTATCATTCACACTTATCGTAACGATAGGAAGCAAAGTCCATACAGTGATATGGACGAATAAATCGAAAGAGATTCCTGATGAATTGACGCAGATCAAAGCCAAAATTAAAGAAATAGTTTCAAGCAAGAAAATGATTTGATGTTATTCACTTGCATCCGCACATAAGTCATCGTCTTTCCAGCAGGGTTGTTACTATTCTATATAAGTTAGTTGCGATCTGTCATAATCATACTTCATTGAAAACATGATTGAGAATGCAATGGTGTGTAACGAAAGAAAAAAGAGTTCGGACACACGAACGCACATACACAATTTTAGTCAACTAGACAGCTTTCATTCGTCTAAAGGAGAGCACTCCAATAGTCCCTAGAGATGCTGCGGAGAGCAGCAAAATACCGATGTTTAAGGCGAATGGGTTCATTCCTGTTATTCCCAGCATTACCTCTCTCAATGCGCCAACTCCATAAGTGACTGGATCTAGGGTAGTTAAAATAGAAAGCCATGTTGGAAGATTATTTAGTGGAAAAAGAGCCCCACTTAGAAAGTAAAGAGGAAATACAACAAAGCTTACGATTAGTTGAAAACCCTCCAAGCTTTCCATATGACTCCCCAGAGTAAGACCGAGCGATGTGAGTGTGAAGGAAAGAAGAAGGATTATGATAATAATAAAAACCAAAGACAGTGGAGTATAGTGTATTCCAATCACAAATCCAACTACTAACAAAATAGCGGCTTGTATCAATGAAGTAGTCATGCCTCCAAAAGCCTTCCCTAGGAAGATCGTAGTTCTACTAACCGGAGCTACCATCACACTTTTGAGAAAATCAAACTTTCTGTCCCAGATTATGTAGGAACCGAAGAATACTGAAGTAAATATAACTGACATACATATTATGCCAGGAAAAATGAACTGTTGATACCCGATATTAGTATCGGCTGCAAAACGCGCTGTACCAAAAAGATCAGTTGTTGATCCAAACCCTTCTCCAATAACAAATAGCCATAATAGCGGAGTAAATGTAGATGCGATGAGCCTACTTTTTTCTCTTAAAAAGACTTTGAATTCTCTAAGCCAAATAGCGTATAGCTTCCCTAACCCTAATTCTATCCCTCTCTTATTTATTTCCATATTGAGCATATTTTTCCATAAACCCTCCTTCTGAATCATCCTCATCCTCGTCTTGCCCCTGTCTCTTTGTAATGTGTCTTTTTGCAAATTTAAGAAAAACATCGTTAAGAGTAGGGCTCCTAAGTTCTACCGATTCTACCTCCGTATTATTTGTCTTATCTAATATTTTGAGAATAGCAGGTAAATTATGGCTTGCGTCATCTACATATATGAGAAGATTTCCTTTTTTTGCATCTATTTCAACTTTACGCACAAAATTGCACTGCTTTAAAAGACGGCCTATGTTTTCTTCGTCAGTATGTTTGTTTGCTAACTCCATTTCTATTACATCTCCTCCAAGTTGTTCTTTCAATTGCTTCGGTGAGTCAAGAGCAATTATCATGCCTTTATCTATGATACCAATTCTATCACAAAGAAAATCTGCTTCTTCCATGTAATGCGTCGTAAGTATAAGCGTAATTTTTTCATCTTTAACTAATCGGTTAATATATTTCCACATCACTTCCCTGCTACTAGGATCAAGCCCAAGTGTTGGTTCATCCAGAAAGATTACAGTTGGTTTGTGGAGTAAACCTCTGGCTATTTCTAAGCGTCTGCGCATACCTCCAGAATATTTTTTGACTTGGTCGTCCTTTCTGTTGGTAAGGCCCACCAGCTCTAACACTTCAGATATCCTTTTTTCCCGAAGTTCTTTTGGGACTGCGTATAAAAGTGAATGTAACTTCAAGTTTTCGTATCCAGTAAGCATATCGTCACTACTTGGAGCTTGAAATACAATACCAATACTAGATCTGACTTCGGAAGGGTTCTTGATTATATCGTATCCATTCACTGTTGCACTGCCAGCGCTTGGTTCGATCAAAGTAGCAAGAATATGGATTAGTGTGGTCTTACCAGCCCCATTTGGTCCTAGGAGTCCAAATACCTCATTATCAAATACTTTGATATTAATATCATTAAGAACAGTTACATTGTCATACTGTTTGAAGAGATTCTTAATGGTTATCAATATATGCTCGAAACCAATTGGAACTTCGTACTCTCGACATATATCCTCTTGTATTGCCTACTCTGTAATTAGTATATCATGAAGTATGTAATCTCTGCCTGTGGTATCCAGGAATGATTCTTTCAGGGAGGGGTTATTTCGTACTGCATATACGATATGTATAAATAGGCAAGCAACCATATATCGCATAACCAATATGGAGAATAAGGAAGTGATCTTCACAACATAATGATGCCAGTCTCAGAGGAGGCCATCATTAGTGCAGTTGAAAAAGTTAGCAAAAGTGTAGTCAACATAGCTGGTGTTCGATTGATGCAAGATCGAGCTTTTTAGAGTATTTCCAGTACAAGGTGTAGGATCCGGCGTCATACTTGACAATAAGGGACATATACTAACCAACAATCATGTAATAGATGATACAGAAAGGTTAAGGGTAACTTTTAGTGATTCCAAACTAGCCAATGCCAAGACGGTAGGTAAGGATGTAGTGACTGATTTGGCTGTTGTTAAGACAGAGCCTAATAATGAGGTGAGCTTTCAACCTGCAGATCTTGGCAACTCTGATGAGCTCAAGGTTGGACAAATAGTTATGGCCGTAGGCAACCCTTTTGGTCTTACTGGAACGCCTACTGTAACTGCTGGAATTATTAGTTCATTAAATAGAAATGTACAATTTGAGAATGGGATCTTGGAGTTGGTCCAAACTGATGCTGCGATAAATCCAGGTAATTCAGGTGGACCACTAATTAACACAAAGGGCGAAGTAGTTGCAATTAATACGGCAAAAATACCATATGGACAAGGAATCGGGTTTGCTGTTCCTATCAATACGGTGAAATCGATATTAGCTGAATTGATAGAGGATGGACAAGTATCAAGGCCATGGCTAGGCATAAGTACAATAAAGATAGATCCTAAGATAGCCAGGTACTACAGACTACCGATTGTAGAAGGTGCTTTAATCGTAAATGTCGAGCCATATAGCCCTGCAGATAATGCAGGGCTTAGACGAGGAGACATTATTGAAGAGGTTGATGGAAATAAGATACAGAGTCCTTCGCAAATATCATCGTATATAAGACAGAAAAAGAAAGCTAATGACCGTGTAACAGTTATGGTTAACAGATATGGTAGAATATATGAGGTCCCTTTCCAGCTAGAAGCTCATTCTTAGCCTCACCATATCTAAGATCACAAAGACGTCCCACTTTTTTCCCTCGAGAATCAGCCAACAAAAATAAGAAAAACAAGAAAATAATAGAACAATAACAAAGCGAGATCTATTAAACACTTAGTTAGTCTATATAGAATTTTTCGTCTAAACCGAAAAATCTTTTTCTCCAGACGATCTTCGAATCTTTCTTGGCTTTGAAACGACTCTTTTCAGGTTAACGGCATTTTGTATTAGTGATGCAAAGTACTATTGTACGACCAAGAGAAGGGAAGGGTTTACCAGAACATTTAGAGTAGACTAAAAATATATATGATAAGTTCTTGATCAAGGAACAGACAGAATGAAACTCTGACTTCTTTACCAAGGCATATTTTTCGATGCTGATAACGTCAGTTGACCATGCAATCTATTTTTTTAAAAAGACGAGAATTAGTATACTTACGATGTCTTTATGCTACTACTTTGTGTCTTATCATATCTAATTTTCATAATTAGTAAAATAGCATTTAGACTAAGTCCGGCTGCATTGGTTCCAATTATGATCGGGTCAGATCTGATAAGACCATAGATAATCCATAGAAATAATCCACTTGCTATAAGACTCATCAAATAAATAGATACATCGGACATCTTTTTGGTCTTGTAAGACTTCATTATCTGAGGCATGGATGACGACATCACCAAAATGCCAGCAATAGTACCAATGATATCAGCCCATCGAACAACATCTTCCATCCCGTTTTCAATGATTACGACATTGGATATAAGAGGAAATAGCGAAATGGCTTAAGATTGACTTTGGTCCCAAGAATCTACTGTATGCACCAACTTGAAAAATCTTATGGAAATTCCGCACGAACTCTCGATGGAGAATTGAAATAATTGCTCTAGTTGGCTTTTTTTGGCAAATCAAATAAAGCTTCTATGGAAATGGAGTACCATAATTCGTGTCAGAAACTGTACTTTCACCATCCTGAGTTGCCGCAGCCGCCGCAGCATCATTCTCATCACCTTGGACTTGGAAGTTTAAATTGGAACATATTATGTTTACTGGAAACCAATAATTACCGCATTCATTAACCTGAGATATGGCTTGGCTCTTCTCATAACTATCAGCAAACACTGGATGCGTAGATGCAAGCAACACTAAGGCAATCATAATAACACTTAACTGGAATGCGAGCTATCGCTCCATATGTCACATTCTACTTTGTCGCTTAAAGTTAATGTCAGTTAAGAAAATACAATAGAAAACAGAAATCGTATTTCCGTTATATCCTATTTAATGGACAAATCTTCGACTATCAAAGTTTAGTATATTTTACCAAGTCCGACTCAGAGACTGATTAGATCAATTTGCTTTACAATCTACTATTAATTAATATTAACGGACAGAATCAATTCAGTTAATTACAATGACTGGGTGCTTATTGAAGAGATAAGATGAGTAGTCTCCCACCATGTTGTTACTACTACGTTAACCTATAATCATAATAAATCTGCGAACCATTCGAGACAAGTTGCTTAACAGATCTAGTAACTGAGATCGTAAAAAATAAATTGTAAACCGCATTTCGTAAACACATCAAGTCTAACTCACGAACGTTAACACAGTTATTGAACACTTACAAAATGCGTGACTACTTACGAAGTAAAGCAGCACTAGTGGGAGAAAGTAATGCTGATTACTTAAGTCGAATATATTGAATCTGCTGCTATTTCTGCAGTAGCAAATCTATCTTTTACAGAACTGATCTTAATTTTCACGTTCTTGTAACCGGCTTTTGCATTTTTTACAAAGATTATTAAACCATCTATTCTTGCTATACCGTCTCCTGCGCTACCATTATCGGTAATATCTACTGTGTATTCTTTATCTGTTTCTACAGGTTTTGAGAAGTTATCCGTTGATCTCGTGTTCTGTCTGTAACTCATTAATGTCGTAATTACGTGGGTGTTATGGTAATATGAACTAAGGTGTTATTCGGTTTGTCTATTCTATATTAGTCTTCTTTAGACTATGCACGCTCACGAGTATGCCACCAGCCTATCAAACGCTTGAATACTACAGATGATTTAGATGATGTTATGTTTAATCGCGAAATATTTGTGATAATAGTGTCTTGGACGACCGCTACTTACAACAACATGCTCTCGTGTAATCCGCCCACTACATGAAAAGCAAAGTCCCCCCTGTTTTATATCAATCATTTTTTAATATCCGATTTATTTTTCATTGGGATTGATGATCAGCGGAAGAACCAGATTTGATGGAGATACATTATTAGTAAAAACTTGGGTGGACGCTTTGAAGCGAACACGTCTAATAACTAAGAATTCCTTTAATAAGCTCGTCGTAACAACTGATGGCAAAGATTATCTTGAAAAGTTTGATTCACTATAGATCCCAGTGCAAACTATATGGTTACAGTAACAACTAGAAATGCAGCCAATGCCATCATAGACGGACCTACGCAATCTACCGCTCATACTTTGAGGCAGATTGGTATAATGACATCGCTGATGGCGCTGTTACAACTTCCAAGATACCCGATGGTTCAGTTACGTCATCTAAGTTGGCATTCGACGTAGACCCACCCAGAACTGTAACCCTGATTGTAATGAAGATAATAGTTAATAATGTAGGTGCACAATTTCCAACAGCTTCTGATTTCCTAATAGATGTCAATGTGAACTCGTGCTTGTGAATTATAGAATCTGTTTACAGATTAACGACTTCAACTCATACTCAATTGGAACTACTATTCGTCTGCTTAGGTTCTATCATAGACTTCAAATGATTGATGAGAATAGCCTGACAATACTGCCATGATAACTGGCTCAGTAGTAACTCACAGACGGGGAGGCTGGTAGGATTATATTATGAGTATCAATTACACTTAGAATTTCCTAGTTCGTAGTTCCTAGTAGAATATATCATATTACTATATAACAAATTTCACTCCATATTTCTGATGTCCCAAAAATTCGAAGAATGTATACAACCATTATATGTTAACTGCAAAGATGTGGGACTTGACTGTAACTGCACTTTTATTGAATCGATGAAGAGAAAGTCATCGATAGTATAATCATACATATGTTTGAATATCATGCATTATGCCGAATGAAATGACCACATGTATGAGATTGAAAATTAAAGAGAATGTCCACGTACACTACGCTACTCTCCCCCACCTAGAAGTCCTAGCTCATATATTTGTCATTTTTGACAATTATCATCGTGACTAAACGTCCCCATGCTAAACTTGTTCCCCAAATCACATAACCGTCAGAAAATCAAAGTCTTGAGAACTTTAGAAAAGTCCAGTCTTCAATTGGAACAGAAAGAAGAGCCGGCGGTAATCTAATTAGATCATGAAATTGAGTGTCCACGGTGTAACGATGTTATGGAACTAAATTCCAGCTTTGACACTTTAACATACTTTTGTGAGAATTGTAGTTTCTTACTAAAATGTGTCTAGACAGTAGAATGGCATTTGATTCAATCAGTTTTAATTGATATATCTAACTTGCAATTAATTTTTTATCATCTCAGCCACTAGATCAGTTAAGCGATCTGTGTCAAACGGTTTTTGTATGTATTTTGATATGTAATTTCCGTTTTCCAATTCTTTTACGAGTACCTCATCTACACTATATGCTGAATTGAGAATTATTTTGGTTCCGCTGTATTCTTTTATTTTGCGAGCAACAGAATCACCCATCATATCGTCCAGTTTATAATCCAATAGTATGAGATGTATCTTATTACCCAGGCTTGTTTCTTCTATATACCTCTCAATACACTCTTCGCCAGAGTCTACCATTATTACATCATATCTTGACCCGAGCACTAACCCAAATAATAAACGCACATCTGGTTCGTTCTCACATATCAGTATCGTTTTCTTCATTCTTTTAAAATTACTATGATGATTAGAAGCTAAATTCAAATGCGTGACTGCAAGCTTTGGTACACTGGATATAAAGACTTTTACAACCAAAGACCAGGCGCTTTATACTTACAGAACGACTGAAAGAAGTCCCGATTCCACATCTTTCGTTTTATATAATACATTTACATTTTTTTAATTGACACATTGAATTAATAATCTTGGAACTCAACTCAACTCACTTCGAAAGATAATGGAAATTCAATTTGTGTACTAATTTCTGACTCCAGATCTTGGTTCTTGAGTTGCTTTCTCAGCCGATTTGCCTGCAGGTAGTTATTGTTGGCTTCGGTTATCCCTATAGCATATGTTTTGTTACTACCAACTTTAAGATTGAACAGATGGCCCAAGACACATCCTAGAGTATCAATTTCATTTAGGAGAACTTCTTTTTCTCTATCAGTATTTGAATCTTCTAACTCTGTCTCTAGCTCTTGAATTTTTTCATGTAGCATATTTTCAAATTTTTTAGTGTCTTCCAACTCCAATCGTATTTTGCTTACCCCAAACTGCTGCCCTCCGTCGATAGCCCGATCTAAAACCCACCTGATGATTCTTGTCGTCCATCGTAGAGATTCTATTTCATCTTTGCGGTCTATTATGTACAGCGGGTTCAATTTTACGTTAGTTGCTATTTCCACTTCCTCGGTAAGTGATCCGATTCTTTCATCGATTATTTTTTGAAGCTCGATGAGCTTGTGTTTATGCATTATGTAAAGACGACCAATTTACGATATAATCGATATAATACGAAGAGAGCTGGGGGAGAGTGTCGTTGATCTGGTGGCTATCGATAATTATTCACTCATTCATATCTTTTATTGATGATTCATGTTTTCTAGTTCTTCGCATGTCTTATAAGCTTCTTCTTCGCATGATTTCTCGGCTCCTTCTTCTAATGCATCAACAACTACAAATACCGGCATTAACTTACTATGATATTCTAGAGCATATGTAATAAGTCTAATTTTACTTTTGTCATCATGGTTTTCGTCGCCATGTAGTATTTCATACTCGGATTTGAGTTTATGTTTATTATTCATAAATCTGGTATATTTTCTGTTAGAACTAACCAGAATCTAATATAGTCGTTAGTGTCAGATAGCTATCTCATTGCCAAACATTCTTCTTTTGACCATTCTCGTTTGAATGGCATTATCTTCTTAGTTCGAGGTGGTTCATCCCACCAGCCCATTAGACCATGGCACCTGCGGCACCGAAGCTCTACTCTTGAATTGCTTATCTTAAAAAGGTCTATCATCTTCGGATCGGTCAACCATCTATTGCAATTACAGTCTTCGGTCCAATGCAATACAAGTAATTTACACACAACATAAGTTAATACCTGATGCGATCCATAGTACTAGTAGAAGAATACTGGAGTTAGTACTAGTTATATTTGGCATGGTGTATCCATCTGAAAATAAGAATAGACACAGCCGTGAATTTTGCTGACTACATAGGATCAACGTTGTCTGCTGAACTTAACAATTTATTTTCAACATAATTTGGGCATAATTTGAGTAATTCATTTTACTCTAACCTATAATATCAGTCTCTATTTGCTAAATTTACGATACTGTGCTATAGTATTGTTGCAATTCTGACATTTGTATTCCCCTTTTTCAACCAAAATGACATTTTCAGCTATCTCTTCATTAGGAACTTCATAAATGAGTAATGGCCTGCCATTGTATTCCTTTCCACACTTGTTACAGTAATATCTCAAAAATCTATCTTCAGCTAGTCTTCCCACATTTGCTAAGAACAGATGCGGCACTCCAAGATTTGATTTCATTTCTTCATTCTCAGTCAGTTTGGCGATCGCATAGCCGCCTGAGCCTAACAATTTCTTTTCCTCTAAATCTTCATCGTTTTGACTCATTTCTATTTTGTGATCACATTCTCTTCCTTCTCTTCTTTGCCCAACTCAATCTCTTATCATTTAAAGACTCAAAGTTTTCGTAAATGTACGGTCTCTTTTTTCTCATTCCCCTAACTATTGGTTCGGCCTTTTGCCAGAATGGCGTAGGATTAAACATATCAAAATAGAGGTTCAGATCTATTAACTTATGTTTTACAATAATACCTGACAACTCAAAGAAACCACACACAGCAATGAACTGCGCTCGTTCATTTGAAGAACCTGGATATTTCTGTAGGTACTCCTGATAACTATTGGCGTCGAGGTCTTCTAAAAACCAGAGTATAGAATGTCTATGTTCGTCATATAGCTTGTATAACCTAAGCAATGCGTCTATATTCTTATTATCGTTATCCTTCATCATGTTTTCTTCCAACTCATACAGTTAAAACATTTCTGTTTGTATATAGGTCCAACACGATACCCTCAAGACATCCCGACTATCATGACTTGGAAGGGACTTCTAATGCCACTCAGTTCTTAAAAACTGCTATATGATGTGCGTTATCATCCTCATTTTTGTACATTGCAACTTTATTTTCACGAATATCTCCTCTATTAGAAATTAGAAATATTCGTTTATAATCTAATGTAGACAATCAATAAAGAGTGGTAAACTATCTGACCGACTACCAAGAATTTAGTATTAACACGCTCTAAGGTCTGGAACTGGCAAAACATGTTTTGATGAGACTTGTGAATGATCAAGAGTGCATTGAGAAAATAGCGGAGAGTTTTGATAATGATAAACGATAGATTTCAGAAGTGGTTGAGTATCTCAACAATATGCGTTGGATTAAACAGGGAATAGTTTTGTTTATTTATGGCATGATTCCAACTTTCCAACCTGCCCAATTTGGAAGAGTATGCAGCTTATGGGGGAATCTTTATTATATCTTCAATTCTTTGGGGGATGTTAATAGATAGAAAAAAACCAGATCGATATGAGGTAATTGGATCTATAATTGCTGTTATATGTCCTGATTAGTACCCTATAATAACTGGGGGAACTATAGAGTTCCGAACTTACTTTGATGGTGGTAGGAGTTTGGGATTGGATTGGCTTTGGATTTGGACTTAAGTAAACAGATGCAGCAAGAACAACAGCAGGGCAAGAAGGATAGTAATGAGAATATTCCCTTCCCTGCGACTTCTCCGAGTCTCTCTCCATATACAAGAGAACATTATGAGAAAAATATCACTCGCTTCCTTGCTTACTTCCAAATCAAAGATGTAGACCCACTGAAAGAGTACTCACTATAGCATTGCAAGCAATTGATCATCGACTATGTCATACATCTGAGGGAGAAGGAGAAACTCTCACGTTCATCCATAAAGTTACATCTGGCTGCGATACGTCACCTCTTTTTCATGATACGAGAGGATGAGTTCCCCATTAAATGGACCAAGATAAACATAGAGTTACCACCCTATGAGTATAGTTACAGGGATAGAGGCTACTCGGTTGAAGAGATTCAAAAGATGCTGGAACTAGGATGTCAGGGAAGGCTTAGAGAGAAAGTAGTCATACTACTGTTAGCCTCAGCCGGAGGTTTGCGCATTGGTGGGATTCCTAAACTAAAAAAATGTCATTTGAAGGAGATGTACACGAGTACTGGAGAAAAAACCTACGGGATTCAAATCTATGCTGAATCTTCAGAAGATTTCTTTACTCCCTGTTCTCCTGAATGTGCGAGTATGATAGACCTATATCTTGAGGAGAGATCTAAGGATGGGGAGATTATCAAACATGATTCTCCCCTCATTCGCGACCTCTACAACTCACTCAGTATCAAACATGCTGCCAAACCTCTAAGTATTGGAGGACTCAAGCGTATTCTTAAGAATGCTCTAAAACTGTCCAGGGTTCGTGAAAACTTTGAGTTTAAAGGCCAGGTGAAAATGTCAAGAGGTTTCCGCAAATTCTACAAATCTGAGGCGGACCTATCAGGAATGCTTCCTGCCACCGTTGAACTGACACAAGGCCATTCTATCGGTATTCCAGGTCACTATCTCAGAGCTAGAGAGAGCGACATTTTAGCAGATTATGAAAAGGTGATTGACAGAATCATTATCGATGATAGGCATCGATTAAAGAAACGCAATCAAGAGTTAGAAGGCGAAACGGCTCAGAGACTTAAGGAGCAAGAAGCACGTATCAAAACATTAGAGGACTGGTTACGAACAGCAGGCTTGATGGATTCATGTGATTGATTGATAAGGTTAACTTAATAAGATTGAAGCGATAATCTCACGGTAAGCGTACCAGTCCAATGTCAACTAATGATGAAACACAACCTCTTTCGAAGCCGTAGTTACCGTACCTTTATGATATGCATTCGTAAAGATTAACTTCGTAGAAAATGGGCCGGATCTTGGAGATAATAGCATCTAATCCGAAACTGGCCCGTGTTAAACACACTGCATTAGCTAGACTGGCAAAAACTGAGTAAAATCTATGGTTGAGAATTCAATCAATTAATGACTTTAGAAGTGATATCCCGAAAATTGATACGTATACGTCTTAATATCGAAATCCGGGATTTGTGTAAATTGGAACTTCTATACATATATACTATTAGACTATTCCTATAGATAGGATCAAGGATGATAAGTATAAATAACTCAATCTTGCAATCCATCCTAAATTAAAAAAAGTTTAATGACATCAAATCAAACTGAAGTTAGCAATATTATCGAAGAGAATTTTTATGATATTGATTATGTAGTCGATGTAATATATTTTGCCACAAGATCGGGGTACTGATGATGATGGCATGACCCGCTCGAGGCATCACGATTACTTGAGTTGACTCTAGGTCACCTATTAAGGGATATCAGTCTTTCACGTGCCAACCGATATCATGATCTCCCATTATCCTATATCCTCCTCCAGTAAGTATTTTTCCATCGGGACAGGTTGCCGAAGCATTATTTTCTCGACTAGGGGAAAAAACTAGATTTGATTTGATTTGTGTATGATTTATTTTTCCCTAATTCTCAGGAGCTTGTCCCTCCATCCAATTCTATATACTTGTTCTATACATTTTGCGTCGATATCTGTAATAGCATTGACCGACGCTGGTTGTACCAGCATTATTGCCGAAATTGATAAGACTAGTACTATTACTCTCTTCATATCTATACATAGATATGTTGTTGTATAAAGTCGTCGGGAATCTAATTATTGTATACATGTTCCAGTATTATACCATAAAATAACAGTCTGTATCAATCCATAACAGTAAACTTTGAGTTAGTAGCAGATGATAACAGGGAAAAGTTAATAGCAACAGTTAGCCAATTATCATTGTCCACAAAATATGCAAGCGGTATTGAATAAAAAAGAAAAAGAACAACTTGCAATTCAACTCTATCAAGACGGTAAGACTATACGTGACATTGCGGCTGCGGCGCATATGTCTTTTAGCGATATTGGAAGAATTATCAAAAGATTAGATGGTCAAAATAATGACGTAATTGACATGAGTAACAAATCTAAAGCAACACAGGCGCTTTTTTTATATGAACAGGGCAAGAAGCCGATTGATGTGGCGATCGAATTAGATATTCCGTACACTGAAGTAAAAGAACTACAGAAAGAATATTGGGCATTAAAAGAGCTCGGCGACTTAGCATTAGTATATTATGAGATCAGGAATCATCTTACTCTATTTCTCAGATTATTTCGTGCGATGAAGAAACTCAGATTGATTAACCAAAAAGATATTCAGATTATGTTAAGATACACAGCTTTTGACATACCATATTTAGAAAATAGAAAGCATATTCTCACAAATGAAATTATTAATTTAGAAGATAAAAGGAGAAATCTTAATCAAAAACTGGTACTATGGAATGCTCAATTATCCGATCTTGGTAGAGCTATCGATAATAAAAATCAACAATTAAAGAGAATGGACTAGGATACTATAGATAGCAAGTAATACCTGCTTGTGTACATTAAGTGCACAGCTGATAGAAATAACGTCGTTCATTTCAAGCAGCAACTTAAAGGCCTTTATTGGATTTCGAATAGTATTTGGGGTTATTTCTCCGCGTTCAGATCTCTCTACTTCTTCACTTATGAATCTGAATAGTATTTTCTCTGCTTCTTGCGTCATGGATGCGTTGGCATACCTATGCAGTTTGGAATAACTAAGTGACAGACTGCTTGTATTTTAATAAAAGAAGGAGGATGTGGTAGTTAATCAACCACCAGTAGACTGACTCTGAAGACCTCTGATAATCAGACGTATGTTTATCAGGTCTTAGAAAGAGACTTGCTTATCGACTTGAAATTATAGCTAAGCAGGGAAACTAGACATCATTTTCATTTATATCAAAAAAATGAAGAGGGTTGTTGTAACTGATTTGAGGTAGTCTATGGTCCCGGTCGAGGTATCGAGTTGGGGATATCAGGGATACATACATCTAGCCCCGTCATTGAGTTTCTGTCTCCCTGATTGGGACTTCCTGGTCTTCCTGGGAACTCATCATTACCTGTTATTGGGAATACTTGAACAGTGAAGTGACCCCCATTTTTGGTTGTTCCGGCCCATTCGGCGGAATTATCATGTGTCCTTACAGAACCAGCACAACTTGCACCTGGCACCCCTTGTGATCCTCTAGGTCCTGCCGGTCCTTGTTCACCTGGTAAACTGGTACACCCTGAGGCCCTACGGGTCCTCTAAGTCCTCTAGGTCCTGCTGGTCCTTGTTCACCTGTATCGCTTGGTACACCCTGTGGTCCTGCTGGTCCCGTTGCACCTGTGGCACCCGTTGCACCCGTGGCACCCGTTGCACCTGCTCGTCCTGGTGGTCCCTGGGGTCCGGGTGGTCCTCCTGCTGGTCCGGGTGGTCCCTAACTTTCTTATTGTATTTACAACATGCCAGTGATGATTCATGGATAGCCGTTCATATTGGCCAATTTGTAGGTGTAGTAATGGTTTTTGCTGGAGGATTTGTAGCTCTCTAACGTTTGCTTGTACAATCAGAATCAAGCACGGTTTCTATCCTAGCGTGGATTGGTCTTGCACTTGCTATAATGGTAGCTAGTGCCTTTGCCGTTCTCCAGGCTGTAGATGGAATTGCTAATAAGTTGTCAGATGATTCAAGGGTTGCTGCTCCTCCTGAGGACTGGCCGATGTCGCTATTGTCCCTGGGTATCGCATCGCCAACCTAATCAACAACAGTGTTGAGATGTGGAGATATCTTCTCTGAGATTAGCTTAACTAGTTCATTCCTATCTGGACTTGAATTTGTTAAGACGATCTCTGTAAATCCCAACTCTATATACTTCTTGAGCTTTTTTATCCCTTCATCCGCAGTTGATATCACTAGGAACATCTTCTCTAGTGTATCATCACCAATGATCTGACCATTCTCTTGAATTTTTCTAGGATCATGAACGTCTACATCAAAAAATGCCTTTATCATAGCGCCACGCCAGAATCTAATTGATTCCAATGCTTTCTGTTTGTCTACGTGATATGAAGCTGGTAAAAACAGTATCTTTTCGAATGAACTATAATCCTTACCTGAAAGTATGGCACCTTTCTTTAAGGCGGGAAACAACTTATCTCTTATTACTTCCACATCCAGTTCATTAGTAACAAACCCGTCTGCCTCTTCGCCAGCCAGCCGAGCACTTTGTTTACCAATGCCTGCAAGGTAAAGAGGGATATGATTCGAAGGTTTGGTATACAATTTAGAATCTCTTACCCAATAATAATTTCCCCTGAAATCAACCCAATCTCCAGTCCACAGTTTTCTAATTAGGTATATTGCTTCTTTTAGCCTCTCAAACTTTTCGGCATTGGAAGGCCAAGAGTGCCCTGAAGTAACTTCGTTAAGAGCTTCCCCCCTTCCAATTCCAAGAAATACCCTGTTTGGGAACATATATTCAAGCGTAGCAAATACTTGTGCAACGATGGCTGGATGATACCGAAGTATAGGAGCCGTCACGCCAGTACCTATTACTATACTACTAGTCCTAGCTAATGCAGCCCCAAGCCACGGCCATGCAGCCCCTCCAGAGGCCCCGCTATCCCACCAAGGCATATAATGATCGCTTGTCCAACATCTTTGAATCCCTTTCTCGTCCATGGTTATAACATCACTTAGCAGATCTTTTGGATTCACTTGCTCATGAGCAGCCTGAATACTAATCCTTGTCATCTATAATAATCTCCATCACTCATTGTAAAATATAGTGTATAATAGTTATCTGCAAATATTATCTCTCTGCGTGGGATGTACTATTGTTAGCGCTAAAACATCGCTTCTGTTCATGAACTATCCCAGAAGATGGATTAACCAAGGCAATGACTATGGAGACGAATATGAGGACATCTACTTAAATTGACGGATTCCATCTTAGTTTATTCTTCAAGAAAGCACCGGCGTGATCCGAATGGAAATCAGTTCAAGCCCTTACCATAAACCAAACTTAGTCAAATCGACCACTTCAGTAATGAGTGGCTGAATCAATTCAAATTAATTGTGGTGTTACTAGAATCTTTCCAAAATGATCACCACTTGCCATTTTTGCATAGCCGTCTGTAATTCGGCCAAATGGAAGAATTACATCAATTAAGGGTCGTATTCTGCCATTGTTAGTCCAATAGATTACATCTTCAAGTTCTGCTTTAGTTCCTTGAGTGGAACCAATTAAGTTTAAACCTCTAAAGAAAAGATATCGTAAATCTATATTCGAATTATATCCTGTAGTTGCACCAGTAGTTACCAAAGTTCCCCCCATCTTCAACAGCGAAATTGCTTTGGCAAAAACAGATTTCCCTATATGTTCAAAAATAACATCTACTCCTTCGCCACCGGCACCCATCTTGTCTTTTGTAAGACTTCGTACAGCCTTATACCAATCAGCATCTCTGTGATTAACCACATCGTCTGCGCCAATCTCTAAACATTTGTCCATCTTATCCTTATTTCCAGCAGTAGCAATTACATTACAATTATATAATTTTGCAATCTGAATTCCTGCCATTCCGACTCCACTTGTGCCACCCATGATTAAGACGGTCTGTCCAGGTACAATTTTTGCTCTACCTACTAACATGTGCCAAGAAGTCAATCCTACCATAGCAATGGCCGCAGCATCATTAAATGAGATATCATTTGGCAATTTAACGACATTTACCTCTGGAAGCTTTGTAAATTGAGCGAAGCCGCCCCACAACGGACCTGTCTGAAATCCCCATACAAGTCTACTGTTACAATCATACTCTCTCCCTGATGTACATAAATAACAGGTTCTGCAGGATAGATTTGCATGAGAAACCACTCTGTCTCCAACTTTAATAGTGGTAACGCCTGAGCCAATGTCAGTCACAGTTCCTGCAATATCAGTGCCTGAAATATGCGGTAACGGAATCTTAATAGGTTCGCCCCACACGGCCCATAAATCGTTATAATTAAACGCAGCAGATTCTACCTTGATCATTACTTCATTTGATTTTAACTTTGGAGGATCGATATCTGTAATTTTCACCACTTTTGCAGGATCCTTGCTGTACTCAGAAAAAACAGCCGCCTTCATTGGTTGCGACTCCTATAACTGCATGGTTGATACATTATTTTTAGATGGATAGTCTTTGTCTAATAAATGTAACACGTACTGTCACTTTTTCAAGAAGCAATTCATGAGAAACATTGGCTAGCTGTTTTCTTCATATATATGAAGCCTGTATGAATCGTACTCATATAGGATAACAACGATATATGATTTAGTATTCTATGCGAAATATAGTACATAAGTTGCGTATAGGTTCTTCACTGACCTTAACCAATATTAATTCATCGCATTGATTCCTTTGATCTTTTTCCTAGATTCAATAGAATATAATATCAAAGATCAATAGTTGGAATTCTATTCTAAGTTTAGTTCTTAATAGACCTCATCTTGCAATATTTCATCATATTTCGTCGCCGTCATCCATCGCCATCGCCATCGCTATCGCCATCGCATAGCATGTCCAATGGATTAGGAACAGCAACGGTGCTGCTGCTACTTGTCACACTATTATTAAGTCCCATTTCACTTTTTATCTTTGACTGGAACTGTGTGGTTTCCGAACCGGCATCGCATATTATTTCTGTATTAGATCCATGAGTTAATACCACCTCACAGTTATCAGAATTTGTATCCCCTTTTATTGGTGCAAAATCTATTATGGTATCGTAACCTTCTCCACAATCAAAGTAATCGGCACCCTTACCCCCAAATAGGATGTCATCCCCTGCCCCAGAATAAAGTTCGTCATTACCAGATCCTGCAAATAGGAAATCACCTCCAAAACCACCCTGTATTACATCAGCATCATCTCCCCCGACTAACTTATCATTTCCATCCGCACCTGTAAGTTGATCATTATCTTCATCGCCCCGAATAGAATCATCTGCAGATGAACCTTGCAATACATCATTGCCTTCAAATCCAATAAGTTGATCTCCTTGTCTGCAATCGGAGATTGTCACAGGTAGTAGTTGTTCGGGGGGCTTCATATTAGGAACTTGAACTACTTGCATGCTCTGAATAAAGGTGAGAAATGAACAACCTATTATGACATCATCTTCACCAGTGCCGATAGTGGTATTAGAGGTACCTATGATAACGTTGACCGCATGTACGTTCAGAGTGGGAAGTAAAAAGGAAAATGTAAAGCAAAATAAAACAAGACATGAGATATAATATGAGATATAACATGTTACAATCATCCGAATTAGGAGAACAAGCTAAATTATTAAGTAATCAGTTTGAGAGATATGTGCAAATACATTATAATGTATTTTAGTACCAGTGTATACTAAACATAAATAGTTTTTATTTTCTTGATATCATTGTCATGTGTGTGTGTGGGAAGAGATAAAGGCATTCGAATATGAACGTGAATATTATGAGGTCTTGGGTAAGGTTATTTTAAAAATATCAAATCATATGCAATCTACAGAGCAGGACATGTCTAATTTGTCACACATGCCTGAAATCAATAGACTCCGTGAAAACAAAGTGTTAACGCTGAAGTTTTGCCTAAAAACATCACTTTAAAGAATTCTGATTATTCGCGACTAACAAATCTAGTATGAAAAAAATAAATATAAAAAATATATTTAAGGGTCACTGGCCGAACGGTGGCAATAACCAGTTTTGAGTAACTGAATCTGACCAAGCTGCTAACGGACTGAGATCATTAGCAGGCTCTAGAGTTACTACTATATCTGTAAGTCTTGGCATTAGTCATTATTTCATGAAATCCCAGTGTTCGAGAAGCCAAGATCTTACCCATGCTCAGTGTGTAACTTGAGCCTTTGGTAGCATCGTCTACGAGCCAGGCTTCAAACACCTTCCCAGATGGTGGCACAAAGTTAGTCGCAATGTCGACGTTTATTGTATACCCATCAGTGCAGACATTTGCAAGTCCAAATATAGTGCCGCCGCTTGGGCTGAAACAGCGGGTATTTAATTACATTTACCAATCCCTCTTTCATAGTGGCTATATGTAAATGTGAATTCCGCTTGGTTCTACCATTACATATTTGATGATGCATAGCTATAAAATCTAATCTATATTGTGATTGAGAACCTTTTAATAATGTCTGGACTTCAGAGGGGGACATTAGAATCCACATAAGCTTCATCACCCAAATCTAACTCCCTACCCTAGTACAAACGAACCTGACAACTCTTCAAAAGATGCTAAATCCTTATTCAGAGAGCATGATAAAATGCATATATAGTATTATCAAAAGTACATATTTGCTATTTTGACAGAACCATCATCCCAACAACTAGAACATAAGTCTGTTTACAGTATGTATTCTAGTTCACCTCTTAAAGCAGGCAACCCTGCGCCTGATTTTGATCTCCGAACTACGCCAGATCAGTCTGTGACTCTCCGCGAATTCCGTGGTCGGCCGACCATCCTTGCTTTCTATCCGGCAGATTGGTCGCCTGTTTGCAGCGATCAGATGGCATTGTACAACGAGATTCTTCCTGAATTTAGACAGTATAATGCTGAGCTTCTTGGGATATCAGTCGATGGAGTTTGGTGTCATCTTGCCTTTTCTAAGGATAGAAAACTACATTTTCCGTTGCTTTCCGACTTTGAGCCAAAAGGCAATGTCGCATGCAATTATGGTGTATATCGCAAACAAGATGGGGTCACTGAACGAGCATTATTCGTCATTGATAGCGATGGTATCATACGTTGGAGTTATGTTTCACCAATAGGAGTCAACCCAGGCGCTGATGGAATTCTAAAGGCCTTAGAATCACTTCCCAAAAAAACAGAACAATAAAAGGAGAACGAAAAAGGAAATGGAGATAGAAACAGTTAACCTAACCCTGCCTGTTAGAAGAGGTCGCGATCACATTCAAGGTCCAGATACAGCTCCTATCACTATGGTGGAATACGGCGATTATGAGTGTCCGTTTTGCGGTCAAGCATATTACATAATCAAACAGGTTCAAGAAAGGCTGGGTGATAACTTGCGTTTTGTATTTCGGAATTTTCCACTCACTCAAATTCATCCCAACGCTCAGAACGCTGCTGAGGCAGCCGAATCTGCAGGTGCACAAAACAAGTTTTGGGATATGCATGATTGCCTATTTGAACATCAGCAAGCACTGGGAGTAGAGCATCTGGTGCAGTATGCAACCATGCTTGGATTAGATTTGAATCAGTTTGTATATGATTTATCTAATCATGTTCACTCCCCTCGAATCCGTGAAGATTTTCTATCCGGCGTGCGCAGTGGGGTAAATGGTACGCCAACATTTTACATTAATGGACTACGCTACAATTATTCCTGGGATTTGGAGACACTTTTAAAGGTGTTACACACCTATTTAATGAGTCTCCAAAAATAGCTAACGTACTGTTCAATAGAAAATCACATTAAGTTAGTCATTGCAAAATACTGAAATGTTCGACGCCGAACATTTTAGAGTGAGTAAAAAAGAGAATGTTGGACGATTTTCGAGCAAAATACCCATCATGTAAAATCTTTGGGGGGAAGGTTTTGTCTCTTGTGGTAAATAGATTTGCTAAACATATCAAGGAAATTGGTGTGTTCATTTTAGGATACGAAAACCATTCTGTTGTACGTAATTAACTTATGGCTTCAAGTGATATGGGTAAAAATACACGATGTATAAATAGTCGCATGTCCTACACAGAATAATGCGCTATTGATTCGTTCAGACGTACACCTATTGTCTCTTATTGAAGACATAGATATTAGTAAAATTCAGCTCGTAAATCAGCTGAGACAAGACTATTTTCATACTATTCCGGAGCTCGTTGATTCAATAAGGAAGATAGGACTGTTACAACCAGTTGTGATCAGGATGAATAGAGGAGGGAATTTTGAGATTGTCTCAGGCTGTAGAAGGTATACTGCATGCAAGACATTGGGATGGAAAAAAATAAGATGCGTTATAGTTGAAGTAACTGAAAAAGAGGCCTTTGAAATTTCGCTTGTAGAAAATATACAGAGATCCTCCCTTGAGCCATTGGAAGAGGCAAGAGCGTTTAAAAAATATGTACTGGATATCGGCTGGGGAGGGATATCCGAACTAGCATCGAAAATTGGAAGAAGCCATAGTTATATTGTTAAGCATATGATGCTTCTTGAGTTACCACGGGATGTTCTTGCTTTTATCACCAGTCAAGAGCTAAATGCCAGTTCTGCACAGGAGTTACTTCCAATCAAAAACTATTCTCTACAATCAAAAGTTGCAAAAATGATCGTGAAGAAAAAATTGAGCTCAAAAGATACCCGGTTTCTAGTAAATAAATTAAAAAGGCAATCAGAGCTTGATACCTTGAATACGAAATATGAGCACAATGACAGATATGAGGAAATAAGAAGAATAGAAAGATCGTTAGCCAAGTCGATATTGATTCTAAGAATTGCAATGAACAGAATAGGGGAAATTATTGATGAAAATGAAGACAATTGGCTAGTGCATGAATCCTTGATGGAAGAAAAGAATACTTTGCATAGCCAAATTGACTTAGCATTAAAAAAGAAGAAGAAATTAGCTAAAATAATGTCTGATAACAGTACATTACGTTTTTCCAACTGACCATTAGATATCATGTCAAGAGGATATCTGTATTCCTTTGAATGCAACATGTAAAAGACAAAATACTTTTGCATCTAGTATGACAGGTAAAATTGAAGAAGGATCAAAAAAATATTGTTAATTCCATGGAATCCTAACTTTGGAGACGGTTTGTTTTCCATCGCACCTTGTAAAGTATCCAAAATGTTTCTGGTACGGCCATTTAACCTAGGTGTTATTATACAACAGAATACATTTTCGGCAAAATAGAGACATCATGGACATGGCTGCATATCTTGAAGTAGTAACATAATTTCCAAACAGCAAATGAATCCTTAAATAGTTTGATAACGAGATGTACTCAGAGGGATTTTGAATTGAGCTTCTGGGATAGAGATATTGAGGACTGGTTTAGGAACTTCTTTGGTGGAACAGGGAGGACGGGATTACCCGCTTTGGGAAGAGGAGGATGGTTCGGTGACATGCCAAGGCAATTTGATGAAATGCGAAGAGAAATGGAGAGAACTTTTGAGGACCAATTAAAGGAAATAGAGTCGACAGCACCGAAGGATCTTATAAAAGAGTATCAAACTCCTGATGGAGCGAAGGTGAGAGAAGTGGGTCCACTTGTTTATGGATATTCAATGACGATAGGTCCAGACGGCAAACCCAAGGTAAGGGAGTTTGGTAATTTGAGACCATCTTATCGATTAGGGGGGACATCCTCATCAGCCAAACCTATCATTTCAGGCGAAAGAGAACCATTAGCAGATGTTACTACAAATGATAAAGAAATCAAGGTAATAATAGAAATGCCAGGTGTGGCTAAAGAAAATATCAAGATAAATGCTTACGATCATTCAGTTGAAGTTAAGAGTGAGGATCCACAAAGGAAATATCATCGTGTCATTGATATACCACCTGAGGCGGATACTGAAACAGTCAGATCCACGTATAAAAATGGGGTACTTGAAATAGCTTTCAAGAGAAAGGAACAGGCAAAACCTAAAGGTAAAGAAGTAAAGATAGAATAGAATTTTTTTGAAACATTGAAACTTTTAGAAAACAGATCATCAAGATAGAAACCAATGAGTTAAGCCATGTGCAATGAAACTCTAATAATAGTTAGAAGTACGTTGCATTATGGATATGCTCAATAGGTTATTTAAGAAGTATATCGAAGATTTCAAAGCCAAGGATTTAATGACTAAGGCTGTTATTACAGCAGTGCCTCAAGATAATTTACTAATAGCACAAAATCTGATGTCAAGGTATAGAATTAAGAAAATTGTTATTGTTGATAATAGGAATAAAAGGTATCCCGTCGGTATAGTAACGATAAAGGATATTATTAAATTTCTAATCTCAGATCAAACTGATAGAGAGCTTCATGAAATACCAGTTGACGAAGCAATGACGAAAAGCATGACCACGACAAAAAAGAATGTTAGTATAGTTGATTGTGCAGGAATACTGCATGACCATGGTAGCACTATAAGCTCACTGATAGTTGTTGAAGAAGATTATGGGGAACGATCAGAGTTACCATTAAATAAGAAAATACAGTTGTCGGGGATAATAACGTCAACCGACTTTGCTAGATTTTTTTCTGAAAATTGTAGGGACTTAGCATCGGTAAAAGACTACATGTCAAAATCTGTCTTCACCATTTCAATTAATGAGAAAGTGTCAAGGGCGGCAGAACTTATGGCAGAGAAAAATATTTCTCGACTTGTAGTCACTGGCAGCAAACAATCATAGTGATGGCTTATTGGGAATCCTCACAGAAACAGATATTTCGAGGGTAATTCTAGCAATAAGATCAAAAACTCTGAGGTCAGTCTACGAGTACCTTCAGATCATATTTTCATCATCTAAGAGAAATAACCAAGATAGGTTTCTTGAGCCTGCACTCATACGTATACGAGATATATTCACACCTAATCCTCATGTAATTTATGAGGATACAGATTTGGCAGAAGCGGCAAAGATAATGGTAAGACAAGGATTAAGTGGTCTTCCTGTTATTGAGCCACCATTGGAAGAAAAAAAGACGAAAAAACGACCTATTGGAATCATTTCAAAAATAGATCTCATTAAAGCATTAAGAGATTTAAGATAAAGTGATACTGATCGCTTAATATTAGTTTAGAATTTTGGGCTGATCTTGTGAATGGTAGCTGTGTTATTCTGATCCTGGCAACAACGAGGAAATTTGTACATTGCATTCAGAGTAATGCTCGTATATTTATGAGTAATCAATAGCATTTCTTCTACACTGATACACACTGTCAGTACAACTTCAGCAGGTACTGATGGATCCTCTGCTTTTGCATAAATCAAGAACCAATTAAATAGAATGTCTCATTATCGCATTTCAATCGAATTATGTTTGAACTTGAGCTTTTTCCCGGTCTAACTTTTCTCTAATTGCTTAGACTCAGTATTCACTTTCAGAAAGTACTTCAGTGTGTGATGCTGTGCGTTCGGGATAGATACACTATTAAAAATTGCAGATCCGGATCTAGTAAAGATCCATACAAAATTTTGACCGTTGTTTTTTGGGACCTCAGCGGATTTTCTGTATTATGCGAGAACCTTAAAGAACATGCCGTCTTAGTTGTTGAATTCTTGAAAGAATATTATACAAAAGCAACTGAAATCATTTACAATCATGGATGGTGTGTTGGATAAATTTATCGGCGATGGTATAATGGCTTTCTTTGGTTTCCATGGTGTAGACGATGACGCGAGTAGATATGCCATTAATGCACTTAATGCTGCATTAGAATTGAAAGAATCCATTGAGAGGATCAGAATAGTATGGCTTGACATATGGAGAAATAAAGGTAAAGACGACAATCTCTCTATCGGTCTTTAAGTGTGTCATGAACATAGGATATTCTATTGTCGGGAGTATACCCACTAAAGAAAGAGAAGAATTTACAGCAATAGGAAGTAGTGTAAATCTAGCCCGCAGATTACAAAATAGGTCTACAGCCAATCAGATAATCGTATCTTTACATACAAGGGAAAGAATTCAGAATCAGTTTGATATAGAGCCGGTAACGGTTAAAGTCGGGGAAGAGATAAAGGCATTCGAATATGAACGTGAATATTATAAGGTCTTGGGTAAGGTTATTTGAAAAATATCAAATCATCCGCAATCTACAGAGACCAGGACAACAACTCGTGTTCTGATAAATGTCGGCTAAAACCATTGACCTTATCTTCTGTACCACTATAGTAAGCAAAAAGAAATATTGTACGGGCGTTCATGCTTATGTTGCAGTTATAGAATCTCATTGGGATGAACCATTAATTCTGGCTTAACTATGATATCATATTCTTCGGCAGTAAGATAACCGAGTTTTAGTGCAGCTTCCTTTAGTGAGGTTCCTTCAGAATATGCCTTTTGGGCGATCTCTGCGGCCTTATCATAACCAATCTTTAGAGTCAAAGTAGTAACTAGCATGAGGGAATTTGAGACCATCTCTTCAATACGCTTAACATTGGGCCTGATGCCAACCACACAGAATTTGTAGAATGTATCGCATGCACCCGTTAGTACATCTATTGAATTTAATATATTAAAAACTATGACCGGCTTGAAGGTGTTAAGTTCAAAGTTGCCTTGTGAGTCAGCCACGGCTATTACTGTGTCATTTCCAATTAGTTGACAGCATACCATCATCATTGCCTCACACTGGGTTGGATTGACTTTGCCTGGCATCATAGATGAACCTGGCTCGTTAGTAGGGATATATAACTCACCAAGCCCACATCGAGGCCCAGAGGATAACCAGCGTATATCATTGGCTATCTTCATCATCGAACATGCAAATAATCTCAAAGCACTGCTTGCTTCGACCAGTGCATCATGAGCAGCCAATTGTGAAAACTTATTCTTTGCTGACATAAATGGAAGGTCCGTTTCATCACCAATTTGTACCGCCATCTTTTCTGCAAAACCCACAGGAGAATTTAAACCAGTTCCAACGGCAGTGCCACCTATGGCAAGCTCGTATAAATCCTTCAATGATTCATCAATCTTCCTATACCCAAAATCGATCTGTGCAACCCATCCAGATATCTCTTGTCCAAGTGTTATGGGAACAGCATCTTGCAAATGTGTGCGGCCAACCTTCACAAGTTTTTCGTATTTTTTGGACTTTTCGTTCAACCCACTCCGTAAATTATGAATTGCTGGAAGTAGCTTCTTAGTAATCTTCAACGCAGAGGCAATATGCATAGCTGACGTAAACACATCATTAGTAGACTGCGACATGTTTACATCATCATTTGGGTGAACTGGAGACTTAGAGCCAAGAATGCCTCCAGCCATTTCAATTGCACGATTGGCAATTACCTCATTAACATTCATATTCGATTGAGTACCTGAACCAGATTGCCATACCATAAGTGGGAAGTGCTCATCAAGTTTTCCGGAGATCACTTCATCAGCTGCGTTAATGATAAAATCTGCTTTTTCTTTGGATATTTTTCCATAAAATGAATTTACAATAGCGGCACATTTTTTGATAATTGCCAAACCATAGATAACCTCATACGGCATGACATCTTTACCAGCAGGAAAATGTTGTAAAGCGCGTTGAGTCTGAGCTCCCCAATACTTATGTGAGGGGACATTAATCTGGCCCATACTGTCAACCTCTACGCGAAACGATTTTCTTTGATTGCTATTTTCGCTCATATTATTAGTATTATATACACAGGGTATACATTTTTTGCGAATAACCAAGGCCCTGACGCCTTTAATCCGAGTGTACTACGATCAAAATTGCTGGATAATATTTGTTAAAATAATGAGCTAAAGTGGGAGATATTTTTATTATAGGCGTTCTGGTGACGATGCGTACTGGTGACGATGTACTGGTGACGATGTGTTGGTGACGATGAGCATTTAATTCGGTCTTTCTTCATGATTTTTACAGCGTTATAACAGTAAATTCATTTCGATCAGTAAGTTATAGTATCTGAAAACATCATGAGTCTCGTACTTCACCGTTATCGTTACTAAATACTAAAAATAGATGTGTATCAAGAGTAATTTCTAGCTGTTAACACTGGTTTGAGATGGAACCATGACCTACCTCATCGTTAAAGGATCAAGGTTATTCTAAGCCTAACCTCATAAGCTAGCCAGTTCCAATATTCTCTGGCGATGCTGGTGTTCCAACATTGGGCTTTCCAAATTGTTCAGAGATGCCCTTGTACATGTTCAGTTCTTGGGTTGACAATGGCCTAATCTTCTTGATTGCCTCCTCAAAATGCTTCATATGTATTTTCAGTTCCTTCACATGAGCATCAGCTTCTTTTGGATCCTTATATTTTGAGACGTGTTCCCGTAATGCAAGCATAACTGCGGCAGAGGACAAGGACGAAATATCAGCCCCAGTATATCTATCCGTAAAATCTGCTAACTTTTCAATATTGACATCATCTGCTAGAGGTTTTTTATTTGTATGAATCTTTATTATTTGGATTCGTGAATCACGATCTGGTGAGGGGACATAGAGCAACCTATCAAACCTACCGGGTCTTAGTAAGGCAGCATCTATTATGTCAGGACGGTTTGTAGCACCAATGACAATGACGTTAGTCAACACCTCAAGCCCATCTAATTCTGTCAGTAGTTGGCTTATTAATCTCTCAGTTACATGCGAGTCCCCGATGTCGCCGCCTCGTCTGGGGGCGATGGCGTCTATTTCATCAAAGAAAATAACACATGGAGCAGCTTGCCTGGCCTTTCGGAACACCTCGCGAACTCCTTTCTCTGACTCGCCGACCCATTTTGAAATAAGCTCTGGGCCTTTAATGCTTATGAAATTAGCTTCACTCTCATTGGCTGTTGCCTTTGCCATCAACGTTTTACCTGTTCCAGGGGGACCGTAAAGCAAGATTCCTTTTGGTGGTGTGGCGTCAGCATAGGTAAATATGCCCTGATATTTGAGGGGCCATTCAACGGCTTCTTGCAATTCCTGTTTAATCGATGATAATCCACCAATATCATCCCATTTCACATCAGGGACCTCTACGAATACTTCCCTCATCGCCGATGGTTCCATTTCTCTGACAACATCCATGAAATCCTGCATAGTAACAATGATTTTCCTCAATGTCTCCGCCGGTATGCTTTCAGAAGATAAATCAACTTCAGGAAGGACTCGCCTTAATGCTGCAAGTCCTGCTTCCCTTGTCAAGGCATGCAGGTCCGCTCCAACATAGCCGTGAGAAACATCGGCCAGCTTTTCCAGGTTTACATCTTTTGCAAGAGGCATTCCTCTTGTATGTATCTGTAATATTTCTAACCTGCCCTTTCGATCTGGTACACCGATTTCTATTTCTCGATCAAACCTGCCTGGACGCCGTAGAGCCTCGTCGACAGCATTAACTCTGTTTGTTGCCCCTATAACTACTACTTTTCCCCTTGCTGACATACCATCCATGAGAGAAAGCAGTTGAGCTACGATTCTCCTCTCGACTTCTCCTGTCACTTCTGCTCGTTTTGGAGCAATCGAATCTATTTCATCTATGAATATAATTGAAGGAGCATTCTTTTCAGCCTGCTGGAATACATTTCGTAATCTCTCTTCTGACTCTCCATAATATTTACTCATTATTTCTGGACCGCCTATAGTGTAGAAATTAGCATTTGTTTCATTGGCGACCGCCTTGGCCAACAAGGTCTTTCCAGTTCCAGGTGGACCATGAAGGAGAACGCCCTTGGGCGCTTCTACTCCCAGTCTCTTGAATAATTCTGGATGCCTTAGAGGAAGCTCAATCATCTCTCTCACTCGGCCAACGGCGTTTCCCAACCCTCCTATGTCCTCATACGTTATAGAAGGTGCGCCACCTTCCTTTGACACTTGCACTGCCTTAGCGCTCTCCTCAGAAACCGTAATCTTTGTAGATGGAGTAACTATTACTGGGCCGGATGGATTTGTAGCAATCACTACTAGGTCAATTCTTTGACCCATAACGCTCAAAGGTATTGTATCGCCCTTCGTCATTAATTGTCCATTAAGATACTCTGCAAGATATTCCTCTGCTCCTACAATTCTCAGTGGTTCAGTGGGGGCAAAGGTTATGCTCTTTGCTTCCCTAGATTGAACTTTTCTAACTTCAATTTGATCATTCATCCCAACGTCAAGCCTATTCCGTGTGTAGCCATCAATACGAATCAAGCCCTTGCCGCTATCGGTACTCCGTGCAGGCCAGCTTAGGACAGTCGTTTTCTTACCAAGTGAAGATAGTTCCAGCGCGTCCCCACTCGTAATATTTAGATTCTCGGCTACTTTGGGATCCACACGTGCAATTTTTCTTCCTACATCGCGTTGTTCTGCTTCTGCAACTTTTAAGCTGGTAACCTTAGTATCTTTTTTGGCACTTTCTCCAAAATCCGTGTTATTTTGAGAGGCATTATTCTGACCGTCTGAACTATCACGACTATTATTTGTAGAAATATTTTGTCACCAGTCTTTTCTGTTTAGTATTACACTTAAAGATTGTTGTGATGCTTGTAGTAAACGATCAATAAATACATCAAAGTTTGTCTGCCAATCCAATTATCTTAATATATTCCTGTAAACTCATTTGCTTTATCTCATATTGCATTCTAGTGCACCTTCGGTTTCTCTCCTTGGTATTACTAGCCAAGTCTAAGCGAAGATAGCGAGTACTAAATAACACCCATATTGCCGATGTGGTCGATGCAGCAGTCTCTTTATATTACAGAAAATCATACAATAGTTTATACAATAGTGGTTAATATGGCAAGAATTGAACATTTTATAAATCTTGATACTAATATTGATAATTTGTACAATAGCATCAAAGAAGAACTTAGCAAAGAAAAAAATCTGAAGATTGTTTCCGAGATCAAAGGTGAGATGAATGGAATGCCGCTCCGAGGCATTACAGCAGTAAACAAATCTCTAACAGTGCTCGCTGGCGCTCTGAGAGATATATCTGTCTCCATCATTGGTCATCCGAATGACTTTGCCGTCGAAGTAACATCAACTTCATGGTTCGAGAGTCTCTTGATTCCCGGTATCACTGGTTATATTGTTGGAGGGCCACTGGGAGCTGTTGGTGGTACCACAGTTGGATTGCTTATGGCTTATCAATTTGAGCGAAAAATATGGAAAAAAATTCGTGAAGTGATAAACAGAGAGAGTAAAAGAAAACCAGCAGCAGATGAGATAGAACATTACGGAAAATAATAATTTTCTTAGGGCTTTTGTTTTTCGAATAAATAATGGTAGGGAGGAACAGTTCTCTGACTTTCATATTTGCTTAGGCACTTGCATGCATTAGTAATTAGTGTTGAAGGATGTTTGGGTTCTAAAGTACCTCCTTAACTTATGAGATCTTCAAGGGTGAAATCCCCTCCATGAGAAGTGTAGGGGGAACACTTTTTGATACAACTAATAGCTCGTTCGTATCCGCCTAACTATTAGTTACAACTTAAGAAGTTGTCCAAGAACAAACTTCTTCGTTACTTCAGAAACTCTTCTACCTAACGCTCTAGCAACTCTAATATCAGCTTGCTGAATTTCCTGATTCGCTAATCTCCCAACGATCCTACTAGGACCATAAGGACTACCACTCTCCGTCAGCTCTCCAACAGAATAAGGCACACCAACTAGTATCATCCCGTGATGAAACATAGGAAACATCATAGAGATTGCTGTTGTCTCTTGCCCTCCATGTACAGATGCGGCGCTAGTAAACACAGCACCGATCTTTCCTATTAGCGAACCAGTTGTCCACAGCTCGGTCGTTTCATCCCACATACTTTTCATGGGTGCAGCCATATTTCCAAAGCGAGTAGGAGATCCAAAAATTATTGCATCATTATTGGGTAATTCTTTTACTACATCTTCTATCGATATGGTTGGATATCTGTCATTCATATCTTCAGCTATTTTTGTCCATGCAGGATCCTTAGAAATTACTTCCATCGGAACATTATCAGCAATTCTTCTTATAGTTACCTTGATATTCGGTAGCTCCTTTGCACCGTATGCAATCTCTTCTGCCATTCTCGCAGTATTCCCATATCTGCTATAAAACACAATGAGTATCTTTGTGGGCTTTTCATCATTATTGCTCATATTCTGAATAAGCCAAGATAGTGCAACTATAAAAATATGTATCTCACTGCCTTTGCTTGCCATCACTGTAATTGCCTCCCCAACCAATGTCTGTGAAGCTGACTGAAATGCCTGCAGCTATTTCCTCACTAGAGATTTGTCTACCGCGCTATACTGAAGTATCCGATGAGATAGTTCAAACCCTCTGCAAAGTTATGGTAGATGAAGTATAGGCAGAAGCGGGCAAACGACGGAAGAGTTAAAGAATTGTTAAAAATATGTTTCCCATGGAGTTCGCAGTCGTTTAGTTAATAGAGCCAAATTTATTAAATATAGTTCAAAAGCTTTGTGGCTCCGTTATGAGGATAATCAGCTCTTAAAATAATACATGATAGTATTAAGTATTCATTAAATATTGATGTATCAACTGAATAGCTGTCGATCCTTCTCCCACTCCTGCTGCTATCCTTTTGATCGAACCATGACGTACATCCCCAGCAGCGAATACCCCCGGAATACTAGTTTCGAGCAAAGAAGGTTGCCGATCAAGCGTCAAGCCTTGGTTTTTAAGTTCGTCTTGCTGTAAGTCTGAGCCAGTCAAAATGAAGCCGTGTACATCACGTTTGATCAGCCCATTCAGCCAGTCTGTATGGGGTTCTGCGCCTATATATATAAACAGGCCTGATGCTAGAACATCTCGCTTCTCTCCTGTTTTTATATTAGTTACTATGAGTCTCTCGAGTTTGTTTTCACCCTTAACCTCAGTGACTACGAAATTCAACCATACTCTAACATTCTTCGTTTCGCTTATCTGATGTACTAGATACTGAGACATCTTCTTTTCTAAGGAATCACTACGAACAATGAGTGTTACCTGTTTTGCATATCTTGCAAAATATACTGCAGCTTGTCCTGCAGAATTGGCTCCCCCAACTACATAGACATCTTGTCCCTTGTAGTTTAACGCCTCTACCATAGATGCTCCGTAATATACCCCAGCTCCCGTCAACTTGTCTATCCCCTTTACATCATCAAGCATGCGATATGTTACACCACAAGCAATAATCATTGTATGGCATCTAATCTCTGTTCCATCTCCTAATTTAGCGATTCTATACTGACCATCAATACGTAGCTCGACAACTTCCTGTGGATCTAGAATCTCGGTACCAAACTTAATGGCTTGAGCAACGGCACGTCTGGCAAGGCTAGAACCGGTCAAACCTGAAGGAAAACCAAGATAGTTTTCTATGTTAGAACTAGTCCCTGCCTGACCTCCTGGTGCCTGTCTCTCAACTAATAATGTGTGCAGTCCCTCTGAGGAACCATATACTGCTGCTGCCAATCCTGATGGACCTCCACCTATTATTATCAAATCATAAAAGGCCATCTGTGCTCTAGTCTTGAGGCCAATTTTTTCTGCAAGCTGTGAGTTGGTTGGTTCAGCCATGTATGTGCCATCAGGAAAAATTACTACTGGTAGATGTAATGAAGAGATATCATGAAAAGACTCTGATATAGGTGTAATATCTGAGGGTGTAGTGTCACTAATATTCTCACTAGTGGTATCACCCATTAATGTAGAAGAAATCCCAGCGTTGAAATACTTATCATTAGAAACATGAGACTGGCTTTTTTTTGCGTTGGTCATGACCAAAGAAACTAGACGACGAGCTTCTTCAGCATTTTCAATGTCTAGCCATCGATATGGTACTCCATTTCTGGCCAGAAATTCTCTGATCTCATGAGATCGGGGCGACCACCTTAAACCAATGACCTTAATCCCCTCAAATGGAGATCGGAATGAAGCCCACCAGTCGTCCAACAAATCATTGAAAGGAGGATAAAGATGAACCTCTGGCGGATCCCATGGTTTCGTCAAGTAATAGTCGATGTTAACTTTGTTGTTGATGGACTTCATGACGGCATTAGCATCGCCGTAATCTGTAAGTAAGACCCGCTTTGCATCAGGGAATATATCCATTGTCGCCCCTAGGAACTCAATTCCAGTCATTTGAGGCATTCTTTGATCAGCCAAGAATAAAGCTACCACGTCGTTGCTCAATTCCAATTGTTTTATTATTTCAAGACCTTTCTGGCCAGCTTCTGCTTGAGCAATACGAAAACGATTCCTGTATTGCTTGGTCAAATCACGTTCAAGAGCTTTCAATACTTGTGGATTATCATCTACGGTAAACAATACAGGTTTTCGTTCCTGCATGCGCCTCTTTGTGTAAGTGGTAAGATAAGAAGGTTTTGCATTTACCGAGTCAGCTGTGGCATGTAATTTTGGAGTGGTATGACTAACTAAAGATCCTCTTTACTGTTTATCAAAATAGATCTTTCTAAAGTCGGTGCATCGACTTACTAACGTAGGTTGGTAACTGCTCAAAAAGCCCTAAAAGAGTCCTGAAAATTTGGTTTGATGACGAATTAAATTAATGCTCTTATAATGCAATACGAGAACAATTTAAGAAAGGTTTATTTCGAACGAAATGAACATAAAACAACAATTGACCTCAGGCAAATACTTCAATAAAGGAGTAAAAGCACTTGACGCTCCAGATTTAGGCCACGTAGTAAGAGAAACGCCTGACAAGATAGTTGTATTTGGAGGTAAGAATGAAAGATATGATATACCGATATCTGAAATTAAGCAAGTAGGTGCTAATGTCCTGATAGGGCTTCCCTTTTCTGAGATCGAAAAAAAATACAAGGTTAGCCGTAAAGAACCATTGCCTACAAGTCGTCAGGATCCTTGGCCTGAAAATGATCGTATGGTAAATCTTTCTACGTACGAAGGAAAATATCCCAATTCCCTTTTTAATAAGGGAGTTAGAGCAAGAAATGAAGATGATATTGGATACGTAATAAAAGAAACGCCTGACAAGATAGTCGTATTTGGTTATTCAAACCAAAGATTTGACATACCAAAATCACATATTATAGCTGTAGGGAGAAACGTGATATTGGACATAGACTTTCCCGAGGTTTTTCGTTATCAGGTAGATAGAAATGCGCCATTACCTACTGGAGAGCCTATTGAAAAAGTAGTTGAAGAACCTTATCCTGAAGATAACTGAATCGTGTTTACAAATTATGTAGAATCGATTTTGCTTGCCAATAATTAAATCGAATTAGCAAATATTCTCTAACTGAATTTGAATGGGCAGTACTATCTGATCTACCCCGCACACGGTCCTTTATAGATCATGGAGTTAATTGGTGTAGACAGTACGTTTAATGAATCATTTCCAGAGATATGAATCTAGCTAATTATTTTGATATTTCTGATAGCTGCTTGTTCGAACTAATTCTGAATTTGCGTAAATTTTAGACGCACGATTTTAAATACAGCTTCCATCTATTTTTACCGTGCAATGACTATAGTTAGTAAGAAAAAATACACTATTTGGTGCGAGGATTGTAACGCAGTTTTCGATGAGCCTACTAAGGCAAATGAACATAAGGAAAAGAAAAAACACAAAATGAACCAGACCGAGTATTTTGCGTCATGTTAATCCAGCGTGTTAAACAGAGCGTCTTGCCAGTATTACAATAAAATATTCCGAAGTACTGCTTGATTCAGAAGAAGCAGTATCAATGATCTTTGGATTCAACCACAAATCAAGTCTTTTCAATTGCTGGTATTATTAAACTATTATTAATTGAGTGAAGGAAAGGGAAAGTTGTTTATAGAGATAATTATCAATTTCAGAATCGAAAAGAAAATCAGCAATTAACAGAAACAACTAGAAGACTTCATAAAATTCCTTCATTAAACACTAATCAGAGACAAGTCGTATCTAGCACGGCTACAAAATATGTGTATACAGAATGCAATGCTACATTGGATACTCCTGCAGGCCACCGAGAACACTATCAAGCATTTCATGAGAGGATAGAAGAACCGAATAGAACAAGCAGAGATTTAAAGCTTAATCGAATTGAACTACTTGCATGCCTCTTGCGTTAAGATAGTCTAAGATATATTTATGTCCAATTACTATTATTATCATACGGAATGGCCAAATCGAAGAATAAGGCAAGAAGAAGAAGGAGTATACTAGGAAAACGTAGAAAGGCAATAACGATAGAGCATATGGATATATTATTAAGATTAGGAGATCAGTATAACACGAGCTATGATTTTGAGGCATCACAATGGTTCTGGAGCAAATTACATCAAAATGAAATTCCCTCTACTATTGAAGAGTTCGAGAACAAGTATCCTCAAGGAAGTAGAGAATTTCAATTGTTTGAAAGATTCACCTCAAAGTTTGAACTAGCAGGATTACTTATCGAATATGGTTTTCTTGCTGAAGATCTCTATTACGATAGATACGGAGGACTGCAACCGGAATGGGAGCGAGCTAAACCAATTATCTATGGAATAAGAAAACAATGGAACGACCCAAGGTTCAGAGAGAATTTTGAGCTTCTTGCAAAGAGAGGATATGAGTGGTTAGAGAAGCATCCACCTAAGGTAGATGTGGAAGAATAAAAATCCAATAACTATTCTGATTTCAGATATATCTACTTTGGGTGTTCTATTGTGTTTTGCATCTAAGGCAATTTTTAGATGAATAAATCCAAGATATCATATAATCATATAATACTATATAATACCATATAATACATTTTACAGTAGTGAATGAAAATGAATATGTTATCCAAAATCTCAGGAATTAGTCAGTCAATTTTAAAGGTTATGGTGTTTGCGAGCGCAGAACGCTTTTCAGAATAATTCAATTAACTTAGGAGTATACATGAATCCAATAAAAGATAAATCAATTAATTATTCGTGCGATAAAAAAAATGACTGAGCCTTGTTGTACAGGGAGTGTTATACACAGCCGTACCATTGTAAGTAGCGACTAAAGATGCTGATACTACAAAATCCGTGCGGCCAACATTGATATTATTGGCAGGTATAGACTGTCCATCGCTTGATGTTACAGAGAACGCTGTTATTATAAAGCTTGAATAGAAAGCGGAAGTATTAGATAGTTTGTGGAACATTCCTAAATAGGTAATAATATATGCCAAAGGATAACACGCGAGAGGGAACTGGACTGACATCATCATCATTATCATCGTCTGGACCAGACATCAAACCAAACGAGTTGCCAGTTGAGGAACCAATCGGTACATTGGAGCCTATTGCTTATTTTAATGACGCTATGCCTACTGGCGTCACTGTTTCACACCAAGGACGAATCTTCATTAACTTTCCTAAGTGGGGTGATAACGTCCAGTTTACAGTGGGGGAAATCTGTAATAAAGAAATAATAGCCTATCCAGATGAGAAGATAAATCAGGCAGATCCTAAAGATCCAGCAGCAGCACTCGTTTCTGTACAATCAGTTGTAGTGGACCCTGCGGATCGTCTATGGATTCTCGATACTGGTAGTCCTTTGTTTCAACCTCCTTCGTACGGTGGACCGAAGTTGGTCTGTATTGATCTGAAGACGAATCATATTATCAAAAAAATTCTCTTTCCACCTGATGTGGCTCTGTCTACTACCTACCTCAATGACGTACGCTTTGATCTCCGAATTGGTAAGGAAGGCATTGCATTTATTACAGATTCATCTCAAAACGGACCAAATGGAATCATAGTTGTAGACCTATTTTCGAAAGAAAGCTGGCGCCGACTTCACGACCATAACTCTACGAAAGCCGAAGATTTGCAGACCTTTCTACCCATCGTTGAGGGAAGACCATTCTTGAAAAGTCAGCCTGACGGATCAGTGACACAAGCTGCTGCTATGGGTTCAGATGGTATTGCTATTAATGCAGATGGCTCACGTCTTTACTATTGCGCACTTGCCAGTAGGAAGCTGTATAGTGTAAGTACCAATGTACTTGTCGATCGGACAGCCAAAGACCAAGAGGTGACAGCTACTGTGATCGATGAAGGAGATAAAGGTGGAGCATCAGACGGACTCGAATTAGATGCAGCAGGGAATATCTATGCTACAAACTATGAGCACAATGCGATTCTGCAGCGATCTTTAGAAGGAGAATGGAAGACGATAGTCCATGATCCTAGGCTCCTATGGCCTGACACACTTTCGCTTGCAACCAATGGATATCTTTATGTTACGGCAAATCAATTGCATCGTCAGGGGCGCTTCCATAATGGCCAGGATCTGCGTCGAAAGCCTTATGCATTGTTCCGCATACATGTTGATGCCCAGCCTGTCCTACTACGGTAGTATAGTAACATGGGTATGATTCCGACTTTGGAAACTTACAGCAGGTATTTGGTCACGGTAATCCTTGTTTCTTTGCATTATAGGCGATACTCTTTAATTCTTAAACTAAATATGAATTGTGTGCAATTTTTTGGCTTTGGTAAATTTGAATCGGGCATATTTAAAAAGCATAGTCAAAGTCATTGCTCCGACATTACCTTCAATGACATGACCAACTATAAACAAATCTATTGCTGTAAACCATATTACTAGACTAGATACCAGATTTAAGACATGTTGACCCGTAAGGTACGCAATCAATATGTAAAACCCAGGTGCATATAAGAATCCCAACAACGTGAAGCATCCTGTTTATAGGATGTCGATGCGTACTCTTCATAATTTTAACAAGTTCGAATGACAAATAACGCTACTTTCGGGCTCATCTAATTTGAATCGTAGTCCATGATGCCTTTTCCCTATCCTATTGAGAAATTTTGATTCGAAACTGATATTATTGAATACTAGGTTGGGCCCAAGGCTGATCCAACCATATTTGGAAGTATACACAAACAAGAAATAAACAGGTGAATAAGAAGTATTGAAAGGATGACGAAAATCTTAGAGTATTCTATTGCTCGTAGGTCTCTCACACTACGAAATATCGATAAATCTGGTTTTAGTATAATCGCAAAGGAGGACATACATATTGACGAGGGAGACATAAAGAAGATAGGGAATCTATTTGAAAGTGTAGGTATTCCCTTTCGCAGTGTAAATGATTTGAATGGTTCTTCACGACCAGAGTTAATAACTCTTGAATTATTCAAGGATGAGGCGGAGAAGGTCATTAGCCTACTGACCAAGGAAAGGCTGGATATAGTGGATGGACTAGAACACCAAGATAAAGAGCAGATATACAAAATAATCATGGCTCTTGACAACATACAAAAGAAAATAGAAAGAGGAATAGCAAAAAGTCACAAATAGAGTTGTTGACCCTGATTGAAAATAACGCCGCTGATCGAGATGAAAATTATTATAACATTTCACAAAAGTCAGATCAAAGGATCAAAATTAATTTCAATTCGTCGTCAGAATAATTTATGTATTGTCTATTCAGTATATTCATGACAACCAGCCGACCCCCATACCGATTAATTCGTGTCACAGCTACGATGAAGCTCTTGTAAAATGCAAACGTCTTGAACTTGAATCACAACTTCCAATATCACATGTCTTTTCCCATTTCCCACTCGGTATTCTTGAAATAACGTAATGGAATACTATGAGAGGAGCAAATATAATCGCACTAAATACAGCGAGGGTATAATTCTGCGTGAATAATAGGTACAACGAAATTCCTAGCCCAGTCATTATTTCAATGTATGTGCATGTACAAAGCTGTAATCCAATATTTTTAAAATCAAGCTTAATCACGTCTAATTCATCACAATACTATGTCCAGAAGTCACATAAATCCATTATTCCAGATTATATCTAAATTCACTCCAGATAAATAATAGGATATGACATCGATCCATAACAATCAATATGTGCTAGAGCCTTGCAATCGTGTCGCCGTGTGTTTTATAACTTCTAGTCGTCGTAACCATCCTTACTTTGACCATACTCCTATTGTGATGGAAATATGGTCTGTTTCCGACTCTGATTCCATTTTCAAATTTTTATATTCTCTCCCGTCCTCAACCCAGAATTCGCACAAAACTTGTCTCCATTTTGCGCGATCAATATTGCTGGTTACCATAGTTAAAATTTATGCTGTGTTTGATTCCTTCGAAATAAACTTTTATTAATTAACTTTCAAGTAGGGGAAGTTTCAAAATCCTTATCCGTGTGACAAAACTCCTAATTTTAAAGAAATTTGACAAAATAATGAATATATTATATCGACTCGGATTTTATCTTCAAAGGAGTGCCATAAATTTAGATCTCTTGTAAGTAATTAATGGATTAATTCAATATTAATGAGTTACTTTTGTAATTTAACATGTTTTCATATTGGCTTCTTCGAAATTTAATCCACAAACCAATTTATGATAGGAAATGTAATCTATAATGATTTTCTGTACTTGCAGATACGTCATATCGTAAGCGATTTCACGCTCACGACTTCGTTACTCTCTAACTAGTAACGTCAATCCATATAATCATCATCTAGACCCTCGTTTGAATCGTTAGAGTCATCAATTTCATCATCATCATCCATATAGCGCTCTAGACCTTCATTTTGTATCAGAATGTTCAAGATCTCCATCTGGTATTAAATCAAGGTGCGAGGGAAAATGTTCTGAACAGTAATAATTAGTACATTTTTTACATTGAGTGATTTGCTTGTTGAAGCAATTTACTATACCGCATATGCCTTCCTTCCTTGACCTTTTGGTCCATTTATTTATCTCTTCTTCAGTTGGTAGTAGATCATTAGTACCGGACAACTTCTTTATCGCCGATTTACAGTGTGGCAGCGACACTCACAAGTAATGTTATCGCTCCACTCTGTGCTCTATGATTGTTTGTCAAGCACCCTAATGATAATTGCATTATTTACTTGATATAATAATAGTCGAAGATCCTAAAAACTAGTGCAGTCAGTGATGGCAGGAGCATTGACAGCCGGTAGCACCAGCAAAACTAAAAGTGCAAAACTCGTGTTTATCTGACAAACAAGCAAGCGACAACAACTTCATCATTATTACCTATCCTGGAATTGTTTAATCTAAAAAATAGTAAAGTTTCATTCCCCTTTACGCTCTAAAGGTAAGTCGGATTTGTTCCGACGGAACGCGATCCAAATGCTAGATGCAACTAGGGAGAGAACGCAACCTATGAAAATGTTCTGGATCCTTTCTAAAGGTGCAGCTGTCGGGTCTGTTGTTGGGTATGAGATTTCTTCAAAAAGAAGTAATGTAACGGTCATAAAGATGACAAAAAAGGCGTAATTCTTTTTTGTCATCTTTGCGAATGAGGCGCAAGTGACTGTGAAAATGAGGAATAATAAAAACAGTAACCATATATTTTGAAAAACACTCTCAATTATTATCAGGGCGATTATTCCACCTATTATAGTACCTACAATACGGTGGACTACTTTTCTAAGAGTCAAAGAAATTTCCGAATATGATATCACTGACTGTATGACTATTACGGATATCAAAACCCAGTCTCCCTCCTGTAGCTTAAACCATTGAATAATCAGCATGCCAACTGCACCTGTAATTGCAAAAAAGATTGCATATTGGAAATGTTTAGAGTGAACGGATAGATTGCTTGTCAGAGGTCTGAATCTGTCTTGCCAGGTCAACTGAGGTTGAAGAGGTTCTTGGATAGGATCTGCTGTTACAGTACTTTGTTGCTTCGGGGTTTTACGGGCCAGAAAGATGATGCCACCTACTATACCCCACAGTCCACCTACAAAAATTAGCAAGAAGCTCTGGCCAGCTAGAGCGTAGGGTAGCACCTTGAGAACTAATTGCAACGACATACATAAAGCTGGCTAAATACATGGTCCCGAAGGCTTTTGGATATACCGTGAAGTATGCTATGATGAATAATCCAAGGCCACAGAGCGGTAGTGACAAGGTTATCGCTCATGCTTATGACCATGCCGATGGCGAAAATTGATGCCCATAGTATGGAAACTGTCAGCAGGAAGCGTGTTCGCGTACCTTTATGAGGAAGTTGATCTACTATCAGCACAAACAATGTTCCTAACGTGACAAGACCTGACTCAGCAGCATGGCCGGTGATCAACCCTACTACTGTTATGATTACCAATATTGCGGCAATCCTCACACCAGTGTTGATATCTGTTTGATGAAAATCTACAGTTACGAGGTCATGAAAGAAATTAGACCAGCTAGAGCGAGGCGGTTTAGTCAAGGTTGTCGCCATTTTACAAGTGTAGAACTTATAAAGATGTCTAGAATTAACAATGAAAAAAACGGGGGTATCGTTGGAACATCACTGTAAATTACAAATATCAAGTGTATACATGCCGATTTCTTCACCAGCAGAAAATGTTAGAGTTGCAGCAGCCAAACGTCCGCTGGACAATAGCATTATATTATGTGAGGAACAAATGTCACGCGTCTTTTTTTAGTGCCAGAATAACATCGACATCCTGAAAGCATCGAAACAATCATCATGACTCGTTGCTTCCTTATCTAGCATACCTTCCCCATTCTCCACAGCGGTACGCAACGCAGTAATTAATTTGCTATGTTTAGGATTAATAGCAACTTGACCATTCGTGGTATATCCATCATTGCCTTGCAGTGGGCCAGCATGTGCTTATGCTCCTTATTGAACGGGACGGGGATCACCATCATATTTTCTTCGAGGAATTTCAGATCATAAATTGATGAATATTGTTTCTTAAGGTAAGCCGTAATATGTTCAAAATTTGTATCTTCATCCAATCTTTCCTTCAATGCTCTAATGAAGGATGGATTAGCACCGTCTACAAATATCCTTGAGCGGCCTTCAAATGTTACTTTATATTTATCGAGCAAGTCAATTGTGATCTCGATCATCTGATTGAATGATGGTCTATGATGCTCAGAAGCATGCAAGACATGAATTAATCCGTCTCTCAACTCAGTTATACACACACCGAAATTACTACTACCGAACCCGGGATCTAGGCCCACAGATTTTTGAGTGTAGTAGTATGAGTTTGGACCGACGGTCGGTCCAATCCTACCTTTCTCAATCGCTGCCTCAATATCTCTGGTATGGAAAACGTTCCCAATTAACCCAAGATATTTTAAATTATACTCTCTTTCAAATGAAGGTGAGGCTTTGGCCGCGGCAATCTCTGCCTCACAGTAGATGCGGTCAAGGCCGTAAGTATAATCTAGAAATAATCTTTTGTAAAGACATGAACTTTCGGGCTCCTGTTCAATCCTTTCAAATAATCCCTCTGGAGCATTTGGTGTGGATACCATTACGATCCAAGGGTTTGATTTACCAATGTACCTTTCACTAACGTCACGAGCATCTTGCTGCTGACCAGGTGGAAAGAAGTCTGCTTCATCTAAATATATGAATGACACATCTTTGAGTCCTCGCATCGCGTCTAAATGGTGTGATGGATAGGCCTCAATATGCACACCATTGAGTTCAATGACAGTTTCCTTTGTGTCAAAAATAGTGTTTTTGAGATCTATATTTTGCCTAAATAGATTTTTCATTCTGTCAATTAGTGTAATCGCTAGCTCAATACGGGGCCCTGTCACAATGCACATTTGAGTATTTTGAGCGCTTTTCTCAAAAAAGCATAACCAGGCCATATATCTCAGCATAAATTCAGTTACGCCTAAGCCTGTAGCTCTTCTTTATCCAGACGTGTTTATTTGACTGTAAAGTGTCAAATAGCAACTTTTCATAGTCAAATAATGGCATAGGTTGCCCATTCTTTTCAGGTAAACCTATGACATGATTGAAGTCCTTGCTTTGGTCACTTAGTGACCAGTTATAAAACGGTAATCCCTTCAGTAATTCAAATTGTTCTGGATTAGGTACTACCGAGCTGAAATTCGTACTTATCTAGGATTCGCGAGAGATTTTGTAGTACCATCTATGACTACTTCCCTATTTTGTACTGTTAAACCCCTATGTTTATTTACAAAATGTACGGCCCTCTCAACTACATTGGCCGATGATAACAATTCTAACTTCATTTCATAGGCCTGCATTGCAATTGATAAGGCCTGTAGTTTATCCCGGTGTATTGCTGAAGAATCATTTGCCATTGCCCAGCTTTTCACAAGTATTGCATCTAGGCCTACCATACACTTTTGATATTCCAATGGCAGAGTTTCATTGATGGTACTTGGATATGTTGGCCTGCGCTAACTTCTTCAGTATTTGATAATCCCGGTTTACAGTGCCTAGTGCTACCTGCAGTATAGAGGCTATCTGATGTTGATTATGTCCTTCGCTAGATAGTTCTAAGATTTTATTTCTCCTCCACCGCAAACGTTCAACTTCTGAATTCATTCGTTCAACTATTCTGTCCTTTTAACTAGAGTTCGATTATGTCCTGAAGAATCAGTTAATTCAATCCTTGACTCTAATGATCTTGGCACCTGATAATCGTAACGTTTCATCGGCATTTTCTTCAGGATCATATTTGTCGTATTCATCCTCCCTTTCTTGAAGACCCTTAATATTATCCTCGTTAATTGTCTCGAATATCACTTGAGTGGATTTTCTCCAATACCACCAATAGAGGAATTTACTGGTCTAGGTTGACGTGGTAGCTTCACAAGCGATGAATCATAGACGGTATTACAGGAAGGACACCTATAACAAGGGCCCGCATATGGGTTCTCAATTTGTCCCTGGGGATATGGGTACAATAATTCTTTATCCTGTTTGCAGATATATTTTAACTCGGTAGTCGGGTCTGATCTGATATTGCTTAGATCTATAATATCCTCACTATTTTTGCTGCTTTTTCTTCACTATATGATATCGTCAATAATAATAACATCCGACTCTTAAAAAGAATCTAGATAGATATGGTAAACGGTTTTATTCAATCACCAGAGGGCGAAGCCGAATTTTCCAAATTAGGCCTGGAGTACCCAGAGAAGTATTTGACCGATTATATGAAGAGTACATCAGAAATACCAGGACTGAAGATTTAGAAAAGTATACGCACCATCGAGAAAAGGAAATAGTCGATATCAAACGTGTGAAAACTGGCGAAAAGGAATTCATAACTTATTCAGAGAGTTCGTACAGACTGGATGAAGCACTGAATGTGAAACATTTTTTCCGCTCCGACGTAGGAAAGTTTCCGATACCCAAGGCTATTTACACTATAAAACAGGTCGCCTTTGGTAAGGAGGCAGCGAGAGGTATCAGACATTGCAAATATTGAAACCGGTTACTCAATCCCTTTCTCCAAAGAAAAGATGAATGAACTACGGCAAATTGGCCTTTCGCAGTCTGCTCATTTTTCAGTGGAGCACTCAAATGGTATTAGAATATCAGTTGAAACATTTGAAGATCTTAGGGATGGTGAATATAACGAACTGAACCATTTTGGTACAATTCCAAATGATGTACAACGAAGAAGATGGATTAACGAGAATGGATTACAGAAGGACGAGGAACAGTTAGCATTAGCATTAAGGCAGAAATTGGAAGGCGGTAATAATAATAACATACCGCAGCGAAATGTCACCGCGGAAGAAGTGAAGGGCATGATTGACACAGCCCTTAGCGATAGTAATAACAACAACAATACTACTACTAGTGACAATCATAAGAGTAAAAGTAAGAAAAAGCGCACTAGCAAAGAATGACTATCTGCTTCCTCGGTACACCCCTGAGCACCATAGATAGATTATGTTCTGAAGAAGAAGTCGTTAAGGTATCCATCAGTACTTATAACGTCGAGCATTATCCCGATGGCAGCGCAGAATTAGTACAAACGGGAGAATACGGAGGCCGAATCAAATCATCTAAAGATTTGGTCCAATTTGATTATAAAGATATGAAGAAACTGGCTAAAGATGAAAGGAAATTACGTTAGTTACTTAAAATTTCAATGCGTCTAGAATATACTTATAGTCAGTCATTTGCCCTAGCCGGAAAAGGCAGGAAACCCAATTCCCGTGGTTCTGGTACCTAGAACTGCGGAAATTCCAAATTGGTACTATTCAAGTCAAACAGGATCTAGAAAAGGCAGGAAACCCAATTCTGCTGGTTCCACCGGTGGAACCATCAGAATTCCAATTTGAGCCTTTTCTGAACTTTGAACTTTCTAAAAGATTCTTCATGACTTCCAGAAAATTGGATCCTTGCATAATTCTGTCGTAAACCCAGATGGATAATTCCTACCTTTTCTTCCACCATCAGTACCGCCAAACATTTTCGTACCTAAATATTGAAGGACTCCATCCTTATCGTCTGCTGTAATTTGCTTTTTCAATCGCTCAACACTGCAATGTGAACATTGACATATCTCTTCAGCACACTCTACAGTCTTTGCGAGTTGTCTAAGATATTCTCTAGTTCGGGGGTCAGTCACCAATTTACTCTGTCGCCTACTACTACTTATTATTCCACTGGAGGAGGTTGCCTTACAGCAGTTACATAGGCGACGGCTCTTCTAACTCTTCTACTTACCACCATATTCTATTATACGAGCTAAATTTAGCTCACCGTAGCTGAATTAGCTTTTTGAAATCTGAATTTTCTCCTTGTCCTAAGTTAGCTTAAGTTTCGGTTTAGACTTATGTTGGCCTTTGCAAGCTTCATTGTTTCAGGATTTATTTCAATTCCAATAAATCTGCGTTTGAGTTTCAATGCAACTACGCCTGTAGTTCCTTCTCCCATCATAGGGTCAAAAACTCTATCGTATGGAGCTGTTAAATTCTTAATGATATATTCATAATCGATTGGATTCTGAGTATATTTATTTCGTCGCTTATCTGGTGTCTTTCACTTGATAAGATTAAACATCTTTCTACCTTCCTTAAACAAAGGGCAGATTGGTTTATCTCCCTTGCAATACCAACCAATTTCTTTTGTTTGATAAAACATACGCATATTATGGTCGCTTCCGAATTGGCCTTGCATTTTTACCGTCCAACTTCCGCACTCCTTTAAGTTACTATTCTGAGTAATATAATCACGAATCTATACCTTCTTTCCATTGAGGAACCAGGTAGACTGCATAACTACCTCCGTCCGTTAATACCCGTTCTACAAGCTCTGCATAATATTCTTTGTGTAAATACAAAGTATTTTCGTAATACATCGAGTCAACAATGACTAAAGAGATGGAATTGGACTCTATCTCTTTGCCTTTCTCACGAAAGTCACTTTCGATGAGTTGATAGGGTTTGATGTTCTTGTTCTTGCACGTAGCTGAAATTATTAGATTCAATTAAAAAGCCTGCTTCAGCAAAAGCTTCCTGCTCGAGCTTTTCTCCAACTGCATTTTGCGGTATGCCTTATCGACACGTGTTCTGCCTAATAGTACCCTATTCTTAACGTCCTCTGGGGCCTTTTCTAGAATTGTCTCAATCTTGTAAAAATTCGAAACTCATGTATTAGCTTCTTTAGCAAGCGAATTATTCACCCGTCCCAAGGGTGTACAAATTTGTACTAACCATCTGCTTCAAGACTTTGGGACTATACTCCTTCAATGGCTGCAAGTCGGTTATTCGATAGTGTGCCAAGAACTCGTTAATGTGGTAAGTATATGCCAGTTTAGTCCTATCAGATAGGCTTCCGGTAGTCACTTTGTACCTAAGAAATGACTTGGATTGTCCTTCTTTTCTTTCCTTTTCTTCTATTGCTGTTGCTGCTGCTGCCTGCTGCAGGCGATGACGTACTTACACTTACGTGCACGATACCTAGTCAACATTCATTTATTTATAGATAGGATTTGCAAACTAGAAACCAATTTATAGATTACTGTCATAATGGAAACTAAGAATTACCAGCTTGGATGATAGATCAGAGCATACTCAAGTTGTATGGGGTAAAGAAAAGTACAAGAATACTGAATATGATGACAACACCGTAGACTGTTTAATAAAATACCTGGAATTAGAAAATTATGAGCAACTAGAAGATTTCCTCCAACACTGTCATATTCCTTCGTTCAATTAAATCCATATTCGAAGTCTTGAAAGATTTCAATTCCTACTTCTAATTCATGTCCATGGCGATATCAGTACTGGAATTTCTTTATGCCTCACTTCTTCCTTCGGGCTGTGCCTACTACTTGTACAGATTTTAGTAGCGCTTTGCACTTGTCATGCTATTTAGGATTTGATGAAAGTTATCACTAACCTTATCCCTACCGTACATTCATAACCTATAGCAATTCATATTTCGAGGATGGACACGGTACGCGGTCAAAAATTGAACGATATTTTACAAAGAACTATATAATCATAAAATATAAGATAGATTGGTTCATGATCATAAAAGGATTTATCAGATATGAATTACAATAAACTTACCAGAGAACAAGAACGAGTTATCATCAATAAAGCAACAGAGGCTCCCTTCACCGGAGAGTACGATGATTTTTATGGAGATGGAACATTTATTTGTAGAAAATGTAATGCACCTCTCTTTTCATCTAAAAGTAAATTCAATGCCGGGTGTGGCTGGCCAAGTTTTGATGAAACGTTACCAAATGCAATAAGGCGTATCCCTGATCCTGATGGGGTGAGAACAGAAATAGAGTGTAAGAATTGCGGTGGACATTTAGGGCATGAATTTCTAGGCGAAGGTCTGACCGATAAGAATACTCGTGAGTGTGTCAATTCATTATCTATCTATTTTGTCCCAAAGAGCAAGGAGTTGCCAAAGATCATAAATGAGTGAAAGCAAAACTGATTACGAAACTGCAACGTTTGCAAACGGGTGTTTTTGGTGTAGTGAAGCAGTCTTCAAAAGACTAAAGGGCATAAAATCAGTTCTTCCTGGATATTCTGGAGGACAAGTGAAAAACCCTTCTTATGAACAAATATGCAGTGGGAGAACCGGTCATGCAGAATCAATACAGATCGAATTTGATCCAAAGGTTATAAATTTTGAGAAAATACTTGACATTTTCTGGCGTACACATGATCCCACGACCCTTAACAGGCAGGGTAATGATGTTGGGACACAATACCGCTCTGCAATCTTTTATCATGACATGAAACAAAAAGAGATTGCTGAGAAGTCTAAAAGAGCGCTTGGCAATGAAGGAATCTACAAAGATCCAATCGTAACAGAAATAACTCCATTTAGTAGCTTTTATGTTGCAGAAGACTATCACAAGAACTACTATGATGAACACCGAGGAGCTCCATACTGCAGTTATATAATTGATCCTAAGGTGCATAAGCTACTTATGAATTATGAAAATGATGTAAGAGCTGAATACAAATAATTTCAGAGGATCCAAGTATCTGAACCACAACGAAACGGAACTAATTATCAGAAACTCATAAATCGTTCTTAAGCCGTAAGACCAGCTTCTTATTTAGGTACACTTCTCTCGACAACACTCGCATATCGTACTCTGTTTTCATTTTTTAAAGCAAAGGGAAAATCATATACCATCGAGTATTATTTATTGAAAACTCCAGTACGTTACTTTCACCAGAACTGGTTGATTATGAAAAACCCAGAAACTTAGAATAATTATTGCAGCGTATGGTGGACTCGCATCTTGACGCCAGATGCTCTTATATTTTATTTTATTCTCGATTTCATCTCTGAAGTCATCTCTTCTGGATCTATTGCATGAAATTCAAACATGTGCACGATTGTTTCATTCATGATTTTTTTCTCACTCATTCGCCTCAGAGAAGCTCCTCTTTTCCAGTTATTTCTAGCCTTGTCTTCTTACTTCAAAATCTGTGTATAAGTAACTAAATGATATAAAAGGAAACAAAGTTTACCCTTACCCAAAAAGCGACCAATTGGAATGAATAATTAACCTTAACAAATAAGGTTGGTATTAGTATACGACATGTAGGTTATCTCTGCATTTAGTGCATATTGAGAAGAGATATATCTTGGGAGTGCATGTTCAATATGTGTCTATCGGTTATAGGTGTCCTAAATGTAATGACGTTAATTCTATTAATGCTAATACGATTTATAATGGTCGATTGATCTTTGCTTGCTCCAAATGTAGCATATGTGGTATCGTTCCATCTATGGCTGAACAGGACGAAGCTTATTTGGAATTTCTTTCTATGTATGATAATGGACACGTTGACCAAGTACAAGATTTGGAGTCGGTAATAGAGCAAGAAAGACTCGTACGCCCATTATCTGAGATAAAAGAGTTAATCCGTAAAAATGATGCGGTGGGCAATAAATTACTTGAAAACGTATTGAGGTCAAAGAGAGATTATATAGTTGATTTTATAATCCTAGAAGAACCTGAGCCAGAAGCTGGTCGTGAATTTAAATTCCTTAACATCGATGAGGGAATCGTCACTAGTCTATACCAGCGAAATATTCAAAGACTTTACAAGTTCCAGGAGGAATCAATTCTCCAAATACTAGAGGGAAGGGATGTGGTTATTGTTGCGCCGACCGCGTCCGGTAAAACTGAGGCCTTTTGTATTCCCATAGTACAGAGAATTTCAGTTGAAGCGAGCACATTTTTCATCTCTTAGACCAGAAACAAAACTAAATAGACGAAAGGTGTTTGCTGTATTTGTATATCCTACCAAGGCATTGGCAAGGGATCAACTTCCAAAAATAATGCAAATTGCTGGTTCAGTGGGCCTAAATGTAGGTATATTTGACGGAGATACTTCAAAATCTGAAAGGGAACTAATTACGAGGGAGCTGATCCCGGAGATCATAATCACCAACTTTGATGTAATCCATTACCATCTTCTCCATAAGACAAGTTTCTCCCGCCTATTAAGGACTTGCAAATTTCTGGTTGTAGATGAAGCTCACGTATATACTGGAGTATTTGGGGCCAATGTTCATTATATCATAAAAAGACTCGAGAGAATGACATCAAGCGCTACAAAGCAGAAACTTCAGATCATTGCTGCCTTCTGCCACCCTATCAAATGCACATGAATTCTGTAGTTCCCTCTTTGGGAGGGATCTAAGTATAATTTATGGCAAAGGTAGAAAGGGTAAAATCAATCTAGTAATCATATTTCCATCATTACATTCGCAGAGATCTCTGATGCTTGATATATTAAAGAGATTGATCACAACGAATCATAAAACTATAGCTTTCAGCAAGTCACATCTAGGATCAGAACTTTTGGCATTCTATTCAGCCAAACAAGGAAACCACATACGAGTTCACAGAGCAGGTTTGCTACCATCGGAACGTAAATCAGTTGAAGATCTATTTAGAAATAATAAGGTGCTTGCAATTTCGGCAACTCCTACATTAGAGCTTGGGATAGACATAGGAGATGTAGATGCCATCATATCTGACATCGTCCCAGTGAATCGGCTTATTCAAAGGTTGGGTAGAGCGGCAAGAAATGGACAAGAAGGATATGCGTTTCTTGCATTTGGTAACGATCCAATTAGTCAATATTATAAGCTCCATCCAGAAGATTATCTACAAGATCAAGAGATAGCATATACTGACCCAACTAATTCCTTTGTAGAAGAATATCAAGTTCTTGCTATGGCATGTGACAAACCAATCTCAATGAATGAATCATCCCCATTATGGAATACTCTCCAAAAATTAATTTCGGTCGGATTGGTTCAAGTCTCAAGAGGAAAGTTTGTTCCTGAATTTAACAAAGCAATGAATGTACTATGGAACTTTAGTATTAGAGGTATTGGATCTAGAGTTGACATAATTTTTAATGAGAAAAAAATTGGTGAACGACAAATGCCACAGGCAATAGAAGAGTTGCATGACCAGGCGGTATATTTCCTTGGAGGGAAGAGGTACAAAGTTGTCAAACTATACCTCGAGAATCCAGATAACAGGCTAGAGAAAGGGTCATACGCAAAGTTAGCGGCTATACCTGGAGACTATCCATACTATACAAAGGCAATTGTTGATGAGTGGCCAACCATTCTAGAAGTTCATGAGCAAAAGACCTTATTTGGAATGGAGGTCAGATACTGTTCGCTGGAGATTTTAAAGAAGGTGTCAGGTTACTCGAATATAGAATTAGGTAAAGAAGTTACTCAAGGGACAAGAATATACCTTGAAAGTCCATTAGAGTTCAAATTCATTACAAAAGGATTAGTTTTCCGTGCCCCAAAACCTAAGAATGTTGGAGAATCTGCTATGGATGACGATTATCTTGAAATGAGTGGATACCATGCTACAGAACATGTCATAATAGAAGGAAGTATCATGATAACCGGCGGTTCGTCACAAGACATGGGTGGTATTTCAATTGGTTCGACTGGTCTAATTTTTATTTATGATGGCAGCATAGGCGGAAATGGTGCGAGTAGGACATTGTATGAAAAGCTAGATAAAGCAATGATAAGAGCCCAAAGAGTATTATCAGAGTGTCCGTGTAGGAATGAAAGTGGTTGCCCAAGATGTACCTTTTCGTATAAGTGTGGAAACAATAACGAATACCTGCACAAGAATGCAGGACTAGAAATTTTGAATAATATTATTGCTGGGGAGAAAACTATAATCGGAGAACATGTTCCTGAAGATAAGCCTCTTGTTTAGCTGGCCTGTATCAAGGTCTGATGACCCATTCTTAGGCATTTCACATAGGCCGTCAAATATTTGAGTCTATTTGGTTATCTGATTCTATTAATAAAGTATTTCTGTGGCCAAGTGGTAAGTCCATATTAAATTTGTGTTTCTTTCCTCCTGTCCCAAATAATACATCAATACAGAACTTCAAAGCTCTTCCTCAACATTTAAGTATGTTTACCTTATCATAAGTTCTGACGAAGGCGATCTTTTTATGTTAATCTTGTTAGTTGGGAATCTAGAGTCTTTTGATTCCTGCATCATTCAATATTTTCAATTTATGTGAGGTCACTCAATAGAATAGGGTTAGACTAATTAACAAAAAAATAGGGAATCTATTGAACTCCTAGATTAGGGATTCCAGCTGCATATAATTCATCACTGACTTTGTTCACTATAGCTTCTAATAATGGATTGGCCTCTTCTTCTTCTGACGTCGTCATATCACTATCTTGAACTTCAGTAGTTTCCTGTCCTTCACCATTGTTGTCATCTGCATCTGATGTGTCACTAGAATCTTCACTCGGCGATGAATCCTCTGAATCATTAGAACCGTTTGACGAGTCAGAAGAATCATCATTGTTGTTACTTCCATCAGTATCCGAAGAGCTCCCGCCAGCTTTTTCTGGCGCCGGAGTTATCTGTGCATAAACGAGTCTCTGACTATCTTCAGTAGTGCTTAGCATGATAGCACATAGTACCAAAAATCCCGAAATTGTACCGTACTTTATGTAGTGAGTTTGGAACATGTTTATTTGCGAGCTATATTCTATTAACAAGTATTTTTTGGTTAATCAAGATTAATCAGATAACTATTCTATACTGAATCTCATTTTTATTATTATTACGGGTAATAACAAGCACAAACATGTCGTTAGAAAATTACTATAATAATTTTGAGTGAATCTTACCTTGAAATCCTACTTTTACAAGATATGGGGATTTATCTCGAGATGATTCTATGACTAATAGTGAGAACCCTCAGGTCGTCTCCAGTTCTCGTCCAATACGAAAACGAGTTGGACTCATCTTCTATAGTGCTAATGCGGCAGCTGCGGTCAAAACTATTGTCGCAGTAGAAGATGCTGGAATTCGGCAGAAATGTATGTCGCAGCCACCTAATCTACCAGATGCATTAACTACATTTGCAGCAGCAAAAACATCTACAGTAAACCTAGGAACATCTATTGTACCAACTTATCCACGTCATCCGCTGGGTTGAATAGGAGATCTAATGCCAAATGAAATCGAAATAATCGAACATAGACCAGATTGGTACTGAAAAAGAGATAGTAGATGGTCATACTGAAATTTCTATCCTATCAGTTATTTTGTTTATATGCCCCCTATATTTGTTCTAATAGAATAAATATCAGATTTATGTAATTGTCTGATTTTGCTTAATTCACATAAGCATAGCATGTTCACCACCTCTTAGAAACATGAATTTCAAATATATCGCAATAGTAGCGGTAATAGCAGCAACATTAGTGGGAACAGCAGTAATTACAGCCGACAGCGCATATGCAACAAAATACAAGGGTAAGAATCAAGCACTCTCACAAGCAAATGCTTGTGGAAATGGTGAACTACCATTGAATGTAGGATGTCAAAACGTCGCCTCACAGATTCAAGGTGACGAGAACGGAGTAGCATTAGCAGCAGATCAAGTATTCCCATCAATTGGCGACGACGGTAACGGGGATTAAGTAAAATAATATAGGTTCTGTAGAACACCGAAACCTCACTCTTTTTATTTTTAGAAGCTGAGCCTGAAAATCAAATTCTCGAAATAATAGAAGAATCTAGCTAACGAGAGCAAAGTACAAAGCAGATATCTGCGCTAGATATGATAATAGAATGTCCTAGGTGTAAGGTAATGAGGTTATGGAATTATTCTCCCGCTTTGATGGATTAGTGTACTCCCGTGGGAGGTGTAGCTTCTTGTTAAAATGTATGTAGTTGATAGGTTTCTATTCTGCTATTTTACACCGCCTCTAGTTTTGTATTTGTGCACTGATTTCTGAGGCCAACATTAAGCAATAATACGAAAATTGACATTAAGTCTCAATTGTAAAGAAGCCAGCGAACGATCATCATTTTTAATTTATTTTCCATTTTTGAGCCTAGAGTGGAGATGCCGATAAGTTTCCACTTACTAGATACGATATTTCTTACCGACTAAGTTAGTAATCACTACTCTAGTTAAATAATCGGTTTACCTAGTAGTATATTATGCAAGTAGGAATTGATAGCTTTGCCGCGTGGGATGACGCTGGCCTCCAAATCAGCCCATCTGAGCGTTTGCAAAGATTGGTAGAACAAATTGAATATGCCGATCAAATTGGGCTAGATGTGTTTGGTGTCGGCGAACATCATCGTCGAGAATTCCTAGATTCAGCTCCTGCTGTCGTCCTAGCCGCGGCAGCAGCACGAACTAAACATATACGACTTACCAGTGCTGTAACTGTATTAAGTGCTGCCGACCCAGTAAGGGTGTTTCAAGAATTCGCAACCTTGGATCTTCTATCACAAGGTCGGGCTGAAATGGTTGTTGGCCGCGGCTCATCTATTGAAGCATTTCCTCTGTTCGGATTTAGGTTGGAAGACTATGATTCTCTTTTTACAGAGAAGCTCGATTTACTACTAAAGATTCGTGATAATGAGCATGTGCATTGGTCTGGCAAATATCGGCCGAGACTGAGTGGCCAGGGAGTCTATCCAAGACCCTTACAAAATCCTTTTCCGATATGGATAGGCGTTGGCGGAACCCCAGAATCATTCGTCCGTGCAGGTCTCCTAGGACTTCCATTGATGGTTGCGATTATAGGTGGCGAAACACACAGGTTCCGGCCACTTATAGATCTCTATAGAGAGGCTGGAAGGCAAGCTGGTCATTCAGCTGATCAATTGAAAGTAGGTGTACATTCGCTAGGTTATGTCGCTAAGAGTACACAGGAGGCAGTCGAAGACTTTTTTCCAGGTTATGCACATACCATGACCGAGATTGGGAAGGAACGTGGATGGCCCAGAATGACGCGTGCGAGTTTTGATGCCCAGCGTAGTTCACAAGGCGCACTGCTCATCGGGGATCCAGATGAGGTAGTCGAGAAGATCATTAGACACAGCAAAGCACTTGGCGGCGTCTCCCGAATCACTTTTATGATGAACCCTGCCTCATTGCCTCACGAAAAGCTGATGCAAGCTACCGAATTAATAGGTACACGCGTCGCTCCTACACTTCGTAAAGTGAATGAAAGCTACATCGAGTTAATGTAGTCATTACTTGTCTGTCGAGGTAGTTTAAATTTGGTTAGTATTATTTAAATACTTAGTTATAATATGAAACCGAGATGGAACAAAAAGGAGCGGAAGAAGAAGAACAAAAATGCACAGCAATTGGCAACATATGGGAGGTGTTGGGAAGAAGATGGGCTTTGTTGATATTAAAGAACCTCCACACAAAGGAAGCCATACGCTTTAGTGAACTTAAAAGGGCATTATTTGGAATTAGTAGTACAGTGTTAGCGACTAGGTTATTGGAGATGGAGCGTGAAGGCCTTATTTCAAAGAAAATCTATCCTGAGATACCACCTAAAGTAGAATACCGGTTGACTGCTAGGGCAAGGGAACTGGGAATAATACTTAAAGATCTAGGAGAATGGGCTCAGCGTTGGAAATCCCCTAGAATGGCATCTACTAAAATACAATAAGGTCAAACCGTCAAAGCACATGGATTAGAAGCTAGAAGTTTAAGCTTTAATATGCGCTTGAAGAGATGACACCAGCAGACATAATTATTTACAGTCAAGTGTAAAGCTGGGGAGTCCGAGCTAGTAGCCAAATTCTACCTAGAAATAACCGAATAATAATTTCTTCTTCATTATTAGAATCGAAAGTAGGCATTCATTCGCTAGGCTACATCGCAGAAAGTACGCAAGAGACAGTCGATGACTTCTTTCCAGGTTATGCACATACCATGACCGAGATTGGGAAGGAACGTGGATGGCCCAGAATGACGCGTGCGAGTTTTGATGCCCAGCGTAGTTCACAAGGCGCACTGCTCATCGGGGATCCAGGCGCGAACAACTCGGTGGAAACAATGGGGAGTATGGTTGAGACGTCGGAAAACCTTATTCAAGCTTTTGGTACAATGACACCTCCAGCATTCCCCGAAATCGGGATCCATTCTTTCTTATTTTCAAAAGTAAGCCTTTCTATGTCATTGAGAATATCTTCTTTAAGGTACCGTTTGTAATAGTCAATCCTATTTTCAGTAGTAATGGGCTTTGATGAACCAAAATGTACTTGAGTGGATGCACATCTCTTGCTCCATCTATTAAGAGGAAAAAAGAATTTCTAATTAAACTGTAGGCTTTAGAGTAAATTTCATTAATCCATCTCCCATCTGTCCGCTCTTGGTAACTTGTTGCGCAATCTCCATTACAACTGGTTTTGGTATCATAAAGTGAACTACATCCTTGGTACTGTATTGGTGGGATCTATCATTAGATTTTTTGTAACATTCATACCATTTATGGTTCCAACGTACGATTCAGAGGAAAGCTCAGATGGCTTCGGAAGATTGACCTCTTGATGAACCATTATCTTGTTGGCCTCTAACCTTGTTACATTCCAATCAAAAGGCATGGTAAATTGCATTTCCTTTGTACCTGGATCAAAACTGAAATCTTTCAGTTCATCATAATATGAGATAATCTGAACTGGGATTGGTTTCTTACTGCCATCACCATCCAATGATACTTGCTGATTATTTACAGCTCCTATACTTAACCACCCATCATATTCTGGCTGTTTAGCATCTGGAATTATTGACCTATCGAAATCAATTGTTGTTACTCTCACTAGGAAATGATACAAACCTCCCTCAGAGAATATAGGACCTGTTGCGATTACCGGATTTCTGTCGGTTCCTGTGAATGCCTGTAGAATAGGATTCTGGCTCCCCATAAACTGTTATGCTCTCTGCATCACTTGGTTTCATCTCTATTTTCAAATCTCCTTTATGATCATGAAACCAATCAGAAACCAGTTTTTTGCCGTCTTTCTCAATCGTAATATAGTAAGTTACGTGTTTAAATCCTTCTTTGGTAGTAGGATCATATAGCTTAAACTGAATGATTGGCTTTTGACTTTGGTTCTCTAATGTTTCGGTTGTAACTACTGGAGGCATCATTTTTATTATCAGATCTGTCGTTCTATCTCCAAATGATGCTGAAAGTTGTTCCTGAAATAGGCCATCGGCATTAGCAGACTTCGGGTATATAAATGCAAAAGTAACAGCAGAAAATAGGACAAAAATTAATGCAGATCTAAAAACTGATCCATGCATACCTAGTGGTAAATTAGTTCTTATTTCATCTTTCATATCAAGTAAAACTTGGTATGTTTATTCGCTTTATTTAATGGTTGAGGAGTCGATTCTTAGACTTTAAATATAATATAACTTCTGGCTACTACGAACCACCTAAATCATTTTATACATCCATCTTTGATATTAGTTGGATCCAGTCGGACTTGAGTTCGACTTGAGCTCAAAAACCGATCTAGCCGATAGTGGTAAAGTCGAATTCAATAGTGAAGACGCTGGAAAGACATGGAGTACAGAAACACCCAGGTTGGCCTATTCATTTAAAACCAGATATAGAGAAGTATAGGCAAGAACAAGACCGTAGGAAAGAAAATACACGAAGGTCTGTCTGGCTAGACTTTATTTACACTTACAAAATATCCACTCGAAGTACTATGAGTTGATACCCTCTCGTGGTAATACGCATACATGATTGCTTCTTCCTCGTCGTCAAAACGTTCTCGAATTCCGCAAGGTAAACACGTTACCTCATACATATGTGCTTCTAAAATTCTCCTTTCATTGTACTATACGAGTTTGGTGTATTTAAGTTCCATGTGTACAGTTTGCTGCGTTATATACTGGACATATATCTGACTAGAAAGTTTCGGTACAGGGGCATTTTAATGAAAGACGTACGGAAACAAATACACCAACTCATTAGTAAATATCACATTTGTCGTTGTTACATAGACCAAAGCAGTTCTCATTACACAATTGAGTAAAGACTACGGTGAGACAATTCGTTATAATCTGGTGGACGAAAAGATACGAGAACAATTATTGTTAGCAACAGAATGCAGACGTCCCTTAATTACTACCGTGAATTTTAGGACATGGCATAAGAAACTTGCAGAACGACTTCCTCATGGGGTATCTTACCCTTCAGAATAGTGTTCATGGAATCAAAACTCTGGCCCAGTTTGGTTCCTTCCTGAAATATTACCTCATAGAGTCGTTCGCCATTATCCGAAATGAATCGATCATTCTTTTGACAACTGGTAGATAAGTATCAAAAGGTTAATTATACCACTTTCAGCCAGTTAGGCTACAGAACACAAGGTCTAGACTTCCTCAATTCTGCGGATTTGAATTTGAATTTGGTCCACATGGAATAACTGTTGTATAGAATACAAGTATTATGCGTTAATTGTAGATATGCGTCAAATATATGCAGTATGACGCACCTCAAATCGTTCCTCTATTCCCGCAAATACTGGTGGGGGATGTCTTTCGATTGCTCTCATTGACCAAATAGCATCTTATATGAGTCGTTCTGGGCATGGTTATCGGGAAATGTTTTGAACATACCTACGCATTAGTTTCAATGTGCATCCAAACCTTTCGTTGTTTCAGATTGGAGCTGGCCACCTAACTATGATCCCTAGTATAACGCTTGGCGACTGTATCACAATCTTGGCTATTCCATGCATCATCTAACGTCTTCACTAGACTCATTTCTCAATCTCTTTCAGCTTTTTCACGTGCCTCGTCTAACAGATTACCGAGAAATCTCTTCAGGCATCTGCTTGTGAGATTCTTGGTTCTTACCCATGTATTTGGTTGCATATGCGTTGTCAGTCATTATTGCTGCTGTTACTCCTATTTACTTCATAAACTAAGCTAACAATGTCTCTTCCAGGGCTTATCAATATCTCTTTGCATTCTGGTGGTAAATCCTTAGCATTAATCTGCTCCACATATTCATTGTAAGCCTTTTCTATTTCGTCTTTTCTTTTTCTGTACAACAATTGTTCAGTAGTTATGACTTCTCTAGCCTCTTTCATAATTTCGTCGCCTTCTTCCATGGACATAATACCTTCAGAAATCAACTCTTCTATGCCGAAGATAATCTCCATTCTGTCGATTGATATCCTAGCATCAAATTGTCCTGCTCGGATCAACTTTCTAATAGTGGAGGGTGTGAAATCTGTTACTTTGCCAAATGTTGCATCAGAGCTCTCAAGTCTGTCAATACGCCATACCTTAGATATACGAGGTTTTCCTAGAAAGAGATCCCTATTTGTAGTAAATCTATACTCGCCAACCCTTGCTATCGTTTTTGCTTTTCTATTTAAAATCTCATCAACTTTGTTAGAGAGGCCGTTGGACCTTGCGAGTTCAATAAGATCACGGGTCATATTCACAAAGTCTGTAAACGCGTATGCTACCTGTTCATCATATGCAGTTCTGTCATGAAAAAAGATATCACTTTCCCTATCGTCTACGAGGTCCTTATCTTGTGGAATATCCTTTGGTGTGAGTGGATGTAGGTTAACGATATATACTTCAAGCTTGGGAGTCTGAGTAATCAACTCATTGCCTCCTCTTCGATCCTTTCGTAGATATTCCATCCAGTAGTTTCTGTGCGCTGTCAAGAGCTCACGCAACGGTGTATTGCTCAGATAGCCACCATCCCATAACTGCCGTATGGTTCCTGTATTGATATCCTCAATATGAGGGTGGTCTATTGCATATTTACCAAGAGCACTGGCAAGCACTTGATCTGCTCCTATGCCATCATAAAAAACAATATGTCTGTTCTCAGGATTCCCATATTCAGAATACCATTTGCCATCATGGTCACTGTTGTTTTTTTCCTCCTCTTTTCTGTCAACTGATTCATTTCGTTTGACATGTGCGTCATGCAATTTTTCATAACTATCAAATACCACAGGCGAAGTAAAATCTTGGATATCAACACTAGTAAGGAGCAACCTTGGTTGTCCTAGCTCTGGGCTTGTCTTGATAGGAAAATCGACAAACTTTGTAAGATAATTCCTTAATGGTGTAAAATCGTACTTCCACCAAGGTAAGAAATCTGTAAAAGGATTTAGGAACTTCGAACCCATTTGTGGAATAGATTTGTACATGTTGGTGACCCCTAGTGGACTAAAGGCAAACTCAAAGATAGACCAGAATTTACGCGCACTCTCTGGGTCTGCTACGTCTCGGTTGAATGTACGCAAGTTTTCCCAAAAGATGCGGACCAATGATTTTTTATCAAATAAACTGTCTGCTATCGTGGGACACATAAGACCTTCCCAAAAATCTAAAAGTCTCTCAGCTGAGCCATCCCAACTGTTATTCTTAAGATAATGTCCTACCAAAACAGTAGAATTTATGGCTCCTATTGAAGTCCCTGCAACAATATCAAACAATCTACCGTCTGGACTTTCTTTTCTTGCTTTCAAATAGATCTGTTGATATGTACCAGCTTCATATGCGCCAAGAGCACCGCCTCCTTGGAAGACAATTGTCCTCTGAGAGTTATTCTTATTCTCTGCCATTTGCGATATCCTTCCGCTTGTTTTCTCTGGAGGAAATCCACACATATTTCATACATTCTCTTCTCATCACTTTGAATCTATACATTATCGTTCGAAGAATTACAAAAAGATTTTCACACAATCAGAAAACAACTCAACTATAGGACGGGAAGAGTAGTCTTCTGTATTTGTCTCTAGTCTGAGATGAACTGACGCCTTCGGTTACTGAATAAACGGTGCTAGTAGTAGTGGTGATCCTTTGCTCCTGTTGAGTTTGCTGCCTCCGGTTGCTGCTGCTCATGTTCTTGTTGGTTTATATTTATACCCCTATCCATTCTAATAACTCCCGTGCTAGATTTGACCAGGCTAGTATTTCCACGTATCTAGGACAGTGGAAAGTATAATTTCCACTTTTTCATAGGGCGATGTACTTGAAAACTCCTCCGGCTCATGGAGTAAGTGAAATGGGAGGTTAGTAGCAATTCTCAGAAGGGTATCAAGAGATCAGAAAAAGGTTAAGGCGTTAGGAAGTATACCCTGAGGATTATCTGAAGGAGTAAGTTGTCTTGTGCCAATCGCTCGCTTAGTGCCGGTGAATGGTTCCATACACTCGACGAAAAGGGCGAAGCAGAAGACGCATTCATGACGTCCCTCTTCCGATTACCCATGCCTATTTGAGATCTGCATAGAAGAATTAAGCCGATTCAGGCGAAACTGGACCTCTACACCAATTTATAGGATTGACATGTTCAAGGCGATTCAATCCGTGTCTTTATCATCAAATACACCATATTGTTCAGTAAACTCCCTGAATAGTTGATACTTTATTATATATCGTTCTCCACTATTCAATAATCGGGCCAGGGTTCTGACCGCCTCAAGTATATTTGGTCCATTGCTTAGCATCACACATTCTGCGCGCCGTCCCATTATTAGTGCGTCTGCTATTTCCGGGCGACTTCGAAGGCCACTTTCCGTTAGGCTTTCTAGTATTTGTGTGGCCAAGATGACAGGCACGTGTGCGGCTTCACATAAACAGAAGATATCTTCTTGAACGAAGGCCAAATTTTCAAATCCCACCTCGACTGCCAAATCGCCCCTTGCGATTAGTACTGCAAATTTTGGCAGGTCAAGTCCAGCAATAATTGTCCCAGCCAAATTGTGAACAGAATCTGATGTTTCGATCTTTGCAACTATCCCCATATCTGCACGATTTCGTCTAGTTAACTCTTTATGTAAATCGTAGATATCCTGCGGTCCGTGCACAAAGCTTAGTCCCACCATGTCTGCATGCATAACTATAAAGTCCAAATTTTTGATATCCTCTTGTGTTAACGCTGGGGTTTTAATACCTGAATCTGGAAAGTTCATACCCTTGTTGGATTTGATTTTGGCTATCATACCATGAGGTGATACGATCTCTAATTCAAGGAACTCCTCCTTTGATGACTTCACAACTGCTTCAATTTTTCCGTCGTCTATGAATACTCTATGACCAACCTTAACTTGATTAAGAATATGTGGATGCGTGCAACTGATACCTGCAGGATCATCGCCAAAGCGGTTACTATCGCCGCCATGACCTAACCTTGTATCTCTATAAAGGCGGAGGATATTCCCAGCTTCTACACTTATCTCAATCGGTTGAGGTTTCGTAACCCCGACGGTAAACGAGCACTTAGGATCGTTATCTGAATCATTTATTTGACATTCCAGTTTTATACCCCCCTTTAGAAAAGCTGTGTGCTCCAGACCTATCCTTACTCTAGTAGGACTGATTCGCTCAAGTACCGTGAGATTACGTGGACGTCCATCCCGTGCATCCTTGAATGTTATTTTTTGACCTATTCTCAGGCTCCCTAGCCCTCCGTATTTGATCTTTGATATCGCTATAACAAAACTCGATGATGTCGCTCTGTCCAAATTCAACACTTCTGTCTCTCTTGCCTCGCTGTCTAAGAATCCTTCTACAAGACGCATAGGACGACCGTGAATGTCTTTAGGAGAAGATATCTGTAGGGGTCGGACTTTAAGCACCATAGGGCCTGTCCGAATTTTCGGGCCTCCCAGATCCATCAAGATCTTACATCTATGTCCTTCAATTCCCTTCCCATTTTGGATCACTTGTTCTTCTACACCGCGTAGAGTTTCAACTAGTAATTTCCATTCTCTGGCTGTGTTATGAGCACAATTTATTCGAGCAATATCCATCCCATTCTCCAGCAGCTGTTCTATCAATTCATGTTGATAGATATCAGAAGAATCAAGTGTTACCATAATGAGTGTTTTTCTTTCTTTAGGCACCAAACCAAACATTAATTCATTACGCATTGTCAGAAGCAATCTCCCATTTTGGGGATCGATCTTACATAAACTACTAGTATCAACTGGCTTGATTCCAAAATGTTTGAGCACCTGTTCGACGCTAACAAGTACATTACTTTCCGACATTATTAAAGAAGCAAGGCCCTGTTCAGCTAGCCTTATTTGTAGATCTGATAAATTCTGCTCTCTTAATACTAAATAGCACAAAAGATTATCTAGGCTGCATATCTTATCATTTTCGTTTTCGTTTTCTTTTACCGTAAAGTGAAACTTATTATGTGCATTCTGTGCACGTCTTAAAATATTGATGTATATCCTGTTGAGCTTCTCGCCAAGAACCTCAAATTCTTTCAGCTTAGGTATATCTAATTTCTTGTAATTCTCTATGGTCGGCATCATTCAATCGTTTCATTGAAGAGATTCTGGAGTCTATTGCAATTAAGAACTGATATTTCGGATAATTTAGATTTGATCGAATAACTTAGATCTACGACCTCTGACATCAAATTCGTATTGTTAGTTTGTACGTCTTTCCTTTCTAGCAAGTATATTGTGTTTCTCACTCACTCCACAAGTAATTTGGGTGTAATGTCTTTTACTGCTATCGATTTTATATTGACAAATTCCCTAATGCCAAATTCGGATAACTCCCTTCCAATGCCAGAATATTTTACTCCACCAAATGGCAACCTAGGATCCGACCTTACCATTTCATTTATTTTGACAACTCCACTTTGAATCTCTCGAGCAAGCTTAAGTCCTCTATTAAAACTACTAGTCCATATACTAGCACCTAATCCAAATTTCGAATTATTTGCCTCCATAATAGCTTCGGCTTCAGTTTCTACTATAATGATAGGCGCAACCGGACCGAATACCTCTTCTCTTAATATATCCATTTCATGATTTACCTTAGATATTACAGTTGGTTCATAATAATAACCGCTACCTTCGATTATGTTACCACCTAACAATATCTCTGCATGTTTTAACCTCGAGTCATTGACTTGTTTAAATAGTGCTTGCCTTTGACTGTCTCTCACCAGTGGTCCTACGGTAGTTTTCGTATCCATTGGATCTCCTACTATTTCTCCTTTGACATTTTGTACAAATAATCTTGTGAATTCATCTGCTATTTCCTTCATTACTATAAACCTTTTCGCCGCAATACAACTTTGACCTGTATTTAACAATCTCGAATGAACTGCTTGAGGTACGGTATGATTTAGATCAGCATCTTCTAAGACAATAAACGGGTCGCTTCCTCCTAATTCTAATACGAATTTTTTTAAACCTTTGGCTGCAAGCTCTGCGACCCTTTTTCCAGTACTAACGCTTCCTGTCACTGATACTGCTTCAATCTTAGACTGGACAAGAGCTTCACCTGCTCTGTAATCACCAATGACTATTTGAAACACATTTTCAGGAAATCCCGCATCAGCCAGTGAGTCTCTGACATTTAGAGAAGAGCCTATACATACACTAGAATGCTTTAGAATTGCTACATTTCCTGCAATTAAGGTTGGAACCACAAATCGCATAACCTGCCAAAATGGAAAGTTCCATGGCATAATACCTGCCACTATTCCGAGAGGTTCAAATGAAACAAAGCTCTTGCGAAATTCGGTTGGTATTATTTGATCTTGAAGGAACGTTTCAGCGTTTTCACAATAATACTCACATAACCATATGCACTTTTCGATTTCTGCATATGACTGAGCTATGGGCTTTCCCATTTCTTGTGTAATAATCTTGGAATACTGGTCTCTGTTCTTATTCAATACCTTCGCCAAATTTCTAATGTAATCACAACGTTCCCCTACGTCTTTCTTTTTCCACTTTGCAAACGCAGTTCTAGCATTACTGACAATACGTGAGATTTGTTCTATGTCAGTAGTCTCATACGAATGAATTATTTGTCCTGTCGCAGGATTAATGGTTGAAATCTTATCGTGAACAACTCTTGCTTGCATTTCTATATATTAATACGTAATTATGACTAATAAATTTCAGCCTTGATTCAAAGGTATTTAAATAATTATAGAATATCATAGGCTAATAGGTATGAATTATATTATTTGTGTTGTGTAAATGCAAGAATGTACAGAATTTGAATCCTTGAAGTTGCAGACCATGTGTCGAAAGCTACAAAGGACATGGACTTGGTTAGATTGATATATTGTGACAGGTAGAAATACATTCCAAAATTTTGCAAGTGATTTCAGTGAAAAATTGTCCTCTCCGAATTCACCGTAACTGGAATGGATAGATATATACCAAGATTTAGTGCCAAAAGTGCAGCAAATATGGAATTGATGATAAATGCTAGGTATCTATGGTATGATTTCATTTATGTCCAAAGAAATTTGATATCTGTTTTATCATTATTTACTTTTCTCTTGTAAGACCTTTTCAGCATCATCTTCGCCTTGCTTTATCAATTTCTGTATGGTAGCGAGTGAAAAATCAGCATCTTCAAAGATATAGCGCACATCCTCTTTTCTTTCAACCTTGGTTATCTCTTTAATTATTGCTCCGCGATCAGTCGCTAGTTTATGATATTCTTTTTCTATTTGAAGGAAAGTACCTTTCATACTTTCATCCATATGAGCATTATTTAGGAGGTCATGCATTTGTCGCATGACTGTTAAATATCTTGATATTACTTTTGACATATGGATATTATGATCGGTTTTATCAGTATGTATGATATCTCTTGCCCTATGCCATATATCAAACATATTAGTCGGAAGCTCTCTTTGAATTTTCGGAAATAAATTGACAATATAGACTCGTTTATGATTTTTTGGTGATGCATCAATCACCTCCCTTAGCGGAGTATTACTCAACAGACTTCCATCCCATAGATACAAACCATCTTTTTTTGTCCAAGCCAAACCATAAAATGGAAAACCTGTGCAAGCAATGACATGGCCGGCATCCACTTCAATACGATCACTATCAAAAGTGACTGATTCGCTTTTTTGAATATCTGTACATGTCATTATGAGTCTCGGAGATACTCTTTTGACCTCATTCCCGGGAACAGAATTAGTAGTAATGCCACTTTTATATTGCTTGTTTATTATGTCGAAATCGACAAATTTGGTTAATGTATCCTCTAAAGGTTTAACATCATATAAATGAGGTGGTATCCTTGTATAATTAGAAAAAATCGAATAGTAATTGAATAATGAAGCAGGATAGCTCCAGACAGGCTCAAATGCATTTTTGTTACCATATAAAAATACAAGCATAGAGGAAAAAATAGCTCTAACATTATCAGCAAGAAAAGAAGGAGTAATGTGTTCTGCTAGCGAGAACCAAAATTTTTCAAGTGTTTTCGCAGAAGATTTATCTTTACTCCCTGCAATTATGGCCGCATTAACTGCCCCTATTGAAGTACCTGCAACGATATCAAATTCTATACCGTATTTTTCCAGAGTTTTATAAACACCGCATTCATATGCGCCTAAGGCACCTCCTCCTTGCATCACCAAGACTGTCTCGTGTTTTGCTATGGTTGTATCCTTTATCTTCATCATATTATCCAATGCTTTCAAGGTAGATAAAATCTCAGTAAAAAACGTCTCAAGACATAGAGCCTATATTTAAACGAGCCAAATTAGACGGTAACTCGAATACCACTATTCAGAAAAGCACCTCGTAAACATACGATCTTAATGACTTAATCATGCATATGCAGTCTCGTGCCTGAATTCCGATTTGATTTCTCTTCAGGAAATTCATATATATCATGAATTTCCTTTTTTGAAATTTAATGGTAGTTGTTTTTATTGATGCTGCTGAGGTTGATGCAGCTGAAGCAAGAGTAATTCGCTATAAAATCGAAGATTGATGCTCACTTCATATTGATTCGATGTCATCAATTCTGATTATGTTGTTTTAATTGAATAGAAAGTAAATCTAAATCTCGAACACTTCAGGTTTACTTGTCGCGGTAGATGGTTGTTTTCGTTGGGGGTTAATTTCATCCATATTCTTTGTAAGCTCTGAAACCTTCTGGTCCAAAATTATTCGTTTTATGTCTTCGAGTTCAGGTGTGGATCTCACTACTACTCCTCTTTTTTTGGTTGGCGAACCAATACTATCAACTGGATTGATTTCAATGGCCAATGAAGGACTATTACTTCTTAATCCCGGAAGTCGTAAGAGGAATACACCAGGAATATTTGTTGGTTTTCGTTCCCAATCTTTCCCTTGTGTTAGAAATTCTCGTAATCTCTCGGTAACAGACATATCCTTATCCTAGTGTGTAGGCTACTACATTTATCTTTTACACGAGCTACTTGTCAGCTCATACAACTAGTATATTTATCGCAACGGGTAAGCGAGTGTAAACGTCTTATCCACTTTCCTAAGACGCGCTGATTACAAGCACTTTTACACTAAATATCATCTTTCGGGTCTATTATTATGAAATTATTAGCTGAGGTTTAAATTAAATATAGATATACCATATTATCTTCTCCAAAGATGAAATTATCAAAGGTAATTTTATATAGAATGAAGCGCCTCATCTTTCAATGATAGAAAGTGTTGATGAGAAGGATAAAGCGCCATCCTCTATTCCTTTCGAGATCAATGCTCATTTAGAAATGTTTGGCAAAGAATCATGGGAAGTAGATTATAATTTATTTGGATATTGTGACATGTGTAATACACGAATAGATGAGTTTGGATATTGTGCGTGTGGTGGGGCAGCAGATTAGCTTCGAATCGCACCTGATATCCTTAGTATAAGCCCTGGACACTTCAAAAGACTGGTCTAAATTAAAGGTCAAGGTTGGGCAGTTTGTGTTGAAATGTTTTATTACATTTGAAAGTGCTATCAACCTCCTATATTACTCAGACTCCACACTTAATCTTCACAGTATACACCACCATTTTCTTAATCTTGAGGCATTTGCAGAAATTATTACTGGATTGATATTTATTCAGAACATTCTTGGAAATTACAAACTTGTTCTATCTATATGCGATATTCTTCTTGCTCACGTTATATTAAATTCTATATCTATACCCATTTTTCAAAATATTTTATAAGTATGTATTGTGTAATAATGTAGGGGTAGTAAGGGTAGATAATTTAGATGACTTGTAAGGGGATTTGCATTAGACATAAGGCTCAGAAGCAAGTTGGTACAGGACGGTACGCGGCAGGTCAGAAGAGGTGCCAAGTCTGTGAGATATTCATAAAATGGGAAGGATTGTGGTGCCCCTGTTGTAGTTATCGACTGAGAACAAGACCAAGAAATATAAAATACAAGGCAAAACTTAGACGAAAAGGCTTGTTGGATAAAGAAGAGCTGCAGTCTGCTCCACTGACGACTGCTGTCACATCATAAAACCTCTCTTTAGTACAGGCTTAAGCGGAGACTTGTATCATGACCGCTAGCATAGGTGCCATCTTACGATTATCGAAACTATAGCATCACAATGACTAGCAGATATTGATAGACTTTAGTCTCGATATTAGATCATTAAAAGGGAATTAACGACGCGAAACACAATCGATCATCTCTCTTTTGGAGGCAATACGAACATGACTTTCACCCGTAAAAGCTAACATATCTGTCGTCCGTAGGCTGGTCGTTATTGTGCAGATTGCATAGTTGTTTGTACAGGATATCTACTGCGGCCATTTCGAGCAGTTCACCTTGAGCGACACTATAAGCGTATCCAATAGCATTCAAACTGTTTAATCTCTTAAAAAACATCGACTCAAGCATGCCGTTTTTCCTCAGCTCTTCTTAAAAGAAAATCTGAAATTCGATCTAAATGATAATTGACGTGGATGTCGATCGCTTCATCAGAATCTACGCCATACATTTGAGATATTTTGTTGTTTAATCTCTTTTCTTCTTGTGCCGCTGAAATATTCTGGTGTTGAATGCTGATAGCCATTCGGCCACGTAGTTTTGATGATTCATCATTCGGATAGTTCTTGTCTTTTTCCATCTGTCTATTAAATCATCATAAATGTATCTATAAGATCTTATTAATTTATCTTGTTTAACCATTATTGTGACAGCGGATGCAATAATTTTGCGCTTATGCCTGTCTGCCACTTAGTAGTTTCTTAGTGCTTTTCCGACCATAGATAAGTATAGAGATCGCATAACAGTTCAGGCGTAGATGAGATTGATGTATGCGTATGATACCGCTTCTGCAACTTTTCTAGTTGTAATAAATATGAGCTTATAAAGAATAGTGATAATTTTCTAACAAAATAAATTTCAAGCTCCAGGCCCCCTAATAAGTATTGGCGACTAATTTCTGGACGAAGTGAAGTCAGCTTTTCTTTATTCATCCGCTTGTCCAACAGTTTCATTTGTTGATATTTCAACACTGGCCTATCTGTTACACATTATTATTATTCACTGCCGTAACTGGTAATTCTTGATTTCCATATACAAATTCCAAATCATGCAGCTCTTTTAATGCAAAGTAATCTTCTTGGAACTTTCTACTTCTGATAATAACTCCGCTGTCTTTGTAATCAGAACAACAACTTGAAGGCCATTATCGCTCTTAATGTGCTTATACTTAATAAGAGATGTCCCGAAGTTATCAAAGATATGCCAGATGAGTTACAGAAATATCCTACAGAGGATATCATTCGAATCTTATCGAATCTTCCTGACTTCTTACGTGAGTCTATGATGAGAAGCAGGCTGCAGGAACTTTGTGCTAAAGACTCGAAAACTCGGGACGAATTCATCGACTCAATATTGGATGGTCTATCCTCAGCAGATAAAGAGACCTTGAAGAAGGTGATTCGAACTTGGCTTGTGGTAGTGTCAAAGTTAGAGAGTAGTGAAGTCTCAACTATATTTTCCTCATTTATAAGTAGATATAAAATTGATCCATCCATGTACGAAAGTAATTACTCTACTGTTCTTCTTGAAGAGTATCAATCATTGAAAGATGATCAAAGGATTGTCCTTCGCGATCATCTTGTTGAAGCGGCATTGAATCAGTATCGAGGAGCGCAGATACTGCTCAATTTACCTGAACAGGTTCGTTCAGCGCTAGAGATGTGAGCCCAATTTTCATGTCAAAAATGGTGCCCACACTCTTGGGCCGACTGTAGTTCTCGTGCTAATTCAATGCAACTGACTGGAATTAATCTGAGGGGAAGCTGCTAACAACACACACATAAGGTACTTGTGAAGATAAAATGGTTAATTTCTTATAGTCTCTAAATGGTATGCGGTATTACATTAAATGTAAGTTAGATTCTGATGGTTAAATAGAATGAAACAGAAGGAAGGAATTGAGGGATTAAGAAATGTTATAAAAAGTAACTGCGATAACAAGCAGCGGTTAAGTGATGAACTAACTCCCATATTTGCTGGAGCAGCAATTTCAGGTCTTTTTGCTATTTTCAATGACATAGATGATCAAGACTATTTTAGGATAAAAAATATTCCAGATACAATTGAGCCCAGCTGGACACAAGTGCAAAGAAGGATCAAGATAGCGTCAATAGCTTATATCTTAAGATAGGCGACAAGGAGTACGGTTACCAAGATCTTCTCAAATATAGGATTCACACGGATGCCTTTGACGTCGCCTTCCCTAACAAAGGAATTTTTGGAGTTCTAGAAGGTGGGCCTTCTAAAGCGGTAGCTGATGGATTCTACATATTAACTGAACCCCTTAAAAACGGTACTTATCCGATTCATTTCAAATCAAGCTTGATATGCCCAGATCCAGACTGTTCGGATCCCAATTTTGTACAAGATATTCAGTACACAATAGTTGCAGAATAGGATAATCAATGGATGATTGAGGAATGTGAATAAAGCTCCCAACGGTAATGCAGAATCGAAGAAGGGAGCTACCCATAATCGACATTTAGAACCAGACGATGTAAAATCGCATTCCTCAACTTTATCTTTTGAACCCCAACGGCAGAAAAGGATTCTAGTGATCGACGATAATCCGGATATTGTGTTTACTTTACGTGTTGGACTAGAAAGTGATCCAACCAAGTCTATGGTTATGATAATCCAGTAACTGCTTTAGTAGCTGATACTCCTGGTGGTAATTCTATGTTTATTCCTTAGCAAATTATTCTTAGGTACATGATACCGATAATGGGAAGTTGCTAAGCAGTCAACCGAACGCCTAGTTTACCATTTTATTTTACAAAATTCAAGCTTGGGACTTTGTTACCCTCTTACTAGTAACCTTCCTTCCTCCTTGAACTTCGAAATGAGTGCGTGTTGAAGTTCGAAACAGCCCTATGTTTTAACTATGATTTTAATCTTTGAGTTTGTTGGCGTCTATAGCCTAGAAAGATATCGATATTTCCTTCGTCAATTTCGTCTTTATGCACGTCCATCCAGGCAACCAAGTCTTTGTTCCACGAGGATGGAATCCTTATAAGAAACAAAAATGACATTCAAACATGAATGAGCGATTGGTCAAATGCGTACTTTGTCTGAAACACTCAGATCAAACCTCAACGATCCTGTCAGTTCCCCTGAGTTTGATTTATACACTGCCTTAGATAAAGTTCTAAGTGGTGTCGGACTGTCAGCCGCTGACAGTGGAGGAAAGATCACATTTTATGGGAAGGATCCGATCGTGCCAAGCTGTCTCAGATTCGGAGAGATGTCGGCGATCGGTTTGGCCGCCAAAGCTGTAGGCAGCATCTGCCGTCTGGAGATTTAGAAGTGGGGAAGGACAAGATATTCATGTCGACGTCCGCAAGGCGCTGCGGCGGTTTGCACCTTTCTTCGAGCGCGAATGGGAGATGATTAATGGTCATAAAGCTTTCATTTGCATCCGATCCGGAAAATCCTTTCATTCAATATCCCAGTATGACTTTGTGGCATAAGACACGCGACGGACGTTGGATAATGCCTGCCAACGTCTATCCCAGACTGCGAGCTCGTGCAACCACCTTGCTCAGATGTGACGATAGTGTCAATGCCGTTCAGAATGCAATATTGCAGTGGCGTGCTGATGAACTAGAGACGGCCGCTTCGCAAGCAGGTCTGCCATTTGCGATGCTCCGCACCACCCAAGAATTTATGAAAGAACCTCAGTATACAGAGGTACTCTCAAGAGAGCCTCTGATCAGGGTGGAGAAGATAGGCGAGAGTGACCCGGTTCCCTTCAAACCAGGAGGTAGGACTCCTCTGGATGGGGTGCGAGCACTCGGGATGGGCCATGTGATCGCCGGACCAGCGTATTGGTAGAGATCTGGCCCTTTTCGGAGCAGAGGTTCTGAACATCTGGCAGCCACTCGACTGGGAATTAGATTTATTCTACTGGACATCTCATGTCGGTATGAGGTCAAGCATCCTTGATTTACATGAAAAAGCAGATCTAGAAAAATTCAATCAATTGCTGAATGATGCTGACGTATTCTTTTCGAATCGACGCCCCGGATACCAGGAGCGTTATATACTAACAGCAGATGAGTTATCAAGACAGAGTTGATGGGAATATGATTTCCCATTGACTTCTGTTTTTATAAAGTTTCTTTCATTTTATTAAATTCAGAATTTGCATCTTTACGCTAGCTAGCTACGTATACCCTCATTATGGGTCTAGTAATATAACATGATTGCAACCAGTGGTGTGTGAACCAAATTTGATACCAGTGTAGATCCAGTTTGAATCCTTGATCGCTATCCGAACGGATGCCTATCTAAAGATTCTGAAATTATGTTAGCAGATCGGATATTGGTTAATAAGAATCGCTTGATATATAATGTGAGGTCGTGGAGCGAGTCAATAATTATTCCTTATGTTTTAAGCATTAACAATCTCTAGATTTCTACTGGAAGTAGCTTTTGAAGCATAATCCTCTTGTGAAGTTACAGAGAATATAGTTATTATCGGGCTTGAACAGTAATGACAAGAAGAATTCGCTAAGTATCACCATTGATTATCCATTTGCTTTCTCGCTTCACTTGTGATGGTCAAAAACTTCATCAAGCCAGTCGAATATTCGTTGATTTGATAAAGCAGCTTGCTCCGCATTGACAGTGCTCTTCTGCACCTTCGTCTTGAGTAAATAATATGTACTTTTTTGAAGTCATTAAATTATCGTATACCTTCTTTGGTTGTCCAGGAAAGGAGTCGTCCTTTTCAGCGTCAAGGACTAATGTGGGGCAGGTGATATTTTTTATTATATCTTTTAAAGTGTAATTTCTTGCGCCAGTAATAAGATCATAAGGTGAATCAGATCCTGTTGTCCACATTCCGTGTTTCACGTTAAATCTAGTATTCGGATCAGACTTCATAAGATCTGTAATCGCTGAATTTACAAATTTCGAATTATCTTCGCCTAGTGCATTTAATAAAGATTTAGGAAATGCTGATGTAATAGCGTCATATCCGTCATAAACTCCATTATAAAGTATACAGGCAGATATGCGATGATCAAAAGCTCAGCTCTAGCAGCTAGATAGCCACCCATACTTATACCCATTAATGCTATTTGGTTTACGTCAATACCAAATTCTTCTTTCCTTCTTATGGCATAATCAATAACAGGAGTTACAACTTCTTCCCAATCATATCTAAAAGGAATATTCTGCTTACGAATTACGCCTCCTTGACCAGGACCCTCAAACGTCAAGCAATTATATCCCCTCTCCAGCGCTGGTGCTGCAGACGATGAATACAATTCTTCTAAAGTCGAATCAAAACCACCATGAACTATGATAGTTGGTCGAGACAATTTATTTCCAGTTTCTTTACTTTTCATGCCCTCATCCGTATTAATATCGTAAACACTTTTCTTTGAATTATGATAAAAATAGCCAGGCAGCATTGCACCTTGCTTGTATGGTATCTCTATTGATTCTACATAGAATGGAAAGAGCGCTGCAGCCTTACTAAAACATTCTTTGCTATTTCCCCATGTGATTTGGATCCGAGGGTCTTGTGGATCAATTAACATAAATTCAGAGACTCGATAGTAATTGGAAGCTCTAAGATATGCATCCCTCGCACTTATGGCATGGCCTTTAGCAAGACATTCATCTGCGTAACTTTGAATTCGTTTTGCCGTCTTTAGCCACTCCTTATGCCAACTCTCGAAATCACCTTCTGTGATACGATATGCGGTGGATAAACACTCACCTACATCCGCTCCTCTATAGTAGGTTTCAGAGAGGGCTCTCAACAACTGTAATGAGAAAGTTGGATCTTGAAATATAATCTTCAATCTCTTCAGCGATCTTGAAATATCACTGTTCCATATATATGATCATAGAATGTTAGACGGCCAACGCATTATTGGAGCAGTACAGATTATTACCAGCGTTTTTTGGATTCGATGAGGACATCAATAGCCTCCATTTCAATGTAAATCCACAAAAGCTATAATTGGATTCTAAGCATTTGTTGAATTATTCAAGAGGGGACTTGTTAAATGGGATTCTAGAGCAATAAATTGCACTGCTTACTTGATAGTAACTTCCACTGCCACGGGATAGTAATAATATTTATTCTCCTTTCTATCATAAATTTAGTGATTCATGTTTTTATTATTCTTGTCCTTCAAGACTGCTATTACATCACAGAATCTTCTGGATAAGGATCATCGACCACTACCCCATTTATGAAAGGTTCTTTAACTTGCCAGAAATCATCTTAGTACCCACCTCAAAAAGCATCTCCGTGAATTTCTGTCCAAACTCTAAATTTATTTTTTGTGTATCCCCTTGGTTTATTATAAGCCTCAATAAGGGTTGTTTATCAATATCTATTGTAATAGTCCCACTGTTAACTGACCCAAGAATATTCGAAATCATTCCGGATACCAGATCTAAACCAGCCTGCTGTTGATGTTTTTCAGTTCTTCCAGTCATTTCATAACATGGATAGTATTACTAGAAATATAATCGCTTGACAACTCTATGTGGTTGTAAAGAAGGAGAGATTTAGTCTGATACAGTCTGAAGTAATTGTTGGATGATTTAGGTACCTACTCTCGATGAGGCTGCAGTAACTTTTACCTTCGGACTGACACTGTGGACAAATCACCTTTATCTTTATTCAAGGGGTAGATCATACCCATTCTTTTTTATTTGTTAAAGTAAGCTTGTCCATACCGGTAAGTTCATCCTTTTTTAGATAACGTTTATAAAGATCAATTCTCTTTTCGCATAACATATTTTTACAGAACATCATAATATCATGATAAGGAAAAATAGAGCGAGCCAGCCAGGTTTCCATCTGGATCGCCCTACAATGTCAATAAAGAAATCGTTTGGATTTCTACCTATTATAGGTACTTTCTTCCTAATAACGTGTTCTTAATATTGTATCTGTTTAATTTGTATTAATAATGATAAATCACTCTAGATTATTAGTTACTTGAAGCACATTAATTGTACCAGTGCCGTTTAACAAAAATAGAGAAGCCCCTAAATCTTTGTGATATCTCATTTGGCCGCGTTTGATGTCATCTTGCCAAAGATATAGTGGTAGTATGTCGCGGTACGTTTGAAAGAGCTATCACAATAAATGTGAAAGGAATGGAAGAGAAATTAACGGATATTCAAAATATGAAGATCAGTCAGTAACGTGGAGCATTATCGACTATTTCTAACGCTAACAATAATAATGTCATAACAGTAATTGAAGTGACAAGTCTGTGGACTTACCTTGGAATGATGAAAGATCAAACAAATTCATAACTAACGTTGGATTAATTACGACAAATGGACCTTACGGAGCAGATGTGATGGCCTGCGAATGGACACATCATGTATCTTACAGACCTGGTTTGATAGCTGTTTGTATAGGCCCAAATAAGGCAACCCATGAGAACATAAAACAAACAAAGGAATTCGGAGTTAATCTGTGTAGCACAGATCAATCAATAATGTCAAGTGTAGCTGGTGGTTATACAGCCAGCAGGTATAACAAGATTAATGCTCTAAAAGAACTCGGGTTTGAATTCTACGAAGCTAAGAAAATCAAGGCCACCATGATAAAAGGAGCTGCAGTAAATATTGAATGCATACTATCAAATGCAATTCCACTTGGCGACCACACTACATTTGTAGGAGAAGTTATGGAAGCATCTAATAATCCTGACAAAGTACCATTAGCCTACTACGGAGGGAAGTACTTTATCCTGAACACAAATGTAGTAAAACCTTCTCAAGAAGAGCGTGAAAGAATGAGAAAGGTTATTGAAAAACACAAAAAGTAATCCCTTTCCAAGCCTTGTAATAGGAAAGGGAACGGGTGGCGAATCCTAAACTTTCGTATTTTATCAGCTTGACTACGTTTGGCAAACTCAGGAAAGGGGGTTAGTCGATAAGAATTTTCTCAGAAAAGGAATGTTATGATATGTGAGAGGACTCCCATCTTAAAGGCTGCGGAAGGTTTTATGATTAAAATTTTATAAAGTGATTGACTGAACGCTACTATTGTACAGAACGTACAAACAACTAGACATTTGGTATGGCTTCACGGGCTGTGACTAAATAATAATAGGGCTACTCGTTCACGTTGTCTCATCGAAAACAAATTATGGATAGCTAAAATTTACTTTCTCTGGCCGCTTATCTTCGGAGTTTACAATTGTTTTACAAGCGTGATAACCTTTATCATCATTAAGGCATATCTGAATGTCCTGACCTGGTTCCAAAGAATAAGGTGGTTCTAAGACTCTGGATAAAGAATTAGTATTTATTCCACGTATCTCAACATCATCATCGTACACCCAGTCGATCATATCATAATAGGTTCCTTCACCATACCTTACTCCATTAATTGAAAACCATGCATCACCTAGATTATTTCCATTTGCTTTCAGGATCGCTTGACGATCAAAATCAATCGTTGCGTCTATTTTGAATGTTTCTGCATCAGATGAAGGTATATTTTCTATACTAGTAGTACATGCATCGTATCCATCATAGTACCCTTGCATAAATAAATCTGAGTGAAACGCTAGACCTTTTTCTGGTTGGTTTATATATCTATCCGATGGTTCTGAGATTTTTGCATCAGCACAACCATGATCATATCCCGAATCGTACGGATCGTTCGAAGCATCTGCGGTTCCAGCAGATGAACCCATCAAATCAAGAAGCGAGGAAACAGATAGCATGAAAAAAAGTACACATAGAAAATTCTTGCGTATTGCACTAAGGTGAGAATCATGCATTATGAGTGTTATAATTGCATAGCGCAGAATTTAATAGTTTATGATATAGCTTGTATAATAACATCTATTTTGGATAATATAACTTATGGATCTTGGCTAGATCAGCTATCTGAGGAATCCAACTCATCTTTGTATGACGGTCGTCCTGACAGTTCTATATTGGTTAGTGCCGTATTGGTTAACGAGGGGTTCAATATAGGAATATTGTGGATAGGACTTTGTTTTTTATGTGTTGCCTACACTATCTTAACTAATGTGCAAAACGCGAAAAATAAAGAACGCACTATTTTGAAGGACAACTACGACGATCAGCAAGAAATAATAAAACAGAGGAAGACTAAACCGACAATAGTTTATTCTTTTGTACTGCAGTTGCCTTTACATCGACTGACGTTATATTTTCCCAGCCGTGTACGTGTTGCCCGCTTTCTTCCTTGATGGAGGCCTCAACCAGGTCCATAAACGATTCCCCTTCCAACACTTTCGAACACCATAGGCATTTCCACTTACCCATGTTTCTTTCTAATACCCTAAACACACCATACCATATTAACTTATTCATAAAATGTAATAATACAGGCTAGAGGACTAGAAAGGTGTGGAGGACAGACTGGCCCTGATATTTACATTGTAAGATGCATAATATAATATTATATAAAACACAAAGAGGCAACAAGTCAGGAATGAAGGCGGTGCAGCAGCAGAAGACGGCGAAAATGCAACTATCAGCTTTGTTTTGCTCACTCGTACAAGTCCTGATGGCCCAGGAAATGGAACTAGTGTTACGTATTTTAGCACAAACTCCACTGGGCAGCTAGCATTCCTTGACGACCTGGTAGCAATAGGTCAAGTCGAATACTCTCCTGAGGAGGGCATTAACCGTTTTGCAGAGTGGGAATGGAAGGGTGGAACGATTCCATTCGAGAATTTGTCACCTCAACTATAGCTTTAGGGCTTGAACTAATGCGAAAAACAAATCTGAATTAATTGAGCTCATTCTGATACCAAACTAATACAGAAAGTTACAGGGAATAGCATTGCTATCTGCACTCAATATCACATAATAGCAAAAGCTAAATGTTTGAAAGATAGATATAAACAACTCATTTGGGCTTGACTATCAGATTATTAATAGTCAGGCATAACCAATAACTGGGATAGGGCTGGCTGGCAATTGAGACACAAAATAGAAGGGTCTTGGGATGCACATGCATATGATCAAATTTCATATCCAGTTCAGTATAGATGGGGCCAACAAGTCATTGAATTGCGAAGCTGGTATGGGAATGAAATTGTTATGGATGCAGGATGTGGTACGGGACTGCTGACCAGAGATTTAGCCAAGAAAGTTCCACATGGAAAAGTCTATGCTGTTGACATTGATTCTAATATGATAAAACAAGCAAGGACTAATCTTCGATGCTTTGATAATGTCGAAATAGTTCAGTCTAGTTTCACTGACGTAAAGCTGCCAAGAAAGGTGGATGTTATCTTTTCTAATTCAGCGTTCCACTGGGTGCAAGATCACAGAAAAGCATTTCAAAGCTTTTGGGGAATGCTAAAACCAAATAAAAACAATAGAGTAGATGATGACAATTATTCCAGCAGAACTGAAAACAGTGGTCAACTGTTAATTCAGTGTGGAGCGTATGGAAATCTACAACATATTATCACGATGTTAGAAAGAATTGCACATTCGTCTCAATTCAAAGCATACTTCACAGACTGGAAGCAACCATGGCATTTTGCTAAACCGGATGAGACAGACAAGTTGTTACAAGAGGCAGGATATGTAAATAGAAATGTACACTCATCCAAAGATTCTGTAGTTTTCCCAAATCGTAATGTGTATGCGAAGTTTATAAAAACGGTAATAATGAAATCCTATCTGGATCATCTGTCGGTAAACAATAATAGTAGTAATGATGATGAGAGATTAAAATCTCTCTTTCTCGACACGTTCCTAAGTGAAATTAAGAAGTATAGTAACGGATTGGATGAGCAATTGCGCCTTGACTTTGTCAGATTGAATATTGTTGCTTACATACCCTAGCGCCGTTCTGTCTTTGTGACTGTGTTTCATGGACATAATTTCTTTTACATGCTCATTGACCTAACACCGCTTAGCAACTTCAGCAAGTTTCAAAGTCGATATTGTTATGGGGATATATATCTATGTACTTGTTCCCCTAAATTGTAAAGTGGAATCAATCTAGTTGATTATTTTCTGTAGTGTCTTCTTGTATATCACCTGTTAGAGAAGTTATTTTTGATGCTATATTCATACTATATCCCAGTATGTCAATAGGCGAGAGCTTGCAACTATACATTTATGCATTCCAACTGCATTTTCATGAAACTAAAAAACAGAAATAAGTGAGCTAAGAAACGAATCAAAGTTTATATGGAATTCTAAGTGCATAGAAGCACACCGATGACAAACGTTGCCTCTTACATATGTGAAGAGTGTGATACCGTATTTGACTCAGAACAGGACCTAATCCAACACAAAATTTATGCAAGATATCGAAGACCAGGTTGTTGCTGGCAGTGATAGCTGTCAATCAATTCTAGCCGAAAAATTTGATCCAACCACGAATTTTATCCTGCCTGCAAAGATCACGATAATACTTTCTCACTGTTGTTATAACAATGGAGAATTTTCAGAACAGCGAGGATACTATTAGGAGTTAGACGAGATATTCAATGTTAATCAGAATTCTAATATAGTTTTTCATTCTGGCAAGGTTATGGCTACTTCATGGGAATATTATCCTGGAGCCACGAATGTAATTTACGGTTCAAATAGAATTATTCAGAAGGGCGGTAGACATATTCTATCACTAAAACACGGTTGTGATGTTTGTGCAGATGCAAGGTATATAAGAATTTTAAATTTTCCTCATGATATGAGATATTCTTTTGTTATCGCTTCGGGGAGGATTTTGAACTTCCCGATTTGTACTAACGCTTCGGGGAGGATTTTGAACTTCCCGATCGTACTAAATAACATATATAACGATACTTACTTGATGAACTCCACTCCATCCACGAAAACAGAAGACGTGGAGGAGAGGACAGAAGTTATTTACGGATTCGAGAACATCGTAAAAATGACTCTTACTAGGTTCTCTCTTACAAAGCATACGATTGATTCATGTATTGATAAGAGCAACCCTGAAACAATCATGACAACAGAACCAATTGTTAAAGGAATTTCTGATATGGCCTTACAAGGAATCAAATCTAGAGTAATCACTGAAATCACAAGGGATAATATTCTTTATTGTAAGCAGTTAATGAAAATAATTACTGAATTAAGACACTTGGATGAAGTAGCAGGGAACTTCTCAATCTCAGACAAATCAATCTATCAAGCAGCTGTATTAGGTGATTTCTCTCGGTATTATGTATCTAAATCTATTTCAGTTACTTCTGGGAGTAGCGTACTCGAACCAAATCCCCAACAGAAACAATTTACAGTACTATGAGAGCTTTTGTAGCTCATCAACAGTATTTTTTTGATATGCTATGGAAGAAAGCAATTCCTGCGAAGCAGCGAATAAAGGAGATCGAAGAACATATAAAAAGAGAATTCATAGAAACAATCCAAGATTCTGAAGAAACAAATAGCCTAATCTCAAAAATTCTATCTTCTGCAACTGAAGAAATATTGATAATATTCTCGCATACAAACACATTAAGTCAATACCAAAAATATGGAATATTAGATATCCTGAAAAGAAAGGCAGAGAATGAAGTCTTAGTTAGAATACTAATCGGCATGGATTATGCCTTAAAAGAAGATGCGGTAAAATCTTTGAAGGGGTATCAAAATATAGAGAAGTCGATACAAACCAGACTAACGACCGTAGTGACAGACAGAGAATTATCATTAATAATAGAAGAAAAAGAGGACGAGGATGCGATTGGTTTAGCTACATACTCAAATAGTGAATCAACAGTTTTATCATATGCTTCCATATTTGAGAATCTCTGGATTCAATCAGAAATCAAGTTATAACAGATTACAAAAATTCTAAAACGTAATTTAAGAAAATGAATGAGTCGCCCTTAATGAAAGATCTGATGCCAGTTAGTAAACTTAAATTACTCCGTAAATCCTTTGAAACGATGGGATACAATTCTGTTCTTAAAAACTCCTTTGAAGTATATCACGCCATGAAATGCCTTCGTTCTCTTGGTCTATTTCCACATCATGATAGAGTAAAGTCATGGGATACACTTAAAATGATTGATATAATAAAGCAAGCAAACATAAGTGTGTTTGTACTAGATGTGGGATGTAACGGTTCTCCGATTTTGCCTCTGCTGAGGAGACTTGGTTTTATGAACCTATATGGATGTGATTTGTTCTTAAAAGAGGGAGTATCAGCCGCAATCGAATTGTATAACACATTTGATATTTCGGTTCAAGATCTAGAAAAAACTGAATTTCAAAACAATACATTTGATTTCGTTACGTCTTTATCAGTAATCGAACATGGTGTTAATATTCAGAACTATTTCAAAGAAATGAATAGAATAATAAAAAAAGGTGGATTACTTTTGACATCGACAGACTACTGGCCTGATAAGATAGTCAATCTAGTTAATACGGACATAAACCCTAAGAATTCGCCTGATAATATTTTCAGCAGAAAAGAAATAGAGGAAGACGTAATTAGAATTGCAGAACGGAACGGTTTCCTTCTTACTGAACCAATAGATTTTACACACGGAGAAAAAGTTATTCATTGGAATGAAACATGCCTTGATTACACTTCCATATTCTTTGCACTAAGAAAGAACTAACTGGTACGTATAAAGCCTGTTACAATTACTTGGCAGTGGAACAAGGCAGGTTAAAAGAATCGTGTGGACATAGTTATTGTTAACATAGATTAGCAGTCCAAATACAACAAATCCTTTCATCAAACTAAGATTACAAATTATGGAAAATCGTACTACTCCATTATCTTTCAATTTATTTAGAATTCCAATAGTCTAATCTGCGGATTCAAGACTAAACATCTTAATATTTTTAGGTCAGTGTCATGTGAGCCCCAGTGTGAGGAGCAAGAAAAGATTTTGCTGTTTTTTATGTAGGCCGGATTGAAAACCCTTCATAGTATTGGCTAGAACAACCTTCACGGTCCAGTTTAAATAGAGTGACTAATCAACATTTACGAATGTCTTATAGTACACGTAGGAGTCATGGTGGCTTTAATAAAGGCTCCCCTATTCAGAAGCCAGTCGAAGTAGGTAAGCAATACGAAGTAGACGTCACAGAAATAAGTAGAAAAGGAGATGGTATAGCCAAGATCCAAGGGTTCGTGATATTTGTCGAAAATGGAAAACTTGGAAATAAGATAAAGGTAGAGATAAATGAAGTAGCAGATAGGTTCGCTAAAGCAACAATTGTGGTCTAAGCCATATACCAACTAACTACGCCCTGGCCGCATTATCCTGTTTCTAATTTGTAATACATAAGCCGACTTAATTTTCCCACTTCCCTAAGATCGAATTGGCATGCCTCCCTTTCTTTGACAGCATAAGGATTTGACTATATCACTCATACTATGTCAGGATCAGTATACATGTATATGTCTCTTCTACTTCTGATATTACCTTCTTATAGTTGATATTATGAGGACTTCGAGAGATGTCAAGGTGTAAATGCAGAATAGTGGAGAGAGATTAAGAGATATGTTTGCGTCGCGTGTGCACGCAGCCTTTTTTCTTGAGCAAAATTGGTGCTACGACTATTTCTAGTGATAAGTAACTAATATGCATTATTGGGCCATCGCTGCTATTGTTGCCAGTATTAGAGACTTCATAAAATACTGGGTCACAGACTTATGGTATAAATGGGGCAGTTACACCATTTGTTATGATGAGATCTTGAAAAAATTTCTAATATTAACTGGTGTATTGGCAGTAATAATGGCATTGGTATTGTTCTTAATCCTGTAATTCCCTTTGCATTTCCATTTGAAAAATTGGTTGTTACACCATCATCGTGAAGACCTATGACTGTGTAACCTAAGGCCTCAAATGGAAGATAGTCACTATTTCCTAATAAACCTAAAGTAGTGTTTAGATTGAAGCTACACCTTTGATGAAGTTTGCAACAGCGTGTGAATATCTGTCATTATCCTGCACAACATTTCGTGGTGATGGTGGAGGTACTCTGAGTACTTTCCTCAACTAATGTAACTTGAATTGTAAAAGTCGTGCCATTATGACTAATCTGTATTTCTTTGGCTACTAAAGGTGGCCTACTCATTAACCCCTTTTTTGGAGAAATGTATTTAAAAGAAGGAAAAAGAAAGGCTTAGTGTACTTCCATCCTTCTAAAGTAGGAGTTCATCTCTATCTCTAGCCAATCATTTAGCCCTTTACTCAAACTTTTAGTAAAACAATCTTTATGTGTATACCATTTTATTTGACTTGTACTGACAAATTGTATGTAGTTGCCTTTATCCAAAAAAATAGGATTGCCGCAGCCTGCACAATTTCTTGTCGGATAGACTTCCTTTTCAGGCATTAATTTTGATCTTCTCATTTATCCTTAATTTGTTTTTCTTCAATCATTTCGCTATAGGCATCATAAGTTAATACCCAGCAAGTCTCTTATAGAAAATGTATCAAGCGGAAATAGTAGTATGGTTAGTAACAATACAGGGGATTCATTGGCAGAGAAGTTTGTAGATCCAGAGTCACTAATGTTAGGCGCTCCGGAGCAGACAGAAGAGAATGACACACTAGGTCGAATGGTTGACGAATGTGGAATAATCAAACCTAATAATGAAATGGAAGAAGTTGAAGAAATAGCAGGGTGTCAAGAGAGGATTATTAATAAAACAGACTCTACCACAATCACCGATGGAACTGAAAGATGACTATTACATTATATATAATGGCCTTAGCCTTCATGTTCTTGGGCATGCAGCTACAGCTGGCTTACTCCTCGCCCATTACTAATCAATCAGAGGTAGAACAAAATCAAATCTTATGTAAAGAGTTAGCGATGCTAAATGAAATGCTGCCACCAGATACTGAAGTATTACCAGAAACAGCAGGTAACTCTGTATCGCAGCGAGAATGTGGAGTAGACCCTAATGTAGACCCAGAAGCATTAACAGACGCCCAAAAGCAATTGAATCAATCAAATCGTGGCTAAACCTCTTTTTATTTACTTCATTTCGCTTCTGCCGCTGCAGTCAAGCTATTGTGAAACTACTCCTTATCAAGATCAATCACTGCTAGCCTTATACGTCTAATCCTTTTCAGTGCAGCAGTCGCTTCTGATTTATTGTCCCCATCTATTTCAATCTCCGTGTTTGATTCCTCTTTTGCATTATCTAGCAGATTCAGGAGAAACCTTAAATCTCCTTTTGACAATCGTTCTGATTATAGTTTAGTCACTTCTTATCTGCCTACCCACCTACTCGCCTGCTTTTTCGATTCTGTCCTGGTTCTTGTAATAGCAGTCAATAACTTTGTATGGATTGATTTCCGTCGAATAGCCACATTCATTACTATAGATGTCAAGGCCCTCAAGGGTCTGGATACTGTTTAGTATTTGGTTTGCTTTATCGTTGGCCTTAGACTCAGCGTTCATAAGTCTATCAAACTGTTCTGAAGTCATGTTTTCCACCTCAACCTCGTAGGTCGAGTTAACTGCTATTGTGGATGCATATGTGGATGTATTTTCTGGGTATGTCGCTAGCCCTAAACCTAGACATAGACCTATCGCAATAAGAAATGGACCCGTTTGTTGTTGCCAGGCGGTCATTTGGCTTTCCTGTTTTATTCAGTTCTACTAACTTATCAAAGTTCTTGATGGACTTGCTGACCTGTCTCCATGTGGTATTCCTAGTTACAACGAGAATGTTAGTAGGTCCGACGTAATAATTGTCTAAGTATGCTTTCTTGTGTAATCGTAGGTAATCGCTTATGAACATCATGGTCTAGCTTGAAACTGATAAGGTGATATGTAGTCGTTCTTCTGGTTTAGGTATTAGTTGACAAAAGTCTCTCCCTCTAGTCACGCATGTTAATACATTTTACAATTTTGAACCCACTTCTATGATTCCTGTCTCGTGTACACGAAGTCTATTATGAATCCCCTTTGGCATGTGCGAGTTTTCAAAATTAATTCAAAATTTCTGACATCAGTTTATTCAAAATACATGATAGTGAACTAGTTAGCTTGAAATATGGAATGTGCACCGAGGCATCTTGACTAATATGCCATTAAGCTCGGAAGAAAGGAAGAAGAGATTACAAAGCTTAGATGAGATTATGGATCAAAGTTTGGATGAGCAGATCAAGGAGCACAAAGCTGAGTACCAAGGTTTCTTTAGCTTTACATTTTGATAGGGAACTTGCTGCTGCTGAGGAGTGTGCCAAAAATAGAGATCTCCAAGAAGCATTTGTCCACCGTATTTGGGCGGAGATGTTAAATACAACACTAAATATGCTGGAAAAGTAACTGGCTAATCCTAAATCAAAAACAGATACAACAATAACATCAAACCTGAATGGACAGATTTTATTAATATTAGGGATCATGTTTGATAATGGTGAGTTCTCTTTAGATGATCCCTTAGTGTATTGTGCTAATGATCCAGAAACCAAAGAACGCTATAAGCTAAATTAATCACTAAAAATCAGGTCATCTTAAATATACTCCAGCAGTAAAATTAGAAATACTACACAGCGAAGCAGCTAAAGAAAAGGTTAGACAATCAGCATTGAAAGCAGGAGTAGACAAGTGGAATTACGGTCGGCCTGGACATAGAGCATGCTGTATAGTTACCTGAAAGTAGAATTGAGAGATTCACTATCTACACATTTACGATATCATACGTACACATTGTCTTTAACCAACTTTCCTAGTTTAACTAACGCATCTGAAAGTGATTGCTCTGTACTATAGATTAGCAATGTGTGCTCTCCAGATTTATTGTCAGGCCAATATTCTCCAGGACAATAATCACATGTAGCATATGTAAAATTGTATTCACTCAGTATATCAAATCCATCTTTGTTAAATGCCTCTTTATAATACTGAAGCGACCCCGGATGCGATCCACCATCGTTATCCTCCGTGTTCTCTACCTGGTTAGTTGGGGTGTAAAATCCTCCTACTATGCTGTTACCATGAGATGTTTCGTTATCCAAAACCGTTATCTTTGCTTCCTTTGTATCATAGGACTTATCAACTATATTATAAGTTCCTGAAGAGGGGAGCACAATTGGTTTGGAGCTAAGCGTATAATCTAATTGGCCAGTATTATATACAGTATTTCCGCTCGCTATCCTGTAATTCAATTGTATGAGGATTAGGCGTATCCCATGGAGCGTCAGCATGTAAAAAAACTATAGCAGTTCCGTTTGGTACAATTAGATTGGTAGGTACATAATATGAATTCTTGTCAGTGATTAGTTTATGTTTTTCATCAGACCAATTCTCATGCGCTTCATTAGGGATGAGAATCACAAATGTTCCAACAGATGGAGGAACTTTCATCGATTCCGATGAATGAACAACTTCAGTCTGAAGGTATAGAATCGGAGGAGGTATTTGAGGTAGAAGTTGCAGAGGTTACACTGGGCGACGGGTACGTGACTAAGGCGTAAGTCAGTACCATGAGCACAATAAATACGACTATTCCAGGCAATAGCACGATTTAATTGTCAATCCTAAAAATATATTTCTTTTGAGTATTTACACTCATCATATACACCACCACTCAATGCAAAGGAATTGACAGAATTCTTAAGAACACCTGAGCTTTTAGTTCGTCTGGGTACAATCGATGAGAAAGGAGAGCCAGATGGTGCCCGTGCTACATTTAATTGGATTATCACGCGATGAAGTCAGAAATCATCATTGGTAGTTCGGTCATCAAATGCATGAAACAGTTGCCAAGCACCAATGTCATACACCAACAAGATCTTATATAATTCATTTGGTATAATGCTTTGGGTATGAGCAAACTTGTTATTTGGTTATTGTTAGGAATGTTTCTGGTAGGTGGCATCTTGATTAATGGGAGCAGTCACAAGCTACGGATTATTCAAATTCCACAACCCCGATAGATAACATAACTATTTTAATTGGAGAAGAAAAGGAGCAAGATGAAATTAACGATACTACTCCTACCAATTTAGAAAAAGAGCGGTTTGTGAACGCTAACAAGACGCAGTAAAACATAGGAGCATGAGAGCTTTTGATGCCTAACCTGTTAAAGATGAAGAGCCTATGAATTAACTTGCTTTACTGATTATCTACAATATTCCGGTATCTAGGATCTAGTGAACAAAAAATAAAAATTGTGGAATTTAGTCTCTACTAGGAACTCTAATCATTGCTTGAAGAAGATGCTGACGAGGACGAACTTCCCTTATCATCGCCATCCTCATCGTTACTAGAAGAAGCTGCTGCCGCTGATGCCGCATCAGCTGCTGCTGCTGCAGCTGACGAAGATCCTCCATTCTCGGATACTGCTGCTGCTGCTGCCGAAGAGGCATCATCACCTGATGCGGCGGCTGCTGCAGCTGCATTACCTGCTGCAGCTGCTGCCGGCTGATGATGCACCTGATGCAGAGGCCGCTGCTGATGCGGCATCTCCTACAGCTGCAGAAGATGCGGAGGAACTACCGCCACCGTCATTATTATTGTCATTATGGTCATTATCTGAGGAACTAGCACTTGACGCTGCGCTGCTACTGCCACCACTACTTCCTGAAGAAGCTGATGCCGCAGCTGAAGATGATGAGTCATTACCATTACCATCATGATTATTATCATCGTCGTCGTTGTTATTACCTGACCCGACAACATCAAACGAGGTACTAACAGTTTTTGTATCATATCCGTCCTTTGACACTCTTACGTCCACATCATAATTACCTGTTTCCGCATTATCATCTATTTCCACATCAAATGTTGCCTCGCCATCATTATCGGTTTCATCCTCTGCCGAGGTTGAATCACTATCTGGAGGATATACTGTTAATTTGACATCTGCATCTGATACATGATTACCAGAATCATCGTTGAAAACAGTAACTGTTATGTGTTGAGTATCACCACGCTTAATCTCGTTGTCTTTAACATCTACATCTATATCGAATTCTTCGATTGCATACGCATATTCAAAGAGGATTGGTGTACCGACTATATTGCTAACTAATATCAATAGTAATGATATAGCCAATATTGTTGGAAAAGTCTTTGCGGTTATACATCTATTCACTTTAATACTATTTATCATTCCTTTGATATTCTAATTGTATTCTTTCATTTAAGAAATAGTGATATCAAAAGCATAATCATATTCCAGAGAATAATCCCAAATCTAAAATCTTAATCTAAATTAGGATCAATGGTACTTTTACCTTATATATGATGCTTGATTGAAAAGTGGATTGTATGTGAATATAACATGATTACGACTTCTCTTTCGATATAAGGTACGTAGGATTATGTTGTTACGGAGCATTCATGTTGCCTATCTATTTCTATTTAGTTTTCTTACTGATGTAGAATTGATAGAATATTTACATAGCAAAACTAAGTGTTTTACATTAATTAAATTAATTATCTTTATTTGTAAATAATGGCATGTAGATATGTCTACGGCAGGATTGAGCTTGCTATTATTAGTTTTAGCCTTAACTGGAGGAATGTCTTTCGCCAATTTATACACTATTGGTAAGGTCCTGGCTGTGGAACCCAACTGTGATCCTAAAATCCAAAATTTGTTGGGATGTCCTTCCGGACATAAGATAGGATCCCTTGCGATTGCTTCTGTTAAAGCTCTAGATGGAGCTAAGAAAAATATTGATACCGGCATCGACGATATTGATAGCACATCGGGAGCTAGTCAAGTCGTAGCTGGGAATAGTAATCCTAAAAGTAATGATAAGGGTACAAATATAGAATCTCTGATACCTTCAACTATTAACGCAATTCCCTTTCCATAATATGTTTGTCTTTACTGATCTAGAGAAAGATTACGGATCTAAATAAGGAACAAAATAGTGTTTGAGTGTGAAATATCAAGATCTATTCCACTCAATCGCGTATAACTTCTCAGCTCTACTCCTCTCAGGCAGCTGAAATATTATTCACATGCTTTGATTACGTAGAGAAAGACTCTATATCTTCAGGCAACCATTTGGCCTTGAAGAAGCAGAACGGGGAGATAAATGTAATATGACTGATAGTCAGGCAAGAAAAGAAAATAATAATAATAATAATAATAATAAATCCCTAGAAAGTAAATTCTTCTAAAGTCAAAGGCTAATAATCTAGAAGGAAGTGGAATATCTAGAACCCTTCTCCATTCAGAAGGTTGATTGAGGGTATTAATTTCATAAATGTCATGGAGTTTGTTATGATTTATTGTCTTGAGCGGTAATAAAATAAGCTTATGATATGGTACCAGTGTTGATATAATAATGCTTAAAGGCTAGGAAATTTGTTTACTTCACAAACCACGTCTATAGATGAAAGGTTAAATCAATTTCTGAAAAATGCTAGAGATTGGGAATTAGAGTTACAACTGGAAATGCCGCTAATGCCATAATAGATGGACCTATGCAATCTACAGCATATATGATGAAGCAGAAAGGTGCCAATGCTATTGCAGATAATAGTATAAGCTCTACAAAACCTAATACGACTCTAGGCAGCTGTCTAATTGAAACTTAATTGCAACTTAATTAGCCACTAGAAGGTCTAAGCGCATTTCAAGGTCGATAACGATATGGAAATATAATCTTCAAGCTGCTTAGGGAATCTTCAAATGTGGCTGCTTCTATATATGTATATGATAGTATCCAAAGCGTTCAAAAGCGATATTTCAATTGGCGATAAACGTTGCTACGGGTACTAAGGCAATACCATAGTAAAGAATAAGAGTTTGGAAGATGCAATAGTCGGGCTTGAATAAATAGGGCAGACGGTATATCCAATTCAAATAGTGCTTTCATACTCTATTCCCCTAGATAGTAACGCAAACTTTTTCCAATTGAATGTAAGTTTGTCGTATCCACCTCACAGTTTCTAAATCAGGATTGGGAACTTAGCTGTTCCCTTAATGACATCATATCTACCAGGTTCCAACGCTCTATAACTTTTGCATCACGAAAAGCAAATACTGTCATACCATTGACCTTGAATTGCTTATCGGTTGGCTGAAGGCCTATAAATTCACCTTTGTGTGTGCCGGCTAGATAGTATCTCCCTGCAACCTTATTTCCTTCAATAATGAGATCCTCAAATATTATTCTTATATCAGGAAATCCTTTCCAAAGAAGGTAAATGAACTGTTTAAAACCTCCTTTGTTGGCCGGAAGGTTTGGAGGAAAACCATAAATAGTCAATGAATCATCATAAAAATCAAAGTAAGATAGTTCCCTAATCTTCGGATCGTTAAAGGTTTCTGCCAATTGTAAGACAACTTCTCTCAAAGGCTTAGTTGATGAGAACATTACTAAAGTAGAAGTATGAAACCTTTTAAAAAAAGCTTTTCCTGCAACAGCCAATTTTTATTTACTTGCAATTCTACGTCGTAATACTCGAGTATCGAGTATTATTTTTATCATGAATCAAGGCCGATGAGGGAGATTTCCTCTTGTTCTGGGCCAGATTAACTCTCAAAGATAGATGGGTTTCCTTTGCAATTCCTCTGTAAGAATGTCCCTGATCGTGTAGTTGTTGTGCCCTTAGCTCCATCTTTTTACTTGTATCTGATCATCTTGATATTGTTGACATGATTAGCTGTGTTTCTCTATGGATCATTTGTTCGCGTGTGACATTAATTAAGATGTTACCGAATGTTACCGCAGGTATTTCTTTTCTACCTATGTCTTCGTCTGCAAAAAAATATGTCCATGTATTAATCGATGGATCCTCATACCTAAGGTGAGGTGTACGACGGCAAAAAACATCTTTGATCTGAAAGGGGTAATTTTCTGTGAACTGCTGGACAACGAGAGCGAGATCCGTACCGGAGATTATAAACACTAAATGACATTTCGAAATGAAGGTCTTGATATGGTTTACTATGGGTCATTAGATGACCATTTTTTATCTGTAATAGATGTGCGCACAACACGACACATATAGGTGCAATCAAAAAATAAGAATCATGTAACGACAGAGGTAAATTAAAAAATAATTAATAAACAGGATATTACTGACTCACTGGTGAAAGATTATCCATTTTTGCTCATAAATTGTTCAATTCGTAATGAAGATTTTTCTTTTGTAACTCAAGGTCCCTAACTCCATGCCTCAACCCATTTACACGTTATTCTAGGACTACTCAGTACCCTTCATTATGTAGTTTTAGGACTTCCAATTTCTTCATTTTCTTTTTTTGTTGTGAGATATAACATCTAATAATTGCCCCACAAAAAAGAAAAATGACGGAGTTAAATACAGAAATTGGTAATCCTAGAATCGGATCTATGATGTCCTGCCTAATTTTTGATATAGAAATCTCATTCAGAGATCGATGGTACCATTCTAGCTATTCTTTGACGATTGCTGGACTGTTGATAACAACATTTGATTTTGTTATTGTCAATTCTCCTTTCTGTTGCGCGTCAAATATTTCATCTGCTGATTTTAATATTCTGATCTCACTGGTATTATTCGTATTCCATTGCACATAGTTAATGTCAAAGAGGGGGCTATAATCAGGATCGCCTGGAACTGCTGTTGCAACTGACAACTGTGAACCAAGAGGTCCTCCTTCTTCTCCCGAAAAACCATTAACGAAGACGAATCCTGGCTGTCTGGCCGAGTCAGAAGTGTTAGCTAAAGTGGGTGCGTAGTTTACATTAAATCCTGTGGTGTTAGATACAGAAGAAGCAACCTCTTGTGTCGAAGCATCGGTCGCAATAAAGTACGCTATTTTTCCATCTATGAATCCAGTTGAAACGGGTATGCTCACATTACTTAAAGTCAGGTTATCCATCGACTGCCCTTGTGCAAAGCTGTCCTGTTTTACACTTACATTGATTGCGACAATGCTTGTTACAGTAATGGCAATCAGCACCGGTATTAATCTAAGAAATCCCTTTCTTAGATCCATCTCCTTATTTTCTGTTCCGTTCTGCATAATTAGACGGAATATTCTAAATTGTGGTATATAGAGTTTCAGGTAGATGAATAACGTGACCTCTCATGGTATCCTATAATATGTCAAGAACCGACCATAAATGGAGTTAGGCAGCACTTCCATTGAGTTCTTGATAGATTATTGCCTCTATCAACGCCTGAAATGAATCTTTTTTGAAGGAAAACCGTCCAATTTCTGTGATGATTTTGGCAAGTTATCTGTCTGCGAATCAGAGGTGTTCCACATAATTTGCGTTCAAGTATGAGTACTCATCATGCTTACCGTTGTATTATTGTATTTCTAAATTAGGTATCGAAAGACAGAATTACCTGAGAATGTGTGGTAGCTAATAGTTTGTTGTATCCTAGAATCCCGAATAATTTGAACTATTTTCTCTCAACATTGCTTACTGATTCGAGTATGGAGTACTAACTTCAACACGTGATGGAGGAAAACATGTACACATCAGTTAACGTTCTAGTGTACTTAAGTATAGCAAAGAGTACGCTGATGGTTTTCGTATTTCTAATATTACCCCTTAAAATCCAACTTCTTAATTCTTGCAAAGATATAGCCTTTCTCAGTATCCTTTCGATTAAATAAGTGAAGCGTCACTTTGAAGGATATATGCCCATAATTGCAGTTTCGTTGTATCCTGGAAGGACGAAAGAACAAAAAGCCGCCTTTGCAGATGCAATAACCGAGGCAGCTATACAGATACTGAAGACCAAACGTGAGCACATCATTATTACTTACGATGAAAGACCCCAAGAGAATTGGTTCATAGCCGGTAAGCCACTGTGAGGTATTCATTCAATTCCAGAGAGGGTTGTGTTGAGTCAGCTCAAGAGTAAAGATCAGATGGATACGGACGAGTATCACAAACAATTACCTATTACAGTTGGGATCCTAATCTTTAATCAGGTCGAGGTCTTGGATGTTGCAGGTCCATTCGAAGTGTTCTCGGTTGCCCGTCTGAATGAGGAGAGACGACACATTGAACCCTCACCGTTCAGGGTGCTATTGATAGGGGAAAAACCGGAGCAGGTCTTGGCAATTGGCGGCCTACGCCTTATTCCTGATGTGACTTTTGATAATTGTCCCGAACTTGATTTGTTAATAGTACCTGGAGGATGGGGTACCCGGGTTGAGATAAATGATGTCAAGTTTTTGAATAGAATTGCTGATAGAGTTGCACGAACAAAGCTCACTGCATCAGTGTGTACGGGTTCTAGCCTTCTTGGAAGAGCAGGGTTGTTAGACGGACGTGAGGCAACAACACACTGGCGAGCATTTGATTTCCTTCGTAAAGCTTCTCCCAAGGTGAAAATACGGAAGGATGTCCGCTTCACGTTAGTTGAGCCAATCTTCACGTCTGCAGGTGTTTCAGCTGGAATCGATTTAGCATTGTGTATTGTTAGCCATTTCTTTGGTACTGAAATAGGTGTGGCCACTGCCCGTCAGATGGAGTATCCTTACCCTCAAAACGACCAACGTAGGTATATTTGAAGTGATCGTTTCTATCTATATACTAGTCCAAATAAAAAGCTAATATGATTAACGCAACAGCACTGTCAATAGTGCATGCTCATCATGAACCCTTTCTGAGCAAGGTCATTCGTCTCAACTTCATCGTTCTGACAAAAATAAAAAGCTCTTCAGGTCGTTTCAGTATGTACTACTACTCTCGTTGCTCCTGTACGATAAATTATCATATTTTGAACTTTGGTAGCAATTTTGTGTGCAACCTCCAATGTAATGGATGAAGTAAGACAGATTGTCAAAGTTATATGCTGTCCTCCAGTTACATCAAATACTCGAATATCCTTGAAATCGAATACTTCATCGATAGATAGCATTACTTCTTTTATTTTCATCAGGAGCTCCGGACCTACCCTTTTCTCAGTACCTGCCATTCTTAGATCTTCTACTGGAGATTCAATCTCAATATGGGTAGTTATGTCTTTTATCTGTAAAACTTCTTTTTTTAACTTCTCTTCAAAGGAGTCTACGATGGAATGAGCGGTATTGAGATCAAGACTCGGCCCCATCTGTGCATCCAGATACAGGTGAAGTCGAGGTTCATTAGTGGCGTATTGAGACTTTTTCGCCTCTACATTTAACGCAGCAGTATAGTATCGCTTTTGAGGGGAGTCTAGTGAGGAAACAGCCAAAGCCGAAAGGGGAGATGATATCCTTGATACGTGTAATGAGTGAACATTTCTTATGCCTTCTGTTTCGGCAGCAATTAGTCTAATCTTATCAAAAATAGTTTCATTAGCAGATTCCGTTGCATCTACGTGTACCAAAACCTTGGAACTAGGCAAGATATGTTCTATTTTTTGTTCTACAGAGGTCGCTACTCTGTGAGCTCTGTCATGAGTAAAAGTTCTGGGAACTTCAATATGCATCTCAACTAAAGTTTCGGATCCAATATTTCTAATTCGAATGTTGTGTGGTCTGGTCACGCCTTCCAAATCTGACACTGCTTGAATGACTTCCCGGTATATACCCTTAGGTGCTTTGTCCAATAATACACTTAGCGTTCTTCTTCCTAATCCAAGTGACGCATATAAGATTACGGCTGCTACGCCAAGAGCAGCATACGCATCAGCATCAGGAATATTAAACAAGAGTACTATGAGTAGACCAGCAACGACTATAGCAGAAGAGAACATGTCTGCTCTAAAATGGAGTCCATCGGCTTCAAGTGCTTGACTATCAAATTTTCTCGCGGTCCTATACAAAGCTCTTGATCTTCCATAATCAATCCCTATCGACACAAACATAATCAAAATAGAAAATATACTGATCTCAGGGCTAACATTTTCAAATAGTATTCTATTTATCGCCTCATAAGTTACCCAACTTGCGACTACAAGCAAAAGAATTATTTGAGCTAATGATGATAAACTTTCAAATTTTCCATAACCATATGTATATGATGGATCGGATGGCCTTAACACCATACGTATGGCATAAAGTGTCACTAGACCTGCAATGAGATCCAGACCTGAATTCATGCCTTCCGATAAAATGCCAAGACTATTTGTTAAAGCACCAATAGAAAATTTTAATATCATTAATCCAGAAGAAGCAATTATTGAAATTATAACCACCCTAATCTTTTCTTGATGAACAGCCTTGGTTTTTTCTTTCATTTCTCTTTCATTTCTCTCATCTTCTACCTTTCTTGAATTAGTCATTCCATCAAGTGTAAGTTTATGCAGACATTCATAATTATGAGGGTAACGGTCAGCCTTCCTGTTTACCACTGATAAAGAAGATCATTCAATTTGGGATATATACTTATGTAATAGATGTAGCTAACTTCGTTAATCGCCTTTATAAAAAATGTACTGGCCTAAATAAAAGAAAGTGAAGAAATTAGAGTACGATATATGCTACTATTTTGTCGACCTAAATTGAGAGAGAGTACAAATAATATAACGATTAGTGTTCTTGCCTATCAACCTTCTCATGTCACTTAAAAAATCATCATACTTGTTAATTCTAAATAAAGCAGATATGGGTGTCCATTTAACAACTAACAGATTCTTAAGTATATGTTATGTATTGATAAAATACGACACCTCTATAGTACATTACTAGCATACAACATGAAAAATGATCAAATTGGAATATAATCCCCTATTTTCTTCTGCAAAATAATGAGTAATCCTGCTAAATAGTCGTTATAATCAAGGCCAAATGATCTTAGCATTTAGGAACATGATAATTAAACAAGCTTCCCTCTTTCCTTTGGTCGCTTAATGATAATGGGAGTATTGCTTTCTTCCCTTAAGTTCTTTATCATTTTAATCATAAAGGCCTACGGAGATATTTTTGATTTGTGTTTGGAGTAAAACAACGATATGGAATTCTTTGCAAAATATGGAATTCTTTGCAAAATATGGAATTGGAAGATTATAGTCCAGTTGAGGTATCCTTTTTCACGTGATAGTTTAATGGGGCTACTCAGATTAGAATAAGCAATTATAACAGGACTTTTTCAGATTCCGATTTCTTTTGGTAATCCTTTTGACAAAAAAAGGGTAAAGACTACTAATGCTCCCGAAATTGTTGTTACCGAATTGATCATTAGTCTTGTGACTACTGTACTCTTCTTCAAGCATTCGCATGCAAAAATCTTATCTAAAAATAAACACATGATTGGACATTAGGTAATAATACAACTACATTACAGTAGCATAACGGTTCTAAATAACGAAATATTTCTGCCCTCTAATTATCTCTTTATCCAAAACAGTCCAAGATTTCATTTCTAGTAGTCAGTAAATCAGACGAGTAACAATACCAAATACTTGTTGATCTCCAAAATGGTTCTGCGTGTCCAAATCACTCGGATCGATATTAAATGTATTTCCATTAGAAATCGATATTGATACGTTGGCATTATCCCAGACAAGTACACCGTTTATTTTAATGTCAGCAGTTCCATTTAACGATAAATTCTTGTCTTCTGATAAGGCAATTGGTTCTTCATCATCGTATGTGTTAAGGTTAACTATCTGGTGTATATGTGGCTTACTGCCATCCATGGGTGATGCAAGAAGGTTTACCGAAAAGTTTGTTACTTTACCATTATTGACACTCAGATTCCATTCACCTGTCAGGATGACCTTAAAAGCATTCGTAATGTTGAAGTCAGGTTCACTGACAGTGATTACTAAAGAACTTATTTGGCCTATTGCGGAGAAGGTTGTCCTCGCATGAGTATTTGTAGAATCTGTGCTAAGGTTTACCCTATTCGCCTCTTCATCGGTTTGCGCGCTCGCTATCTTCGGCCAAGTAGTATCAGTAATTGAAAAGTTAGTTAGATAGCAAGCAAACATCATAATGCTAATATTCGAAATTAACAGTGACGATGCTGTCAAAGTAATCGCTATTCTTTGTTGGTCATTATTAATTCCTTTCCCTTGGGTTACTCCATTTGATCGATGATGCCCAGCATAGTTTTTATATAGATCTATGTACGTCCAAGATCTTATATTGTTTTACTTGCGTCATTCTTTTCTAACTGGCCACCAAATACCTGTACAGACCAAATGAAAGGAAAAATAACAATTCCAAAAGTAGTATTGCTGACTAGTACCAATTGCATAGATAGGAACCTTTTCACCATTATAGCAAGCAAAAAACTATGATAGGCTTTTAACAAAAGCATCAAGGAGAATCTTTACATGTGCATTATGTTACTGATATGCATACTTGTTGAAATGGAAGGCACAAGTAGATGATTCTAATTTGTTATATAATGACCCCTTTGGAAATTAAGTTTAAGTATCGTAGCTAATTTGGGTAAATCATTTTGACGATAAACAGTCAGATCTATTGCTTTCTAATTCCGTTCTCATGTAGCTTCCCCGCTTCAATAAATGGCTTTAATTCGAGGCATTATTGGTTATCTTGTATCGTTCATCAGAAGATAGGCCAGAGAACTAAGTTTCAGGCTAACCAGATTGACAACAGCGCTAAAATTAGCGCTAATAAGGATCTGAACCAAATGTCAACCAAAGTACCCTTATTGTGTCAACCAACTGAAAAACAAATAATATTAGGAGGATAACAAAGAGGTGTTATACACAGGAAAATGCCTGGATTAAAGCTGAAATCACTAAAGGAACCAACGGAACAACATGACGGATTCAGAATACTGGTTGCGCGATATAGGCCAAGATACCTTCCAAAATCTGAAGAAAATTGGCATGAATGGTGGAAAGAACTTGCTCCGAGTAGACAACTCCATAAGGAATACATGATAGACAAAAGGGTAAATTGGTCTGTATATAAGAAACGCTTTCTATCTGAAATAAAGAATAATCCTGATGCATTAGATGAAATCAAAGAGTTAGGACAGATGAGTAGAGATCAAGATGTCACATTATTGTGTCATTGTATAGGCATGGACAAACATTGTCATAGATTTGTTATCAACGAATTGATTGAGAAGGGAAATCGGGGCTAACAGTTATATCTTTTGCTGGATGTATTGGAGTATACAAACATTACAAGATTTGAAAGTTTCTACATGGCGCACTATTTATTAAAATAATTTCTGAAAATTTTGTATGATATCATAATTCATCAACCAAGCAATTCATTTAGCTATTAAGGAGTACTATTTACCGATCTGGCAGCCTGGAGAAGCAGTTCCGACGTTAGCAGTATACACTAATATTGCCAACGGCTCTGTTCATACGTCTCATTGTCGAGATTTGTCTGTCATTAAATATGATACTCCAGAAAAATGCAAATAAGAGATAGTCAATTGTACTATATGAATTGCGAGAATAAAATACACCATGGCAGGCTTGTACCCTATTCCCCGAAATAATTTGAAAGATCTCTCTGTAGCTACACTTAAGAATTATCCTTGGTATTATCATTGTGGATATTGCTATTAGAAAAGGAGGAAGAATCAGTACCTATCACTGCAAGTCGCAGCCATGAACAAAATCATAGGAAAAAATCGAAGTATATTGATACTCTCTTGGTTATTAACCCCACTTCTTCGAGCGGTTCAACGGGCAAGGATTGGGATAACCTTTATATCAAGATGAAAGATACGTTTGGCAAAAACACCCAAATAGGATTCACTAAAAAAGCCAATGATGGAACCCTGCTTACGAGAAAATTTTTGAAGAGAGGCGTTAAAAAGGTCATTGCAATTGGGGGAGACGGAACCATAAATGAAGTCACAAACGGTTTTTTCTTGCCAGAAAGAAGACAAGATGACAAAAAGAAACTAGTCCCTTTTTCTAAGAATGATGTTGGAGTTCAGGAAAATAAAAATAATTTCCCTCAACCTGACATTCTGCTGCCTATAAACTCGGAGGCCATATTCGGCATAATCCCTAGTGGTACAAGGAATGTATTGGCCAAGTCTCTAAATTTGCCTCAAGGTATAGATGAGTGCTGTCATAATTATTTGCAAGGTAGTACAAAAAAGATTGATGTACCTAACAGCTACTGTCACTAATCCTACGAACCGTTCAAAGGTGCCTACCCGAGCATTTCTAAATGCAGCTGAGATTGGATTCGGAGCGGAAGTTATAGATAGGTCAAAAAAAGTAAGAAATAGAGTTAAGAACCGTGTGGTATCGACAATCACCAGCGTTATTGCTACTCTACCCACGTATGAAAGCAATAACTGTGAGATAGTGTTTGATGATGGGAAAGATAAAGTAGTCACAAAAATGACGATGGGTATAATTGCCAATGGCAAATTCCTTGGTGGTGGGTTTATGGCAGCACCAGAAGCAAGTTTTTCAGACGGGTTATTAGATGTTGTTATTCTAAGAGATTCGGGTAGCCTTAAAATGCTTGACAAGTTGGCAAATATAAAAACAGGTAATTATACAAATGTAGTCGATGTGATCTACAAGCAAGCCAGAAAGGTATCAATAAAATCAATGGAAAGAGACATAACAGTTGCCATTGATGGAGAACCAATAGGAATTTTGCCGGCAACATTTCAAGTGAATCCATATACCCTAAATATCCTATTATAGGAAAGATTCCTGGATTGGTAGGGCACTGTTTTTTGATTAAATTAATATGAAAAATATCCGATCTGATTTGTTTGGGTATCTATGTGGTAACACCACGTAATAATTCAAGTTTCGAACTTTCAAATCCAATTACCACGCTACAACTGAACACGAATATCAGTTCCACGAAAAATAAAATCATAACTTTTGGAATAATCGTCTTAACAGTAACAATTGTCAAAATCCTTAAATCAGTTTTTGCAGGACTCTATTGTTCAATAATAATAATTGGCAGAGTATATCTTCACTTGGAAGCTCTATTACTACTTCATCATCGTATTGTTCCTATTGTGTAATACTCAATGGTTAGCCTACTCCCAATCTTTTTTATTTCTGTTTTGATGTATGCTATTAGATCTCATAGCAAAATGCTGTAGGTAAAAAAATTAGAAGTAAAGAAGAAAAATATACCTGCAGATAACCCCTTAGCGACCAACCATAGGACATTGAAGCTTACGATCGTCGTTATCATAGGAATATCATTACTAATAGGATTTGGGTTCGCATATATTGGATACACATCAGGTCACTTTTCAAAGGCATATTGGATTCTGTAAAGACGACATCTTATCACACGAAATGATGGAAGCATATCAATCTGTAGATGAAATTTCTGCGGCGCTAAGATCCTGTGTCGTAGTAACCAGTTAGAACATTACATTTTACGAAATGTAAAGTTTGTTGTAAGTTTGCCACGAACCAGTGCGGTTAGATAGGATGGCAAGATCGGTCCATCCATTCGGTCGTTCTACCTTTTCTATTGTAATAAATGGATTTTTAAAACATAATTAATCGTAGTAAGAGTCTGAACCGGTAACACCATCCAAAGGTAGACAGCCATCCATCTATTCGACTTCAGATACCAGATAAAATTTCTAATTTCGTTATTGTCTTAGTAGTATCAATAAACCTGGAAAACCAATATGAGGAAAGTGGCGACCAAGCCCCTCCTATCGATTGGGCTAGTCGACATTTGACTATCATATTACACAAATCTAAGGATTAGAAATATCCCTTATTGGTGATAAACAGTGGTTATACTTCAGAATATGTAAAAAGAAGATTTAGACTAACCTCCTGTATTACAATATCCACAATCACAGGCAGTATTCACACGCTGACGCTGACTTTCTCCCTTTACTTATTAATTCTGTTTTCTTGCTCATTTCATGTAATATTTACAACCAGGATTGAAATAATTTTATCTCTATGAGTTATTAGATTTCAAGATTGATCCTGTTCTTAGTGTTGTACTTGACTCCCACATTCAAATCCAATAATTAGAAGGTGTGAATTGTTTTGATACCTAGAAGGCCCCTGGAAGAAATTCTATAAGACCAGGGGCCCATATGTGCTTCGATGCCGAAGGTGTTCCATTTTGCCATTTGCTGCCTTTTGTCAGGGATTGGACGCTTGAAAGCAGCATTACTATTTTGGAATATGATTTAATTAAATAAGATGAAAATAGCTTATGGATGAAGAAATGGAATTTAAAATATGAAAGTAAGTTATAGTATATAGAGCTACTTTTATCCAAAATCTAGGAAAAATGTATACCTCGAAGGCTAGGTGTAAGACAGTTACTTTTTTCCAATAATCATTTCATGATTTGTCGTGTAAATACAGGTGACAGTACTCGAATAAGGTAGACTTCAAACAAATGCTTGACTTGCACTCAACAGGAGGGAATGCCAATAGGACTTAAAGGTACATTTCAATCAGACAAACTACGCTAATAGAAGAGGATACAGATGAAGATAATAATATGAAAGAAGAATCAGAAGAAGATGATTAGGGGAGTAAGTGATGTAAAATCATTGCAGAAAGGTTAAGAATATCTAGAGCTACCATAATACCACTTCATTCATATCTGTCTGCATAAATGAAGATTTCACAAAAAATACCTCGTAGAGCCACGTGGCTCTATTATCTTGCTTGCTTTATACTAGCTCGCAATTGTACTAGTAGCCTTAAATTTCCGTTTACTAATTGAATTTGATAAATTACTCTCAGGGGTAAATATGGATCAAATAAAGGAAAACGACCGCCGTTCTAGAACCCCTTTTTCTTCAGCGCTGAGTCGCATGAGTTTTTCATATGCTTCCTTACATATGTAATACACGCACGAATTTCCATACGGCAAATCGTTTTTCAGATCATAATAATATAATCTAATAATTGTGCCGTTGACAGGAACAATTCATGCCGATCAGACTCAAAAAAATCGGGATACATGACGCAGAGGCAGATAGTAACCATAATAAATGAAGAACGACTAAACTGACACCAGTCTACTTTCTAATATAGAGACTGCCTTTTTCTGGACCATAATAATATTTTCCCAGACGTGTACGTGTTGTCCGTATTCCTCCTTCAGGGAGGCCGCAACTAAATCCCTAAAGGATTCCCCTTCCAACACTTTGGAACACCATAAGCATTTCCATATACCCATGTTTCATTCCAATACCCTAAACACATCATACCATAATGACTTATTGATAGAATGCAATAATACAAGGCAAGGCGGTCCTGTGGATAAATGGAATTGGGCAGGCCGCCAGACCTTGATATTTACATTCTACCACAAGTTAGATAATATCGTATTAAAGGACTACAAGAAGGTAATCCCTTTTATACCATGTTCTGTACCATTGCAGAGCTGTATCCGAACAGGTACTGTGGTCTCAGGTATACACCCTGTCAATATTATGATTCTAATCTTTCAGATAACCAGCCTCAATTTCTGAGGCTTGAGTACGCAAGGCTATGCCAAACTAGTTTAATTACAGTAAAATTAACACGAAAATAGCCGAGAATCATATACTAGCACACACAAATCACTTTGAGTAATTTCTGCAGAAATGATTTTGTATTACAATAGTAGGTGAACAATAACAATAATGCCTCACAATTATTTTCACTATAGCCCAATCTTATCAAAATTATTTTCAACTGAATTGATCGGCCACTACTATTCTCAGCTTAATCGAAAAGCTAGCATCGAGATGATGAGAATAGTAATAAGTAGCGCTATTTATATTTACAATTACATGAAAATATGACCACCTCCGGAGAGCCACCAATGGATAGCGATAATGACAAAAAAAATTATATGCATAGGCAAGTAGAGCAACAGCTACAAACCATTCTAAATTTGTTTAACTCTGGAATCCCACCAGAAACAATTGCAGATCAAGTTGACATAGATAAGGATGAAGTCGATCAAATAATACAAGATATAAAAAAACAGGAAGAAAGGAAACGTCTCTTATTGGAGGAACAGGTTTCTAATAACCCTTCGCTAGGTTCTACATTTTATCTCGATGCAGTAGTAGACATTGAGCAGGCGATTAAGAATGCTGAAACAAGAATTTGGAAAGCTCTAAAATCCGAACCCGAATTTACAATTTCAACAGAAGAAACTAAAAGCATACTGAAAAAACTAGCGAAGTCCAAGGTCCAATTGGTAATTTTGCACGTAGATTTAGTCGGATCTACTAGGCTTTCAATGAGTGTTCCTTTAGATAGACTAACAACAATAATGCAAGCCTTTACACAAGAGATGTCAATACTAATAAATATGTATGGTGGATACGTCTTAAAATATATTGGAGATGCAGTAATAGGATTTTTTGTTCCAGGGGGATCGTTGCATTCTGAAAATGACTACAGCCCGCCCAATATGAAAGACGGATTCGATGAGAGATTCAAAAGGCACAATGAAAATAGATCTTCCTCAGGCAACCTAGAGAGGGGTGAAGACAATTACTTCCTCTCATGCATTAACGCAATAGACTGCGGAAGATCAATGGTGAGAATCATTCTACAAGGAATGAATCCCATACTTAATCAGTTTGATTATCCTGAATTAGGTGTTCGAATAGGGATCGATCTAGGAGAGAACGCGATAATACAATACGGCTTTGATATCCATAAGTGTGATCAAGATAAGTTAGTCAAGGAACCTCATTGCGATATACTGGGGCACACGATAAACATGGCAGTAAAGATGACTCCACTTGCTAATCCAAACAGAATAGTTATTGGTCAATCAGTTTATAAAAAGTTAATTGACAAGACGGTACGCTCAAAATTTAAGATATTGAAAGTAAGACCCAGCTCATGGACTTATGTGGATGAAAGTACTGGAAAAATGTATAATCTATTCATCGATGCTAGCACTTCAAAATAAAGACTAAATCTAATGAAACTTGAAGAGGGAGATACTTCTTAATGCTAGTGTTAATTTATGATTTCGTATTAAGAGTATTTTTATTATATCAAGCCTTATTATTTAGGTTGTGGTAGACAAGAGCAATAACAAATACGTCCTGTCCTTGGTAAATGATGCCAGAGTCGCCCGACTAGCCACTATCGATTTTGAAGAAGCCAAGCCGCATATTGTACCTGTCGTCTTTGTATTCGATGGAAACTCTTATTATATTCCGATAGATAAAAAACCTAAAAGGGATAATGATCCTGAACGACTACGACGAGTAAGGAATATTCAAGAAAATCCGAATGTTGCGTTACTAATAGATGAATACGACGAAGACTGGTCAAAACTATTCTTCGTAATGATTCAAGGGAAGGGATCTGTGATTGGAAAATTTGCTGGATATGATGACGTAAAAAGAATAAGGTACACTGGACTAGACAGGAAACCAGAACAACTACACCTGTATCAGCAAGAAATGAACAGCCGCAGCAACAAGTCTCAATACTTGCTAAAAAAGGCTCAAGGCTTGTTGTTAGAAAAATATCCCCAATACCAGAAAATAAGTGTGGGTCAGCTATGCATAATGATTTGTCCAGAAAAGGTATTCACATGGAAGATGAATAGTGCCCAAGTTGGGTAGTTCCCTTCCGTTTTATCTACCAAACCTTGAAAGTCGCTTTGTAATACTAATCACGTTGTCTATATCTTCCCCTATAGGTGTGAAATTATATCCAAAAATAATATGACTAATTCCAATCTCTTTAATTCTTTATATATTCATTCCAATTTCATCAATCGTTCCTGCCATCGGAAATCTTTGGGCTTTCGTACCTCCTGCCCTTGAGCTCTCGGGGATTAGTGGATATGATAGCAAAATGTGGTTGAGCCTATCTAGATTCTTGCCATATTTTAATTGCATGATCATTCATCGTCGTCACTATACATTCGAGTTGTTCTAGTGGTCCAGCAGACCATACCTAACCAGCCATTTGCATCAGATCTTACAATCCTATTGAACATATTTGGACTAAAACCACCTAGATAAATCTGTATACGTGGTTTCTGAACTGGCTTGGGTCCAATTATTGATGGAGGAATTTTGTAATACTCGCCCTTATGTTCGACTATATTGTCTGTCCAATTCTCTTTAGGGCTTGAATAAGTTCGTTAACTCCCCGTAGAGTTAGACCAATTTTCATAATAATTGTCCTACCGATTTGATCATTTAGCCTCTTAAATAATGTAAGTGCTATTCGATTTGATAACATAATTCGAATCTTAAGTCTTCTAAGGTCGTAAGAGTATGAGGACTTACTTTTACTCAATTTGTATTTGGGAAGTAGGTTAATCTGTCAAGAATAGTCTGGATGTTTAATTGTCTATCCTTAGACCTTTTGACTCTACTTCAGAGGCAAACTGTCTACAACCAAGTTCATTATGTCTTCTGTTAATTTTCAGGATGGCACCTTTATCATGGCCTCTTGCTCCCCACTTACATCTAATACAAATCCATTCAAAGTATTCACCCTTATTTTCAATGTCCGTATTTTCTCCGCCTAAATTCTCCTCTCTAGTCTCTTTTCCGCTACTTTCAACCATACTCGTATCTCATATCCAATAACCAAAACACTCTAGTTTGAATTTATTGGTCTTACGCAATAATCCAATATCATACTGCTTCCGTTCGACTCTAATTCGATCGTGACATCGCTTAAGATTACTATACTCCTTCCTATTCTCATCTATTGCCAATTGTCTAACAGGAAGAATATTTTCAGTCGTATTCCTCTTTTGGCATTACTATTCTCGAATTTAACTACTAGTTAATTCAACCGATTTCCACGTTAGAATATAGTCATGACAATTATTGTCCTAATAAAGTAAAGTTTTTAATTTATGTTTAGTTCATATCCTCCGATGTTTATAGTACCTGAAGATGATGATTACACGTAGTTTGGTTCTAGTGACAATCGTGTTGCTCACTGGAACGTCCCTAATCTGTGTGACGAAGGAACCTATTGTTAGGGCACAAGGCTATTCAGACAATGAAACTAGCTCGAATGGCTTGAACTCACAAGTACAGAATCTTAAAATGAATACAGCTGAAGTTACAATTGCGGAAGGTGCAGCAGCCTTAGGAAATAAGGCATTTTCCCCTGCATCCACAAATGTCAAGTTAGGGCAGAACGTGACTTGGACTAATGGTGATTCTCAATTTCATACGGTAACTTCTGGTACAGGTCCTGATGATCCAAATGTGGCAAATGAATTCGATTCCGAAGCTTTATCACCAGGTGAAAAATTTTCACACGTCTTCAACAATGAATCACTTGCTGGAACAGATTTAACTTATTTCTGTCAGATACATCCTGCAATGACAGGAACAATTACAATAGATCAAACATGATACATGAGTTATGAGATAGCTAGGAATACTGTTTTATCACCGTAGTTCTAGTCTGGACGTATCAGCAATTATGCTGTCCCAATTCCCAATCATTTTCCAGTATTAATTGTGCAATACATGAAAGTCATTTAAAAAAACTCCGAAAGATATTCAAATAGTCTCAGTTGTTATCATTGAAAATGCAGACCTTTGTACTTGTTCAGATCAGTATTATGGAGGACGAAGTTGGAAGAAAGTAACCCGTATATGAACAATCACGGATATTTTGTGTGTATACACTAACCCCTGCTGGCCTAGAAGTTTATTTGGTAACTATATATTGGATTGTATACTCACATCCTCGATATAATCCAGGTTCTTGAGTATGGGGACCTTGATGAATTTATCTTAGTTCGTCATAGTTATGGTAAGCTGGTTATTAGAGGAGTTGAGTTGCAGAAATAATTCCTAAGAAAATCAGACGTCTTGGTTATCTTGATTAAAATATACCACAAGACAATAAGAGTGCATTTGATTTGGATCGGTTTAGAAACCGTCAACACGGAAAGAGCTATGAGTGAACAAGGCAAAGAATGATTCATCGCGAAATACGAACCAGAAAAGTTTGGCGTAGCTAAAAGTGTTGACATTAATCGGATGAGGACTAGACTGTGTCCAATGCCTTGTCACACTCACGATCAACCCATAAGAATAATTAATCCACTCGCAAAGGGGTTACCCAAAAGTTACGTCTGCTGTAGTGGATTCGGCGATTCTCAATTTAATACTCAAAAGTCTCCGGCAGATTGGGATCAAAAATTAATGAAAGGGCATGACTTAATGATCACTGCTCCAGAGGAATTAAACACAATTGCTAGAAGCGTTAGCTAAGAATAAATCTTGATCGCCCTGAAGTGTACTAAAAAAGGTAAAACTGTCTTGCAATAATAGCTTCAAGTCTCCATTGTATTACGTGCCCTAAATCTTAAAGATATTCAAATATCAATTCTTCAAGACATGCGGAGCAATCAAGAGTCATTCAACGATTGTTATCTAATTATGAAGGTTTGTTTCAATTAAACTAGGATCCTGAATATACTCAGTTGCCTGCTGGGTCAAGTCCTTAACCAAAGGTGTACCCACGTCTAAGGCCCTATCAAAACCATTGATCACACCTATTGAAAATGTCTTCCATCCCATACCGACGATTGCAAGGACTACTACTACCACTAATAGGACAGTGAATAAACCCATATGTTCACTAATTATAGTGTGAATAAATAGTGGCTTATATACATATAGCTGCGATCCGTGCCGATGGAGAGTAGCAGCAGAAACAAAAAGCATTTTTAACCAGGGATAAATTCAGTGAGGATAACAGAAGCAGGATAACAGAAGGCATTATTCTGTAGCCCAAGGCAGTCGGCCAACTACGATACACACGTACATGAACAGTTTCGATCACTTTCTAGGATAACATACTCGATCATATATTCATTTAAATATACTCCGTACTGGTGAATCCTGAGATAGCGTCCATTTACAATGGTTAAGCATAGTGGTACATGATGTTGGCAGGCATGTGACAAGAAATTCATATGGAATGTTGCTAATGATTCATAGCTAGCTGGGGGAATTGTTGTTCGAGCATTATGAATGAGGATCAGTAACATGCAGATGTCGAAAAGCAAGGTGATGTGTGTGATACACCCTAGTCCCGTTATTGATGATTCAGATTGTGATGGAGTAGCATACTCCAATGACAACTGATTTCACAGTACATTTGATTTGCGTCAACTATACTTTTGATCCGTTGTATATTTATAAGCCATAACTCGTCTGGTTATGACCATGAACAAATCAGATACAGGTGAGATCCAGAAAAGGGGTAGCAGCGTAGTCCAACACATTGTCTACCGAGTACCCGAAAAGGAACCACGACTCTATGTTGTGTCTCTGCGAGGAAGCTAATGACATGTTTAAGGAGAATGGTGGCCTACATCATGAAGTTTTTCAACTCAGCAATACTGATGTACCAATGGGAGGGTTTGCTAGCATAGCCAGTATAATTTCTGCCAATAAGGATGAGGAAGTCTGGATGGAATTGCTCCACTTCAAGGATCGCCAGCATATGAAGGAGGTAATTGCAAATATGGAAAAAGATGAAAGGTGTGAACGATCTTACAATCAGTCCTTGGAATTGCTTACTCCGGGGGCGGTCTTCATACTGGGAGAATTTGATCGCCTTACTGGTTAGCTTTCCTATGATGGCAACAAAACGTATTGCTAAATAAGAGAAGCATACCTTATAGCCTAAAGAAGTGAATGACTATCTGCATGAAAAGGATGAAGATATAGATGATAAAAATGATGCTACCATTTCAAGGAAAGAAAGACAATATCGAGAAAGACTAAGACTTACGATCGGAGAACTCAAAACTAGCAGCAGCAAGGAACAAGGCATCACCGACAACATGTATTGGTCTACAGATGACAACCTGAGAAAACTTTTGAGGTTTAGGCCTTCGATAAAAGAGATGGAGTTAATTCTTAGGCCCATGTGTCATTTGCCTAAGTCTAAAAGACTTCTTGTTTACAATGATAATGGTTTTGGTCGCCGTAATTACTTCGTTACTCTTCAACATCAACTCATCGAACATTTTCTTGAGAAATATAGTAGGAAGAGTAACAAAAGTAGAAACAGAGGCAATTAGCAGCAGCAGTGGTATAAGTAAATGACTATATAGGGTATTAATCCTGTTCCCGAAGATGCAATCATTCTGATTCTGACTCTGATGATGAATAAGATGTGGGTGTCCCAACAATTCAAACGTATTACATGGTCTTAGAATTAGAAAGGACAAAAATTGCAATAAATTGCTGACAACATGAACTAGGTTCTAAAAGCGAACAGATAATGGCCCCCCATGGAGCCGGTATTTGACGTAAGGTGTTTAGGATATTTTCAGAATTATGACGAAACTCAACCAACCGTGCAGTGGTGGGAGAACAATCAACTTTGGGTTGTCCCCCATTATATATTCTACAAAATTCGGGATCGTCCGGGATGAAAACAATTTGTGGATATTGATACTGATTATCTTGGGCATCCAACCCAACCGCATCATCGAGTGGTAACGTACGTAATTTTTCCTTACCTCTTCTATTATTTGGCGAAGTGCGTAAAGGGCATTTACAACACAGACAGGCATATCCCTCATGGAATAGATATACTTCACATCTGCCGCAATACTTTATTCCTGCACTATAATATCCAAAAATTGAACCTATTCTTGTACATATATTTCGAGAGGGCACTATAGAGCACAATACACAATAATTTAAATTTGATCATAAAAGTAGTGCAATACCCTACTGTGAGGGGCATCATTACTATTCCCAGCTGATTTACTTTCTTTCAAAGAGTCAGTATAATACTGTCTATTGCAACAGATAGCAGAATCAACATATTTTGATGTATATTATTTTTTTTCCATTAGTTTGTTTTTAGCACATTGGATAATATATTCATCGTCTTCTGTAGTTTCCATTTCTACATCTTTAATAAACTTTCTCAATTGGTTATTAATTCTGTCATTTCTAACAGTTTGCTCTTGTACACCTTCTTTTTTCATTTTTTCTAGTTCATGTACTACAATCTCACTTAATGCATCTCTTTCTCCTTCTTCTATTAGGTTTAAGATAGTATTTGAAGAGAAATCGAATATCTTATTTGAAATTGTATGAATGTCATCTTTTCTCTGTATTTTTATGACATCACAAATATCAAATCTCTTGTATATTAAATCTGAAAAATATCTTTCTTTAGTTGTTCTTGTCAGGGCTCTTTGTTTAGTATTTAGTATATTTTCGAATCTTTTTTTAAGACCATCAACAATATCATTTTTATCTTCAATCACTTTAATAGCATCACTTGCTAATTGTGCCATATCTCTTGCAAAATCATGGTAATCAGACACATCTTGCGCTAGCTTTATGTCATAGTCGGTTTTGTCATGAAAACGTATATCGTTTTCTCTATCTTTTGTCATATCATAATCGTATAATGTTGGTATGTGATCTCCTTCTTCTGATTCAGGATGCAAATTGACTATAGATAACAAAAGATCTGGAATACTATTTTCTTTTTGTATTTCATAAAAATCATCCCATTTATCGAAAGTTAGCGTACCTTCAGAATCATTCTTTTTCCAGAATGTATTATGCCTACTAATAAGTTCTCTCACTGGAGTATTACTCAATATTCCTCCATCCCAATATTTATTCCCATTAATTTCGACATATGGATAGTTAATAGGTATTGCAGCACTAGCAAGAACATGTTCTATGGAGATACCACTTTTATCATAACTATCAAATGTTACTGGTTTGGCATTTTCAATATTTGCCGCAACTAAAAGGAATCTTGGTTCATTAAGTCCAATATCTGTTGTTATGCCTCCCTCTTTACAATTATAATCATATTTTAGTTTAGGTGCAAAATTTAGAATAAATTCCTTTAACGGTTGATTGCTATATTGATACCACCCCGCTGATGGAGAGTAATCAAAGAATTTATTAAACAAAGGTGTGGGGAAGGGAGGAAAAAATAGTGGACTAAAGACATGATGTTCCCCAGATACTATTCTTTTCTTTGTAGAATAATATCTTCTTAATGACTCGCCAGAAATAATTGAATCTATGAGATCCTTATAGTATGGAAACATTTGACTAGTTGTATTTTTATAAAAATCCCATGTATTTTTAAATAATAATAATGAATAATCTAAGATAGAATATGAAGAAATCTCTTTCCAAAAGCGTAATAATTTTTCTGGAGAACCTTTCCAATATTTTAAGACTTTAATTGGTACCCCTTCTTTTAAAGTAGTACTTTCCGGTTTTTGTTCTAGAAAATAATTTATAATTATAGAAGCGTTAATTGCACCTATTGAAGTACCTGCAATTATATCGAATATATTCTCATTTTCTGGCAGGTCTTTCTTAATCCAATGATATAAAACATGAAATACACCTGCTTCATATGCTCCCAATGAACCACCTCCTTGAAAGACTAATGCTCTTTGAGGGGTTGAGTTTTTTGGCATGCTATGCATACTATTGTAATATTTAATTAGTTTTCTATGAGATATGAATTGATTTGTCTTCAAGTCATAGCTATGCTTTCACAAACTTTGGAAATAATTTGAATCCTAAATATATTGAATTGTATTATTACTAATATCTTGTCTGATAAGATAATTACTTTCAGTTCGTTTTGTCATATAAGCGTGACATAATGAGCGTGGCTTACGTTAGTTTTGACGCATTTATTTATAAAGTAGGAGCCACACTAAAGATCTCTGTCATTTTTTACCAGCTAACCTCTACACTGCTTTCGCCCGTTTCATTTACCAAACACAGCGTTGGGGAACAAACTTATGCCCCACAAACTGAGATGGATAATGATAAAGGAAGTTGGATAAAGGAAGGGACTTCACATGACGATTTACTAATTGTATTTCGTATCTCTGTTGTTCTGGCATTATACCTGGTCTGATGTGGGTCAGGCTAGTTGATTTAAATCTATTGTCGACAATTTAAGAATTAGATATATGAGTGGAAAAGAAGATGAAGAAAAAGTAGTCTGTCCGCAGTGTCAGACCGAAGGTAAGAGGAGTAAGGTTATTCTTTATCCAGGTCAAACTGTACCAAAGATGAAGTTTACTGATGGATATTGGGATGAGGATGGGGATTTCGTTGAATTCAATGCTGAGATTAAACTTCCGTGGTATATCTGCAGCAACGGTCATGTCACTCCGCGCAGTGAGACGGATAGATAGACCAGATAATCCTGAAGGTACTAATTGCGAGCCGGATATCCATACAGTTCTGACATTAACAAAGCATATGCATGTGTCGATGGAGTTATATTATATTAAAAAGTGAAGATTCAAAAGCCCAGAGTCAGGAGTCCAAACGTTGTATGAATCTATAGAGAAAAGTAGAGTATGGCCATCATGAATGTATTCGCCGGCTTGTTTTTACCTTGTTAATTCAATAAAATACCACTGTGTTAAGTGCTGCCTGCCATTCAGAGCCATTTGATACCCTTCGAATGGCCCAACCGCTAAATACATTAAAGCATTACTGCTAACATTATGTCGGGATCATCAACAGATGACAGAATTGATAGACTCACAAGTCTCAGTCAAACCCTCGACGACAATAATAACCGACGAGATAAGGCCGGTATGATGAGTCAGTTATCACAAGAGTTCGATAGGCATATACAGATTGCAGAGAAGTTTGCCAAGGAGAAGGATTTGGGCGGAGCAGAAGCGCACAGACTGATAGCGGAATCTATACACGGAACGCTCTCAACATTCGAAGTGATAAAGGAATAAGGAATGAGACAGATAACCAGTCTTCTTCGCGACACAAGTAATAAGATATGGGTGAATAAGTCATATTGTACGCTAGTCATACCCGTACTACTTATCGTATCCAATTTAGTCTATTTTAAGACTCATCTTGGATGCTAGCTGTTTTTTCGAACTCATGTAACTAGTGACTCAACTTTCTGTAGTGAAAAAAGTAAATTAAGTTCAAGTAAAATCTTCTATAAGAGACTCAATAAGTAGTTGTTCACAAAAAAAACAATCAATAATCCATTTGTTTGTCATGACGCAATACCCTTTAGAATTTTTGATCGGCACTTGTGCTATGACCTAGGATTATCAATCATCCTGACAACCTTTGTGCACATAAACAGTACAATATTTAAGAACAACTTTTCTGAAAACTACTGCAGTTGAACAATATGCGATATATAATTCCATGTCTGCAAACAGAAATAGTTAAGAAAGTCAATTGGATTTGCGGTGATTATTGAGTCTGCCATATGACAGTTACCTAATCTAGATAACTAGATTTTTCAACCATATCAGAATTGTAGCAAAAACTAAAAGACGAGGTTTGCAACAACAACAACAACAACAACAACAAAATCATTCTCTCAGGTACCATGACTGAAGATCTGAATTTTAAGTTAGTATTGACTATTCAGACGTTGTAACAACCTATAAGATGGGTAGGGCAAAACTAAAGGTAGCACCCGTAGAAGTCATAGCATTCGTTCCATCATCTGTCGCTATTGCATCATTATTCCTGGCCCATATTCTTCCTCCATGAGCTTCAATTATATTTTTAGATATATACAGACCTAATCCTGTACCTGAATCAGAACCAGAAACAAACTTTGTGAAAAGATTCCGAGCTACATCTGTAGGTATTCCTTGTCCATTGTCTGTTATGCTTACGATAATCTCATCATTACTATCAGAAGTGCTACTAGGATCATGGCTCTTATTGGCCACTCTGAATTTGTTCTCTCCCATCCTTTTCTCTGTCCTACTAACTGAAATGGTTATTTTGCCTTCTTCTATTCCAGTCTTTAACCTGATAGATGATAGCGCGTTACGCAATAAATTGGACAAAACCTGAGAAATCTTTGTCTTGTCTGCCTCTATCATAAATGATTCGAGAACCGCATTGGCATTGCCACTATCTTTTTTGTTGGCACCCCTCATGGTTGATATCTTATTTTCATCTTTATTGGAAGTAGCAATAGTGGATGATTTAACATTAACAGCGGGCACAACGGCTACAGCCGTATCAATATTCGCAATGTCTTCTATCTCTTTATTACTCACCGCTAATAGAATCTTAACCTCTGTATTTGTGATTGTTGTATCGCTAATTGTGATATTCTGTTCCTCTGCAGTCTCTTCAATTAATTGTTCAATATTAAATCGTTCTTTATTGAGTTTAAATGAATGACTTTCAATCTTTGTTACATCAAGTATATTATCTGTGAGTTGTTTTAGCCGTTTAGCATTTCTGATGATCACATCAAGTAACAGAAGTACTCCCTCTGCTCTGACATTATTACCGTCTCTGACAACTCTGCCACTTGATTCATCTAATGTTATTATCCTAGATCTCACGATATCAGCCAATCCTAATATCGGTTGTATGGGAGTTCTAAGTTCGTGCGCAGCTGTATTGATAAATTCGTCTTTAATTTTTTCTGATTCTTTCAGCCGTTCATATTGGATACGGATCACTTCCTCTCTTTCCTTTAGTCTAACGTTACTATCAATTAGACTCTGATTGCTATCTCTTAACCGTACGTTATATTGAATACTTGAAAGTGCTAGTGCAATAATATTCACAAAGTATCCTGCGTCTTTTAAGATATGAGCTATATTGTGAGGAGCGTCAAATGACAGCGCAGAATAAGACATTATAATCTGTGCATAAATATCGATGATAAGATATGCTAGTATTCCCTTATAGAATATATCAGTCTTTTTGTACAATTGGTTTTTGTAGAACAGGATGAGAGCAATTATGAATAAAATTAGCGAAGGAATCTCATATGGTCTATGCAATAGAATTTCATCGATTACTGAAAAAGGTAATACAAGATACAGTGAACTAAGCGCTACGCTCCCTGCCAATATTGAAAGGATTGTTAAATAGACTGCAAAGGTTCTATCGGATCCATTCGCATCATGCAGGGTAACTGCTGCTTTCCTAGTGTCATGAACGCTCTTTTTTTCTACTTCAAACCCCAGTTCCTCTTTACCCTCATCTTCTTTTGTTAATTCTGCTTTTGCTGTAGATTCTAATATTTCATCGTTTCTCCTCTTCTCTTCACCTGAAAAGGTAGGATATTTTGCAATCGCAATAACTAACATTGCACTAAGGAAGATTCTACCGGCAAACCACGTCTGTGGTATGAAATATTTTAGAAACATCACATTGTCCATATAGGCATATGATATAACAACATGAAGCAAATCGATTAAAACGGCGACAAGAAATCCAAAGCCTACAAAGCGGCTAAAATTATCGTTCAGTGTATGGGCACGGGCAATATAGTAGAATGCGAGAATCGATCCTAGTATTACAGCGAAGAGTTCTATGTAGAAATGGTGAATTTCTGACAGTTTCCAGACATTAAGATCAGTTGAGAAAATTGTAATTATGGAAAGAATTATCGCAGGTATGAGAGTGTAAATGATAAAAGTACGGTTACGAAGGATAGAAATAAAAGAGGAAAAGCGAGAACTAGTCCTAAGATTAGAAGATGAGGTCTTAGACTGGGAATATGAAGATGATGGTTCCTTACCCTTGCTCTTCAATTATACAAATATCTATATGTTGCCACTTACTAATATCTTCTTCACTAACTTCTGTCTAATTGTACCGAACCGAGAACATCCGATCACCTCAATTCTCCAAAGTAATTATCTAGAGTCATGGGTTCTTTCTGAACTCGTTTCAAGTCCAGCTGGTGTGTTTTGCTCCTTCCTCTTTTAGAAAATGATATCTCTTTCATTTTCTCGTTGTCAGCATCATCATAGCTATCTTGAGCCATACCCGTCGCACGTTTGACAGTTCTTAAAGTTTGATGATCCGTGGTTCCTGTAAGATAAATTGCATAAATGAAAGCAGCTTCCTTCCCATCATATTTTCTAATTACTCTTCCAATTCTTTGGATGGTTTGATTTATGTTCGAAGTATTTGCCAAAATTATCGCGAATCCTACCTCAGGGACATCATAACCTATTTCTAAGGTGTGAACTGACAGAAGGGGATAAAATTCAACTCCCCACTTTGATAATATTTCTTGCCTTTCATTAGCCTTGAGCTTGCTTTCGATGACGTATGATTTTATTCTCCTTTTGGATTGAAGTTCTTCCCTGAGCTTATAAACCGACTCCAACGTCTCACTAAATACCATTATACGCTGTTTCGGATGTTTTTTTGATATTATATCTGCGGCGGCTAATATCTTATTATCAGCACAATTCAAAAGAGCTTTCCGCTTTCTCACACTTGCAAACCAAGTTTTTGCCATAAATGCTGGAGGGCCTCCTCTTCGTAGTAGCAAAGAGATAGATTGGGCATCATACCGATTAAGCCGGTTGGAGATGTTGGTTATGCTTGACGAACAATCATGATAGATCCTTCTCTCAGCTTCAGTTAATCTGACTTTAATAGGGAGTATCACCGGTCTTGCTAATCTGCCATCCCTTACCGCATCTTTTACCTGGTATTTTCTTACAGGTGGAAGGATACTTAGTATGGTATTGAAATTGGGATCATTTTCATCTATTGTAGCAGTTAGTCCCAAAATTGCCTTACTACGATCCTCTACGACAACATCAAAAATCTGGCTAAACGACCTTGCACTTTCTCCTATCAAATGAACTTCATCAAATATGATCATTTGAGAATTGCGGAGAATATTTAAATTGTTATTGATACTTTGATACGTACTTACTGTTATTTCGCGTACATCTTTTTTTTCTCCGAAATATACTCCTATCTGTTTCTTAGATATACCATATTTTAGTAATCTCTTTACATTCTGTTCAATAAGAACGATCCGTGGAACCAAAAGTAGGATCTTAAATTGTGAAATAGATTTGTTGGATGTTCTTTCATCTAAATCTTTTTTGATTGTAGAACCGAAATTATCGGTGTTGGAGATAAGGCTGTCGTTGTTAACTACTTTATTCTGGTCTGAATCATCATCGCTGGCATTATGCTTAAGGTTAGTATTTATCGCAATATCTGATAAGATGTCCGCTCTTGCTCTCGCCGCCTGTCTTGCGCACTCAAACGCAATTTCCGTCTTACCAGTACCAGGTACTGTATACAATTGAGCCCCTAAAATCATTTCTTATCCACGCTTCTACAGCCTCCTCTTGATCTTTTTTTAGATTAAATGGGAATTTCAGATGCTCAATTGCAGGTGAGCCCCTGTCAGATCTTCTATCTTCTGAAGCCTTGACTTTTGCATTGACGTCTGCCTTAATCATCCGCACACCTAACTGTCCATCCTCTGAATAGATCCAATAGAATATCGTAGGAATTTCTCCTTATTTTTTTCAGCTATTTTTCTTTGAAACCTCGGAGAGAACGAAGAGTAAACATCACATTCATGATGACTGCCCCTGAAAAACATACAAGTCATTTTATACATTACATGTTTTAATATATATTATCTCTTATCATATCACTTTTGGTTAATATAATCAATTACTTCCTTTCTACATTTGCTAAGATTACAATTATCATGTTTTACTTTTCATATTTATCCTTTCGTGACATTATTGAGCTTAACTCGATCCTCAGCTCTACTTTCTCAGGAAGATTCTCAAATACACTCAAATCAGATGTGATTTCGCCCATCTTCGTAAGTGTTGGTACCAAGTTGGTCGGCGCGTAGAAGATCCGTTGCGCGACGCATCGGTGTCCTCTGGCGATGGGGCCTTGGAGGTCGCTTGCTATGGGGTATCGGTTGTCGCTGTCTGCGATCCACTATTGCTATCTACTTTACTTCATATTTATCCCTATGAAGATTCTTTACAATCGCTGAACGGTTGAGTCCTATGGGTATGCTTTTTTTGAATCATCGAGGGTATTTATGAAGTCCGATCCAATCAGCCTGAAGCAAAAGCAGTATAAAGTATCTTCATTATTATTCATACATATTTGAAATCGTTAAGGCCAGAGATGCTAGGCGGCTTATACAACATACTATAAAAGCAGATAGAGAAGGTGTGCCCACGGTTGGTTGTCAATGCAGAGAGCCGTAGGCGCCCTTCTCATAATCATATGATACCTAACATGCATTTCAAAGTGAAAGATAGGGAAGGATAACCTATAGGTTAACATATGTGCAGGTCCGGGAATAGGTTTCCAAATCCCTATCTTGGACTACTTCAATTATATTTTTACTTAACTCTGCCTGTTTAGTATATTTCTACTTAATCTTGTAAAAGTTGACAACTGACATTCTCATGTAAATGTATTATATGTCATGTTCCCTCGCAACGCTTAAGATATTCCGGAACAAGGTTATCTATCAATCCTTAAACAATGGTAAGACAACCTTGAAGATTTAGTCACGACAGAAGTATTGGTCGCATACCTTCTGGAACTCTCGTTCTGTATATTCGTTGCCGTATAATTTGCGATAAACTATAAAAAAGTTAAAGGTAATGGACCGTAATCTGAGTGTGTAGCCAAAAGCTAGAAAAACTACTAGCTATACGGAAGTCCGAAGAGAATTCCTGTAGATTTGATGGTATGGTAGACAAATCAATGCCACTAGTTGTCCATACAATCAATGTTTGTTCATCACCCGTTCCACTCTGACCTCCTCTAAGATCCTTGAAATTATGCGTACTGTCTATATTGAAACCTCTACCCTCAAGATCAGTAGTATGCATCTGAATGTCTTGCGTAGGAACCATTAATACACCAACAGTATCGGTTGAACAATCCAATTTGGGGCCAAGATCGCTATCTACTAAACGATGTTCTTTTGATTTTACTTCCACGCCCATGCAATTGTAGTAATATTTTGACCTTTTTGTATCATATCCTTATAGATAGCCATTGTGTTATTTAGAAATGAGAGTTTACCGTCAGGAGGAGTAGATGAGTTGAAGAATATTACGCCACTGTCTAATACTGTGTCTTCACCTGCTTGATACCCAATGGATTCATATTCTGCTTTTGCAGTATCATTTCCTTCTTCCGCTTTTAATTCCATTATCCCTTTTTGATAGACAGTCCCATCATGATTCGTGACATAGATTCCTGAAGAATTGCTAGTATGTTTAATAAAGAAAGTATTGTTGAGGGGGAAGTCAAAATTTATAACTTCTACTGTATTTTCTGCTTCCGTAGTTTTAATTTGATAGGATGAACTTAAGACCATTGTAGTGATAAAGCCTAATGTTAGTAACGAGATGAATATCTTAAAATGTATGGATGTCCAAAGGTTTTGTTTCAGCTTGTTATTCATTTTTACATCTAATAAGAATTAACCTTGTATCTTTTTTGTCCCGATTGAATAATCCATGTTGATTGGCAAACTAAATGCGAAAGTAGCTCCCGTTTCTCCGTTGAAATTATTGTTTTCAGCCCATATCCTGCCGCCATGTTTTTCAATTATACTTTTAGAGATAAATAGACCTAACCCAGTCCCTCCTGTATCAGATTTTGTTGCGAATTTTGTAAAAAGCTTTGGCAATATATCTGGATGTATTCCAATTCCTGTATCCTTTATTTTAACAATAATCTTGTCTGCTGTTAACATATCTATCAATAAAAACTCTTATGCTTCCCTTGGTTGTAAACTTGATTGCATTATTTAGCAGGTTATTAACTGCTTGGCAAAGCTTATTTCTGTCCCCTTCTATAATTATTGGTCCACTTCTGTTATCCTCATTGTATAGAGATACGTTGTCGTTATTATCATTAATTGTTTGACGATACTCATCCAAGAGTTCCAAGATCATCGTGTTGAAGTCAAATTTTTCTTTCTTTAAATGAAAAGATCCGCTCTCAATTTTCGTAACATCTAATATATCTTCAGTAAGTTGCATTAATCTTTTAGAATTTCTAAGAATAATATCCAGTACCAATTCTTCCTGCCGTACGGTCATTGGAGAGCTGCTGCCACTGCCCTCATTAGGTCCCACCTTTGAGAAGTGCAGAAATTCTGCAAGCCCAAGGATTGGCTGCATAGGTGTTCGAAGCTCATGTGCTGCTACGTTTATGAATTCATCTTTTAACTTGTCTTTATATTTTAATTGCTCATTTGCATCTTCTAATTGCTTTGTTAATTCATTCTGTTTCTTCATATAGCTCTTTAGAGATTTTACCATTGAATTAAATGAGTTACTTAGAATTGAAAGCTCATCATTTCCTTTGTTTTTAACTGATACTTCTAAATTTCCTTTACTTACCTCAGATGTAGCAGAGGTTAAATCAAATATTGGTCTTAGGATTCTCAAAACAAGATAGAGTACTACAGTGGCAACTGCAATGTTTAGAACCGCAAATAACCCCTGTAGAATCATTGAATTCTGTGAACTGAGTCTTGCGTATTCTCCTAGTCCTGTAACTAACGCATTAGAAGAATTCAGTAACGATGATGAACCGGTTTCAATTGTTGTTTTTAGAGCTTGATTATATGTCAATGTTGTTGGCAGCAGCCAAATTGTTACTTTCAGTAGTTTGCATTACATTATTTGTCAAGATCTCTTTTAGAGAAACCCATTCCTGGTAGATTGTATTCCAGTCTTCCACGAACATTGGTGGCAAGGATCTTAAATCAATATCTGATATCATTCCTCCTTGTTTTAATGCCAAGATGTTAGATTCAAGTTGGTTCATTGCGGATTGTATTTTAGATTGGTCACTGTTATTACCTTCTTGGGAAAAATATTCTGAAATCTGTAATAGAAGGTTAGAAGTTAGAAATCGATTTTTCCCCGCAATATTTATCGAGTTTCCTAAAATGTGTACCTTGTGATTCATAATAGGAAAGTATAGCAAAGCTACAGATAACAAAGGCAATTTGAATTACCACTAGAAATCCTATTTTTAAGCCTATTTTAGACCGTATTGGCCTTAACACCTTAGGGCCGTCCTTCAATATTAGTCGCCATTACTGGTCAAGTTCAGTCCATATATCCAACTCTAAACTATTTATTCTTTAATCTCCGTGTTGAGAGAACTGGACTAGAGCATTAAACCGTGTTCAACATCTTTAATAAGTTCGATCCCATAAATTCGAAACTAGACATTATTTACGCCTAAATGCCTTGTTGCTAGACAAAAAAATTACTCGTTAAAGAACTTTGCAAGTTGTTCAATGACAAATTTCGGTTGTTCCTCTGGAATCCAGTGTCCTGAAAGTGGGACTGTGATACCCGTTACATTTGTAGCCAAATGTTGTGTCGAAGATAACGCAAAATTACCTGGATAATCACCACCCAAGGCTGGATATATATCGCCACCCAACACTAGTACAGGCATTGATACCTTGTTCTTGGCTGCTTCTTTGTTCTATTTTGCATCAGTGGGGAAAGCTCTAAAGTGTTCAAATTGCGATCTCAGTCCACCAGGTGTCTTGGCATGGCGCACAAATACGTCTATGTCTGCATCAGTAATCGCAAATGGATTGTATTCTAATCCTCTAATAAACCATGATAAATATTCTTTCTCTTTACCTTCTATAAGATACTCTGGTACATCGGGGGTTTGATAAAAGCCAAACCACCAAGGTCCATTCGGACCAAACTCTGGAGGTAGAAAGCCAGGGAACGGGAAATCCATGAGCACTAATTTACTTACATTGTTTGGGTGAGGCTGCAGCATACGAATATGCTATCTGTGCTCCACGGCAACTCATAGCTCGCATCCTCTATGAAATGCCATTATAGCAAGAGGGAGCTTGCTATAAGGATGGATGAGATTAGACGAGAAGCTTGGAGTTTATACAAATATGGAGACTGGAACCAAGGAATTCGTCTCATAGTCAAGGAAAAAATTGCTGGCCCTATAGCTATTTGTAGGAATGTAATGAAGCTAAGTTTGCTTTACTGGAAAATCAACTACATTCCAGGTTTCAACCATTTTTCCATTCTGAATGCGGTATATACTTACACCTCTTACGCTAATTATTTCATTACTTTGAGGAGTGTCAGAGGTCGATTTTGGTCTCAATGATCCTTTCCAGTATGCACCGACAAGATCCGGATAAGCTGGTGATGCAATCATTGCCTCTACCACATGATTCAGGTCATCAAATTTATCTAAAGAATTCTTAAGGTCATTCTTTGCTCCAGTAACTCCTCTTCCAGGAGAGCCCATAAAAGCGGTTTGGCCATGGTCGATATAATCTGGGGCTATTATTTCATCAAATATAGTTTCATTTTTGGTATTGTAGGCTTCAAAATATCGTTGAATAATTGCCTTATTGGTTTCAACTTGTGACAATGCCGTTCTTCCTGATTCTTATCCTGTCGCCTTCTAACCGGATCTCATATATTTGTTGATCATATGTCTTGATATAAGACATTAATTGGCCTGCGTGTTCCAGATAATTTTGCCATGTTTTTGGCAGCTGTTCCATCTGTTGTGAAGGCGATAGAACGGGCTCCTTTACCTTTTTTCCTGTAGTAGCATCGAATCTTGCTCCATGAAAAGGACATGTTACAATGCCATCATTGGAAACATTACCCATTGAAAGTCGTGCATTCATATGCGCACATCTATCATCCATAGCATAGAATTTACCATCTATATTCAAAATTACAATCTCCTTACCTAGTACTTCAACATGCTTCATCTTTCCAGTGGGTACTTCGTCTACCTTTCCAACTTCAAGAAATTGTCGCCCATCTTGCCGTTCTCTATTCCCAACATCAACCTCTTTTCCCAAAGTCATATTTCATTTTATATACTATATCCCAAAGTAATTAAATATAGTAGTAACCAACTGCAAAGTTAGTCCTATGTGAATTACTTAGTAAGTTGAAGCAAATAGACATCCGATTTTTATATCCATAAATCCATATCCATAGATTTGGCTGATCCGATACCACAATCAGTGATCAAACATAGATGTTCCTATATAATGGTTAGAATTATGGATAAGTAAATTGGCGTTCCAATGCATGTCTATTTCAGTTGGCACTTGTTGCGGCTGCCTCATAAGTACTTTGTAGTATAGTATAATTCACGACAATATTAATAATTAATTGCTTGGTAAAAAGAAGATACTGCTGATCATTTTGGGGATTTTTATATTAGGCCTTTTGGTAGGAGCTCTATCAACCAATTTTCTTACCCTTGTTGCTGCCAGGGTGATGTTCGGAATTGGCATATCGATATTTCCTATAACTTTTAGCATCATAAGAGATAAATTTCCCCCGGAGAAGCTGGCAATAGGTCAGGGCATATTTAGCTCCACCTTATCTGGTGGTGCTGTGATAGGCCTGATAATAGGTGGAGGAATCGTTGAGAGCTACGGATGGCGTGCAATATTCTTATTCATGCTGCCAGTTGCTGCAATACTCTTTGCAGTAATCTCAAAATTTGTACACGTAAAGGAAATAGAACGACAACAGTTGGTTTCAAATAAGGGCTCCGAATTTTGTTGTACATTTACCCATGTCCGAAAAGATATACTACTATCAGAGAATACTAACGCATATACTGTTGCAGTTATTAATAACGAAGACACAATACCAAGCAAGAGTCTAGACATAAAAGGAGCACTAACGTTATCGGTTACAATAGTCCTGTTTCTTGTCACGCTTCAACTTTTTGAAAATCATGCCTCATCAAACAATTTAATACAAATTATCGTATTTTCAAGCGTATCGGTTATCTCTCTAATTCTGTTTGTAAAAACAGAAAAGAAAACACCTTTTCCATTGATTGATTTCAAGCTACTTAAAAATAAGAGCATACTTTCTGCAAACATAATTAATATGATTGTGGGGCTCACTGCGTGACCCTACCTATTTTAATACGAAGTCCACCGCCAGCAGGGTTTGGAGGAGATGCATCAAGTATTGCACAAGTTCAACTGCCATATATGATAGTGTCATTGATATTCTCTGTAGCATCTGGTTTTATAGTATCTAAATTTGGAAATCTTAAACCTACTACAATAGGAACCATTATTACTTCAGTAGGTTTTTTCATCCTTTTTATGTTTCATTCCACAGAAGCCTCAATAGCTGACTGTGCTTATCTTGGTGGCTATTGGATTAGCCTTGATGCAGATCGGTTCAGTGAATGTCGTGCTGACGTCAACCCCAAAGCAATTCAGTGGAGTGTCATTGGGGATGAATCTACTAATATATCTTATAGGGTCCTCTGTGGGACCGGTAATCGCTGGAACGTTTATGCAAGCAAACCAGGTAGTTATAGAATCTGAATCAAATAATATTTCGGCCTCATTCCCATCTCCAGAATCATATGATCTAACCTTTTTGACTGCTCCCCTTGATCGCAGTATCATCAATTGCATTTGCAATTCTTTTAATCAGAAATGCAAGGAACCAGAACGGACGCACTAAAGAAATGAGAATTCCAAATAAATGAGGGATTGACCATTTTCAGTTTGTTTGTGATAGCGGCCTAATTCCCTATTCATGTGATAGAAAATCTCAAGTACCGGGAGAAAATTTGGTAACATGTTTCATACTCTAGACATCGATGCAGCCCACAAATGCAGATATCTGTTTTGATTAATAACTTGCTCTCTCTAGGGTTCTATGTATAATACTCCATCGCAAAGAAAGAGAGTTCAAGAAGTTGAAAGTTATTTAGGAGGAAATAGGTCAGGAATGAATACATATTTTCACATGTGTAGCTTATACTTGCTTTACTTCCATTCTTCACAATGCTCGGATCGGTTACATGCAAGTTGTATATTAGGTTCAGGAATAAGTTATCAGATTCTCGTCCCGGGACAATTTGAACAATATGGACTTCAACCTTATGACGCTATTTAACACCTACCAAACAAGACATTACTCCTGATTCGTGGCAAAAAAATAAGTAGCATAAATCACATAATAATTCAATGTCAACATCTGCATTTAAGGAAGCCTTAGACAGGTCCAGTGAGATTGAACTTTCTGTCATCGGTAGAAGCTCAGGGGCGAGCATCGAAAGGCCAGTATGGTTTGTATATAAATCCAATATGTTGTATCTAATGCCACTGAATGGATCTGAAACGAACTGGTACAAGAACGTACTCAAAAACCCTGCTATAAAGATTTCCGTAGATAATACGAAAATATCTGCCAATGCAAGACCAATTACTGATTCGAATAAAGTTAAACAAATTGTAGATACTTTTAGGTTCAAGTATGGACCAAACGATGTCAAAAAATACTACTCAAAGTTTGATACAATAGTTGAAGTGCCTTTGTCGTAATCCAATATTCACATTGCATAAATCGCATTTTCTTTCTGTTCCAGAAGCAATTATGGTTCGGATCTTTCAAAAATAGATTTTAAATATTCACTAAATGAATAAATCTAATAGAGAAGAAAGGAAAGAAGGAAAGGAACGCCATGCTACTTGGCTTGAGCTATTCTATGATTTAGTCTTTGTAGCAGTAGTCTCCCAATTATCAGAAAACCTAAGTCACGATATTTCTTTGGCAGGTTTACTAAGCTTTATCGCTCTTTTCATTCCTGTATGGTTTGCATGGGTTGGGGCTGCTTTTTTTGCTACGAGATTTGGCTCTGACGACCTAGCGCATAGAGTACTGACTTTGCTTCAGATGATGGGGGCAGCTGCTATGGCAGTAAATGTTACTCATGGACTTGGTGAAACTTCAGCTGGTTTTGCTCTCTCTTATGCTGCAATTAGATTCCTTCTAGTTATTGAGTATATCCGCGTTGGGAATCGCATTCCTTCTACTAGGCCATTGACAAAAAGGTACTCGATTGGTTTTGCAATATCGGCCGCAATCTGGACAGTATCAGCATTTGTACCAGCGCCCCTACGATTCATCTTATGGGGAGTGGGCTTGACTATTGATTTCGTAACACCATTTTTGCTTGGACAATTAGCCATCAAGTTTGCACCTCATGTATCTCATTTACCAGAACGGATGGGACTTTTTGTTATTATTGTACTAGGGGAATCAATTTTAGGAATAGTTGTGGGTCTTGCAGGTCATGAATGGAACATTTATTCATCATTGTCGGTTGGTTTAGGACTAAGTATTCCATTCAGTCTGTGGTGGATATACTTCGATAATATAAGTGGCTCTGCTATAAGGGCGGCTACTGAAAAAGGTAAAAGAAGTATATACTATATTTGGCTGTACATCCACTTCCCATTGGTAGTTGGGATCACTGCGATTGGAATTGGTATAAAACAAGTAGCCTCAAGTAACCAAGAAATGTCCTTACCATCTTCAGACCTTTGGCTTATTTGCGGTTCGGTATCAAGCTGCCTGTTCGTTCAAGCTCTTCTTCATCTTGTAGCAGTTGAAGATTCGGATAATAAACCCAAGACAAGGAGAAAATGGGCAACATATAGGATTGTCTCGGGTATTATTATAATTTCTATAGCAATTCTAAATCTGGAGTTATTTCCAGTCACTCTGATGCTTATTTTGGCATTTATATGTGCTCTTCAGATAGTTCTTGATCTGAGAGATCATCCTCATCATAGAATCTTTAGATTGTGGTAGCTGTTCAGCTGAAGCAGTTGTAGTGTCCTAGGGTCATAGCTGCATCGGCACAATCAATTGAGCATCCCTTGCTTAATCCATCGAGCAAGACAGAGACGCGGCAAAGTGTGATAAGAGTTTTTCACGGATTATATTCTATAACAATAAAAAGGGATAACTGAAGGTATTATTATCACATGCTCTAAGGATGTATATGTATGTTCGACTTATCATTATTAAATACGTTGTAATTTCCAAGTGGTTATCGAGCATTGCCTTCAGTAAACCTAGATCGTAATGGTATTTTTGAGGGGGAAAAGGATCGAAGTTTGTAGTGTCTCTATCTTTGTAAACTTGCTTATACTTAATGTTACAAGTTAAATGTAGCCATGTCTTAATCAACGACTATCTTGTTTCCCATGAAAATAGGAACTTTATTACCTTCTTACATAAACTGTATTATCATAAATCTTATTAACTTAAACCTAGTGTAGAGCAGTACTAAGCGTTATGATAATGCTAACAGCTCGTCTACAGAAATATGGTATGAAATGCGATATTGTTAAAACAGACACGGTTTAGTCAATTTCTTGACTCTATTGAAGGTACAAGCAAGTCAGTCTTCTAACCGTAGATAAGTTGAATTAGCCAAATTTAACCCGTAGCACGTGATGAAACTGTTCTCGTCAGGAAAATTGTCCGAGCAACTGGCTAACTCAGGGCCAGGACTTGGGTTACTATTGATTACTGCACTTATGATCTGTATCTTCGCCTATCATCATTATTAATTCAGCATTGGCAACGACGGCTTCAGTAGAACCCCTTCCTACCATTAATACAATTCCGTCTGCACCTTCAACAATAGGTCAAGATGGAAAAGAGGGGGATTTCACCACCCAAGGAGCACTTTCTTCTGTTACAGCAAGACCTACCAATAACATTGTTAATACTAATTCCTTCTATGATGTTGTATTTCTAACAGCATCTTCAGGTGCGATAAAAAAAATACAGGTAACTCTTCCAGCAGGCACCACGGTACCTTCCAGTGCTAGTTTCAATGAAGCCCAGGGAATAGGTGTAGGTACAGTTAGCAAATCTGGTCAAACGCTCACATATACTGTTACTAATGCCGTGAATATACATGCTAGTACAAAGATAAGGCTAGAATTCTCCAATATCAATAATCCATTAAATCCCAGTGCAAACTACAAGGTAACAGTTACAACTAGAAATGCCGCTAATACTATTATTGATGGTCCTACACAATCTACGGCTTATACAATGAAACAGGTAGGCGTTAATGCTATTGCAGATAAGAGTATAACCTCTACAAAACCGGCCAAGAGTTTTATGAAGAGAGTCACTGTGTTTGACGATGCTGTCGGACATGCAGTAGGATGGGATCCTGATGGAGTGGATGTATCCTTTCAAATATCAGAACCAGCCGTCAGTGGTAGAGATACCACTTATGTAACTGCGCGTGTATTCCCTACTAACCAAGGTCAAGGTTGCCAGGTAGCAGACGCCAATACTGGGGGATTCGTATTCCTTTGTGATGTTGCTCCCGGAGAAACTGCTGATCTGCATTATGTAGTCGAGAACCTTCCAGCACAGTTGGTCACCCAATAGTTGGGTGACAGTCAAGATGAACCCACCTTTTTTGCAGGTCGGTTCCTTAGATCTTTTTTATATTATGTAGTTTAATACCTCTGTCGGGCAGTTGAGGCCTTTAAATCACTCTTAAAGAACCAACTGGCAGTAGGCGATCAATGCGTCTGACATGTCGGTTATTGGTCGTCTACTTTATCAGATTTTCCAAATTTAGAAGACCAAGTAACTAAGTTCCATAATGCCTATTATATAATAATATAATATGAAATGTGAGCATATCGTAAATCGGCATGGTTTGGTAGTGGCGGCCAGTCCTTTCCTTTCAATTGGACAAATTCTCGGCCGCGCGCTACCTTTTCTAATTGTCTGTTTTTTATAATATGTCGCGCAAAGGGTAGGCAATCAGATATCGGGTCAACCTCGGTTGTTCTACCTTTTTATTATACCAAAAAACTTTTACCCCGAATGGTCATTATATTCTATACCGTCTGAAAGCAATATCCGAAGATAGCGCGGCCATGTTCTTGTCTCAATAAGTATGGTCGTCCTACCTTTTTATTATACCAAAAGACTTTTAGTTTTGAATAACGATAATACAAACCGATAGCAAAATCCAGGGTAGACGGCCATATATCTATTGGCACTATTCTATAATGGTCGTCTATCTTCTGTCTGGTTATTAACTAAACTGCCACTGCCACTATAGGCGCTTCATATATTATATATGCGATTTGCTATATGTACTTCCATGAAATGTCCAAGTTGTAAGATCAGTTTTCACCCTCAAATGTGGAACTTCCCAATAGGCCTGAACAAGGACAATAAACAAATATACGTTTACTATCAGATTTGCCCAAGTTGTAAGGACGCAATTGTTGGAGTGAAAGTACCCGAAAGAAGGTCAATCTTTTTGTTATCCTAATGACATTGACGGTTTAGTCCTACTACATATATAGGTTCCAGTAGAAGTTTACCCTCCTCTAGTTCCTGTGTCTCTTGAGAGTGCCGAAATTCCTCTCACTCACTCAAATCCGCTCCTTATATTTAGCATACATAGGGAAGTTTTTCATATTCGTTATTGGGGGTAGAATCTCTCTTCTATCAAAACTATCTACTCCCTAGTTTGCAAGAAAGATATAATAAGAATCTGAAAGTCATGATAGATGAAAATGGTACCTGAGGTTGCAATAACTCCATTAGCAGAAATAAAAAGGTTGTATCTATGTGTACTTTAGTCGTCTATTAAGACCGATCGAGAAATAAATCAAGGTCACTACACATAGTTTTTTTCTACATTACATAAGCTTATGTAATTAGCTGAAAGTTGATGGATCACGTGGATAACCTAGTGACTCTAGTATTTGGCTTAGCACAACAGGAAATAAAACTGGTTTTTCATCCAGGGATTTCAAGGCTGTTGGAAGGAGTTCTAGTTGTTTCGAAGAGTAATTCTGTATCTCAGATATCGACGGCATTTCAATTATTTTGTTACCATCCTCCAGATACTTTTTTAGTAACAAAATACATTTGTCAGGGGGCTTTTCGTTCTCTAAGATTAAGCAATCCTTTTCTAAAACATTATCTTTAATGAATCTAGCTACCTGCTTAGGTCCTGGGTATGTTTCTTTGTCCACGCTAGTCTTTGATTTGTACAATATTTCGTATTTACCACTATTGTTGTCAGGATTGCGGACCTTAACTCCAACCAATTTGTATATACCATTCATTGTAGGACTATCCCGGGAGGTGCTCAGCTCCGTGCCAACTCCAAAACAATCTATCGGAGCGCCATTCGCTAGGAGTTTAGAAATGGAATGCTCGTTTAGGTCTCCGCTAACCATAATTTTTGTGTCTTTACATCCTGCATCGTCTAGTAATCTTCTTGTCTCTATACTGAGCATGCAGAGATCTCCACTATCAAGTCGGACGCCATAAGGTCTAATTCCTGCTCTTAGCAGTCTATTGACCGCGTTCAACGTATCGTAAGTGTCAACAAGTAGAAATCCAGTCGGAAACATATTGTTGAATTCTCTAAGGGCATCAAGTTCATTCTCATGACTTAAAATAAAAGAATGAGCCATAGTACCAAATACCGGTATGCCAAAGGCCTTTCCAGCAAGTGTATTGGAAGTTCCAACACAGCCACCGATGAATGCCCCTCTAGCTGCAAGAACGCCCGCTTGTGGTCCATGTGCTCTTCTTGAGCCAAATTCTACAATTGGTTTGTGGCTAGCTGTTGATACAATTCTAGCTGCTTTAGTGGCAATCAAACTCTGAAAATTAATTATCGATAAAATGCAAGTTTCCAATAGCTGTGCTTCAATGATCGGAGCTTCTATCCTCATGATTGGTTCATTGGGAAATAATACTGTACCTTCGGGTACCGACCATAATGATCCGCTAAACTTGAATCGTCGCAGATAAACAAAAAATCCCTTATTTACATCCTTAAACACTTCTAAAGATTGTAAGTATGCAATTTGGTTGTCATCATAACGTAAATTCAAGACATACTGTACTACTTGCTCAACTCCTGCAACTACTATAAAAGATCTGTTCTTCGGCAGTTTCCTTAGAAACATTTCAAAAATCCCTATAGTTTTCCTTTTTCTATGATAGGGACTTGAATAATACGCTGCAGCCATTATTATTTGATAAAGATCGGTCGCCAATGCAAAATTTTTGATCTCGCTATATATTCCATTATTATCCATAGAGTATGGCTACGTAGCAGAACCTTTAACCTTTTATGTAATTTAACATGTTCTGAGAATTTAGTTATAATTATGGCCCGAGTTTGATCAGATATTCTGAAATCGTGGGAGATCAACCTGGCGTAATGAGAACTTGTACATTCTATATAATTACTCTTTATAAGTCACTTTCATAACAAAGGGTTTATTTACATGTGTTCTTTTTGGTTTTTCATACGTGATCATTTGGCGCATCTTATGGCTGGCAACAGTCAAAAATTACAGGTGACCGTTAAACTGATCCTGGACTATCCAAGGGCGGACGGTTTCTTTTGTCTAAATATAGTTTCCACATTCTGGTTTTTTGAATAATTATTGTTACTGCTTATGAAATGCAGTACCACATATATATAATACAGTCCACACAGCTAATGATTGTATTCCCAGCGCTTCTGCTCCAAATGCCTCCATTCGTACGCCTACCACACAGAAATCATATCAACTAGATCTGACAACTCCAAAGTACTTTCGCTGCACTGTAGCTACTTGTTCATGTATAATTTCTTCCAGTAATACTATTACAGATGAATAATGCACCTTCAAGAATAGTGAGGCGCAAAGCTTAGCTTTGCGCTCTGAAAAAGACTTATCCATTTCCTGTCAGACATGTCTTCAATTGATCGGCATATGCTGTATGCCTGACTCTCTCGATCTAGAAGATATTGTATAAAATTTGAAAACGGCTCTGGGTTATCCGTCGTCGGGCACAATCCTCTGGATTACATGATACAATTAAAAGGAATGATAGGCATGTGTCGGCGTATGTCTAGTAAGCTCTTGTTTATTGACAATTTTATTGACTTGATCCATCTCCAAATGGCGATGGATTTTACTATTGTCAAATGGAGCTCATCATAAGTTCATAGTTGGGATTATTATGGAATGCAGCGAATCTTACCTCAATACCAAAACTAATTTCAAACGATTCTATTTGTTGTCTTGCTTGTACAACAATTAAATATTATGATAAAGAATTACCACGGTAACCTATCATAATATGACTAGCTTTGGACTGGATGAAGGAAGAGATAGAGATGCGGATCAGCACTTGAGATACATCACTATACAAAAGGAACAAAGTATTGTGATTTTTAGAATTCATAGACCAGAGGTACTAAATGCATTGAATAGAGAAACCATGAAGGAATTGGAGAGTGCTTTCTCTATTGGAGGCAGCAGATGATGATATAAAAATTGTTATTGTTACGGGTTCTGGCGAGAGATCATTTTGTGCAGGTGCTGATGTTACCTATGTAGTCAATATTAGTCCTATCGAAGCTCAAAATTATGCCTCACGAGTGCACTCACTACTTAACAGAATTGAACAACTTGACAAACCTGTCATAGCGGCTGTCAACGGGTTCGCTTTAGGGGGAGGGTGTGAATTGGCAATGGCATGTGATTTTATCATTGCCTCAAGCAATGCAAAGCTTGGTCAGACGGAAGTACGAATAGGCATACCACCAGGTTGGGGAGGTACTCAGCGTCTAGTAAGATTGGTGGGACCGGCGAAGGCTAAAGAACTAATCTTTACTGGAAAGATGATTTCTGCACAAGAGGCATATGAAATTGGCTTGGTTAACAAAGTAGTAAGCTTGGGTGATGAAGATCAATTACCTCCAGAAGTAGATGATAAGTCAGATCCCAAGAAAGGGAAGGAACGTGCAGCTGAAATAGCAAAGATTCTCAATAGAAAATTGATAAATGAGTGTATTACCCTTGCCAAGGAAATTACAAAGAATGGCTTTACAGCTATTAAGGTAAGCAAGACGCTGATTAACAAGGCACTGGACACAGATCTAGATACAGGGTTACGGTTAGAGATTTATGGATGGGCTTTATGTTTTGCTCATGAAGACAGACAGAAAATGATGTCTACGTTCTTGAATAAATAAATATCGAAAACCTCCCTCAACATTTAGAAGTTGTTTGCGAACATGTTCAAAACAATAAGAAATGTGGTAGATACATTTGACTAAAAATGAGTCGAATCAAAGCCCTTATTATTGTGGTCGTTTCAGGGTATTTCACAACATTAGTATTTTATGCAATACTGGCATATATCCAAAAATGGCACTATAAAAACTTACAAGTGTAAACCAAGATTTGACTTAACTCACCGCAAACAGCGGTCATTTGAAAAAGGAGCAAATAGTATGCTAGTATAATATGCTAGTACCCAGTAAACTCTTCAATCTTTATTCTTTCATCTGGAATTCGTAAATCATCTTGTAACAACCTTTGCATCGCTTTTAGCATACTAGGCGGTCCACAAATGAAGAATATTGAATCCTCAAATTCATTGCTGGTCACATATTTAAATAGCATTTCCCTATTTATGAAACCAATTTCGCCTTTCCAATCATCTCCTGCCGCCGTAGCAATGTTTGAAGAAGATTCTTCCTGTCCTTCACCCGCTATTGTATAGATGATCTTTAGATTGTTATTTGCTCTTACACATTGATCAAAATCTGTTCTATAAAGGATATTTTCCTCATTTCTGTTCGAATCAAACATTACAATTCTTATTGGTAAGCGATTGTCCGTCGCATATTTTACCATACTTCTAAACGGAGTAACTCCTATACTACCGGACAAAAATACAACACATTTAGAATTGTCGTCCTCAGGTAGTACGAAGCGCCCTACTGGAGCTGTAATCTTAATTGGAGTCCCAATTTCTAAATTTGCAAGCTTCTTTTTGAACGGCGTATCCCTTATCCTTGTACTAATCAAGATGAATTCCTCCTCCGTCGGAGATGAAGCAATCGTAAAGGACCGCACAGGTCCCTCTGCATCCTCCTTAGTTTCAAGATCCATAGCGGCATACTGTCCAGGTTTATAATCCAAATAATGATTCGCCTGTTGAATATCATTACGGCCTAGTTTAAATGACATTATATCAGTACCTGGATGTGACGTTATCTCTAACAATTTTAGTTGAAACTTTGATGGTCTAATAGACACGTTTACTTTACCATTCCTCGTCAATATGTGATATCACTAGCCTAATCATAACCACATCATCCATGCTAATATCTCAAATCCACAATAGCTCTCATTTGCTTGCTCATTAATAAAATCTAAATGGGAAACTTAGACTTCTACATAGATAAAATCATTTTCTACTGTAACCCTGTATGATCCTAGCGGCTCTAGTTTCTGAGGAAACCAGTTCAAATTTCCTGTTGTAACCTCCCACTTCGAGCCGTGCCATGGACATGTTAGCTCGCTACCATTAAGCTCGCCCTCATGAAGCTCTGCTCCTTGATGGGGACAAGTATTGCTTGTTGCATAATACTTTCCTTGAACATTTGCTACTAGAATATCTTTATCGCCAGCTACAACGTGTGTCATTTTCCCTTCTGGAATTTCAGAAACATTTCCTACGTTAATCTTTGCCATACCCTTCGTCTACTTTGCAACACTTGTACATATAACTTTCTTAATATTTCATTAGCAAGTATCATTCATCGCCACCAGACGTAGAAGTATTTATGTGAAACATGGTGCGTCGAATCAAATAAGTGGGCATGATCACTAGTAAAAGTATGATAAAGGATATGATCATGTAAATACCCGCATTATGATGGCTTCTTATAGAGTACACCTGGTAAATGGGATTGTCTGAAATAACCAGGATTAATCCACTAAAACCCATCATCCCGATAAGTGAAAATATTAGAAACAGGTTAAATGATTCTCCGAGAAGTCTTATTATCATAAACGTGGCCGCTCCGACCATGATAAATGAGAGGTGTTGTATAAAATGGACATAATCATGAGTCGAGGCATAGTCAAAAATTTGAGGTATATGCCATACAAAAATGAGAGAGCCAGCAATAGCTATCCAGCTCCACGGATGTGTATTTAATTTGAAGATCGTTCGCAGAGTTGCTTTCTAATACTGGATTGCATTCTCGGTTGCTCTCGAAGGAGGACGCTGGATTTTCGATTTGCTGCTGATAAAAGAATTCCTTTCATTGCTTACCATGAACTTCAGAATGCGTTCGGCAACACATACTGACAGTGAACCAATAGAAAAGAATAGGGTATGTTCTAAAATCATGTGATTGCCCAGATCTCTTTCCAGTTGTCCAAGTACTATTTCATTGAGTGATAATACAACAAGTAGTATGAAAACTATAACAATTATGAAATCGTAAAAATGAAACAACTCCATTATCTAGTCTGAATATAATTTATGGCCCTTTTAATATATAGTATGTCATGATTCGATCAAATCAATCAAAAATAAATTGATGATTCCTCTGTTCATGACTTCTACAGATCAATATCCTTAGATATTTTGGTTGTAAGATCTCCCCTTATCAATTTAGATAAAACATTTTAAGCAAGGTTAATACGTGGTACCCGTTGGATGCGTCAGAGCTTGTAGAAGCTGCAAAAAAAGTACTAGATGGCAATTGGACTGGTAAATTTACGATACCCTCTGCAACATTATACCCTCATCAATGGAGTTGGGATTCATGCTTTATCGCAATTGGGAACTCATACTTTGATACAGATCGGGCAATGAAGGAACTTGAATATTTATTAGATGCTCAGTGGAAGAACGGGATGATCCCTCATATAGTATTTAATGAGAAGGAAAAAACTTATTTCCCCACTGCTGAATATTATGAGATTACGCGTTCTCCTAATGCACCAATGCATATTGGGACATCCGGAATGACTCAGCCCCCCGTGCATGCTCTCGCATGTTTCTATATTCATTACAACAGTAAAGATAAAACAAAAACTAAAGAGTTCTTGGCAAAAGTCTATCCAAACCTCTTGAAATTTCACAGATACCTTATGACTGAACGTGATCCCGAAAAGTCAGGCTTGGTGACAATTTTTCACCCATGGGAATCAGGCCGTGATGATTCTCCTATTTGGGATGATGCATTGGCAAGAGTGAGCATTACCAAGCTTTCAAAATTCGAAAGGCTGGATGTCATAGCTGTAGACGGTGCAATAGATACTATTCCTTCGGATGCGGAATATAATAAATTCATCTTTCTTATAGATTTGATGAAGATGTATAATTACGATGAGAGAGAGATGTACAAAAAGTTCCCTTTCAAGATCAAGGATGTATCATTTAGTGGCATGCTATACGTTGCCAACAAGATTCTCGTACATATTGCAAACATATTAGGAGAAAATTCACAAGAGATTTCGGAATGGATATCAAGGACAGAACAGAATTTTTACAAATACTTTACAATGCCATTAGATGGAAAATCCAATGTGTCTGATGGTCTCTTTTATGACTATGATATTGTAATTAGTGATCGGATAATCAAAAGAACTGTTTCATCTCTTTCACCTATCTATACAGGTCTAATATCAAATCAAGATGCTGAGTCAATAGTAAAATGGATAAGTAATGCTGATTTCTGCGCTGAGTATGATACTATCGCTAGCACCGATGAAAATGAATCATACTTCAAGCCAGTTACTTATTGGAGAGGGCCGATCTGGATCAACACAAATTGGGCTCTAAGGTTAGGCCTATTGCGATATGGATTTATTGATAGGGCAGAACGTATACGGCAAGGGATATGCAGACTTGTGGCAGATCAGGGATTCAGAGAGTATTATGACCCTACTACAGGAGCAGGCCTCGGAGGTAAGAACTTTTCGTGGACGGCAGCTCTTTTAATAGATATGATAATGATGAAAAGCAATCCCTTCTTGAAGCAATAGTTTTCCTTGGCTCTGCAACGTGCCGCTGTAGATCTTCCTATTTTTAATTTCATTTTCTGCTGGCTTGTTATTTCTGATCTCATCATCATATAATTCTGATTTCATTATATCATCTCCTACTGCCCCAAAATCAAAAATCGGAGAGACAGATCTTACATTACATTGATCAGCCGCTCAAACCTTGCTTTAACAGTTGGTGTTGTTATACCAGTTTCCCGAGAAATCTCACGGAATGATTTACGGCCATCTTTCATCAGAGCATGTAGTATATAGCTACATCATAATCATCTAATTCATAAGGCATCTGTATCTATGTGAATTTCACACAGTTGCTTCAGTCTATTATATTTTTACAAATGTAAAGGCCTATACTTATACATCTGTCGGTGCATATACAAGGTAGAAAGAATGGCAAAAGATCCCGTATGCGGCATGTTTGTTGAGGAAAAACCCCATACAATACAGTATAACAAAGATGGCAGAATATACTACTTTTGCAGTAATCAATGCTTAAATGAGTTCGCTCAGCCCGAGAAAGAACTACGAAAGCTCAAGATATGTGTTGCTATAAGTATTGCACTTACAATACCCATAGTAATCTTAAGTTTACCTCACATGTTTCCTGGACAGTTTGGTCACCTACTTCCAATGGAGATTATGAATTATACTAATTATGTGATGTTAGCATTAGCAACACCGTTACAATTCTGGATCGGATGGCGGTTCTATAGAGGGTTATGGGATGGTATCAAGGCTAAAGCGTCGAATATGGATACGCTTATTGCAATAGGTACTACTGCCGCTTATTTATACAGCGCAGTAGTAACAATAGCTCCTGGCTACTTCCCATTTGAGTCCGTATACTTTGAAACTGCAGCAATTATTATCACCTTGATACTAATTGGAAGACTGCTTGAAACGAGAACAAAGGAGAAGGCCTCTGATGCTGTAAGGAAATTGTTAGACCTTCAACCAAAGATGGCCAAGGTCATAAGAAGAAAAGGAAATGAAGAGGTCGAACTTGAGATTCCGATAGAACAGGTGAAAGGGGGAGATGTTATGGTCATAAGACCAGGGGAGAGGATACCAACCGACGGAGTTGTAACATATGGCTTATCATCTGTCGATGAATCTGCAGTAACAGGTGAAAGCATACCTGTAGATAAGAAAAAAGATGATGAGGTTATTGGTGCTACAATAAATAAGAGTGGTTTGCTAAAAATCAAAGCCACTAAAGTGGGACAGGATACAGTACTTTCCCAAATTATCAAACTTGTAGAAGAAGCTAAAACAGGAAAAGCACAGATGCAGAGATTGGTAGATCAGGTAGCCAAATATTTCGTACCAGCAGTATTAGTAGTTGCAATAGGTGTAGGCCTTGGATGGTATTTTATTGGCGGTATAGGCATTACTTTTTCACTTTTAGCATTTGTATCTGTGATAATTATTGCATGCCCATGTGCTCTTGGTATTGCAACACCCGCTGCGTTGATGATGGGTGTAGGAAAGGGAGCTGAATATGGTATATTATTCAAGGGAGGAGAACATCTGGAAATAGCACGCAAAGTCAAAACAATAGTATTTGACAAAACTGGAACATTGACAAAGGGCAAACCATCTGTAACCGATATTATAGATCTTACTAATACTATAGGCGAGACAGAACTACTCAGACTTGCTGCAATTGCAGAGTCAGGTTCTGAACACCCTTTAGGTCAGGCAGTCGTTAGTTATGCAAAAGAAAAAGGCATCATGGTGTCAAATCCCGACATTTTTAAAGCGGTATCAGGACATGGTCTTCAGGCCAGATACGCTGATCATGCAATACTTGTCGGAAATAGAAAGTTAATGGATGATAACAATATCCAAGTTACTGCAACTACAGATTCGAAACTCAAAGATCTTGAAAATCAGGGAAAAACAGCGGTACTCGTGGCAATTGACAATAAACTTGCAGGAATTATTGGTATTGCAGATACTATAAAAGAGAATGCTAAGGAAGCAATTGATGAACTAAAATCAATGGGAATAGAAGTGGTAATGCTTACAGGAGATAATGAAAGAACTGCTAATGCTGTTGCATCCAAGCTTGGAATTGATAGAGTTATTGCTCAAGTATTACCCCAAGAAAAAGAACGAGTAATCTCTAAACTAAAAAGTGAAGGAAAAGTGGTGGCGATGGTAGGTGATGGAATTAATGATGCACCAGCACTGGCAAGAGCTGATTTGGGCATTGCAATAGGTTCTGGAACGGATGTTGCCAAGGAGACTGGAGGTATTATCTTGATCAAAGATGATATTAGGGATGTAGTTACAGCCCTTGATCTTGGAAAGAAGACTGTATCCAAGATAAAGCAAAATCTATTCTGGGCATTTGCATATAATGCTGGATTAATTCCGATAGCTGGAGGTGTCTTGGTACCTTTTCTAGGTGTTGGGATATTTGGATGGCTTCCTATGTTAGCTGGAGTAGCAATGGCAATGAGCTCAGTGACAGTGGTAGGAAACTCAATACTGCTTGGAAGATACAAGCCAAAGTTTGGAGATAGGAAACAAAAAGAAGCAAGGATCTATACCTCTGACGAATTGAAGAAAGCGTACTCCTTACAACAAGCTTCAAAATAGTTATGGCTGTTTCAAATACGCCGTGATAAGTGTAGTACTAATAATAAATAGCTGAGGCTGCCTGAGGTTCTGATTTATATCCGACATGCTGTCCTAAAGAGATGGCTCTCACAAATCTCTGTAAGTACGAAAACGCTCATGACAGTTAGACGAGTGTGGTCCGATGATGAGTGCTAGACAATGCGTTAAATTCTCTCTAGGAGTTCTAACAGAGTACATATCAGATTTTTATGAGTCTGAACCTGTTTAATGTACTAAACGTAATTCTCTTTTTTGCGTCTAAGGCTTTTTAGAAATACTTTAAGGATGTCTCTCTTTATTAAGACTAGAGCAATACTGAAATAACAGTATTGTAGTGTTCTGGTGGAAATATCATAATCATAGTCACTATAGTACAAAATTAGGTATTTGATAAATACCTACCGCCGCTCCATTAGGTATTGCAATTGTTGTTGAGGTATTTATGCCAGTATTAGAATTCGTTGGCGCAGGTTGTTGAGAGGTGGGATTAGCCTGCGTATTTAAGTTCTGATTCTGTGTAGCCAGCATCATGACATAGACAGTTGCTACTGATGCGACAGACAACGCAAACCCTATCCCAAAAATAGCCTTGGATAATTGTGGATTCAATTTATAATATACCTTTTTTCTACACTATAAAAATTTTGACGGTGACTACATTAAAATGTATATCCATCTAGTTGACGTTTTCCTACCTGCCAACCATCTAAGTCGATCTAGTCGCTACGTTATGTTGACTAGCAGTTGCCAGATTTTAAAATGTACTACCTGCGGTTCGATATACATTTTTTGGATCCCAACTGGTCTAATATCCCTACTCTTATAGTTTGTAAATGACCAATTGATCGTACATTTTAATTCCAAGTAGCACAATTGGTCTACTAATTATTTTCTATCATTAAATCTTAGGTAATTTATTAGCTATGTTCACCGATCCAACAAAAAGTCAAATTAGCAAATTTGCAACTATATAATTCATCAATAAAACAAATATAATGAAGGATTCGATAGCACTCTGATGCATCACTCGCAATTAACCGTAGTGTTAGTAGCTATCATGATGTTATCACTTCTGTGGGGATCGAGCTTTATCGCGATCAAGATTATCGTTGATGAAGTTGAACCACTGGCTTCATTTGGAATGCGTTTTTTCATCGCAGGTGTATTGTTAGTAGCCACTCATTATATCTTGCTTCATACTGATTATCGTCGTTCCAATAAAAAAGACTACCAGAGTATTCAGATCAAAAATAAACAACTCTGGAAAGGCTGGTTATTATCAGCCCTATTCTTTATTGTGGGGGGACAGGGAATACTCGCATTAGGGGCTCAGTACTTGTCTTCAGGAGCCGCAGTCTCTAATCAATTCCACCATACCAATTTGGGTAGCAATATTCATGTTGCTGTTTCTTGGGAAAAAACCCACTAGACTAAGCATAGCAGGCATTACTGCTGGATTTGTAGGATTAATCATTTTAGTTCTTCCTACTCTAGAATCAGAGGAATCTAGCTGGACTGGTGTCGTTTTACTGATCATCAGCTCTATTTCATGGGCAGTAGGCTCATTATTTTCTAGCCCTGTTCGTGCCGTAGGTACAGAACGAGGGATTCTTTTGGCTACTGGTTATGTGCTGGGCATACTCAAGTACAAGAGTGCAATTCTACCATAGCTATCAGTGAGAGTAGCTTTTTTATCCATGATATCCCAGCGGATCTGGTTGTTGTTCTTCTATGTCATGCGTATTGAATTCATCCTATTTCTCATTTCTATTTTCATTCACAGGAGTTACCTTTGACCTAACTTTTTTTCTACTCGTCTAATTTGTTCATAAAAATAGTGTTTCCATCCTTCAGGCAAAGCTTCAACTTTGACAGCACGTCGCATTGTCTTGATATCTTCTCTGTCACTTGCGTACAATCTTACAATGTCTCCAATGCCGACTCGATTAGAATCATTCTTTATTCGGACTATTACAATCTCCTGCACCAACCTCTCCCTCTTTTAACACTTTGAAATAAATTCCTGAACGACCACTTGCTAGAAACTTTTTGAGGACATCCATACGTCCAAATTTTACACCGAGTTTATAACATGGCATTCTAGGTTGAGTTGCAACAACCTTTGAAGATCCTATTCTAAAAATATCACCTACATTAACATCGATTTCCATCAGACCCTCTATTGTAAAGTTCTCTCCAAACATCCCATTTGGCATCTCCATGTCAGGATAAACTTTACGCCAGAATTCATAATGTTCTATCGGATATGCATATACCGCCTTATCTGGACCACCATGAACTGTTAAATCTGCTTGTTTGTCACCATCTAGATTAAGTGTTCTTAACATTATACGTCCCTCAATAGGCTCCTTGAAAATACCTGTTGTTACCTTCTGTCCTTCAAAATCTATTTCTTTAGGGAGAGAAACATTGATAGAAAGTATTTTAGGTGTCATTTACGACCTCCATTCAATAGTTCCATTCCACTCAACATATCAAATTCTCCTTCATGCATATTTAAGTATAAATTACCATATCGTACGTGTCGCCTCTTAATTCGTTCGATAGGGCTGAACCATACCTGAAATATAATCTACACCTGTACGATTGTATTTATCTTCTTTCTTCTGTGTTCTTCTTGACAAACAGATTAGCGGAATGTACTATTGGTTTATCAGAGCTTGATAAAGCAATAGGAAATGTAGAAAAGGTAGGAAATGTTAGTTTCGATAAGAGAGAGGATACAGAACTTTACAGTAAATTTCAAGAGCAATTGAATGAAATATTCTCAATTATATGTTTCTTGATATAATAATCAGATTTTCCACTTCGGAGCATGCTAACAAGGTCATGACCAGGATTCTCAAAAAGACACGTTAAAAGTCTACCGCCTGTCCCTAATAAAGACTGCCAATCTTTGATGGTCATATGTCATCCCCAAATTACGTCAATATTTTTACCACGTCTCCCATATATCATAGTCACATAAGTACAGGTGATTCAAACAAGCGATAGTATATTTATTTAGAAGTATTGCATGTATCTTACCGTATCTTGAATTCTAAGCCTTTTTCTAATTCTACTACTTTAATTGGCTGCCTCATAATTCTGTCCATGATGATTTTATCACCACTTTACACCTTTAAGCCTAGTTTGGCTACTACCACTGCATCATAATGAAGTATAAGCATATTGTACTACCTAGATTCGGTAGACCAGAGAATCTCTTACTAGCTGAGGATGAGCTTCTTGAACCACAAGCTAATGAAGTGCGTGTAAAGGTGCTTGCTGCAGGAGTGTCCTTTGCAGATATTCTTATGCGAAAAGGGGTTCATCCGGAATCTTGGAATCTTGGAAGAACACCATTTACTCCAGGATGGGATGTTGTCGGCGTTGTTGACAAAGTAGGAGACAAAATATCAACATGGCAAGCAGGTCAGATGGTCGCTGCTTTACCAATAGTCGGAGGATATGTAGAATATATATTTCTGTCACCAGATGACCTGGTACCAGTCCCACCTGGACTTGATCATGCTGAGGCTGTAAGTTTAGTGTTGAATTATATCACTGCTTATCAGATGCTCCATCGTTGTACCCACATGCAACCTGGCGAAAGCATATTAATTAATGGCGGTGCTGCCGGCGGTGTTGGCACAGCACTACTCCAATTGGGGAAGTTGCTAATCTGAAAAAAATGTATGGAACTACATCATATGAAAAAAATGGTATTGTATCTAATTTAGGTGGTATCCCTATAGATTACAAGTCAGTCGATTTAGTTCAAGAGGTTATCAAACTTACTAGTCATGATCAAAATGGTAAGGAAGGTGTAGATGCTGTATTCGATGGCATTGGAGGAAAATCGCTAAAGTCCTCATATGAGATTCTTCGTAGTGGTGGTAGATTAGTCGCTTATGGAGGCACACCGACTACAGACCTCCAAGAATGGTTGATGATGTTTACCTTGAATCTGGTTCCCGACAACAAAAATTTTATGTTATATAGCATACAAACGCTAAAAAGGCTAAAGCCAGATTGGTTCCATGAAGATTTAATTTTATTATTAAATTTACTAAATCAAGAGAAGATCAAACCTATTGTTGCAGCAAGGATGCCTCTGAATCAGGCTGCTCAGGCTCATGAATTACTAGCAAGCGGCTCAGTCAAAGGTAAGATTGTGTTATTTGTAACGATTGATAAACTCTTAGCAAGTTGGCTTATTACTAAAACCTGTTTAGGAACAAAAGGCAATCGTAACAGTATGCTGAAGTTTCCCATCGTAGTATCTATAGAAATGTATACTTCAATCCAGTTATTTAGCATGACGATGACCGATCCCTATGACGAAATCGAATTTTGTCGAGTCAAATTAGTTTGTTTCTATGCGTTATGAAAATGGTATTTTTGTAGGAGATATAACCACTGGCACACTTTTTTACTTTGAACCAAATGCTAATAGAACTGGTTTGAATTTGGAAAATGATCCCTTGTTAAGTGATCTAATCGCAGATAGTGACGACGAAATATCAGCTGTTACATTTGAGACGGGTTTCATGGGAATCAATGATATAGAGACTGGTCCTGATGGTAATTTGTATATTCTCGCTTATGATCGAGGCACAGAAGGACAAGGAAGTCTCTACAGGATATTATCTACAGGCGAAGAAACTACTTCTACTGGAGTTCCTTCCCCTACGTCTCCGGACATCGTTACTCCCCCAGGTACTGATGAAGATGAAGCGGAAGCCGAAGAGGGTGCAGAAGATGAGGTGAATGGGAACAGCGACAATAATAATGAGGGAGAGGATCAAGATGAAAATAGCGACGAAAATGAATGACTATGAATAAGAATGAACCTTACAATGCATTCTCCACTGAATAGTCCTAATAGTAACGAAATAATATCATGCCCACCGTTACTTTATTGTCAACACACTAATACTGTTCTAGACATGACCTGTGGGTAGATTTAACCTCAAATAGACGAAAACAGGAGATATAGTCCATTATCGAGTTTGATTCATCATACTATCATATTAGTGATATTTTTGTGTGGTAGTTATAGCATAATTAATAATAATTGCAAAGAATATGCAGCTGCAGCTGTTACGATTGATCTCCCTAATAGATTAAGAAATTAGGGAGCTTTGTCTTTTGCAAATTCATTCTTTTGCTCTATTGTTAGAATGCTCTTTCTTATGACAATCAACACATTCGAGCTTTGAGCTATAAGGACAAAACTTAACCGAGTCAGTTTGATAATAATCATCGTAGCTATATTCTGCATCATAAGCAAAACTGTCCACCAGCATGTTAAGTGCTCCACAGATCTCGCACTTTCTATCAGTCTTCACGATATTCACCTCGTACTGGTCCGTTTGTTTTATTCCAGTCTTGTCCTGTCGTCAATGTCTAGTAGATTCTACTAGTAATCATCTAATATATAATATAACTTTCGATAATAAACCCTTGATAGGATAAATCTAAGTGATAGGCACATTGCCGAGCTAATATTCTGACCCTATCGCCTTTACGAAATCACTAAAAGCCGCTATCTGCAGGTTCTCGCAAAGATTGAAGATAGATTATGGCGCGTCATTTGCGCCTAATTTCAAGCCATTACTGCCACTATGAACAAGAACATTCTTTGTGCATCAATTTAAAGGTGCTCCTAATATTAGTAACGTATGAACAACCAGTATGATTTACAGGATATGTGCATTTGTTCTGACTCCAGATTTAGCATATTCGACGACGGCTGACAGCGACTTTTTCATCTGTCATCTACACGGGATCATTAACTGTACGAAACCCTTCTTTTCCATATAACTTTCCCGTACCCACTTCTCTAGATCTCTGTCAGATAGTTCTGTTCGTGCTTTAAAGATTGATTCTGCGTCTTTTCCCACAGGATATCTTAATTCTGGGCTTGGTGAATTTACTACATTTAGGATCACTTGTGCTACATCAACAGGATGAGATGAACTAGCAAAAAATGATTCGAGCCCTTGAAACATCTGTTGTACTGTTTTGGCATATGGGGATTTATTTGAATGAAATCCTTTAACTGTCTTAATGTTATCCATAAAGTTGCTTCTGATAGCACCCGGTTCAACTAGTATGATGTTTATGTTAAAATCAACAAGCTCATGTCTTAATGATTCTGTCAAACCTTCTATGGCAAACTTGCTTGCGTGATATGCAGTTCCAAATGGAGTTAACCCTAATCTTCCACCAACAGAACTTATATTAACGATAGTACCACTCCCTTGTTTTCTCATGGTTGGTACCACTGCTTTCGTGGTTCTTACTACACCAAAGAAATTTGTTTCAAACTGCTCCCTTATCTCCTCAATACTAGCCTCTTCAAGAGAACCAAACAAGTCATAGCCGGCATTATTGACCAAGAGATTTATCTTGCCATTTTCTTTGATTATGGAATCTACTGCATTATCTACTGATGAGTCATTGTTTACATCTAGTTGAGCTACTTTTAGTGGGATCTTTTCCTTCGTTGCAATTTCCTGTAATCCCTCACTCTTATTCAAATTCCTCATAGTTGCATATGTTGTAAATTGATTTCTTGCCAACAGAAGCGACGTTTCATATCCTATTCCACTTGAGCTACCTGTCACGACAGCCACGTTTGCCATATTATTTAAATGGTACATTGTACTATATGAATACATGGCAGGAAACTTACCCATTACTATCAATAGATCCACACCCTCTCCCAGCTCTCTCCGTGTATTATTGATTATATGTCAAATTGGCAATCACTAGTTATTGCCAAAACACAAGCTCCTTGAACTTCAAAAAACAGAAATCAAGAACATCTAGGAATTAATGTGCACCGCTGATATGCACTTGAAAGGAGAAGGGATAATCACTTATCTCTAAGTTAGTAACTACCGTTATTGGAGGCTTATTGCAGCTTGCCGTTTCAATGAAACAAATCGAGAACTCCTCTGTGTACAAATTTCACATATCTCACCTAGTCAATTTTTCTGGTTCATTAAAAATGTGAGGTGGGTCCTTGGCTTCATGTGAGGAATTGCTTTCAATAATTCTGATGCCATTATTTTGTACCTTTCCTGAACACGTAAAAATGCAAACTTCTTATAATATGCGTAGTGAATCAGATATTTATGGGGCGAGTGTCAGTCCAATCAACCATGAGCTTGCGTTCAGCAAAAAGCCACCTTCCCTCGACTTTTGTGAAGACATCATAATAACGAAGAGAGGCAATAAAAAGAGTCCGTTTCCCCTCCGATGCCAACACATGATGGGCAATGCAGTATGTTTCTCCAGTGGCACGATCTCCATCTAGTACAATGGTGCTTTGCCCCATGAAATGGGTTGTAGTTTCGTATTTATTTAGTTCGTCGAATACGGGCGCCAAATTTTCTCGTCGTTTGAATTCCATCGACGGTTTCTCTGATCTAGCATCCATGAATACAACGAAGTGTGTGTCATTAGCAAAAAGTGACATTTGTCCTTTCGAGTCACGTCTATCCGCACAATGTGCATATGCATCCACAAGTTCACGTATTGCCAGACAATCAGCAACTTCGGGGCCCGAAATTGAAACATGATACCCATTAAATATGTCTCCCTTATGTATGAACATCATTATATGTCAGATGTATATCGCCAACTAATATAGATAACTCACCACAAAAGGGCCGCTATCTTAAGTGAACTGACAGAGTGCCAAAAATATCTCCACTGTTTACTAAAAATATCGCTGTAATTCCTTTTTAGAAAGTTAGACGATGTATCTACAATGACATACATGTCCAAAAATGGAACAAATAATTTCTTATGCAAGGTACTTTTACAGCAAAACTTACCACAGTCAATAAAGATGGAAGTCCACATGTTGTTCCAGTTTGGTTCGTATTAGATGAGCAAAAAAATCGAACAGCCAGGAAAATAGAAGATATTGTTTTTACTACATATGAAGATTCACTTAAGGCAACAAATATTCAACGCGATAATCGGGTGAGCATTTGTGTAGATGATCAGAAACCCCAGTTTTCGTTTGTAACTATTCATGGTACCGCAAAAATAGTTCCTCAGAAATATAACGAATTATTAAAGTGGAATACCAGAATAGCAGAACGATATATGGGTAAGAGTAATGCAAAAGCGTATGGGAAAAGAAATACTACTGAAGGTGTTATTCTCGTACGTGTTAAGCCTACAAAAATAATAGCGGAGAAAGATATAGCTGCATGGGAATAATAATAACGATGATTATCATAACATCGAAATAATACAAAATGCATTTGGTATATATTTCATAATGCATTTAGGTATATAAGTTACCATTGATCAATTTGATGTTATGAAAAGGATAATTGATATTGTATTTCCGGATTTGGATGATAAAAATGTTAGAATAGAATTAGATGATACACTTTCCCCAAAGACTTTCAAAGCGATACTTGACAATTTGCCAATTGAAGTTAGCATCAACAAGTGGGGAGAGGAGCTTTATACTGACCGAACTACAATAACTGTCGAACAGGAAGATAATGCAAAGACAGAAGTTAATGAATTGGATGTTGCCTACTGGCCCGAAGGAAATGCATTGTGTTTATTTTATGGACCAACTCCCATTAGTAAGAACGGGAAAATACTGGCATACTCTCCTGTAAATATAATAGGTAAGATTTTAGATTCTTCGAATAAACACGATATTTTGAACCAGATTAAGGAACGAGCAAAGGTAAGCATTAGAGAGTCTATCTAATTTGTGCAATACAAAATGAAAAGCACCTTAAAGTAGCGTGAGGGAGTAGGAACCATATCTAGAGCCGACGATAGCTTGACAGCACCAAGTATACCGACATCGTAAAGTCGTGCCAATGTCCCGCCAATTACCTGTGTTGTTCAAGAATCATAAACTTCAGACAAATTTCTAGTCCCAAAGAGTGGCTTCCCATTATTTCTTGGCTTCCTATCTACGAAAATTATCTCTGGCTCATACTTTGCACTGAACGAAGCGATCTCTACCAAGATTCTTTGTACAGCCATACCTTTTTCGGTGGGGTAATATTCTGTATGCGCTGGCTTGCCGGGAATCAACTTTCTTTCAACTAGACCATATTCCTCAAGCTGTTGTAGTCTGATCGTCAAAGTTTTGGCGTTTATGCCTTCAACAGAATTTAGAAATTGATTAAACCGATTTTGCTTTAGCAATATCATATTTCTCATTATGTGGAGAGCATAGCGTTGACCCATTATCTTTAAACTTCTATCGATAGGACAAACTTTCATTCCCCACTTACGCAGATGGTCCGTTAATGCTATGCCCATTCCTTCATTAAACAATATTATCTAAAGGTAACCATATGCTTATATCGTTAGCTATTTTCAAACGAAACTCGACAGTGACTAATCCCGATCAAATGCAAAGGTAGTTATGTGGACAAGCGCTGCGACGTTAGGATATTGTGGACAGCATTTGTGATACTGTTCCACTGAATGATCTGCAAGGACCATCGATTCAGGTTGAGAGGGACATACATTAGTAACTCCCAAATTACTGTTTGACTGCTCGCGCCGAACTCCAGAGTGCCCACCCCGGATTGACTCGATTTGGATAGAGCTCCAACATCTTGTCATAGAGCTCTTGAGCGTTTGTCGTGGTTTCCACTAATCGGTCGAATTCGCGAATGTATTGCCGTGTCTGTTCGATAATCGTTGGATTGTCTTCGCTACCTGGCCGCTTGTGTGAGGCGATAACTGCGCGTGGATTAAGCGACTCGATTTTGTCGAGTGCAGAGATCCATTCCCGGCGACTCTTAGCATTTGATTCTACTAGGTAGAGGTGAACGTCGTTATAAGGCAGCATCACCGGCGACCACTAGTCCGTCGGAGGGGACATTTAAACAGGTCGTGTAATCGGTGTCGGTATGGCCGAGTTCCACTGCGACCAATTCATGCCCCTCAAGTTCAATTACGTTTCCTTTGAGCTCCTCGGCGATCACAAGGCGCTCCGGGATCTGACCAGGAAACGCCGCCTTCCAAGCCTTCTCAAGGACCTCTGGGGAGGCATGCTGGCGCATGACTTTCACGACATCAGGCGTCGCTACTGCTCTAGCATTTGGGAAGCGTTCAAGAAGAGTTCCGATTCCAAACCAATGATCTCCATGACCATGTGTAATATAGATGGTTGTCAGGTTCTTGCCCTTGCTGCAACCCAATCTGCCAGGTCATTTGCCTGCTTGACGGTCATAAAGGCGTCCACCAGGACGGCATCTCGCACACCATGAATTAGGGTTGACGCCATCGCCTGAAAATACACCTCTTTCACGCCCGGAGGAATATCATTGGTGACTATGGGTATGCCAGGCGTCATGAACACGTCCCACTTCAAATGAGCGGGCGCTTGAACTGAACTCATATGTATAATAGAATCTAGGCACGTTATTAAATCTGAAAGTTACCAGTAGGTAAGTTACCAGATTGTAACTTCCTGGGTTATATAGTCGCATTACATACCCGTAGTATGGCTACATATAAAGAAAAGGCCATACGCCTAACTGTATTAAGTATAGGTGTAGGTGCAATGTTTATCGCAAGTTTTGCTTTGTATGCACATCCTGATTTTGCTAACGCACAGTCGAATAATAAGACATCAATACTACCCCCAGGAGTACAGGCACACAGGGAGTACAGAATACAACAGCAAATAATTACACTGGGTTAGAAGAGAAGAACAAAGCACTTGTCCTCAAAGCTTTCGACACGCTGTTCAATCAGCGAGACTACTTAACGGCTGAGCGCTATTGGTCACCCAAATACATCCAGCATAGTGCTGTCGTCCCTCCTGGTCGCGACGGCCTGTTCAACCTCGTCAAGAACAGTCCACCAACACTAAAGTATGAACCGGGTATAATTGTGGCTGATGGAGATTTTGTAATCGTCCAAGGACGATTTTCGGGCATGGGCCAGCCTATGAATTGGATTGCAGCCGACATCGTTCGCATCGAGGACGGGACTTCTGGTTGAACACTGGGATGTAATTCAAGACGAAGCAATCCAAGAACAGTCAAAGGGTGGATTTCCAATGTTCGGAGACAAGTTTCCGAATCCTTCGGAGAATGAATAAGGAGCAATTAGTTATGAAATCCAAGACAACTGAAGAACCTGCGTATGGAAGCCAATTCATCGACGTGCTAAAAAGCCGGAATGCATTGTATGTCGCCGGGTCGCTGACATTGTTCGCCTCGTTGGCGTTAGGCATGGCGCTTGTGAGCGCGAACGCTCAGACACCGCAGGGTGAGATTGCCACGTCGCTGACCGTGGAACAGGCCCGTGCGATAGTCGCGCCGCTCTATGAGGCGCTCAATGAGCCGACCAAAAAGGACGTCCCGGCCTTGCTGGCGAATGCAACCAACCCGGACTACCAATCCTGTTCGACCAACTCGGATTGTCTGTCACGTGATCAACTAGCGGGGGTATTCACGGGCTTGGGGAAGATAATCCCAGATCTGCACTGGACCATCAAGGATATCTGGACGTCGGGCAACCGGATAGTGGTCCGGGGTGAAGCCACCGGCACCCCGACGGGCGAGCTGTACGGCGCTAAGCCCACCGGGAAGAGCTTCAAGACGATCTCGATTGACATGTTCACCGTCAGGGACGGCAAGCTAGCGACGGCCTATCACGTGGAGAATTGGATGGCCGCCACGGAGCAGATCAAGTAGAGAGGAACTGTATCTTGTCTAAGGTTGTAATTGATATTTACGAGGGACTGAAGCATATCAATTTTCAGAGAATAAAGTATGCGAGATTATCATGACAACACGAATTTAGCCCAGAATTACGTGGTCAGTATAAAGCAAAGGCTTACGCTGCTGCCGAATGCTAAATCGCCTCTTGTTCCTTTCACGATCCCGCGACGCAATCCGGGCGAGCACGATGTTCAGATTGAAATCCTTTTCTGTGGCATATGCCACTCTGATCTCCACCAAGTCCGTAACGAATGGAGCACGGCGCCCACTGTCTATCCATGCGTTCCCGGACATGAGATCGTTGGCCGTGTCACCAAGGTTGGCTCCGCAGTCACCAAGTTCAAGCCGGGCGACCATGCTCGCAGTCGGCTCGCTTGGTTGACTCCGACGGCAACTGCACCGAGTGCCGAGCCGGTCTCGAGCAGTTCTGCCCACACATGACTCTCACCTACAACTCTCCAGACTTGCACCTTGGAGGCGTCACCTATGGTGGCTATTCAGACAGTATTGTGGTTAAAGACGATTTTGTCCTACGCGTTCCTTCCAACCTGAATCTAGCAGGAGCCGCACCTCTCCTATGCGCCGGAATTACAACTTACTCGCCCATGCGACATTGGGGTGTCACCAAAGATAAGAAGGTCGGTGTAGTAGGTCTAGGTGGGCTGGGTCATATGGCGGTAAAGATTGCACATGGGCTTGGAGCCCATGTCGTAGTCTTTACTACTTCTGCTAACAAGAAAGAAGACGCGCTTAGGCTCGGCGCCGACGATGTAGCCATTTCGCGAAACACCGATCAGATGAGCAAGCATGTAGGTAGTTTCGACTTCATCCTCGACGCAGTCTCTGCAGAGCACGACATTAACGCATACATACAATTACTAGCCCGCGACGGCAACATCACTATCATAGGCTCACCGAACAAACCTTATGCCGTCTCGGCCATAAGCCTTCTGTTAAAGCGTCGCAGCCTCTCTGGCACTCTCATCGGGGGTATTGCCGAAACGCAAGAGATGCTTGACTTTTACGGCAAGAATAACATCACTGCAGATGTAGAAATCGTTCCAATCCAGAAGGTCAATGAGGCCTACGACAGACTGTCCCGTGCAGATGTGAAGTATCGATTCTCAATTGATATGGCTTCTCTCAAATCACAGTAACACACTACGATGGTTTACTTCTCCCCTTTTGTTTTTTTTACTAGAATCGGAAGTATCAATAGCTTTAGTTTGCGAGTGTTACTGGTTATGATGATCAATCTGTCCATCCATCGGCATAGTTTACTATTCATGAGCAAGATAAAGTTACTTCTCATACCATTAATTACAAGAATGGAATATGGAATGAGTGACAACTGTTCTCGATCTAACATCGCTATAGATACCATTTTTGAAGACCGCTATGCTAGATGAGCTGACCATCATCATATTTTCCAATCTGGCAAAGGATTAAACTGTTGGAATCGTACCTCCATCGATTACATACTCGCTTCCATTGATTGACAAAGCTCTATCCGATACTAGAAACGCGACAAGTTCGGCTACCTCTTCAGGACGCCCAGGACGACCGATAGGAATACCGCCAAGGGATTTCATTAATTCTTGGCGTGTGGTTTCCATATCAGTTCCAGCTTGTTTTGCTAAACGTTCTATGAGCCCTTGAGCCGCAGATGTTTCAATGAATCCAGGAGCAACGGTATTGACACGAACTCCTTTAGGAGCTACTTCGTTTGATAATCCCTTGCTGTAAGTTGTTAATGCAGCCTTTGCAGCTGCATAAGCCAATGTTGCTTCATATAAGGGAAGCCTTCGTTGAATCGATGATATATGAATAATCGCACCTGACCCTTGCTTGATCATCGCTGGTAGTAACCCTTTATCCAATCGAACAGCTGCCAGAAGGTTTATGTTCAGCTCTTTTTGCCACTCCTCATCGGTTAAGACGCTAAAGCCTCCGCTTGGGGCAGACGATGCTCCGAGAACATTCACAAGAATATCCACTCTACCAAACTGAGAAATGACATCATTGATCACTTTTGTGCATCCTTCGGATGTGCTGAGGTCTGCTTGAATAAATACAAGATCTCGTTTTTTATCATCATCATTATCATGCGTCATCTTGCGTGCCGTCGTAATGACGTTGGCTCCTCCGTCGAGAAATCGGTCTACTATAGCTTTGCCTATCCCTGCAGTTCCTCCAGTGACAAGAGCGCGCCTTCCACTAAACTCGTTTGCAATAAATGGGAACTTGGTTGGCATAACGATTCTTAGTTAGCATTCATTTTGAACCTTTCTATTCCAGCTCTTATATTGGCCAAATCCAAATTTAGATCGATAGATATCATAACAGAACGAATTGAAACCGGTTTGTCTACTTAGAATATCCCTAGTCCACCCCGGTCAAACCGCCCTTATTTTCTTTGCTCCTTTAGTGGGTCAGTAACTAAGCACTTCAAATATTAAGTTCAGTCACTAGGGAGAATATGACTGATGCTGGCGGCCTGATGAAATAGTTAGTAGAGCATTATTCAATGAAAGGTTAATAAGCATCTATTTTTGACATTATATATCCCAAATTAGTAACTATTTATATTTTTACGCCAAAGGATATTGTACAGTCAATCAGAAATGGCATAAATTTCTTAGAAAATGTATCATGTATCCCATAATTTTTTTGAGTTAGCAAATACCTCTTATTCTCTACTACAGGTAGTGGTTATTCTAGTCTAATGGGATTCATCGAACTACCCATAAGTCGTATTGCGTATGTTAGATTCATTAATACGTTTTAGTAACATCTTGTCATCTATAGTGAGAATATCGGGATTAGATAATAATAATAATGCATATGTTTGGAGATCGCCTAGACTATAATAGCCAAAGCCCGATCCTTCAATTGTAGCGCTCGGAATGCGCTTTGATACGTAGTCTGGATAGTCTTCGGCACTTATGATGAATTGTTCATAACTATTAGCCTTAGAGGTGATAATCTTATGCTTATCGTATTACCATATTCTGTAGTAAACAAAGACTCGACGCCATCAAAAGGTGTCACACGCGGCGTTTCTTCTACCTTCCAATTAGAGGGATATGCCACGGTGTATGAATTTCCTCCACCTATGTGCCAAATCCATTGTGGTTGAGATTGGTTTGCTTGTTGTGCTGGTTGCAGAATTAACGGTTCTTCTGTGGTCGCGAATACTTCTAATAAATCCAGAGCGAGTAACATAACATGGAGATGTCATGATACTCAATTCGGTATTCTTTACCCAATTACCTAACTCACGTATTAGAGAAGCTAGCACCCAAACTGCACTAAAATCTCTTCTAAGAAAAATGTGACATATTTAGGATTGAAAGGTCACTAACTCTACATAATCACATTATCATATCAAATCAATATGAAGGTCAAATACGTTTCGTTATTTGCGATAGTCTTAGTCTTTCTATCAGGTACAAGCTCAAACGGGCTCAGATACCACAATAATGACCATTATTTCCTTTAGGATATTATTATACTACTTTTCGTTCTCATTTAATTCGCTAGATTAACTGATAATACGTGTTAATCACGAGTACTTACATTCAAACATTTCCATGTTATTACTATTTTGATAATCAATGCAATGACTCATAACTTATTCTTGACTAAGTTGCGGACAAATACTATCTTATTGGTAGTCAGTATTTTTATGATCTTTGGACATTTGACATAAGTCACACCAATCGAATCCTTTCTTTATTAGAATAACTGCTCTAATCCCCATCTTTCTCTTGTCACTTGTTTCGCATATTCAGATGAAAGTGGTACGCATACTCCCGTTGTAAAGTTAGCACTATTCATGATATCAAATCCTTCTGGACAATTGTTCCTTGCTAAAACTTCCACACTCAAATCAAGTCAAGTTTGACTAGCTGACAACTTACCCATTTAAAGTATTCGTGACAATACCAGAACTGTAAAGATTATCTAAAACTATCGAACAAGTCGTCGTGACTCGTAGCGAGCTGACGGCGTGATGCTGGTCTACAGGTCTTAGCCCTTCTCAGTTATCGTAATGATGATTATTCTTCCTCTGGTTGTGGTTTCTCGATTGCATCCGGCTCTCCTCCCCCCTTCGTACGTGTTTCAATACGTATAAACTTACAATATAACTCCTAAAGGAAGTAAATTCTTGGAACTTGTATGCAGGACTAGAAAAGGTATGATAATGCTCCTGACACCTAAATAATTACAACATATAGTCCGTAAATTATAACGCAATACTATAAGTAACTAATCTACAATACACTCGATTTTAATCATTGGATATCGTATACATATGTAAACAATGGATTTTGATTGTTGTTTTGGCTCTGGCTCTGGCTAGTGCTTAGATCATTATCCTGGCCTACTGGAATCTCAAATTCTTGATTCATACCAGTATACTGGGTTACTGGTACATATAAGTATATGGCAAATGGGCAAACTATATGAGCAGGCAATGGACTTATATGGCATGTATCAAAAGACACTATGTTGGTTAAGGAATGGAATAACCAAGTAAAAGTAACCTGGCGAATACCTTCAGAACTGTTTAAGGAACTGAAGCATAAGGCAATCGATGATAATGTTCCAGTTACGGACTTGGTAGTTAAGGCATTATCTGACTTCTTGAAGAGGTCCAGTAAGAAATGACTGAGAATTCATCTGATGGACTTCCAGTGTATCGTCCATCTAAAGAAGACTTAGAATATATCGAACGTGAGGATGAAAGATTAGATGCTTTACTAAGAAAGAGCAAACGGAAGAGGGCACAGCCATTCAAAGACTTGATGAGAGATAGGACAACGGTAGAGCAAGGCCTTACACTCTGGGAAATATTTTCTCGCGTCTATTCGGATGTAATCGATGAATATGCCAAAGAATGTGGACTTGATCTCTCTGCATTCAAGTCATTCGATGACATTCGACCGATACATGTCGAGTACCCTAAGAAGCCTAATAAAACACATACGAAAGACAGACGACGATTTCAGATGGTTATCGTGTGTTCCATGTAAGAATGAGCAAGGAAAGATAAAGCAGTATCGATGGGTCAACATAAAGGCAAGAGAGTCAGATGGCTCTGATAGTAAACTCCTGGAAGAGGTAAATGCATTCTGGCATAAACATGCAGTAGCCGCTATTAAAGGACTTGAACGAAAACAGAAACGAATGCGTATGCTTGCAGAAATGACTGAAGAACAACATAAAAGAGATATGTATCTAATGGAGGCCTACTGGAAATACGAGAGTCAAGTTGGGATCTATTGTGGTAACAAGAACACAGTAGATGATATAATTGCATCTCTAAGGTCTGAGGGCAGACTCGAAAAACTATCTGCAAAGCATATACTCAACTATGAAAGGATTACAAAAGCAGTCAAGAAGGAACTATTGGATAGACAAATCCAACTAAATAATGGCTAGTTGACTAGTGAGGGTAAACCACCAACGGATCATGAGATCTGGCAGAGTGTGAAAGATACTATTGCAACCTACTGTAATCGCAGACGCTATGCAACGAAAGAAAGATACCAATACAGTTACGACTTGATACGATAGAAGAGAAATAACAATAATACCAACTACTAAACTATAATTTTCTTTCTTTATATAATACTATAATAACCATACTCTTTTTGCATAATTTGATTAATGATGTTGATCAAATAAGTGAAGAGAAGGACGGCTACACCTCTTCCTATGTTTGTATGTAGGCTGTCCTTCTCTATCTGCTTTTATAGTATGTTGTATCAGTTGCCGGCAGTTGGGGCCGTTAAGTCACTCAAAGAATCTCACTGTCTCTCAAGTTGAGGTAGGCGACCAATGCGTCCGACATGTCGTTTATTAGTCGTCTACTTCCCTATCAGATTTTCCAAATTTGGAAGAACAAGTAACCAAGTTCCATAATGTCTATTATATAATAATATAATATGAAATGTGAGCATATCGTAAATCAGCATGGCTTGGGTAGCGGCTGGCCAGTCCTTTCCTTTCAATTGGACAAATTCTCGGCCGCACTACCTCTTTTCATTTCGTAAATCTTATAAAATTACCAAAAAGACTTTTAGTTGGAATGACCATAAAATGAATACACAACGTATCATTGTGTTATGTGCGAATTTTCTAGCCTTGATAAAAGCTCTAAACCCCAAGTTATGACGATAGACTCTTCAATCCTCAGACTGACGTGTGTTTACTCCGGCTTGAGATTAGTATAGTATGAAAGATGAATACAGAAGATTTTTGATTGATTTTGACGCTACCACTAACTAAAGCCTTTTCTTCCATTGACAGAAGCATACTTGTCCTAGACCCGTAATTCCTATGCCGCTTTCAGCCCGTGTTATGTCCTCGGCGATGCTCGCAAACCTAGCAACATTCCGTTGTATTCAAATCAGGATTCTCTAATGCAACAGATCAATCATTTGGGTCGACTAAGATGATAGTCTGAGGAACTCTTCCTTTTGTCGAAGGATATTTCTTGATGAAGTTTGCTACATGTTCCTTGTGGTTTGGATTCCTACATCGTTTCAAATCGATTGAAATAGTAATGAGGAGACTAGTCAAAAAACACTATAGCATCGGAAGAGGGAAGAGGGGGCTGCACTTAGGATGTCGTTGACGTTCTGGAATTAGATATTTTTTGAAGACAAATCTGATTTAAGAGAGATTCCTATTCCAAAAACTCATGTATGGAACATATAGATGGATAAATACTCGCATAACATCTCTTGTCGTATGTCAAACCAAAATCATACATGTCTGGCAATATTTGGAATGCTGTTAATAGTTAGTAGCATCTTCATCGTCAACTCTACTATTTCCTGTTACGAAGATTGTATCCGCTACACCGACTTCTGGAGCAAATTAACTGCAGCGGCAACTGCAACCGGCAGCAACAATATGACTGGAGTATCGTTCTTGTTTATCCAAGGTGCAGAGTCTGGCTCACTATCTGAAATAATGCTAATGATTATAAGAAAAAGTTGCGCTATTTCAGTTCCTCGATTATCGCGTATGTTTATACATAAACTTACACATACAGCATGCTGCAGACATTGTATTCGTTGATTCTAGAGTTACTGATTTCTTGACACGCTGAAAATAATGAAGAACGAGACAAGCTATAATATCTCAAGGCACAAATATATGGCAATCTCAATTAAATTGGCGCAATAGAGTAAGTAATGAACTTTGTCGACAAAGATAGGGATGCTGGGCTGAAATGTCCTAGATGCGATTTTAAAAATCTAATAGATTCCAAATCTTGTAGGGAATGTGGCACAGATTTAACAGCTGCATGCACTGATTGTGGACATAAGGTCAGGACGGCAGCAAAGTTTTGCGATGAATGTGGAGCCAGACTTGCGTTATCCCACGCTGATTATGAAATACACCCAGATTTACGTTCAGTTAGAATTCCCCCTAATGTAATAAAAATGAAAGGTGAAAGAAAGAACGTTACCATAATGTTCACGGATATTAGCGGCTTTACTCAGATGTCTGAGAAGCTTGATCCGGAGGAGGTTATAAATATCATTAATTCTTGCTTCAATAGGCTAACTGAAATAATTTACAGATACGAGGGAACAGTTGACAAGTATATGGGGGATTGCATCATTGCATTGTTTGGTGCACCAGTAGCACATGAGGATGATCCGGAGCGCGCTGTCAAGACAGCCATGGAGATAATTGAGGCTTTGGACGAATTGAACGAAATCCTGCCTTTTCCGATTCAGATGCATGTAGGACTTAACACTGGATTAGTTGTTGCTGGCAGTATAGGCTCTGATCTACGAAAACAGTATACCGTAATAGGTGATACTGTCAATACTGCATCGCGGATCCAAAGTGCTGCACAACCAGGTCAGATATTCGTCGGCGAAAGTGTTTATAGACTAACAAAAGATGTTTTTGATTTCGCCGAGGTCGGAGAAATCACAGTTAAGGGTAAGAAAAAACCCATTAGAGTTTACATTCCATTGGGTATTCGTCCTCAACAAACACGCTTTGGTAAGGCAAAGGCAAAAGGGTTAACTCCTTACATAGGACGTGAAGATGAACTGACTTCATTAAAAAGTTTATTTACAAAAGCTGTAAAGGGCGAAGGCCAGGCAGTAGGAATTTTCGGAGAGGCAGGAATAGGCAAATCACGTTTCCTCTACGAATTCATCCAACGTCTAGATTCTGATGTATTGTATCTTGAAGGCCATTGTAAGCCTCACGGTCGGATCTCACCTTATCAACCGTTCATTGAAGTAATACGTCAGTATTTAGGTCTGCCAATACAAGCTAGCGATGAAGTACGAAAAACTATCACTCAGCGAATTGGTGGTGGTGACCTTAAAGAATATGTATCTTGTTTTGAAGACTTGCTTTCATTGCCGTTTAGTGATCCAGAATACTCTCATCTCTCGCCCCCCATGCGGCGGAACAAAATTTTTGAAGGGCTCACAATACTATTTCGAAATGCAGCTGCTGTACAGCCATTGATCTTGGCTCTTGATGACTTACAATGGCTTGATGAAACATCTCGTGAATTTCTAACCTCTTTTTTGAATGCAATTGGCTTTAGTCGAATTCTTTTAGTGCTCATATCACGTCCTGAGTTCGAACCCCCTTGGCAAAAACATCTTTCATATACTTCTCTACCGTTGTCCCTCCTTCATAAAGCTGAGGGGCATCGCCTTATTCAAACCCTTTTTGATGCACCAGTATCATCAGAATTAGAAAAATTTATTCTCAATCGTACAGAAGGTAACCCTTTCTTCGTTGAAGAACTTGTCCTCGCCCTCCGAGAAACCCATGCTGTCAAACTCAACGGCTCGTATTCACTTACGGTGTCTCCCGATAAGCTAAACATTCCTGAAACTGTCCAAGGAGTATTAGCGGCTCGTATGGACCGTCTGGATAACGAAACTAAGAATACATTACAGGTAGCAAGTGTTATTGGATGTGAGCTGGAAATTCCCGTTCTCGAGAATGTATCAGAACTGAAAGGAATTAAGCTTAGGGAGCAACTAGATATCCTTACAGGGACCGGTTTCATGTTAACTCAGACTCAAAAGGATACGGGTTATACCTTCAAGCACGTGCTAACAAGAGATGTCGCATATGGGATGTTACTGAAGTCTAGTCGCCGAAAATTACACGGAGAGGTCGCAGACTCGATGAAACAAATACTTCCTCGCATTATTGAAACTCAACCTGAACTTCTGGCCTATCATTATACTGAAGCAGATCTTTTAGATGAGGCCGTTTCCTACTGGCAGCTGGGCGGAGAGAAGGCTATCCAGCGCTCAGCAAATGCGGAGGCTATAGCATACCTCAGGAAAGGGATCGAACTCATTAGGGCTCTGCCAGATACCCCTGAGCGGGCCCAGACAGAACTTGATTTGCAGCTTGCCTTGGGAGTCCCTTTAATAGCTGCTAAAGGGTACGCTGCGGCGGAGTCAAGAGAGGCCTACGCTCGTGCCCGAGAGCTATGCATACAAGTCGGGCAAACTCGAAAACTCTTCCCAGCCCTGAGAGGTCTCTGGGGGTTCTACAACATGCGATCAGATATGATTCATGCACTCGAAGTAGGGGAACAATTCCTCGTCTTAGCGCAGCGTCAAGATAACCCCGCTTTTCTTCTGGAAGCCCACCGGGCCATAGGAATCACCTTATTTGGGCTAGCAGAACTGACCCGTGCTCGCGAGCACCTGAACCGGGGGATTGCACTCTTTGATCCGCAGAAACACAAATCCCACGCTTACCTTTATGGGCAGGACCCCAGAGTAGCCTATTTGTCTCAGTTGGCCTGTCTCCTTTGGATTCTAGGCTATCCTGATCAATCTATCGACAGCATGCAACAGGGCCTCGCTCGTGCGCGAGATTTTGCCCATCCATTTAGCTTGGCCGCCACCCTTACCTATGCAGCGATTGTCCATCAACTCCGCCGGGAGGTGGGCGCAGCTCGCGAGCAAGCAGAGGCAGCCATTGCCATTTCGACGAGCCACGGGTTCCCGTTCATTCTATCATGGGCAATCATCATACGCGGCTGGACATTGGTTGAACTGGGCGATGCTGATGAGGGTGTTGCAGAGATTCGCCGTGGCCTAGCCGATTACCAAGCCACAGGGGCGGAGTTCATGCGAACTGATTACTTGGCCTTGCTAGCCGAAGCGTATGGTAAAAGAGGGCAGATCGATGAAGGTTTGAATGTGCTGGCTGAGGCATTGGATGCGGCGAACAGCACCGGAGAACGTCGGTGGCAGGCTGAGTTGTTTCGACTCAAGGGCGAACTAACTCTCACGCGAGACAAAGATGAGGCTGAGGCATGTTTTGTTCAGGCAATTGAAATCGCCCGGAGCCAGAAGGCCAAGTCTCTGGAGTTGAGGGCATCGAAAAGCTTGAGCCGTCTATGGCTGACACACGGTAAACGAGAAGAAGCCCGCCAGCTACTCGAGGAGATATACGACTGGTTTACCGAAGGCTTTGCCACTGCGGACCTTCAAGAAGTCAAGGCGCTAATGCGAAGTTCTGTCTGACAAGACTGTCCGAGGTTTTACAACGGCCTTTGAAACTGCTGACTAACGACCAGCCCGCGTGTTACTATCAAGCGGAAGAGTCATACCTCTTAGAAATGCAGGACTTTAGAGGCACCACTTCCTGCGCAATAGAAAATAATAAGGAATACTAACGGAGAACAAAGATGAAGCAAATACGTCGAGATAATGTCATATTGGCCTACGAAGAATCAGGGAAAGGCGATCCGCCGCTGGTCTTCATTCATGGCGGTTTCGCCGATCATACTCACTTCACGCCTCAGTTCGATTATTTCAAACAGAATCACCATGTCCTGGTCATGGACTTGCGAGGTCATGGAAAGAGTGATAAGCCTCAGCAGGATTACACGATGACCGCCTATTCAGACGACATCTATTGGCTATGTCAGCAGGTCGGCATCAAGAAGCCGATTGTCATTGGGCATAGTATGGGCGGCTTGATTGCTTTGGAAATGGGTTGGCGCGATCCTGACTTCCCAGTAGGCATCGTTGTAATGGATACTCCCGTAGCGCCACCTGCGCTGTTCGTCGAGGGATTGCGTAAGTTTGCAGATGCGTTGCGGACGCCAATGTACCTGGAGGCTGTCGTGCAGTTTCTCAATCAATTCATAGGATTCAGTGATGACCCAGCCCGCCGCTCCAAAGTCATGAATGATATGTTGGGTTTTGCCCAGCACGTCGGAGCGTCATCACTGGAAAGCTATGTCAACTTTGACACGGTTGCTGCAGCTGCAGCCTGCAAGGTCCCGATTCTCTACATAGGAGCTGGCTTTGGCTTTGCCAATTTGTCTCGCTTCAAGGAATTGACTCCGCAGTTGATGGTGGCGCAGACCGTTGGATCAGGGCACTATCACCAGCTTGAAGTGCCTGATCAGGTCAATGCTATGATTGAGCGATTTATAGCCCTCAGCGGCTCGAATGCCCAATAATCGGGAAGCTGCCTCATTGCTTGTACAGGGATTTATCCGAATAAGTGAGCATAACCGGTATCCTGAATGTCATCTATCATATTAAATGATTCAATTAAGTTCAAATGATGTACTCGATGCGCTTAGGTTATCGTTACTACAATTAGCACATACCAGCTCCCATTCAAATTATTACCTTCTCAGACCTTTCTCAAATATACTCATTCAGCTTCGTCCTCTTGCAAAACTATAGAGGCTCTTGAGGCAATCCATATTAACAATCGGGATAGAACCAGCGGAACGTATCCTCGTCTTTTGGGTTACTATAATTGATATCGTAGACGATGGGAATGACGATGAAAATGGAGACGGTGATGGAAGCGAAGAAGATGATGAAAATGACAGAGCATAGTAAAATGATCTCAAATATTATCAGAAGCTACTTGTAGCATTCAATAAATTCCAGAACTAAACACAAACTTATGCTTGAACAATTGCACAAGGTCGTTATCACACGACAAATAAGCACTGACCCTAGATTCAAAGGTGTAATTTCTGCATTACGAAGACCAGCTACTAAACAATTTGGAGATGTATATGATCTAGATAAAAAGCAAACAAGTACGGCCGATTTGTTGGGTGTGCTAAGGTTATCGTTACTATGCCTGAGAAATAATTATAATTATAATCATAATTGGGCAATGGAGGAACTAGCTCCATTCTCAGTATCGCAGGCGTCCTTATCTTCAGTATAGCTATTATTGTCCTGTTGGAAAAGAAATCCTAATTTTCTCAGTAATTTACTAGAAGGAGGTAAAGCGGGATTAGTAGTAGATGAAATAACAGTCCCTGGTCCAAACATATATCCAGTTGTAGGACAAATACCGCGATCAGGGGCTTTTGGTCTTTCACTAGCCAATAGCGACACATCGTATATAGATAATATCTCATTTCCTTGCGATATACTATTGAGTGAGATAGGTAGAGAAATACGAACTCATCAGATTGCTTAGTACATAATCATATTTTATTTAGGAATATCACATAAAGAACCTATTCCAATGGCGTCTGCAAACTTCTTATCTTCATTTGAAGAGCCAAGTAACCTTACAACATCTTGTTGTATCTCTGCTGAATTTATTTCTGAGGAGATATTTTTGTCATTACCTTGTATGTAACTGGTTGTATGAAGAGTGTTAGAATATACTTTACTATTATGAGGGACAAAATCAGTCTCTACAGATTGAGATTGATTGTGCATTAAACCACCTAACTGACTCGATAAACTTACCAGTAAGTCGTTTTGGTCACGAAACCCATCATTATCCAAACTAAAATTCGTATCACCAGTGACGTCTTTGTAGAAATTCTCATGTTTGTTCTGACTAAAAGTAGCATTTGGTTTCCAAATACCTGCGATAGCGTATGATTTGACATCTGTTTGACACAAATGAGCATAGGCATCACTTTCAGGAATTAACGATTGAACACCGCCTTGGACAATTGATCTATATGGCTCGAAAATTTTTTTCAAGTCTATTAGCAATTTTCCTTCATTGCAATTACCACTTTTATCGACCGGTAACAATCGCTCGCCATAAACACAATACTTTTGATCGCGGTGTTCAAATAGAATTCTTGATAAATCTCCACCGAAATGTGGTGTCCCGATAGTTATCAATCGGTGTATTGAACCCTTCATAAAATTTTGCGGTGTTTTGTAATCAGGCTGCTGTACCAGTCCACGAGCCATCAGCCCTCCCATGCTATGGGCTATTACATCCACCTGCGTAGCTGCTAAGGATTTGTTCGAGTATTCTTCGTTTACTTGAGTAATTGCTTTTCTTATTGAGTTTATACCATGATTGCCAATTTCTGAAATATTATATGGGTCAAATGTTTCGGCATTATGAGCACTGTAATCTGCAAAGAAGACATCAAAGCCACTTTCCTCTAATGTTTGATTAAATTTGCTATTAATCCAAGTTTCTTGAGGGTTACCCCAAAGGCCATGTACCAGCACTATAGGAACTCGATATAATGCAACTGGAGTAGGCTGATAGCGAGTATCATTTACTAGAATATTGATTGTTGCAAAGCTTGTATCTTTAGGTAATTCTATAAAATTTGGTGGGGTATATACAACAATAGCTACTGATCTATTTTCATCATCATCACTAATCCTTTGAGGATGAACAATAGTGGTAGAAGACAGACTATTAGAATTTAGTGATTGACTAAACGAAGTTAATGTTCCCTTCGTTAAATTATTAGGATTTGTATCAGCAATTGAAAATAACAAGGTATTGCTGGAATTTAATATTAGAATTAGTTTAGAAACTCCATCTGCTATAGTTCCATTACGGGAATAGCCTAAGTCATTATTTGCAGCCAAATTCACATTATTCTTTAAATGCCCTTCAACATCAAGTAATCCAGAGTTTGGATCCAATATTCTCGCTCCGATCAATATGCCATTATTATTGGTCGGAGATTTTTCCAAAGCTTCAGCTCCTAATGGTTGGAATAATGATCGGGGAATTTCGGTTGTCATATTTGTAGCTTCATCTACTGAAAGGTCAGCTAATGCACGGCCGAATTGGTCGATCGGTTGTGGCCATTCGCATTCATCGAAATTGGTTGAGTCAACACAAAGTTCGATATTTTCACCTATTGTTAAATTATCGCTAATGGCGAATCTGAAGTCATATCGAATATCCAGTAGGGGCTCTCCAAGTGGCAGTACAGATTTTGTTTCATTGTGTCTGTCAATTGAGCAGCAATCAGAATCCACTTTGAAGTCGTATGGGATGCCTGTATAATTCCACATAAACCAAGTCCCTTCCCCGTCCTCGTCAAAATATTGAGCTTTAAACGTACTGTACTTGCTCAACTCGAAGTCATCGGGCATGTCAAAGTAGAATTGTGTTATAGCCTGTGTTTGCTGTATATTTATGACCACGATTTCTAAAAAAATAATTGGAACTAAAAGTATTAGTAATCTAGTTAGCGACAATTCGATCAATATTACCACTTACTATCGGATTCTACTTTAGTCACACTGTATTTACCACTAGTCTGTAACCAATTATGCTTATAAAGTATATCCAAAGTATAGTACGAGATACATAAAAAATACCAAAATAGGCCACTAGGGTCATCGGCATAACTAGCTCAAGCTTTATCTTGGTTTCAGTATCAACAACACATAATACTCTACATATAGGATATCAAGTGACACCCATCATGTCATGTGGGGGAAATCCTGTAGATTTTACCATCACCATCTGATTCTTGATTGAAAGTCAGAATATAGAGAAAACCATCTGGACCAGTTTCAATATCTGTAATTCCCATAAATCCTGTACCAAACACTATCTCATTGAGCTCTTCTTCCCCGTCAGCAATCAAGTCTTCTAATCTAGATTGGGTAACAGGATCAAATTTGAGACCATTTCTAGTACCATTTAGTTCGAAAAAGTAGAGGTTTCCGTGATTTATGTCCCCAGCAAATATGTTGTTCTTGTATCTATCTCCAAGCAATGAGGAATTCAGAAATTCAATGTCGGTTAATCCCAGTGATGGAGTAAAGCTAAAAACTGGATCAGAATAATTTGATCCAGGGAAAAATACAAGATCTTTAATTTCAACGTCACTCTCGGCAATCGGTCCCATAAGCTTCTCCCAACCGCTGTTAAATCCGGAACTAACCAAATTAATTTCATCATAATCTTCATCTCCATTCTCTGTTTGCCACAATGTACCATTCTCAGGATCAATGGCTAATCCGAAGCTGTTTCGTATGCCATATGCATAGTATTTTTCCATTTGGCTTAGATCATTATATTCGGTGAAATTAAAAAATGGATTATCTGGGACTCCAGAACCATTAGATGCATCAACTCTAAGAATAACTGAGCTTGCGTCGGGGGCTGGGCCGTCATTGAAATTCTGAAGCATTCCGTCATTGTTAAGATCTCCGATAACGGTGTACAAGTAGCCATCAAGACCTAATTTCAATTTACCACCAGGATGATTTGGACCTGGTTCAGCTGGAAGATCTAATATCATTTTGGGATTAATGAGTGATTGACCATCCCACTGATATCGATAAACTCTATTTCTTATTTCTTGTCCTTCATTATCTGTTTTGCCATTAGATGAAGATTCAGTTGCATACAAGAATACATCTGTACTACTGCTTCCGCTTTTAGCCGAGGTCTCAATACCCAATAACCCTCTACAACAAGTTAGTGTTATGTTATCAACCTCAAGATGCAATACAGGATCGGCTTTTAGCACTCCGTCAGTCACAAGCTTTACATTTCCGCTATTTTTTTCCAAGACTAGAATATTATTTTCATCGACAAATACCATACTCGTCGGCGACGACAAACCCTGATCCACTATCAGTTGAACATCCAATTTGGGGTCTCTTATAGAGGGCAAATCATCTTCAATGGGAGTTGAATAGACGCGATCAATCGGTAATTGAAATGTAATGCCAGCTAGAAGCGGTAAAATCCCAACAGATATCGTTGACAGGATTTCAACAAAGTGCAGATTTCTGATTAACTTTAATTGTTTCATGTAGCTTTGACCAGGCCTAGTCTAGCTTGTATTAGCTAAGTGTACGGGCCAGCGGAGTTAGATTTGGGGGTTGATGGCTTGTTCTGTTGTAATAACCGTTCATTATACCTGTCTATCCTCTCCTGTCTAGGATTATCTAGATCAGTTATATGATTGGGTTTAGTTTCATCGTAATCCCAATAAAAGACTCCCTGTGCAATGCCGTCTTGTGCCGCTATATCTTGACATGTTGGTTCAGCTCCCTGATAGGTCGGCACTACACACATTCGCAATATCTCCCCATTAGGCAGAGAGCTATCTATTTCTTTTGTGGTTGCTATCAGAGTACCATCAAAGTAGCGCGGGTCGAGGCAATACCTCAGGGGTAACCTCATGAAAAGTCCATCCTCGATCATTCCCAAAAATAGCCAATGTAATCGGTTCACTTCCATATGTATTTTGGATTCTCCAAATGACTTGGGATTCTCCAGGTAATCCCTGATCGGAAGTTGGCGGAGTCTGATTAGGAGGATATGTCGGAGCTTCAGAGTACGGGACCTCTAAAACTAAGTTCTCAGGAGACCGCTCTTCTGTATTTAAGCCAGTCTTACAATTCTCGATACCTATTCTTCTATTTCGGACACAAACTCTGAATTCCTCCCCAACATCCACGGCCCTCGCTCCATCAAGATTAACGAACTCGTCAATTAATACGGCCAGTGTTAGGTTGAATATGACTTTAACCTCAAGACATCATTCTATCCAGATCTGGAAATCACAAACTGCGTTAAATTGGCATTTGCATTTAACAACCAACCTCCACTTTAGTCATTACGAGTTTCAGGACGCAGAATTCCTGTAGCACCCCATCCGGCTGCGTAGCCGGCTTTATACAAAGCACATGCAAAATCTGAGACATTTGGATCACATCTATCATCGTACCCACGGCCGTTCTGATAGTCTGACTTTCCTCTCGCATAACCTGATTCTCTTGTTCCGTCATTACCACCATTATTACCGCCGCCGCTACTGCTTGAGCATGCATTGAAGCCAGCATTATATCCATCCATGAAAGCACCAGTGTGAAATGATGGTCCCTTCTCGGCCTGATTGATGTACCTGTCTGATGGATTGGAAATACTCGCGTTCATTGGGTATGTCTAAACACTAACTCGTCGAGCTTCAAAAGATTGTAGATGAAAAAATCGGAACGCTCAAAGAAGAAGTAGAAATCGGAACTAACGTAAAATTGAATGCATTATACATAGCTGACCGGCGAGATGAAATACAATTTCTCCAATGTACCAGTTAACTGTGGTGTATGCTTCCATGTTCTTCGTGACACTGTCTTTCATTCTAAAAGTTATTCATAAAAGTATATAATCATTATATTGCTTTATTTCAAATTCATACACCGATTTATGATGGATTAGATAGCATCAATCCATCACACATTAGAAAGCTTGCTAAATAAATAATTCTGATTTTCTGTTATAGTGGTTAGCTATTGTGGCAGGTTCTAAATAGCTTGTTGATTATGATACTGGTACAGTATGAGTCAGCAGCAGCAACTGTTAGCACAAGAGCTAACTGTTTCCCAGATTCTGCGTACCTATGGTAAACAATTTAGGCAGATTACAGAACGATAAGATAAGAGCACCTTTCTTTAACCCGGTCATTCTTAGCTAGTTTTATTCAATATTATATAATATATGATGCAAAAAAAAGTATTGACTTGTACATTAAGATCGGTTGATGGGGCGGCTGCAACGACACAAAATAGGCTTGCATCATTGTCTGATAATTTTTTCTATGACTAAATATCATACGATATTACACAATTCAAATTATAAGCGACCGGGGATTAAATAATTGCCACTCTAGCTAATTAGTTCAGCTGTCATAAAATATGTCCATGAAAGTATATAATCATTATATCAACAGATATCTAACAACTATTCTCATACTAGTACCTAATGAGACCTGTAAATCTAGTGTAGAATACTGCAAAGCACCAAGACCAATACATTAGTTATATATCATGATACACAATCTTCTATTAGATTTCAATGAGTGGTGACGAGCAGAGTACTGGAAATTCTGGAACACCAACTAGCAATAGTTTCTCGAAACCTGTAGAAGTAGCCAAAGAATATACAGTAGATATAATTGGGACAGGTAAGTCGGGAGATGGTATCGCAGATATTTTAAAAAACTAAATCTGGGGATAAAAACATAAAGATTAAGATTGATTCTGGGGTGTAACAGCAATTATAGCATCCCTTATACAACTGTAATCACATATTCATAAAAGTATATAATCATTGCAAAAAGTTGCAATATGATTAAAATAATAAATAATTAGTCAGCGTAGTCATTAACTGACTAGCGTGATTTCTATCTATAAACTTCTCGTTGTCTATTACTAACTGAAAACACTGCAGCTGTTTCTCTTGCTGTATTTTCAAATGCTCTTGCCGTGTTTGTATTGATTCTCGCAAGCTCTTGTGTATGTTGTTGTGCTCGTTCGAACGCATTTCTCCAAGCATCAACTATTCCGAATAAGATTTCATTATTTAATCTTGCTGTTGATGAAATGTTCTCAACACTGTTGCTGACAGAATCTGGTCCACAACTCCGCTGGGACCCTCGGAGAAAACCAATAGCTGTACATTCGATAAGTGTTCTCGTAGTATGGGGCTACAGAGCTAAAGACGGAATCCATTACGGACTTTTGAGTATTTATGTAATCTTCTACCATTTTTCCGGATGATTCTAATGCTTGTTCTTGATAATTCTTGACAACATTAGTATATTTTGGAATTTGAGTTCTCGCTTCATCGATTGATTTTCTTACATTCTCTTTTGTTTCATCTAATGATCTACGATATATTTGTTGGATTTCTTGTGCTGCCGCTTGCTGACCAACTTCTTGCAGAGTTTCAGCTGCTTCTATTTTGTCTTCTACACTCTTGGCTTGTTCGGCGACTTTCTTGGTGTCATCAATAGCTTTCTCTTGTTCTCTCTTTGACATGGTAGTACTCTATCTACATATTATATAATTGTCTCCAGCGAATGTAGAGTCTATCTTACCGCTATAAGCCATTTATAATAAGATGAATAAGATTGGTTGGAAAGAAATGGCTAAGCTAAAGAAAGATTCAGAACATGTTGGGCATGAGATAAAGAAAGCTGCAGAGTATATTGGACATGAGATTAAAGAAAATACAGAATTAGCCGAACACGATACAGGCGTACAGAACGTAAAGAAAAGTACAAAGACTGTATATAATAAAATGAAAGAAGCTTTATAGAAGCAACAATCGATAAGAAGTCCATTTTCCATCAATCAAAAAGACAGTAGACGAGGAATACAGAACCAATTACAGAGATGAAAACCCACTCAAAGATGCATTACCATCAGACATCGAGACAAGGATCCCAGTCATGGGTGAGAGGTTAGATGTCTCTAAAACAGAAACAGAAAGAGAAGCAAAAATAGTAAAGTAACCAGTCACCGAAACGAAAACTGTTGAAGTACCGGTGACTCATGAAGAGTTGGTGGTCGAGAAGCATGATGTAACCGGAGATAGCCCCCAACAACAAACACCAAGTGATGAACCAGTGACTTCAGAGGAAGAGATTAGAATACCACTAAAAGATGAGCATGTCAAAGTAACAAAGGAACCGTACGTAAAGGAAGAGGTATCGGTAAAGAAAAAACCGGTAACAGAGACTAGGCAAGTCACTGATGAAGTAAGAAGTGAAAAGGTAAAAGTCCGTGGAGACTCAACAGCTTAGCTGCTCTTTATCTCGCCTATTTAAGACTTGCATATTACATATTTGGAATTGTTGCTGAAGTCTTGTCAGTCTTTCAATGGTGTCCTTTTTCCTCCAAATCCTTCAGAGTATCATGTATAAGATCTGCCAACAGACCGTGGTATAATGCCCCGTCAAAGTCACCACGATAGATACATGTATCAGCCAAGGTTATTTCCCTCGCAAAATTCTGACTTAGTGAATCGCTTAGGCCTGCTTTGTTTTGTTCAACCTCTTTTTCTAGCCAACTGCCTATTGCATCACTAAGATTTCTTAGCCTTCTTTCTCTATCGGTCGTTATCATATGAGTCGCCCGGTAATAGGTGGGACATCAAAAAATTTAAAAGTATAAGATTTGTCAGTCATGTAAACATATATTATCATGGCCCGAATGATTGTCCTTTCAGTTGATGCCACAAGTGCAGTGAAAGATTCTTTCAAAACTATAGAGGTACGTTATATAAATAATGTCTTAGTTATCTGCAGTTATTCGTAGAAATGCTAGACGATTTACGGCCGTCCGATCCAAGTATAGAACAAGGGACTCATCGTTCCAATCAGCAATAGAGAAGGTAAACAGAACGAGTAAAGAAATGAAGTATGATCTTGTCATATCCACAATTAGCCAATATCCACACTAGTTATAGCTATGGTGGAAGCGTTGAATTAGATACTATCACTAAGGCTGGATTCGATGCTGCCGAATGATATAGACCACTTCCATTGAACACCGCAGTAACAGATGTTATACCCTCCATACTGGGCGCATTTGCCGTAGTACTAAACTTTCCAGTAGCATCAGTATTTTGGTTATCTATTGGTTCTAATGAGAAAGGTGGTATTTCTTCAGAAGCAGATTCATATAAGAAAGACACAGATGAACTGGGTACTGGTTGGAGAGTTATTTTATCAACCAAAATACCTGTAATATTAAATTTCTCATTGGGTTCCACCATTGGCCAAGGTTGGATTGTAAGGGTCGAAAACTCAGGTGCATGTTTTACCTTGAGATCAGCTGTTGCATTTCCAAATGAAGTACTGTTCTTGAGAAATTTTGATTGTGATATATTAGATTGATCTTGTGTCTGTGTTTGGTTTTGAGTTTCATTTTGTGCCCTAGAAAAGTCAATTCCATTACTAGTGTATGACATAATTACAAAAGACAGGCCTAGGGAAACAGATATCCATAACACTATCTGGATGGTATTTCTCATCAACCGTTTTCTAATGTTACATACTATTTAGCCATTGTAATTGTAATCTAATTTCATGCCAAATAAATATAACAACTTCTCTGATACTAATGGATGAAAACAACATCTAATCAGGTTAAATACTTTGTTGAACAGCTCTAAACGAGAATGATTCTCGGAACTGTCAGCATCTTCAAAAATTCTTGATGTATATCTCCATGGGATCTCTCCACTATGATATCACCTGTTTTCATATTATACTACCCAGATATTTATTTGTTACTCACCTTAAGTGTTTGTCAGCAACGGGAAGACAAAAAAATCATTGATATCCTATTCAAATACTCACAGACGGTGGGTAACGGATAAATATCATTCTGTATATTATGTAGATGCACACAGAGATGTGGGGAATGTGAGTACAGGAAAGGACTACTACATTAACTCAAAGAAAACGGATACGACAAATGACAAAGATATTTTGAGACTAACTTCATCAGCATCCTCATTTGACAAACTTCGCGTTCTAATGGTTTCACCGGAATATCCACCAATCAATGGAGGCGTTGGTCGATATACATACAATCTCGTACAGGAACTTAGGAGACAGGGTATAGAGGTCTATGTAGCATGTGATAACCGAGGGAACGGAGATTTTGTCGGACTCTCACCTAACAATATACATAACTCCGAAATTATATTACGTTTGGTTGATAAGATTAAACCTGATATTGTACACATACAATATGAGCCAGGGTTATATGGTCTAAAGCTGCATTCATACAGACCATCCAAAATTCATACTACGATTGACTCATTTTATACCAACAGCAAAGTCCCGATAGTCACTACATTTCATTCGGGATATGTCTTTAGACAATGGATGAGAATACCTGAAATAAAGATAAACAAGAAGAAAGAAAGCCTATTGACCCCAGAAAAGAATATGGATAACAAGAATTACAAACTATTACCAGGCTTAAGGAATATGTTGGACGATATAAGCATATACTGGAAATACCTTATCAATTATGAAGCTTTTCAAAATCAAAATAAGAAAAAGTTGCTAAATAGCAGCACAGGTATAGTGTTTTCTGAGTATATGCGGACAATCATTGATGCGATGAAAAGTAATAAGGGATACGACAGTAAAATGAGGCTATTATATCACGGTGCTGAACCTGTAACTTCTATTGAGGGAATTAGTAAGAAAGACGCAAAAACTAGGTTCCCATCTCTTCCACAAAAGAATAGCCATAGAATAGCCATAGCATTCGGATTTATGTCTATCGCTAAAGGATGGGATATTCTAAGAAAAATGAGGATACCAGATAATTGGACAATTGTAATCAATTCGTCAGTAAATCATACTACTGGTGAAAGGATTCGATTAGACAATCTTGGGAATATAATAAATCTGAATCAGGACTATCTCTCAGAAGAAAATCTTTCAGCACTATTTTATGCGTCAGATGTAGTTCTCCTTCCTTATAAGATAACCTCTGGGTCAGGTGTCATGTTCGATGCCCTAGGACATGGAATTCCATTCATTGCTTCGGACTTGCCCTTCTTTAAAGAATTTGCATCAAAAGGTCTGGGGATAGCTGCAAAAAGAACGCCAAATGCATTTTCTGAGGCACTTTCGGAGCTGGATAGAAATTATGATAAATACGAAAAAGCTGTTGAAGATTTCAGGAAATACCTGAAATGGAATATAGTTGCAAGAAATCATATTGAGTTATACAATAGAATTACTAGTTCGACTAGAATACTTACGGGTAATAAAGCCACTATTGCAATTGCCAAGAGTGTTGCGGACCGAACTTCAGCACCACCCTAAACCATCGATCTTTCAGTTAGAATAGATCATAGATATTCTACAGCATTATCAACACACTAATGAAAAATAAAACAAAGGATTAATACTGCATTAAGATCGTGTGTGTTCACATTTATTCTTCGTAACTTATCTCTCCTTGGTTCTCCAGTGGGTAGAGGAGCATTAGTTCTATCAACCTTATTGTCAAAGATTTCTGGAAAATCCATATCTACAATCACGTTCTTGCCTACAGCTATAATTCTGGATTTAGGGATATCGAACTTGTTATCGTCGTATCCGAATACAACCATTTGTCATCTGTTTTCTTTCATCACATGCCCAACATGATCTTCATTTCGAGCTCTGACATGTTTATTAAATAGTGAGTTAGGGAATTTTCCTTTATATGAAGCAAGGTCTATGTCATGAGATAAAATCCAAGGTTTTACCGGTCTTCCGGTGGGTAGCGGTGCGTCTCTATCCACTTTGTACGTCGTTTCTATTTCCCTTTAAATTACGTCCTATCAACACATTCTTTTCAGTAGTCCGTATTTCTGATAAAGGAATGTAATATCGTATCTTTCCATCGCCAAATACAACTATTTTGTCATCTGTTTTCCTGACAACAAATCCAATGTGTGGATTGTCTAGTGATTTCACGCCCTTGTTAAAGTATCTTCCCAAATGTTGCACCCATTTGGTCGTCACCTGTACTTATACATATAATATTAAAGACGATATTTATTCGTTACCCACCGTCTGTGAGTATTTAAATAGGATATCAAAACTTTTTCATGATAACAGTACTGATCTAACCACCATCAAGACCCATATGCCGTAACTTTTTATCTTCCCTTTCTGCTTTTCGATGCTCATTAAGCTCTTCTATGGTAATGAATACTGCACCACATTCTTCACACATTGGAGTTTCGCTTGATGATGACATGGTATTCCTCTGTATTTAGTAATCAACTATCATATTTAAGTTTCCTCTTTCAAAGCCTTATATCGAGCGTGATGATAGAATTACACTTAATCATTGTTGGTTCTACTATAATCTACTCTTTCGTGCTAACTCCGATCCAAAATAATGGGGAAGTTAAACTGACATTTTTCACAACTATATCTAGGTCGCTGTCGTACATGCATGTTGGTTCTAGACTGAGTTGTTCAAGGGTAGTAATTTCTTATCTGACAAAATGATTAACATAATAATAAATGTTACACACTGTAGATGAGCGACTACAATATCAGTGAATCAATTACAATGATATATTCGATAAAGTGCATCAGTCATATCATCTATATATTTCCAAACTTCGGGATTAACATCTAACGGCTTGAATGAAGATTTTTCATGATCCAAAATATCATATATGGATTGACCAATGACGATCTTATTTGCACTAGCAAGTCTTGTCATCTTTACTGCGATATTGGTGCTATAACCTATGATATCAAAATGCGGTTCTCTAATTATTGCTGTTTCATCTGTCCCTTGATTATGTGGTTGCTGCAGTTTATGGATATCCCATCCATCTTGAACTACTACGTTTTCACCGATATCTATACCTATTCGTACCGACATTTCTGGATAGCCATATTGATTAAGAATCGGATTAATAGCTTGATCTAATATTTTTATTATTGACCTACCACAATTAATAGCATTTACACAAGGCATGTACAAACTATTGAGATTATCCTTTCTCTGATTTATGAGATTGATGTGATCTCCACTGTTGTTATCATATTCGAACATATCTTTTTCAAACCTATATTTAGCGGGCACAAGAAAAAATCCTAAAACTGCATCTCCTACATATTTTAATACATAACCACCATAAGATACAATGACTGACGCAACCTCCTGCATGAAAGTTTGGAGTATAGTAGAAAGCCTCTCTAGAGGTAATGAAATTGATAGTTCAGTTGAATCGACGAGATCAATATTGAGTATGACTAGCGTAGCCTTCGATTTTGCAAAGGCTCTCAGGACCTCATTAGTCTGCTCCATTGACAAGGTAATTTCGGGTTCTGACTTCAGAGCCTTCCACATTCTTACTTGAGCATTCTTTATTGCTATATCCGTATTAAAAACTGCATCAATAGGTATTGTACTACTTTTAGTAGATTCGTTTTCTAATAATGATACAGAAAACGGTGATGACGATAATGAGCTCTTACCATCCAAAGTGGACTGGATGACTTTGTGAACATCTTCTTCATTCATATCCAACTGAAATGCTATAATATAAGCTGGAATTCCAGAATAGTATAAATTGAATATTGTCTGGAATTGTTGATGATATTCAATACCATTATTTTCAATTGAATTAAGTGCTTTTGCGCTTTTCAGGCAATCACATTGTCCTTGTCCATTTCGCTGTTGTGAGTCTTTTCTTTCCCTCATGCCCGTTTACCTTTCCTTAACATTATTTCACTCTATATAACCCTATTTACTTATATTTTAATTCGAAGGATATCTATCACAGTATTAGAGTCGTGGAGTAGTAAAAGGTCATTATTCTAGGATAACCTTAAAATAATTTTAAATCATAAATAAAGTAAAATCAATAAGGTGCAAAAATCCAAATATGACTTGCAGAGGTATATGTGTGAGATATAAAGTTGGAAAGCCTGCATTCAGACAAGGAAGGTACACAACTGGACAAAAGAGATGTCAAATCTGCGAAATATTTCTTCAGTGGGATGGACTGGTGTGTCCCTGCTGTAGATATCGTCTAAGATTAAGGCCAAGAAACATGAAGTCTAAAATCAGACTTTTGAATAATAAGAATGTAGAAGTGAAACCTATGACCCCTGCATTACCCGTTTTATCGCGGTCTCTCGAAGAGTTGATTAATTAATAGAAGCAGTTCTATTTTAAATTCTTAAACAATTCATAAATATTACTCCCAATTTCTAGTTTATCAGTAATTCTAGATAGTGCATTTCTTATTGTTTTTTCATTCTTATCCAATACTTCAGCAAGCTCTGAAATGGTTAATTGCTCTTCATTTCGACACATCGGTCCCTCCATTACAGAGCATATAAGTCTACGTTCTATATCATCAAAATTTTCTTTCTCTGTATCATGTATTTTTTTAATTATCGCTTGTTTTAATGCTCGCAGGTCATTAAGACGAGACTCTAGATGTAGTATTTGTCCTTCTGTATCTTCTAAATTCTTTTGTAACCTCGAAAGTATTTGACCTAGTGAAACCGTTGGTCTTCTCTGAGTATCCTTAGTATTTTTATTTTTATTTACAGATTCATTCAGGTTGCTAATTTGCTGAAGAACAATGGAATCAAGTTCATCAAATTTCTTGTAAAGAGCGTCTGCCTCTTTATATCTTAATTCCTCAATGTCTTCATTTCTTACAGTAAATTATCATTTGAAACTGAAATACTCAGGTTGAAAGAAGAGTTGACTTTATAATATTTTCTGTCTGGAGCACCTAGATCGCTTCTCTCAGCGTAAGATTTAATCAAACCGGTGTCTTCCAATATCTTCACATGGCGCAGGATTGCCTGTTGACCTGTTCGTATCTCTTTAGTTAGTTGGTTAAAATACATAGGTTCATGTGAAATCAGGTTCAAAATCCTTCTTCTCGTTTCATTGCCTAGAACATCTAGAAGTACATCAGTATCTGCCAGAGTTGATGTATTCTTTCTTCTTTCTCCTGCCACAGTCACTCTCATTTGTATTCACACCCTTTCATTATTTAAGATGTCTTTCTGATATTATTTCTATGTAATGATAGTCTGACAAACAATTGAAACTGCGAGAAAAAATGATGCGAGGACTATTCTACTCACATATCTCCGCCATAGTCGCCACCGCCATAACCTCCACCCATACCACCACCAGGAGGACCAGGAGGACCAGGAGGTGGTTGGGATTTGGATGCAGCAATAACATCATCTATTCGCAGAATCATAGATGCAACTTCTGTTGCTCCATTTACAATGTGTTCCTTTACTGAAAGTGGTTCATAGACATTTCTTGCATTCATATCAGCAATCTTCTTATTGATCACATCAATACCGTATTTGGGTTTGTTACTATCGGAAATCTTTGCTCTTAACTGAACCTGTGCATCGATCGGATCCATACCAGCGTTCTCTGCAAGAACTAGCGGAATAGTCTCCATACTATCAGCAAATTGTTCGGCAGCTAATTGGGCTCGTCCCTCGAGTGAGTTAGACCATTTTCTTATTTCTTGTGATACTATCGCTTCCGGAGCTCCTCCGCCTGGTACAACGTAAGGATATTCTACTACGTCCTTGACTGTCATCAGTGCATCATGTACAGATCTTTCTACCTCATCAACTACTCTCTGCGAACCTCCTCTTAACAGGATTGATATTGCTTTAGGATTCTTAGAACCTTCGATGAAAACCCACTTGTCTGTCTCTACGTGTCGTTCCTCAACTAGTTGGGCATTACCCAAGTCACTACTAGTAATTTCGTCTATATTTGTAATCAAAGTTGCACCTGTAGCTTTTGCTAATTTAGACATATCACTTTCTTTGATCCTTCTCACAGCAAGTATTCCTGCTCTAGCCAGATAGTGTTGTACCATATCATCAATTCCCTTCTGACATAATACTACGTTCGCACCAGCCGATGAAATCTTGTCGACCATTGATTTAAGCATGTGATTTTCCTCATCCAAGAATTTCTGCATTTGACTGGGATTATTGATATTAAGCTTCGTATCGTATTCGGGTTTTTCAACCTCAAGAGGACAGTTCAACAAAGCGATCCTTGCATTTTCAATTCTTTTCGGCATTCCACCATGTACAACTTCTTTGTCCAATACGATTCCTTCTATTAACCGTGAATCACTTATAGATGCTCCTGGTTTCTTTTCGACTTTAATATTATCGATATCTATCTTATACTTGCTTCTCCCTAAACTAGCACTCCCACCCCTTTTGGTACTACTCTCTTCAGATTCAATTTCTTCGGCAACCTTTAGAATTGCATCTACAACTATATTTGCCAATGTTTCTGCTGACCAGAAACCATCTTTGATGCCATGGTTGTCCTTGCTATTCTAGCTAGGTCTTCTTTATTTCTAGGGTCTATCTCTGTACTTATTTCTCGCAATATTTTGATTGCTTTCTCCGATGCTCTTCTATATCCGTCCACAATAACTGTTGGATGTACATTCTTGTTTATCAAATCCTCAGCTTTTTCAAGTAGCGACCCTGCAAGAACTACAACAGATGTTGTTCCGTCCCCAACCTCATTATCAACTGACTTGGTGACTTCAACCATCATTTTTGCAGCTGGGTGTTGTACCTCGATTTCCTTTAGAATTGTAGCCCCATCATTGGTGATTGTCACATCACCGATAGGATCAACTAACATCTTGTCTAGTCCTCGTGGACCTAGACTTGATTTTAGAATTTGTGCTATTAACTTGGCAGCTGTGATATTATTTTTCTGTGCATCTTTTTTCTTTGTTTCAGTAGCACCCTCTTTTAATAATAAAACGGGTACTTGTGGTTGTTGTTGTTGCAGTGAAGACATACCTTCTATATATCTCCTCCGTTACTAACTAACGGTGTTTATTATATATAATTTTTTCTAAAATTCTTTGCATATCTTCGTAGTAGAAATTTATTTCCTTCTGCTTATGTGTTTTACCGAATCTCTTCTTTATTTGGTTCCCATACCCCACATATTCCATGTGGTGCTATTTCGCCTGAGCTTGTCCCATATGCATCAGGTCCTTCATCTGTGACAATAGCACAATGGTTAGGTTTCATAAAGTATATGCAATTGTAGCAGAAATATCCAGTATGATGATCAGAGTCTTTAAAATCTTCCATTTCTATATATCTTACAGTAACCTTTGCTAACTTCTTTAGTTTTGTTGCTTCTTGAGGTATATTTTGGGTAGAGACTTTCGACATATTTACATAGATATCCACAATAAAGTTATTAACAATTTCAGTCACTATGTTTATGTGAATTCTGAATATAATAAAAGTGAAGCCACAGAAGAAGCAGCGAGTCTGGACAAATTCTCGGTCGCAGATTTACATAGATACGATATTGAGTATAGGTGTTATAAACTTCAGTATTAATTACCACTATGATAAGTTTGTTAAATGATGCCAGCAGAGGAACACTTGAAAAGATAATTGACAAATACATTGAAGCGATTCCACCTTGGATACCTGATTATAAAACTAACTATCCTTTCCATTTCCTACTTTAGGTTTTCGAAATACCTATTCGTTCTACCCAATCATCTAGTTCATTATGAATATTGTTAATATCTATCTCAATCTTCCATTCGTCAACATTTTCATGCATAAACTAAGTGACTGTATTAAAATGGTGTTAATATGTATTATAGAATTATTGTTCAGTCATATTGCCTTGGTATCTGAATACGAGAAGAAAGCCAGGGTTCCATAGGTCATTGGTCACGCCACCATCGATGGCCTGAGCTGGGCCAGATGTATCGGTGTAACTATAGCTATTTTACTACTATATATTTTAATCATTGACGCTATACATGCAGCCACATGAACTCAAGTGCGAATGTTGGTCCAATGAACTCTCGGTAGAAGAGAATAAACTAGACAATGGATTGTCAACTAATTGGAGTGGGTGGCGAACCGATGTAGAAAAATACATCGGTGAATGTATTGGTCAAAAAATGCTTGAAGAGATGGGTCTACGTTAGTATTGATTTGATATGTTTAATCTTTTCATATACAACATATACAATACTATGCTATGAATATATCAATAATTGTGATGGCGTTGATCTTAACGATACCTGTAGCAAGTGTATTTGCTAGTGGTCCTAGACTTGATTCTGGTGATGATGCAACTCAAGAAGAACATGACTGTTGGGTAGATGGTTATGACTCCGGTTTTGCTGGAAAGTATGATAGCGATAAGAGCTAGGGAATGTATAGATCATGGCGATAATTATAACCAAATGTGGACTTATGCTTGTGAGAGTGCTCCACGTACAGAACAACAATGCATTGAGATAATGAATAATCCGGTAGAGATAGAAGATTTCGAAGCATTACAGGAAGAAAATAGAAAAAGCTGTTATAACGAAGGAAAAGATAACGCTAAAAAGGATAAGCCTTTCGATAAAGAAAGAGCCGGTGGATGCAGTGATGCTGCTAGTGGTTACAGAGAGGGATACGAATTCGGCTGTCAAACACTTTATACGGAGAGTGAATGTGGATTGAGAATGGAAGGAGAGGATTATTATTGTCCTAACCATCCAGATATCGTAGCATGCACGGAATTCTTACATAATGCTACCAATAAATATCCTTATCAAAATAATGAAAATACATCAGATTGTCCGTGCAACCCAAATTTTATGCCAGCAAGAAAGCAATCCAGAAAAATATTGCCTCAACCACAATGATCCAGTCTTCTGTAGAACAATTGGAGATATCTGTGATGAAGGTGGTTTTGTAAGACCTGAATATCCATATTGCAAATGACTAGAAAGAGAATACAGTATACCCCAGATGCTGAGATGAAAGAGAATACACTATACCTAAATAAAGCCTCCAACAGTTTTAGCAAAAAGACATTGGAGTTAAGATAGAAAGATGTCAAAATAAACACTCTCCATTGGAATAATGCCAGACTTTGAACTGGTTTGGTTGTTTATTGAAGAGGTTGAAATATTGCATGGGATAAGAGACTATTTGAAACTCAAAATTCTTTGGCAGTCATAGAATTCGATAGATGGATGGATAGGAGATTTGGATGATGATAATGATGATAGCAATATTTATCGCTCTTCTCTTTTTAGCAGTCCCATCACGCTGCTTTAGCAACTAATTCAACAATACCTCCTGATGATTGCGATGATGAAAGATGTATACTAGAAGAAGACGATTGTATGCCCTTCGATCCTGACAAAGCAATGGAATGTGCCAGGAAGTTCCTTCTTTGATATGATAATAATTATACTTATAGCAGTTACCTTAGCGAGTTGTTGGAGTATGGAATGTGTGAAAGAGCAGCTAGTAGAAAGCTGTGAGGCTAATGAAAAGCCTGTAAATAGACTGTGCACTTATTCTTGAATGTGCGGATATTGACTGGGGAGCAAACAGCTTACTGTGCTCGGTGTTGTTATTTTCATTGTAATATTAGCTTATACCATATAACATATACACAATTATATATCATGTATATATCAGCAATCGTAATAGCAACATTGCTATTAATACCACTTCAGACACTGGCTTTAGCTAGTTCTTCTGAATCTGAGTTATTTACAGAAGAACATACGCAGTTCCAAAGACCTCCATTAAACGAAGATTTCGATCCAGATGAAAGCTGCCTCTTTAATGTATATCAACTAAATGCAGAGCAAGAATGTCCTGAAGATTTTGCAGGTAATGAAGATTCTACATTCCCTATTCATCGAGAAGAAGGATGTCCTGAAGGATACTTTAGTGCAGATGATGATGAGACAGGTCAATGCTATAAGAGCGATGAGGGAGGATGTGAAGATAGTTATACAATAATAGGCGGTGAACGATTCAACTACATATTGCTAGAAGGTGAAGGTCAAGGTGAAGGCGATAGATGTGCTAGCCCAAGTTATTTGTGTGATGAAGAACCAGGGCGTTTAGAGTGTAAAGAATACTTAGAAGCGAAAAGAAATCAGAACTGATTAAAAATCTTAGAAATTAATTAGTTTTGCGGTTAGTTCTGTAATCAGCTTTCCTAGTTCAGGTGGTACCAGTATTGGTGTTGTTCTAGGTGTTGTTTCTTTTGAGTGTAGCGTTAGCTTACATAATATATAACATATACAGAACTATACACTGTGTATATATCAGCAATCGTAATAATATTTGCATTATTAATAACAATGTCAACATAACGGCAATTGTATTTGCAACAGGTATAAGAGGCGATTCAGGCGGATATGCTACAGTAGAAGAATATTTATCTTTGGTAAATGGCTACGATTCTGGATTTGCTTGAAAGTACGATTGTTACAGAGCTAAGGAATGCATAGAGTATAACGATCTATACAATTTCACGTCGGCTATAGGCTTTGAGGATTCAACTACGTTCAGAAAAAGAATGCGGTGAACTAATCAATAATCCAGTAGAGATAGAAGATTATGAAGCACTAAAAGGCAAGAATGATTTCACCTCTCACGATTCTGGAAGAGAAGACGGTAAGCAGGTATACCTTTCAATCAAGAAATACATGATGGAATTAACGAATTCGAATGGTATTGGTGACGGCTATGTAGGTGTATATCAATGGGCTGCGAAACTCGTACTACACCATCTAATTCTGAATTACTATGTGTATACAAGAGGAATTATTGTCCTGATCAATCCAGATAATGTAGGTTGTATAGAATTTCTGCATAATGCTACCAACAAATTAACAGAGATTACAATGTCAGTAAGTGTTCGGGAGCGGGTGATCCCCGTCCAAATATCATATGTCCTCAAGAAACCAACCCTGAAAAATACTGCCTCAAGTGGAACAGTCCGGTATTCTGTAAAACAATCGGTGACATATGCGATGATGAAGGTTATGTAAGACCTGAGTATCCATATTGTACCGCAACTCAAACTGATTAAAAATCTCTTTTTCTAATTTCTAATATATATAACAAATACAATACTATACACTATGTATATATCAATAATCGTTATGATAGTTATGTTGTTAGGGACACCCTTGACAGCATTTGCGACAATAGTAGACTATGATGATGAACCAGAAGAGCAGGAAGAATGTGAAGAGAGAACCGACTACGACTTTTTGTGTAATGGAGGACAGGGAGCAACAGGTATACTGTTCTGCGACCTGTATAATTCAACAGAGAGAACTGAGCAATTTCCTAATAATACAAATCCAACTAATTGTTTGAGTAGGGAACACAATCCAATAAAATTCTGCCAAGAGTTCGACGATCTAACCGATACCTATGAGTACTGCAGAAATGTTCCAGGAAGTGAAGAATATTTTGAATATGCAAAAACAGGTGGACCTGACGAGAGTTGTCTTTTTGATGTATATCAGATAAAATGTCAATCATTTCCCAACATGAATGAGACTGCCCGTGATGAATGCCCTGAAGGTTTTGCAACAAATGAAGATGATTATTGCTTCCTTTTAAATCAGAGGAGGATGTCCTGAAGGATATCATAGGTACCGATGATGATGAGACAGGATCAATGTTATCCAAATGATGAGGGATGTCAACCCTGGCAAGTGAGTTCTGATGATAACTATGATCGATTTTAGTTCATACTAGTAACCGATAGACCTGATGGTAGAGGCAACAACTGTTATGCTCCAGGTTATCTATGTCATGATGATGTTGAACCAAATCATCCAAAATGTGATGAGTATAGGGAATGGAAATTAGAGAATTCTAATTAAAATCTCTTTTTCTAACTTTATGTGTGGCTAGAAGTAGTGGAACTTCTATAATCAATTTTCCTAGAGCAGGCGATTACGATTACTGTATTTGTCATAGGTATTATTATTTTCATTGTAGCGTATAACTTATTTTCTTCTCAAAAGAGACCCTAATTTTCTGAAAAAGTCTCCGGATATCTGTCTGTTTCAGGCTACAACGGTGTATTTCATGATTGGTAATTTGTATTTACTGTTCTAGATTGGTACCTTGCATTTACTGTTCTGAAACTGGCTGATCTATCCGTAGCAGATCAGCCATGAACCATTTATAGATAGTAGTGTCCGTACACGCAAGAGTTATCCTTGATCTGGAGGTAAACCTTAGTGAATTCGGTAGATCCGAGAAGCATAAAATATTCTTGATGATAACGTAGTGCTTCTTCAGACTTGAGCCCTAGTGTAATAGCCACATCTAATACATCTCTGGCGTCTTGTTGCTGTCCTGGTGGAAAAAAGTCAGCTTCGTCCAGTAGAATAAACGACACATCTGGCAGACCACGCATTGCATCTAAATGATGTGCGAGTGTCTGACTGATTATGACATCGTCAAGTTTTTAAAATCATTTTTCTAAATCACTTAATATAACTTGTGCTCGCATTTCTCCCTGGTGCCATTGAAACGCCTGGACCTGGATGACTTCCTGATCCGCACAAATATACATTCCTAAGAGAAGGAATTTTGTAATTGCTTAACTGAGGTACAGGACGCATTGATCCTGATTGATATGGCAAAACAGCTCCACATGAAAGTGTCCCTTTAACACAGGTGGCTAGCCTTTTTTCATAGTCTACGGGAGAGTATGACACTTCCTTCAAGATAATATCCTTTAAATTTAGAATATAACTGTCTGCAATAATATCAATGATATGATTGCTGGACTGTTCCTGAATGTTTGGCCATTTTATTTTTACAGGATTGCTATTATGGTCATTATGAATTGGACCAGAATCTCTTATATCATATGGTACACTTGGTATGAGGATTTTAACAAGTTGCCTATTTTCTCGTTTTTGGGAAGATATCCTGGTGGGATTAATTATTGATTCATTACTAAGTATAAATGGTGGGTTATTTGGGATTATTCCACTTCTAGATTCATAGAAAGCCTTTGAAAAATATTCAAGTGAGGGTGGAGAAAGATGAATCTGAGATGAGCTACCAACCTCCTCCTGATCTACCTATATTTTAGATTTCCATTAAGAGCCAAGTAAATCCCAAAAACTGAATCTCCCCATTCAATTCTTTTAATATCTTTTATAATGCTCGAGTCAATATAGTCTTCCCCAATAAGATTAAGTATTAGTGTAGATGGATCAATACTAGAAACTACTAATTTTCTTGCCGAGATATTCTTACCGTTGGCCAAACCGACGCCAACAGCTCTGCTATTATCAATGATAATTTTAGTAACACTTGCATTAGTTATTATATCTCCACCTTTAGATTCAATGAATCTAGCAAGGGCCAGAGGGAGGTTAACAAAACCGCCTCTTACAACGTTGTTACCTTTGTCCTGTGCAATAGCCGCAAATATATGACATAGCTCTCCTCCTCCAGCATCGTTGGGAGATAGGCCCACAAATGATGCAGAGGTTCCGAATAAAACTTTTACTTCATCTGTTTCAAAATTTTCATCACACCATGAACGCATGGATTGAAGCTGTTTACGATATTCTATGGCCGAAGAAATATCTAAATAGCTAGGAGGTGAATTTATAGAAGAAAAAATTTTTTCTCGATCTACTAAATATTTGTTAAATAATGTACGCCAAGTTTGGGCATCTTTAACTGAAAATTTCTGAATGCTTTTGATCGTCTTCTGAAGTGATCTATACATTGAGATATATTGGCCATCTGGAAAGATATGGGAGAAAGATATTTCTGGATAAATTAGCTCAAATCCAAATCTGTCAAGACCCAATTCCTTTGGTACGGGAGAAGTGTTTGCGAGCTGATAACCAAATGCGTGTATATCAGACTTGAACCCAGGAAGTGTAATTTCCTCGGTTATCGTCATTCCACCAATATCATGATATTCTTCTAGTACCAATACTCTAAGGCCTGCCTTTGCGAGATAGCATCCGCAAGTTAAGCCATTATGACCCGCACCAATAATTATGGCGTCATATTCTGATGAGAATTGTAAGGAATTCGACCTCACTTAACAGAATCTACTCCTTGATAGATAAATCTGAATGCCTCTTTCTGCAATCCTGACAGTAGATGTTGTCAACAGCTAATTCAAGAATATAAGTCGTGACATATATAATACCAACGAATGCAGATAAAAATTCTCCAAAACTCAGTAAAGTTTTATCTTCCGCGACTAGAGGGATATTCAGAAATAGTTCGAACAATTGCAGATGAATACGGAAATATGTCACTTATTGAATTTGATGGATACTTCAAAGGAAAACTTGAGCCAGTGAAATATACAAGAGTGGAAGTACATACAGATGAAATTGATAAAGAAAAGATTATCAACTTCGCAGACAAGATAAGGATAAAATTAAATCAGGCAAGTTTGGCTTTTGAATTTAACAACCATCTTGTACTTGTAAGTCAATAGTTCGATCACATTTCATCGATCTTGATATACATGTCAATACTATTTTTTGCATTATTTCTTATGTAATATCGAATAGAACTAGCTAAGAAAGAATGACCGGGTTAAAAAAGGTGCTCAATATGTTGGGCACGAGATAATGAGCCGAGTTTATCGGACATGAAATTAAAGAAAATACAAAACTAGACAGGTATACATGATGTAATGATGTAAAGAATGGTGCAACATCTGTTTTCAATAAGATGAAAAACGCAATCTAGTCATCGGCTACTAATTAATCTGATCATAGTTGGTGGTTGTTTGGGCGGGCCACCAACTTGATCGCTCATGGGGTTGAGATTGGATACTCCCATTTAATAATAAGCAACATTGAATAAAAGTATTATAACTAGCTCTAGCTTTAGGTCGCCCACACTAAATAGTTGATGATGACAAGTAGATGGTCATAATCTTGATGATGACTTACGGACGAAAGACAGAAGTCGATGGGAAGAGTCTACACATTGACTATGTTTTGATGAACATGTCAGAATTTCTCTTGACGCCGTATGCTGTACAATATTCAATAAAACCATTACAGTCAGTATTCTGCCAGTGTGTATACCTAATTATGTAATTTGAATCTAAATTGAATTGTTCTCTCCATAAAACTCAAGCTATAGAGACTTTCTTCTAGTCGATACGTACCGGAATTGCCAGATTAGAATATTAGTAAGCTTTTCATGAGCATCTAAATGAATGCATAAAAATATCAGGTTCTTCTAGCACTCTGGAATATGCACATGATAATATCGATACACATGATAACTAATAAAAACTAAGATTAAAATCAAAATCTTTGAAATGATTAGGCTTAATTTAGTATATGACTTATTGCAAACAACAAAGATTTCTTCTAGTACTGTAAATGCAAAACGAGAAAATACTAATACCAGTTGCAATATATTTTATTGGCAATCGTTATTAGATAGCTCATCACGGAATCTCGGATCCATACTATTTAGTGCTATCAGAAGTATAGGCATGACTTTAACTGATAAAGACTGACTCATACTGTGTTAAAGGAAACAAATTATTTAAAATGTGTTTCCGCTGCTCCATTGATAGACGCAGGTTTCCAAATGGGATCATGATTGACACATTTAATCCATCTTCTGATTTTTCTTATAAATACGGCGACGAAAGAAAAATATTTGATCTCAGGTGCACAACAGGTAGGTGATATGAGGTTCTAAACTTAATATCGGAATCTGATATGGCAGAGATCTCCCATTTATCAACTAGTTGTAAGTCTTATTAGCCATAACGCGCATGAATAGATGAAATGTCCAGCTATTCGCTCAATGAGATGAATAAATATCACGTTTTTAATTATACTTCAAATTTCCAAAGTAAGAACCGTTCCAGAAACAGCAAAAAGTATATCCTGGAAGATGATTTATCAGAAAATCTTGGCGAACCAGTGACAATCAAAATCCCTGCGGAGAATATTGACCAATTGCAATATGAATCTGAAACCGAACAGGTGAGTTTAAACACAAGGATTAACCAAATAATCAAGGACCATCTGGACTGGCATTCAGTTACCCATGAGTCTTAGATGTATTATGGACCCAAGGTATTGATAACTCAGGCTATCGAACATCTTACAGAACAAGAGCTATCCGAATTTGCACAATTCATGGTAAACGATTTAAATGATATGAGTTTACTATTACGAGGAGAATTCGATTTCTCTTCATTTTTGGACAATGGACATCAAATATTTGATACTATCATGATTTGCGATCGATCCTGCTCATTCATATGAGTTTCGATTTTATATTTGATGTTTTTCAGTTGAATAGGTTAATAGCTAAACTCGCCTTCAAAGCAGTTATCAAATCTTGTGTGTTTGTTTCGGGGACTTTTGTAGTCTGCTTTATTAAATGTGCCTTTCCTTTTGCTTTTGCATTGATCAGCTTTTCTAATTGCTCTGTATATTCATCTTCATAACGAGAGATATATGAAAAGAGACTGTTGAAGTTCGAGGTAACTTCAACATCACAAATTTATAAAAAACTATAACAATCGGTAAGCGTCTTCAAATCATATAGCACAGACGGCAACTCGCCAATCTATTCATCGTCTGAATTAGAACTAGAATCATCAAAGTCTTCTCCATCATTCTCTGTTGAAGCTGATGGTAGCTGTGGTGATTGTTGTGGTGGCAACGGTGGTGGCGCAGATGTTGGTGATGCTAAAGTCTCATTAAATGTTGATACTGGCAGGGAGGTAGGTAGTATGGCACTGAGATCAAGATCCGATCTAACATCATTAGATACTTTTCAGACTTATCCGCATTGGTAAGTGTTACAATAGTCGATATATTCTGTATTTTGGGGTCAGTTAGTGTACTTGCAAGCTGGATTGTGCCCGCTGTATTATTTAAGATAATACCATCAGGAAAAGATGATAGTTTTATTAATGTACCATTTATACGATTGTAAATACCCATAACGGCGTTTATTTTCTGCCCTACTATTGATTCATCCCCAATGCTGTAATTTATAATGAGTTTCACTTGATTTCCCTCTGAATTAACAAGAGGTAGAGCAGTGGCTTGAATGGCAGAGATGGTACCGCGTTGTTGGGCGTGTACATGCACTGTTGAAGATAATGAAAAACAAACGTACATTGTAACAAGAAAAACCGTGAAGATTGGTTTGTTCATGTTCATTATGTCTATTTGGGTTAAATGTGTAATATACAATATAAGCAGATTTGTTTATAGAAGTTATAAGTTTAGATAATTAATAACAACCGATTGGAAGAAGATTAGGATGGATAGTTATGATTTATAGATTTCATTTATTACCATCGCCATGTACTTCTTTGATGTCAGTTTCTGTCATTGAAGATTCAACTCCCGTCTTTTCCGTTAACACATCCGAATGCTTCTTTGCGATCTTCATAACGGTTGATTGTAGTTCTTGTTCCATTTGAGCCGACCCCATACTATGTAGAAATTTTGATTGTTCAGTTACTGATTTTCTAATGGATAGCGTTAGAACTAATTTAGCGTATGATTTGCGGTGAAACAAGCCAAGTTCCCACCTAATACCATAGAAAATAATGAAATATTGCAGCCTATCGATAAAATCTATTTTGTGATTTGTAATTCATGTTATTGGTGCGCCTCCTATTTCGGAATTGATGATTTAGAGTCTCTATCTGGATCATCATCGCACGTTCTCGATTGTCCTATTTGTAATTCCCATAATACTGAACTAATGCCTATCGCAACTGATGAATCATTTAGGATAGGATATAACCTAACAAGAGGTATGGAGATGGAATTCTATAAGACTAACAAAGTTGTTGTTAGACAGCATTCTGCTAATGAGCATCGAGTACCAATTTAGACTTTGTAGTCTTAGTGAAGTTAGATTAAAACTGGGAGGAATCTGTTAGAAGTCCTACTCAAATCTGATCATGCTGACATTAGGATTGGAGTATGCAAAATTGAATAAAAATATTGTAATATAGAGACTGAAAAGTACTGTTTCGGGTCAGTCCCGATGTAGGACTGCCTGCTTCCGCAAATAGTCCAGCAAATCTTTATCATCTTCTTGGTGTTCTATTCGCAAATAACGTTTAATCCCATTTAACAAATTATAGTTTTCTTTTGAATATTTATTTGAATCATTATCTTTTGTCATAATAAAAATTGGATATCATGATATAAATGGCTTCGTATTATTCGCAGTTTAAATCTAATAATATATTAGTATATGACTAATCCTCTATCTGTAAAGTTTTAGATTCGATGATTTCATGTGCCAACCATGAATACAAATCATCCCAGTCAAGTTCAACATCTTGTGGGTTTGTTCTAATGTTCGGTCTTGCTTATGTATCTAATCTAAAGTAAAGACACAATAAAATTTAAGCAATAGAGACTTTCTTCTAGCCGATACGTCGTAAAATTGTTATATATCATGAAGTGAATTGCCAATTTGATGAAAAGTCAAATATTTGTAGCCATTGGCGTAGCAATTGTTGCGTCGGTATTAATGACTGGACTTGCATCCACAATTTATGCACAGTCAAACATGACAGGAGGAAACATGACAGGAGGAAACATGACAGGAGGAAACATGACAGGAGGAAACATGACAGGAGCAACGAGCACAGGTGGCGGCGATGGCGGCGACGGTGATGATGGTGATGGAGACGGCGACGGCAATGGCGGCAGTGACGGACAAGACGATGGAGAAGACGGATCGAACTAGTTAGAGATTAGTATACACCTGAAGAGATACAATCCCATTTTATTTTATTTTCTGGTTTTCTCGTTCAATGACTTAAATCATTTTTTATAATATGTTGTGTAAATATAGTCAGGCAGATGTCCTAGCACCTGCAGACGACTGCCCTCAGTAAACATCGTCTAGACATACACAATGGTGTAGGCAGCCAGGCTTCATCTCCTGGTTGTTCTCCACCCTATTATCTACATACGCAATATTACACCATAATAGATACAAAGAGAGAACGGGTTATGGTACCATGTTTAAAACAGTGATGTAGGATAGTTGGTCGGGATTGACCCGACTATCTACACTGGGGGGTTGGTTGGTGTTTCCGTACCCATATTTTACGCTGACCAACTCCATTTCTGGAAATGATGAAATAGATTCAAAGCATGAGCGTTAGCGACAAAAATGTTTCAGAAAGTTCTAAATATAAAAAAATGGAATGCAGTAATATTACTGTTATTCATCACCAATATTTACTGCTGCTGAATTTATCCAGGTAATCGGCGATTTCATCAAATGACATACCCGAGTCGTTCATGTCTATTAGACTGTTTTTATCAATGCCGGCGCATCTTAATGCAATTAATGTGCCCAATAATTTGCTAGCGGCTTGGGAATCATCTTTACCATTCCATCCATAATACGACATGATAACACCCAGAGCACATCTGCCATTATGACCATCCGAGTATCGTTCTGTTATCTGTTTGAACTGTTTTCCGTAAGTACGTAAAATCTCTGAAACCGTTAAATCTTGTTTAAAGAGCAGTTGCTCTCTACTCATGTAAATACTATGGCCAACAAGCTATTAGAGAATTATCCATCTATCAATACGGTTAACGTAAAAACTAAAAAAAGAAAGTTAAGTTGATTGGTTCTAATCTCCTCCAGAAGCTGTGCTTTGGCTGCCGGTTATTGCTACTGAGTTATCTTCGCCCTCAACTTGTGATTCGGTATTCTGGCAGAAGACATTCAATGGCAATTCATCATTTCCACAAGCAGTGGCTTGTGACGTTGCTTGATTGCTTTCTTTCTTCTTTCCGGCGTACGCATCTTCTGCTGCAAGAGCTGTTGCACCAACTAGCATTACTACCATTGCTGCTGCAACAATGAACACATATTTAGTATTCATTGAAAGTTTAACAGCAGATGTACTTATCTGTATTAAGTAAAACCGGGCTATGACTTATATCTGATATTTCTTCTAGCGGCTGTCAAAAAAAATGGAATGGAATCGCTAAATTATTTTACTGGTTCTGGTGCTGGTGCTGGGAGACTGGGAAATGACTGTGATCCCGCTAGAGCAACTTCGTTTTCGTCACCCTGAATTTGTGAGTCAATATTTTGACATCCGACATTCAATGGTAGTTCACCATTACCACATGCATTAGTTTGGCTGATTGCTTGGTTCTTGTCATATTCGGTTGCAAACGTGCTGTTAGCTGTTATTGCTGTCGTACCCATTATTGTTGCTGCTACTACTGCGACTATTGCGATGTATTTGATATTCATTTGATAACGAGAGTAATATTATTTTTATCTACATTATACAAAACCGGGCTCTGACTTATATCTGATATTTTTTCTATTATAACTAGCGCATAGCCAAACGCTCTTCTTCAGTCCATGTTCGTCTTATGGGCATAAACTTATTTGCTGAAATGTGCCACCAGCCCACCATATCATTACATCTACGACAGCGAAGCTCTATTGTAGAACCATTAACCATGAGCTAAATTTCATTATCCCATGGTAACATCTATGTTTTTTATTATTACGCCCCACCGCTTTTGTCAATATGTTATAGACTACATAAGATATTACTAGATGCTATCATATAGTTCAAGCATTGAAGATATTCTACTGTCATTGAGCTAAATAGTGTTTTAATAATGCAATATCGCATGGTTATCGCAATCCATTAGCCAAGCTCATTTGGTTGTGTTTAACTAAGTCAGTAAACTCTATTGGTGTAATCTATCAATTAGTCTCCAATCTATGACACTAATTAAAAATGTATATATTATTAACTTCTATATACTTTAATGAACATATTATGTAATGCGAAATAACGCTCGCTGGGAAGCTATTATGTATTTCATAGAGCTTCTGCCGTTCTAAGTCAAAGTAAAGACAAAGAAATTGGGAAACTATTCGTAGAGTCTAAAGATAAACTACGTGTGGTTGATAACGAAATCAAAAAAGAACATATATACTCAATCCCAAAAACGGAAATGGATCATTATAATAATGATATAGTTTATCTTAATATATCAGAAAATTCTCTGAAAGGATTTGAAATATTAACTTAGTCTCCCTGGGGGGTATAATTAATTATTTTCTATAACTCAAGTCGAATGTTAAAGAAGCTCACTGGATGCTAAAAATATGATGCAGATAGATAAATGGTCATTTGTCGTGATGCAAACCTGCCTGCTTTCGAAGATAATCCAGCAGATTTTTATCATCTTCCTGATGTTCTATTCGCAAATAACGTTTAATCCCATTTAACAAATTAAAACTGTCTTTTGAATATTTTGAATTATCATTATCTTCGACCATAATAAAAATTGGATTTCATCATATAAATGGCTTCGTCTAACTGAATGATGGGATATGACTATTTTTCAAGAATTTTTCTAACTCTTCATAACTTTCGGCTTCAAAATATTTCATCAGATTCTCTACTATCTTATCGTCATATTCGGTGTTTCGGTACTTACTCTTATCTAACGTCACGTCCTGAATACACTCGGTTTTATTGTCCAAGTATTACTTAATACTCGGAATGGCAATTAGCGATATAAACATATACCAATTAGATATTTCAACAGATTAACCTGCTGAAAGAGTATTTTTATGCAAATCTTTATAATTTAATCGAATTAGTTTAACTAATCGGTTAAAACTATAATTATTATTATCTATCTCTCACTGGAATTGTACAACATATATTAATAAATATAAGAAGTCTGCAACGCAAATCTGCTTCTAACTCCATTTTATCGGTATTTATTATAACTAACGCATGGCAAAGCATTCCTCTTCGGACCATGCTCGCTTGAACGGCATAATCTTCTTTACATGTGCTCTGGTCCGAGGCGGTTCGTCCCACCATCCCATTAAACCGTGACATCTGCTGCATCGAAGTTCCGTTCTCGAATTACTTATTTTCACAAATTCTATCGTCTTCGAATTAGTTGTCCACCTACTGCAGATGCAATCTTCGGTCCAAACTCATTCCGCATAAACTACATTTAATCATAGCAGTTGGGACAATGAAGACTACGATGTCTTTTACCTAAAAGAGATTATCAGTTTCAAACGCTTTTATTCTACAACACACTCGTGACCATTCATGTAATAAAGAGTAACTTTGTAATTGATCAGTTACAAAATATTTTGGATTATCAGAAATGATTTAAGTAATTACAATATAAACCCACTTCTTTTATGAAAGTGCTAATATATCCTATTCGTGAAATCTGTGGTAGAAAATTCATTAGTATCTTCTGGGCATTCTTTTCAAGAAGGGCCTAATCAGCAATACAAACTAGTCGATAGAGTTATTGATGGAGAATCCTCGTCTTTAGCTCCATCCAGTATCATATGCAAATCATGTAGGTCACGCTCAATGATTTTTGATGGAATAACCGGAGAAACGATCTGTTCTCAATGTGCTACTGTTATATCCGATAGGCAGACCATCATCGAAAGAGATCCAAATTCAAAAAGTGAGATGGGTCAACCAACTTCACTTGTATATCCTGATAAAGGGTTATCAACTGTAATTACTAGTTCGAATACAGATGCGTATGGAACATCCTTAAACCAGGATCAATTAAGTAGCGTTAACAAAATAAGATATTACGATAAACTATCTAGCAATAAGAATCATAGTAGGAACTTGAGGAATGCCTTTGCAATAATGGCTGCAACCAAAGATAAGCTTACACTTACCGACCCTGTGATTGAAAGAGCAGCATATTACTATCGCAAAACTCTCGATAGCAAACTCATTAAGGGCAGATCAATCAAAGAGATGGTTGTTTCTTCAATATATGCTGCATGTAAAGAAATGGACATACCTAGGCGATTAGAAGATGTATCTAAGGCGAGCAGACGCTGACAACATATTTGCTGGAAGATGTTTTAGGATAATGTCACGAAAGCTAAGTATTAGCTCTCCTTCTGTAGATGCAGCACGCTATATGTCGAAGGTTGCAGAGAATGCTCGCTGTTAGCCAAAAGACCTACAGAACTGCACTTGATATGTTAGATGTAGTAAAGAAAAATCCTATCTCATTTGGCAAGGATCCGAAGGCCCTTGCAACTGCTGCTTTGTATGGTGCTTGTCAGGTTGAAAAACAAGGTAACGTTAGTCAAGCAAGAATAGCACAAGCGGGAGGAATAAGCGTAGTTACGTTAAGAAAGAGAGTCCTAGATTTACAAAAACTATTCCCTGAAATGCAGAAATAGAAGACTAAAAGATAGTCAAATTCAAGATTTGAAAGGCAGGGAATATAAACATAATCTGTATTATTGTCAGACAAATTATAAAATAGTATTTGTAGAATCTCATATTCAGCCGACCCAGGTGTGTATACGACAATGCCTAGGGTTTTGCACCCATACATTATAAATACAGATTTACTTGCCTATTGCATGATAATTTCCGTTGATTGGTTAGGTGTAAGAAAGGCTAGTCTTTCTTTTTTATTAACTCCAATAACGTTGGCAGCGGCACTAGCGCGGATATAGGATTCTACCAGTTGTTCATAATTTCCTGCTTCTTTGGATACCCGAGCAATATCTATATGCTTTTCGAATACCTCTTTCAGTCTCTGTTCAGCTTCAGCTTCTGTCATAAATTCGGCTGCAAAGTCAGTTAATTTGGTTCTCATATCATCGCTCATATGGAGTCTCCTCGGCGACAAAAAATAGTAGTATACTACCTCTTTCAGCTAAGCTGGTTCTTTTTCATCCTGATCTTTATCAGTCATTTCTGCGGCTTCTTCACGAAGGTTTTCTGCTGGGCCAGAGGTTTCTGGATCATCTTCAGCCGCCCCAATCTTTTTCTGGTTCTTTTGTGCTGATTCTATATCTTCGCTCATCGCAATTTATAAGCTAACATACTATAAGTATGCATCCTTGCTAAAGTGTGAAAAGAACAAGGATTTGGGAGGACCAGAAGATTACAGATTGATAGCAAAGTCTATACACGGAATACTTACGACAATTGAAGTGATAAAGGAATGATATAAGTCGACAAGATAGTTTCACTAAGATTTCAACTACAACCTGCTGATGGGGGTATAAATATTAGTTATAGATATCGATCAACTTAATCACAGATCAAATTGCCAGGAAAGCAATGCTAGGAATCACTGTATCTTTTCCAGTTCAGCGTACAGTTTCAAGAACTCACTCCCTTTCGATGTTATATTATAAGTCCGTGTATGAAAATCATATGCCAAAAATTCTTTGTCCTGTAATTCATTGAGGTATTTCTTCAGCTGTTCATATGATAGGTAAGCAGTAAACATAATTCTTGTCTTACTTGCACCATCACCTTTAGCAGCTTCTAGAATTGAAGCGATAATTTCGGTTCGATTTCTATTTTTTGCCTTCAATATCGATCAACCATCTCCTGACCCTATAGCTCCTGCTAAATGATCCGGGGTGATTTGTAGTAGGATACCATCTTATTTTTACCATCCTTGCCAGTTTGAAAAAAAAGCAAGCGTACAGACCTACTTTTTCCTTCATTATCTCTCTTTGTTCCTTGTTCTGAATTCCACTAAAGGGATATTTATGTGAAATATATGCTCCTCCAATGACACCTGCCAAGCCAGAGACAGCGGCTATCAACGCAAGTAATTTAGTGATGGTGGACTAAAAGCCTTCCAGAACTAGTAATTTTTAATGATAGGGAGTGCTAATAATTGCTGTTACTGTTGTGGTTGTGGTTGACTCATTTATACAAAATCTTAATCAACATTCTATTTAGAAACTACATCTGCTCTAGCAAATCTATTTCCCACAGAATCAATCTTAATCTTTATGTTTTTATCCCCAGATTTAGTGTTTTTTACAAAAATTACAAAACCCTGGATTCTTGCGATACCATCTCCCGACTTACCTGTCCCAATTATATCTACTGTATATTCTTTGGCTACTTCTACAGGTTTCGAGAAACTATTGCTAGTTGGTGTTCCAGAATTTCCAGTACTCTGCTCGTCACCACTCATTGAAATCTAATAGAAGATTGTGTATCATGATATATAACTAATGTATTGGTCTTGGTGCTTTGCAGTATTCTACACTAGATTTACAGGTCTCATTAGGTACTAGTATGAGAATAGTTGTTAGATATCTGTTGATATAATGATTATATACAGCATCCCATGAGAGAGCAGATCTGAATTTAGGCTTTAGAATTCCACACCAAAATTAGGATGCCATGCTTGTCCACCATATGGATAAAATTTCATTCTATGACCAGCTAGTAGGTCAGGACGTTCTTTGAACGAATTTCCTTCTATCTCTTTATCTTCAGGATCTGACAAAGTGCATTCTTCTTTGGAATACAAAAAAGACGTTAGCATATTACCCGAATTTTGTTCTGATGATTCTTTTTGTGTGAATGAGGGAAGGGATGATATACTATCACTCAAATCGGTAACTACCCTATTTGTGATGTTTTCAAGCATCTTTTCATAAAGCCTTTCAGCTTCGATTAATATTAGTTCTTCATCAGCTTCTGGTTGTATTGTCGAACGGTTGTAATAATAAGAATGAAATTTCTGAGGGTCTAATCGCAATAGTTCGATGACGGATTGAATAGCCATTCGCAATAATTGTTTACGATCTGCTAGAACATATTCAATCTGTCCTTCGATTGCTTGTTTGACTTTGTTATATTCTATACCATTATTTCGAAAGTCGTTTACGAAATTCTGAAGTCTTATCTTCTGCAATTCTAGCTTGGCTGTTTCATCTTTTGATTCTTTTATGGTTAATTGAAGCTGATTCACTGTTGTTTTCATCCCTGAAATATCGTTGCATAATCGATGGTAGTCCTTAGTTGAATTGTTTTTTTCATCTTCTAATGATTTTAATCCAGCTTTAAGTCGATCGTATTCTAACCGAACCCTGGGAAGATGTCCATTTGCGATCTTGAGAAGCTCTACAACTTCGCCATCACTCATTCCCGAATATAAAGCTAGTTTGACGAGGTTCACGTACGCCCAAGGGTTATCCTTGATCTGGAGGTAAACCTTAGTAAATTCGGTACATCCTAGAAGCATAAAGTATTCTTGATGATAACGTAGTACTTCTTCAGATTTGAGCCCTAGTGTAATAACCACATCTAAGGGGGGTCTTATCTTGAGAGTAAAGCTCAAAGACTCTAGAGGATATTGAAGTAGTCTGGTCTAGACCTGCTTTGTTCAAAATAGCCTTGATCGTGTTTGGAGACACCCCTACCTCTTTTGTAATCTCTCTATAGGTTCTCCCTTTTTCAGATAGTGCTATGACAAGAGCCTCTTTTTGCTTTCTATCCATTGTTACATGTCATTTGTATCCATAATGTTTAGCTTTTGCTATCTTCTGTTATTGTGCGATAGTGTAAGCTATTTGTTATAATTTCCTACATCAGAGTGCTATCGAAATGATCTCATTTCACATGTAGAGAGAAAGTGTATCATAATTTCATTATCATTGATCATTAAAAGGTAACTAGATAGAGCAATTAAGGAGGATGCCAACAATGACTGGATTTTATTCAATTTGTCACCTGCTATCCTTTTTCTTCTTATATAACTTGCATGTATGCAAAGCAACACACTGTAAATTCGAATTATTGAAGTGTTAGGGAGCTTCGCCGGTATCCGTTACGATCCCGGGTACTAGACGCCGTTGATGCTATAAGTGAATAATCCCGAAACTTTCTGCTGAAATGTCATTGGCTACTTGCTAAGATATTTTCTTTGTTCTTGATAAAAGGATTTATAACAATAAAATTTAGAGCTCATCGGTACACTTAGATTCAATAAAATAAGATGACGTGTCTTGACTTAACGTGTTGAATAACTTTACCATACTAATTATAAGATCTCTGGTAGGAGAAAGAGTGTCTTTTTGATAGAAAGAAGCAACGAGCAAAAAGAAAGAGAACGAGGTTATAAAACCAAAATTACGCTAATGACGGTTATTCTTATGATATTTACTACATTATCTTTAGTATTTGGGCTATCATTATCTTCATTGCAGTCGCAGTCGTATCTTCCTTTCCCTATACCGTCAATATTATTGGGATCTGCATCTGTTTTCGCCTCTTCGCAAGAGCCAGAGTTTCCTCTGAGATATAATGAGGACGTAGGCAATCCTGTCATTAATCTGCCTGGTTTTACTTCAGAGGTGGTAGCTGAGGGGCTGGCATTACCGACCACTATGGCTTTCTTGTCTCAGAATGATATACTAGTACTGGAGAAGGACAAAGGAACTGTAATGCGAATCATAGATGGGGTGGTACAACCTCAGCCTCTTCTTGATGTCAACGTAGCAACAGAGGTTGAAAGATGTATGTGCGGGATTGCTGTATCTCAAAACAATGAGACAGGAACGACGAATGTTTTCTTGTATTACACTGAAGCAGATGTCTTAGGTAGTGCAATAGGAAATAGAGTGTATAGATATGAACTCCAAGAAGGCGCTCCAGGATCAGCTGGTAGCTCTGGTTAATCCGGTGCTACTTCTGGATCTACCTGCGGACCCTGGTCCTCGTCACAATGGTGGAGTTATCAAGATTGGATCGGATGGTAACTTGTACATAACTATCGGAGACGTAGACAAGATAGAAAGCGAAACGGAAACGCAGAACGAGCCGGATGTCCCAGCTGATGGAACAGGTGGCGTTCTACGAATAACACAGGATGGTGAACCTGTCATTGATCCTAATACTGGAGATTATATACTAGGGAGCGATTACCCTCTCAATCTGTATTATGCTTATGGCATCCGTAATAGCTTTGGGATCGATTTCGACCCTGTCTCTGGCTACTTGTGGGATAGTGAAAATGGTCCTGGACACAGTGACGAGATAAACCGTGTTGAACCAGGCTTTAATAGCGGGTGGAATCAAATAATGGGAATATATACTCGTGGTGGAGGCGATCCCAGAGAGGGCGCGGCAACTGTTGCTTCCGAACAAGGCGAGGGTCTTGTAAACTTTGATGGCAGAGGACATTATCATCTTCCACAACTAACATGGTTGTACACAGTTGGACCTACTGCAATCAAGTTCTTAAATTCGGGTAATTATGGTACTGGCTATCAAAATGAAATGTTTGTTGGAGATGTCCATTCTGGAAATATGTATCATTTTAAACTTAATCAAGATAGGACAGAACTCGTACTTGAGCCCCCTTTAGATGACAAGATAGCAGATACAGACGGAGAGTCTAGTTCAGATTCTGCATTATTCGCAACTGGATTTGGTGGAATTACGGATATTGAAATAAGTCCATATGACGGATATATGTATGTAGTATCATTAGGACAGGGTAAGATCTTTAAAATATTGCCTACTGGCGAAGTTCCTCCTCCTGCTCCACCCACTGCAGTTCCACCTCCTCCAGCTCCACTTCCTGCACCTCCTGCTCCACCTGTTGCAGAAGAGGTCGTACCTGAACAAGAAGAAGAGGAGGAGGTATCTGATGAGAATGAGGATCAGGGTGAGGATGAGGATGATAATGGTGATGGTGATGGTGATGACGACGGCGATAATTAAGCGGGACAGGAATGAAGAGGAATAATAATCCTAGTTGTTGTACTTACCCAGATAGGTTACGTTTTTGACTACTCACATGGGTTACACTTCGCTGCTTAGTGCTTGTAGTGACTGTAATTGACTTTTATAGAAACATCTCTGACGGAGTAAGACCATTGATTCCTGAAAATGAAACACTTCATTACATTTCTCAAGTTGCACCATCATCTAGGTCATTAATTTTTGATACTAAAGACTTGTTTTAAGCTGACAATTTTCTTGTGTCTCTTTTGTAATCTCTCTATAGGTTCTCCCTTTTTCAGATAGTGCTATGACAGAAGCTTCTTTCTGCTTTTTATCCATTGCTCCCATCTTAATTGTAATTTGAATGATTTAGCTTTTGCTATTATGTGGTATCTTGCGATATCGGTGTGATATTTCTTGTGATTGCTTGCATCAGACTGCTATTGAAATGAGCATGATTCATACTTCACATAAAGATACCTTTTTGGTCATTTATAATACATATGAGATTATTTACTTATTCCTTTGTTCTGATAGAAATAGTTGTATCATAATGCTCTGTCATAATATCTACGGGGTCCTGGTGAAATCCAAGTAATTAAAGGGACATTATGTGTCAAAAATAGGAATAAAAGGAAAGTGTTTCTGCTCTCCTCCAGAGAACAGCTTCAAGAATACTATGTTGCAGGAATTTGTCAGAGCACCGAAATCAGCATGGTAATCGGATGAAGATGACCTCTTAATTTTCAGTGTCAATTATCCTAAAGTCATTTCTAATTTTTAATTCTTGAGATTGTAATTCTCTCGCAATACTTTGTCCAAAGAGTTTTACTAATCCATATTCATCATATTCTATCCATTTGCTATGTGTCCTTTCTTTCAGTGTCTTATACTTCATCCCTCTCGTTACTTCTGCTAAGTGCAAATAACACAATTGCTTAACAACAAGATCTGTAATATCTGTAATTTTGTTTTCTATTACAGGAAAAATGCAACATGTCTCCTGTTTGTCTAATGACTTCTTAGCGTGCAGATAAATTGCAGTTGCCTTTGTTGATTTGTTTTCGAGAAACATGTAATCAATTATTGCTACTGCTACACCAGCTGTTTTTAGAGTGCATGCTAAATAGTCCTTCCAGGGGATAAAATGCAGGACGCCATGTTTCTCTCTTAGAAAATCTGTAAGACATTCATTATACAAACTATGAATCTGTTTCTTAAGCTCGCCCAATTTCCATCTCTTTGAGAATTCCATCTAATCTAGAATCTCTTTGACTCCAATTATCAGGATCATCGCTCTGCCTATTTAGTAGCTCTTTATCTATTATCTCGTCCACAATGGGATCAATGCGAATGGACAGTGTTGTCATTGTGACCAATCGTCCGAGTACCTTATTTTCGGTATATCCGTAATTCTGGATTTGACATTTCTTGTTGGCTTATTGTTGATCCCGTATCTTTCAGTGCTCTCTGCTGTTCCAGCTCTGTATTCTTCATTATAGAAAGCTAACGTGTCTAACTCACACTCTAATAAACCGGTCTGCTTGCTAAATTTTATCAAGTTTTGCTGTAGATCTTTTATTTTCGGATTTTTGTATTTCAAGTTAATCCACCTCCCTTTTTAGGCTGTGGCTCCCCTCGATTCTGTCCATACTTCCTAGCCGCTTCGTTAATGTTATTGAGTAACCTGGTTGTCTCTGCTAGGGAAGGATTGGAACGACTCGGACACATCGGACACATCGGACACTTTATTGAGGACTGTAGACTCATCTAAAGGGCTATCAGTTTCAGATTTTTTGGTGTTTATATTCAGTTCGGTACTATTTATATCATTTAACCTGTTATTTTCTGTATTATCTGTACTGGCTTGAGGGTCCGATAAATACTGCGTTAGCCCTACATGTGTCCGAAGTGTCCCATGCGTCCGATCTTTAGCTTCGCCTTCTTGGACCTTAATCTCTACTTCAACTTCATATGTCCTACTCATTTTGTTCAGCACATCTAAATCAAAAACCAACCCTCTGCCTTCATCATGTCTTTTTGATGGCTTGGCTCCAAATACATCCCTCAGAGTTTGATTGAGTTCTTTCTGTGATTTCACCCCGAACTCTACAGTGTCTATAGATTGTGGCCTGTGTGGTATCGGCTTCCAATCCACCTTCTCCTTGAAGGCTTCCCAGATATCTTTTGATAGTAATATCGCACTTTTGTTCTCTACTATCTTATGCTTGATCAGTTGAAATAGAAACGCATGATATGAGTCGACTTTGGCCTCTCTCTTCTGAGTTACATATCTGCTTATGACTGGTAGAAGCTCATCGAATGTCTTCGATCCATAAAATACCCTTAATACTGGCTTGAATAGTTGCTTCTCTCTGTTTCTTATGTTGAGTTTAATGTTTGGGATTTTATCCTTATAGTGTAGCAATCGAAGATAACAGAACAGTACATTTCTTACTTCGATTAGTTCGTCTAACCGCGATTGAAGTTCCTCATCATCTCCTGGATCAACAACCTCTGATATTCATAGTCAGGATAACCTGGAACACACTTTAATTCTACGATCCTCTGAAGAAATCCTTTAGCAATCACTGGGTCAGGTAATGCTTCAGCAGCAAATGCCTTGAAACAATAGGCATTAAATTTGTACTGAGTACGGCCATAAGATGTATCCGTTTTAGGCACAACCTTTCCCTTGACGTATCCCGACTTGTATAGTCGCATCTTATCAGTGTCATGATCTATATTATCAGCCTCGTCCTCACAAATCGTGCCGACACCTTCATCCCTGGAGCCTAGATACTGATAGATGTTAGCATAAGTCATACCCATACTGGATATGTTTCGGTACGCCAGGAACTCTAAGATTGTTAGTCCTGCGGATTTACCTGTATCATTATCGCCAATAAAGAATAGGTAATGTGTTGTTCCAACTCTATCCTGTTTATGGGTAAAGATTGTATCAGCACTACAGATGCTAATATGGAAGCTGTCAGCGTCTACGAATTTCTTCCAGATTACTTTTGTCTTCATGTATAACGAATCAAGTGTTTCCTGCTTCGCTTTCTCAATATTTGCCCAAAATTCGTCTTCTGATTTGAAACGATACGGTTTATTAATATAGGATATCAAGTCTAATGGTTTTAAAACAGTTTTTCTATCATCGTCAAGTTCAATTTGTTTCTCTAGCGTTATTTTCACTTCATTACGATCTGTGAAATCTGCGATAGCAAAGAAAGCCTTCTCTCCTATGATTATAGCCTCTGCTATTACTGCTTCTGATATGGAATATTTTTGGATATACTCTATTTTTTGTTTTTTCTTTCGCTGTTGTGTTGTCGGCTGCATTATTGGAAAAGCGGCAGGCCGTTCTATCGTCTCTGCTTCCATTATAACTGGAATGATAACCAAGTCTACCATACTCCTTCTGTATTAATTGGATAACAGATTCGTCACCATTGACTGCTTCCAGAAATTTAGTATATCCAGACACCTGATCAGTATTTGCATCTTTAGAGTAGGTATCTCTGACTGCTTGGTGTCTCATTTGCGGTTCGTCATCGGCAGTAGCTTCTATTAAATATTCTATCAGATCAAAGGTTAGTTGCTGTGGAACTCCGTGATGTTTATACAAGTATCCAGATGCCCTTAAAGCAACACTCTGTCTATTAGGCGGTCTATAGGTACCTACCAATTTGCTTCCAACCTTCCTTATAGCCTGAGTTTCTTTGCTGAAGTGATCTAATATACTAAGAAACTCATTAACTTCTTGTTGTGACAACGCGACTAAAGATTCTATACCTCTGATCGGTTCATATCCATCACCTCTTTCTATAAGATATTGGTTTGACCCGATTATCTTGATCTCAGCATGACTATTTTGTATGGGGGTCCAGTATGTCCCCTGAGTCAAGCCTTTAGGAAAGTCTTGACGAAGGATCTCAAATAGCCAGTGATATCCTCCATTAGCTGTTCTTGTATGTGTAGTTGTGTCAATCTTATTCTGCAGCCCTTCTGATAATCTGGGGACTACCTTCTTCTGAAATATATCTAGGGCTATAGCCCCATCTATATCTATAGCAAAGCCTATCTTGATACTATCAAGCAGGATCGCTACTCGCTTTACACTCTGTATGTCGCCGAAGTATTTTTGCAGATACATCTGATCTGCGATGGTGCCTTTTTTGTCAGTCCACTTGCCTGAACCTTTCAGAGGCTCCTTTCCTACAATGGGTAGTGGATGGAACCCATTGTTATTGAAGTTCTCTGAATCAGAAAATAATGATGATGACGATTTAAAGTCATTCATCAAAGTTCACCGTTATCCCATTCCTTCTTCGATTTTGTCTTCCTCACCCTATATGGTATAAAATAGCTCCATCTACAGCCTCTAATTGAATAGAGTCTTTGTTGTGGGTCATCATTCCTTGTATGGTCAATCAAATGATGTGAACAAAACGTACATGTAGCCAAGCATGTCTCACAAAGCCATTCTATTTCATTCTTAGTTTCAGTATTGTTGTAGTCTCCGGAGTTTTTTAAGCAGTTACTACTTACTTCGACATCTTTATTAGATTCTAATGTAATTGTATTATTGACTTTCATGTTGGATTTCCTCCAATAGCGATGTGTCACTATTAGGTGCGAGTGCCCCAAGAATCTCTGCACCTAATTCTTTTTCTTTCCAACTGTGCCTGCAATTGCAGTTGCATATCACTTCAATACTAAGACCAGCCCATCTGCCGACACAACGATTGTGATCTCCGGCCTTGCATTCTCTAGAGAGAAAATCAATAGTATAATTCATGTATCATCCCTCTGCTAATTCATGGTAGCCATCGTTGTCTTTGATAATTCTAGAGATCAGTTTGGAGTAGGTCTCGCCAAAGTTTCCCTTACTTTTTAACTTCTGATATGTTTTGTCATCAATTGTAATGGTATGCCGAATGTTCAATTCATTCATACCAGCATTTATAGCAATTTAATAAAAATAAAAAATATTTTAGGCATCTAATATTTGCATATGAACTAACACTCGAGCAAGACACTAAGCGATGTCATTATATCCATTAAACTGGATAAATCCGATTTTTAACACTAAACATTTCAGCATAATTGCAGTCATATCCAATTAACGTCTATTTGGTGTAAGTGTGTAGATATGATACTAAGATGATAAAATTTAATCTGATGGAGGTTTCTTCAACATGTGATATATACACCTAATATTACGTTCAGCCTAGATCCTCTTTCTCATACTATATTACTCTAGAACTATCGTGAATATTGAATTGATCCCAGCAAAATCTCGTACTGTATACTGCCATTATATTATCTGACCAGAGGACATCTTCGTTGAACCTATAGCTTTCCCAAATCTAACGAACTAGGATTATTGGTTCTTCAAAGGCTTCAATTGCCCGGAATCGATAAGTGATTGGATCAGCTGTTCAAATTTTTCTTGATTTTTAACTAAGGATTCTATCTGTTTATCCTTCGTTTGCCTATCTTCAATCGTTTCATTGTAGGCATCATAAGTTAGAACCATCCTACATTTGGCACAGAATTTTGAATCTGGTTTGTTCGGCTCATTACAATTAGGGCATTGCTTAGGCTTTAGAAGGTCTGTTTCTCGATTATTTTTTGGTAGTATCCCATATTCTTGAAGTATTGATTCTGATGATTCATTACCGAAATAATGTAAATACTTTAGATGCATCTGAGATCTGGGCGACCAGCCTGCATGTTGCCTTAAAATATGTTCCTTTAGAAAGGAGGATTTCTCTGTCAATGCTGAGTGTCTTCTTATGTAAGGATTAGGAGTGCATTAAAAGCGTCGAATACAAAATGCTTAATAATATCAATAAGAATATTAGCACTAATTGAAAGCTAGCGCTGGAACAGGTTCAACTGAATCTATTGTAGTAACTCCTCATACCAACAAGCGAGTGCTCTCGAAGAATGACGACTCTGTAGTATCCAGATATCTGACTAATGTAGCAGTAGTAAATGAATCAACTGCTCAAAAGGACAATGAAAGATTGAAGAAATTCGGCAAATATACTAATGATAGATACGGTCTTGGAATCCAAAATATTGTCACAGAAATCAAGAAGACAAAGATAGATCCTTACGATCTCCTTACTGGATACATACTATTCCTAAAGCAAGAAAGTAACAATACTATTGCCCCAAATTCATTAAAGAACCATGTTATTACTATCAAGAACTTTTTAGAATATTCAGACATTGATATTAGTCCTAGAAAATTCAAACTAAAGGTAAGATTGCCAAAAATAGTTAGGAAGAATAAGGAAGCATTATCAAAGGAAGATATCATTGATATTCTAAACGCATGTTCAGATATACGCTTGAAGACATATGTTATGTTTTTAGCGGCTGGTGGATTCAGAGCAGTAGAAGCATTATCTGTTCGAGTTAAAGATTTGGATTTAGATTCGAAACCAGCCCATGTTTTTGTGCGAGGAGAATTTACTAAAACTAGAGCAGATAGAATTGTATTTCTTACCGATGAGGTAACACAACAGCTAAAGTCCTGGCTAAGCTACAAATATAGAAAAAGAAGGGTTTGTCATAACAAAGACGGAAGTACAATCACAGAATATAGAACGCCTTCTAGAGAAGAGACCGATCTTGTATTTGCAGTTTACCAAACCAAGAGAATGCCAAATCCTGATGGCATCTATGATGACATTGCAAAAGCCTTCGCCAAAACACTTGACAGAATGGGTAGAGGAGAAAGAGAAGATAGCAATCAAAATAGAAGACAAATAACTCTTCATTCGTTCAGAAGGTTTGTAAAGACAACAATATCCGATCTTGGTTATTTTGATTTTTCTGAATATTTTATAGGACATTCGGGTTCAACATATTGGAGAAAGAAAGATTCTGAGAAGGTAGAGATATTCAGAAAGATAGAACCATATCTTACGTTTCTAAATGTGCATCAGCTAGAGAGACAGGGTGCAGATATTCAAAGCAAAATAGAAGAACTAGAAGAACTAAACCAGTCATTTAGAGAAAGGGACAAGATGAAGGATGATGCCATAGCACATCTTTCCGACCAATTAATGGCTTTGACAGCGAGAATGCAAAATCTAGAGAGATGACAGTAATAACATTCAGTTATTAGTTCAAAATGGTAACAAAGAGGAAACGGTACCAGAGACATTATACAATTTGGATTTATAAGAATCTAAAACATATATTCCATATGATTTAGGGCTACAAAACAGCATTTTTGATTTTCGATAGCGGTGTTAGATTATTAGCCATTATTAATTCCAGTGAAAAAATTCCAGAACTAATAGAAATGATCAAACCAAATATAAAATTTGATAGTGCTCAAATGTTGGAAGATTCCTTTGACATTCTCAAAGATGTAGCACAGTGACCAGCTTCTAGTCCATCTACGTGACCCACATGTTTGTTGTCGCTTGTATAGACAGGTTTGGTTATCACTTCACCCCATTCAAAATCTCGTTCATCATTATTCATGGATTCGTTTACTCACACAGTTGAGATTAATAAAACCTCTTGAGTCAATAGACCAGGTATATAATGGTGGATCAAAAATGATTTTGAGTCGTAATCCTGACGGTGTGATAATGATTATCAAATATTTTTACTATTTTAAGGATGATGCTGTGAAATCAGAGAAGATCAAGAGATGTGCGCTTTACGGATAATGATATTTTAATGATACTAAGGCACCATCTGGGGAAGAACTTTTCTATTTTCTTGGCAAGAGCTAGCTTTCATTTGTTCAACCTACTAGGATCGAGAAAAGTATCTGTCAACTACTGCTCCACGACAGTATCAATTAGATTAGAGATACCAATATCCTAGTTGACACGAGTTTTAGGTACACTTTATTTAGAATATACAAAAATCTCCGCATAACTCATCAACAGATTACTATAACTTGATTCTGCAAACTGCAGGAGATCCTTCGCATCGTTACCGGTCCTGTTCAAACAATATTAGCAAATCAAATCTCCGAAAGAAAAAGGGAGATACTGGGAGCAATTACTGAAGTGGCAAAAAATACGTTGACAGGACCCGGAAGAGTCAGGTTCGATAAGAAATATCAACTATGCTAAATTTTTAATATAAACGAACTATGCTAAGAAATATCAACTTTGTTCAGTGATATTCTTCCAATTTTTCTTTGAATATCAAAACTCTGTGTCTTCATTCTTTCTTCTGGGGGTCATATTTTGCATATTCATCTCCTCTGCTCCACCGTCTGGATATTCAGACTCTAAAAATTGTGTTGATTGAGATAATGCATTCTTTGGTGGTTCAAAGTTGCATAATGCCAGTCTAAAGGAATCGAGTATATCATTATGAGATGTCTTTTCTTTATCTAGTCTCCATTCATCTGATATAACTGCTGTCCGAAGAGATACTATCAGCTTCTGTAATGTTGAATGGATCTTCATAAATCTCTTCGACATCAACGTATAAGTCCACTGTAGCATTTCCCTGTGTCTCTTCTGGAAGTTGACAGGTCTGATCTGCATGTCACCTGTACGCATTAGCCAGAGTCTGCTCTTCCGTGTAGTAATGATAGTTCTCGTACTCATCTATTCTACTCTTTATTTCTCTGATGACTTCAGGATTTGCACCATCTACGTACAGCTTCGTTATCTGGTGTTTCTGTTTCTGTTGTAGTATATGATTTATTATCTTATTCATTTGTGGCTTGTCAAAGCTCTCTGCATAGAAGACCTCTACCTTGTTGTTTCTATATTGAGTAATAACAATACAAACTTTGACGTATCTCCCCATACAACATCTATTCCCATACTCCTCCCTATCATCATGCTTGTATTGAATATGCTTGCATGCTAACAGAAATTGCTTGTAATCTATCCCGTTCATTTGAGTGTGGATTATTAGCAATATCCCAAGTCTTTGCTAATATTGCATTTAGTCCGATTAGACAAGTTTCGTATTCCAGTCGCAGTGTCTCGTTAATGTATTTTGATATGTTTGCCTTCGCCAACCTCTTCAAGTGCTGTAAATCTCTATTTACCGTACCTAGGCTAACTTTTAGTATAGAAGCAATCTGTGGTTGGTTACGGCCTTCGCTAGATAATTCTAATACTGTATTCCTTCTCCATCGCAGCCTTTCCACTTCTGTGCTCAACCTTTCAACTTACTCGTATTAGGAGGGTAACTTGTATTTTTCAATATCTGAAGACGTAGCATGGACCAGTCCATCATCTCTTGACCCTCTTACTGCGTACATATGGAGCCTAAATGTCCAGATTGGAGTGACATATCTTACCTGTAGCATTATCTATGGTATTACATGAAGGCTCTAGGTTTATCAAATTTAACTTTTCTTGAAGAAACACAATTTTTCGTCACTCTATCCCAGAATCCTTGTATATTTACAATATAAGAGTCAGGACCGGATGAGCCGACCGCTGTCAGGTTTGCTACTGTCTGGATTGAAGGTGTCTATCTTTCAGTAGCTTTTTCTTATATTCTTACAGCTCAGTAGTGAAGGTAGGTAACGAGTAATTGAAACTCTGCTATATTTTATTGAACGAAGTCCCAAAGGCCATTGCAATGCATTCAGACATTGATTCGGGAGCCGATAACATCAACAACTGCCTGTGCAATTTTATCATGGTGATCTCGACGAGCTTTCTTGCATTGCTCAATTTGTATACCCTTTATTCCTAGGCGGTTTACGATATTGCATGGGTCATCACCATTAAACCCTCCAGGACAAGCGGTATCCTCGACGTCAATATTTGTACCCTGTAGCTTTTGCTTGATTGCATCCTTAATTTCCCCTATTAAACCAGCATCCGCACTTTCGGCGTTTCCTCCGACACAAATGGAATCTTGAGTCCAACCATGAAAGGCAATTGCATATTCAAACTTCGGTTCAAAAATCGTCCCAAGCTTAGGGAACGATATCTCGCTAATTTCTGTTGAAGTGATATGCCAACGCTCGTGTGCATCGGAGAGATTTGGGTTACTAAAACCCTTACATAACCATACAGATGCGCGATCATGTGGTAGATGATTCCCGACGTATTTTGCCTGCTTATCAGTCCACGGTTCAATTTCGCCCCCGTGCGGTGCAATAACAACGAGTTTACGATTTTGCCCTTCGTGACATAAATGTTCAACAAGTTCACCGAGTTCCTCTGCCTTATCATCATCAAGACCTTCAAGCATGATTTGAGCTTTCACCACGCCTATGCATTTGTTCTCAGTGAGTCTGCAGCTCAAGTTTGGAATTTTGTGCCCTAGAATTACACTACCTGCATCAGCGTGAAATACAGTTACTGTATAAATTGCGCTAGTATTCCCATCATTTATCGTAGGGAATTCTATACGAACTTGTTCATGTCGATGCCTCCCTATATCTTGTATCTGTTTAAGTTTTGCCTTACAATGCTCATCGGTAAGTCCACCTTCACTCGGTGGACGTGGATCTAGTTTGAATTCGGCCTCAAAGGATCCTTGATTATTGCTCATTTTAGTAACTTCTAGTCATTAATCAGCTATAAAAATATCCCCTATTGTCTAAGGACCATGTTATGTTTAGAGTTACCAGCTGTGCTATGTTGTGTTTAACATTACAACATTTCTTACCTGTTGAACAATGTGCGTTTCTGCAACATCATCACATTTACCATTACAGCAGTGCGTACCTGGTGAACAATCAAAATCATAGCAACACGCACTCGCAGGAATATATTTACCGTCACAGCACTGCTTACCTGATGGACAATCTGAGTCGCTGCAACAATCACCCGGATCAACACATTTCCCATCAGGACAACATTTCTGCCCTGATAGACAGTTGCCAAAACCGCAACAGGGCTCACCTGGTTTTGAGCATGTCCCGTCATTACAACATGTGTCACCTGGAGAACAACAGTTCTGATCCTTACAACAAAAGTAAGATGGGGACACGAACCAACGCCACAACATTGACCGGGTGCAGCACACTTACCGTCGGGACAGCATTCCTGACCGGGCGCGCAAATGTTAAGACCACCACTTCAATTTAGACTATTTCACCTGATTTTTCCAGGATAATTACTATACAATTTGAAGGAGTTCGTATAACAATGTAATGATTCTTTCAATAGTAATTGTAATTTATTCTCGAATCTGTCAAAGGCATCTATCCTGTTGTTCAGAATCTAATCTTAATTTAGAATTATTTAAGATCGAATAAAAATTAGTGCTATCTGATATAAACTGGATCTTAACTTCAAAAAATATTTTGATTGAATGTTAATTGAGGTTCCTAAGATTTATATGAATCGCAGGATGAGGATTTCATACAAGCGAGATCCGAGAGTAGTTTTGCAATAGCATTTAGAATTCCCTTCTATGTTATAATGTGACTTATCGGCATAGCCTTCTTTGCTCTTCTAATGATGTGGATAGAATATCTTGCTAAAATAACATTAAAAAATATAGATTATTCATCATGATAGCAAATGGTTAATTGGAATCTATTAAGAAGATACCCCAGTTGATGATCGTTGTATGTCTAAAGAAATGAGATCCATTTCGAATTTGCACAAGCCAGAAATTGATGCTCTAATATTCGATCTAAAATCTTTGATTCAAATTCCTAGTATTTCAGTCAAGAATCAGAGACTGGAGGAGTGTGCGAAATTAGTTCGAGATATAATGCGCAAGGCGAATATAAAATCAGAATTGTTATACTTCAATAAAAATAACATAGAATCGCCTCCTCCGCTGGTATATGGTGAAATAACATCAAAATCTAGTCCAAACGGAAGGACTATCTTATTCTATAATCATTATGATGTCCAACCAATAGAACCACTTGATCGGTGGGAACGACATCCTTTCAGTGGAGATATAATTGATAACAAAATATTTGGTCGAGGATCCGCTGATGACAAAGGTGAACTGATGGCCCGCATAAAGGCTGTGGAATCGATAGTGCGAGTGACTGGAGATGTACCATGTAATATAAAATTCATTGTTGAAGGGGAAGAAGAGATCGGTAGTCCACATTTAGGAAGCTATCTTAAAATGCTTGGACATAAGGTGAAGTGTGATGGAATAATTTGGGAATTTGGATATGTGGATACTCAACTTAGACCTATTGTAAATTTGGGTATGAAGGGTCTTCTTTATGTTGAATTGACTGCATGCGGTCCCTCAACTGATATACATTCAAGTCTAGCTCCTATTGTTTCCAATCCTGCTTGGACTATTGTTAAGGCCTTGAGCACTATATGGGATGAAAAAACGGGAACCGTAACCGTGAAGGATTGGTATCGTGATTTTCGCTCATTAGATGCAGATGAGCTTCGTTTTACAACAATCCAACCAGTGTTTGATGAAATGGAATTCAAAACAAAGTATAGACTTGCCCGTCTTGCACCTTGGTTACGTAGAAATGAATCAAGGAGGATGTTAGCAGAAAGACCTACATGCAACATCTCTGGAATTGTATCTGGTTATTCAGGCAAAGGTGCAAAAACCGTTTTGCCATCAACGGCTAGAGCAGTAATAGACCTTCGTCTAGTCCCTGACATGACTCCAAAATCACAATTTAATAGGCTGAAAACACACCTATCGAGAGCAGGATTTACGGATATTTCAGTAAAATTCGTACATGGGCTTGCACCTTCAAGAACCAAATTTACAGATCCCTTTGTAAAGACCGTCATAAGTTCTGGGCGTGTAATTTTTGGCTCAAATCCGATAATAAATTTATCGTCAGCTGGAAGCGGTCCTATGAGCCTTCTTGTCCAATCAACTAAGGCACCATGTGTTGCAATAGGTTGTTCCGATATTTTTTCTAACATTCATTCATTTAATGAGTTTGCAAAAATTGAGCTACTGTATCTAGGAACTAAGTTAATTAGTGAAATCATTAATCGATTTGCACGTAGATCAGGAATAGTTAGCTGACTTCAAGTATTATACCCTTTTTGTTCTTTTGTGTAAACACGTAAACTTCTAGACCAAGTCCGCCGATTTGACTTTAAAAATAAAATGATTTGACTCATTTAACGTCTTATAGTCTGCCCAGCTGGAAAGGAATGGACAGCCATCTGCATGAAATCTTTTCCCCAAACTCTATAATACGCATTAAAAATAAGTTTCCAGAAATTTTCGCTTGCATACCAAGCTTCTGCTTTGTCTATATCCCAATGTGTTGTCTCTATTGTCAAAAGCATAGTCTCCATCCTCTCCGCAAGATCAAAATAGTAGAGTACATTACGTGGTACCTGAACCTTAAATTTGGCCCCCAAAGCGATCAGTATTTGATCTCTCCCTAAGCAGCCACACCTAGTTTTTCTCTGATCAGTTTTCGGTCATCAAGAAGACGTAGAAGCATCGTGAAACTAATGGCCCAATATAACGCAGAGTCGGTGACTGTATTCATCTGTTGAGCAAGCAATGTCTCTCTCATATTCGTTAACATTTCAGAAAGACTAGCAGGGTCAGCAATCTTTTGAAATGTAACTCTCTTTTGTCCATATTGCCCTTGAGATATTCAGGAAAATTGATTCCTGGAGTGTGTGAAATATTTTATTAGAAGTAGGTGATCTTGGAAAAGCCTTACTTCGGTCATCATATCCAAAAACGCGTTGGTAAATATTCCAACGCAATTGTTCTAGACCAAACTGACGAGCTATCGTAGAGTGTTCAGTAGGGAAGACATAGTTTACCGTCTCTAACAATTTATCCGAAAGGCGCTTATCCTCCACTGGAGTCAGACTCATATCAATGTCAGTTATAAGAAATGATCGGAGTATAGCTCTGAAAACATTTACTATATTCGTTCTCTCTATATAGTAAAGCCATATCGGATGACGCTTGTTTCCAGGAACACGTATATCGATTGACGAATTCATAGTATTCATGGCATTCATGGCATTCTCACCTTTGAAAGAGCGGACTCTAGTCCTTTAGGCCGTCCTAGCCGTGTCAGCAAAATTTGTTTGTTTTTTTGTTCCCTATTATAGTTTAGATCAATTAGTGTTCCTCCCTTCGGAAGTAACTGCGATGATTCCAAAGAACCTGGAAACATTGCTGGAGGTACGATCCTGTCTAACATTTGCCTCGCTGCCAAAGATCGCGACTTTATCTGATTTCGTAAGTAAAATTAATGCATATCTAAAAGGCTCCCCTAGTTCCTTTTCTTCGCTTAGGAGCCAATTCATCATAAAGTTAAATGGAATGCGATAAGTTGAATCGTTTGTTGCTTTCCAGATACTAGCTGCATCCATTGGACCGGCTGGAGTTGTAATCCCGGTATCATTGTCGACAAGTACTCTTAAGATTTCTCAGAGTCCAAAGACATTGATCTGCTGAAGAATTGTTAACCAAGTATTCTATTTCATCAGTACGGCTACGCAAGAAAGTCCTTTTGAGGAAATCTTCCATAACTGTAACTGCCCCAGGCCACAAGTCATGCTGAGCTTCAGATAATGATTGGTGCGGAAGTCTGTACCTATCGAGCACTGTTGGTATTAGACCAGTCAGAATATCAAATAACTCGGGATCGCTATCCACGAAAATTGGGCCCCATAAACTAATTGGACTACTTAGTATTTCCGAATCTTCTACGTCGAAAACAAGAGGAGGAAGATCTCTGTCGAATAAATCATAAAGAAACGTAAAACCTAAGTCGTCCAGAAGGACTGAGAGTAGATAATGTCTCACGTCTTCATTAATGTCATCATCTAGGTCATGCGGTGGAAATAAGACCCTGGCTATTCTCTTTTCCCTTTGTTCCTGGAGAACATTATTTTCTGATTCAGATCCAAATTTTTCTACATAATTTTTTACCAAATATCCTGCGCGTTGTACAAGTTCGATCATAACCTCCATTACACGTTCACCTATTGACATTCCGGGATTAGCGTTTGCCAATGCCTCGGCAATGAGTTGCTCAGTCGAGCTTACAAAGTATTCTAAGGATTCGCTATCTGCTTGATTTTCTGTTCCGTATAAATTGTTTGAACGCTGGAGTGCTATAGTGTCTGGCTCTACCCTGAAATCATGTAGCTTTCTTATATTTGGTATTACATGTGAAAGCATTTTCTGAATAGTAAGTGAAATTTTGTATATTTTGAATACGTCGATGGTCTCCATGAAAAAGAGGGCATTATAAATATAGTCTTTTGATCCTGTCAAAATATGTGTTTCAGCATCCTTAATTCGCTTACTCAAACTACCACCATCAGAACTAGGTCCTCCGTTTGTAATCACCTCCCAATCCTTAGTTACTTCTTGGTCCAATGGAGCCAGCTGCTGAATCGTAAATTCATAAGGATTGTTGAAAGGACCGACGTCATTGAATGGGACATTGTTTATATTGTTTATTCTGCTATTAAGTCTCTCAACGATTGATTCGTAAGTCTTTGCAATTAGCATATCTACGGAGCGAATTGCAACATAGTGATTCTTCCTTGCTGGATTGTGATATCCTTGTCCATAGTCGATAAATCAGAAGGTGCATAAGTCATACTCATTCTAGATTATTGCACCCTCCTTCCTAGTTGCTCCAGCCATAGACGCATCTGTTCTGTTATCCAGTAAAGCGATTTTCCACCAAGCATTTGCAAAGTGCCAAATGCGACTGTCGTCAAAATTGGATTTTTAATCATCCCACTCATAGACACAGAGAAGTTTGACAAGTCGATGTTTAAAACCCTTTTGACAGCATTCAATGAACATAGTCTCATAGGAAACATGTCTTCAAAACACTTCCCTCTGAAGGATGTCAATTTTGTTCTTGCAAGCGCTCTGCAAATTATTGGAAGTATTGGTAATGATTCCCTTATGAGCCGTGCTGATTCTGGAGGCGCTAACGATATTGGATAAAGAATTTCCAATACACGTTCCATCTGATCCCAAGGTCCTCGGCCAAGTGCAAGGCGACATGATTCGATACTGCTTCTGATTCTCAAATACCCCATGAGATGAGGATCGCCCGGAATCACCATAAACATGCGAGCCGCTCTTCCCAGAGAGCTTCCGGAAGAACCTGAATAAATATTATATAGCGTAATTGCGCCTATCCAATTTGTCAGTTGTGTTGCAACCTGGTCTGCAACTATCTCCGTTGCACAGAGCCTGTAGTATTCAGCAAGTGAAGATGAGCCTCCAGCAGCTCTGACAGTATTATAGAGTAGATTCGCGCCCTCCTTGTTTAATCCAGTTATACTTCCTATTTGATGTCCAGCTTCATGAAATATTGACGATCTTGGAGTATTGATACTATTTTGTGGGACCTTTATGATGGCACATGGGTTTCTTAGTCTGTCCCAAAGAGAAATGTCTGCGCGCATAATTGGCAGCTCCATCACCTATTTGCTCAAGATAAACCACAACAGTTGGTATTCTGTGTCTTAGCGGGCCCAGAAATATCTTTAGAGTTAGCATGGAAAGATAATCGTATCCGCGAAGGGAGCCGCCCATTCCCGCCATCCCACGAGTATTTAGAAGATCGATATAATAGCCAAACACCATTTCGCTTTTCAAGTATTCGTTCCGGAGTCGTTCAAGGTGATATCTAACTCTATCCTTATTCGCTAGAATATCATGTGGTCGAGCGATCAGTTCTTTGACTTTTGCCAATTCTCTCTTCAAGTAGAATGTTCTTATAGAGAAAGAATTTTCGATAGCTACGCTTTGCTGAAAAGTGAGTTGACGTCTTGCTTCTTCTGATATTCTGGATATTGGATTTACCAGATTCTCTACCGCGAAACTCAAGCCAGCAATAGCGTTCCTTATTATAAAAATAGCATTTGAACTATCAATTGTATTAGTTCTGTCAAATTGACTTAAGGGGTAAGTGAGGAGTCTAGACATTATGAGTTCACATATTATAACCAGCGGTTACGGCTACTGAAAATGACACTCTTCTGACCAGAGATCGAATTAAGAATATCAATCTTCCCGGTCGAGCTCTAATTAGAGTTCTCACGATATTCGTTGGCAACTTGACAATAAGGGAAATAGTTACACCGCCTCTTCTGTTAAGTAGTGTATTTATTTTGCGTATGATGTTTGTTTCAGCACGCCTAAAATATCCTAAGGCCATTCTAACTAATAGCCCGGCCAAAGCCTTGGCAATCCGCATCGGAATCCTTAATCTTGTCAGCAAGTTAGTTATCCATCTTCGTGCTGATGAGACGATACGATTCAGGAGTGGTTTTAGCCCTTTCCTTATGTTTGGTCCTAGGGCTCTTAGTGTTTTTATTGTTTGATTGTTTAGGGTCCACTGATGCTCTTAATCTTCCCAAAGTATCTATCTTTATACTAGCATTGTTACTTCGCTGAGGAGTTTCCCTAGTTGATGCTGTTGATGGGAATGCAACTATACCTCCTGTAGCCGGTAATATTTTGTTCACCAAGTAGTACGTGGGAATGGGCCGTGACCAAATGGTATGCAATTTGAATATTCTTGAAGCACTCCCAGTCATAGGATGAAGTTGTCTAAAGTGAAATGGAGTGAGTCGAATACGCTGTCCACGGCCAAAATAAGCTCTTAATATATCTGACATTTTTCCACGTACTGGGCTAGTCCTAAAGAGTAGGATTTCAATTGTAAGAGCTGTCCTACCATTCCATCTGTATTGTCTCCTTAAGAAATCGCTAAAGGATGCAGCTCCCCTAATTCTTATTGTATTAATCTGTGCTGGGTTAAGCCTTACCCTTATCGGTCTATTCAAATATTGATATTTTCCTTTAGAAATAAAATGGATTGGTCCTCTTATTCTACGCAATGGGGTAAATGATTCTCCCAGTGCTTCTCCAGGGATATTATTAAGTACCGGCTTGTTGTACTAATGATTCAAGTTCGCTTTCCAAAAGTTGTTGATTGCTTTCTAGTATTGATTGAGGCAATGTAGCTGCGCTCACCAATGCTTCTGTAGCTGTATTAGCAATTGCTTCCGCAAAGACTCTATTTTGTAATGCTGGATTAGCAGATGCTTCTAGCCCCATTAGTTTTAACAGTAAACTTGCCAATGGTCGGTAAACTACGCTTCCGTACTGTTTTGGAATCCATCTTCCTAGTAATTTTTCTAATAATTTGGCAATAAGACGTTACTACAGAATTTCTCAGCGGTGGAATTGCTTTGAAGGCGATCCTTACGCCTTGCAGAGCTAATGGAGCAAATTGCTCCAATTCTTGATGAAAACTAGATGGATTAACAGCTACTGCGTTCACGAATTTTTCATAAGCTTGACTGACCATTCTAGTGTCTGGTCCTGCCATCCGCTCAGTTTCGTATTCAGGAGAGTATGGCTGCGATGCTTCTGGAGAGTATGCTTCTGGCTGCGATGCTTCTGGAGAGTATGCTTCTGGCTGCGATGCTTCTGGAGAGTATGGCTGCGATGCTTCTGGAGAGTATGCTTCTGGCTGCGATGCTTCTGGAGAGTATGGCTGCGATGCTTCTGGAGAGTATGCTTCTGGAGAGTATGCTTCTGGAGAGTATGGCTGGCGATGCTTCTGGAGAGTATGCTTCTGGCTGCGATGCTTCTGGAGAGTATGCTTCTGGCTGCGATGCTTCTGGAGAGTATGGCTGCGATGCTTCTGGAGAGTATGCTTCTGGAGAGTATGCTTCTGGAGAGTATGGTCTGCGATGCTTCTGGAGAGTATGCTTCTGGCTGAGATGCTTCTGGAGAGTATGCTTCTGGCTCGATGCTTCTGGAGAGTATGCTTCTGGTGATGCTTCTGGAGAGTATGCTTCTGCCATGCTTCTGGAGAGTATGCTTCTGGCTGCGATGCTTCTGGAGAGTATGCTTCTGGCTGCGATGCTTCTGGAGAGTATGCTTCTGGCTGCCGATGCTTCTGGAGAGTATGCTTCTGGAGAGTATGGCTGCGATGCTTCTGGAGAGTATGCTTCTGGAGAGTATGGCTGCGATGCTTCTGGAGAGTATGGCTGCGATGCTTCTGGAGAGTATGGCTGCGATGCTTCTGCTTCAGCTACATGACTTAATTCAACCTCGCCAAAATTGAATAGCTCTGTATCAAATTCTTGCAATAATTCTGCAACTTGTGTCTCACTTTCGTGTAAAGTCTCATCTTCATAGTCAAGTTCGGCCTCAGAAATCATACTCTCTGTTTGAAATTCAGGAATTAAGTTTTCAGCTTGCATCCCCTCAAGCTCTTCTTCTGATTCTGTTTCCAATTCCGCGATCATTTCAGTAGACCTCACGTCAGACTCGGTGACAAAGTCTTCATGTTCTGATTCTGCCAGTCCTAACCGTTTAAGAGCCTTTCTTACAATAGGCCTGGCAAGCGGCGGTAACCTCATAATAGCCTTTCTCACTAGGGAGCGTAAAATTCGTCCAATATTTGCACGTATCCAGCCGATAAAGCGTCTAATGGCAATTCGTAGCGGACCTGTAATTAGGAATTTTCCAAATTTAGCAACCCCTTTTGCCACCTTTCTGATTACTTTTAATCCTCTCTTTGCAAAACCTTTGACACCTTTAACGACTCTTTTTGCAAGTCTTTTTATGAAGTCCTCCGAATGTATAGGCTGGTACGAATCTGTGACTTGCTTTAGAACATGGTACTCTGCGCCTATAGGAACGTTATTCTGAATATAATTTGAAAAGGAATCAAGCTCTGCTTGAATCTTTGGCACCATAGGACCTATCGATGTCTGAAAGTACTCGTTAACAACATTTTCAAAATTTGGATGATTCATCATAGATTCACGTTCTCCAATTACACCATGTTGATTAGCATATCCTTCAAAATTTGCCTCCACTTCAAGAAGCATTTCAGACGTCATGCTTTCAAAATCGCTGTCCCGCAGCTCATTAAGGAAAAGTTCTCTCTCGAGCTCAGATTCGCTAACTTCCCCCTCACCCTCATGTTCTGCTTCCTGTTCCAATTCTTGTTCTGCTTCCTGTTCCAATTCTTGTTCTGCTTCCATACTAGGAGCAAAATATTCTGTTGGATTCTGATATTCGCCTGCTGTCTGTAAGCTGGTCATGTTTTCCATTTCAGGGTTTCCCCCGAATGCCATGGGACTCTGAAATCGATTGGCATCATTAATTGCCATTGGATAACTTCTTTACATAGTTACTTAACTGTTCTCGTACTATTAATAACAAATTACTTACTTCTGTTCTTTATTAAGTAACATGGATATACCCTTAAACAATGGAAAAGTGAGGATATATCACAGACCTTCTTAATTATAGTTACAACGTCCACAAAATTGCTATTTAAATGTGATAGATTCCTACTTAGAATTTTCTTTATCATAATACTTACCAATGAAGTACCAATCGCGGGTTTGACCAAGAAAAGTATTTTGTCAGTGACTTTAGCTTCATAAAGTAGGTCAAAATTTTTCGACGTCGAAAAGTTTTTGGCTTTACCTTAGTATTCTCTCTAGTCTTTCATTCGTCTTTCTCCTTTCTTTCATAAGAATATCTATCTGACCATGCAGCACATTCTTGTGTTGCAATAAAATTTCACCCGTTACCCAATAATCATCCTTAACATCTTCTATAATCATTGCAATTCTATTTAACGCAATTCGTAGTACTATTATGGATTTATCAAGGGATCTTTGGGTTTGGCTATTGTGCTTGTCATCACTTTTTGAAAGGGTGAAATTAGAACTATGTTTAACATCCTTTTCTAAATCTTCTACTATTTGTCTGACTTTTCTTACTGATAGATGTCTCCTAGATATCAAAAATGCAAGTTCTGATCGTGTGTTATTGTCTTTTACAGAACATAATTCTTCCCCCATGCTCGCTTGACATTGCATATTCGCGAATTGAACTAATGACATCCGGAGGAAGCGTCAATAATGCTATTCGCTTGGTCACATAACTGACGCTTTTTCCTATTTTTGAAGCTAAGTCTGTTACTCCGCCCCAGCCGAAGTTGGAAACGTAAGACTGAAAAGCCTTTGCCTCATCCACAGGATTCAATGTACTTCTTTGAATATTTTCCATCAAGGCTATTTCGAACGCTTCTCTATCATCAAGCTCTTCAATATGACACGTGATCTTTCTCCAACCTAGGCTTTTACAAGCCTCATATCTTCGATTACCTGCCACAATTTCGAAGTGGTCGTCTTTTATTGGTACTATGATGGGTTGTAATAGGCCCTTTTGTCTTATTGAAGATGCAAGTTCTGGTATTTGATGCATATCTGTACGAAGTTGTTCCTTAGGGTGCATGATCCTGCTTACCTCTAAGTCATCAATGATTCCAGATAATGAGGCCGTGCATGAAATTATCTCAGATATTTATCCATGACACCTCATTTGTTTCTTCAATCGTGACCACATGCCATTTTTGATGTACGGGACAAAAGATAAAGCTTTTGAGTCGGATTGGTAAAATAATGGCATATAAATCTATATGTGGAGATCTATTACCTTATTTCTCCCCTTTTAGGGTTGATTAGCAAATTTCATACCAGAGCATATAACATCTTATTCTGATTTCTTAGCATTCACAAAGTTATTTCGGTTTCATCAGGATATTTCATAATGTAACCAAAAACGTCTATTACTACGCAGAGGGATGAATAAATGATTGCCCCGCAAAGGTTACAAAACAATAACTGTTAAGAGTGATATTTTCTTCAGATTTGTGATTGCAGTAAAATTTTTCAAGACAGACCACTCCGATAGTGGTAATAGTGAATTTCTAGATTTCCTTCTATATTTATATAAACGAAAGACCTTCCTTTCCAAAGGATCTTAAGAAAAGGGTAGTGTAGTATGTTTAAAAACAACTTATCTATGGCTAAGCATCTAAAAAGGGTATATTTGTAATGAATAGTATCATAAAAAGTTTAATAAGAGCGATCAATCGATCAGCCATTTACTATGAGTACTTCAATATATTAAAAAGTACCTCGGAATATACGTCATCAATCAGCCTGACTTCAATAACACATCAGTTTAGCAGGTTAACCAGAGAAAATCACTTTTCAATTTGTCCCATCAAATTTTTAAGTAATTTCGGATATGATATTTAATTAGTAATTACTGTAAGAAAGAACAGAACTATTTTGAGTTATTTCTAGAGGCATATATAAAGGATTTTTTCGGTACCTCAAAATTTTGGATAACTACCTGGCATAGAACCAATTAATTGAAATACTAGATTTTACAAACACAAATCATGAGTACGGGGCGATTTCTGTCTGAGTATTTTTTAGCTGAAACGAGAGTTTAACTCCAAAATATGCGTGGTCCGGCGATGCTTTGAGACGGGAGGCACGGGGAATCTTTTTCAAAGCCTATCCTAGATTGAAAGGAAAAATTATCGAGGTACATCATAGAATACCTCTAGAGTGGAGGAAGAAGTTTCCATTGGCAGATCCTAATCGTCTTGCCAATTTGCAGGGGCTTTATACAAAAGACCATCTCTATAAAGCTTCTCACCTATGGGACTCGTTCAGAGATTACTACAGACAGCGAAAATTGGAACCGACTCCTACTGAAATCCTAAGATGGGCAGGTATCGTAGATAAATCGCTAAATCTTCCACGATTTTTACCATGAAATATTGATCTCGTTGCTGGATCTAAGAATTTCTTTGATATTTCTCTAGATGCTAAAAATAACGTGAACATGACATGGATAAACTCATCTTTCTCCAACGTTCAATATAGGGCTGACTCGCCATTGAATGTCATGGACTTTCTAATGATTGAGGAGTCACGTTTGACTATTTGGTTTTAGATGATATGCCAAGTTATTGTGATAGATTATAGTTCATTCAACGAATGTTCTAAAAATATTGCATAATAGCCATATCACGCCTATCATAAAACAGTATGACTATTTCTTTGAAATAATAACATCAAAAGCTTGCCAATGCTTGAGCATCAGGAGCATCGGGTGGAGCTTATTCCTACAATGATTTCAAATAGCCCAGTATCTGGGAATAAATATTCTACAGAGAATTGTCCGTCCGGAGCACTGACGTTGGTGAATCTGAAATCTCTAAACTGTCCACTAATATTGTCCGTTACTAAGACATTCGCTTCAAGATTTCTTAGATAGTCTCCTGTACCTAATTCTTTGTGACTTTGAATTTTAGCTCAGTAGGTTTATCGACTAAAGGGGCTTTTGGTTCATACACAAAGCTAATCTTCAAGTCATGATCTGAGTCAGTCCACAGTTCTTCATTATTATTTGTCCTAATTTGCGAATACGAGTATTGAAGTAGGGATATACAAAATACACTTGATGCTAGTATCATAGTTATTCCAATAGCTGAATGGATTACCATTCATGTAAAAAAAAGTTAGTGGAGGATCCTATCTACTGATTAGCCTATTCTATTTGGTAGCGTTCTCCAATGCTGAAACTCTGCTTTCCAATTCAGAAATCTTCTTCACTATATCAACATTTGATAGAATTGATTCAGGAAAAATTGAGGGCCCTATCTAGTCCAGACTCTGAGATCCCCCTTTCCGTTTCACAATCTTACTTGTTTATCTTTTCTCAATATCATAAGGACTATTCATAAATCCCATCCACACACTAGGAAAAGAGTGTGCGAAAACTGAAACTATTATTTTTCAAAACAAATTTTCAAAAAAAAACGACAGAAGCCACGCTCACTTTGCCGTGTCTTAAACGTGTAATTTAACAAAAGGTAGGCGGGAGGAAGCAACTGTTAGTTAGAAGAGGACATTTACAACAAGGATAGACATATCCTATATGAAATTGATATACTCCCCGCATACTTAGTTCAAATACAGGTCTATTTTTTTCAGGGAAGAGAGATAGCTAACACTGAAAGTATGATATGAGACCTCAATTATTAAATATGATTCCTGAGTAATTGTACTGGAAGAAAGTGATATTATAGCCCATATGAAAACGGAACTGCTCAACCCTTCTAACTTTAATCTCATGGTAAGCCGACTTGGAGACGTGCTAGTGAAGGCTATCGACAAACCATTGGGGTACGCTATAAATTGGGGTAGAGTGTGGTCCCTCTGGCCAGTCCATTTGGAGACGGCCTGTTGCAGTGTTGAATTTGGAGCTCGCTTCAGGTCCAAGATATGACGTTGAAAGATTTGGCATTATTGAAGCTTTTGGCTCACTTAGACAATGTGACTTGATAGTAGTACAGGGAACTGTGACAAGAAAGATGGCACCTAGATTACGGATGGTGTATGATCAAATGCCTGAGCCTAAATATGTTATAGCAATGGGTGCGTGTGCTATCACGGGTGGCTTATACATAGATTCTTATAATGTACTACCAGGTGTAGATGGAATCATTCCAGTCGATGTATATGTCCCTGGCTGCCCTCCACGTCCTGAAACATTGATACAGGGGACTATGTTACTGCAGGAAAAGATCAAGAGATCAAAGATAAAGTAAGTGATTAAATGTGTCAAATAAAATTTTAATATATACAATATAAGTCATGCTTGTTCTAGCGACCGTCCCACCATAACCGACTCAATATTGCGCCTTTATGACAGTATGGAATATCCTTGCAATACGTAGCCAACTTAAAAGACCGAAGGGAAATGTCCCACTTAAAATAATCAAGATCCTTACGCTATCATAACACGGAGTCCATTTCTACCAAAGGTTTTCATGCTGCTTCTAGGAAGTCAAGTTGAAATAAAGATGTAGGACTGAAGTATTTCTATTACTTCCATTCCCATACTTTAGACGAGCAGTTCCCTTGTTCATCAACTTCGTATTCAAAAACACCAACTAGATTATGATAGCTTTCCTCCACCGGTTGACGTTGTGCTAAAGAACAGTGATCCACGGACGTCGAAGGATCTAAACTCGGTACTACAAGGAAACATTTAGGGTGTGGAGTGATTATCGTTAGGAGACGGAATTAGATTGGCTAGCTATAGATTCAGGATCCTCATGCTGATCATTGTTATCCTCCCTTCACTCATTCTTCTGTTCTTCAGTGGGTGGCCCATGAGGATTAGGAGGATTACCAGGACATCCTAGAGCTGCGCAATTGACGACATCGTCATCCGGTTGTTCTTCGGGTATTGGTGTTGCTTCTGAACTAGGTTCACTTGTGTTGCTATTGGCGGGAGATTCAGGAATTACTGATTGAGATTTGATAGTCTGATTATCTTTACCGTCTTTAGGACTAGCTACTGTCAACTGCTGTTGGAATATGATTGTAGCAAGAAGTATTATTATGATAATATAACCAATAACCTGGCTACTCATTTGTCTCTATTTATACCACATTCTAGAAAAGTATATCGGTAGCACATGGCCACTGAATCGCCCTACCAGCAGTCACTGAAAACCAAAGAATCTCTGACTATATTGCATCAGAGTAACCAGCTTTTTGGATGTCCTTGCGGTTCTGGCACTAGGACATATAGAACCGTTCTAACGTACTTCGAACTACGCTAGCGAATTCCTCGGGCATCCAAAATGATACATCATGATGACCTGGGAACTCAACGTTATCGCACCCAAGCTTATCCGCTAGGGCCCTGGTTGTCTGGACATAATACGCATTATCGCTATCATTTCCTATAGCTGTTACCATTTTTACTCCGTTGTTTCTGATCCTCTCAATATTGGGTGTATACGCAAAGAAAGCTCTGAATTCATGTTTGAAGAAGAAATCTACGTTGCCAGAGATCCGTTCATTGAGATCCGGAGGATACGGAGTATCAGGGACATTTATCAGAGATGCCATGAATTCAGTTTGCGCAGCCTGCCATCCTTCACTCTGGCTCTTTCTATAAATCTCATCAACAAATGTGCGCCACCTTTTTGCATCTGATTTAGTTAAAAGCTGATCACTGGAGCCTCATGGACTATTAAAAAGTCAATTATCTCCGGCTTGGTTGCAGCAAGTTCGAGGCCTATAATGGCACCTCCGCTCCTCCCAAGTACAATAGCCCTGTCTGCCCCCAGTGCTTTGATGATAGACGCCAGCATCGCGAGCTTGTTGGGCGACTGTCATGTCAGTGCTTCGATCTCCGGAGCTGCGAGAGTTACATCGCCTATCATAGGACACAACGGTATACTTCTCGGCAAGTATGTCAGCTGCAGCAGAGTAGAAGCCAGCATCTTCCATGACACCGGTAATCAACAGCAGGAGTGGACCCCTGCCCCTATATTCGCAATAAATCTTGGCACCTTCAGTAGATACCACCTTTTGAATTGGAGCGGGGGTAGACATGCATTATATTGAATAAATGATGTATAAAAACATCCGATGTCCACTGTTATTGAAACTCAACAAACAGCGACTGCAAACAGGCACAAGTAGGTCTGTTCATTCTCGCAGAGCATAAGAACGTGCTTGCTCATTGTAACGAGATGCTAGAGTAGAGGAACTGACAGCTTTCTGGCAATAACCTTTCTTCAGATATTTACTCTACCGATACCTTTGATGGTAAAGGGGTCATAGAATATATCTTGTCGGCTGCCTTCTTGAAAGTCTTATGACTGGAAACAGCTTATTTACATTAAGAAAATAGATGGGTGCCCGCATAGGACAACCCTCTTCTTGTCTTCTTGTCGTCAAGCAGTTTTCTTCTACGTTCTCAGCTTTGTCATCGTCAAATTGACTGTTGAACGCTCCGTGAGCCGCTGGATGCCCCTGATCCTGGTTGCCTATTCCTTGGCGCGGAGTCTCGTTATCACCATCACCTGGCACAGGACCCAAGGTTAGTGAGAGATGTATTGCAAAGTCTAACCTGTGATAGGGATGTTTTCAACTCAATGCACCTAGGGCCGTTTGAAAGAGTAGGGAGAGGCAGAGTCTACACGTCTGTATCGTCGTCTGTTTCTGGATTATACTTACGGAGTAAACAAGATCTATACGGAAGCCGAGATCCTAGCCGCGAAAGCATCTCCATCGTTTGAGAGAGAGTATAACTTAAAGTACCTAGGTCTAATCGGTAAAGTCTTTCACTTAAGGATATTGACGCGATTAATTTAGATTATTCAATGATAAATCCATGCCGTCTTGTTGCTGAAAGATATACAATTCCTGTGATTTGGGAAATCAGTCATAAATACGTGAAGAGCACAACTTGAAATCATTTTTTGGAAAAAAGGATGCATTTAGCTCACTGATGGTAAAAATAGTTTCACCGTATCTTGCAAGTATTAACTCCTTAGTTGCTAACATGTAAATGTAATGGCTGAACGGTCGGTTACAGTGGAAAAATCTCTAAAAGCACTCTCCGACGGTAAAACGTTAATCTTATTTGAGATGATAGCTCATCAAGAGCTGCATCCTTATAGCGCCATGACGAAGCTGGGATTAACTAGACGACAGTATTATTCTAGAATGTTCAGTATGCTAGCTGCAGGACTAATAAGGAAAAAGAATGGAATGTATAGCGTAACTTCATTTGGACAGGTTGTGTACAAGGCACAAACCTTGATAGGAAAGGGTGTAAGCAATCAGTGGAAGCTTAGTGCAATCGATTCTATAGAAATGGATTCAAAAGCTCTTTTACAAGAAGAGCTCGATAAGCTTATGAAATTGCTTATAGACAACGATGAAATCAGGGAGATCATCGTTCAGCACCCAGGTAAAAAGCACACTGATGAAACGATTGTGGCAGCAGCAGCAGCAGGAGCAGCAGCAGCAATTAGTTCAAGATAGGAATAGAGTCACTACATTAAGAGTCAAGTCGTCCATTTGCCTGCAAAAACCTCTATGTAAATATTCATTCATTAGAAGAGGTCTTACCGAAGATATCCGAGATTTAACCAGAGGTTCTATTTCACATAACGAAGAATAACCAATAGATACTGTTAATACAACATATATGCCTAAAGCATCTGATAATGTGCAAGCACGAAGCTCTCTATACGCTTCGGTCCCGAGACAGATTCAGACGTACTACACAAACACCGTACAATATAGTATATGAGGCAAGTTCATAAGTCAGACTATGAGGGCAGTCCAAATGCGTCTGTCAGCTGCAAATAAAATCGGACTTTGAATGGAAATAGTTATCCATTGTTCTGGTATATTCTAAATATCTATGTAAGTGTGGACAAGAGTATACCTAGTTTTGTCGGCTTTGTGATCAATGTATCATCTATTTCGCGCCAACCTCTCTAGTTAACATGTCAGAATCTCTTCCTACTAAGTCATTTATAATGGGATGAATAAGATTGTCCACAGAGAAATGGCCAAGTTAAAGAAAGATGCTGAATCTGTTGGGAGGGATCTCTTGGCAGCAGAATCTACAGTAGTGCCAAAATAGATCTTATCACAATGATCCGAGGATTCATTTATTGTGATAAGATTTACAGGTTTTTTATTGACTGACCATTATCTAGTCAAACCCAGAGATTGCCTCTTCCTGTCTCCTCTTCTATCTAAAACCGTAATCACCGTCCCACCTACTAATGTTCCTATTCCAATAACAAATACCCATGCTCCAGCTAATAACCCAGTAACGGTAGACAAGTTTATCTCACCACTATTTTCTGTAATCGGTAAGTATCCAAAGATACCTCCAATTTTGACTTGGTCAGTGCCCAGATTATGGAGAGAAAGTGTATAGATTCCATCTGTCTCTGGTCTAAAGGAAGTAAAAATGTCACTTTGACCGTCTTCACCAAATTCATTCTTATTTACTATGAATCCATTGGGATTGATCACTGTCTGTTCCACAACTGGATTATCTGTACTATTATATGGCCTCAACATGTAGTGCTATTGAGACTGGTCTTTCTGTATTGGTTATGTCGAGAGTGTGATTCACAGAGTTGGAAGGATCGACCAAAACATCTGATAGGATAATGCTTTCATTTAGAATAACACCGCAATGCCTATGCCATATGCTGCTGTTAAACTTATTCCTATGACAACAAGACGAGCGCCTACTAGCAATATGATGTATCCTCTCTTTAACATTTTTGTGGAGAACTACATCGTGTCCTTTATTATTATCTGTATTTTTTCAAACAAATATGCAGGAGAGTGTTAGGGGATCTTGATCTGACTTTATTCAACCTACGCAATTACGTTGATTCCTCAAATGATTGCTTCAAACTCTTGGGTAACACACTATAAAAAAACAAGCGACTAACGGCAACATCGGATGGCGCTGTGCTGGTTAGGACTGGTAGATTAAGTGAAGATGAGATTGGCAGGCAGTCAACTTTGATTAACTGATACTCTCCGCCTGTTTCTTTTCAGTTCCGTTAAATGGCGGTGCTGATCCTTGTACTATCTAGATCTTTTATTTTGCAAGATTATAGATAAGCAGTTTTGCAGTGCTTCGTTACTGCACACTGAAAGTCTCAAAGTTATGCGCCTTCATAGCATAACATCAGATGAATATGACAGTCGTACATTAGAAGGCGATCGGTCCATATACCTTTCTCAACCTATTACAATGTTTGAGCCCACTCGTTACGATGAAAGAGTAGTGAATGGTTTAGGACTGATTACCAAGAACTGCAGGACAAATTCAAGCAGGGAGAACTCGAGCATAAAAGAGCAGGCTGTGACAGGACAGGCCCGTGACAACTGTTGGCGTGATGAAGACCCAAACGCCGTGTTTTAGACCTTCAGGTAAAGCCATTATTGGATCATTGTGGAGTGGAGAGAAAGAATCCAACTAAAATAGTTGAAAGTGGTCCACGTCCTCCAAAGGGAATATCGGGGATTCTCAGACCTGAAGATAGTGATTGTTCAGGAAATAATGTATTTGCATCTTTATGGGAATCTCTGTGTAGTAGGTAAGGGTATTACAAAGTATGCTGATAACTTTGGTTGGATTTTTCAAAATAAATGGATCTGGATCGCAGTCGTAATTATTCTGTTAATATTAGTATTCAAGAAGGTATTCTAGATATTGCAATAGTATAGGCATCTATTTAAATATTAGCCTTAGAACGTCTATCTATGAAGTTCTTTTTCTTTTTACTATTATTCTTACTCAGTCCTCCTCTGTTGACTTATGCTTCAACCGATAGCACAACACAACCTAGACCAATTACGCTTACTATTATAACATTTGAGAACGGAACAACCAAGGTGCTAAGGTCTAGTAGCACTAACGTTCTACCCTTCACAGGAGGATACTTTATTGTTGTATCCCTTAGCGTCATTCCAAGTCAGCCGTTACCTGCTAAGACCGTTTCTCAGAATGCAGAAAATCAATTATATACTGCGATTGCGATAGTTTACCAAATTATAATTGGTATTGAGAAAGGACCACCAGTAGAGCCAGTTATTCCCCCTCCTCCTCTCCCTCCCGACGAATGCAGCGAAGGAGAAATATTACAAAATAGTCAATGTGTCCCAGGGATCTACCGTGTGGTCCAGAGTGGGCTAATCCGTGTCCAGGTCAACCACCAGTAAAACCAGAACCACCAACAGAAGAGCCACAGCCACAACCTGAACCTGAACCACAGCCACAACCTGAACCTGAACCACAGCCACAACCTGAACCTGAACCTGAACCTGAACCTGAACCTGAACCTGAACCTGAACCTGAACCTGGAAATGGGGATGAAGATGGCGGAGACGGTGGTGGCGGAGACGGTGGTGGCGGAGACGGTGGTGGCGGAGAAAATTAAAGAAGGACAAAAGAGTCTCCTTTTTTTATTTACCTCTGACTTTTCTAGAAAAATCCCTTGAAACACCAAAGTTGTTAGCCCAACAGATCAAAGCCAATATCAACAAGAATCACTGCTTGTTAGAAATCACAAGACATGGGATAGGACCTAATACCAGGTATACTGTAATCGCAGCATAAGTCCACACATTTTGGCCAAGCATTATGCAAGGCTTTGATAAAACTGTTAAAAATCTCTGAAGGTGTTTTATTTGATTCTTTGCAAATCTCTTCAAATGCATCGCTGCCTTCTACATCTAAATCTATCTCTATTTTCATTTCTAATTTTGCTCTATTTTAGACTGTTCTATAGTTGAGAGATAGATATCATCTGACTTTCCATTTTCTCGTAGGGTATTCCTAGATTTCTGAATATTTATCCTTAAAGAGATCGAAAAACTAGGGTCTATATCAATCCCAATTAGCTTTCGATTTAGATTTATTGGAGCCTATAGCAGTACTACCTGCCCCGACAAAAGGATCCAGTAACTTTTAATTCTCAACTGTTAAGATTCTGAAGATATGTTCGGCTTCGACAGTACCTTCTTCCCAATCATGAAGCATCTTCTCTGGTCTATTGGAATTAATTAATCTGACATGAAGTTGGGAAGTGCTAATCTTTGTCCTTTCACAAACCATGAAAGGGGTTTCCATTTAATTGAGATCTGTCTCTGGTAATGCCTAGCAAACGAACCTTCCAATTTTGTAATACTGTATATCGAATAACTTCATCTCCGAAGGATCTTAAATGTTGTTTTTATTTTTTAAATCCCGTATTTCAGTTCCTTACTGTCAATGACATCGGGCAAGTTAGTGATAGTCCTCCGAAGCAAATCAGTCTTTCTATAGTCATAAACATCTGTATATACAGAATTAATGAAATCAGCTATACTCTTTCTTGATATCGAAGTTACATTCCTTGAAAGCTTGATCATCAGATACATCTCTTCTACATCTCCGTCTACCTGTATTGGAAGTAAATAATTAACACCTTTCAATACTTTACTCCAAGATTAGAGTAGAACTGAATTCTTTTCTTCCTCTTTAGCCATTCATTTGGATCAGATACGTTTTCTTTGGTCTCTAACAATATTCTTATGTTATCTGGAATAAGGTGATTAAATTCATTATCTGTGAATTCAAATGGCTCTCCGCCTAATACCACGTCGCTGAAAATTTGGAGTAACTGCCATATAGTCAAGTAACGCCATTTTTAAATTTTCGAAAAACATATAACAAAGAGATACCTATCATAGATCTCTTTTAGGGGGCAGCATATAGATGATATCTATTATCATTTCTGAGAGCGTATAGAATATGATTGGTATATGTATCAAGCTGTTTGGCATTTTCCAATGGAAAGGTTGAAACATATATGTTACGAAGTTCTTCAAATTCAGCATGAGTTAGATTTTTAATTTCCTTTATTATCATGGAAATAGCCTATGGATGTAGATTAGGATTATAATACAATATCTGAAATGATTGAAGAGTTCGTTCAGGGAACGCGAAGAGGGGAATTATGGAATGGAAACTCCTACAACTCTTAATTGATTCATTATATTGCTTACTTCTCCAGCAGTAACTTTGTTTATGGCATCATTATTTGTATGTCTTAACATTGTATTCATAAGTTCTGATATCATCTCTGCATCATAAAAAGCGTTTGATTCTGACAATAATTCTGCTACTCTAGATACATCAGTACCATTAGTTATCTTTCCACTTGTTATCAAACTCCCGAACTTCTGAACTGATTCGTATACTCCGATATTATATGCTATGAAAGCGATCTTCTCCGGAGGTAAAGCATCAATGGATTCCATGCCGCATCTGGACGAAGTATTCATTCATTTTTTACTAGCAATAAGTATAGCCTCATTTTCGAAACTGACTTTACCTGTATTATTGTCAACATATTTTTGTGCCGCTTCAGTAACTGCTTTCAATATCTCTCTTTTTCTTTCAATTGTTTGATTCGCTAGCATTTTTTGAAGAGGACCAGCCGTTTCAGTTATATAGGTTGTAAAATCATCAGGCGAATTAAAATCAAAAGATACATTCATTCTTTCGATGCTAAGATTTTTGAATCCTGATATTACAAAAGAATTCTTTAGACTATTTTCATCCGACAGACTAAATGGTCCAGGAGTTCCAGGCGGAGGTGGTTTACTGTTAGTTTCTTTCATTATGATATTCATTGTAGTGGCACTTAAAGTAGCTTGATCTGGCGAAGCCCAAACAGCAGCTGCAAAATGACCACTTGGTTTTAATGATTGGTAAATATTAGATAAACCAGCCTTAAGATCAGGTAAAAACATTAATCCCCATCTGCAGAGTACTGCATCAAATGTTGAGGATGGTAAATCAATTGTTTCTATATCTCCCTCTTTAAATTCAATTACATTTTGTAGACCAAGAGATCTAGCTCTTTGTTTTGCAACAGATAGCATCTGTGGTGAAATATCTGTGGCCAATACATGACCATTACTACCTACCCCTTGGAGCGGTGATAGCTGGTTCTCCTATACCAGTTGCAATGTCAATACCTAGAACCTGGTTTAACCTCTGCAAGTTCTATTAAGCGTCTACTAACTTTTTCAGCACCTCTTTCTATTGTCTTCCACCACTTTTGCCAATTGTTAGCTACACTATCCCAGCTCTGACGTTCTGCTTCTTTGTATTGTTCTGAATCTAGAGTTGTCATTAATTTCTTCTTTGATTGAGTACTTGCGATATAAAAATCATTTTTACGATTGTAGATATTTCTATTCTATCTTAAAGTATGATAAACCTACCGTTCATCCATCTCAATCAACTTTGTTATCAAAGCACGACTCACCCGAAAAACTAAATATTTAGGCTTTCGAGTTCATTAACGCCATAACTTGATTATCATACTAGTCAGCTCTTTATCCAGGTTAGCTGTCCTGTCTTCCACTGTGGTACTCACCAATTTTCAAAAGGTCTTAGTCTGCCAGAATTTAATAGATTAAGAGTAGAAACTAGAAATTTGATATATTCAAGATCTTGATCCGACTCTAGTCACAATTACTTGCTGTATTATATCTTGTTTTAGTTTAGTAAGTCCATTTGTTTGAACAGGCAAGGCTTTATTGATTTATCTTTTATCTTACAAGCTGTAAAGTGCCACACTCACAGTTCACAACAAAGAACAGATGCTATCAGATGCAAGATATTTGAAGAAGCTGATTTTGTGGATTGTCGAATAAATGCATATCCCGTGGTCCCCAATTGGATCATCATCAATTCTTTCATGTAGCTGTGTCAGTCTTTTTGGATTTATCTAGAATTCTTTTGAACGTTATTTCAGATTCTTGCAATTATAGCGGATTATATCTGTCGATATTATCAGCTCTGTAAATCAATATGGTCAGTACGCACTGATAATTTTTAATTATTTAGGCTGTTATGCGTGGCTAACTGTCTGTTTTTGTCTCTTCATAGTTATGATTCCTAGGGCGAGGAATCCACCTCCTATAGCCAGAATCAAGAAGTTGCTGGCCGAATTAGAGCCCAGACTGGGTTTACCGAGTTTACATAAAGGAATAGAATGGCAAGAAAGATCAGTGCAATTCCAGTTATTGTTTCGCCATTTAGTGTTTTCATAAGCCAGATTTATTCATGGTACATGCATATAAAGCAAACCAATTTTACATCTCTGTTTTCGCTGACTCAATATCTCTTTCGCGCTGCTGGTTAATTTCGCCGTACCAATGGTTAATTTCTTTCTGTCAAATCCAAATAATAACACGATTAAATCCAAATACTAATAACACTGCTTCTGCTGAGTCAGAGTGAACAAACTGGATAGTATCCCCTCGGTTAGTAATTACTCCCGAAACATTCAATCTGATAGCTGCCCGGACATATGGCCAACCGAAATTGCAGATTTCATCCTTAATGCAACAAAAGGAAAATGATGACAATGTGGCAGGGGCTAGGGTGACCAGCCCTCATGCACAAACCAGATACAGCAGATACTCTATATCTGCTTCCAGTTCAGGGCTCTGACACTAGTTGGTATAAGAATCTGTTAGTCGATCGAATTCTGAAGATTTCTGTAAATGGCGTAGAAATATCTGAAAGGGGTAAACCAATAACAGACAGTAATCGTGTCGATGGTATAGTGAGGAAATTCAGGTCCATATATGGCGAAGGGGATGTGAAAAAGTATTATCCAAAAACTGATGTAGCCGTTGAATTCCCACTCTGAAAATCCTCAAAGCAACTGACTCGACTAGGAATTAATTTATTCGTCAGGTACTAATGATGTCGTATAACTTGGCTTGCGCAAGCATGAACTTAATAACATGATAAACATTCACCTTCCACTATTACCTCCAGTTTGGACGGTAAGCCGAATATTGAAGTAAGATATCAGGATGCTCTGTATGAATAGGAATGCAATTTTAGAAGAGCATTCAAAATTAACCTGAGACAAGTTTCTAGTATCAAAAATTTTATGATTGTCTGCTACTGAGGACAGACCATCGTTTACGTCGAGGACCTGTGACAAATGATATAATGGTCCAGTTTCATTTTGCATTCCATTAATGCAATTATTTGTATGGCATCTATTATCCTATTGTATGACTGTTCAGCTTCGTGTAAGAGAATTATTTCATCCTCATTCACACTATATCATCAAATACAGACCAGACCCTTCATAGTCATCCTTCCTATATGATGACTCAGATTGAAAATTATAATCAGGCACTACCGGCTCTTATCCCACTTAAAGCCGGGTACTGTCTGTCAACCAATTCTGGATTCCGTTTGGCATAAAAGTATGGTGCATATATGACGGGTAGAGAGATCTCCTTGAAAGTAGAGGGAGTCAGATGGTGTAGAGAAAGGTGCAGGTAAACTTTCTTCCCTAAGATCATCGCTGATCTACCAGTAGAATGTTCTACCAGCGTAGACAAGCCTCATTTTTGGTTCGAATCGAAATAGTTCCATGTTTTCCTATTCCGTCAATAGCATTATCTATTAAATTGGTCCATACTTGATTTAGCTCATTTTCATAAGCATTAATATGTGGAATTTAGGATCATATTCTCGAATTATAGATATTTCAGCTCTCTTTAGTTTATGCTGAATTCATGATCACGGAGCCCTCTATCCCTCTATGGATATCGACATTCTGAAGAGGAGTCTGATCCACATAAGAGTACACGATTTCACCGGAGACCAGGTCACTAATACGTGTGGTGCTGCTTCTTGATTCTCATAAATCATACGATCCACCATAACAGTTGTAGTAAGCCAGCTTAATACATCTTTAAGATTCTGCTCGCTCTCTCCTTCTGGCGACGATATTGTATTAGCGATATCATTTATCGTATCTATAGTGATTCCAATATTCACTAATTCAGATGCTAACTTCCACCCCTCATTAATACCATGAGAGTCAAACCATCCTAAGATCTCCTCCTCCTTTTCGCTTTGTTCTATAATATCATTTGTACAATGATCGACATAAATTCAATATCTCATATTAAGATGATTTAGAGAAACTCTTTTTGACCCAAAGCGAGTAACTCTGTTAGCACTTCTACGTTCAAACAGTCTTTACGCCATTACATATACTACATCTACCACGATAGAATGGATTATCGCACCTATTAGAAGCACGTACCAGCTTACAACCATATATAATTCCACACTGGATACATTGATGATAACATGTCTGCAGAACGCTACTGTCTATAGCATACATTGAACCCAATCCTTGAACACTAGTCATTTTTATGGCCTTACAAGTTAAATCAACAGACAGCTTATTTTAAGAATAAGCAATAAAGTTACTCAAAATTCATAAATAAAATTAATAAGTTCGATTTTCCAGTTGGTAGACACTCTTTTGACAATAAATGGAAGGCACGAAAAAAGAATATCCTCGATAGTATCAGCTTTTACATCTAGATAAAATTAAGTTCTTAGTGGTGTAAAAATCTGAATAGATAGTATCAGTAGTGTATTATTATATTCGGTTTGCATTGTCTGATAAAAATAAACTGTTGATGGTGAGGACATCACTATCCAACATGCTTGTATACACTTGTATAAAAAAACATGCTTGTATACACTTGTATAAAAAAATTCAAAAGTAAAAGGATGTGACTAAGCATGAAAGCCAGAAGTCAAATGCGTACCCGCTATCTATCTATTATTGAGTGGAATGTTCTACTTTTCTTCTCCTTTTAAAGGAATTTACCAACATACAAACTAACGGAAATCCTGTAATGGTAATACAGACTATTGTCATGCTGACAATAGCTATTTCAAAATTGGACTGGATATTAGCCATTTAACCTTCTCCTCCTCGTAGGCTTATACGCACAAATAGAATATACGTGATCCCCTCACTATTCCATGGACAAGGTATCTCGCCAGGCAACACTATCTACCTTTCTGTCAATGCCTGTATATTAGTAGACAGACCATATGTATCGATGGAGAATGTAAGACGACCTAAAATACTATGTAATTGATTGCAACCAAGGTACGCCTACTCTGTCGCCAACTTTTCTTGTAGTTACACCTTCACCTAAAGCAACATAGGCAAAGGCGATATTGACAAAAGGAATATTCTGTAGAGCTTAGGAGAAGATCTTAGTTGACCTTTGAAGTGGTCTTAACATTTTGTTTGGTCCGAGATATTTGCAATATATTTATCAGTACGAATGTGAATAAATACAATAACTGCAATAATCTATTGCCTAGACCACACAACAGAATACAAATAAAAGAAAGAAGAGAGAATATTCTGGTTCTTCTTACCAAGGGGTTGAAAGGCTATGAAATAGCCAGAGAGTTAGGTGTTGATGCATCAACTGTGAGCAGAGACATTCAATATTTAATTTCTCAATCAAATAATTATCTGAATACCTTGGCTAAAGAAGCCCTTCCATTTATGTATCAAACTTCGATAGAAGGGATTAGAAGCCACTCTCCAAGTATAGCTATATAGAAAAATATGGTCACAAAATATTTTCCTCGGCAATACATTCCTGTAGAAGAGGAGAGAGGCAGGGGCATGATTGGCATATGTGACTCATCTGACTATTAGAGGTACGAGTTTAAAGTCTGAATATGATACTTGGTTTTCTTCTGAACTGAACTTCTCGTTATTGCATCAGCATTTTTCAGATAGATGTGGATCGCCCTTGCTTCTTGATTCGGGATAATACTTAGAACAAGCCATCCTATCCTAGTTGTTCCTTCTGGATGCCATTGAAAATTTACATCTCCCAAGAGCAAGAACAACAACCCTCCAGGCTTCGTCACTCTAGCACCTTCAGTCAGCAATTTTGACCACGATGGTAACGGGGTTCCATACATCTTCTCAGCAGTCCGTTTATTATATGGAGGATCACAAGACCATCTTTCAAATCGGTTGCTCCAACCTCCGGGCAGAGATTGACCATCTCCAACATGAACAGGATTTCTGTCTGGATTTATGTCAACTGTCATTAAGTTTGGTCTATTCTTAACCCAGCCAGAACAAACCTCAATCTCTTCTCCATATGAGCTGCATTTACCGAAAATTTCTTCCAACATTTTTTTGTATCCAAACGGATACTGACCGTTCGTTCTGCCACGCATGCGTATCTGGCCTGAAGCATATTGAGGGGAATCACAAGTGACATAGACTACTCCTGTAACATTATCTAGGAAGAATGCAGAGTATTTTGTCGTCACTGCATTTGGGGTCTTCTTGACAATGTTATCTTTCATGAGGTCAACCAAAATTGTATTCTATTGTTACAGGTGTTACACTTGCCACGTTACTGTATTATGGTAATATCCAGTTACTCAATCATTTTAAACTAAAGAATTTGATCTAAATCCATCATCTACGTTTTAGTCCAGCTAATAGCCGTTCAATTACTCCCTGTGGAAACCATGCCGAAAACTGATTCGTCTGAGGATCATATTCAACTCTAAGTGGAAGAAATTCAGAACCGAATTCGATCTCGGTCTTTCCCTTTATAATTTTCGTTCCGTTAGTTTTTGATAGTTCTAGTTCTTTTTGTAATCGAATATACTTCTCTTTCCATATCGAACCCTTATTAGCTAACTCTTCAAATTGGGAACACTTCATTTGTAAATCACTTACTTGCGTTTGTAAGACTCTAATTATATCCCCTGTGTCTTGCTCTACTTGTAGTACTATATCTGATTTGACTTCTGTTGGTACATCTAAGCTCAGATCACTTGCTTCATGCAGATTGGGATTGTTGTTGCCTTGATCATCTATTCCATTGACAATTATGCTCTCGCCTGAAGATGATATTTCTATAGGAATTTTATTGTCATTTCGCGTATTGTTCGCGATTTGACTAGTAGATTGTTCCTTGTCTTCCTTCTTGTCTAGATATTTTTCTGCAAGAATCTTTTCAATATATCTTGTGCTAATGTAATCTCCCAACTCACGAGCTGAATATAGATCGAAGCAAATCCTTAGGATATCGATGCTCTTCAAGAAGAGCGGCTAGATCAAGAATAATCTCTTTTTTACGTCTTGTCTCATAGAACTCCTTGTTTTCCTCATATTTCTTGAGTTCATCCCTCACTTTCTGAATGTATTCGGTTACATTTTCAGGTAGAGGCTTCTTTTCCCTTGTGAATTGTTCCGGTTTTGATCCTTGTTCTTGTTCTGAATAACTTGGGGTATTGTTCTCCTCCAAAGAATCGTGAATTCTATTATGCATGGACTTCTATTCGCCTCCAGACCATTGATCGTGGTTGTGATTGATCTTCTGTTCAAGAGCGAGTGCTAAAGTAATCCTAGGATATTCTTGCCTTTCCAGCCTTATTCTTGTCCTATTATCCCTCATAGTTTTGCTGTAGACACGAATTATTGCATCTTGTGCTATTCCCCAAGTTACAGAGAATCTTTCCCCAGTATACTCTACAGAAGCATCTGCACCAAAGTGCCACATAGTCACAACCCACTCCATATAATCAGGAATCTTATTGACATCACCTGGATCGCTATAATCCTGAGATACTAGTCTTGATAGTCTTTCTTGAACAACTGCGAGAGCATTCGTAAGCCGTATTACGCCTGCAATATCGATGGCTATCGGACTATAAGAGCATCCTATGATAACGCTGACCGTGTTTGTCTTATGTATTACGATTCTTACATCAAGATTCTGTATCTGCCATACCGGCAGAGAGAGGTCTTTGTTAACAGGATTAATAGTATAGTCGTGACTCAAAGAATGAGTGGTTTGGGAAACAATGATACGATATAATTCTGGGACATTAAACTTCAATCGTATATCGTGAACAGAATTCTTTTCCAGTGGTAGGTCTTTGATAATTCGATAAACGAGATTACTGCTCAGATGCTGTGTTATGTGAGGTGTGACCACCGTATGGTCATCTGTCATTGCTATTCTGCTAGCTTTACCAAATTTTATGCCTCTAAGGGTATAGAAAACAATGCTAGACTTGTATGAAATTTCAATCAAACCTTCTTTTCTTAGCCGGGAGATATTGTTTCGAAACGTACCGTGTGCCATTCTATACTCTTCATCATTCACCTGAAATTTCATGAAGTCTAAATAAGAAAAAGGTCTATGTTCCTCATGAATTAAATGATGAATGTGCAATATCATGACATCGCTTAGACCACTCGAAGCTCTAACATAGCCTTCTAACACTTTTAACGTAGATACTAGGGTAACCTGTCACTGTCACTGAAGTGTCATTGAATATTGGCGAGAAATACGCTTGTCCTATATTATGATTAAGTAATGTGAATTGTATATCGTAGTTCTTTTTTTTCAAGTGCATTCATCCTGCCTTCATTATAACGATAGAGTCATTCTGTAGACGAACCTTCACGAAATCGCCCTTCTTTAATCCTAAGCCTATTGCATATTGTTTTGGTAGAACTAGAGTCAGACTTCTTTCTCCTGTTAATGCCTGAACGGTTCTAATCTCATATTCACGTGACATAATGGTAAGTCATGTATTAGTAGACTATAAATTCGGGTGATACCACCCGAATCATTCGGGCGTACTCTGATGCGACATACAGATTGGAATCGGATTGAATATAGAAACAAGAAAAATTATCTTGACGAGTACAGACATGAAAAGAAGAATACAATTCTAGAAATCATAAGAATCTACGGCATGAGAGGTGGCATATCACATGATCAACTATCTAATGAGATAGATCTTGATCCAAAGAATTTAAGGCCATATATAAAAGAGTTAATAAAGGAAGGGTTGGTTAAAAAAGGCAAAGGCCTACAAGATAAGTATTTTCCTACAGAAGAAGCATACAAAGATCAATTATTAAATGCCTATCTTTTTGGAAATAACTTTAGAAAAAATATTTTAACAAAAGATCTTATAGTTACAACTGACAGAAAAGTCGAATATATAATTCCTTTTCCATCTCATTGCAAAGACTTTACCATTTATAGACGCTATTTCGAGCCTAAATTTGATGAAAGCAGCGAACTAGAACGTAGCCTGTTCGAATTTTCTAATAAGGTTGGTGCTTTCATAACATACTTTCTTATTCAGATTATGGACGTTAATAGAATTAAATTAACATCAAATAGATCAACTGATTTCTTACTTGAGGAAATGGTTCGTAAAGCTGTATTGACGATAATACCATATGCAATGTCTGTTTTTAAGGACTCGGTCTACAAGAGTGTTGGTGACTATCCTCTCACTTATGAAGATAAGATAAAATATTTGGAAAAAAGGCCTCGCTATATTCTCGAAAAAGATACAATCAATGAATTAAGGCGATCTTTTGTTCATATATATCCGTTAATGGCCTATGAACTTGAAAAAATAGACAAGAGATTATCCAATGAGCTGTCATCATTTAAAGAACATCTGAAATATATGCATAAGAAATGGAAAGAACAAGAAGTATGCAAGCACGAGTATAATGTGCCAGCAATGACTATTCATGGTTATTGTGGTAAGCAATGTAATAAATGCTATTATATTACAAGAGTAAAAGACTCTATCTGTACAATTCTATCTGAATTTGAGAAGTTACTTGATGACGGATACAACATTGAGGAAATCAAACCCTCAGAATTTGATACAGCAGCAAAAATAAACAGTTTAGAAGTGATCCTCATCTCATATCAAGGAGAAAAGAAATCTATCAAAGGGGTAGGAGAAGCAGCATATGCACTAAGACAGTTTATCAGAAGTTTGCAAAATAACCGCGTATCAAGTTAAATAAGGCGTGCTCTCAGAACTAATGGTAAATGGCGGCAACTCTTACGAGGTTTACCATACGTAGTGTATTCCACGCGCTTAATGCGCTTTGGATGTAAGGATTCCAAGGTTTTTTCAATAATTCCTTTATCTTTTGTTTATCTCCTTCCGGTACGCTAGGATCGTGAAGTCAGCTTTGGGAATAATACTGTTTTATATCTGTTATAGATCCTATTAAGAGATATCACACTTATCGATCTTCCTAAGCTTCTTCCTACTCCACATAGTAATACGGCACCTTGATTAGAAGGATGGGGATGTTCATGATCGATATAGTCCTTAATATAAGGCAAAGAATCTATAAGAGGGATATGTCTGGAACCTGTTTTACCGTTTACCAGAACCTCTGCATATTGTCTATTTCCGGAGGGAACATTCTTGATGACAACATCTCTGACGCGCAATTTCAACAATTCATGTGGTCTGCAGCTAGTATCTCTTGACATCGCGTGATAGCATTTCGTTCTCTTTGACGGGCAATATTTCAAGAATAGTAAGTCATCTTCAGCCGTCCAAAGATCCGAAGGCTTGTAGACAGATTGTTCTTTTCTCCTCAATTTAGGAATATTCTCAAGAATAGCTGGTTTTGGTCTTTTAGACGGTTCTATGTAAGGAAAGTATAGCCATTTGAAGAACCTTTGCAGATATTCTTTGTATAAGTTGTACGTTCCAATCCACTTGTGAAAAGGATCGGATTCCTGCTAAAATTTCTTGCCTTGTCAAGTCTCTAAACAACTTGTTATTATTATGTTTTGAGAACTTGCACAATAATATCATTATATCTTTTCTATAATGATCTGAGAGGTTGATCTCTATCTTCATAGATTGGATGTAGCTAGCTATTGTGGATGTGTTGGTCTGAGAGATATCATTGAAAGCTTTGGGATACCTATTCGATGATCCTAAAGTTGATTGATCTCTTTCTTCTTTTTCAGCAGGTACTTCATGAAATGCATTGTCTAATTGTTTTCCTCTTCGATACACAGTGGCCATTAATCGAACTTATATAAGGTAACGACGGTATATAAGTTAGCATTCTATGTTAACTTATTCTTGACTAAGGTAACAATACTTCTAACAATATTCGACATCTCGTCTATCTTGATCAAACCAGTGGCGAAATGAGGTTTTCCTCCACCTCTTCCAGTTATTTCCTTAACTATTCTGCTGCAGTCAATATCGTTTAATGATTCATTTGCCGCAACGACAATTGTCGCAGTGGGTTCGGATGCGAGATTATTATTACCTTCATCGTTGTGCGCGTTCGCGATAATTACGACTGCTTTGCTATTGGCAATCTTCTTGTCTGCGAATGCTCTAATTTCTGAATCCATCAAGTCATTGAAAATACCTTGATATAAGGTTATTTTATTTTTCTCGACAGAGTATGGTTGCAAACTGCCAAGACTCTTTCTACTGTAATTCTTTAAATCTCTCAATAACTTTTCATTCTGGTTCTTGATCCTTTTCACCGTATTCTCAACACTATTAATATTGGCACCTATTTCGTTACATATATTGAGTAACTGTTGCAATGTATGTATGGCAACTTCCCTAGCTTGGAGTCCTACAGAAAAATCTATTTCAGTTATGTTACTGCCATTGGATACTCTTGTCACCAAAAAGAAATCACATTCGGTAAGATTGGCTACATGATCCCTAGCACAGGCGGCAAGATCATGGTTTTCTATCTCAATTACTGTCACTTGCTGAGATCCAATTATGCGTTCTTCATTTGCTCGTAGTGACGGAAACCGCTTTTTTGCTTCATCTAGTGATGAAAAAGTATATGACATAACCTTTCTTCCTGTTTTTATAAGTTGATTTACATTTTCTTGAGCTTGCATAATTGATTCTAGATCGATATTAGGAACTGTTTTGATGAATGCAGTATTGTTCATTTCATGGTGTTCTACCTTCACTACACTCAATGTCTGGCCTACTAAATTCTGGAGTGCTCCCACAAACGCGTGTTCTGCTGTGTGCGCACGTGTAAATGTAAATTCGAGAGATTCTTGCATATATGCTCTAGCCCTGAACCTATGGAGGTGCTTGCATATATATAGAATTATCAGCGAAATATATTGCAGATAAATATTACCGAAGGCTATAACTAGGTGTTGACGGTCGAACAACAAGATCAGCAGCAGCAGTCATCATCATCATCATCATCGACGAGGAGAATCTATCATGTAACCGAAGGGGTAAAGTCCTCTCATACGAAACGAGCCTACCATCTAGCATTCAAGACCTTCCTTAAGGCAACGGTAAAAAACGATGATCTTCAAGCCTTGCTTGATACAAAACGGGATGTCGTCGAGTCCAAGATCATAGACCATATAACGTACCTAAAGGATGTTCAACGTCTGACTTATTTGAGCATCCAATACACATCTATCAGGTATCTTCCACTTCTTTGAGATAAATGATTACGATCTCAGAACCAAGAAGATCAAAAGGTTTCTGCCAGAAGATGAATCAGACTACTACGCAAAAGATAGGCCTTACTCTGTAAAGGAAATAGAACAGATCTTGTCAAAGTGTGATGTTCGGGCTAGGGCTTGCGTCCTCATTATGACCTCCACAGGTATGAGGATAGGTGGTTTAAAGGATCTGCAAATTGGCGACTTGAAGCAGATTAACGAGTTCGGCCTATACATGATATGGGTTTACAACCGGTCAAGAAAAGATCGCTATTACACTTTCACAACGCCAGAATGTGCTAAGGCTATTGATGAGTATCTGGAATATCGTAAACGGACAGGTGGAGAGGACATAACAAAGGACAAGTCCCCCCTTATTCGGGACAAGTTCAGGATGGAGGACTACTTCAAGGCTCCAAAGTTCATCTCGATTAGAACCTTATCACACGTCTTTGAAGATGCGTTAAGGAGGGCAGGAGTTAATCAGCCAACTGCTGCAACTCTCACTACTAAATCACGGTGGCAAAAGAAAAGAGATGTGATGTCTTCGCATGGCTTCCGCAAGTTCTTTATCACACAGTGCGACAAGGCTCACATTAGCTATACTGTTCGTGAGTACCTATCGGGTCATCAGCTCCCCTATGTGGATGCAAATTACATAAGAACAACAGAAGAAGATAGGCTTACTGAATATGTCAAGGCTATCGACCTGTTGACCATAGACCCAACCAAGAGGCTGGAGCAGAAAGTTAAGGAGTTAGAGTCTGAGCAAGCAGGAGAGATTATTCAGCTACGACAGAAGGTAAATGACATGGAGGGACAGCAATCAGAAGAAATTGCCAAACTGAATGCACGTATAAAGAAACTGGATGAACGGATGCAATATCTAGATGAAGAACGAACGAACGCATATTGTAGTGGCATCTGATGATTGATTAACTGAGTAAACTTAAACTAATAAGGCTCATGCAATAATCTTGCGCTTACCGCTTCAAGCCTTAAGTATTGTCTACAAAGTGAACCTTTTGCACAGTAACGAACAAAAGGTATGTTTTGATATGCATTTGGCTGGCTCAAAGTTTTCTGCTGCCTTAAACTATGTCAATAGTTCGTCTATTTCTGATTTAGGAACCCGATAGACATTGATGCCTTCGCTTTTGAATAAGTATTCAATTTGGTAGGTTGGTCATCTATGGTTAAAAGGACTGTCATTAGTAGTAGTTTAATATCTGTATTAGTATAGTAAGGTTTATTCTCTTCTAAATAAACAAGAACATGGTTACGATAAGCCTTAACCTGAAGATATACCTATCTAGTTATTTGGTATTATTATTTTCAAAGTAGATTACCGTGTTGCTCCCAGTCAGTTCGACACGAAGTGTCCAGCCTATTGATAATTCACTTATTTTGGCCTGTAGTCGATAGAAATGTATTTAATATCTTACTGATTTCAGCTGGATATTGATTCATTACTGCATGCCCAGCATCTTTGATCTCTACAAGCCAGGCTCCTGGAATTTTGCTTGCAAGAATTAAAGCATTTCCATGCTCTACTAACCGACTTCCCACGCTCTCACTTCTGCTGCTCAGCGGAGAAGACTTTGGACAATAGCCGTTTCTAGTTGCATGACAGTAGTATGGTAGTGTATACTATTGGCATAGATAAGCTACCCCTGTCAACAAGGCATCGTGTTACCACTGCCAAGATATACGAAAATGATGGAAGTATTTTATAGTTTTCAGTAACCGACGGTATTAATAATGTTCACCACATGGTTAAGCTTGGATTTAAAATGATACAATACCTCGAAAAAGTGACTGTGCCTTCTTTCAAGACAGGATATCAACTGACATGCCCACGCGATAGCTATTCTTGGCTTTACTCTGGAGCCAGGCTAAGAACAAACTGCCCTAGGTGCGGGAACAGTTTAGTTATTCATCCTAAACCGGCGAAGGAAAAAGATAGGCACGAGACATCAAAAATAAGGAGGGAATCGTAAGTGCAAAGTAGTCTAGCTGGAACCGGATCTACTTTAAACAATACGGAGATCCCCCCCATGATAGATACTGCAAGACAGGTCAAAAGGATTTTGGTTCGTCTCCGGGAACACGCCAAAACGTGTCCCTGTTGTTTGCAGGTTTTGACGGATGGAAAATGCAGCTGATACCAGTTCTTTCTGCAAAATCTGTGCTGGAAATGGAATTCATTACATTCCTATATACTGGAAGGCAGAGGGTAAAAAGAGAGATGGGACTCCAAGGTGGATTCCCTTCGATGATCAAGCGTAATGTCAGACACATCCATAAACATTTGGAACCTAAACCTACCGCATTGGCAAGAACGAATAACCAAACGAACGAACTACTGACATAACAAATCCAAGGACTATATAGTGATTAGCATATGGGCACAGTAAAGACTTCAGGGTACAACTCAGCTATCCTGTTCTCCAGTGGCTTTTTTTCGGCACCTCTGAATCAAGGTTCACTTATTGGTAAAGGCAATCCAGAGTTTCGAATCAATGTCCTATTAATGGAAATGGAGAACAACAGAGAATCAAAGTTCGCCGAATTTTCCGCTGAAGAGGTATCCGAAGATGTCTAGGTGTTGTCATTGCGGTCGAATGACTACACTATGGTAATAAAGTACCAGACCGCTCTGCTTTGCACACCGAACGGCTCTAGTCCCACAAGCATCACCTTTTCAATAGATGATTGATATGGAAAATAGCAGTAACGTCTCTTATAAAGATGAGATTATCGGAATTACCAGATAGACCATACAACTACTTTCTGCACATAGATAAATCAGTTCCATTCGAACAAGACGCATTATTTGCAACAGAAGTTAAGGATGAAAGTCTCTACTTCAAGATTATAAAAGAAGTGAACAGTCAGTCTTGATAGACTCTCCCGTGTTTGCCGGATCTTAGGAAGGAATTTCTGACATGTCTAGCGCTCGCCTCAGACACTAGACGAACTGATGAAAAACAACCTAGCTAGTTTTTCTACCGCGAAGGGTACTTTGCGATTTTATCTGTGTGAAAGGAAAAAACTCATTGATTCTGGCGAGGAATTGGATTGGTCAACAGCCCAAGGTGTTTGGTATCTGATAGAGCCATATTTACCCAGAAAGAAGGATGATGGCGAAGTCATAGATAGGGATGTCCTAGTTAGTTACATCCGTGAGATCTGCCGTGACGATCTTCATTGTCGTAGAGAGGATCTAAAAATAGTAGCAGGCGGAAGAGCCGATCTCTATTTTGATGGACGATGGACAAGTATTTCATGGGATAATATCGAAGAGTTGAGTAATAGTGGTACTGATGGTATTATGATCGAGAAGGATGGTATGTCCCGCATATTTGTGGGATTTGTTGAAAACTATGGATTTGCAGTGATTAATACAAGAGGTTTCTTTGTCGATTATCTTGACGACATGTCGGAGCAATCCATCGACAAGAAATCTAACTTTGTACTTATCAGAGATTTTGACCCTTCTGGCTTACTTATAGAACTGAGAGCCAGGCTATTGGGTATTCCTTGTATTGGTGTCAATGATGAAATGTTACAGTATTTAGGATTGACCAGGAAACAAGTCCAAGATAAGCATCCACCAAGTGATAAGAATAGTCATTGGAAGAGTGTAAAGAGAATGGCACGGACAACGCATCCAGAACTGCAGAAAGAAATCAAATACCTTTCCAAATACAGGATCGAAATAGACAAGGTTCATGCAAAGGTAGGAAGCAAACGCTTATTTGAGTACGTCAAGCACAAACTCAAGGCGTATCACAGAGACCTAAATCGAGTTGTTCCACCATCCGAATATGTACAACCAGATGTTTTAGGAGTATTAGCACATCACATGGATCCGGATAGGCAAACGGGAGCAAGATATGAGTTTCATAGCATATACATGGAACAAAATGATTATCCGGACTTGTGTAATAACATTTTTAAACAAAAGGAACAGAACGACCAAAGAATCAAGGTAGTAATCGAAGCCGACAAAGACATAGAGTGGGCCTCAAATAGATTGCAACCAATAATCAAAAAACTCGAACGGGTAGAAATAGACGACGGTGCAGACGCGGACGATTATGACGACGATGATAATAATGAATAATAGTTCTCTTACTCTGCAGACAGAAAAAAAAGTCGTGAAATACAATATAGAAATCGCTGAGCCTACTAATAAGGCCACCGAATTCGAGAAACAGAGGCAAAAGCCTAAACCCAATCTAATCCCAAGAAGTGAGCTGAAATTTCTTTATGTAATCCTCAGTGACCAAAAGAAATTCGATACGGTAGTGGGGAAATTCATTGATGCAATAGACAGATTAGACGTTCAGAAACAAAAGCAAACAGAGCCACAGAAAAAAGCAATGGAGGATGCAGCGGTAACATGACCACCACTGAGGATGGCGACAACTGTCCTGGTGACGAATTTGATAAAGTATTGGACGAAACATTAGTTAACAAAGGTGTTGTTGCACCAAAAGTTACTGAACAGGATATTGAATTTGTAATTGAAATTATGAAAAAAGAAGCACCTTATGACGAAGTATCAATTAAACAAATATTCTACGGTTGTAATAGTGCCTTTACAAAATTACCAATTCATCATAACATAAATTCTAGGAAATCGGGTGCAGGTAAGAGTTACATGCTTGTTCTGGTATCAGGTTATTTTCCAAATAGGTATGTCATTGTATTTCTGGGAATGTCTGATAAGGCATTAGTGCATGAACAAGGCATTCAGGTCATAGTTGATGAAGAAACAGGAAGCACGATCTTGATACAACCAATCATTAACAATCTTAAATTAAAAATAGATGAACTAGAAAGCCAAATCGAAAGCGTCGAAGGACCACGGGAAAAAAGAAATTAAGAAAGAGATTAAAAAACATGAAGGTGAAATCAGAGAACTATATAACAAGTCTGAAAAATTAATAGTATTAGACGATAGGATTATCCTACTAGATACTGCACAAGAAGGCTTGTACAAATACATTGATGTCTGTGATAAGTCAAGATTCCCCAAGAGATCAAATCTATCAATTCACTGATAAGCAGGGCGGTGCAGGCAAATTGGGTGCTACCAGAAATAGGTTACGAGGAACTCCGGCCCTATTTACTGCACAAGTCATAGACGACACCAGACAGATACGATATCAAGAGAAAAATCGAAGATTCATTCACGTAACACCGGACACGAGCAATGCAAAGATTAAATCGGCAAAGAAATTAATCGGCCAAAGATACGGTCTAGTTCCCGAAGAGTATGAAGAACATGTAGTAAGCAGTGCAGACAAGGAGCGCGCAAGGGCGATCATAAACATGCTAGTAGACAAACTAATAGACCACAGCAAATTATTAAAACCAAAAGAATCAGGAGTTAAAATCCCATTTACCGAATCGATCAATTACGGTATAGGTGACGAGGAGACCGAGTGGTCAATGACTGTAATGGACCGCACAATTCGATATCTTGCCATAATAACAAAAGCAAACATGGATTCACGACCCAGAATCATAGACACTGAGACAGGTAAATTCTATCCAATTGCTACATTCAAAGATCTTAAGGAAACATTGCCGTTAATGAATGTAGGAGCAAGTATAACAAGACCTTACATAGGTTATTGGTATAACAATGTATTCATGCCAGCATTCAAAGATCTGAATGGTCAGCCGAACGCAAGATATACTGATAATGGTGAAGTCTCAGAAAAGGAAACATATGTAGGCTTAACGACCGAACAACTAACCTATTGGACACAGAAAGTAATGCATGTTTCACTAAATACCGAAGCAATCCGTCGACAATATCTCTATCCTTTGTCAAACGTAGGTATAATTAACATTGTCAAAAGCACAATAAACAAGAATGAAATCCTTGCCTTTCCAGTAGACGAAACTGGAGGAGTTTCATCAATATTTGATGACCAAAATGATTTGAGGTTAAGAGTCTCCAGGGAACTATTCCCAAATAAGAATCTACTAGAAAAAGAATTTAGAACCTTCATAAAACACGGCGTCAGCGAGGGGAGTACAGAAATTTTTCATAAATTTAGGCTAGTCGACCATGAAGGCATAGAGGACATAGCAGCAGGCCAATTAATAGATAAGTATCTTGGCGACCCTGAAACCTGCTTTAAGACTGATTCTGATGTTGAAAAAGAAAAAAATATCTTTACCCCCCATTGGCGCCGTGATTTACAACAGTTACACAATAATTCTATAGAGGAATCTTCTACCCATATTGAAAAATATGTCCACCGGGATATGAGATTTATCAAGGGAAAATGGTATTGTCAGGCCTGTGGCTTGAATGGTGACAGGTTTTACATGGAAAGCCAAGAGTGCACTGAACCGAATTCTTGAAAATCGTTCCTGATGGCTACTTACTTGTTAGTTGAAAATTAACTTAGAAATAAGCAAAGAACATTCGCGTATCGTTTGGAGGAGGCGGCAGCAGCAGAAAGACTTGGAAATGAATCACCCCTAGCAGTAGCACGAGCAAATTGGTCTGCTATAGCCTTTAAAGGAGAGGATACTGGAAATTTAGCTTAAAAATTTATATATTTTCCTGGTCAGGGGAAATTGGGTTGAAGCAGACTATTATTACGGCGATAGTAGTATTGGTTGTGCTTGTTTTTTTGATATCTTTTTCTCTATCCGTGACGGAGGCACAATATCAAGGCCAAGCCCTGAATGACACTGAGAATGTCAATGTGACATCCAGTGATGAGGCTGTCTCCGAGCAAACAAACGTTCCATCAAACAACCAGACAATGAGGGCTAACAGTGACGTTAACGGTACTAACGGAACTACTTCGGAATATTTACTAATGGATTGCAACACAACAACAACAAACCTCTCTTGCAACGACAATCCTCACCACCTTCATTGCAACAACAACCACTACCACCACCGATATGCAACCATTCAACAACAACCTTCACTTTAATGCCTCCGACCTTCCGTTTCAATTGTGCCAAATGCAGCAACTAGAGGTAATCAGGCCTTTCAACCAAATCCTGATATATGTGAATATAATGACGGGAATAACATGGATCAACTATGATACCCAGATTCATACTGTCACATCAGGACTAGCAGGTAGCCCGGATGCGGACAAATCTTTGATTCAAATATCTTAAATCCTGGTGCCACGTTCACTCTTAACTTTGTTCAGTATGGTACGTTCCCCTATCACTGTACCCTTCATCCTCAGATGGTAGGAGCTGTCGTTGTCTTATAACGCCTGAGAATGTAGCCAGGAACTTGTATATTGTCCAATCAATCGAGCAGGAAATTAAGTAAATGAAGAAAAACGCAAATCAAAAAAGTGTTAGTCTTGCAGCCAGGGAATACCAAAACCAACAACAGACATTGAGAAATAATGGTTATCATCTATATTAAGTGGAAATATTGAGTAGCGAAGCGGAACGCATACGATGGCGCAGGAACAAAGTATTAGAATTATCAAGTGAGGGACGTAACCAGCATCAAATAGCGTCAGTATTGAAAGTTGGAATGGCTACTGTGAACAGGGACTTGCAATTTTTGCGGGAGCAGGCTCGTAATAATATTGGCAAGTACCATCAGATGAAATCCTTCCCCTTGAATATCAAAAATGTTTGGTTGGTCTGGATGCCATACTAACAAAGACCTGGGATATTGCCAACTCAAGCAATGGTGTGATAACAATTACAGAACGCGAGAAGTTGCAGGCATTACAAATTGGCATGCAGGCATATCAAATGAAGATAGAACTTCTTAGCAATGCTAACGTAATTCAGAAGGCAGTTGATTTTATTGACAGATATCGAGGCAGGGGTTTTGTGCCTCAAAACAATGAGTTAGTCACACATGACACTATATAGTCTCGATAAAATACTCGACAGGTACGAACAGCAATTCGGATTTACTACTACTGCACCAAATCAATTCGAATTACTGCAGGGACTACTGTTTTACTGTCAGTGGCCTAATTCAAATTTAGAAGTTGAAACTTCGAAAATTTATTCGAAAAAAATAGCATTTCAAAATTCATCCACACCTAACGCAAAAGTTTCGCTTCAAAACGAGACTTTTGGTAGTAACCTAAATCTTTGCTGCTTCAATCATGCCATAGGCCTACCTCAAAAGAATGGTCAATCCTATCCACTATTCGACTATGAACAATTAGTATTCGACACACTGCAGAATCACAAACATGTATGGATTAAGAAAGCCACTGGACTAGGCATTACCGAGTTTATGCTTAGATATATGGCCTGGCTTTGTTTTTCGAAAAATATTCCTCGGAATTCACAGATGTGCATTGTTACAGGACCCAGGATAGAGTTAGCAATTACACTGATTGATAGAATGAAGGGCTTATTCAAAAATAGAGAAATTCTCTCTGTTTTTGATTCGAAGGAAACAGTTCTCGAATTAAATGGCGTCCATATAGAGGCCTATCCATCCATCACCTCGATAGTATGAGAGGTCTAACGAATGTATCATTCATCTATCTGGATGAGGCAGACTTCTTTCCACCTGGTCAGCAGCAGGATGCCAGAGATGTATCTGAAAGGTACATCGCAAAGTCTAATCCATGGATTGTTATGGTCTCGACTCCTAATGCTCCAGATGGTCTCTTTGAAAAGATAGAAAGAGAACCGGAAGATACCTGCTTCTACAAACGGCTATTCCTTGACTATACATATGGCTTGACAAAATCTACACGAAGGAAGAGATAGCACTAGGCACAGAAATCACCTTCTTTTGAAAGAGAATACAATCTAAAGTACTCTGGGTAAGGTTGGCAATGTCTTCCATACTCTAGACATAGAAGCAGGCAATATGCACTCAGGCATGAAGGCCAGGAAATGATGGACTGGTCCACAAGTACCATGGTAGGAAGAAGCATGGGCATTGATGTGGCATGGGGAGATACTTCGAAGTTTGCCATTGTCATTACCCAGTACAGAAACAATAAGGTGGAAGTATTCTATGCAGAGAGCTTCGAGAAACCGTTGATGAATGAGATCATCAATCATATCATGCAGCTAAAGCAGAGGCATCACTATAACAAAGATATACGTAGATGGTGCAAATCCGGAAGTCATAAGAGAACTAAAAACAAGGATAGGAGAGTATCACGACTATATGGCAGGCTAACAGAAGAACAGATCTGGTCTTTGCGAAGCAGTAACAGTTGGCAGATAATACCTGTCAACTTCCAGAAGAGACACAGAGAAATGCTACAGTGGACTCATACGTTGATGTCCAAGCGGTTCATCAAGATCCATCCGTCGCTTCAAAAGCTGATAGTATCGCTAAGGACGGCAGTCGTGATAGATGACTGGAGGCTGGACAAGCAACAAACGTCGCATGATGATTTACTGGATTCATTCAGACTGGCTTTATGTAACTATGAGCCTCCAAAGAGTTGAAGTAGGTATTACATTCTGCATAAACAGAACAGAAGAATTGTCCGTACTAATAACAAAAATAATAGATGTCATTGAAGACGGTTCAATGTATTTTACTTCCATTCCCAGTATTTATGCCAGTCACAATCAAATATGTATGTATTTATTGATACTTTGAATGTTAGAGATAAAATCTATGACTAATATGGGTAAGAAGAGTCTCTGACTGCAGATAAGTTAGACTAGCCAAAACTACCTGTAATATATGAACGTGAGATGTCCATCCATGTCTTCAGGATTAGAACTTGGTATAACGCTGATTATTGCTCTTATGGTTATTTCGTCACCTACTGTTATGCTGGTTAACCCTGTATTAGCAAAGCCTTCTACTTCTACGCCCCTCCCTACCATTAGTACAACACCCTCTGCACCTTCAACTATAGGCCAAGATGAAAAAAAGGGGGATTTTACTACGCAAGCCGCACTTTCTTCTCTTACTGCAAGACCGACAAATAATATAGTGAATACCAAATCTTTCTATGATGTCGTTTTTGTTACTGGCAAAGCAGGTGTGATTAAGTTCATACAGGTGACCTTCCCAGTTGGTACTGACAGTACCAACTACTGCGGTATTCAATGAGGCAGAGGGAATAGGTCCTGGTTTCGTAAGTGATGTGACTGGACGAACAATAACCTACGCGGTAAATAATGCTGTTAATGTACCTGTAGGTACCAAGATTAGATTAGAATTTTCCAACATAAACAATCCACTGAATCCCAGTACTAATTACAAGGTTACAGTCACAACTAGAAATGCAGCTAAGTACCATAATAGATGGTCCTACGCAATCTACTGCTTACAATATAAAGCAGATAGGTGCTAATGCTATAGCTGATGGGGCAATTAATCTTCCTACGGATACACAATTTGGTGGTGTTACTACAACTGTACTTCCTCAGGCAAGTAATACTGCAACAGCAAGTTGTCCTACTGGCCAGATAGCCATTTCTGGAGCTAATTTTGTCCCGGCTACCGGCGCTGAACCATTTATGCAAGTAGTTCATAGCTTTAAAACTTCTTCAACGGCGTGGAGTGTAACCATGTACAATTCACATCCAACCAGTTCTTTCACTTTCTTCGCTCTAGTAAATTGCTTGCCTCAATCTTTGCCATAATCTATTGTTTTGAGGGTTCAAGATATCACTGTGGGCTTTAAGCATTTAGCATTTTCTGGTGTTCTACCTTTCTAATTTTTTTATAATGGATTATATGAACTTTGGAGTTGGCAATCTACTTTCACAAGTTACTGCCAACGTTCCAAAAAAGCAAAGGGTAGGACGGCTGCCATATTGGCACATCTCATGGTCAGCCTACCTTTTCATGGCTTATCACTAACAGTGTCTCATTGCACTACTGTTAGACATGGACCCAATTCATTGTGGGGATGGGGGCAGCCTGCCCTTTCTGCACCCGTTCAATGATTGGCCGTCGTCCTGCCTCGTTTTCACATTCAAAATTAATATGGGATAACCTTGACTTGTTCCCTTTATTCTCACCGCATTTCGATCAGTGATGGGCGCAATGTTGTAAGAAAGTTCACCTTCCCAGGAAAAGGCACTGTAAATTACCTCTAATGTTTCACGCCCTTCAGATATCTTAATCTCCTTCCGCCTAGTCTTACACCTGTCAAGGATGTGTCGAGCAGTAATAAAGAATCTGTCATTGCTTATGAAGAATCCGCTTCCTTCAAATTCGATATCGAGCGGCTCAGAACAGATTTCTTTATCCCTCAAATCATAATACAGAGAACATTGGATCGGCAAAGGAAGCTAGGTACTTGGTGAAGTATTTCCAAACATATCTTATTGGCGTAATAGGATAATCAGTATACATGATCCGGAACGGTCAGCAGATGATGCTAATTCTTATAACGCCAAAGCTTCTCCTTATGAAGACACACTAGATGAAATTGAAAAAATGCATACATGGCCAATTGATACTAATACCCTTAAATTCTTCCTACAAATAGCCCTTACTAGAATATCGTTAGTATTTATTCCGAGCAATCTTCAGCTCGATAAAGTCATTCCTGCCCTTGAAGGGCTCCTTAAGTCATTTTGACAGAGCTGTCACAAGACACAAAGTAGTTCAAATGACATATTAGACGCATTAAGACTATCATTACTATGTCTGATAGAAGATGGCTCCAGTGTCGAACGGGATTCGTCAAATAATGCAAGTATCTCAGGTTCATCTGACAACTCAGGAGCAAAGAAGCAGTCAACATTCAGAAGATGTAGAAGACGACGAACAGTTTAACTTGCTTAAAGAGACACGGTTTTATCATCTTCTCATTTGACACTTTGACTTTACAGGCAGTGAAAAGCCAGGCAACTTCCGCTTCCATGCATGCCAATAGCGATCAGTTATTCTATGTAGGCAAAACTATCAGTAATGCGATATTCTTAATTGATTCTCTCTATTTCCTCTACTAACATGCATCGGGGCAGCGGGACAAGTTTGACATTCTCAAAATAGTCTACGACGTCCTCTTTATTGCAACCAGATCAGACTCGGCAAAGTGCACGCATAGGTTCTTAGGCCAGCACCACCTAACTAGCAGTATGGGCAGGCAGTTCACAAAAAACTTACTGAATATTAGAGAACAAGAGTAACATAAATGTGAGTAACAGATCCTACTAAATGCACAAAAGGGCTGCAACAATATCCTGTGATATAGAATGAATGCAGGTTCGTTAGCATCAAGAGTGGGTGTGGTGTCAATATTGAAAAATACTTTAAGACAACAAACAACAACAAGAGTGGCTATTATATTTATTTTCGTAACTATGGTAATGTCTTCACCTGTTTTGATCTTTCTTAATCCAACTCTGCTTGCAGCTGCAGGTCCTGTTAAACATTTCAAGACAACAAATAAGAGGATTGATACCAGCAACGATCACGCTACTCTAGCAACATTATCATCCACAAGCCATTCTACAGAAAGTTCTCTCCATATTATAGTTGGAACCCCCAGCATTCAAGCTGCTCTTGGATCTGTGAGCGCAAGGCCAACAAATAATATCGTAAACACAAAATCTTTCTACGATGTTGTTTTTGTGACTGGTAAGGCAGGTGTAATTAAATTTATACAGGTGACCTTTCCAGCTGGTACCACTTTACCAACTAGTGCTAGTTTTAATGAAGCAGAGGGGATAGGTCCTGGTTTCGTAAGTGATGTAACTGGACAGACAATAACATACACCGTTAATAATGCTATAAATGTGCCTGTAGGTACAAAGATTAGATTAGAATTCTCAAATATCAACAACCCGCTAAATCCTAGTGCTAGCTACAAGGTTACAGTGACAACTAGAAACTCAGGCAATACCATTATCGATGGTCCAACACAATCCACTGCCTATACTATAAAGCAGATAGGTGCTAATGCTATAGCGGATGGGTCAATTCCACCTGGAGAAACTATACTAGTAACAGGTGCCTTTAAATCTCTTATGCCAGAAACATCTGATTCTGCAGATGTATCATGTCCTGCGAGTCATCCGCGTGTTACTGGCGGGGGCTTTACAGTGGATGATGGTGCTGAACCTTTCTTGCATGCGACAGATAGCTTACAAAGTGGATCCGGTCAGTGGAGAGCTTTTATGTACAATTCGAGTCCGAGTGAAACATTCGGGTTCGCGGCTGAGGCAACATGCATGGCATCCATGCCTTAAGAGGACTGCAAAGACAGATAGTGTATGTACGATCACGTTTGACATCAAAGAAAGGTCTTATGCTTACAATGGTACGCATATGATTGGTACATTCCTGGCAGTTCCCTAACAGGCAGTTAATTATTGGAAGCCGGACAAGACACAGACATCTCATGATGATATACTTGATTGCTTTCGGCTAGCATTATGCAACTATGCAACAGGAGCAGTGCTAGTCTTGCAAAGCGGAAAATTTTTCTTTATCAGACATTGCCGCCGTTAAGTATCTTCATATATAAAGCGCGCCAAATAGGGGGGAGATCCTTAGACTTCCTGATTCTTATGTAAAAAGAGTAACATAAATCTGAGTAACATAATCTACCAAATGCACATTAAGGCTATAGTAAATAATACTATGTTATATGATAGCTAGCGGTTTGTCGAGATCATTGGAACCATTAAATCTGAAAAAAACTGTAGGACTACGAGCGACAACAAGATTTGTAATTACATTCATTCTCGTCCCTATGGTAATATCCCCACCTATCTTGATCTTTGATCCCTCAACAGCATCGGCTTTAGTTAATCCTACCACTACTACAACGACACCATCAACGATAGGTCAGGACGGAAGCGATTTCACTACGCAAGCAACTCTTGGATCTGTGAGTGCACGACCAACAAATAATATTGTCAATACCAATTCATTCTATGACATCGTTTTTATAACAGCTACTTCAGGCACAATAAAAAGGATACAAGTCACTTTCCCAGCTGGTACCGCAGTACCAACCGGCGCTAGTTTCAACGAAGCCGAAGGTATAGGTCCAGGTACGGTCAGGACATCTGGACAAACTATAACCTATACAGTAACTAATGCAGTAAATGTACCAGCAGGTACAAAGATAAGGCTAGAGTTTGCAAATATCAATAATCCACAAACTTCCAGTACTAATTATAAGGTCACAGTAACAACTAGAAATGCTGCTAATACTGTTATTGATGGACCCACACAGTCTATAGCATACAAAATAAAACAGATGGGAACAGCAGACATTGCAGATGACGCCATAACAACGAACAAGATAGCTGATGGCGCTATAAGTCCAAAAGGTCTTCAACGCTCTGGTGAGCTCGTGGACGTTAATTCAAATTCATTTGGGGTTGCAGTTGTCGGTTGTATAGCACCTGAAGTAATTCAGGGTGGAGGGTTTGGTTCGAATAGTGACGGACTTTTGAATGTAGTGAGTTCATTCGCTATCGATACAGACGGCGATGGACTTGTGGACGCATGGCGTGTTGCCGCATTTAACCCAAGTTCAAACACTGATGAACTTGAGCCAATAGCATTATGTGGACTACCAGCGCCCTAAAAGATTAGTTCACATAATACCTAATGCCTTCTTTTCTCTCTATTTTAGATTCGATAACGTGATTTTTTGTAGTTCTTTTTTTCAAGCTCTACCTGTTCAAAAATTCTTATTTCCTTGCGCTATATCGATGACTCGAATCTTGTCATATACTGCACGTCAGCCAAAAAAAATATCCCGGCATGACTTGTTCAGTGCTTAATTGCCATAAATAAGCTCTTCTTGAACTATCCGATAGTTCAATTTGTTACTAACCTTACTATTGGCTTGTAACCATGTACAATTCACATCCTACCTCCCCTTTCGATTTCTTCGCTCTAGTAAACTGTCTGCCTCAGTCTTTGCCATAGCTTTGTATACATTGCTTTAAGAATTAATAGGTGATTCGTTCATTAGTTAACCCTTCCTGGCTGTTAGGTTCAATAGCACCCTCGAAGTTTACATAACAATTATGGTATAAATTAGGTAGTCAAGAGTAACCAAATACAGATAATACCAGATTCTGTTCTTTCACTTGGAAAACGAAATTGTCCAACCCATTTAGAATCACGAGAATAGGAAGAATTTACTCTAGTCACTCACCCTTTACACTGATGCTTGTACCAATGTTTCTAATAATATCATCCAGTGTTTATCCAGCCATTATTTCTGGTATCCAGAATAAAGAGATGGCATTAGTAGCGGATGTAGTTGCACAACTGCAAGGTGATTCAAGTGGTTATCATGCCAATATACCTGTCTCAGATATCCCCTCATCGTCACCTTCGCCCACACCTACAACTGCTGCTCCATCTTCTATAGCACCTACTGATAGCGCCAACAATAATAAAGATTTCACTACTCAGGCGACACTTGGTTCAGTATCTGCAAGACCAACAAACAATATTGTAAACACTAATTCTTTTTATGATGTTGTATTTCTAACAGCTTCTGCAGGTGCGATAAAGAAGATAGAAGTAACATTTCCAGCAGGTACGACAATACCAAATAGTGCTTTCTTTAATGAAGCAGAAGGAATAGGTCATGGTACTCGCAAGTAAATCCGGACAAACAATAACTTATACAGTAACGAATGCTGTTAATGTACCCGCGGGTACAAAGATTAGACTAGAATTCTCTAATATTAACAATCCGATAAATCCTAGCTCTAACTTGAAGGTCATAGTTGCCACCAGAGATGCAGCGAATGTGATAATAGATGGTCCAACACAATCTACTGCTTATACGATGAAACAGATAGGAACTAATGCCATAGCAAATAATGCAGTAACAGCGTCGAAGATAACTGACGATGCAGTGACAGCGGCAAAGATAAAAGAAGATCTAGTTCACACAGTATATCAAGATTTTTCTCCAGGCAACAATGATATATTCTATCAAAGGGATGGAGGTGGTTTTGATCCTTATACCATTAATCTAAGCAACAACGCTGGTGAGTCACTACTTCCCTCAATAGCTGCATCTAAAAATAATGTCCATGTAGTATGGTACGAATCTACCGGATTCAATAATGGAGAGATATTCTATACAAGGAGTACAGATGGCGGAAATTTGTGGTGTTGTTCTATAAATCTAAGCAACAACGGCGGGAATTCAATTGATCCAGTAATAGCTATATCAGGTAATAACGTCTATGTTGTATGGGTTGATAATAATCTAGGTGTCGACGAGGTATTCTATAGAAGGAGCACGGACGGGGGAGTTAGTTTTGAACCTACTGTAAATCTAAGCAATACCCCCGGGGGCTCGCTCGCTCCATCAATAACCGTATCAGGTAATAATGTCCACGTGGCATGGGTTGATAATAGTCTAGGCACAAGCGAGATATTTTATAAAAGAATAATGACGGTGGAGTTAATTTCGGTAGCTTAGTCAATCTAAGCAACACATCTGGTGCTTCAACAAATCCCTCGATAGCAGCATCGGGCAGTAATATCTTTCTAGTTTGGCAGGACGACAGTGCAGGCCCCAGCGAGATATTTTATAAAAGAATAGTACTGACGGTGGAGTTAATTTCGGTAGCTTAGTCAATCTAAGCAACAATGCTGGGATTTCACAATTTCCATCGATAGCTGTATCAGGTGCTAATGTCTACGTGGCATGGTTCGATAACACTCCAGGTAATGATGAGATACTCTATAGGAGGAGTACAAACAGTGGAGTTAATTTCGGTAGCACATTAAATATAAGCAATGAATCTTTTCAATCGTTCTTGCCATCGATAACTGTATCAGGTAGTAATGTCCATATAATATGGTATCTTTCAGCTGCTGCTGAGGTATTATATCGAAGAAATACCGACGGGGGAGCTAGTTTTGAACCACAGTCGTCGACTCTAAGCCATACTGGTGGTAATCCATCAATAGCCGTATCTTAAAACAGTGTATATAGGCTCTGTACCAATTTTTTGATAATTCGCAAGTCAACATTGGTACAGACATAGGAATGAAACCGTTAGTATGAAAGCAATAGCATCCCAAGTAGGTTTTGACAATAAGAAAAGGGAGAAGTGTCTAGTTAGAATTAATCATATTCCGAGGGCAATGAAATACATACCTATATTTACACTCTATAGATACACATGATAACTAATAAAAACTAAGATTACGATCAAAAACTTTGAAATGATTAGGCTTAATTTAGTATATGACTTATTGCAAACAGCAAAGATCTCTTCTAGCAGTGTAGATGCAAAACAAGAAAAACCTACCCATCAAATTTATTTCGTGATCTGTAATTCGTGTTATTGGTGTGCAACTTACTTAGGGATTAATGTATCATTATCATCGCCACTAGCTTGTCATGCTTGTGGTTTACATAATACCGAGTTGATGCCTATATCGACCGATGAATCATTCAGAATAGAATATAATCCAACAAGAGGCATGCAGATAGAATTCTATAGATGATCTATCGGATAACGACAAGTCCAGCCTGAAACCCCGAGTTGATCAAAGAAACAAGAACATGCGAATGTGGTAAAGTCTACGAAGTAGACATTGGTGATGAAGATACATATATTTCATGTGAGAACTGTTATCGGTATATCTTTGTAAAAGGTAGAACTTCATAAAAAAAGAGCCTCGTTTCAAAATGCTGTTAGTTTACAGATTATTTACATTTATTTATCCATTTTTTTTAGTTGTTGGTTTTTGATATCGATAGCTCTGCCCAAATCAGATAATTGGGCATTCCATAGTATTAGTTTATTCATCAAATTTCTTTTTTGACCTTCTAGATTTATTACGTCATTTGTAAGACATTGAACTCTGTCGGTTAGTTGGGGTAAATCATTGCCGGCATATCTAAGAATATTATTGATATGTTTCTCGCTCAGCATTTTGTGTTTTTTCAAACAATGAAATAGCTTCAGAAAAGACGGTAGGTAAGCCTTAATCTCATTGTAAACGGATGCCAGCTCATGAAGCTCATTCAAATTCCAGAACTCTTGTAATATATTCTCTACCTCATTGGACGAAAGATCTAATTCTATAGCAACGTCAACGGGGCGCTTACCTTGCAAGAACAGGGATAAGGCTTGAGTTTCTTTGCTTTTACCGCTTAGATCATTCGGCATAATTTCACCTTCTCGACTATTTATCCGTCTAATGATCTTGCCTATAGTTCCAAATGATAAATGTGCCTGCTGTGCAATCTGCCGGATTGGCTTACCTTCTTGATAGAGCTTAATTACCAACTGCTCTTTTTCTTGCTTGTTTAATACCACTTGCAATATATTCTATTGGCAATCAGCGCTACAAAGCTTTTTCGATCTGTTGTTATCTGTTACTACCGTAATAGTTATTGTTTCCGACTGATATGAATTGTTATTTTAGAGTGAATTCGGCCTAAATGGTGGACTATATTATATGATGTGATGCGACATGATTTTTAGTAATAGGTTCTTTGCACGAAATACAGCCGTCCATTTTGTTTCTCTTCAATAAATTTCAGTATCCGATTGATTCGCTCATCTGGATAGATGGTCAACGACTGAATCAATTCTTTGGTTAACAAGATTAAGGCAGATGAGAATTGTTATAAAAACGGTGAATAAAAAAAATAATATTTGTTTCAGCTCACCAGATATTAGTGTGCCGTTAGAGCAAACCCTTTAACTGGGTAAAATGACAGATGTTGACTCTGGTTACGGCAACAGCATAGAAGTGCTACATCGTTTAAAAAACTCATGTCAAATAACTGAAATAGCCCCTAGTTTATTGCATCTAGTCAATGGAACAGAATATTCATTCATAGAGGTGGCATCACAAACTTCCAAGATCTCTTCTAGTATCTTAGACATAAAGGCAAACAAACGTACAAGTCCAATCTCTTTTGTGATTTGCAATTCATGTTATTGGTGTGCAACTTACTTTGGAATTGACGCTTCATCTTCATCGTTGCTTGTTTGTCATGGTTGTAATTCACATGATACTGAACTATTACCCATCTCGACTGACGAATCATTTAGAATAAAATATGATCCAATAAGAAGTATAGAAATGGAATTCTATAGGTAATCTGTTGATGGCAAGCTTGATAGTGTCCAAATAACTTCTGGAAAATATAACTGTGTATTCAATTAATCTGATATTTTTTCTACTACACTATTAGTGCATAGCCAGACATTCTTCTTCAGACCATGCTCGCTTGAATGGCATTATTTTTTTGGTCCGAGGTGATTCGTCCCACCATCCCACTA
>CAVQMO010000009.1:0-11694 GCA_963713605.1 uncultured Nitrososphaerales archaeon | reverse complement strand
TAAAGGTTCTATCAAAGTAAACGGTAACAATAAAAGATGTGGCAATGGGAGCCAAGCAGTTCCTAACTGCTCAAATAATCCAGGGTTTATAGCATCGACAAATTCCCTGGCCTCTTACAAGGTGAGATACAGAATCGGCATAATATATCAATGAAAATCTGTCAAAGCTGTATAGAACAAACGCTGCAGTTACACCGATTACAATGGTAACGAAAAATACAATCCAAGATTCTCGGCCATAGAATACGGTCTTTGTTGTAGTTGCGATCTGCATCAGATGATTCTGCATCAGGTGATAATAACAGAGGAGAGCATTCAAAATATAAAAGATTCGCCAAACACTCGGTTTGCAGACAGTTGAGACGTATTTTTATGCAATATACTAGAGTATAGAATTATAAAACGACCAATATCATTGAAAGGTTCATAATAATTACTTGAGAGCCTAAAGATGTAGGGCGCTGACAGGCTGTGTGCAAATAGTAATTCTCGCTAATAGTAGCCAACAATATATCACTCTATCAAATTCTAAGTCACTTACGCAATCATATTTCCCATTTATCAACAGTCAAAAGTAGAGCTACCCCATCCATATATTTTAGTAATTTGGTTATCATGATTTGATTGTCATCTAAATCAAGTCTCGAGTACCAGCTAGTTTTTCAATTGTATTGAATACGTTACAGACTGCACTATGCAGTTTAAATTGTTGAAACATGAAAGTTCAATCAGTAAGAAACGACTCCAGTAGCTATTTCATAATTTATATAGGATTCCTAACTTCGGTACTAACACGATAACGATTTTCGAGGGAAATAAGAATAGTACAAAAGCTTATTACCATATTCAACTTTCTCCGTTAAAAAAAATCAATATCGTCCGATTTACTTTGTTTATATTCGTTATACTGACTTTAGTCATGCTTAACAATTACAATGATGGCTACGATATTAGAAACAATACCAATCTTAATCATGCTTTTGCCCAAGCTGATGATAATGACAGCAGTCCGATGGTTGGGATGAATATGCGAGGATACTATACGACAATGTCACAAGAGAGAGAGGTTAAGTTTAATTTTCCATCAAACTATTACGAGGAAAGTTTCAAGATTTTTTCGCAGGCAGGTATCCAGTTCGTTCGGTATGTCTTCTTTTGGGAGTCGTATGAAAAAGATCCATTTTCATTCATGAGTGAGCTTCAGACTGTTGCTCAAACTGCAGACAAGTGGGGGATTAAGGTGATATATGCAAATGACCAATACGATACTTCCTCTTGGCTTGGACCAAAAACTGGCACTGGATTTCCATCATTTTTATTCAAAAATAATCCGAACTATCCTTATGGAACCGGCGGAGGAATCGGAGAGAAAGACATTGTTGCGAAGAGATGGTGGGATGATTGGTTCAATAGGTCTGTAAAAGATGCTAATGGCATGGATGGCTGGACCCTACAAGCTGAATTCCTAAAGAAAATAGTAGATGCCGTTGATAATCATAAAAGTACATTGGGCTATGAGATTCTTAACGAGCCCCATGTTCATCACGTAAACCAGTGGGAAAAGATTGGCAAGTACAACAGCTTTATTACTGATCAATTAAGGACCGTATCCCAGAAAACGATTTTTTTTGATAGACAGGTCCCTTCAGAATTGGACGGCGAAATAAGAGCGAATCCAGAAAACATGGCAAAGATGGCCCCCGAAAATACGGAAAACGTAATTTTCAAGTCTACAATCTTTGGCTTGCCGACGGACAGCAGCTATGCTGAAGCAAGATTACACTATTATGCCAAAACGGCAGAGCTTGCTGGGGTGCCACTATGTATATGCGAATTCAACTTACGGGCTTACGACAGATATGAAGTTGGAGAGAGTAAAAATGTAACCATGACTCAAGATAATGTAGATCTTATAGTTACCAAAATAAATGAACTGGGAGCATGGGGATGGGCTGCATGGCTTTGGAGCCTGAAAGAACATTCAAATCCCAACTACGATTTTGTAGACTTCAAGGATGATACTATCTTTACTACCCAGAATTTTGATTATGTAAAAAGTGCATTCTCGAACTTCAACGTACAGGAATCACGTGATACTATCTCTCCTGGATTGTACATTGCTTCGGCCCAGATTTCCCCTGACAAACGACATTTGTACACTAACGGATATGCTTTTGATGTTGGAAGCGGCATAAAATCGGTTCGGGTTCACACAAATGATGGCGAATATGTAGATGTCCTCCCTACAGAAAATAAAGGAATATGGAATTGGACCGCTACATTACCTATTGCGATTGACAAAAGCCACAGAATAATTGGTCTGGCATAGATAACTCAGGCAATAAGGAATATACGACTAGACCCTTGAATTCGGTCAATCAGCAATACAACATTTTTGATTGAATGACTTTCGCATTACTTCAACTCATAATATGATCGACCTTCATTCAAAAAATAATCTAGGTTATCTTTAAATTATCGTCTCTTTCATTTCCCTAGATATATCAAAAAATACATAAAGAAAGTTGCAATAGTTATTTCTGCCTCTATTATCATATTTCCCTTGCTCCTTTATTCTGACTATCCCGGCGTTCCGTCTGTTCTCAGTTTATCAGAAGTAACTGTAAGTAGCGAAGAGGCCAGCTCAGGAACTATTAAACAGGATAATCCACCATACCAGGGAGTCAATTTACTTGGATACTATACAACATTACCAGAATCTAGGGACTATCATAAACCTATTCCCAATAATTACTATGACGAGAGTTTCAAGATACTTTCACAATCCGGAATGGATACTATACGGTACTTGTTCACCTGGGAATCCTATGAAAAAAACCCTTCTTTATTCATCGCAGAGTTAAGAAAAGTTGCTGAGGCCGCAGATAAATGGGGAATTAACGTTATCTATGCTAACGATCAGTTTCACATTTCGTCATGGTTAGATCCAGAGTATGGATATGGATTTCCATATTTCCTTTTTGAAAATAACAATGAACTACCCTATGACGGAGGAGGAGCATCTGATAAAGATACAGCAAAACTTTGGTGGACTAACTGGTACAACAGAACGGTAAGTGATGCTAATGGAAATGACGGATGGACCCTTCAGGCCAATTTTTTGAAGAAAGTCGCCCAAACAGTTAGATAATCACACAAGCACATTCGGCTATGAAATTCTAAATGAGCCACAGGTATACGATAAAACTCAATGGCAGAAAATTGGTAACTATAATACATACATTTCAAATGAATTGCGAAAGTTATCTTCAAAGACAATTGTTTTTGACAGACAGTTGCCATCTGATATAGGTGGCCCAATCTTTGCCCTTCCAGATAATATGGCAAAGATGGCACCAAAAAATACTACCAATTCAATGTTCAAGACAACGTTATTTGGTTTGCCCACCCATTGTAGTTATGCAGAAGACAGATTGAGCGCTTCAGCCAGAACTGCACAATTGGCAAAAGTTCCCTTGTGGATAGGAGAGTTCAATATAGGAATTACGCCAAATGACCCAACTGCGGACATAAACCAAACCGAGGTAAATCTCTTCGTTGATAAATTCGAAGAGATCAAGGCATGGGGGTGGGCGTATTGGATGTGGAGTTTTCGACAGCATCCAGAAAATGTCAGGAATTATGACCTTGTGAATGTCACAGGAAATAATATTAGCACAACAAAGTATTTCGATTTTTATAAGAGTACTATCCCACAAGAAAGTGGAAATAGCCCTGCTAATACAACACAAGCATCTCAGGCTCCCAACATTAGACACAATATGCCCAACTGCCGTCGTTACAAGAATAAACGGCACCTTACCTGGAACAAATTATTCAAATTCGACAGTAGATAATCCGATACCAGTTTATGTTGAATCCAATAATGTGGCGAGCATTTTAGTAGAGGGGGAAGTGTATGATACTGGAGGCGGTATTAGTACCTGCTGAAATTCACCTAAAGGATAGACCATATCAACAAGTTAATCACAACTTCCCAAGTGATTGGTCTAAATGGTCTTCCATACTCCCATTAGATGATGCTGAGGGCGAAGACCAATTAATTATAAGGGCTCGTGATAATGCAGGAAATGTAAAATACAATACAATATTTATCGAAATTATTAGACAATAACCTTACGAAATAAAATAAGAGTTACCAGTTTGGTTAAATTTGAATGCTTTCTTATTTGTAGAATATTTATCAATTGCACCCATTCTTCGATGTCTCTATCACTCCAAAGCAATCCAAGAAACTCTGACTCTTATAACTGAAAGCATTTGTCATCTTAAATGTTGCTTTACCAGGTAGTACTACTGTTGCCGTACTCCATAATTGGTAAATGAACTCCGAATATTATCTGGTTTGACAAGTCCGGGACGAGTAAACCAATACATCATAAAAAGGAGTCTATCAAATAGAGATTATGGAATCGGAACTGAAAGAATAGCGACAACACAACTTTATCTGAATTTCTACAGACATAGTTTCATGCTTCATCTTATTTCTTCTAAATGATCTGTTCTGTCTCCGTATGCTAAATCAACAATGGGGTATGCAGAAAGGGTTTTGATTAAATCACAATGTTTAGGACTAATGCCTATCCATAAGATTATGCGAACAGAAATTAGATTAACAAATATATTTCACATCATCGTGCTCTAACTACGAGATCAGTTCTACATAACCTTTCTTTCTTTTTCGATTACTTCAAATTTGACAGGTCTTTTAAAGAATAGACCTACACATATAGGAAACGTATTCATAATTGACGCGAACCAGGCTAAAGCTATACTTAACAATATATGTTTGAGTTTTCCACCGCCGACAAGATATCCAATGTAGCCATACAATCCCAGCCAGATAAACAGGGAAAAATAAAACAACGTTCTCTCGAGAGGTCCAAAGTCTAAATTACCTGTCAGGTCTAGTATCGCCGCCGCAGTTGATATCCACAGGATAGATACCCCAGTTATGTAGAACCAAAGCACCCTTACTTTTGACTTCCAATTTAGGATATTGGCGATCGCATGAGCATTGCCCCATAACCATCTTTTGCGCTGCTTAAAGAAGTCACGGAAAGTCCAAGGCGATGTTATATAGATAGGTCTCCAGATAAATCCCCATTTCATTTTCTTTTCTGCACATTTATGTCCAAAAACTAGATCTTCAGAGGAAACAAGATTGAATCCCCAACCCACTGCCTGTTCAGTCGAGGCTCTGACGCAGATGCCTTCCCCGTGGACCCAGACCGGATGACCATGCGATTGATAGATAGAACATACTGACAAACAAGCTAGCGTTCTCATATTCTCAACATATGAATATAGTGTACCATAGTTCAATTTTGGTTGCAGTATTCCCTGCATTACATCATAATCTGCTTCATAACATGTTTCGATATATTTTTTGGATGGAATTGTATCGTCATCCAAAAAGAGTATCTTCACATCCTTTGAGCTAATACCCAAACTCTCTCTAACTTTGCAGGAGTAATCTAGCGCTCTTGCTTTGTATTTCGCCTTTGACATAAATTCTGGAGAAACCGTTAGTATCTTATCTGCCCCATAATACCTATCTACTGATGAGGACTCCGTGACTATCCATATATCATATGGGATACGCAGATCGTAAGACCTTATAGTTGCAACATTCCTGTTCACTATGTCATAGTTATCCAATGTGGTTATCTGTATGATAATCTTGCTTGTTAGGTTTGGATTTAGATGACACAAAAATCTATTGCGGAGGTAACCGTAAATTATGCTACATAAAACAAATATTGGAAATAGCCACACTACTAATACTAATATTTCAAAGCCATTCATTACAAATATCCTATTGTAGAGCTACTGAGAATCAACAATAAAGAACATGATTTGGATACCAAACTTGGAAAATCTTGTCTGATAATGAACGCATCAGACAAAAGATTCAATGATGGTCGCCGAGCTTTCGGATTTTTGATATTCTAGAAGATGCATAGACTGTTTCACTTTAACAACGGTCCATGTATACTAAGATCTACTGTTCCTAAATTTAGTTCCCTTTCGCAGATCAGAATTTCGTTGGCCACTACCATAATAGCGGGTAAATTCAATGTACTCCAATTATTTAAAGCTGGTACAGGAGTTTAATTTGAATTACTTGTATTTACCCAAATTTGAAATGCTTTATCGCTAATGTTAGTGACGCGAGCCAATATTTTCCCCCAATTGGATGAATGAACAAAAAGGGCTGGGGGAAATGCTTAATACCATCTTGGCAAGATGTAATTCTAGCATGTATAAAGGTAAAAAACCGAATTTATTTGTGTCAATGGGCTTTGTTGCATTAATTTTGCCAATTACGCTTTTGTTTTCACTACCCCAGTTAACATATGGACAAGACAATGGTGATAATGGCTCATCTGACTCTACTGGTTCTTCAGAAATCAGAATCAGAATCAGAATCAGAATCAGAATCAGATATTCAGAATCAGATTTAGCAAGCGTACAAAGCCAATTGGACCTAATTAATTACTGTAGAGAAAATTCCTGTCCAAATCTTTTCATATTAGATAGAAATCTCCAAAGAGCATACAAACCTTTGTCATGCTATGACGTACTTCTTGAACTAAAACCGGAATTTCGTGCCCAATATAATATTCAAGATCTTGCTAAGGTGCTTGCAGAACGTGTAAGGGTGCTGCACATCATGGACACACAAAATTATAAGGCAATTACGGTAGCGAACTCCCCTAACAATCCGTCCTTTAATCTAAATATATTTGACGTTAGTTACAATATCCCTTGCCCCGAATACATATTACCAACACATACGACTTCAGAAGCAGCATTCTTGGCAACGGTTAACGATGTTGCAAACACTGATGGCGTATACTTGGTGGATTATGTCGAATTTCCAACATATGACGCTCTTGTCGTTAGACTGTCTGACCCAAATCATCCGATCCTTCAAGATAATCGTTTTATAACCAATCAGATAGAGACCCAGACGTCTGCTGGCCACATCGCACAAGTTGAATGGAGCCAGATTGTCCCAGACAGTGTAAAGAGAACTGTTCCAATAAACGTTAATGAAAGCGAAGGACAAGAAACAGATACATCTTCAGTCTCAGAAGCTGGAAGGCAACCAGTTGACGCAGACATAGCAATTCTGGATACTGGAGTCAGCTTAACCCATCCTGATCTGAATGTGTACAGAAATGTAAGTTTTGTAGATGGTGTAACTTCCGGAAATGATGATCAGGGTCATGGATCTCACGTAGCTGGAATAACTGCTGCTGAGGATAATTCCGTTGGGGTTGTTGGCGTTGCGCCTGGCGCTAGACTATGGGCTATAAAAATATGTGACAAATTCGGCGAATGCAAAATCTCTGACGAGATTAAAGGTCTAGAATATGCAACCAAACATGCAGATGAAATAGATGTCCTCAATATAAGCATAGAAAATCCCAATTCTCCTGCACTTAACAATGCTATTAGACAAGTCTGTCAATGCAGGAATAACCGTTGTCGTTGCTGCAGGAAATAATGCGTCAAATGCCGCTACCTCTTCGCCAGCAAATAGTCCTGACGTACTTTCAGTTTCGGCTATTGGAGATAGTGATGGACAATGCGGTAGCGAAGGACCTGATATGCAAAACTCTGGTAAGTCTGTGGCTGACGACTCATTTGCGTTCTTTAGCAATTATGGACCAGACGTAAAGTTGGCTCCCCAGGTGTGAATGTATTTTCAACCTATAATGGGTCGAGCTATGCTTTAGACAGTGGAACTAGTATGGCTGCACCACATGTTACAGGAGCCGCGGCGTTGTACAAAGCTCAATTCCCTGACGCAACTCCCGCAGAGGTAATCGCGAACCTTACTTCAAGTGGTTCATTGCCTAACACGTTATGTGAAGGAGGACCTCGAGGATATTTCACAGGTGATGTTGATGATGTAAATGAACCATTGTTGCTCAGAGAATTTCGTCCGAGCTAACGAATAATCGGGAGTTCTTTTTATGAAGACAACTTCTAGACTTCATTAAAGATTCCTAGGCGAACAATCTTGCTAACGTTGTGTGAAGCAACAAAGCGATTAACATTACGCTTCCCTAGTAATTCATAAGGACCAAAAAGCTTGTGAAGATACAATCGACGTTAGTCATTTTATCTTTCTATTTTTGTTTTTTTTCTTGAAAACATATTCATAAGAATCCATTTGATTTTCCTTATTAACGACATATGAGATAATATCAAAGATTAATTAACTTCAACATATTAAACATAGCGATTTTTTGCAGTTATTCAAACTAGCTCTACTTAGAATGATAGTCAGACCAGGTAACCCTTTTCTCTGACATCGGGTAGAGTCGATTCAAGATCTCCCAGCAATCCCATTGCTTAATGCCACCACTAAGATGTGCTTTCATGTTGAGATTGAAACTCGTTATTTGTTTCATTTCAAAATTAAAGGAGGAGATTCGGAGTTTGCAATAAATTGGTAAAACTGCTATTCAACCAACAGCTTACTGGTAATATCTTTGACTACAACTGACTTTATATTTACAAACTCTTTAATGCCAAATTCGGACAATTCCCTTCCAATTCCAGATAATTTAGTTCCACCAAATGGAAGCCTTGGATCAGACCTTACCATTTCGTTAATTGATACAATACCACTCTGAATTTGTCTTGCTAATCTTATCCCTCGTTCAAGATTATTTGTCCATATGCTTGCTCCAAGTCCAAACTCGGAGTTGTTTGCCTCTGCAACCGCTTCCTCTTCGTTATTTACCACCATGATAGGGGCTGCAGGACCAAAGACTTCTTCTCTGACAATTTTCATACTATGCCTTACATTTGAAACAATAGTTGGCTCAAAAAAATAGCCTTCACCCGGGATAGAATTTCCACCCGTGAGTATTTTTCCCTCCTTGCTTTTGGCATCCTGCACTTGAACTGATAGCGTCTGTCTCTGGTTTTCTCTGACTAGTGGGCCTACAGTTGTTTTCGGATCCATGGGGTCCCCAATTTGCTCTGCTTCGGTATTCTCTACAAAAAGCTTGGTGAACTTGTCAGCTACCTCTTTTACTACAATGAATCGTTTAGCGGCAATGCAGCTCTGACCTGTATTAAGAAGCCTAGACTGAGTTGCTGTGTAAGCTGTCTGACTAAGATCTGCATCATCTAGAACTATGAAGGGATCGCTTCCACCCAATTCCAGAACAAATTTTTTGAGGTCCTTTGAGGCAAGCTCTGCAATTCTCTTTCCAGTGCTGATGCTTCCAGTGACAGACACTGCATCGATTTTCGACCTAATTAGGGCCTCACCTGCCGTCGGATTACCTATAACAGTCTGGAAAACATTTTCGGGGAAACCAGCGTCTATAAATGCCTCTTCGAGCTTTAGCGCAGAGCCAAGACATACACTAGAATGCTTTAGGAGTTCAACATTGCCTGCCGTCAACGCGGGAACAGCAAATCGCATAGCCTGCCAGAAAGGAAAATTCCATGGCATAATTCCGGCTACCACACCCAACGGCTCAAATGACACAAAGCTTTTACGAAATTCAGTTGGAATTAATTCGTCACGAAGAAAGGATTCAGCAGTTTCAGAATAATAATCACACAACCAAGCGCACTTTTCGACTTCTGCAATCGCCTGACGAATAGGCTTGCCCATTTCTTCGGTAATGAGCTTTGCATATGCATCCTTGTTTTTTCTCATAACCCTTCCCAAATTTCGAGTAATGCTACAGCGTTCACCGATATCCAGGTTTTTCCAGCCTTGTAGAGCGAGACGAGCATTGCTGACTTTTTCTCTTATCTGATCATCGGTCATGTTTTGATATTTTGCAATAACCTTTCCAGTTGCTGGGTTAATGGTTTCAATAATAGTCGTAGACATGGTAGTAGTTGCTTAGTTTACAAATACCAATATAAATGAAGGCTAGGCAATTCTGAAAATAATCTTGTATCCCGCGGGCAGGATTTGCTCCGAAAGAATTAGTGATTCAGTTTCGTTTGAGCCTGCGACTCTTCGGTTACCGCAAGTTGTATGCCCAATAGGCTGCTTCTCGTGGTTAGCTTTACATTCTATTCAGCCAACATCTACAGCCGAAAGCTCTACCAGGCTGAGCTGACCGCGGGACAGAATTCGTTGCTACACTTATGTTATATAATTGTCACTCGGCCAGCAATTGGGGAGGAACTTGAACTAGATTTCCACAATAGTGTCAATTTCAATGCAACTGTCTAACGGGAGACTGTTAACGCCAACTGCAATTCTGGCATGCCTGCCCCGTTCTCCAAATATTTGGAACAGAAAGTCTGACGCGCCATTCATGACAATTGCATGGTCGACAAAGGATGGTTCACAATTAACAAAACCTGATAACTTTAGAAATCTTCTTATTCTCTCCAGATCCCCTAGTGCAGATTTCAATTGACTTAGTCCATTAATTACACAGAGCTGTGCTCGCTTTCTTTGCGTCATCTATTGAAATGTCCTTCCCGACCTTTCCTTTGTAGATCACCTCTGCAGGTTGTTTATTCGTATCTATTGCGATTTGACCAGATACAAATGCAAAGCTGTCCATGATTACTACAGGTGAATATGAGCCAAGGGGGAGGGGTTTGGTGGACAATTTTATGCCATAAGCTGATAACTTTTCCTCAATCATGCTCCACACTAATTTAGGACGGTAATTTAAACTACTGATACTGCACGGCTAAAAATTTGCTGAAAATACTAATAAATAAATACAAGATTATCGGTCATGAGCATAGCATTTTGTCATCATTAACTGATGAATTCTGTGTTAGGTTCGTTAAGAAGAATTATGCTAGTAGTGGTTAACACGAAATCTTTGGGTAGAACATTAGTTTTATATCACTAATTTGCAAAGTATTCCTGCATGAAACATCCAAAAAAACAACTTTATCAGAAATTTAATGGGACTGAAGAACAAAATAACGCATTAAATAGTGGAACGGTAACTTCAATGGTAGGCAAGGATACTTTTTCCTTAAATTTTAATATAGATGTTGCGACTGCATTAGATTTTGACCACAAGGAGACATTAAGATATGAAGTCAGCGGTGACCGACTAATTATCAGAAAAATCTCAGGCTAAGGTTAGCCCCTGAGCATTAACTTTTTCTTACCAGTATTACATCTATTATATCGGCAAGGCACACTAATAACTAGCTATTAACGCAACTCCCCCAGGTCCTCAGGTTCTGCTTCAGATGTTGATTCTTTCATCCTTAATTTGAACAATCTAGGTCAAGTGAAAAATCGATTCCTAAATTCAAGAAGTAGATCCTATCTTCAATGATATGAATGCTTGAACCTTATTGTCTATTCATGAACAAGACAATGATTACCTATTTTTGGAGTTGTCCTAAAATCGAGCTGTTTTTATTACAGTAACTTTCCAACATCCGCAGTAAGTTGATTCACTAGCATATGCTTCTTTTCCTTATTGATTATACCTGTAGCAAAAGTAGACTTTCCTCCACCTTTTGCTCCCAAGGAAGAGAGGCGAGTGAATAATTTGTTACAGTCAATACGCTCCAACAGCTGAGTTCTAGCAAATATTATGGAAGCATTTTCCTCATTGTCATTAGGTATATGTACTATCAAGATAATGGTTTTCTCGTTAGACGCAGATATTTTTTTACCAACGAAGTTTCGAATCT
>CAVQMO010000008.1:0-17722 GCA_963713605.1 uncultured Nitrososphaerales archaeon | reverse complement strand
GGCTAATCACCATGGACGTTTTCCTGCCTGAAGTCTATTGATGACCGTTTTGCTAACCGTTACATGCGATGGATTATCGCTAAACGATACCATGGTTCGATCATACCTTTAGGTCAATTGTATGGGAGTCGAAAGTGTCGGATTCAGACACATTTCTTGGTTCCAAAGTGAGCGTAGTAGGCAGGCTTCCAGTTAAGAAGCTCTTATTAGTGGTACAAATGAAGACACTATGCCTCCGTCTAGGCTGATATTACTCAACGTATCATCGAATGTTTCTCCGCTATCCGTTGACTCCCGGTACAATATCGATCCACTAGCTGCCCACACTACATAGTTGATGATAACAAGTAGATGGTCATAATCTTGATGATGACTTACGGACGAAAAACATAGTCGATTGGAAGAGTCTACACATCGACTATGTCTTGATGAACATGTCAGAATTTCTCTTGACACCGTATGTTGTACAATATTCAATAAAACCATTACAGTCAGTATTCTGCCAGTGTGTCTACCCAATTATGTAATTTGAATGTAAATTGGATGTTTTCTCGATAAAATTCAAGATATAGAAACTTTCTTCTAGTCGATACGTACTGGAATTGCCATATATCATAAGATGAATGGCAGTTCGATGAAAAGCCAAATATTTGTAGCAATAGGCGTCGCAATCGTTGCGTCGGTATTGGTGACTGGAGTTGCATCCACCATCTATGCCCAATCAAACACGACTGGCGGAAACATGACTGGCGGAAATATGACTGGCGGAAACATGACTGGCGGAAACATGACTGGCGGAAACATGACTGGCGGAAATATGAGTTTGCCCTCTGCAACAGATACTTCAGGTGACGGTGGTGGTGATAACGGCGGAAGCGGAGACGGTGATGGAGACGGAGGGGACGAAGACAATGATGGACAGAGCGGGGACGGCGGAGAAAATAACTAGAGAGCATTATTTTAACCCCTAGTATACGTACTATCTTTTTATTTTAATTATATGTAACTTGCTGATGATGTAGGGCGCCCAATAACTTTCTAGTGGCATGAGAATCGTCTATACCGTTCCAGCCATAGTAAGACATTAAAATACCAATTGCACATCGACCGTTATCGCCATCAGAATACCGCTCAGTAATCTGTTTAAGCTGCTTTCCGTATGTACGTAGAATCTGAGAGACAGAGACAGTCAGTTTGTTGTTTGAGGTACCGCTGCTTGCTTATTCGTTGTCTCAATATTATGACCAACAAGCTATTTGGCATAAATGTTAGCTATTCTGTGAAACTGTTTCAATCTGATTAATTGTACCCGCCACCAGCTCAATTAGACTACGTATATTAATTGGCTTTTTGATGAATTTAGCAATGTAATTGTTCTCATTCAATTCTTTCAATAGCGAGTCAACCAGATTATAAGCAGAGATTAGAATTATTTTTGTTCCAGTATACTCATTTATTTTACGAGCAATAAAGTCGCCAGACATATCACTTATGTTGTAATCCAACAATAAGAGATGTATTTTGTTACCCTGTTTCCGTTCTTCAAAGTGCCAGCCCAAATAGTTTTAGAAGATCTGGCTCATCTTCGCATATCATCACCGTCTTCCGTTCTGTTTCAAAATAACTCAGGAGATGATCCAAATCAATTGGGAGCAATATTAAGTGAAGATAATATCATTGGTGGGTCTATCATAAAAACTATATTAAAACTCCATATCAATTTGTAATATTACAAAGTCTATATTCATAAGATAAAAAAGCGACCGGAGATACTTGTTAATGGCAAAACAAGTCTAAAATCTATCTCTATTCTTAAACCGGTCTAATAAGTCCCAGAATAATCATATCCCAAAAGTAGTGAGAGTAGTTCCTCTCAATTGCTAAGCTGTTGAGTCTCCACGGACTTTTACCTTTTCACTTCTTACTTCATCAGTGACTTGCCTAGTCTCTGTTACCGGTTTTTTCTTTACCGATACCTCTTCCTTTACGTACGGTTCCTTTGTTACTTTGACATGCTCATCTTTCAGTGGTATTCTAATCTCTTCCTCTGAAGTCACTGGTTCATCACTTGGTGTTTGTTGTTGGGGGATATCTCCGGTTACATCATGCTTCTCGACCACCAACTCTTCATGAGTCACCGGTACTTCAACAGTTTTCGTTTCGGTGACTGGTTCCTTTACTATTTTTGCTTCTCTTTCTGTTTCTGTTTTAGAGACATCTAATCTCTCACCCATGACTGGGATCCTTGTCTCGATGTCTGATGGTAATGCATCTTTGAGTGGGTTTTCATCTCTATAATTGGTTCTGTATTCCTCGTCTGTTGGTGGCGTATTGTTTTCTTTTGTGAATAATCTATCCGCATCATCCTGGGTTATTCTGAAATGTACTTTGTCACCGTCGTACCCTTCAACTAGATATTTGGGTAAATAATAATCGTGTTTGCTTATAAGACCTTTCTTTGTGCGAACATAAGTAGTGCCGACCTCTTGTACCTCTCCCAAGTCTACGTCATCTGTGCCTCTAGCTTCTTTCTTGATAGCATCGTTCCAATCCATCTTACTTTGTGCCGTCATACTAACTCATATCTGACATAATATATAATAGTAACATATTATGTAATGTACTGCTAACGGGGCTTGTGGTTGTGTTTATGGCCAGTTCTGTAATTATTAGTAGTATATTTCGAAGTGCAAGATCCGACAAACGCCAGCTGCCGTTAATGGTAATGCAAGCATAGCAGACAAGCGAGACATTCCAGCACCCGAATACGAGTCTCACGAGTCCGACTCCAAACCAACGGATATTTAATCTTGAGAGTTTTTTTCAATTCGCATTTGGGGACTAAAATTGCAATGTTTGCCGATCACATAATCGATTGACCATTTCTCGAGATTAAATTAATTACGATCGCTATCATGTTCTATTAATTCTTGAAGCGATCTGAACTCTTGACTACAATCGGTGTCTCAACTAGATTTGCCCAGGAGGAATGGACACCCTGTTATGCAGTATTTTCTTCACACAAATAGGTAACGTAATATTTCAGACAAGCAAGTTAATAGTGCAGAATGTGGATCGAGACATGTATGTTGCTAAATCCACCTGCACAGCGTAATGCTATTTCCCACGGAATCAATCTTAATCTTTATGTTTTTATCCCCAGATTTTGCGTTTTTTACAAAAATTACAAAACCCTTGATTTTTGCGATACCATCTCCCGACTTACCTGTTCCAATTATATCTACTATATATTCTTTGGCTACTTCTACAGGTTTCGAGAAACTATTGCTAGTTGGTGTTCCAGAACTTCCAGTACTTTGCTCGTCACCACTCATTGAAATCTAATAGAAGACTGTGTATCATGATATATAACTAATGTAATGGTCTTGACTGGAATCGGTGCTTTGCAGTATTTTACACTAGATTTACAGGTCTCATTAGGTACTAGTATGAGAATAGTTGTTAGATATCTGTTGATATAATGATTATATACTTTCATGGACATATTTTACGATGCCGAAGAGCGAAGCAAAGAGTATTAAGTATGCGTCTCAGAGTACCACTCTTCCGCCATAGTTCTAACCAAACTTAATTTAACTTTATTTTTCAGACCATACCGTGGATATATCAGTGTATCACGATACTATCATTGATCGTAGTTAAGCTTCAATAATTGTTACTCTATCAGATTAGGGCGACGTTGTAAAAACACTACAATACTGTGTAAATAGGTAATATTCATCATCTAGATGACGGAGCAAGTAATCACACAAAATATATGAAGTATTATATCCTTTATTGCTCTTATTTTTGTAGTGCACTATGTCTTTTTGAGCCATGATGTTGATTGGTCATTCCAAGGACCGGGCAGAAATCACATTCTGGCAAGAAGAGATAGATTTGATCAAGAAACAATTAGGGATATCGATATACAAAATCCATATAATAATATTAATGACTATATTACTATCGAGGAAAAATTTGGGGCAAGATCTACTTTCTTCTTCAGGACTAATTATGAGAATGGCAAATTAGTTGATTATGAACAGGATATTCAGGCCTTATTAAAAGGCGGATGGGAAATAGGATTGCACTGTGATCAAGCTTCAGTAAATAATTTCGATAGCATGTACGAAGAGAAAAAGGAACTGGAATACCTTACGAAAAAAACAGTAAAAGCTAACCGTTCCCACTATCTAGCTTTTAGCGAAAGGCTACCAATTATTCTTAATGAGTTAGGATTCATCTACGATTCTTCTGTAGTAGAATCAAAAAATAGGGTAAGTAATAACACCGGGAGATATTTTTTGCTAAATAATGTTATCGAATTTCCCATTACAATAATGGATGCATATTTGTTTACTTATATGCATATATCGGAAGACAAAATCATCAATACTTTCATGAATGCATTGGATTGTGCGAGAAAATACAATAAGATTTTTAATATGATAACCATAGTCTGGCATGCAAATGTTCTAAAGATGAAAGGAGGAAGAAAATACAAAGATATACTCGAGTACCTATCTTCTCGAGAGGATGTCAAGCTTGTCAATGGAATAGAATTAGCCAAGATAGTTAATTTTAATTCAAGAAAAGTAGCAGGGGCTAACCCTTTATCATTGAAAGCATAAGTTGAAGCTTTTAAGTATGCAACTCTCTTAAAACGGCCATGAAGAAAGTTGTTATTTTTGGTACTGGAGGCTTTGCACAGATTGTATATCTTTATTTGAAAAAAATTGATCCATCCAAATTACAAGTGGTTGCTTTTTCAGCTAATGAATCGGCCATTAAAGAAAAAATACTATGTGGTCTGCCTGTTGAGCCTTTTGAGCATATAGAGAGAAGATATCCGTGTCAACAATATGATATGTTCATAGCTGTCGGATATTCGGATATGAATAGGAAGAGGGCAAGGTTCTTTGAAGAGGCAAAAGATAAAGGGTATAATTTGATGAGCTATATTCATCCCAGTACAATTATAAACGATGAATTTGAGATAGGTGAGAATTGTTTTATCTTTGAAAATAATGTTATTCAGCCATTTGTTAAGCTAGAAGATGATGTGATAATTTGGACAGGGAATGTTATAAGTCATCATACAACAATAATGAAGCATTGTTTCATAGTTTCGCATACAGCTATAGCCGGAAATACGACAATAGGGCCATACTGTTTCATAGGGATGAACGCAACTATTAGAAATAGCGTTAAAATCGCTAGAGAGTGTGTAATTGGTGCTGGCTCCGTTATCTTACACGATACAAATGAAAAAGAGGTGTATGCAGCTCATTCAACCGTCAAGCTAGAAGTTACGAGTAATCAGTTGCGAAATTTATGACGGTGATTATATTTCGGTCTGGACTATCTCTTGCGAGATATTTATCCAGTCTGTCAGCCATTTTTTCATATTCAAAAATAATTCCCTTTAACATCTGCTCAGCGCCATAGTTTAGGCATAGATTGGTTGGTATACTGGGATTGAATAGAAACGACATACTCCCACTAACATTAGATATCACTGTTAAACCATTAGTAATGACGGTATAGTTCTGCTTCTCTGCCATAATTTAAACACTGTCTTGATGTTTTGACTTCATTATGGATGGAGCAACAGAACCATGAATTACTCCCGCTCCATGAATAGGTATACCATCTGGTTGAGCAAGTTCATCAATTTGTATTTCATATCGATATCTTTAGATGGAAACTCGGTGAGAATGGTTTCTAGTGGAAGAATTAGAAAATGAATTCAAAGTCAAGGTTAATAATTAGCGATTTTCTTTTTGTAATTGCTGTTCAAGCTTAATAATAACAGCATTCTCGGTAACGTCACAAGATGATTTGGCTTCAAACGCTACTTCCAAAAGGTATCTTGAGATTTCCTTAATTAAATACGAATATTTTATGCCCATATCGTGCTCAATGATAACCTTACAAGCATCCCCATTAATCTCACATCTATATGGCATCTGGGATATTCTTAACCAAGTTTCTGTAATATTTGAGAGTGAAGCAATTGTAAACCCTCCCCGTAGAAACAAACTTATATCAACAAGATCATTTTTGGCTGTATCCCTAGCCAGGTCACTTATTTCTTCTTCTGTAAGTTCATTAATTAATCTAATCAAAAATGATTTTGGCAAGTAGTATAGCCTGGCATGTGCAGCTCTACTGTGCCAATCTAGATGTGCTTTAACTATTTGGTTAACTAAGGTGTTAGGAGTGACATTTTTAGCTTCAGATACCTTGCGTAATTCGCTTAACTTCTCGCTTGGTAATCGGAAAGTAACACAACTAGTAGACGGCTTTGGCATGGCTACTGACCTCAAAGCAATAACATATAGTGTTCCAGCCGTACTTAAGTATTAAAGTTGCCTGAGTTGGCTTTCTGTCGAAAAGCATCAAAACCATAGCTAAGTGGATACTTTCATAAAGTTCTGTTTTCACTACCTATTTCTCAGAAGATATAACAGCAAATTGCAGATCTAAGAACTAAGCTTAGCTTGAATCAGCATATTTATCTTGCTTAGGAGCGTTTCTCCGCTCACTGGTTTTATTAGGAAGTCATCTGCTCCATACTCTAAGATTATATTTTTTGGATTATCATTATTGGCTACGACCAGAATTCTTATATCTTTATTGAGTTGTTTTATTTTAGATACAACCATTGCCCCTCTGTCTTCAGCTATTTTTCCATCTACTAATGCTGCATCTATCTTGCTAGGATTGGATTGCTCTAAAAATCTTAGACATTCATTAGAGCTAAATGCCATATTGACTTCATAACCTGACAATTTAAAGATGGCATATAGGTAGTTTACTACTATCTTATCTTCGTCTATTATCAATACTAAAGGCATACTCACTCTAAGTATTATCTCTAACAGTTTACTAATATATTAAGAAATAGCCATCTTATTATTGTGCTATCTATTTTCTTAGTTATTGGTTAACCTTTACATTTTAATCTAAATTCACAAATATCTAGAAATTGTTACTAGTATTTGATGTTTCGTCAATACAGAAGCGGGGTAGTATTATTATTAATATTATCCGAAACTTTATCGTAGGGCGTTATTTCCTTCCTTTTAACTTGAATCGTCTAAAGTGTAATTTGAGTAAATATTCCTTTTGGTCAGTTTGATTCAGAATATCAAAATCTTTGATATGATAAAGACACAATATCTTGACATTAAGATCTAGTTTAGCCGGTATCAGCTCCTCATATTCCATTAGGGAATTTATTCCATCCTGTATTTGATTGCTAATTCGATGATGGTCCATCAGGACTAATATCCCCCGCTTCTTTCTTCTTGATGCATTTGCATTCATTAGGTTCAAATAAAATAAGAAATCCTTTACAGATCCGAAATAATCTTTAGCAGAATCAATTATGAGCAGAGATCTCTCTCTTTTCTCGTAAGTGTGTACATCTATATCAAGCTCTCGTAGAAATGTTAAAATGTCATCTCTAGTTTCATTGTGCAAAAGTATAATGACTGCTTCATTATTTTCAAGAGCCATTTTACAAGCTCGAGAATATACCTCTCGAAGAGCATATCGATCCGGATAAATCAGTATGTTATGTTCCCCGAAGCTTGACTGCTCTTTGAATTTATCTAATATACCCAGAACGGAGTCTTCCTCTATATTTAAGCCTCCACTTTTATTGTCTATTGAATTCAAGAGGGAACGATTCCTTTTATGCAATATCATTTTTAAGATTTACACACTTCATCTATTTTTGATTGGTTTACTTTAGGAATGATCCTATTCCAGCCTGTTTGCCTATAATTATTGGTATCCATTCGTTTACTGGTACGCTTATAGTTACCTGTTGTTCCTTATTTAATATATTTATTTATTTGACGAGAATAATACTCTTCAGAGGAATTATTCTCGCCTCAGATATTACCGTGACATATCTGCCTTTTCAGTAGTTAATTGAAAAGAAACTCGAGTAAGCATTCTTGAAAACTCATGACATAACAAAAACATTTACGCCATACTTAGGTATACATGCTACAAAAAAGAACAGTAGTAAGGCTGGATTTATTAGAACCCACTTTCTTCAGTGTCCCAGATGACTAGACCGGCCTATTTGATAAGTTAAGAACTGCTACTGAATTTGCACAAAAACTCACGGATAATGGAATCACATTTTCTCTTTTAAGGAAGGGTAAAGAAGCAATTACACTAGGTGAGGGAGCTAGACCATCATTGTCTAGGATAATCACAAAAAGCGACGATATTCAATTAAACAGCATAAAAGAATCTGTCAAATTAAAAACTGACTTTGATGATGCCTGAAGACTTTTTTAATTTAACATCATTATATATACATGGTTTTTTAGGTATGTAAGGATCTGATCAACTCGAAAACAAGAGCGTGATATCTCTCGTTTGTATCGGATCACACTAGCAAAGTTCCTAGTTAGAAGTCATACTTCTTTCTAGGCTCTCCTTTGCGAGATAGTGTTCCAGTCTGTCGGCCATCTCTTCATATTCAAAGATGATTCCTTTTAACATATGCTCAGTACCATAGTCGCTATTTTCTGACGCGTTCTTTATCCTGTCTCTAAATGCATCTATTACCTTTTGGACGGAATGTAAGTCATTTTCGAGCATTCTTCTTAAATCTAGCATATCATTTCCTTCAAATTCGATGTACGCCATATCTTTAAACCTTGAAGGATCAGAAATTGGAAGTCCCCCAAGAACAGTCAGACGTTCAGATAATTCTTCCGCTTGTTTTCCGATATACTCTGCATATTCACCCAATGAATCGTGTATGTGTTTCCAGTCAGGCCCCTTTATAATAACATGTTGTTTTCTCAGTTGTAAGAATAAAATGTAACTACTGGCAATATCTTCATTAAGTTGATTCACAATAGTCTTACAATACTTTTCAGGTAGCCCAATAGGATTTTCTTCTATTTCTCCATACTTTTGCTTAGTACTTACTTTTGTTGATTGCATAATCAGTGATCATTTACATGGTATTTAACAATTGTAAGGCGATAAAACTAAAGCCTTCATCCTCTAAGGTTGCTGAATTCTTTTTCTATCATCGATAATAACATCTTTTATCGAAATCTTTTGAGATTTTTTCGATGTTCTGATTGTCAAGTCTGGTTAAGCATTCTTTGCTAGTTCTGAGCTGCTTAACAACAGCTAAATTAATCCCTCTATAGTCCATGACCGTTTATGTCTTCGAATTAGCTGCTGTTATTAAATACTTTGAAGCATAAATTCTCGTAGGAGATATGCCAATTGCAGGAAGAATTCTTACTTTCATTGCTTCCATAGCTATAAGCTACGCGCTCAAGAAAGTCTTCGAGAGGGGTAAAAAAAGATAGTGCTGTTACATAGCAAAATGCTCATGTTTGAAAGTTCTAAAATCTACGATCACTTGCGATGTTAACGACACTAGATGGAAAAATAACTAATAATCTGATTCATATTGTTGATGATACTTACAACATATATCTATCTACCGAAGCCGAAGGTATATGATATACCTTATTGAAGTACATTATTGTCACATACAATGGGCAATACCCGTATGAGTCGATAAGTACTGATACATTTGAAATATACAATAATACGAGAACTCAGCGCTGGTTCTTTCGGAATAGTATATGAAGTATTACTTGAATATGAGAAAGAAAGGAGAGACCGTCAGTACAACTAAATGCGTCTTGAAAGAACTACCAAAGATTGATACCCTCAGCAAGGAGCGTTTTGAAAGAGAAGTTAAGGTATTGTCAGAATTAGATCATCCCAATATTGTTAATATTCTGTACTGGAACGTAGGAGGTGACGCGCCAAGGTTTTTGCCTTATTTTATTATGGAATTTTTACAAGGTGGATCATTGAAAGAATACATGAGCGAGAAATTTAAGTGACACAAGTTTTGTCTTCGAACCAACCTGGGCAATCAACATGATAATACTACCTATTTGTAATGCACTAGCTCTAACACACGACTCACAGGTGTACCACAGAGACCTAAAACCTGACAACATTATATTCATTGACAAAACAAGATCCGGAATTAAAATAGCAGATTGGGGATTAGTAAAAGGTGATGCAATCGATAGGAGCTCCTTGGAGCTAACAGCGGTCGCATCAGATGGACAAATAGGTGGAACACCCGGATACTGCTCTCCAGAACAATGGTTTGTATATAATAAAGACGAAATCGATGGACGTACCGATATTTATTCCCTGGGCATTATACTTTATGAAATGTTAACAAGAAGGCGGCCTGTGCCATATGATATTGACGACCCATATACGTTAGAAACGAAGCAGCGGCATCAGCTGCAGTCTTCCGAGCTATCAATATCAAGGCAGAAGTTAATTGATCCCCCATCAAAATTTAATCCAAAAGTTACAAAGGAATTAGATAATTGTATATTAAAAATGATCAATGTTGATCCTAGAAAGAGACATAGTTCGGTTTGGGATCTAATAACAGACCTTGATATGATGAAATAGTAAACGCACTGTCTGTTGGCCTCTCAGTCTTACTCTATATAAACGAGGTTTAGGGAGCACAACCAGACAGATACACCACAGCAAGCATCATCACCACCACAATAACAGAACCAGACGCAAGATATTGGAACGGATTCAGAATATACCAACGGTTGGAAATGAAACATCGGGACCGATAGGAGGGGCTATATTAAAGCCAGGCGAATTCTTGAGAATATTATAGAAAGGTTACCACTTCAGGTCCAGTCGAGACAGTCATCAACGGAACATCAGATGTATTAGGACTGCAATAGCACCTACACTATTCTGAAGTTGAAAACAATGAGATAAGGAGCAAGACCTTAGTATCACTAAATAGTTAGTTCACATATTGATATGATATTAAACACCATCAAATTGCGGATAAAGCATTGGAAAATAAACCGCATGCAACCCGTTCTAAAGTTGCACAATAATCCTAATACGATAATTACAAGAGAAGTCGACCTCAGGTATCAAGAAGGAAATAAGATACCTTTTTTTGTGAACAGGATAGCGGTTTCAAACTCGGGAAAGTCTATCGCAAAAGACTGTCAGATATACATTGACCCATCCACAAAATAAGATCAAACAGGTAGCATGGGTATTACCTAACCACGATACGTCCCTTTCTATTACCCTTGACGTAGGCGTCCCACAGCATGTAGATTTGTGTGCTATTACTCAAGACGGCTATTTTCGACGTGTTGTTAACGAGCATGGTCTAAAAGAAGGCACAGTAGATGAGACTTCGCCATTCCCTGATACCCCAAGATATTCCTGCAGTGATCCGAGTCATCTCACCAAATGCAAAATCCCTGGAAAGGAGAATCATTTTTCACGCAAATTTTATGCCCGATGAAAATAATCCTGGCAGAATTGTAGAGTTACAATAGATGATCCCACTTCAAAGTGAGTTTTCTAAAACTGTAATTTCTAATATTAACTCCTGAATTACTGCAGCGAAGCCTCATAGCAATAACGGGATTTACTTCTACCTGTGTTCCTAGTTTGTTATTTCAGTTTTTACAACACAGACTTTACCTGACTCAGGTTTTATCTCCGTCTTAATCAGTCGATCATCTTATAGCAATAATATTTTTATTGTATATTGAAACCATGCTGGATATGACAAATTTTTTATCCAGTCTACTCGTACAATCGCATAAGGCGTTATTAAGCATGTTAATTAGATAATCAATGCGTTAAGCATCATATTCGAGGGGTTGGTCAGCCGTGTACTCAAAACCTTTAACTCAACTGACCAACCCTGTAATAGTTAAATCCAAAGTCGATCCGTAATATGCACCAGTATCTTCGGAGTAGGTTGGTGCTGTTGTTATCTGAACACCATCACTGACCAACTCCACATTGTTAAAAACCGTTATATCCAAAGTCGATCATATCATTAGCAAGGCAAGGCTACGAACTGTATCCTTTTACTCTCCCGTAACATCTATGTTTTAAATCTTGCTTAGTTGTACATTTATAGTATTATCAATACTAAATAACTATGCATTTTAAGTATATCGTTAAAACAGACATAAGTAAATCCTCAAAATCGCCGTATCTAATAGGTACATCCTTGCTATAACGTACCGAAATGTCTATGGACTGTGTGTTATTTGTTAGTGTACCGAATATTGATTGGTTATGGTTTAAAAATAATCTTAGTAACATCCTCCTTTCGATCAAACATTTCATATGCCTTAGGTGCTTCATCAAGTTTTTTGGTATGACTCAGAATTTTTGTCGCGTCGATACGGCCTGTTTCAATAAGGTGAAGCAGCTGTTCATTGTACTTTTTGACGGGACATTGGCCCATTTTGATTTGAAGTTCACGATTGAATAATTGTCCCAGCGGAAATTGATCGTAAGACGCCCCGTAGACTCCAGGAATTGATATAGTTGAATATTTTCTTGCAGCTTGTGACATCCAATTAATGACTTGCATCGGATTAGACGGTTCGTACGCAGGGTTAGATACCTCGGAATGATCATGATTTAAGAAGCTTGCATTACGGTCCCCTTCATTACCGATTCCTGCGGTGTGACCAACGGCTTCATATCCAACTGCGTCTATACAGATTACTCCTTTACTACCAGTTTCATTTTTTATTTTTTCGACGGGATCTTCATCATCGAAATTTATGATCTCAGCACCCAGATCTTTTGTCTTCTGCAAACGGATAGGCCAATGGTCAATTGAAAAAACCCTTGCTGCTCCACGCAAAAAGGAACACAAAACAGCAAAATATCCTACCGGTCCAGCCCCAAATACTGCGACATCATCCCCAGGTTGAACATTTGCGATGTCTACTCCAAAATATCCTGTAGGCAGAATATCGCTCAAAAATAAGACTTCTTCATCCTTCTTAATCTTTTCTGGAATTTTTAGTGATGCCACAGTGTTTGCAAAAGGTACTCTAACGAATTCTGCTTGTCCGCCGTCATATCCTCCCATCACCTGGGTATAACCGAATGCTCCACCTAATTCGCCGTTGGGATTAGACCTGTCACACTGCGACCATAAACCATTTCTGCAATACCAGCAACGTCCACAGTCAATATTAAATGGAATTACTACTCTATCACCAACCTTCACTTCGTGAACTTCTGGACCAGCTTCATCGATGATTCCCATGAATTCATGCCCTAGTGTTTGACCAGGTTCCATACCTGGAACTGTCCCATGGTAAAGATGCAGATCTGAGCCGCATAAGGCAGTCGAGGTAACACGCAGAATTATGTCCTCAGGATTCTGAATTTTGGGTCGCGGTTTGTCATCAATCTGAACATCATTTTTTCCATGATATACTAAAGCTTTCATGTCCAAAATGGAGTTATACCACATATAATAAATAGCTTCATAAAGGGATGCTATTTCATTAGGGATATGTCTCTATCTTTTGAATTCAACTATTACAGCTCAGAATAGGCAAATTAAATCGAAGTTTAATCATTATTTATAATTTATAGTCTCCCTGAGAGACTAAGTTTTTCTAAAGGTATTGATCTACAAATAATTTTTTGAAAATAGATTTCGTTATCTCCACATCATCACTTACAAATAACTATGTTTCATTTACTTCAATTCAGCAATATCATTTTTTAGCAGTCCTCAAATAGTTATCCGATATTAGGAAGATATTGCTTCAACAGTCTATTTTACTTTCCGGTGCTAGTTTTTCTTTTTTTAATTTTCTTTCCTGTCCTAGGGTCTTTACCTTGAGCTCTTTCGACTGACGCTACGTAGGCCGAAGCTCGCTTATCTGACAATCCCTTGCTCTCCTTTACCGCTTTTTTGGCACCGGCAAAATTCTTGTAGCTCTTTTTGCCTAATTTGACGGGCATCTTAGATCACTATGGATTAAGATTTAAACTATTTAAAGACTTGTTCTTATATAATTGCTCAATTTGAATATGTGATAGCAATCCTTGTAGATAAAAGTCCTGTAGCTACTAATCAGTAACAGAAAGGGGTAGGATGGTTCTAGCCCTTTCATAAGACCGTTTCTCTAATTAGTTCAGTTATGTTTTCATAGTAAAGAACTAGTTAGGAACTATCATTCAGGTTCAAACTGAAAGTTCATAGAAGGAGCAGTTTTTCTAATGATCGTCAGCTAGCAGTGCTAGCGTAGTGTAGCTCATTGGATAATATGTACGATGAAAAAATATGATGCAATATTATGGTGAAACAAAAGATAGATCGGGACATGGTAACAAATGTAATCTTAACAATTGTAAGTGTGAATTATAATTTGATGTTTTTTATAGTCATTTACATGGAGGGCTATGAGAGGCCTGAATAGTATTAGACAGACGTGAATTACCTACTTGTGGACTTATGTTAAAGCAATTATCTAAAAAAATTAAGCTTTATCTGTTCCCTTCGTCATTCCACTTCAAATCTAAATCGAGGGCAGGAAAGAGAAAATGCAAAGCGTATCCCTTGAAGGTCAATGAAAATAGAGTATGCTAATTATCAGTTAAGTTGTGTTCCGTGTTGGTACCTCTATTTTATCAAGAATTACGATTTCAATTAAGTGGTCATTTTTTAACTAGTAATCCTTGTTATGAGATATAATGTGTGGCTTCCCCTCGATCCGAATAGGGACATCAGGTTATACGTATTCGTGGAATGTAAGTCGACCTTCGCCATTTTTGTGGTACGTCAATCAAGGATTTAATTCTGTGGAGATTAATGCAAGCTTTTATAGATTCCCCATGCAAAGTTGGATAAACACCTGGAGAGCGGGTTCTCCCAAGGACTTTACATTCTCGATAAAAGTTAATCGTTCTATTACGGACTACTTAAGATTGAAAGGAGAACGGGCGTTAGATCTATGGTCCAAATTCTCAAAAACATTAGACGGCATTCGAAATAGAATTGATTTCTGGCTATTTAAAATGCCAAAGACATTTAGATACACGGAGCAAAACCTTGAGACGGTGAGAGTATTTTTTGAAAGGGCAGGTCTCACTAATAATAATGATACTAAAGCAGTTGTTGAGTTTCGAGATTCGTCATGGTGGGAAGCTATAGATAGTATCGGAGAGATAGGAGTAGTCTTTTGCTCAGTTGATGCACCAGGACTCCCACGTATCATAACTACAACTAGTCGCTCCGTTTATCTACGAATACATGGATACAAGGAATGGTATCATTATATATATTCAAATACTGAGCTCGACGAGCTACTAAATTCGGTCAGAAATCAAAATGCAAAGAAAAAGGCCGTTTACTTAAATAATGATCATGGCATGTTGCAGAATGGCCTTTATCTATTGAAACGAATACGTTAAGCGTATGATTACAAATAAAGCCTAAGGATTAGAAAGAAATTGCAATTGCAGGAGAACTCGAGCTGTATGGTTGGGTAATCTGAACGTACACAATGGATTTCTTACGCCAATTGATATGGACAGATTAGAAGGAATTTTTCATATAACAAATACTATTGCATACAAATACCTGATCTCCACTAACAAAGACTGGACGGAATTTATCAGTAATAGCTATTCAATGAGTTGTACACAGTGTGGTAACGAAGGATGGAAGGCAATATCATCATATGACCAAAGTCTTTCTCCTGGTTTATTCTATCGCTTATACTTTCACGTAGGTATATTCATGTGTCTTATTTAATTCAGTAAATATTATTCAAAAAAGCAAATCAATCAGAAATGGGTGTATTACTCTTAAAAACAATAGTGCATACAAGGTACTGTTCTCCTTTGAATTCAATAGACAATAAAAGTGGAGTCTTAAATCTAGAGGAAGGCTCCATTCTGGATCTATTAGATAAATTCAAAAAGCAGTCAAGCTTCGGAGAACATAACATACTAATTTATCCAATAACAAACGTGTGATTGATACTGAGAGATTAAGATATCGCCTACTATTCTTTCCAAATCATAATCCCTATAGCTCTTGCTTTCTTCATTCTTCTGACTTTTATTGGAAGATGATTGCATCCCATCCATATTCAGTATTCAGTATATTTTCTTATAATGCGACAACTCAAACGCTGGTCTATATTTAGCTGCGCTCATAAATCGCTTGGCAAGCATAAATTTCATTATCAACGGCATCTTAATCTAGTATTTAATACAATCACTCACTCCTTAGATCTATCATTTTTATTCATTGTGTATCATAATGCATATAGAAAAATGGATTTTGGAACATCGGACCTTTAAGTTTGCACTCTGCTTTCTAGCTCTTTTGCTATCGTCTTAACTGATTCGTTCATATGTATCAACACTCTTATTGTTACATTGCGAGTTATTCTTTCGTTAAGTCGATATTAGGTTATTGAATTATTCCCATTAACTCTTTTGTCTTAGTTTTTGCAGTATAGGTATTTCTAAACATATCTATTCCCATACTTCCCAAGCCTAAGAATTAGATTAAACTCCTACTCCAAAACGTTAGTGATGTATTAGATATTGTCTCAGCTAGTAAAGAAATTTCAGGGACTAGGATTTGAATCCGATGAGCCAAAAATAAAATCGGAAGACAGAAAAGAATAAGAAGAATAAGAAGAATAAGGAGAATAAGAAGAATAACTAACCAATTTTTGATTTTACTCGTTACTTACGATAGGTAGATTTTGCATATCGAAACTGAATTGGGTATATTGGCGTAAAATCAAAATGTCCTGTATTTCTGTATCTTCTTTAATCTTTCATCAAATCAATAACTAGTTCATGAGTTGGTTCTGCAGCCCTAATACGATTAACGTCTACAAAAAAATAGTAGTATACTACCTCTTTCAGCTAAGCTGGTTCTTTTTCATCCTGATCTTTATCAGTCATTTCTGCAACTTCTTCACGGAGGTTTTCTGCTGGGCCAGATGTTTCTGGATCATCTTCAGCCGCCCCAATCTTTTTCTGATTCTTTTGTGCTGATTCTATATCTTCGCTCATTGCAATTTATAAGCTAACATACTATAAGTATGCATCCTAATTCACACTCTTGACAAATGGTTGCAGCGGATTGGAATAGATGCTAAAGATCTCTTGTTAGAGTATTACTCTCGAAAGTTTCTTAATGCAACCGATGAACTCAATGAGGCTGTTTTCAGGACAGATGCACAGTCGATAGCAAAGACCTTTGCAGATGCCAAATCTTATCTTGCCATGGTGAAAGAAATCGAAAAAATTCAAAACTAACTAAAGATTCTTTTTACTTACTAAGGCATTTGCTGGTCGACAGGATCCAATCAAAACAGTATACCATAGAGCAATAGCTGAGATAATTCATAGAATTTTGAACGATCTTGAATCGATAATTTGATCAATACTAGACTAATAAGACATTCAGCCAGTTTTTAGAATGCTTATTTATCTTTAAATGTATAGCAAGCGATTGGAAAATAGATTGTCTGAAGAGGTATTCCTGTTCAAAACTCTAACTATGCATTTTTATTTAACCTGAACTAAATATTGAACTCATCCCAATCTTTATCAATATAGTGTACAAAGACGGAATATTTAGTCTTGATAACATAGTCATCTGCATGTACGGTTTTAGGATTTGTAAACACTTTGCAGAACTCTATCGCCTTGATCCAAGAATCATCATCCGAATCACCATAATATTTTTTCATCCATCTTGTCAGCTCTTGATCATTAGGCATCGCTCTATTCTTATCTTGAATAAAATCTGCTCTTAATTCTTGTGATATTGAAT
>CAVQMO010000007.1:0-14327 GCA_963713605.1 uncultured Nitrososphaerales archaeon | reverse complement strand
AGGTACGATATCCAATGATTAAAATCGAGTGTATTGTAGATTAGTTACTTATAGTATTGCGTTATAATTTACGGACTATATGTTGTAATTATTTAGGTGTCAGCAGCATTATCATACCTTTTCTAGTCCTGCATACAAGTTCCAAGAATTTACTTCCTTTAGGAGTTATATTGTAAGTTTATACGTATTGAAACACGTACGAAGGGGGGAGGAGAGCCGGATGCAATCGAGAAACCACAACCAGAGGAAGAATAATCATCATTACGATAACTGAGAAGGGCTAAGACCTGTAGACCAGCATCACGCCGTCAGACTCGCTACGAGTCACGACGACTTGTTCGATAGTTTTAGATAATCTTTACAGTTCTGGTATTGTCACGAATACTTTAAATGGGTAAGTTGTCAGCTAGTCAAACTTGACTTGATTTGAGTGTGGAAGTTTTAGCAAGGAACAATTGTCCAGAAGGATTTGATATCATGAATAGTGCTAACTTTACAACGGGAGTATGCGTACCACTTTCATCTGAATATGCGAAACAAGCTACAAGAGAAAGATGGGGATTAGAGCAGTTATTCTAATAAAGAAAGGATTCGATTGGTGTGACTTATGTCAAATGTCCAAAGATCATAAAAATACTGACTACCAATAAGATAGTATTTGTCCGCAACTTAGTCAAGAATAAGTTATGAGTCATTGCATTGATTATCAAAATAGTAATAACATGGAAATGTTTGAATGTAAGTACTCGTGATTAACACGTATTATCAGTTAATCTAGCGAATTAAATGAGAACGAAAAGTAGTATAATAATATCCTAAAGGAAATAATGGTCATTATTGTGGTATCTGAGCCCGTTTGAGCTTTGTACCTGATAGAAAGACTAAGACTATCGCAAATAACGAAACGTATTTGACCTTCATATTGATTTGATATGAATAATGTGATTATGTAGAGTTAGTGACCTTTCAATCCTAAATATGTCACATTTTTCTTAGAAGAGATTTTAGTGCAGTTTGGGTGCTAGCTTCTCTAATACGTGAGTTAGGTAATTGGGTAAAGAATACCGAATTGAGTATCATGACATCTCCATGTTATGTTACTCGCTCTGGATTTATTAGAAGTATTCGCGACCACAGAAGAACCGTTAATTCTGCAACCAGCACAACAAGCAAACCAATCTCAACCACAATGGATTTGGCACATAGGTGGAGGAAATTCATACACCGTGGCATATCCCTCTAATTGGAAGGTAGAAGAAACGCCGCGTGTGACACCTTTTGATGGCGTCGAGTCTGTGTTTACTACAGAATATGGTAATACGATAAGCATAAGATTATCACCCTCTAAGGCTAATAGTTATGAACAATTCATCATAAGTGCCGAAGACTATCCAGACTACGTATCAAAGCGCATTCCGAGCGCTACAATTGAAGGATCGGGCTTTGGCTATTATAGTCTAGGCGATCTCCAAACATATGCATTATTATTATTATCTAATCCCGATATTCTCACTATAGATGACAAGATGTTACAGCTTGTTGTGTACATTAATGGTTGGAACTTATGGTTTACATACTGGGCTTCAAACTTTACCTTTCGGCCGGACTTTACCTTCAAAGAAGAAATGCCAATGGTTCAACAAATGATAGACTCCCTCCATTTCAATACCCGAGGTTAACGTTTCAGTGGTTAATGCAGTATAATTCCACTGGAAGTTTACCCTATAATTGATAACGTTTTTCTGAGCGTAAATAAGTACAACATCTATGGTACTTTGCCATTCTAGATCATAAAAACCTATAGGTAAAACGTTACATCATTCATTATTTACTAGAACAAGTCCTTAGGAACAGAGGACTGAAATGAAACGACGCATTATTATTGGTATCAAAAGGAGCATAACACACAAACGAAACTTAAGATACATATTCAGAATCTAGGCTATAAGTAGATTTTTTTGTTTGATTTTGAATTGCACTTCTAATGCTAATCTTTTTAGTTCAATGATATACTTAAGTGGCGACCAAGTAAATAAGCAGTAGAAGATACTTAAATAGAAGTCGCATTTATTCAAAAATGATGCAAAAATCAATCATAGAGTTCCCTCCAGGACCCTCATCACATATCCCTGGAAAGATTGTACAGCAGTTTCATTAAAGATCCTATCAACACACTTTCAAAAATAGCTGAAGAATATGGGGATCTATCGCATTTCAAATTGGGCCGCATGCATGTATACCTAATCAATAATCCAGATTATATTGAAAAAATTTTGATCTACGATCATAGTAATTTCAGTAAAGGTCCACGTCTTCAATCTGCGAAACGGTTACTAGGTGAAGGCTTAGTTACTAGTGAAGGGGAATTCCACAAAAGCCAAAGAAAGCTGATCCAGCCATTGTTCCTTCCAAAAAAAATATCTTCGTATGGTGTCATAATGACTGATCGGGCGCTTCGTATGATTCAGGGGTGGAAAAATGGCTCAGTAGTAAACATTCATTCCGAACTCATGAAAGTCACCTTATCAATAATTTGTAAATCGGTTATGGATTATGAAATGGAATCTAAACAGGCAAAAGACTTTGGGAATGCATTCGAGATTACAAAAAAATATTCTAGCAGATTGCAGCATCCTCTCGGTCAAATCTTGGACCGTGTTCCCATTCTTCCTAAGGTCGCACAGTCTAGGAGCGCGGGTAAAACGCTCAACGCCATAGTTTATGGATTAATATCTGAAAGGAGAAAAGAGATAGAGAGTGGAGCAAAGGATAAATCCTCTTCAGGAGAGGATTTGCTCTCTAAGCTCATAATTGTTCAAGGCGATGATGGTAGTGCTATGACAGACACACAGTTACGTGACGAAATTATAACGATACTGATCGCTGGGCATGAAACAACATCAAATGCGTTAACTTGGACGTACTACCTCCTTTCACAGAATCCACAGATCGAGCGGAGGGTTTTCGAAGAAATTGATCAAGTCCTAGGAGGAAATGGCGAAGAGTATGAGCAACCATCAATTGCCGATTTGCCTAAACTGAAATATGTTGAAAAAGTGATTAGAGAATCAATGCGATTGTATCCTCCTGTATGGACAATGGGCAGATTCGCAGTAAACGACTATCCATTGGGAGGATATACGATTCCAAAGGGTTCATCGCTTATGTTCAGTCAGTATGTGATGCACCACAGCGCAAAGTACCTATGATAATCCAGAAACATTCGATCCTGATAGATGGACGGAAGAGTTTAAGATGCGTCTACCTAGGTTCAGCTATTTTCCGTTCGGAGGAGGAATTAGAGGATGTGTTGGAGAGCCCTTTGCATGGCAGGAGGGAATTCTCTTAATAGCTACAATATCAAGTTATTGGAGCATGCGGCTTGCGCCCAATCAACGCATTAAGCTTCAGCCAGGCATAACGCTTAATCCTCAGAACGGGATCAAAATGAAGCTGAAGTCTAGACGAAATAATCATAAACATTGAACACAGCGTAGCGGAAAAATCTCTGTGTGTTAAGCTAAAACGTATTAATGAATCTAACATACGCAATACGACTTATGGGTAGTTCGATGAATCCCATTAGACTAGAATAACCACTACCTGTAGTAGAGAATAAGAGGTATTTGCTAACTCAAAAAAATTATGGGATACATGATACATTTTCTAAGAAATTTATGCCATTTCTGATCGACTGTACAATATCCTTTGGCGTAAAAATATAAATAGTTACTAATTTGGGATATATAATGTCAAAAATAGATGCTTATTAACCTTTCATTGAATAATGCTCTACTAACTATTTCATCAGGCCGCCAGCATCAGTCATATTCTCCCTAGTGACTGAACTTAATATTTGAAGTGCTTAGTTACTGACCCAATATTGCAAAGACATTATCTATCGTCGATTTACAGGATGACAACGACATTCGCATGTAATATTATCACTCCACTTACATGACTTATGATTGTTTGACAAACATCCCAGCGAGAGGTTCACCGTTATTATTTATCCTTCCTTCCTTCATATATGACCTGACGTACCTAAAAACTAGTGTAGTTAATACCAGAACTGCCTATATAGAAGATAGTTACATATCTATGTAGAATAGGTATGCAAAAAATAAGAATTTTGACAATGGTTGCCATAGTACTAACCATAGTAACGTCAGTCTATGGTTATTCAGATGCATTTGCATCACACGGTACTGATACCGCTAGCTGTGAAAATGATGGACTTTATGATGGAAAAAATAATCCCTTCAGCCAGGAATTAAATGAGATGTGTGGAGACACATACTACGATGCCTACATTGAAGGATGTATGTCAGAGGGAAACACTAGGGATATGTGTGAGTCTGCGACAGATGCTAATTGATTGATTAGTGGTCAGTCAGTAGCGTTAAATTGGTGTTGCGTCAAAGTAAATACCCGAATAGCGAAGGATAATCAGCTAATGTACAGCTATTTTTGGAGCCACTCCTTTAGATTGGTTGACAATATTACCTATATTCGATGACCAATGCTGAATGAGCATTCAAAGTTTCTCTTCGATAAATGTGAAGTCCCTTTTTTCCTCCTCTGCATATTTTCTAAATCCCTCCCCTCCAGATTTCTCTTAATTTATACAATCTTCCACTCAACGACCTTGTCGTCTCCGCATGAAAAGCCTTATTTTTAGTAATACCTCTTCTTGCCCCCATAATGTAATCAGGCCAGTTTTCTTCCATTAATGACAAACTAAATACACGGGTTAAGACCTAGATGGCGGTGCCGGTCTTCGAGGAATCTCCGCTACAGATATATAAAGGAGGTATCGCAATAAACGTTGCATACTTCTTGCGAAATTAAAGGCTCATGTCAAACTATTTACAATTACAGATGAAATTGGATCATTAATTGTATCTATAATCAAGCAATTATCATACAAAGCTATTAACATTACCTGTTAGAGATAGCATCTGCTCCCACATAATTAGTCTGTTGCCGACTCGCAAACATCCAGAGTATTGCCCTCTACGGACATACATCCATCAATGAAGCTGTGTAATATGGATTTCCTTGATCGTCGGATGACTAATCGCCATCACAATCCACACATCCATTTATTTATTCTCTGGATGCATCGATACGATACTAAGAAATATCAACTTTGTTCAGAATTTGATAACTTTGATTTGATAAAATTATGATATTCTTCCAATTCTTCTTTGAATATCAAAACTCTGTTTGTCTTCATTCTTTCTTCTGGGGGTCATACTTTGCATATTCATCTCCTTTGCTGCTACCCAATATTATATTATCAGAGAATCTTGAAACAGTACCTATGTCTTCTGTTATCGTTTCAAAAATTAATTCTGATGGATTATCATTTTCCTCGTCCTTATTCTTCTTCTTCAAGTAATTGTGATACCTACCTAATATTATTGAATACCAAATACCTATATCAGCCTATAAGCAAATGATTAGAGTCAGAGATAAAATAATTTAGTCCAAGATTATACCAAATCGAAGGAAGGCGTAGCAGAAAACAAAAGAGGATAATAATGTAAGCAGCAACCCGGATTCATTTCTGCCCAGATGCATCAGGGTATTGGTGGCAGTACCACATTTGTTAATTATGTCCCACTTTTCTACTTTGAACCAACTGCTGATAGAACTGGCATAAATTTGGAAAATGATCCCTTGTTAAGTGATCTAATCGCAGATAGTGACGACGAAATATCAGCTGTTACATTTGAGACGGGTTTCATGGGAATCAATGATATAGAGACTGGTCCTGATGGTAATTTGTACATTCTTACCTTTAATCGAGAAACAAGGAAGCTTATACAGAATATTGCCTGCAGGCGAAGGAATATTGCCTCAGGACACTGTTACTCCCCCAGTTACCGATGAGAGTGAATCGGGAGCCGAAGATCAGGATGCAGAGGATGATGCAAATGGGAACGGTGACAATAATAATAATGAGGATGAAAATAGCAACGAAAACGAATGATTACAAATAAGAATGAACCTTAGATACCTTTGACAAGTTATAGGCCACATAATCTTCATAAAGGAGCAAAGAAAATAAGGGCGGTTTGACCGGGGTGGACTAGGGATATTCTAAGTAGACAAACCGGTTTCAATTCGTTCTGTTATGATATCTATCGATCTAAATTTGGATTTGGCCAATATAAAGCTGGAATAGAAAGGTTCAAAATGAATGCTAACTAAGAATCGTTATGCCAACCAAGTTCCCATTTATTGCAAACGAGTTTAGTGGAAGGCGCGCTCTTGTCACTGGAGGAACTGCAGGGATAGGCAAAGCTATAGTAGACCGATTTCTCGACGGAGGAGCCAACGTCATTACGACGGCACCAAGATGACGCATGATAATGATGATGATAAAAAACGAGATCTTGTATTTATTCAAGCAGACCTCAGCACATCCGAAGGATGCACAAAAGTGATCAATGATGTCATTTCTCAGTTTGGTAGAGTGGATATTCTTGTGAATGTTCTCGGAGCATCGTCTGCCCCAAGCGGAGGCTTTAGCGTCTTAACCGATGAGGAGTGGCAAAAAGAGCTGAACATAAACCTTCTGGCAGCTGTTCGATTGGATAAAGGGTTACTACCAGCGATGATCAAGCAAGGGTTAGGTGCGATTATTCATATATCATCGATTCAACGAAGGCTTCCCTTATATGAAGCAACATTGGCTTATGCAGCTGCAAAGGCTGCATTAACAACTTACAGCAAGGGATTATCAAACGAAGTAGCTCCTAAAGGAGTTCGTGTCAATACCGTTGCTCCTGGATTCATTGAAACATCTGCGGCTCAAGGGCTCATAGAACGTTTAGCAAAACAAGCTGGAACTGATATGGAAACCACACGCCAAGAATTAATGAAATCCCTTGGCGGTATTCCTATCGGTCGTCCTGGGCGTCCTGAAGAGGTAGCCGAACTTGTCGCGTTTCTAGTATCGGATAGAGCTTTGTCAATCAATGGAAGCGAGTATGTAATCGATGGAGGTACGATTCCAACAGTTTAATCCTTTGCCAGATTGGAAAATATGATGATGGTCAGCTCATCTAGCATAGCGGTCTTCAAAAATGGTATCTATAGCGATGTTAGATCGAGAACAGTTGTCACTCATTCCATATTCCATTCTTGTAATTAATGGTATGAGAGGTAACTTTATCTTGCTCATGAATAGTAAACTATGCCGATGGATGGACAGATTGATCATCATAACCAGTAACACTCGCAAACTAAAAGCTATTGATACTTCCGATTCTAGTAAAAAAAACAAAAGGGGAGAAGTAAACCATCGTAGTGTGTTACTGTGATTTGAGAGAAGCCATATCAATTGAGAATCGATACTTCACATCTGCACGGGACAGTCTGTCGTAGGCCTCATTGACCTTCTGGATTGGAACGATTTCTACATCTGCAGTGATGTTATTCTTGCCGCAAAAGTCAAGCATCTCTTGCGTTTCGGCAATACCCCCGATGAGAGTGCACTGTGTTGAAGGCATAAACGCCAAAACTTTGACGATCAGACTACAACAGCTTGAGGAATATGGTCTAGTTGAAAGAAAGTTGATTCCCGGCAAGCCAGCGCATACAGAATATTACCCCACCGAAAAAGGTATGGCTGTACAAAGAATCTTGGTAGAGATCGCTTCGTTCAGTGCAAAGTATGAGCCAGAGATAATTTTCGTAGATAGGAAGCCAAGAAATAATGGGAAGCCACTCTTTGGGACTAGAAATTTGTCTGAAGTTTATGATTCTTGAACAACACAGGTAATTGGCGGGACATTGGCACGACTTTACGATGTCGGTATACTTGGTGCTGTCAAGCTTATCGTCGGCTCTAGATATGGTTCCTACTCCCTCACGCTACTTTAAGGTGCTTTTCATTTTGTATTGCACAAATTAGATAGACTCTCTAATGCTTACCTTTGCTCGTTCCTTAATCTGGTTCAAAATATCGTGTTTATTCGAAGAATCTAAAATCTTACCTATTATATTTACAGGAGAGTATGCCAGTATTTTCCCGTTCTTACTAATGGGAGTTGGTCCATAAAATAAACACAATGCATTTCCTTCGGGCCAGTAGGCAACATCCAATTCATTAACTTCTGTCTTTGCATTATCTTCCTGTTCGACAGTTATTGTAGTTCGGTCAGTATAAAGTCCTCTCCCCACTTGTTGATGCTAACTTCAATTGGCAAATTGTCAAGTATCGCTTTGAAAGTCTTTGGGGAAAGTGTATCATCTAATTCTATTCTAACATTTTTATCATCCAAATCCGGAAATACAATATCAATTATCCTTTTCATAACATCAAATTGATCAATGGTAACTTATATACCTAAATGCATTATGAAATATATACCTAAATGCATTTTGTATTATTTCGATGTTATGATAATCATCGTTATTATTATTCCTATGGGAGCTATATCTTTCTCCGCTATTATTTTTGTAGGCTTAACACGTACGAGAATAACACCTTCAGTAGTATTTCTTTTCCCATACGCTTTTGCATTACTCTTACCCATATATCGTTCTGCTATTCTGGTATTCCACTTTAATAATTAAGTGTTATATTTCTGAGGAACTATTTTTGCGGTACCATGAATAGTTACAAACGAAAACTGGGGTTTCTGATCATCTACACAAATGCTCACCCGATTATCGCGTTGAATATTTGTTGCCTTAAGTGAATCTTCATATGTAGTAAAAACAATATCTTCTATTTTCCTGGCTGTTCGATTTTTTTGCTCATCTAATACGAACCAAACTGGAACAACATGTGGACTTCCATCTTTATTGACTGTGGTAAGTTTTGCTGTAAAAGTACCTTGCATAAGAAATTATTTGTTCCATTTTTGGACATGTATGTCATTGTAGTTCATCTCATCATTAACCTCTTGAACTAAATCGACTGACTTGTAATCTATAGGGATACCACCTAAATTAGATACAATACCATTTTTTTCATATGATGTAGTTCCATACATTTTTTTCAGATTAGCAAGCTTCCCCAATTGGAGTAGTGCTGTGCCAACACCGCCGGCAGCACCGCCATTAATTAATATGCTTTCGCCAGGTTGCATGTGGGTACAACGATGGAGCATCTGATAAGCAGTGATATAATTCAACACTAAACTTACAGCCTCAGCATGATCAAGTCCAGGTGGGACTGGTACCAGGTCATCTGGTGACAGAAATATATATTCTGCATATCCTCCGACTATTGGTAAAGCAGCGACCATCTGACCTGCTTACCATGTTGATATTTTGTCTCCTACTTTGTCAACAACGCCGACAACATCCCATCCTGGAGTAAATGGTGTTCTTCCAAGATTCCAAGATTCCGGATGAACCCCTTTTCGCATAAGAATATCTGCAAAGGACACTCCTGCAGCAAGCACCTTTACACGCACTTCATTAGCTTGTGGTTCAAGAAGCTCATCCTCAGCTAGTAAGAGATTCTCTGGTCTACCGAATCTAGGTAGTACAATATGCTTATACTTCATTATGATGCAGTGGTAGTAGCCAAACTAGGCTTAAAGGTGTAAAGTGGTGATAAAATCATCATGGACAGAATTATGAGGCAGCCAATTAAAGTAGTAGAATTAGAAAAAGGCTTAGAATTCAAGATACGGTAAGATACATGCAATACTTCTAAATAAATATACTATCGCTTGTTTGAATCACCTGTACTATGTGACTATGATATATGGGAGACGTGGTAAAAATATTGACGTAATTTGGGGATGACATATGGCCATCAAAGATTGGCAGTCTTTATTAGGGACAGGCGGTAGACTTTTAACGTGTCTTTTTGAGAATCCTGGTCATGACCTTGTTAGCATGCTCCGAAGTGGAAAATCTGAATATTATATCATGAAACATATAATTGAGAATATTTCATTCAATTGCTCTTGAAATTTACTGTAAAGTTCTGTATCCTCTCTCTTATCGAAACTAACCTTTCCTACCTTTTCTACATTTCCTATTGCTTTATCAAGACTCTGATAAACCAATAGTACATTCCGCTAATCTGTCTGTCAAGAAGAACACAGAAGAAAGAAGATAAATACAATCGTACAGGTGTAGATTATATTTCAGGTATGGTTCAGAACCCTACCGAACGAATTAAGAGGCGACACGTACGATACGGTAATTTATACTTAAATATGCATGAAGGAGAATTTGATATGTTGAGTGGAATGGAACTATTGAATGGAGGTCGTAAATGACACCTAAAATACTTTCTATCAATGTTTCTCTCCCTAAAGAAATAGATTTTGAAGGACAGAAGGTAACAACAGGTATTTTCAAGGAGCCTATTGAGGGACGTATAATGTTAAGAACACTTAATCTAGATGGTGACAAACAAGCAGATTTAACAGTTCATGGTGGTCCAGATAAGGCGGTATATGCATATCCGATAGAACATTATGAATTCTGGCGTAAAGTTTATCCTGACATGGAGATGCCAAATGGGATGTTTGGAGAGAACTTTACAATAGAGGGTCTGATGGAAATCGATGTTAATGTAGGTGATATTTTTAGAATAGGATCTTCAAAGGTTGTTGCAACTCAACCTAGAATGCCATGTTATAAACTCGGTGTAAAATTTGGACGTATGGATGTCCTCAAAAAGTTTCTAGCAAGTGGTCGTTCAGGAATTTATTTCAAAGTGTTAAAAGAGGGAGAGGTTGGTGCAGGAGATTCTAATAGTACGAATAAAGAATGATTCTAATCGAGTCGGCATTGGAGACATTGTAAGATTGTACGCAAGTGACAGAGAAGATATCAAGACAATGCGACGTGCTGTCAAAGTTGAAGCTTTGCCTGAAGGATGGAAACACTATTTTTATGAACAAATTAGACGAGTAGAAAAAAAGTTAGGTCAAAGGTAACTCCTGTGAATGAAAATAGAAATGAGAAATAGGATGAATTCAATACGCATGACATAGAAGAACAACAACCAGATCCGCTGGGATATCATGAGGATAAAAAAGTCTACTCTCACTGATAGCTATGGTAGAATTGCACTCTTGTACTTGAGTATGCCCAGCACTAGGTGATCTGTGTGCATTTTTAAGTAGTTTATTTATTATTTCTGTCGGAATCTGACTGTCTTGTTGATATTCTCTTATCATCTTTCTTTTCCTAACTACCTCATCGAAATCCATTACTTTCCGTATGGTATCATCAGGTTATCCTGCACATAAGAGATTCTGGCGTGCCACATAGATAATATCACAAGCTTATATCATTCGTGAAAAGCGATATGTCTTAACTAGTAACGTTCTTGTCCTCTGTCATCTGTAAAGACAGGTAGAATGGCACTATCTTCTCATCCCACCCATCAAGCCGTTTTCTTTACAAATTCAAGATTCGGCAAATACTAAATCTGTAGGCGTGGATTGGTGAAGGAAAAATAAAATGGAGAGAAACAGTATTTGAAGGCTTAGGAAATGCACCTAAAGGGTGGCTCTGTTTAAAGGAGAAGATATTGGCAAGATGTTGGTTAAGATTGGATTCTGATCCTTCCCAGCATTCCTGTGCTTCAGCATCGAATAGATAAATAGTTATCTATTTGATATGATAAATCATCCGTTTAGCTTCAACTCTGATACATCTAAAACATGCTACCGTTAGTTATTACTAGTTTACATCACATTTAGCAAGAGAACTTGTCTTTGAATAATCTGGTCGAATACTTCCCCTTAATTCCTGAGTTAAGAATTAATAGGACACACATGTAACTATCCCCTCAGACTTTTGTAATTCAGGAGGAAGCTTAGCTATTCTAGCAGATTCAGACTATAAATCACCTCGTGCCAGACATTCAGAATATTGTATGATATTTAACAGGATAAATACACATGTACACCATACGGGTACTGCTTTGTTTTCTTCCGGTGAAAGTAGTAATCTGACTTCATCTGTAGCTCATCACTATAAATGACATAATAGATATTAACAAGATGGTTATATTTGTCGTATGGATAGATTGTAATTGGATTGCTCTTCCAAGGCTCTTTCTCTCTCCAGAATATAGCGGGGCATTAGAATTATTCGGTTGCGGATGCCCTTGATCCAAATAATCCTTGATATATGGAAGTGAATTTATCAGAGGAATATGCCTAGACCCTGTCTTGCCATTCACTAAAACTTCGGCATACTGTTTATCATCAGCACTCTTGAAAACGACATCTCGTATTCTTAGTTTCAATAGCTCATGCGGCCTGCAACCTGTATCCCTTGACATCGCATGATAGCATTTAATTCTCTTTGATGGGCAATACCTGAGAAATAAAAGATCATCTTCTTGTGTCCATAGATCTGAAGGCTTGTATACGGATTGCTCCTTTCTTTTTAGTTGGAAAATATTTTCGACTACACTAGGCTTGGGCCTTTCAGCTGGTTGAATATCAGGGTAATAAAGCCATTTGAAAAAACGCATGATGTGTGCCCTAAAAAGGTTGTAAGTCCCGACCCATTTATGAAGAGGGTCAGCCTCCTCATGTTTTCTGAAGTCTGTCCAGGAAAGTTATGATCTCTTGTCGAGTTGTTTGTTCAAATGGCTTATGGTTGTTAGCATTGGAAAACCTACACAGAAGAATAATGATATCCCTTCTGTAGGCATCTGAAAGACCGATCTCCGTATGCATTGATATAACGTAATCAATAATGATAACTGCATTTTTAGCTGATATACTGCGAAGATGTTTCTTGCAATACGGTCTTAAACCATTTGCAATAGACTCGATTTTATTGTCAAGGAGAGAATCAGTTTGACTATTGCTTACAAGTATGTTCATAGGATCATGAAGTGACGCAATTACGTATAAGTATGTATTATATATGTTATAATTTGGGATAAACAACTGTGACTTATGAATAAAAAAATTGGAGTCGTAACAGGTTCAAGTAAAGGGATCGGAAAAGCCATATCTCTAGCATTTGCAAAGTCTGGTGAATATTTTGCAGTAGTCACAAATGCTAGAAAATTGCAAGAGGCTCAGACAGTTTCTGATGAAATCAAAACTCTAGGCTGTAATTCAATTCCTATAGAAGCTCGATATCTCCAAAGAGGCCGATTGTGTTCGATTGATTGAAGAAACCATCAAGAATTATGGCAGGATAGATGTTTTGGTAAATAACGCAGGGGTTCAGCAGGACGTACCGCTCGAAGAAACAACAGTAGATCTATGGCAGAAAATCTTGGCGGTAGATCTTACAGGACCTTTCATATGCAGCAGAGAAGCTGCAAAGCATATGGAGAATCAACAGGATCCAACTGGAGGTTGCATTATAAATATTACTTCTGTACATCAATTGATACCCAAGCCACACTACATTCCATATGCAACATCCAAAGCAGGAGTCGAAATGATGACAAAAACACTCGCATCGGAACTTGCAAAATCCAATATAAGAGCAAATGCAGTTGCTCCAGGAGCAATAGAAACTCCAATGAACGTCATGCTTGATGAAAATGAAGTTGCGCGGCATAAAACGTTAATGCAAATACCTATGGGAAGGATCGGGAGTGCTGAAGAAGTGGCAAATGCAGTAGAGTTTTTGGCTTCGGACAAAGCAAGTTATATCACCGGTACGACACTGTATGTTGATGGTGGCATGACCCTCTATCCAAGCTTTCAATATTCTGTTCATTTTAAGTGACAAAAATGAAATTTTGCCGCTTAGAACGTAGATGCACTTCTAGCTCTAATTTGTGTCAAATAATCGAAGCCTTTGTAGAGAACTATAGTCACCAATGAATCACTTGATAGTAACAGAACTATCTAAGTCTACTATAGCAACAATAATCAAGCAACGAAGTAACATATATTATGTAAACCCACGTCCCGAAAGGCGCGACAGCGGATTGCAATTAATCTAAAAATCTTGCCAAGAACAATCTCAATACTCAACATCGTGTGAAGTACCTTAATTGTTGGTTTTTTTGGGAGCTGGGCTTATTATCATCATTGCCACTCCAGCTGAAATCACAACTGTAGCGATTATAGTTTCAGAATTGATTGATTCGCCAAGTATTACCCAACCTAAAAATACTGCTATTACAGGTACAATATATGCGAAGGTATTTGCCAATGATGGGGTAGTAGATCCAAGAAGCCAATAAAATATCGCATAGCCAACTGCAGTGCATACCAAGGTAAGGAACAAGAATGATACCAGTAGATTATTTGCAGTCGAGAAGAGTTTATTTAAAGTTGAAATTTCACTTGTACCTGTTACTGCCCATATGGCTAATAAAATCAACCCACCCAATGCCATGAACATAC
>CAVQMO010000006.1:0-34698 GCA_963713605.1 uncultured Nitrososphaerales archaeon | reverse complement strand
TTGTACAGGAACTATTCTAGGTCTCGAAATGCGTCTAATAGGAGAATTGAAACTCCCCTTCCTCTCTCTACAACTAATTACTGGTCTCTGATCATCCCAAATCGCTTGTGCATGTGCGCCCCACTCCTCTAAAATTAGCATTCATTGTAATATCGTTATTATTTAAACAAATCAAAGTTACGACTGTAACTTAGATCTATTTCTGTTGATTCATTTCGCGCTTAAGTATTCATAAACTTGCTTTTCGTCCTTAGGAATATTCTATTTGAAGTTAATATTATTCCTTTATCCCCTACACATCTTATATTCGGATTTCTTTATCTAGTCTAGTTCCAGAATATAGTCAAGATGGATTTACTGCAATGCGTAAGAACTAATACGTTCTCGTCATGGACACTTCTCGACAATTTTTGTGCTCACAGAACTGTTTTTATAGCCGATACGTAAATCAAAGCCATGCGAACATTCACTTCAACACTGGCAGTCGTAATGGTGCTGACATTCACTCTAAGCCTAGCGATTTTGACGTCGCCTGTACCGGAGTCATCCGCTCAGGGAAATGCTACTATTGATAGCAACCAAACTTCAGCCCGCGAACAATACTGGGGGGTCAAATCAGACTAACGCAAACGACACAGGAAGTGTATCTGGTTTCGCACGTTGAGCTAACTAATGCGACTCCTGCCGCATGATCGGTCAGGGATACCTATTTTTTTCGTTATATTTGCCACAACGATATTTTTCTTAAGCCTGGACTCAGTGATTGGTTATGTCAGTGATTTCCTTGTAGAACAGAATACCTCCTCCTTTGGCATCTCATTATTTGTTTGTATATCGACCGTCTTTATCCTGGGTTCTCTCGCACTTTATCGCTTCATTACAAATACGACTGCTAACATTCGTGCCAATTCAATACACTTGCGAATTCTACATATTGTTTCGTTGGCAACTGGAGTGGTGCTTATAGTAATACTCCTAATATTGCTTACCGAAATTCTCTTATTCTCAGAATATAATCTGATACTGCTAGTAGTGACGACAACTATAAGCCCCACTGTAGCAGCAGGTGTTATGGTAGTTTCATCATACATGTTAATTTTGTGGTACCGATTTAATAGGAGCTCCTATGTGGTGCTGATTTTCGCCTTGGCCTTTTCTATTAACGTCTATGCATTCATGTACTCAATGATAAGAGATATGTCTGGACTGATGGAAAAGGATCAAGTTATAACTCCTCAATCAGAAGTGGTGTACTCTTCAGACACATATGAGCCAGGAAGTATAGAGATGTTGCTGTTCAATATATACAAGTATGCTGCTACAGCAAGTTTTCTATTACTGCTAGTGGGTTCGGCCATAATGTTACGTCACTATTCAAGTAAAGTTGGACGTGCCAAATTCTGGACACTGGTTTTGTTACCCTCTTTATACTACGTAAGCATTCTGTTAGACACTTTGGGGATCTATACCCCAGAATCAGAAACGGATCTCTTTAACTATTATGTATATTCTTCATTAAATGGCATAGTCGGAGGAGCTCTACTTGGATTTCTATTTTGGAGCATATCCAGGACAATGAGACCGAACAAATCTGTTAGCAATTATCTCGTGATTTGCTCATACGGTTTTGTCCTGCTCTCTATAGCAACTGTCGGCCAAGTTTCGGTAGCGGCTTACCCACCATTTGGCTTTGCCACTTATGCTATGCTGACTCTTTCATCGTACATGATAATAATAGGATTGTATGCGGCGGCATCTTCCATATCACAGGATGTTAGACTGCGACAATACATCAAAGATTTGACGAGAAAGGATTCAAGTTTTCTAGCCGCCATTGGACACGCTCAGCTGGAGAAGCAGGTTCAGTCAAAGGCATCAGATTTAGAACAAGTGGTAAAAGAACAAAGAATGGAGTTAGAAAAGAAGTCCGGTGTACAATCTTTCAATTCAGGAACAGGACATAAAGCAATATCTTCTTGAGGTCTTGCAAGAAGTTGACAAACACAAATCTTCATCGTAGACTGGGAGACGCATTTTTATGTCACTCTTCCAGTCCGAGTTTAAGTCTAGGATCTAGCAATTGAACAAATCGTTGCATGCTTATTATTATACATTAAACCAAACCTTTTGTTGTGGGAGATGTGCGATCTATTATCGATTGCAGAGTAGACAATACCCGGCGATTTACTTATATACCTCAAGCAAAGTTTTAGATTCATGGGGAAGATAACAATGATGGCACTAGTAGTCATGGTAGCATTCATCTCGATTGGGTTTGCAGTACCAGCAGTGCCTCTGATCACGGAGGTTTCGGCACAAGGAACGCGACAGGGAACCAGACAGGAAATTGGACAGATACTGGTTCTGGAAATATCTCGGGAGTTTTGAACCCACCATAGACTAGCCTTTGAGTAAGCTAAGCTTGTGTCACAAGAGCATTTAAAATTTTTTTATCATAAGTTTTATAAAGCCAGCGACTTTGGCGCCAAGAAGCTTAATATTTTAATTTATCTGCTTATCGCAATTCTTTCTTTAGATACTATTATCAATCAGCTCAGTTCCGGACTTGGTATCCCGATATCTTCATCCGGTGGCGTTATCCTTTTTGTGGTTTTAGGGGTTATTACCATCGTTTGCCAGCTCTTTATTCTACAATTTGTTAGCAGAACAAGTCTTACAGTTAGGTCAAAAGTTAGGCACATCAGACGAATGCACATTGGAGTAACGGTATCTCAGTATTTTATAATAATCCTATTCGTTTATGTCATGATGGAAATAGTCCTAACAGAAAGTTATTCTTCAATCTCCTCTCTGCTGGTAACATTTGTAAGTTACTCGCTAAGTATCTTATTGATGGGAATATTTACGGTGATCTTTCTGTCTTGGTATAAAGGTAACCGGTCTTCTATTTTGGTATTGTTATACGGTTTATCATTTGCGACAGTTGTAATTGCATCTATCGCTCTCTTGGCAGTATGGATATATGTCTTCAGTGAACAAATGCCTGCTAGTATTTTTCCTACCTCAGATGTTTATTATCTTCAGGCTGAAGAGGGATCCAATTGGAAGATTCTTAGTAAAATTTATCAATATAGTGATATTGCCTCTTTCTTCCTAAAGTGGGGTGGGACTGCTCTAATTTTGTACCATTATTCTCACAAGATCGGAAGAGTGAAGTATTGGTTCTTACTCAGTCTTCCCGTAGCATATTTTTCGCTGATAATTATTTATCATTTCCATATCTATGAACCACATGAGGAATTGGAATCTCTGATTTTCTATGGGCTAGGATCCTTAAATGCAACTTTTGGTGGAATTCTTTTTTATCTTGCCTTTAGATTTACGTCGGAGAACTTTAGCGGCAACCAAGTATTCCGAGATTATCTACTCATGGCAGGCTTTGGCTTTATGCTTTTTTTCAGCGGGAGTCAGGGCAGCGTGATTACGACAGTCTATCCTCCTTTCGGATTTGCGACAATTTCATCCTACGGTCTGGGCTCATATTTGATACTTCTGGGACTTTACCTGTCAGCTTTATCGGTTTCGCAGGATGAACAGTTGCGAAACATGATCAAGAGGTCTACTTTGTCGGAGTCAAAGTTTTTGCATAGTATCGGGACATCTGCAGGGGAACGAGAAAAGGTAATAATCAATACGGTCATAGACAAGGCCAAACAGCAGCAAGAGACAATTATCAAAGACATTGGAATAGAAACGTCTCTTAGTGAAGAGGATATCAAGAATTATGTAAAGGAAGTAGAAAAAGAGGAAGAAGAGGTATGATTGATTCTCAGTAACTTTGGCAATTCGATCAAGGGCCCTCAAACTAATTTGTACGAATCAACTGAGATGAAAGATTTAATTAATTTAAAAAAGAAAAATAACGTAGGACAGAAGGAAAACGAAAAGGTGTTGCATTCTCTTAGGGTACAGGGACAGAAATTGGAGCATGCCTTGATTAGTCAAGGCAATTATTGGACATCAAAATCCCATGTCTAGAGAGCGGGCGGTGCGGATCTATGAAGACCGAAGTACGACTTTAGTATGTAACTGAGATTACTAATGAAAAGTTTAACGGCCTCATGACAGAGTTACGTCATCTGGAGAAGGATTAAGGAAATTTCCACATAAGTGATTCTGAGACCAAGCCGCCTAACTGCAGAGTAAAATAGACTAAACTTATGTATAAATTCTAGCGGATTACAGTATAGCTACAACCATTTTTTTGAGAAGAAATTATTTGAAAAACAGGAGAAGGGAGGTCACGAAGGTACAAAAGAAAAAGTAACAGGGGTAACGCCAAATTAGACAAAGTACTACTTGATGCTGGCATACAGATTAGACATGTAATGAACTTGCCCCCAATGAGCTTTGGTGTATCAGATAAAGAAGTTGCCGCAGACAATAGAAAAAATGCATGGAGGAAAAAAAGTCCAAAGCCTGCTAATTAGCAATAAGCCATTGTATATCGCTCACTTCACATCACTCTTTGCAGAGCTGTAGAAAGATAGTATTGATGGAGCGAAGAAGATCAAGGAAGGAATATCAAAGAAGGGGGGGTGGATTCAACTAATATAGGGATAGAAAATCCTAGAGAAACATTAAAGATAGGAGAACAGAACTTGCATTAATAATTTCGGGAAAGGGGATGGATGAAACCTAAAGAAATAGATTATTTAGTAATATCACTTAAAAAGTGACTGTAAATAGTTTTGCCGTTATATGACTTCGTCCTTAGACTATTACTGGTAACAAACACACATAATACCAATATCCCCTTGTTGCTGAAGCAGCTGCTACAGTCGCTACTGCTGCCTGTTACTGCCGCTGCCACCTGATGCTGCTGCTACCAGCGTTACCGCCAGAAGCTGCGGCTGCTGCCGAAGCTTCAAGTTATGACGTAACACAAATAATTTATACTCATTCCAAATCTCAATGAGTAACTAAGTGAAAAATTGAATTCCTTCAACGGTGTCCGAACGTTCAGCAGTGAGATAAGAGATATGTCGATACGGAAAAAAGTTATCGTCTGTGTTCCTGCCTTCAATGAAAGCAAGGCTATTGGACTTATAGTATCCAAAGCAAAAGCATATGCATCTGAAGTATTGGTTTGTGATGATGGTTCATCTGATAGTACTGCCCAGGTAGCGGAAGAAGCCGGCGCTATTGTAATTAGACATGACAAAAACATGGGTTATGGTGCTGCTATTGTGACATTGTTTGAAGGCAGCAAAAACAATGAATGCAGACATTATTGTGACTCTCGACTCCGACGGACAACACGATCCCGATCAGATCCCTGCAGTTGCAGACCCAATATTGACAAACGGTATCGACATAGTAATAGGTTCCAGGTTTTTGACCCCTGAAGACAGAGGACGTGTACCTATGTACAGAAGGATAGGGATCGGGATTATTACTTTAGTTACTCGTTTGTTATCTTATGATGATATCACCGATGCTCAGAGTGGCTTCAGAGCCTACAGCAAGAATGCCATAAGAAAAATTAAACTGGATGAGAAAGGAATGTCTATCTCTTCAGAACTGCTGATCAAAGCAAAACGATGTAATCTCACTGTGACTGAAGTCCCGATAAAAGTAAATTATGATATAGAAAGTACATCTACTCATAATGCGTTGTCTCATGGTGTGAGCGTACTCCATACTGTTATACAGTTTGTAATCATTAAACATCCACTCCTTTTCTTTGGCTTGCCCGGTTTAGCGTTAATCATAATTTCTGCTTCACTAATGAATAATCCAGTAGAACTATTTGGAGAAACAAGATACGTATCTACACCATTGATTGTCTTATCGTTAGGAACTGCAATAATTGGAATAATAATGCTCGTAACAGCTACCCTCATATATGCCATGAAACTTATGGTTAGTGACAGATTGAGGTAAATTTTCTACAAGGAAAATCGATCTATCATTTTTGTTATTCGCGGTTGCAGAGATAGAGTATTATAAATTAATATTGACCTCATGTTTATAGTAGACACGGAAAATGGTTTCACGGAGGAAAATGTCGAATTGTTATGGCCGGTTGGTTTCTCCAAATCAAGCCATTATCATCAAGCGAGTAATTCTTTCGCTCGTACCAGTTGCCCAGTCAATCAGCGACGGTCTAGGTGAAGAACCTGGTAGTAGGAAGCAACTTGATCAGCAGAGGGAGTGCCTATTTAGGAGCGATTCTGTACAAAGCTCCGTTTCCAATTGAAAGGACATATAGATATCCATCAGGCCCAAGCTTCAAATCTGTAATTCCACCAAACCCTTCTCCGAAAAGTGACGGATTTGAATTCATTTGAAGTATCCACTATGCCGTCTTTAAGAGCCGCAAAAAGCAACAGTCCCGTCCTGTTTTTATTTAAATCGAATTTATAAAGATTACCGTTTTTGTAGTCTCCCACAAACATATCGTTTTCATACTCTTTCCCAAATTTGCTTGAATTGAAAAATGTGAGTCCAGTTGGAGCGACAGTGTTGTACCAAATGAATTCTGGACTGCTATAATTGCCTTTTCCTCCGAAAATCTCCAGACTGTCCTCATAATTTGCTCCTAATTCATGGCCCGCGATAAAATCTCCTCCCCTTGTCTCATTATAGAATGGTTTCCAAATACCTTGGACTTTATTCCACCCACTGTTAAATCCTGGTTCTACAAGGTTTATTTCATCACCGTAATCTGGTCCATTTTCTGTATCCCATAAGTTACCTGTTAGGGGATCAAAATCAATCCCATAAGCTATTTCTTATTCCATAAGCATAGTACAGGTTTAGAGGATAGCTTGTGCCAAGAATGCCATCGCCTACCACTTTGCCATCATAGGATATCCTTAAAATACCACTTCTACCATCAGCACTAGTCCATTCACAAAGTTCAGAACTTTACTCTTAGTTGAATCGTTTCTGTAACCAAGAACGTCACCGATATTCACATATATATAATTATCTGGACCTATCACCACTTTACCCCCATTATGACTAGGACCTGGCGTGGAGGGTAGATCTAAGAGTAGTTTAGGGTTTACGAGCTGGCTATTATTTTGGAGTTCATATCTATATAGTCTATTTCCTAATGGATCGTTTCCTGATTCACAATCATAACTGACGGGGCAAATATCTGTGCCATCTTCATCAGTAGGAGACTCGGTATAGTACAAAAAAACGTATCTTGGTTTATTCTCGTCATCACTTTCGTCTACTGCAATTCCTAACAAACCTCTTTCAAATTTATTTGATACAGCGAGGTCAAACAATGGTTCATTTACAAGGGTTCCATTCATAATTCTATGAATTTTTCCATCATATCTTTCTAAAACCAGTATGTCATTCAAGCCAAGAATGCGAAGCTAGCAGGGGACTGCAGTCCTTCTACTTTCAGGTTAGGATCTCGTACCCATGGCTCTAATTGTTTATGGTCGTTTTTACTTCCTCCTTCTTTTTCAGAGGCTGACAAGATTTCGTAAGATAGCAAACCAGCTACTGATAATAATAGGATTAAGCAGATCGAAGTTATCACAATCATTAATGTCCGGAAGTACAACTGACCCTTTTTGTCAGCTTGGAGACCTTCATATATATTACCTCTGACACAAGGCCAACTGGTTAGGCCCCTCACTCGATTACCTATCTATCTAAATTTATTGAAGCTGAAAAGATTAAGTCAAAGTAAACCTGTCTTATTCATAAATTGGTCTTAAACCATTAATCTGACTTGACTTGAGGTTCAGTTTGGAAGGGGTTCTCACGATCCCATATTATCTGGCATACACAAAGCTTTATTGAACTAAAACATTAGACCAAATCATTAAACAGTGGTATAGTGCAGGACACTCCACTTATCTTCGCAAAGTCCTATTTTATGAATATATGATAAGACCAGAAAGATGCAGTATCCGAATTTCTAATGATGGCATTTAATATGACACTTGACTCTAGAATATACTTATATACTAACCTCCAGTATATGAGGTTCGATGAATAGTGCACTCATTCTAACAGGACTCCTTGCCTTTTTAACTGCAGCATCAATCGCACTATCATCCGTTCTAGCAACAGTAGATGCAGACTACTTGCACTAAACAGTACAGTCTTCGAATTGACCGAATCCGGGATGGACGTAGAATTTATAGCAGATGCAGAGATTCCTGAAGGAATTGAAGCAGTAGGAAAGGCGTTTGGCTATGGACTATTAACCAGCGAAGGGACTAACGCAGCTATCGTGACGACCACTCACTCAGGTTATTTAGATAGCGTTGCCCAGAACGGAGATGCAATCGATCCCGTCTGGCACAATCACTTTGTAAAACTGGGGCCAGTAGCGCAATGTCTCGGGATTAGTGCAAACAGCACAGGCATGATAGAAATTACTTTCGATGAGGGAGGAGACGTAGAAATCAACGACACAGAGGCAGAGCTTATAAAAGTGCCACGCGGCATTGTTAATGGTACAGAGGTGCTTACTAGCACTTTCCCATTTGAAATCTGGCCAGGAAATGTCGTTCAAAATGCTGTATCATTTAACCTTGTCCCTGTCTTCGAAGGGGATAACCTGCAGACCGTATGTGTAAATGATATAAGTACATTCCCAGCTGTGGAAGTGAGAGCAAACATGACTGGAGGAAACATGACTGGAGGAAACATGACTGGAGGAAACATGACTGGAGGAAACATGACTGGAGGAAACATGACTGGAGGAAACATGACTGGAGGAAACATGACTGGAGCAAACATGACTGGAGCAAACATGACTGGAGCAAACATGACTGGAGCAAACATGACTGGAGCAAACATGACTGGAGCAAACATGACTGGAGCAAACATGACTGGAGCAAACATGACTGGAGCAAACATGACTGGTGCCCCAAATGATGGTGGTGGAGAAGAAGACGGCGATGACGGTGGAAGTGATGGAAACGGAGACGGCGATGATAATGACGACGGGAACGATGATGGAGACAACAATTAGGGAACAATTATTTAATCCCTGATTTTTTATTTTGATTATATGGAATTCAATTGAAGTTGTAATTTTTTCTTTTCTTTAAAAACTATTAAAGTATTAAAATATTTTAATGAAATGAGTTAAAGCAATAGATTCTCAGTACCTTCCATTTATTTTTCTAGCCACTCTGTCTACAATACGGTTCAGAGGGTTTGCGATATTTCCAGGTAGTATTTGCAGGTAGTCCTGGACATCTTTTCTATCGATTAACATCAATTTTAAGTAAATTAAGTATGATCCCAGGATTGATAGCGTTATTCCTAGCAGAGGATGCACATTCAAACCTGAAAAAAGAAATGCTATCACTAATGGTACGGCTGTCATCAACGCGACTTCTTTCCAAGGTATAATCAGTCCGATTTTCTTAGAAATGACAATGGATGCAATCAGTCCAACTATCGTTCCTAGCGTGTAGCTAAGTCCAGCACCTGTTCCACCTAACATTGGAACAAGAATAAAGTAAAGCAAAAGTCGTGGGACCGTCGACGCAAGACCAATTATTAAAACATGTCTATAATTGCCATAGGCATACGTCAATATTCCAATGCCATTCATAATTGCATTTGGGCCGACCGAAAGTAACAAGATCTGCAATGCTGTTGAACCTTCACTGTAACTTTGGCCAAATAATTGGATAATGCTAGTCGAATAGAAAATTATTGCAAAAGAGATCGGTAACAAAATGAGCAAAGAGACCTTTATTGTTCGCCACACAAACCTCTCCCGACCATTCTCCATAGAACTTAATGCAGGATAAGCCGTTCCCTCTATTGCCCATATGACTGCGGATATTCCCATTGATATTTGAAAGGCGATAAAATAGAATCCTGCTTGAGTTGAACCTTGAATTCCAAGTACTATAATTGTTCCCAGCTGTGTTCCGAGTGCTTCAATCGATAAAGGTATCCAGCTTACTACACTAGACTTCAGGAGTAATCGTAAAGAATCACTGAACCTAACCAGGGTCATTTTGCTCGCTTGTTTTAGGAGAGCCCTCAGATCAAGCACCAAGATAGTTGACGTAATTAGAGGAGCAACTGCAAAAGAAATCAGAACGCCTACTTCTCCTGTTCCTAATGATACCAAAATGACAGCAACAATTAATTTAATGGCTGACGAAATAGTTGAAGCCAAGAGAACTTTCTTTGTATTCAATGAGGCAATAAATATAGAGCGAAGAAGGATACTAACTGTAGATATCACAATTAAGACCATCGACGCTACAATTAAAATAAATCTGAAATGATTGAAGAATATGTAACCACTTCCTAAAATTATCAATGTGGAAGCAGATAGACCTAAAGATACAATGAAGAAGGAGGACTTCACAAAAACCATAGCATCCTCAAATCGTTTCTCTGCAAACATTTTCCCTAAAAAGCGCTGAGCACCAAGCGGAACCCCGATGGATGCAATAGAAATGAAGATCATGGCAAAAGAAATATACGAAGAAGAAATTCCTACAGTCTCAGGACTTATCATCCTTGACAATATGAGCCAGAAGGCGTAGCCAAGAATCATGGAAGAAATGTTCTCGATATAGAGATATACAGCACCTCTACCAATCTGGATTTTGCTCAACGTCCTAGCACCTTCATAAAACTATAAGTATTCCGGCTAGTATATACGCATAAAAAATGCTCCTTCCCTCTCTCTTTACTTTCTCCTCGGTTCAGATACTTTATGACCGTAGTAATTACGACGGATTGGGAATAATATTCATATTGAAGTTGGCGATGGAGTCAACTTCGTCTTCTCCTGGTGTGTCGCTATGCAAGACTTGACCTCCTCAAAGTCCATGTTAGTATGCTGTATCTAAATATTGTCTGGGTCTCGCTTTATCTTAATGACCCTTGCTGGATTTCCCGCAACAGTTACATTTTCAGGAATATCCTTGGTCACCACTGAGCCTGCCCCTATTAGCGAATTTTCTCCTACAGTTACGGGAAGTATGACCGATCCTGCACCAATACTTGCTCCCTTCTTAATCGTCGTTCTAAGTAATCTCCAATTAGCACCGATCTTCGGGTATTTGTCATTGGTAAAAGTCACACTTGGACCAATAAATACATCGTCCTCAATTGTAACCCCTGTTGGAATGAAAGTAAATGGTCTAATCTTGACGCGACTCCCTATAATGACCCCCTCTTCGATATACACAAAGGCATCTATTTTTGATTCTTTTCCAATCTGACATTTATGTAGATTAACTTGATCATATATTCGACTGTCAGCGCCAATAGCTACGTCCTTAATTACAGAAAACCTTCTTTTATTCAAGTATCTTTAAACCCCTTTTTTCATCCAAACTTCGTCTTGCAGAAGACAGAACATTAACAGTCATGGCTCCGACAAGTGAGCGTATTCCTTGGATTATCCTTCCCATGGATGCATTCCACAAAGTGAGTTACCATTGATTTTATTGTATTGTTCTTGACGACCGTTACATCTTTTTTCCCGCTGGAATTGCAAATCTTGATATCTTGAGATAATGCATCGACAGACATTGTAGCTTCTGATCCTGTAATCATAATACTTCTTTCCTTTATTCCATGTGCAATCCAACTCAGAGTTATCTGAACTGATGTTTTGTCTGGCATTTCCAAAATAATGAAAGCCATGTCCTCCATTTCTCTTCCAGGGGGTCGAGTATATGATATTGATTGTGTGTATATCGAAGAGGGCCATTCGTCAGTTAAATAGTTGATAATATCTATAGGATGAGGAAGCAAATCAAAAATTATATCCCTGCTAGGTATCGGATTTAATTCATCAAGCCATGACAATTGTAGATAATTTATCTTTCCTATTCCTGATTTTTCCAATATTAGCTTAGCGCTAGTCAACGCAGCATTAAACCTAAAGATGTGACCCACAAGGAGAATCCGACCATTTTTTTCTGCCAGTCTTGCTAGTCTGAAAGCACTTCTACTGTCTAAAGCCATGGGCTTTTCTAGCAAAATGTGCTTGTTTTCTAGGAGGCCTTGATTGGCAAGATTGTAATGTGTTTCACTCGGTGTCGCGATGTGAATAGCATCAATTTCCGGGTTTTTCAAACATTTTTCAACATCAGTAAATAGCATAGAAGTTGGAAGGTTGAGTAAATTTCCAATTTCTAGAAGTCTTTTCTTGTCTGTGTCAGCAATGCCAATAAAACTAAATTGATCATTACCTATTTCCTTCTGGAATTGATTATATTCATATGCAAGTTTACTTCCCCAGTAGCCGCCTCCTAGAAGAGCTAAACTAATTTTTTTGACCATGCTTGCTCTGCATCTTTTACACTTTTTGACTCATAAAGTCTATTCTCATAAAATTGATTAATCGTTTCTATTACATATTCCTGGTTAATATAGTCGAGTCCTGGGTAAATTGGTAGTGAAAGAACTGTGTTACTCCATTGATCCGTGAACCTCAAGTTAATTTTATTCTGATACACTTGATAGGCGGGCTGTCTATGTACAGGTATCGGATAATGTACTCCAGTGGAAACATTATTCATCAAAAGCCACGCTCCTAGTGCGTTTCGTTGGTTAGTTCTAATTACGTACATATGGTAAACAGGGTTCGCATTAGCATCCGGCTTTGGAGGTAAGATCAAATCTCCCACTCCGCTCAGCTTATTGTAATAATTCTTTGCCAATGATCGTCTTTTTTCGTTCCATTCATCAAGATACCTAAGCTGTACTCTGCCTATAGCTGGCGTTCACCGAATTCAACCTTAAAGCGTATGCTATCTTATCATGCGTGTACTTTGTTACTCGTCCCACATCTCGCATCTTTTTCGCAGACTCGTAGATTTTTTTAATATTTGTTGTAATCATTCCGCCGTCGCCACAAACCGTCATGTTTTTTGTAGGATAGAAACTAAATATTGCTGCCTTTCCAAAACAACCCACTCTTTTTGCTTTATATTTTGCACCATGAGCTTGTGCTGCATCTTCTACTATCGCGGCATCTTTACGTTGGGCAAACTCTATAATTCCATCCATATTACACGGATGTCCGTAAAGATGCACAGGAATTATGTATTTTACATCAGGATTGGTATTCATAGTCAGCTCTAATGATTCTGGCGAAATTAAATAGTCATTGCCAATTTCACAGAAAATCGGTACGCCTCCAAGTATCGATGACCCATTTACTGTTGCAACAAAGGTGGCCGACGGTGCTAACACCTTATCTCTAGGTTTGATGTCGAGTGAGTAAAAAGTCAACAAGAGGGCAGAAGATCCCGAGTTAACTGCCACGGCATAATCAGTTCCTATATATCTCGCGAATTCGTCTTCAAACTTATCTACACTTTCGCCTCCAACAAGCATCTCATTTTGAAGAGCGTTAACAGCTACCTCTTCCATCTCCTTAGTAAATGTAGGTATGGTTAGCGAAATCAATCAATGGAAGGAGCAGTTGAATGTTTTATTAAGATTATCTACTGTCTACGATTCGGCTGATCTTTATTCTGTCATTTGGTTCTATCGGCGGTTGCGTTGCTCCGTGTTCAACCTTTAACCCAAGGTCTTTCTTGTTCATAAGTGCGAAGTCAGGTCTAGCCCGATCTAAAACCCCAACCACCCGCCTGAACTAAAATTCGTCGTCTTATTTAGAAGCATACTAACACGCAGTAGTATTAGACGTACACATGAATACTGCAATAATGCCAATCCATTTTCTATTGTCAACTGACTATTTTTACCGAAAGGTTATTACCAGTTTGGCCATACGAAACTGTTTAGGTAAATTCACTAACTTGATGGATGTGACCCTGGTCAAAGCCGACGCAATTATAAACCAGCCGTCTATGAGAGACCAGAAGATCATAAAATCCCTTAGCAAAAGATACTCAACTTTAGTGCTCTGCTGGAACAGAGAAGGATCAAAAATGCCAAAAGAGAAAATCGATAGCGATGGAGCGGTCTTTAAATTTTTCAATCTTAAAGCACCGTCGGGAAACCCATTATTACTTCCATATCTTCCTCTTTTTTGGTTCTGGGTGACCGTCAAGCTGTTCTGGCATCGACCTAAGGTTGTCCACGCATGCGACTTAGAGACGATGCCACCATGCTACTTATACAAGAAGGTATTTGGAGATAGTAGAAGCTTGTATTCGATGTTTTTGACCGACATGCTATGGCCTATATTCCGCTGAAGAATAGTTTTTTTAGACGGCTATATTCATTTACTAATTCTCTGGAAGAAAAACTAGCCGAAGGGGCAGACGTTTTGATAAGTGTTTCTGATGAACTAATCAATACGTTTCATAGGAAGCCAAAAAAATGCGTCTCAATAATGAATTGCTCCGAAGATCACTATATAAAAAAACTAAGAACGCCCAAGGAGAACACCTTAAAATTGGCGTTTACAGGTCATATACGGAAACATCGTGGGCTTGAAGTGCTATCTTCCGCTATAACGGATTTGAGAGGGGTTGATTTAGTCGTCACGGGCAGGGTTGAAGATGAAAAATTATTGAGCAGTATCAGTAATACGACCAACATCACTTACATGGGATTTTTGGAACATAAACAAGTACTGGCAATAGAATTGGATTCAGATGCTATGGTAGCGCTATATGATCTGAATTCGCATACCCAGAACAAGTATGTCGTTGGCAACAAACTTTTTGAAGCAATGATGTGCGGCGTTCCAATAATTACTAATGTCGCAACTGAAATAATTAAGGAAGCCCAATGTGGTATAGTAGTAGAATATGACGATGTTAAGCAGTTGAGTCAAGCAATTCTTGCTCTGAGAGACAATCTGGAACGACGAGAGAAACTAGGGAATAACGGACGTAATGCGTTCTTACAGAAATACAATTGGACAGTCATGGAAAAAAAATTGTATAAAGTCTATGAACAACTTCTCTTATGACAGTATTTCATTTTGTCAGTCATATCAGTGCCATAATTTCAGTGGATCTCATTCTGTATGGTTGTGCGATAAATCGGATTTATGTCCTAACTGTCTCTATTTTGAGGGAGCGGATAAAGCATTCTTCTCTCTTCATTCGTTCATAGGAACAATTCTATGTATTTTGGCCTTACCGCTCCAAACCCCTGAGAGAGTATAAAGATAACCATCCTCTCCAACTTCTATATCAGTAATTCCTCCAGTGAATCCCTCCCCAAAAATTACATCTTCAAGTCTTCTTTATTATCTACTATTTTGTCACTTAAAGGTGGATCCAGAACAGGTTTTGTTCTATTTTCATCTAGTCTTAAAATGATACAGATTTCCGTTGTAAACATCGCCTACAAATATCTGATTCTTATATTGCAGGCCTAGTCTGTCAGACGCGAGAAATTTAATTGCGGTGAGGCCAGTCTCATTTACTTTCCACGTTAATTCAGGATTGCTATACATACCCGTTCCATTAAAGTTTACCAAATTTCGGGGGGGAGCATGAGTAAGCTGCTGGCCTAAGTGGCCTCCCTTATCGTACCAAACACCTTGAACTCTTCTCCATCCACTGTTAAAACCAGGTTCCACTAGGTTTAGTTCATCACCATAGAGTGGCCCATTTTCGGTATCCCACAAATTACCAGTTACAGGATCAAAATCAATTCCGAAGCTGTTTCTTATTCCGTAGGCATAATACAGGTTTAAAGTATGTTCATGACCCAGAATGCCATTCCCCACCGGTTTCCCATTCTGTGTAATCCTTAGAATGCCACCTGATCCATTTGGTTTCTCCCCTTCAGCAATATTCTGAACCTGTGTGCTGGGAAATGTTTTATCATCAAACAAATCACCTATCGGAACATATATGTTTCCATCAGGCCCGATTGTTATCGCTCCACCATTGTGATAAGGTCCAGGGAATGCGGGTAAGTCAAGGATAAGTTTAGGATTTACCAATTTATTGTCTACAAATTCGTATCTATATAATCTGTTACCAATTGGATTACCATCATCCACATTAGCCTCGGTGTAGTATAAGAAAACATAAGTTTGCCTCTGAGGTCCCTTTGATTGTGCTATGCCTAACATACCCCTCTCTCCGGTTACTCTAGATACATTAACATCGAGCACAGGCTCAGGTTGTAAAACCCCATTTAATACTCTAAATACAGTGACCATTGACAAGCTCTAAAAGTAAAATATCATTCTCATCCAGGAAAACCATGCTTGTAGGATTCATGGACGCTTCATATACTAACTCTGCCTTTATGTTCTCGTCCCTGATCTTCGGTTCAAGGTCCAGCTCTTCTTCTGATTCACCTCCCCCGCCTTTAATAGATTCATTAGTCAAGGCTACAGTACTGAGAGCATCCTCCTGTTCCTGACCAAAGGCTGAAAAAATGTCAGAAATCATATCAGGTACAGCATATGCGAACGAACAAAGAATTACTAGCTTGATGATAAAGGATTGATTTGGAAAAGCCAAGTCGGCCATAATAATTCGACATTTTAGCTCCGTGAAACCATTTTCTGTGTCTACTATAAACTTGAGGTCCATATTAATTCATAATGATAATTCGACACATGCCAACAGCAATGTGGTGCCCAGGCCAATCGTTGATATTTCAGATATAAGTTCACTACTAGCACATCGAGATCAAACCTGGCCCAACTTAAACTGCGTGGATCGAAGCAATCTCACGCCCATTGATCTTGCCTCTGTTATAGAATCCGCCTAGAAATAGTATTCATTCGCCCGTTTGCTGTCGAAATAACATAAACCAAGAAGCGGCTATCAAGAATCTATATATACAGTAGCACGCACTTAGAATCCGACAAAATTCAGAATTTAGTATCCCCTTCTGGATCGACATCATTCTCTTCTCTGAGGTCTTTTACTGTTGTGCCAAACAATATATTTTATGCCAACTATAGCTGCCGCAATAGCAAGAGAGACGACTATAATAATATTATGGGTAGAGGTTAATGCTTCTTCTAAAGGTATTTCAATTCCCTCTTGTATAGCCCGTTCTGACACCGAGCCAGGTAGCTTAATAGCTGGGGCAACAATTGAATTATTTTGGTTGGAGGTCAAAGTATCATCGACTTGAGCAACCCGTCTGTCTTTTTCAAGATATGTTAATCCATGTTCTAATTCTAGACCGAGAATTTCGGGGAACCTTGCAAGAGTTAAAAAAGAATCTTTTGGTGAAGCCAGGATTCGATGAAAGTATCCGGCTGCATTTGCATAGATAAACTTGCCATTTCCGTATTCTCTCTCAATTACAAAAGGTGAGGTGGCTGAATATACAACGGTGCTATTCTTATCATTAACTGACAATAGTTTACGAAATATGCCTCCCGAATCTCTTGTTTTATTGTTATTATTATCAATGTTGTAATCGTCCTCGGAATCAATTACAATAAGATTACCTCCATTTCTGACTGTACTCTAAATAGTTTCTGGAATAATTAGTAGTAGACTTCGCATTGATAGGGGGATTGAATGGTAATATTACATATTCCTTAGAAAAAGCAGATAAATCACCATCCACAAAAGCACCGTATTTTGCCTTAGATAAGGCGAGCATACTAAGTGGATAGTAATGTTTTTTGTATTTCAATTCCTTGATGTATGAAATTGAAGAATCATTGGTTTCTCGCAAGTAATCTTGTAATGGCTCTAACCGTTCCTGAGTATCATTCTGATATATCAAGGCAATTTCGCTGTTATTGCTACCAACTATCGCCGGATGCGCTGATTGAGATTGCGAAGAAAGAGTAGATGATTCTGGAGGTATTAGAGGCGGGACTTCTAAGACAATGTAATTAATGTCTTCGTAGATCTTTGGGAAATTTTCTAACGAGAATAGAATAAAAGAATCGTTCCTATAGGAAAAAAAAGAAGTTGGTGAAAATTGAATATCTCCAAGCTCATCAACAATAAACTTCTTTGGGAGTAGAATATATTTTGTGTCGGTAGATTCCAGTAGTCTATAGAAATCTTCCAAAGTCGAAGCATTAAAGATTAATGGGCCTTGAACAAGCTTGGGTATGGGCACAGGTGTGAAACCATAGATTTTATTAATTAATCCAGGTCTGGTAGGGTTTGCTTCGCTTTCAGGCATCGCAATATTATAGATTCGAGGATCATTAGCCATCTGATCTCGTAGAAAATTGAGCATATTCATTTCTAACATTGTAGGGGAGTCTCTTCGATCTCCCTCACCCCAATCCGGGATCTGATTAATAAAGTCATAATACCCGGCGTACATAAATACAGACATACCACTAAAAGTAACAATTAGTCCAAGAATAACTCCGTTAACCATCGGCCTCAGCCTCAACCGATAGCTTAGAATAGAGATAAAATTAGAACAGCCCGGATTATAAGCCTTAAATGATATCAAATTATAAATTAGCAGAGCTGCTAAGGAAGCCATACCCGCCATGACATATTTTCCAAATCTGTGTTCATTATAATATGGCCCAGCCAGCAAGGCAATGATCCCGATTATCCCAAAAACGAATACTTCTCTCTCAAATCTCTTAAAAATGAATGAAAGAAGAAACGAAAGTCCCAATAACCCTGGCAAGCCAAGCTTCATAGGAATGAAATACCACGGAGTATTATACTCGGACTGCAGATCGACTTGGGAACGAATGTCCGATTCCGAAAGCTGTTCCCATACTATAAAGGTAAATAAATACAGATAAGATACTACTGAAACTATGATTATAGAGAAAGCAATTTTAGATATATTGAGAACCTTAGGATGGTTGCGAACTAGATTCTTCATTGTTGTCTCACTAAAGGCTATAAATGCTACTATTTTTGGTATCTCGTGTTGGATGGTTGTATTCAGATTCCTAATTGACAATCGTCTGATTTTTCCTTCGAATTTGTCTACGTAGTGTTGTTTCATTATGTTTGAAGTCGTTACTATATGTAGCATAAGGAAGACGGACACAAATATAAAAGTAAGAGAGATTAGAGGATAATTCGATATAACTCTAATCATATAATATTCTGTCGGTGAAATGAAGAGATCCAACAAAATAATCAATATCATAGCACACAAGAATGAAGCAAAAATAGAAGAATAGATGAAAGGAAACATTATTGGCCTTCGAATTAATAATATCATAACAATACACGAAATTATAACAAAAAAGTAAAATTCATCATGGGCTAGAATACCTAGAAGCGTAGTAATTGTCATGATGATGGTAACAAAACCCACAGCTCGAGCTTTCGATCTCAACGGATTGACCGTACCTGATATGTCGGTTTCTCTATTGATCAATGTTATCGATCTTTGCTGTTCTTGAATTTTTTTTATATTTCCTATTAAACCGAGTAATGTAAACCCCGCGGGAATGGCAACTATAACTAAAGGTGTTGTGATATCAGGATGATTTACGTTGACAAACGTGTTGGGGAGGCCCACGTCATATGATATGAAAGAAACTTGGTCTAAAGTTTCAAGTGATGATATCGTGCTCACCGGAGGAGAAGCAGCCGTTATAACTATTGCTACAATCCATCCGAACCCTGATCCTAACATAAATAGTGTTGTCGCCAACAAACCAGCCCTTTTCCTCTTATCGATAACCCATCCTGTGAAGAAATAATAAAATGCAATGACCGGGATCATATTTAGAAAGTCTATTGTTACGTATGCGTTAACAGAAGGAACACCAGATAAATTGAAAAATGCTGCCAGAAGAGAAGGAAAGAATGGCGGATTCCAGAAAGCATCTTCTCCAGATGCTCCTACTGCTTTAAAAAAGCCAGAATTAATTAGAAGAGCCCTACCGTGATGAAACCATTGATCCGTAATGATTTCGCCATCATTAAGATAATATGTGTAAAAAATAACTAATGCAAACCAACTCGCAAAGATAATAACTTTTGATCTATTTCCGTCACAAGTAAAATAAGATCTCAGTTTATCTTCAAATGAAAAAAAAACTACCTTGAAATTGTTGTATTGTTTACCTGGTGACATGAGAACTGGTATTACCTTTACCCTTTGATGTTTAGCAAAAAAAACAAGGATTGTACCATAAATAACAAGGAGTATAATGCTGGTCAGATTCGGAATATTCAGGAAGAGCTGAGTATTTCCGAAAACTGTCAAGTACCCTAAATTTACTTCAGATAAGGATGGAACTATATATCCAGTTGATCCTGTAATAAAGACACTGAAGAGGTATGCAATTAGAACCCTAGGTAATGGTTGTTTTAGAATGGGTAATAGATATTTAGAATGATCACCTTTCATGTTTGAGAGAATTTTAACAATAGCATATCCTGGTAGAAAGAAGCAAAGAGCAATCGCTGATGAGAGAAGCAAAAGGTTGACTGGGTTGGCAAGCAGATTCTCCCATGGTATGAATAATAATTTACTCACAGAAAGAGAAGGGCTATAGAATAACCCCAAGCTGGATACTGCTAGCAGAACAAGATACATGATAACGAATAATGCATTTAGCATTTCATCTTCACCATTTTTTTGGTTTATCCTATTCTTCTTAATCTTCTCAGAAGATGAAGGGGGGCCCAATCTTGTAAATCGAGGCGAATTAGGATTGTGTCCCTTTATTCTATTTAGGTAACCGAAGGAGTAATACTTGGTCAAAGCAATGATTAAAACAGATAGGATAACGGCTAATGGGATTACGATTTCAAAAGGTATTAGAAACAATACAGAAAGGATATAAAGTATTAGAATACCTGATATAAATGCCCCCGGTAGGATTAAGATAATGTTGTTGTGATAAATAGAAATTAGTAAAAAACGTAAAATGCTGTTGCTGTTCTTAGCTTTCATCTCTAATGGAGAATTTTATTTATAGTTGAGGTCAGACGTATTAACTTTTGGAGTATGTCCTATATGATTCAATTTCTTTGGCTGAAATCTAGATGTAAATAAGCCCTTTAGTCAGATTATTTCACTTTGTGAAATATGACCAAATCATATAAATTGAATATTTACATGTAGGTGTATTTGACGAGCGTTTGGAGAAATAGTGGTTTGAGAATTCTGTTTTTTGTTTGGGGTAGCCATAGTATTAGGGCCCGTAGTATATCGAAGCATTTGGGTGCTTCGCTCTATCTACTGTCGACCTCTCGAGTGAAGCATCCAGTGCTATACATCAAGACTCTACGAATCCTTTTAAAAGAGAGACCGGGCATAGTATTCTGTCAAAGTCCGCCTATATCTTGTGCATTTGTTGTGACGTTATACTGCTACTTTTGCAGTCAGAAATCCAGACCCAAAGTTTTGATTGACCTGCATACAGGTGCGATAGAAAGACCATGGTCCAGGCGTATAAGTAAATTTGTGATGCAAAGGGCGAATGCAAATATAGTTACTAATTTGGAATTACAGAATCTCCTCATTACCAATTATAGCATAAAACCTATTGTCTTGGAAGATCCCGTTCCTGATTTGGCTGCTGAACTTTCTATGAGCAAAGGGTATCAAATAAGCTCTAATCCCGAAGAAGTGTTTAAAATAGCAGTCATATCATCTTTTGCGGAGGATGAACCTCTGGAAGAAGTTCTTAAAGCAGCAGCCGAATTATCTGACATAAAATTTTTCATAACTGGCGATTCAGCGAATATTTACCATCGACAGTGAAGTAAAAAATCTCCTAACATCTTCTTTACTGGTTTTCTACATTATGTTGATTATGTTCATCTTATTCAACAGGTGGATGCAATAATGGATCTTACTACGAGCGGTAGGACAATGGTAGCTGGTGCTTACGAAGCAGTTGCCTTAGGTCTGCCATTGATAACTTCCAACTCGGATCCGTTGAAGAGATACTTTAACAAAGGAACAATCCATGTTAATAATACTCAAAATGATATCAAAAGAGCTATTAGAATAGCACAGGAAAGAAAGGAAGAATTAAAAAAAGAAATGCGTGAACTTAGATCTGAAAGGTTAAATGAGTATGAGAAAAAAATCAGCAATCTTAAAAATTTTCTTGACGTAGAATAATTCAAGAGATGATTATAGATGTCTACCAAATGAAAGAATAAGGCAAGATTCGGCACTGAAATTAGCTATACCCCGATAGTAGCGCGAGGCGCGCGCCATTATCGAAGATCATGATTCGCGAAATCACCAAAGTGGATCAATGATATCGAACTTGAAATGTCACTCACGCAATCAGGTTGAGCAGGCCGCAGGCTTAATGATTAAAAGATAAAGGTTGGGAGAGGTATTGTTCGACTATGCCTAGCTGAGATTGCATTTCTGACTACCAAAACGTATTCACAGAATGTATATTCACCCTTAACTTGGACGAATGATAAAAGCCAGAATTAAGAGAGCTCAACTAACTAGTAAATTAGTGTTTCGTATAGCTATAGCTCTCGCAAGCCCCGACCTTAAAGTCACTCTGGCATTGAATCCAAGATTAATGCTAGAATTCTTCGTATTCGCATAACTGTCAATTATACCCACATCTCGCGCATATTCATAAATCGGTCCAAGATACTGGGGATCGTTAGTAGCCAATTCTGCTATAATCTTCGTAAGGTCAAATATAGTGGTAGGGACGCCAGTTCCCACATTAAATACGCTCTGTCTTATGAACGACTTCTTGTCATGATAATTGTGCCGTCCGTTCACAAATGAAAGTTCTTTATCATGTTCAGTAATATGCTTCCTTTCAAGACCCGCAGCCAAAGTGATCGATTCCACAACATCATCTATACTCACAAAATCACGCGTTTGATTTCCGTCACCATATATAATTGGTGGAAGACCTTTAGAAATTCGATCACTGAATCTCGATATTACTCCGGCACAAGACTCCGACTGACTCCCCCCATAAACATTGAATACTCTCAAGCATATGGCATTTGGGATCTTGGAATTAGATCTCAGCTACTAGCTGTTCTCCGTAGAGCTTACTTTTGCCGTATGCAGATATAGGAACCGTCAGATCTTCTTCCGCTAGCGGCCTACGTCTCGAATTACCGTATACCGCCGCCGAAGAGGCAAACACAAAGCTCTGCGTATGAGCTAGAGCTGATAGAGACAGAAGATTTCGTGTACCGTCTACATTAGTTGCGAAAACTGAGTTTGGATCCCTTAGCGAGTTGACCTCGCTAACCCTTGCGGCCAAGTGTATACATGTATCAACACACTCTTTTTCAAATATTCTTTTGAGAGCACTTTTGTGCTAATTCGACTTTATAAAATGAAAGTTGATCTCTGGTCAAAAACTGAGACAGGATATGAGCATCTCCTTCTGATATGAATTTATAGAAATCTAGTTGATTACTATTTGAAAGGTCATCCACTACAGTTACCTTAAATTCTTCGCTTTTTAGGAGGGCTTTTACAAGATGCCTACCTATGAAACCAGCCCCGCCAGTGACAAGAACTCCCACACGGGGTAATCTCAGACAGAACTATTTTAACTTAATGTAAAATTTCCTTTTATGGAGATATTAAAAGTGCTAATTTCACTTTGTATTCTTTGAGAGCCGACTCAAATTTAAATCGCGATAAGATCAGTATAGATTAGTTTCTTTCTCATCATTAGATGAAATGATATGAATGTTGCGGAGGATTGCTCAGAACTAGGATACAAAAGTATAACAGCGGGCATAAGCCGATTCTTTATTCGAACATTATGTATGATGTCTTCTGCGCATGTTTGATAATATGCGTAATACGGAAGAGTGATATTCTGGCTAATTTATTTTATGTTACTTGTGTAGATTCCAGCGGACATGTTGTCAAATGAAGAACCTGTGCGTCACATCAAAAAAGTAGTTATTATAGTGGCCGTAAGAAATGAGCAGCGCTATATCGGAAGATGTCTCGATTCATTACTGAATCAGGATTTCCCTAGAGATAGTTTTGAGATCGTAGTGATCGATGGTATGTCTGAAGATCAGACGAGGATTATTGCGGAGAAATATGTGAATAGATTTCCGGATATTATAAGAATATACGACAATCCAAACAGGATTCAGGCAGCCGGAAGAAATATTGGAATAAGGAATTCTTCTTCAGAATTTGTTTTATATATAGATGGTCATTCACAACCGAGCACTTCGTATATCGCAAAGCTGGTTTCCATTCTTAGGTCTTCTCCCGATATTGCTGGGGTAGGAGGTAGACACGATTCTCCGGATGACGAGACCTTCTTCGGGAAGGCATTAAATCATGCCCAAAAGAGTTTTCTCGGAGGAGCTGGATCATCTTACAGGCACAAAAAAGCAAATTTTGTTGATCCTTTGTCCTTTTGTATGTATAGGAGGAGTGTACTAGAGAAAAGCGGGCTCTATAATGAAAGTTTGGTTATCGGTGAGGATTATGAGCTGCATTGGAGAATGCGAAAATTTGGCTACAAGCTAATGGTAACTCCAGATGCAGTCGTATACTATTACAGAAAATACAACACCCTTGCGAGATTATTTGATCGGATGATGAAGTATGGTTTCTGGAAGGCAAAAATCGTAAGAATTCATCCAACATCGATAAGATTCGTTTTCGCATTACCAATCATATTGATCGCACTTTGGTTGTCATACATACCTTTATTACTTGTTCGACCCGATCTAGCGTACCTTGCTCTTTTCATCATCATAGGTTATGCAATCGCTGTTTTGGGGACTTCTATTCTGGTCGTTTTAAGGGAACAAAACATAAAATACCTAATTATATTTGTCATAATTATTATTGAGCATTTTGCAATTGGAGTTGGTTTAATATTTGGTCTTACTAGAAGGTAGTTATTAAAAAAATCATGTATCATATATCTTTATCACACAATATCTGATGGTATGTATTGCTTATGCTAAGCATCGTTATTATGCCTCATGGAAAGTCCACTATGCACCAAGCAATTATACACCAGCCATAAGCAGGACATGATAATAACCTAAAACCAACGGCGAAACTTCAAATGTAGATACGGATTGTTGGCTATACTGACTGAGTAACATTTTTTATCCCTACCAATGCTAATAGGTCTGTGCCTAAGACAGTATGTTTTACGATTGATGTAGAACCCGATTTTGGAGGTATGTCAACAATGGGCACTGTCACATATATGGGAATCGATAACCTATTGAAGTTCCAGGAAATTGCTAGAAAGTATGGAATAAGACCCACTGCCTTTGTGACTGGCAAGACGTTAGAAGACAATGCGCAGGTTCTGGATGTATTACACTCCATGAAAGCTGAAATTGAACAACATTCCTACAGCCATAGCATGGACAATGGATCAAAAATAAATGACATTGAGAAGGGCATTGAGGTACATAGTAAGCTAGTAGGAAGGTCACCACTAGGATATAGAGCACCATTAGGCAAAGTTACGAAGGAAGAAATAATTTTTCTACAGAATAATGATATAAGGTTTGATTCGTCAATCTTCCCCACACTATTTCCAGGTAGGTTCAATAGATTAGCCTTTCCTGTTAGTCCGTTCCTAGTAGGTGGATCAAGCTTTATGGAAATTCCAATTTCGGTGATACCCAGAATGAGAATCCCTATAGGGCTAAGCTACATGCAGTTGTTAGGATTTAATACTTTCATGCTTCTATTCAAGCTATGTGGACTACCTGAACTTATCGTGTATGATTTGCACACATATGAACTTGGAAAAGTCAGATCTTATTCTTATTTGCCGCTAATCCCAAAACTTGGTTACTATCGAGCGCAAAATATGTATGAGGACCCTGCTTGCATATTTGAACGCTTTGTCAAGTATTTGCTTGCTTTAGGTTACCAATCTAGATACATGATAGATGTATATAATGATGTAAAGTCAAATGTTACCAGCTGGAGTTGGAAGGGAGATTAGAGTAGACTATTATTACTATTGATGAACCATTTTATATTCCACGTATGATGGGAAGCCTAATTAGGTCTCGGCCTCAATTTATCAATTTTGTTGCTATTATTGTTCTTCCAACAAGGCCGAACAGCATGTCTTCTTGGGAATTTATCTTAAATCAGATGCAGGTATTTGGCTTAACTCAATTCTTGAAAATTGGGGGCATGTACACGGTGAAAAAATTCATTGCCGCCAATTTTACTGATACCTATTCACTTGCGAAGGTCGCCAAAAAGTACAAGATTCCACTTTTGAGGACAAATACTTTAAAAAATGGCAATATAAAAAAAATGTTAAAATCACTAAATGCAGACATAATTCTTTCAATAGCTGCCTCGAGGATATTTGATAAGGACATCCTATCTATCCCAAGGTTAGCATGTGTCAATGTACATGCGGGAAAACTTCCAAAATACAGGGGAGTAAATCCTTCCTTTTGGGCATTACTCAATAGAGAGAAAGAAAGTGCCGTTACTGTCCACTATATGAATGAATTAATAGACGACGGGGAAATTATCCACCAAGATGTTTTTGACATTGGGGGACTAACTAAGTTGCATGAGGTATATATGAAACTATTGGAAATTGCCCCTAGAACTGTAATAACTTCTTTAATTTCAATTGAGAATGGAACGGTACAGACGAAGAAAAACCTAAGCTCAAATTCAACATATTATTCGATTCCGAGAAAAGATGATGGAAAGAGATTCCGGTCTCTAGGACTAAGGTTTGTATGAATTGACATTATTTTATGTACCTTCAGACATGCAAATCAGGAATTAATAAATAGCATATCCTTTATTGTTCGATAGTCGGATAATCCTATCCCTCAGAGGTCATTCTATATATCTACTGAGTATTTGATTTCCCGAGTGAGCATCTGGGTGTAGGAGGTGTGTTAGAACAGAATGCTCTGCATTAGATTTTTCTTCATCTTATCTATTTACTTTGTACCTACCATCAAGCTTTTATTCGTGTAATCTCAAAAGATCTGATGTAATAGACATATGTCCGGAACAAGATCGTTCCTCAAGAACTCTCAGGCTACGATAATAAAAATAATAATGATAATAATAATGCTTTCAGTGGGTACATCTCCAGTGCTATGGACTACTCCGCCTCAATATTTTGAGGCACTGAACCGACGAAATTCAACCTCTAATTCCTCTTCTTTACGTCCCACAAACAACAGTATCACAGTAAGCTCAGATAAGCCTTCCAATACGTTCAAGAAACTAATTAGTAGTGTACGCAGTTTGGTTAGCACTAACAATACTCAAATAGTCGGTGGTAATAGAATTTTAACTTACGCAGATACTTATCTTGGTATTGTTACGCAATTCCCTTCTAACTGGAGTTACAAGTCACAGGCTTCTGCAGTTTGTCTACCTCTACTAAAAAGGAAGGGAAGGCAAATTGACACTAAGACAACACCTAATCAGCCCTGCGGCGTCGCGTGACAGGGTGCAGTTAGTCTATATTATATCAAGCAAGCAACTGATCTTGCTGGACCACAAGCAATGTCAAGAATAGAAAAATTAGCTGTCGGCTTTGGAAAGGGCTCCGCTAGGGTAGAGATTATAACTTCTGCAATACTCGCGCTAGTAACATTCTTCTACGCCTATACGGTAAGCTCGTTTCTAAAATTAGAGGTTTTTGTTATAAAGGATAGAGTTGTTTATGATAACCCATTTGAACGGTACGTAATTGGAAATTATGTAGATCATATCATAATTTCGGTGGCGCTTCTTATTTGGCTATGTATATCCTTGCGAAGAACCAAAATTAGAAAGATTGCATGTATATTATATGGAGGACTGTTAATAGTCGGAATAACTCTAGAACCTCTTCTCATCGAGATTATCAGCCTAATCATTTTTCCCGTCGTAGCAGCGCTTATTCTCTACGAGAAGCTTATGCCATTAAATCGAAAAAAGGAACTCGTTATTGTGAACTTATCGTTATTCTTGCCATATTTTTCATTGATATTTATTGTTGTGTCAACGTTATCGATTATGGTATCTCTTCAACCACTCATTTTCTCTAATTCAAGTAATGATTCAATTAGAAATTATGCTTATGAAATTTTTGTGATCTTATCGCCAGCATCGGCTGTGTGGATGATTCTCCTGGTCTTTTCCTTTCCGTTGAAATTAGTAATTGGGGAAATTCATGTGCTATTCCCGAAATTAAGGAGTTTTTTCTCTCCTTTTGCATATTTAGAAATCCTGAAGCCTAAAAGTGATTATGATAAAAAGCCTCCTTCTACAGATGGACGTAGTACTTGTAACAGGAATGTTTTACTTAGTAGGAAAAATACGTCAAGGAAACGAAATACAATAATATGTCTTTTACCTCTCTTGGCTTTATCATCAGGCTTAGCACTCTAATCCCTTATCAACCTGCCTTGAACAAAGATGATCGACTTGTAGGGGTAGATTCAGATGAGTATACCCTATGGATGAGCAACTTAACAGAGAGCTCCAACCAAGGATTAGAGAATATTCTGAGACAATTATTTTCTGTAGAGGGTGGTGATAGGCCATTGTCTTTATTCTTCATGTTTCTTGCAGTGAAGCTAACCAATTCCGACGATATCTCTCACATGATAAATCGTAGCCCTGTAGTGCTTTCTCCAATGCTTGTTTTATCTGTTTATTTTCTTACTCGTCAATTAACATCAAATTATATTACCCCTTTTTTAGCGGCTTTTCTGACAACCATATCATCTCAGGTTTTGATTGGAATATTTGCTGGATTTTATGCAAATTGGATTGCGTTAATAATAGGTTATGTTTGCTTGGGCTATCTTTTCCAATTTCTAAAGGATCCGAGAAAACCTACATTGGCAGTGTTTTCGATATTGCTGATAGCCACACTTTTTGCTCATGTATATACTTGGACTATAATATCTCTGTGTGCAAGTATATTTCTGATCTTGCTAATTATACATAGAACAACGGACTATTCGAAAAGGGGCATTATCTTGATTCTTCTAGTCATTGCGTCTTCAGTAGTGATTGACATTTCTAAATCTCTGATAACAAGTTCTACCTCTGGCGCAATACGTGACTTGGAATTATTAGATGTTCATATGGGAGCCAGTGGGTATGCTCAACGCTGGGAGACCCTAGCATTTGCCGTTAATAGCGGTTTAGGGGGAATATTGGGGAATTCGGTCGTACTTTTACTGGGATTGTACTGGGTTTTGAGATCTAATTACAGAAAACCATCAACACTATTTCTTCTTATCTTCCTAGCCATGGCAATTATACCTTTGTTCCTTGGCGATTGGATCATCCAGAGCAGAACACTTTACATTATACCATTTCAACTACCCGCATCTCTGGGATTAACCTACATACTGTTTCACAAATATGTGGACAGTAGAAATGCGTTCAAGAACTCAACATTAACTGTTACTGGCGCACTTTGCGGTGTAGCGATATGTGCGTTATTGACTGCTGCCGCAGTGACCGTGCTCAGCAATTTTTACCTCGGTACTCCCTAGATAGTGTTTAAGTAGACTTTCGGTATCGATAGAATCATCCGAAGGTAATAGATTAGTCATAAAAAATATCCTTCTTTGAGGTTCTATTTTGAGAATATTAATATAATACATAATTTATTTACGGTGTATAGACGATTGAACGACACTAAAGGAACAATTCTCGCAAACTATAAGCACATAATACTTATAACAATTGTTCTTTCAACACTGTCAGCATACGTTCTGCCAATAGACACTCACAACTCCGGTAATCGAGAATATGAGGCTTCAGCAACAGCCTCTCCTAATGGAGGCTATGATACCTCTTCGGACTCATTAAGTCCTGCACCTGCATCATTACTAACTGATGTTGCTGCATGCCTGGGATCTGGGATATGTCAAGTCGTAATTAGAGATATCTACCAGAGAGCCTTTCCTTCCCATAGTACCTGAATACATTTTGCAGGCTAAGACCAGAGCTCTGCCTTGATGTGAACATTTACGATGTTGCAAATGAAATTCAAGCAATTCCAGGTGTCACATTGATACATGTCTACGACCTACCCGGTTACCAAGCAGTTTCATTTCGTGGCAACCCCGGTCCCGAGCTTCTCAACGATCTAAGATTTGTAGATTATAATGCCACTCAAGCTGATAGCAACGCCGAATTAGATCAATCGTCAGGTCATAATGCGCAGATAGAAGATGTTGAGAGTGACACAGATATACTCACAGGAAGTCAAGCACTTCCAGCCGGACTAAAGAGAACCATGCTAGACCGAGCTATTGCTAGTAATACCTCCATTTATACTGTAGAAAATGTTTCTGCTACAAACGCGACTCTCACTAACGCCAGTTCTCTAGCTGCAAGCTGTGAAATGCAAAGAGTAACTCCAATCAGCACAGATACGAATATGTCAGCCTCTGACTTTAATGTGGATATAGCGATTCTGGATACTGGTGTGAGCTTGGACCATCCAGATCTAAATGTGTACAGAGATGTGACATTTATCAATGGAACTACAACTGGAAATGATGATAACGGACACGGATCACATGTTGCAGGAATAGCCGCAGCCAAAGATAATGACGTTGGGATTGTTGGGATTGCTCCCGGGGCGAGAATTTGGGCTATCAAGGTCTGTGATGCTGCTGGGGAATGCAAAATAACGAATCAGATAAAGGGAGTAGAATACGCTATCCAACATGCTGATGAAATAGATGTCCTTAACATTAGTGTCGAGAACCCGAATTCTCCTGCACTTAATAACATCATAAATGCCGCAGTCAAAGCAGGTATCACTGTGGTTGTTGCCGCTGGAAATTATGGTAAGGATGCATCGGCTACCACTCCAGCTAACAACCCCAATGTCATAACTGTCTCAGCAATTGGTGACAGTGATGGAGTATGTGGTGCCGCAGGACCTGCTCTTACTCTGGCAGGAGAAAATTCAACTATCCAGGACGACACATTTGCCTTCTTCAGCAACTTTGGTCCGGCTGTTAAGATAGCAGCCCCCGGCATAAACATACTCTCAACGTACAACGGTACAGGGTATGCTGTAGATAGTGGAACGAGTATGGCAGCTCCATATGTTACTGGAGCGGCAGCATTATATAAGGCACAACATCCCTACGCGATGCCTTCTAAAGTGGCTTCTGCCATCTTGGGATCTGGCTCACAACCAGGTACTCCTTGTGATGGTGCAGCACATGGTTACTTTACAGGGGATCTAGATACCTTGCCAGAGCCTCTACTCTACAGGGGACCGATTTCAGCATCCAGTATTACACCCTCATCTTCTCCTATAAGCCCTGCAGTTTCTAGGCCAACAGGCTAATACAGCAGGAATTATTCGCAAAGAGCAGCTAAGGGAATGAACTGTGATTGACCGAAAATAGCGACACTATACTATATATCTACCTTGATTTCTCTATATCTTCCCATCTACCTTGATTTCTCTATATCTTCCCATCTACCTTGATTTCTCTATATCTTCCCATCTACCTTGATTTCTCTATATCTTCCCATCTACCTTGATTTCTCTATATCTTCCCAACTCCATCCATATCATACATCAAAATTATGAATGGCCAAAATATAGCGTACAAGTGGTGTTTTTCGATTCCAGTAATGTCCTTCCTTGTTTAATTCTAATACACTAATACTACTATGAAACGTAACAAAAAGTTTAAGTACTAACAAATTCTATGAGGTACCTAATTCGGAGCGTTTATTCGGCGCAGTATATGGGGGGGTTGTTAAGGGTGAAATATTATAAATTTAATAGAGATAGCTCATTTGTCGCCAAGTTCTGTAGACTTACGCATTCGCGCAAAAAGCTGTCCTATATGATAGGAACAGGTAGGTCACGTTTATTGGATTCATGTTATTTCGAAAGCCAGACGTGGGGTGCGTTGCGCAAGGCTTGGAGAGGTTACATCATAGCTAAAAACAAGGATGAAATTGATAGGTTGTATTATTATGCTGAAGTAATTCAAAAACTTCAAGGAGAGTAGGTTTGCCGGTGTCCTCATTCCCTTCTTTAGGATTATCACCTGTGGAACAAACTCACGATGCTTCTGAAGACTTTGATCCCCAGATGATTTCCATAGTGCCATGCGGAAAGAACAAAATTATAATCCTTCAGATGATTTCCATAGTGCCATGCGGAAAGAACAAAATTATAATCCTTCAGAAGAGTATGATGGAGCCATGCGGAGAGAACAAAATTATAATCCTTCAGAAGAGTATGATGGAGCCATGCGGAGAGAACAAGGTTTGGGGAAAAAATATGCGTAAGATGAGCGCAATTAAGGACGAGACAGATGAGCGATTGAGGCGAGCAATTGCCGATTATATGGGAGTAAAGAAGGGAAACATAAGCAAGGCAATGGAAGAAGCAATTAACTTGTGGATCGAATCAAGTGCCAGAAATCTATCGACGAAGGTATAGTAAAACAGAGATCGGATGGACTTAAAGACAGCCTTATTTGACCGCTAATGGTTCCTCTCAGATCTACTTGTAGATCCCTATATTAGAGTTCGTAAAACAATAACAGCCGCACTCATGCACTTAAGTCAAATATTTGTTAACCTCAATTGTTATGTAATCAAATACAGATAATAAACAATTATTAGGAATGCCAGACTCTGATTGTCCACGGAAAAAACCTCCCGGAATTAAGGCAGACGAATCTGACATCTGACGGATAGACGTTCTTAACATTAGTATCGAGAGCCCGAATTCTCCCTCGCTCAATAATATCATAAATGCGGCGGTCAAAGCAGGCATCACCAAGGTTGTCTCCTCTGGGAATCACGGAAAAGATGCATCTGCTACCACCCCAGTTAATAATCCGAACGTCATGACAGTGATGGTGTGTGTGGCGCCGCTGGACCCAACCTTACACTCAGGGGCGATAATGCAACTGTACCTGACGACACATTTGCATTCTTCAGTAATTTTGGTCCAGCGGTAAAGATCGCAGCACCTGGAGTAAACATACTTTCAACATTCAATGGTACTGGATATCCTTCGCAATCCCCTCTGAAGTACTCGCCGCGATACTTAACTCAGGCTCAACTCCACCTACCACCTGCGACGACGGCGCCCATGGGTACTTTACAGGAAATGCAGATGCTTCGCCTGAACCCTTGCTCTACAGGCAACTATCCACTTCGTCTGCGATAAGCCCTTCCTCCATTTGAGGTAAGAAATTTCTGTCAATCCTATGAACGTACAAAGCAGATCTAAGTTATGCAATAATCGGACCCCCTTATGAATTGAGTTCTAGTTCTAAATATGCTGAGATAACGGCATTCTTTGATCAATTTCTATTGTAATATGCACTTACAATTGGTGGGGACATTGATAACGAAAATCGTTTTGCATTAGATATATACTCTAGTACCCTACATATGTACTAGAGATGAAACTGGGGCACTTCTCTTTAAGTCCCAAGAAGAAAGAATGTAGTGAATGCCATGAAAAATTCCATGAATATGAAGATTTGGTCAATCATGTGAAGATGAAACATCATGGTCCTTTGTTACGGTGCCATAATTGCGGACAGGAATTTGTCAAGGAAAGTGACAGATATCATCATCTACAAGAGGAAAAAGCTAAGAAGCTAGATTTTCGCAGACATAGATAGTTAATTGACATTCGATTTGTTTATTTGATATTTCAATGGTATGGAACACTATGATTAAAGTGGACGATATGTAAATTTACAAGGAGTATCATGCATACCTCCTCATCTTACTGAAGCCCTAAATCTCCATCTCTCCTGCTGCTTATCATGTGAATAGATCTCTTCAGTGAAGTCATCTGGGGGTTCATAATGTAAAATGCACAACTGAAGGGCATCACCAAATCTTGACAACATTAAACAATTATTAAGAATGCAAGATTCTGATCGTCTACGGCAAAAAAACCTATCGAAACTAAGTCAGCCGAATCAGACGTTACAAGGATTTTTTTGGTAGATGACGATCCCGACGTGCTATTTTCTATGGTGACTGCTCTGGAGTCAAGTGGTTTAATTGTAGATTCATACAGTTCCCCTGACATAGCGCTTGAAAAGTTCAAGCCCTATTACTATGATTTATTATTACTTGACGTTAGAATGCCTGGAATGACGGGATTTGAGCTTTATGACGAAATCAACAAATTGGATGAGAGGGTACATGTAATATTTATTACAGCTTTTGAGGTTTATTATGAGGCACTTAAAGAGATTTATCCTGATCTTGTCCCTTCATCATTCATTCAAAAACCAATTTCAAATGACGATCTTGTCGGACGTATTAAGCGGGAGCTGAGGAAGTGAATTCTCCCGCTACACCATAAGAGCACTATGCAAAAATTGCACGGAGGCTTGTATGGGTAGCGTCTAAGAAGAGCAAAGTATTTATTCACGTTAATGTTTAATTCTGGTTTTGTCTAGGTATATTAAAGTCCAAATTTATTATTTCAGTCTTTAATCAAATCCTCTAAGATCGAAACAATTGAGATTTATCACAAAGAGGAAGGGGAATTGGCATACACCATAAGATGCTAGAATTTTCAATCTCCGATAATTGTTCTAAAATTTGAATGAACGAGACGTTATTGTGGTAGGAAATCGACAGTATAGTCCAGGAAGAGGTTAGATTGGTATGATATTGATTTCATTATAGTTGGTAAAGACGAATCGGAGCTATAGAATGGCACTAATTGAGGATATGTAAAGACCCTAAATCCGATTGAAGAGGCTCGTCGCCTGTGAAGCCTGTCATTCGGACTACGGGTCTCTAGCTTAGGGGAGAAGAACGTTAGTTACGTGGGCAGATGAATGTGGCCCGATGAAATTATCATCCAGTGCAATTACATTCATATCCTCAAGAAAATCCAGTCCTTCAACC